>NZ_CANLZU010000007.1 GCF_947495715.1 uncultured Oceanisphaera sp.
ACCGTTGGCGTGTTGCCCCGTGTCAGTGGATGCGCATTATAGGGAACCGCGGATTTTGCGCAAGGGCTTTTTTGACATTTTTATTAAAAAAAGCGGCTTTGTGCATAAAACACTCTGAAACTGCTTTTTATGTATATTTTCTCGACAGCCCGTTATCTTTTACCCGTCAGTCGACGGGCAAAGTCCCTGACTTTATCCCAATCGGTAAACTCGAGATCCCGGCTGGTATCGGTGCTACCGCCAGTCATCTTCATGATCATCTGAATGAGACGGGTCTGCCACCAGTTGTATTCACTGTATTTCAGTGCGCCGGCGAATACGCCGATGGTTCGAGGCCGCCAGGGCGACTTGGTCAAAAACTTTTTGATGTAGGCGTTGTTCCCGGGATCGGCTTTTTCCGGCTTGCGCGCGGTGAGGCAGACACAAAAGAAACTCGCATCGGCCGCGGCCAGCTGTTCGCTGTGGACATTGATGAAAGTGTAGAGATCCCGGTGAAAATGACCGTAGCGCACAGAAGCGCCAATCAGCACCTTGTCATATTTGCTGAGGTTTTTTCGAATAGGGCCATGCAAGTCTGCCACTTCCACATCGTAACCGCTAAATTCATCCTGCATCGCTTCGATGATTTTTCTCGTCTGACCATTGCGAGATGAATAAAGTACCAACAGTTTTTCCATAGACTCCTCTTAGCTACGCCAGAAGGCAGGCGTAAACAGTACCAGCAAGGTAAATATTTCAAGACGGCCGAATAGCATGGCCAGGATCATTATCCATTTAGCGCCGTCGGTAGTGGTACCGAAGTTGGCAGCAACATCCCCCAGGCCCGGCCCGAGATTATTCAGCGTCGCCACCACGGCGGTAAAGGCGGTCAGCTCTTCCATGCCGGTCGCCAACAGCGCCAGCATACAGAGTACAAAGACCAGAGCATAAGCGGCAAAAAAACCCCACACCGCCTCCACCACTTTATCAGCTAACGCCTTATTGCCAAGTTTAATACGATAGACGGCTCTTGGATGGATCAGTCGTTTCAGCTCGCGCATGCCCTGCATGTTTAACAGCATGATGCGGACCACCTTGATACCGCCGCCGGTACTGCCGGCACAACCACCGATAAAGGAAGAGAACATCAGCAGTAACGGCAGAAACAGCGGCCACTCGGCAAAACCGGTGGTACTGAAGCCGGCGGTAGTGGAAATGGATACCGCCTGAAACAGTGACTGGTCCAGCGCCTGCCAGGGATCCGAATATACCCGGTGCGCCCACAACGCCGACAGACAGATCAGTGTCAGTATCAGCTGTATGCCGATAAACACTTTTACTTCCGGGTCGAGGCGGTACACCGACAGCCGCACTCCCCGGTTGGCAAAGGCGGCAAAGTGCAGGCTGAAGTTCACGCCGGCAATCAGCAGGAACACCACGATAATCAGGTTGATCATCGGGCTGTTGAAATGGCCCACGCTGGCGTCATAAGTCGAAAAGCCGCCGATGGCCACGGTAGAAAAGGAATGACAGATGGCATCAAACAGGTTCATGCCCGCCAGCCACAGCAGCAGGGCGCAGGAAATGGTCAACAACAGATAGATGTACCACAGGGTTTTGGCCGTTTCGGCAATGCGCGGCGCCACCTTGTTGTCTTTGACCGGTCCGGGTATTTCGGCACGAAACAGCTGCATGCCGCCGATGCCGAGAATGGGCAGTATGGCCACCGCCAGTACTATGATGCCCATGCCGCCCAGCCACTGCAGCATCTGGCGATAGAACAGAATCGCCTTGGGCAGCGTATCCAGGCCGCTGATCACGGTGGCGCCGGTGGTGGTGAGACCAGAAAAGGATTCAAAAAACGCCTCGGCCACCGTCATATCCGGTTCGGTACTGAGCATGAAGGGAATGGCCCCCACGCTGCCGAGCACCGTCCAGAACAGCACCACGATCAGAAAGCCTTCCTTGGCCCTCAGTTCTTTATTGTGGGTACGATTGGGAAACCACAGCGCCAGCCCCAGGATCAGGCAGATAACGAAGGCACTGAAAAAATCGAGGCCGGCGCCATCGCGATAGATATAGGCCACCAGGGCCGGAGCTAACATGGTCACGCTGAACAGGGCAACCAGAATGCCCACGATGCGGATAATTGTGCGTATATGCATGGTACTTCCAATATACAAGGGTCTATTGACCTTTCACGGTTAGGTTTTGTTCGAGCTGCAACGTCACCTCGAAAGGTCAACAGACCCTGAACTCAGCCAGTCTCCGGCTCTACCGGTCTGGCCACCACTCGTCCCTGGCTACGGTCCAGCAACTGACGACAAAACTCCGGCACGGCGCGCGCCTCAACCGATAGCACACCGGTTACCTCGGCACCGTAATCAACCTGCAGCCATTGCCCCTGATATTCACCGAGCAAAAATTCCAGCAACGCCATATCGCCGTAATCGACCCTGACGTTCAACGGAGCCATGATCCGTCGCTCAACGGTTTGCAGTTGCGTCAGTGCCGACGCCAGAGTGCCGCCATAGGCGCGTACCAGCCCCCCGGTACCCAGCTTGATACCGCCGAAATAACGGGCGATGACCGCCGTTATCTCGCCCACCCCAGATCCCTGCAACTGCGCCAGCATGGGTTTACCCGCCGTGCCCGAGGGTTCGCCGTCGTCGCTGAAGCCCAGCACTCGCGAGTCGGTCGGCATGCCGGCCACAAAGGCCCAGCAGTGATGCCCCGCCGAGGGCTCTTGAGCGCGCACCGACCCGATAAAGGCCTTGGCGGCCTCGGCGTCCGGAGTATGAGCCAGATAGGCGATAAAACGGCTTTTTTTGATCTCCTGCTCCCATACCACCGCAGTGGCCGGTATCAGATAGGGAGACATATTCATGATGTTCACTCCCAGACGAGACAAAGCCGCCTAATATTGGTTATCCGGCTGCATAGATGCGCCGGCGAAAAATAGCGCGACATTGTTGCCGAATCGGCCGGGGAAGTCATCTATTGCTCATGGCTCACCGCGTTTGAACCCTCTGAAAATAACCGAATTAAATTAAAACAATTGTTTTAATCAGTCATTGAACTCTGCTGATTTTCTGTTCATAGTGATTTCATTCCTGCCCGGGAGTGTCGGAGCAGCCCAAGGGAATCTAAGGAGACATGAGCATGATCTACCAAGGCGAAGTCCTCTCTGTACAAATACTGCAAGACGGTATTGCTGAACTCAGTTTTAACGGCAAAGGCAGCATCAACAAGCTGGACCGTGCCACCCTGCTGTCACTGGAGCAGGCCATTGCCGCGCTGGAGCAAGCCCCCGGCCTGCAAGGCCTGATGTTCACCAGTGCCAAAGACGCCTTTATTGTCGGTGCCGATATCACCGAGTTTCTGGACATGTTCGATCTGCCCCGGGCCAGACTCGACGAATGGCTGTCGCAGGCCAACCGCATTTTCAATCGTATCGAAGACCTGCCCTTCCCCACCGTTAGCGTGGTGCGCGGCTATGCCCTGGGGGGCGGCTGCGAGTGCATTCTGGCGACCGACTTTCGCATCGGTGATGCCAGCGCCCGCATCGGTCTGCCGGAAACCAAACTCGGCCTGATGCCCGGCTTTGGCGGCACGGTACGGCTGCCCCGGCTGATTGGCGCCGACAACGCCATGGAATGGATTACCACCGGTCAGGATAACAAGGCAGATGCCTGTCTCAAGCTGGGCGTGCTGGATGCGGTGGTCGACACCGACCAGCTGCAGGCCTCGGCCATACAACTGTTGAAAGACGCCGCCCTCGGTAAGCAGAACTGGCAAGCCAGAAGGGCGCAAAAGACAGCTCCCCTGACGCTGGACAAGCTGGAAGCCGCCATGAGCTTCAGCACCGCCAAGGGCATGGTGGCCGCCAAGGCCGGGCCCCACTACCCGGCCCCCATGATGGCGGTCACCACCATCGAAGCCGCCGCCGGACTGGGCCGGGATCAGGCGCTGCGCATCGAGCAGAGCAACTTCATTACCCTGACCCAGACCTCGGTGGCCCGGGCGCTGGTCGGCATTTTCCTCAATGACCAGGTTATCAAGGGCAAGACCAAGCAGGCGGCCAAAGCTGCCGAGCCTGCCCGCAAGGCGGCGGTGCTGGGCGCCGGCATCATGGGCGGCGGCATCGCCTATCAATCGGCGGTGAAAGGCATTCCGGCGGTAATGAAAGACATCAAGGATCAGGCGCTGACCCTCGGCATGAACGAAGCAGGAAAACTGCTCAATAAACAGCTGGAGCGCGGCAAAATTGATGGCTCCCGGCTGGCCAAAGTACTGACCAACATCACCCCCACCCTCAGCTATGACGGCCTGCAGGGCGTAGACACCGTGGTGGAAGCCGTGGTCGAAAACCCCAAAATCAAGGCACAGGTGCTGGCCGAGGTGGAAGCCCATGTGGCAGACGATACTGTGATTGCATCCAATACCTCGACCATTCCCATCTCGACCCTGGCCAAAAGCCTCAAACGGCCGGATCGCTTCTGCGGCATGCACTTCTTCAATCCGGTGCATCGAATGCCGCTGGTGGAAATCATCCGCGGCGAGCAGACCAGCGACGACACCATCAATAAAGTCGTCGCCTATGCTGCCGCCATGGGCAAGTCACCGATAGTGGTCAACGACTGCCCGGGCTTCTTCGTCAACCGGGTGCTGTTCCCCTACTTCTTCGGCTTCAATCAACTGGTAGCCGATGGCGCCGACTTCGTGCAGATCGACCGAGTGATGGAAAAACAGTTCGGCTGGCCCATGGGCCCGGCCTGGCTGCTGGACGTGGTGGGTATAGACACCGGCCACCACGCGGCGGCGGTGATGGCCGACGGCTTTCCCGACCGTATGGGCAAGACCGGCAAGGATGCCATCGATGTGATGTATGAACAGCAACGCTTCGGCCGAAAGAACGGCAAGGGCTTCTATGCCCACAGCCAGGACAAGAAAGGCAAACCCAGAAAAGAAGCGGACGCCGAGAGTTACCAACTGCTGGCCGAGGTGGCAGCCGAGCGCACCGACTTCGAGCCGGACGACATCATCGCCCGCATGATGATTCCCATGATCAACGAGGTGGTGCTCTGCCTGGAAGAAGGCATCATCGGCTCCCCCGCCGAGGCAGACATGGCACTGGTGTACGGCATCGGCTTCCCGCCGTTTCATGGAGGCGTGTTCCGCTACCTGGACAACATGGGGCTCGCCGCCTATGTGGCGCTGGCCGACAAGTTCGCCCATCTGGGGCCCCTCTATCACGTCAGCTCCGGTCTGCGCCGGATGGCCACCGACAACAAGGCGTTTTACTAGGGTCTGTTGACCTTTCGCGGTTAAATTTTGTTCGAGTTAAACGCGTTTTTATCGCGACGAGAGGGGTGTAGCCTAGTCATTCTAAGCAAAGCCCTCTCAACAAAGAGAAAAACGCGTTTAGCCGAACCCGCAGGGCAGCGCTTGTGGGGGCTTGCTACTGCGTTATCGCTTATTTATGTAGAGTGACTACACGGCATAAGCTCTGCCTTGTATCAATCCCCCACAAACTGCTGCAAAAATCATCTCGAAAGGTCAACAGACCCTAATTGGCGCAAGGAGACCACAGCATGAACAAGGCACTCAACGAGGTCGTCATTGTCGACTGCATTCGCACTCCCATGGGTCGCTCCAGAGGCGGCGCTTTTCGCAACGTCAGGGCCGAGGACTTATCCGCCCACCTGATGCGCGGTCTGCTGGCTCGCAATCCGGCGCTGGCCGCTTCCGATATCGAAGACGTGTACTGGGGATGCGTGCAGCAGACCCTGGAGCAAGGCTTCAACATCGCCCGCAACGCCGCCCTGCTGGCCGGCCTGCCCAAGCAAGTAGCCGCCGTTACCGTCAACCGGCTGTGCGGCTCGTCGATGCAGGCGTTGCACGATGCCAGCCGCGCCATCATGGTCGGCGACGGCGATGTGTTTATCGTCGGCGGCGTCGAGCACATGGGCCATGTGCCGATGGATCACGGCGTCGACTTTCATCCGGGGCTGGCCCTGAACGTGGCCAAGGCCTCGGGCATGATGGGTCTGACCGCAGAAATGCTGGGCCGGCTGCACCACATCAGCCGAGAACAGCAGGATGCCTTTGCGGTACGCTCCCACCAGCGGGCTCATCAGGCAACCCTGGACGGCCGCTTTGCCAGCGAGATCCTGGCCACCAACGGCCACGGCGCCGACGGCAGCCTAACCCTGTTCGAGCACGATGAAGTGATTCGCCCGGACACCAGCCTGGAGTCGCTGGCGCAATTGCGGCCGGTGTTCGATCCGGCCAACGGCACCGTCACCGCCGGCACCTCCTCGGCCTTGTCCGACGGGGCCGCTGCCATACTGGTGATGTCTGCCGCCAAGGCCGCCGCCCTGGGGTTGAAACCCCGCGCCCGTATCAAGGCCATGGCCGTGGCCGGCTGCGACCCCGCCATCATGGGCTACGGCCCGGTGCCGGCGGTACACAAGGCGCTGAGGCGCGCCGGCTTGTCGATCAATGATATCGACCTGTTCGAGCTGAACGAGGCCTTCGCCGCCCAGTCGCTGCCGGTCTTGAAAGAGCTGGGGCTGCTGGAAGTAATGGACGACAAGGTCAACCTCAACGGCGGCGCCATCGCCCTGGGGCATCCGCTGGGCTGTTCCGGCGCCCGCATCTCGACCACGCTGCTGAACCTGATGGAACACAAAGACGCCACCTTCGGCGTGGCCACCATGTGTATCGGCCTGGGCCAGGGCATCGCCACCGTATTTGAACGAGTGTGAGACGTAAAGAGTGAGGGGTGAGACGTAAAGAGTGAGGGGTGAGGAGTAAGGGGTGAAGTCTTACCCCTCACGCTTTCCCCCTCACTGATTTAAGGTTGACCACAATTTAAACAGCATTAAAATAGTCGGGTTTATTGCAAGATAGCGAAGATATGACGATGTCCCTTTCCGATGCCCAGCATCACCTCGATGCCACCGGCCTGCGCTGCCCCGAGCCGGTGATGATGGTCCGCAAACAGGTGCGCACCATGACCGCCGGTGAAACCCTGCTGGTGACTGCCGACGATCCTTCTACCACTCGGGATATTCCCAGCTTCTGCCAGTTCATGGATCACGCCCTGCTGTCCAGCCAGATAGAGCAGCTGCCGTATCAGTTTCTGATCCAGAAAGGAAATTGAAGACGGTGAGGAGTCAGAGGTGAGGCGTGAGGAGAAGTACTGCCTCGTTTTTCTCCCTCACTCCTCCCCCCTCACTCCTCACCAATAAAAATGCCCGCATGTGCGGGCATTTTTCATCAAGGTACAGCGTTTATCGCTTAGGACATAGGGCTCAGGGTGATCTCTACCCGACGGTTCTGGGCACGGCCGTCGGCGGTATTATTGCTGGCCACCGGCTGGTTGAAACCAACGCCACGGATGTTGAAACGGTTGGCGGCGGCACCCTGGCTGATCAGGAACTGGCCGACGGAAGCGGCACGACGCTCGGACAGCGCCTGGTTATGACTGGCGGAGCCGGTGTTGTCGGTATGGCCAACCACGTTGACATAGGTCTTCTCGTACTCTTTCAGCACCATGGCCACACCGCTCAGGGTGTTATAGAAGCTGGGTGACAGATCGGCACTGTCTACCGCGAAGGTGATGGAGCTCGGCATGTTCAGGATGATGTTGTCGCCGTTACGGGTCACGCTGACGCCGGTACCGCGCATCTGATCACGCAGCTTGGCTTCCTGTACGTCCATGTAGTAACCCACGCCGCCGCCCAGGGCCGCGCCACTGGCGGCACCGATCAGAACGCCTTTGCTCCGGTCACTGTCACCAGAAGAAACACCGCCAATTACCGCGCCGGCCAGGGCACCCAGGCCACTACCGATAGCGGCTTTGGACGCTTCCCGCTCACCGGTGTAGGGGTTGGTAGTACAGGCGGAAAGAGCCAGGGTCGCAGCAACCGCCAGACAGATTTTTTTCATAAAGTAGGTTCCATATGTAGCAAGCACAAGTACCCCACAATATAGCCCTGCTCACAGGCTTCTACCAAGCCTCATTTCACTCTGGATGTCAGCGGTTGTCGTGATCCGGATGCCGATGGCAGCTCAACAGGTGATCGTTGACCATGCCGGTGGCCTGCATGAAGGCATAGCAGATGGTGCCACCGACAAAAGAAAAGCCGTGTTGTTTCAGTGCCCGGGCCATGGCCTCCGACTCATTCGTGCTGGTCGGCACCTCATCCTGGGTCGGCCAGCGATTGATCACCGGCTCGCCACCGACGAAGTCCCACAGCCAGCGACTGAAATCGATGCCCTGCTCCTGCATCGAGAGGTAGGCCCGAGCATTGGCGATCACCGAGCGGATCTTGAGCCTGTTACGTACTATGCCTTTGTCCTGCATCAGTCGCTCTACATCCTGATCGGTAAAGGTGGCGATGATCTGCGGGTCGAAATCGGCAAAGGCGGATCTGTACGCCGGTATCTTGCAGAGAATGGTAAACCAGCTCAATCCCGCCTGCTGGCCGTCCAGGCACAGCTTCTCGAACAGGGCTCGGCTATCGTATTCGGGAACACCCCACTCCCGGTCGTGATAAGCCTGATATCCGGGGTCGTCATTGACCCAGCCACAGCGTGCCAGCATGCTTTCTCCTTGCCATTTGTATGCTGTAATGCGAACGGGGCACACCCTAAGCCTATATTCGCATCGGGTCAGAAGGTATACTCATCCGCCTAGTTTCACACTGCGAATGCACCTATATCAAGGCGCGAACATCATGCAAAAATTCGATATCAATACCTTTCAGGGTCTGATCCTGACATTGCAGGATTATTGGGCCCAGCAAGGCTGCACCATAGTACAGCCGCTGGATATGGAAGTAGGTGCCGGCACCTCTCATCCCATGACCTGCCTGCGCGCCATCGGTCCGGAGCCGATGGCCACCGCCTATGTGCAGCCTTCCCGCCGCCCTACAGACGGCCGCTATGGCGAAAACCCCAACCGGTTGCAGCATTACTACCAGTTTCAGGTGATGATCAAACCCTCGCCGGACAATCTGCAGGAACTGTACCTGGGCTCTTTGCAGGCACTGGGCCTGGACCCGCTGGTGCATGATATCCGCTTTGTGGAAGACAACTGGGAAAACCCGACCCTGGGTGCCTGGGGCCTGGGCTGGGAAGTCTGGCTCAACGGCATGGAAGTGACTCAGTTCACCTACTTCCAGCAGGTGGGCGGCCTGGAGTGCAAGCCGGTCACCGGTGAAATCACCTACGGTCTGGAGCGTCTGGCCATGTACATTCAGGGCGTGGACTCGGTCTACGATCTGGTGTGGTGCGACGGCCCGCTGGGCAAAACCACCTACGGTGACATCTATCATCAGAACGAAGTGGAACAGTCCACCTACAACTTCGAACACGCGGACGTGGACTTCCTGTTCGGCTTCTTCGAGCAGTGCGAGAAAGAATGTCAGCACCTGCTGGCGCTGGAAACGCCGCTGCCGCTGCCCGCCTACGAGCGCATTCTGAAAGCGGGCCACGCCTTCAATCTGCTGGATGCCCGCAAGGCCATTTCGGTCACCGAACGTCAGCGTTATATCCTGCGTATCCGCACCCTGACCAAGGCCGTCGCCGAAGCTTACTACGCCTCCCGCGAAGCCCTGGGCTTCCCCATGTGTAAAAAAGAAGGATAAGGGACCAGCATGGCTGAACAGAATTTTCTGGTTGAACTCGGTACCGAAGAGCTGCCGCCGAAGGCGTTGCGCAGCCTGGGCGAAGCCTTTGCCGACAACCTCAAGCAAGAACTGACCAACGCCGACCTGCCCTTTGCCGAGGTGCACTGGTATGCCGCCCCCCGTCGTCTGGCGGTGTATGTTACCGCCCTGGCCGCCGCCCAGCCCGACAAGCAGCTGGAAAAACGCGGCCCGGCGGTACAGGCCGCCTTCGACGCCGAGGGTAACCCGACCAAGGCCGCCATGGGCTGGGCCCGGGGCAACGGCATCGAGGTCGGCCAGGCCGGACGCCTGAAAACCGACAAAGGCGAATGGCTGGTGCACATCGCCGACATCAAGGGCAAGGCCGCCACCGAGCTGCTGCCCGCCATGGTCGAGCAGGCCCTGAGCCGGTTGCCGATCCCCAAGGCTATGCGCTGGGGTGACAAGAGCATCCAGTTTATCCGCCCGGTGCATACCCTGACCCTGCTGCTGGGCGACCAGCTGCTGCCGGCTACCATTCTGGGGGTCGATTCGGCCCGCACCCTGCGCGGTCACCGCTTCATGGGTGAGCAGGAGTTTGAACTCTCCCATGCAGACGACTATCTGCAGGCGCTGGAGCACACCGGCAAGGTGCTGGCCGACTTCGAACGTCGCAAGGCCATCATCAAGACCGGCGTCGAGCAGGCCGCCGCCGCCGTGAATGGCATCGCCGATCTCGACGACGATCTGCTGGAAGAAGTGGCCTCGCTGGTGGAATGGCCGGTGGTACTGACCGCCAACTTCGAGAATGAGTTTCTCGAAGTCCCCGCCGAAGCACTGGTTTACACCATGAAGGGTGACCAGAAATACTTCCCGGTCTACGATGCGGCCGGCAAGCTGCTGCCAACCTTCATCTTCGTCACCAATATCGAGTCCAAGGACCCGAGTCAGATCATCGGCGGTAACGAAAAAGTGGTACGCCCTCGCCTGGCCGATGCGCAATTCTTCTTCGATACCGACCGCAAGACCACCCTGGCCTCACGACTGGAGCAACTGGACAGCGTGCTGTTCCAGAAGCAGTTGGGGTCGGTACGCGAGAAATCCGAGCGCATCGGTGCGCTGTCCGGTTTTATCGCCGCCGCCATCGGTGCCGACAAGGCCCGGGCCGAGCGAGCCGGCCTGCTGTCCAAATGCGACCTGGTCACCAACATGGTGTTCGAGTTCACCGACACTCAGGGGGTGATGGGCATGCACTATGCCCGCCACGACGGTGAAGACGAAGCCGTGGCCCTAGCCCTGAAAGAGCAATATCAGCCCCGCTTTGCCGGAGACGATCTGCCCAGCCAGGACATCTCCGCCGCCGTGGCGCTGGCCGACAAGCTGGACACCCTGGTCGGTATCTTCGGCATCGGTCAGATTCCCAAAGGCGACAAGGACCCCTTCGCCCTGCGGCGCGCCGCCCTGGGTGCCCTGCGCATCATCGTCGAAAAAAACTACGATCTGGACTTGCCGATTCTTATCGAGCAGGCCAAGGCGCTGTACGGCGACAAGCTGAGCAATACCAAGGCCGCCGACGAAATTCTGGACTTCATGCTGGGCCGCTTCCGCGCCTGGTATCAGGACCTGGGTTACGGCGTGGATGTCATTCAGGCGGTGCTGGCACGCCGCCCGACCCGTCCGGCCGACTTCGATGCCCGGGTCAAGGCCGTCAGCCAGTTCCGCAAGCTGGACGCCGCCGCCGCCCTGGCCGCCGCCAACAAACGAGTGGGTAACATTCTGGCCAAGTTCGAGGGCGAGATCCCGAGCGAGGTCAACCCGGCCCTGCTGCAGGACGAAGCAGAGAAGATCCTGGCCAGCCAGCTGGCCGAGCTGACCGAGCGTCTGACGCCGCTGTTCGCCGCCGCCGATTACGACAGCGCCCTGAGCGAACTGGCCGCCCTGCGTGAAGGGGTGGACAGCTTCTTCGATCAGGTCATGGTGATGGCAGAAAACGAGGCCCTGCGCCTCAATCGTCTGGCGCTGCTCAACCAGCTGCGCAACCTGTTCCTGCAGATAGCCGATATATCATTGCTGCAATAACAGCCCTCGCCTTTTGAATCTCAAAAGCCCCGCCGATGCGGGGCTTTTTATTTGGCTGGCCTTATGTCCGCTAGATTACGTCATGAGGCCACAGGGCTGACTCCCATGACACGCTACAAGTACATCCGTGTAAGCTCGGACATGACATCCCTGGCATGTCACGGTCACGGGAGTCATTCCCTGTAACCTCTTTTGAATACCGGAGTTGACAGTTAGCAATACACAACAGGCGACACCGGGCTCCACACCAGCGTTATGAGCGATCTGGCCGGATATTTAATCCGGCTGGTATTACCAAATGACCCGGAATTTGTGTTACATATTAATAACATCAAAAGACGACAAGGAGAGTGCCGATGATCAAGGTCATTATCGAACGCCATATCGCCGAAGGGCTGGAAGACGCTTACCTGGAGAAAGTGCGCAGCCTGATGCTGCAAATCACCGACAGGCCCGGCTTTCTGAAAGGAGACGCCTACCGTGACGCCCATCACCCCAATCATTTTTATGTGATTTCCAACTGGGAAAATATCGAATGCTGGGAACGCTGGCAGAACTCTTCCGCCCGGCTGCACATGCTCAACGAACTCAGCCCCTTCATGGAAAGCGATGAAAAATGCACCGTACTGGCGCTCAAGGTCAGCTACGAAGCCCAACCGGCCAAATACGCCCGACCGACCCAGACCTATTCTTACTAGCCCTCACTAGCCCCCATAAGCCCCCCGGACGCATCGCCCTGGTGTTGAATACCGTGCTCAGCATCAGGGCGATGTCGTCGCTTCCCGCCTCGGTCGACACCGAAGACGATATCGGATAACGTGACGCTTTCGGCAACCGCTTTCTCTTTGGTAGTTATCTCATGGAATTTTCAGCATTCGGTCAGAAGTTTACCCGCCACGCCGGCATTACCCAGCTGATGGACGATCTCAACCAGGGCCTGACCACCCCCAACACCATCATGCTCGGCGGCGGCAACCCGGCCGCCATTCCGGAAGTGCTCGCCTATCTGGATCAGCAGTCCCAGCAACTGGTGAAAAACGGCGATCTGCTGAAAGCCATGGCCAACTACGACGGCCCCCAGGGCAAGGATGCCTATATTTGCGCGCTGGCCAAGCTGCTGTCCAAGGAGCTGGGCTGGCCGGTCGGCCCCGAGCATATTGCCCTGACCAACGGCAGCCAGACCGCCTTCTTCTATCTGTTCAATCTGCTGGCCGGCGACTTTGGCGACGGCCGCAAGAAAAAGGTGCTGTTTCCACTGGCACCGGAATACATCGGCTATGGCGATGGCGCCCTGAGCGAAGATCACTTCAAAGCCTGCAAACCCACCATCACCCGACTGGAAAACGGCCTGTTCAAGTATCACGTCGACTTCGATCGGCTGGAAGTGGGTGACGACATCGGCCTGATCTGTGTGTCGCGCCCGACCAACCCCACCGGCAACGTGCTGACCGACGAAGAAATCATGCGTCTGGACGAAATCGCCCGCGAGAAAGGCATACCGCTGTTGATCGACAACGCCTACGGCATGCCCTTCCCCAACATCATCTTCACCGATGCCAAGCCGTTCTGGAACGACAACACCATACTGTGCATGAGCCTGTCCAAGCTGGGGCTGCCCGGCGTGCGTTGCGGCATAGTGGTGGCGCCACCGGCAATCATCCAGGCCATGACCAACATCAGCGGCATCATCAACCTGGCCCCCGGCAGCATGGGCCCGGCCCTGACCCTGCCGATGATGGAAAACGGCGACGTGATCACCCTCAGCAACGAGGTGATTCGCCCCTTCTACCAGGCCAAGGCGCAGCAGGCGGTGACCTGGCTGCAGCAGGCGATTCCCCTGCCCCAGTTTCATATTCACAAGCCGGAAGGCGCCTTATTTCTGTGGCTGTGGTTCGAAGATCTGCCCGTTCACAGTCAGGAGCTGTATGAGCGCCTGAAGCAGAAAGGCCTGCTGGTGGTGCCCGGCCATTATTTCTTCCCGGGTATCGAAGACGGCGACTGGGCGCACAGCAAGCAATGTATTCGCCTCAACTACGCCCAGTCGGAAGCCGATGTGCAGGCCGGCATCAAGATACTGGCCGAAGAAGTACTGGCGCTCTACCAGGCACCAGTGACCAAGCCGTAAAAAGTGAGGGGTGAGGGCCTCACAGCAGCCATAAACAACAACGCCGGCAAAGTTGCCGGCGTTGTTGTTTATGGCTGCCTGACGGCGGTTATTCGGCCTTGCCGATGGCGATGGTTCTCGGCTTGGCCGCTTCCGGTACCTCGCGTACCAGGTCGATGTGCAGCAGACCGTTTTCCATGTCGGCGCCCGTCACCTTGACGTGATCGGCCAGCTGGAAACGGCGCTCGAAACCGCGCTCGGCGATGCCCTGATACAGATAATTCTTCTGGGACTCTTCCTGCTCTTTATGACCCTTCACCATCAGGGTGTTTTCGTGGCTGGTGATGTCCAGATCTTCGCGGGCAAAGCCGGCCACCGCCATGGAAATGCGGTAGTGGTTTTCGCTGAGCAGCTCTATGTTATACGGCGGATAGCCGGTGTTGCTGCTGCCGCTGGCGGCGTTTTCCATCAGGGATGCCAGGCGGTCGAAGCCGATGGCGGAACGATACAGGGGAGTGAGATCGAAGCGTGACATAATAATATCCTCTTGTGAGCGATGTTAAAGGTGCCCTCCATCATGGACGGGCGAGGCGCGCAATCATGGAATCCTCGGTTGAGCGATTCCCTTGCCTCAATAAAGATATAAGGCCCTCGAATATCACTTTCAAGAGCCTGTTTGCGGATTTTTCAGCCGATATCATACCAATTCATATTGAGGCCTCAGACCAGAGGCAACACAGCCGTCTCCCACGACACGCCATGGGGCTAGCCATCTTTTCTGGGTAACGGCTGCGAATATTCACTGGATATTCGGTCCATTACCCAGCAAAGATACACGGCAGAAAGCTGCCCCATGGGGGCTCGGAAATGCCATCTGACCGCCAGGGAGGGCGGGAATGCCGGAACGGCAGGAGCATTTTCCGGCCTTGGCATTTCACGGTCGTAGGAGTCGTTCTCTGTTGCCTCTTCTTTAGCACCGAGTGGTCCGCAGACTGTGCCAACAGGCCACGCCGGATTATCAAGGAGGACAAAGGGATCTGCTTCACCGACCATCACATGACAGGGATGTCATGTGCTGAGCGCCACAAGGAGGTGCTTGAGCGGGTCGGAGAAGCGGGCCCTTTGTCCGGGATTGAGATAACAGTCAAAAAGTATCGATCGTTTAATCCGATGGGTATCAGTCGTCATCATCCAGCGCATCGGTCACGGCACCCTTTGATGCCGAGTTGACCGTATGGGCGTACTTGGCCAGCACACCACGACGATACCGCGGTGGCGGTGCCTGCCACCGGGCCAATCGGGTGGCGATGTCCGTATCGGACAATTGCACTTCCAGCTTGTTCAGCTTGGCATCGATGGTGATGATGTCGCCGTCTTCGACGATAGCCAGCGGCCCGCCCTGCTGGGCTTCCGGCGTGATATGGCCGACCACGAAACCGTGGCTGCCACCGGAGAAGCGGCCGTCGGTGATCAGCGCGACATCCTGCCCCAGCCCCTTGCCCATGATGGCGGAGGTCGGACTGAGCATCTCGCGCATGCCGGGCCCGCCTTTCGGGCCTTCGTAACGGATCACCAGCACATCCCCCGCTTTCACGGTGCCATCCAGGATCCGTTCCAGGGTTTCTTCTTCGGAGCCGAATACCCGGGCCGGGCCACTGAAGGTCAGCCCCTCCTTGCCTGTGATCTTGGCCACCGAGCCCTCGGGTGCCAGGTTGCCATGCAATACCCGCAGGTGGCTGTCGGCCTTGATCGGATTATCCAGCGGCCGGATGATCTGTTGCCCCGCCGGATAGGGCGACACCGTAGCCAGATTTTCCGCCAGGGTCCTGCCGGTCACGGTCAGGCAGTCGCCGTGCAGCAGACCGGCCTCGAGCAGAGTTTTCATCAGCGGCAGTATGCCGCCGATGGCCACCAGTTCCGACATCATGTAGTGACCGCTGGGCCGCAAGTCGGCCAGCACCGGTACCCGCTTGCCGATACGCACGAAGTCGTCCAGGCTCAGCTCGACGTCGATGGCGTGGGCCATGGCCAGCAGGTGCAGCACCGCATTGGTCGAGCCGCCCAGGGCAATCACCACCGTAATGGCATTCTCGAACGCCGGTTTGGTCATGATGTCGGAAGGCTTGATATCCCGCGCCAGCAGGTTCAGCACGGCGGCGCCCGCCTCATGGCAGTCCTGCAGCTTGCCGTCGGAGGTCGCATTCTGCGCCGAGCTGCCCGGCAGGCTCATGCCCATGGCCTCGATGGCCGAGGCCATGGTGTTGGCGGTGTACATGCCGCCACAGGCTCCGGGGCCCGGAATGGCGGTGTCTTCTATCTGTTTCACTTCAATAAGCGACTTGTCGCCCTTGGCGTGGGCCCCCACCGCCTCGAACACCGAGATGATATCGGTGTGATTGGCACCCGGCGCTATGGTACCGCCATAGACAAACACCGATGGCCGATTGAGCCGGGCCAGGCCAATCAGGCAGCCGGGCATGTTCTTGTCACAACCGCCGATGGCCACCAGACCGTCGAAGCCTTCGCAGCCCGCTACGGTTTCAATGGAGTCGGCAATCACCTCCCGGGACACCAGTGAATATTTCATGCCGATGGTGCCGTTGGCAATGCCGTCGGAGATGGTGATGGTGTTGAAGATGATGCTCTTACCGCCGGCCGCATCGGCACCGCAGCCCGCCTCTACGGCCAGGCCGTCGATATGCATGTTGCAGGGAGTGAGATTGCTCCAGGTGGAGGCGATACCCACCTGCGGCTTGTTGAAGTCGGCGTCTTCGAAGCCGACCGCGCGCAGCATGGCGCGGGCCGGCGCCTTGGTGGGCCCGTCCACCACCTGGCTGGAGTATTTTCGGGATTTGTCCTGGGTCATGAGACTGTCCTGCTATCTTGGCTAAACGGTCTAGCTAGTGTAGCTGGTCAGATACGGTGCATTGCGCCGCCCGTTACGATGGCCTACTCCAGCCGCTCCCGGCCGGCGGTGGCCTCCTCCACAATCCAGGAGCGAAAGATTTCCGCATGAGGATGTATGTATTGATGGGCGGGATACACCAGATGAAAGGCTTCCGAAGTAGCCACCTTCTGGCTGAAGGGCGCAATCAGCCGACCATCGGCAATCATGCCTTCAACCAGTGAGCTTCTGCCCAGCGCAAAGCCCTGGCCTTGTGCCGCCATCTCCAGCGCCGAAATCAGCGTATCGAATTGCAGCCCGCGAGGTGTATCGAGATGACTATAACCCGTCTTGTTAAGCCAGTAGCCCCAGCCCTCTTCATAACCGATCACATGCAGCAGAGGATGCAGCCCCAGCGCATCAAGAGATTCAAATGATGACGAATTATCGAGCAGTGCTGGGCTGCACACCGGAAACAGTTCATCCCAGGTCAACCGATCGGACTTCAGCCCCGGCCAAGTGCCTTTTCCGTAGCGAATCTCCACGTCAGCTTCCTTGTCACTCTCGCCGCACCAGATATTGCTGGTGAAGCGCAAGCCGATATCCGGGTACCTGGCCCTGAAACGACCGAGGCGAGGAGCCAGCCAGGTGGTCAGAAACACCAGGTTTACCCTAAGCGTTAGCTGGTGGATACGTCCCTGACCAAAAACTTCATCGGTGGCCACCGACAATCGCTGGATGGCTTCATGGATAGCGGGCAGATAGGCCAACCCGGCATCGGTCAGCTCCAGACCTCGGGGCAGGCGCTTGAACAACGCGGCCCCCAACTGAGATTCTAACCCCTTCACCTGCTGGCTGATCGCCGCCTGGGTCAGGCTCAGTTCGCCGGCCGCATGGGTAAAACTCAGATGACGTGCGGCGGCTTCGAATGAGCGCAGCCAATTCAGAGGGGGGAGCCTTTTTTTCATGGTGTCCTTCTTTGAAATATTGTCGGCCTGGATGAATGATCCCGATACAGACATTCCTGTTCCTTCCGGAGATTAGGCTGATAATTCTACATCTGTGCTCATCTTCGACGTTATGGCCATCAAAATAAAGAGCCGCATCCCCCAAAGGAGATGCGGCTCAAACTAGCGAGAAAAGTACGACGGATGGCCGCCGAAATCTTTTATTTCATGGTTGGCATCGAAAACTCGGCACCCTCACGGATCCCGGCCGAAGGCCAGCGCTGGGTGACCGTCTTGCGCTTGGTATAGAAACGAACCGCATCCGGACCATAGGCATGCAGATCACCGAACAGGGAACGCTTCCAGCCACCAAAGCTGTGATAAGCAACCGGCACCGGCAAGGGCACATTAATGCCGACCATGCCTACCTGGATATTGTCGGAAAAATAACGCGCCGCTTCGCCATCGCGGGTAAAGATGCAGGTACCGTTGCCATATTCGTGAGCGTCAATCAGATCCATGGCCTGCTGCATAGTATTGACTCGTATCACCTGCAGCACGGGTCCGAAAATTTCTTCCTGATAACTGGTCATCTCGGGCGTGACATTGTCGATCAGGGTCCCGCCGACGAAGTAGCCGTTTTCATGACCGGCAACCTCGGGGTTGCGCCCGTCTACTACTATGGTGGCACCCTGCTGTTCGGCACTATTAATATAACCCACCACCTTTTCCTGATGCTGACGGGTGATCACCGGGCCAAAGTCATTGCTGCTATCGGTACCAGGGCCCACTTTCAGCTTTTGCATCGCTTCCTTCATGGTGGCTACCAGGGCATCACCGGCGGCATCGCCAACGGCAACGGCGACCGACAACGCCATGCAACGCTCACCGGAAGAACCAAAGGCGGCCCCGAGCAGCTGGTTGACCGCATTGTCGATATCCGCATCAGGCATGACGATGGCGTGATTCTTGGCGCCACCCAGCGCCTGACAGCGCTTGCCATTGGCGGTGGCGGTGCTGTAGATGTATTCGGCAATAGGAGTAGAGCCGACAAAGCTCACCGCCTTAACGCGCTCATCGTGCAACAGGGCATCGACCGCCTCCTTGTCGCCATTGACCACATTCATCACGCCATCGGGCAACCCGGCCTCCTGCAGCAACTGGGCAATATAAAGGGTGGATGAGGGGTCCCGCTCGGAAGGCTTGAGTATGAAGCTATTGCCGCACACAATCGCCATGGGAAACATCCACAGCGGCACCATCACCGGGAAGTTGAACGGAGTAATCCCCGCCACTACACCCAGCGGCTGGAATTCGCTCCAGGAGTCGATATTGGGACCCACGTTCTTGCTATGCTCGCCCTTGAGCAACTCGGGGGCACCGCAGGCGTATTCCACGTTTTCGATACCACGCTGCAACTCGCCCATGGCATCATGGGAGATCTTGCCGTGCTCTTCACCGACCAACTGACAAATCCGGTCCGCATTCTGTTCCAGCAACTCCTTGAAGCGAAACATGACGCGTGCCCTCTTGAGCGGCGGCGTATTGCGCCATGCGGGATAGGCAGCCTGAGCGGCGGCAATCGCCTGCTCGACGGTTTTTGTCGAGGCCAGGTCAAGCTGCTTGCTTATTTCGCCGGTGGCGGGGTTGAATACATCCTGGCTCCGGGTGCCTTCGGTAACCAGCTGGCCGTTGATCAGGTGTCCTACAGTCGTCATATTATTTTCCTCATGTCCATACATGGCAGCACACGGCTGCCGTTGAGTTGTGGGTAATGAATTTTGCTTACCAGAGCTGGCGATAGATAGCGATCATGTCGTCGATGCTCGGCACTCTGGGGTTGTTATTGGGTGAGCCGGAGGCCAGCGCCTGTTCGGCCATGGTCGGCATCAGATCGAAAAACGTCCGTCGATCTATACCGAACTGTGCCGGCGTAGGAACCTGTAGTTCATCGTTGAGCGCATGCAATTCTTTCAGCAACTTGTCGTTGGCCACCTCGACACTGTCTTGTCCATCGGCCACCCCCATGGCACGAGCACAATCCGCATAACGTTCCGGCGCCGCAGGCAGGGAGTACTGGGTAACGCTCGGCAGCAACATGGCATTGGACAAGCCGTGAGGCACATGGAAGGCGGCACCAATGGGTCGACTCATGCCGTGGACCAGCGCGACCGAGGCGTTGGAGAAAGCAACGCCGGCCAGGGTCGACCCCAGCATCATCGCCTCGCGGGCTTCCTTGTCTGCCCCGTTGTGATAGGCACGCCGCAGATTGGGAGCCAGCAGTCGCATCGCCGACAGCGCCTGACTGTCGCTATAGAGATTGGCCTTCTTGCTGACATAGGCTTCGATGGCGTGAGTCAGGGCATCGATGCCCGTGTCGGCGGTGATCCGCGACGGCAGGCTCAAGGTCAGGTTGTAATCCACCAAAGCCGCGATCGGCATGAAACCGATGCCCATGCAGAGCATTTTTTCGTCGGTCGTCTCATCGGTAATAATGGTGACCCGGGTGACCTCGGAGCCGGTGCCTGCGGTAGTCGGCACCGCGATGATCGGCAGCCCGGCTTCGATAACCATGCGCGGGAATTTGTAGTCCCGCATGGCGCCGCCGTGCTTGCCAAGGATGGCGATGGCCTTGGCACTGTCGATGGGACTGCCGCCGCCCAGGGCGATGATGCTGTCGTAGTCGCCATCACGGACCCTGTCGACCCCGGCCTGTATCGAGCTGACGGTGGGCTCGGGTACCGTATCGGCGAAAACATCCGAGGCTATCTGGTGGCGAGACAGACATTCCTGTATACGACCGGCATAACCCAACTCCACCATCATCTTGTCGGTGATGATCAAGGGCCGTTTACAGCCCAGGCTGGCCAGCACAGTGGGCACTTCGTTGCTGGCGCCTGCACCAACCTGCATGATGCGTGGAAGAATGATCTGATTTGACATAAAAGACTCCAATCCTGCTGAACAATAATTAAACGATGAGCGATGGCTTTCAGCCCTCACCCGGTCCGGTATATACCCGGTGAATCTCAAACACCGCTGGCTGCTTTCTCGGTAGCCTCTTGAGCCTGCTCACTTACCCACTCCTGTGCCGGCCCGGTTTCCTGCTCCAGGTCCTGCTTGAGCGCCTTGCACAGGCCGTAAATGGCCATGATCACCACCACCGAGAAGGGCAGTGCCGCAACAATGGAGGCCGTTTGCAGGGCCTTCAGCCCACCGGCGAACAGCAACACGGCCGACACCCCGCCAATCGCGATGCCCCAGAACACCCGGTAGCGGGCCGGTGGATGCTCGTGCCCCATCGAAATCAGGGTACAGATAACCAGGGTGGCGGAGTCGGCCGAGGTTACGAAATAGGTCACCAGCATGATGGTGCAGACGATGGCAAACAGCATGGTCAGCGCCTGGCCCAGATCGAGAAACTCGATGGTCTTGAACAAGGCCATGGTGATGTCTTCATTGACCGCCGCCGTTACACCGCCATTGCCGAACAGCTCCATGAACAGGGCGGTATTGCCAAAGATGGTGATCCAGAAGGCACCGAGCACGGTAGGAGCAATCAGCACCCCCAGCACGAACTCCCGAATCGTGCGCCCCCGTGAGATCCGGGCGATAAAGATACCGACGAAGGGTGACCAGGCAATCCACCAGCCCCAGTAAAAGAGAGTCCACCATCCCTGCCAGGGACTTTCAGGATCCGGATTGACCCAGAAGCCCAGCTCCACCGCATGAAACAGGTAGTCACCCATATTGGTAAAAAAGGATCCCAGCAGATAGGCGGTCGGGCCGAAGACAATAAACAGGGCCAGAATCAGCACCGTCAGGTGCATGTTCAGCTCGCTGAGGATTCGAATCCCCTTGTTGACGCCGGTCAGCGCCGAAATGGTGGCAATAATGGAAATGACGGCGATCAGAATGGCCTGGTTGCCACTCGATACCTCGATGCCGGTGAGATACTGCAACCCGGCGTTGATTTGCTGCGCCCCCAATCCCAGAGAGGTCGCGATGCCGAAAACCGTGCCGAACACGGCCAGCAGATCGGCCGCATGGCCGATGGGACCATAGATACGCTCACCGAAAATCGGATAGAGACTGGAACGAATCGACAGCGGTAGTCCCTTGCGATAGGAAAAATAGGCCAATACCAGCCCCATTACCGCAAACAGACCCCAACCATGCAGCCCCCAGTGAAAAATGGAGATACGCATGGCAACCTGAGCCGCCTCCACCGTCATCTGTTCACCTTCGGCAATCAGCGGGTTGCTTTGAAAATGATATATGGGTTCGGCAATGCTCCAGAACAGAATTCCTATTCCGATTCCGGCACCGAACAACATGGAAAACCAGGAAAAATTACTGAACTCGGGCTTTTCATCATCCTTTCCCAGCCGTATGCTGCCGTAACGGCTGAAAATAAGCCAAATAGCGAAAAATAATGTAAAACTGACCAATCCGATATAATACCAGGCCAACTCTCTGGCAATGAAATCCTTGGCCGACGTGTAAATAGCATTGGCATATTCTGGATTGATTACCGTAAACAATACAAACGCGATCACCAGTATTGCCGAACCAAATACCATGACCGGATGGCCCCGTGATAATAGTCCTTTATCTTTTTCCAAAATGAAGTCCTCTCATTTATTCACCCTGGCCATCACCGGTCACCCCAGGTGCCGTTATGATGGACTCTGTCGCTATCAGCCTCGCCGTCATCTACCAGTTTGCCCTGACTCAGCGGAGAAGCCCTGATGCCGCACCGATTGTTATCGAAATGTGAAGGGGTGAGAAGCAATAAAAAAACGGCCTCAGGTCATAGAATATTTATGGCCTGGCCGGCTGGCTACTGGTGTAAACAGGTCTGGCGGCCCGTAACATCCGGATTGATAACGATACTCACCCCATGGTTCACGGATCTGTCTCTCGGGAGCGAAGACAACGCCATCACCATAATCCCTGTTTGAATTCCCAAGTTAACGAACCCCCAAGCATGGAGCATGAAAGAGTGTAAAGTGACTGGATCTGCACAGCCACACAAAGAACCGACGGCCTCGGCAACGATTACCTTTCTTTTTTTTCTTTATCCCGCATACAAAAATACATTCACTCCCTTTACTTAAAAAAATAAAAATCAACGAGTAAAAGAAGAATTGCTGACCAATAAATAAAATGATGGCTCAGGGTTATTTTTTATTGCTGGTTTCCGGTTTTTTTCAACCCTAGTATCACCCCTGCCAAGCAGGCATTAAGAAACATACATCCACCAGTGCCGACTCCGGTGCATTGGCAGGTCCAATGAGCGGCAGGGTTTAAGACAAGCTGAATTAAAAAGGATAGATAAGCATGAAACAGGAAAATCAATTGCCCTTGTCAGGTGTCCGCGTTGTTGACTTTGGTCAGCAGATTGCCGGTCCGGCTGTTGCCATGATACTTGCCGATCTCGGCGCTACCGTTGTTCATGTCGATCCCCCTACAGGCCCGCAATGGGATCATCCGGCCAATGCCGTTCTCAACCGGAACAAGAGCTGCCTGCGTCTGGATCTCAAAACCGCTTCCGGGCTGGAACAGGCGTTTTCCCTGATAGATCAGGCCGATGTGGTGATCGAAAACTTCCGGCCGGGGGTAATGAAAAAGCTGGGAATAGACTTCGAACAACTGCGCACGGCACGCCCGGAACTGGTGACTCTGTCTCTCCCCGGATTTGCCAGCAATGACCAGCTGCGTCGCGAATGGAAAGCCACCGAAGCGGTGGTGGCAGCGACCTCGGGCGCCTTTACCGACATGGGCTTCAACCGGGTGCTGATGGGCCTTAACCCCAGCTTCTCTCCGCTGCCTTTGGGCTCGGCCTATGCCACAACTCTGGCAGCCAGCTCGGTAGTCATGGCGCTACTGGCCCGGGAAAAGACCGGCCGAGGCGATACCATAGAAGTGCCCATCGCCGCCGCACTGATGGAAGGCCTGTCCTACAACTCTATCGTCATAGAGGGTATGCCGGATCGCTACAAGACCATGCGTGAAGAAGAAATCGAACGCAGAAAGGCGGCCAATCAGCCGATGGATGTCAGCTACGAGGATCTGCAGGAATATCTCGATCCCTTCTACCGTACCTATGAATGTGCCGACGGCCGCATGTTCTATGTGGTGTGTCCGTCGCACCGCAACCATGCCAAACGCTGCCTGCAGGCGCTAGGCCTGTATGATCAGCTGGTCGCTGATGGTCTGCCAGACGTGGAAGATTTGTACCTGCCAATCGCCGAGTGGAAGGGCGAAACCTCCATCGGCGTCTACCCTCTGCCGAAGAAGTGGGCCGATATTATCTCCGTCCGGATGAAAGAAGTCTTCCTGACCAAAACCTCGACCGAATGGGGCCGGGTGTTCGGTGAAGGTCAGATCCCCGGTGCGCCTCACAGAACCACTCAAGAGTGGGTTAACGACGAGCACACCAATGCCTCCGGCCTGATTGTGGAAGTGGAAGATCCCGAGTTCGGATTGATGAAGCAGCCCGGTCCCGTCACCTGGCTGGAAGAGTCAGCGGAGCAGATGCTGTCTCCTCGTCCGAGAAAAAAGGTCAGCTTCGAGCAGGCCCTGGCCGAACTGTCTGCGGTGGCAAAGCAGGAAGTCGTTACCCGCCCCCGGGGCAAAGACATCAAGTCAGCAAGCCAGAAAGGCTGGCTGGACGGCCTGAAAGTACTGGATCTGACCAACGTCATCGCCGGGCCTCATTCCACCGCTTTTCTGGGCCGCTTCGGTGCCGATGTCATCAAACTGGACCCGGTCACTCCCTTTTATGACCCGCTGATCGGTACCCTGTTCAGCTTCCAGACCGGCATGGGCAAGAAGAGTGCCCTGGTGGACATCACCTCGCCGGAAGGCAAGGAGGCTTTCCACCGGCTGGTATGCTCTGTCGATATGGTGGTGATCAACGCTCCCGAACGCCAGATGAAACCGCTGGGGCTCGATCACGACAGCCTGCAAGCCATCAATCCTGGCGTGTTGTTCTGTCGCCTGGACTGTCTGGGTGGACCCCGTCGCGGCCCCAAGACAGACTACATCGGCTACGACGATATCATTCAGGCCAACAGCGGTATCATGAGCCGTTTCGGTGGCCCGGAAACCCCGGAAGAACACGCTCACCTGGGCACTCTGGATGTAAACTGCGGCTTTGCCGGCGGCCTCGGCATGGCAGTGTCGCTCTATCACCAGCTGAAAACAGGTGCCGTTTCCCGGGCCCGAACCTCGCTGTCGGCCATCACCAATCTGGCACAGGTTTCCTTTGCCTTCGATTATCAGGGCCGTGGCCCCTTCAACGAGCCTTCGGGCCGGGAAGTGCTGGGCAACCATGCCTTGTCGCATTTCTATCAAACCGGTGATGGCTGGGTCTTCCTGGATGCCAACCCGTCCGAGCTTGATAAGTTGGCCGGAGTGGAAGGTCTGGCAGGCATCAAGGACGCGGAAAATACGGCTGAATTCCTGACGGCAACCTTCAAGACGGCAACTTCCGACTATTGGGTGAATGTGCTGCACGCCGCCGATATTGCTGCCGCCAGGCCGCTCAGTATCGAAGAGCTGCGGGAATCATACACCCGCGAAGCCGACGGGAAAGTGGGGGCAGACAAGGGCAGCTACGCTTTCTCTGTCTACGACAACCACCCCAGTGGCCATCGAGTGACCCAAATCGATCATTACTCGATTCGTCCTGCCGAAGCATCGGTCGTCGCCCTGACCCCGACCGAGCAGTTTGGCCATTCTACCCGCGTCATTCTGGCCGAGGTTGGTTACAGCGAAGAGGAAATCGACACCATGCTGGCCACCCGAATCGCCGGTGAAGCCTGGGGACGTGACTATCTGCCCGGCTGATTTTCACCCACTCTAGAAGCTGATCCGCCGGATTAGCTTCCCCACATCCTGCCAATCGGGCTAGCCCTCGATTGGCAGGATTTTTAATATGGGTAACGGAATCGGAAACCGAGTCTCCCTCGGCAGCTTCCTATTGAGAACCCTGCTGCAGATTCGGTCAGTCCATTCGGGTTATCTTATTGGCCCATGGACAGCAGGCTCAGGATTAGCATATGTCGAAACACCTTCACTTCCGTCGTCTCCCACCCCTGAATTCCCTCAAGGGCTTCGAGTCTACCGCGCGTTTGAACAGTGCCTCCAGGGCTGCCGAAGAATTGCATATCACACCGCCGGCCATTACCCATCAAATACAGTCTCTGGAGCAGAGTCTGGGAGTTGATCTGTTTTTACGGGTAGGCAGAAAACTGATCCTGACAGATGCAGGAAAGACACTCTATCCCTACGCTCTGCAAGCACTCAGTGAGGTGAGAAAAGGGGTGGAAGCCCTCAGCAATAACATAAACGAGCCCATGCCCCTGCGTATACAGACCTATGTCACCGCAGCCATTCGCTGGCTGGCTCCCAGAATTTCCCGCTTTCAGCAGCGTCATCCCGATATTCAGATCAAGCTGGACGGCAGCGCCAGCTGGCAATTCGACGATGAACATGAAGATGTGGGAATCATCTTTCTCGAGAGACCACCGGAAGAGGAGTTTTGCTGGCACCCACTGTTTCCCTACCAGTTAATTCCTACCTGCACTCCTGAGTTACTGAACAGGCTGAATAGCCCGGCTAGTGCCAAAAGCATCATGGAACTGCCACTGATATCGGTTCATACCGAAGAGCAGTACTGGGAAATGTGGCTGGGTTCCGCCGGTATCGGTTTCGACAAGCTGAATCGACCATTGACCGTGGATACACTGGCAAGTGCCCTGGAGATGGCTCTGAATCATGAAGGCGTGGTACTGACCAATGGACCTTTTGCACAGAGGGAGCTGCAACAGGGCAGCCTGGTACAGCCATTCGGACATAAACTGCTCCTGGGGCACTGGGGGGTAATCTACCGTAGAGATACCCCAAGATTGCAACACATCAATGCTTTTTTAGACTGGCTAACAGAAGAAACACGCCATTTACAAACCGATTGCTAACGCACCAGCCAAAACATGGCGACCATGTGATGTAGGATGCCGCTCCGATCTGCATCGAGCTCGCCGGCCTTCCCCCTTGTGTTGATGGAATTTCCCTGCTCAATGGCCGGATGCAGCCGGCTCCTCCTTTCCTCATACAATTCTTGCCACCCAACCCCATACAACTCATAAAAATCAAAACCTTATAAAAACCGCCTTGCCAGATCAGCCGTCATTTAAGGAAAAGTTAATAACCGGTTAGATTTAATTCAATTGTTAATTATTTGTTTGAATTTTAACATTCATCCATCAACCAGCAGGGCTCCAGCACGGTTGTGGGTAGATAAATCACGGACTTTTTTACAACATTTAATTGGATATATAAGGATCGATTATGAAGATTGGATTTATCGGTTTGGGGAATGTCGGTGGCAAACTGGCCGGCAGCTTGCTGCGTAATGGTTATGATGTGACCGTGCGGGATCTGGATCCGGGTTTGGTGAGTCAGTTCATCGATCGGGGCGCCTCCAGTGCCGGCTCACCCAAAGAGCTGGCAAAAAAGGTAGATATTATTGTCACCTGCCTTCCCTCGCCCGAGGCCTGCTCCCAGGTGATGGAAGCGGAAGACGGCATTCTGGCCGGCTTGAGCGAAGGCAAGATCTGGCTGGAAATGAGTACTACCGACGAATCCGAAATCAAGCGTATAGGGGCGCTGGTGGAAGCAAAAGGCGCCATGCCGGTAGACTGCCCGGTTTCGGGTGGCTGCCATAGAGCAGCCACCGGCAACATCTCTATTTTCGCTGGCTGTGAACGCGCCACTTTCGAAAAAGTACTGCCGGTACTGACTACCATGGGCCGCCGTATCCTGCATACGGGCCCTCTGGGTTCCGCTTCGACCCTCAAGGTAGTGACCAACTATCTCTGCACCGTCCATCTGGGAGCATTGGCAGAAGCCTTCGTGGTCGCCAAGAAACTGGGTATGGATATGAACGTCACCTACGAAGCCATCAAGGCTTCTTCCGGAAACTCCTTCGTACACGAAACCGAATCCCAGGTCATCCTCAATGGCAGCCGTGATATCAGCTTCACCATGGATTTGGTGGTCAAGGATGTAGGTCTGTTCAATGAACTGGGCAAACGCAATGAGGTGCCACTGGAAATATCCCCGGTACTGCTGAATATCTTCAAAGATGGTCAGAACCGCTTCGGGCCGCGAGAGTTTTCTCCCAATATCATCAAACGCCTGGAACAGGCCTGCGATCTCCAGGTGCTGGGACACGGCTTCCCGGCTGAAATGGTCGATGATGAACCAGAAGAAGCGGGCTATGAGATCATCGTTGCGGGCCGCCATCACGGCTGAACACCGTTAACCCCTTTAGTGCTAACCGGGGCGGTCGTCTCCGCCCCGAAAACACGCTGAAAATAGCGGTAACACCCTGTTAGATGTAATGTGCAACATAATAAAAATAGGGAAGAGTCATGAAAAGAATAAGGAAAGTTCCATTCATACTGCCATTCGGCATCCTGTTTACCGGTATTATCGCCAATCTCGTCAATGAAGAAGCCTCCCAGGCCGTTATCATGAAAATGAATAACTG
This sequence comes from uncultured Oceanisphaera sp., assembly GCF_947495715.1. Classification (GTDB taxonomy): domain Bacteria; phylum Pseudomonadota; class Gammaproteobacteria; order Enterobacterales; family Aeromonadaceae; genus Oceanimonas; species Oceanimonas sediminis. The sequence goes on from NZ_CANLZU010000007.1 coordinate 28,217, forward strand.
GGTTGTCGGCGAGTTTGGCTGGTTGCTCAGTATCAGCTCCGTCCTGTTCGTCTTAACCTGTGCCGTCGCCTACTTCTCGCCCCTCGGCCATGTGCGTATCGGTGGAGAAAATGCCACCCCATTACTCTCCAAATTGAACTGGTTCTCCATCACCCTCTGCACGACCATCGCCGTCGGCTTACTGTTCTGGTCTACCGCCGAACCGATTTACCATGTCTACAGCCCGCCCGAGTCATTGGGTATTACACCGAATACGGACGAGGCAAGAAAGTTTGCCTTCTCAACCATGTTTCTGCACTGGTCATTTACCCCCTATGCCATCTATACCATACCGGCTCTGGTATTTGCCCTGTCCTTCTATAACCTGAAAAAAGAAAAGTCCATCGGTGGCTTCCTGTCACCCCTTTTTGGCCGCTTTACCCAGGGTATCTGGGGCCAGCTGATCGATGCAATTGCACTCTTTGCCGTTATCACCGGTATCGCTTCCGGCCTGGGCCAGGGGTTGCTGACGCTGGCCGGTGGCCTCAATAGATTTGTCGGGGTCGGCACTTCTCCTCTGGTACTCGCTATTATTGCAGCCCTGATCATCGCCACCGTGGTGGTTTCTGCCGTCAGCGGCCTGATGAAAGGCATTCGTATCCTGTCTGATCTCAACGTGAAGTTTTTCATCGGGCTGGCTGTCTTCGTCATCGTCGTCGGCCCTACCGGATACTCATTGTCGGCCGGTGTAGATGGTTTCGGTGACTACACCACCAACTTTTTCCAGAAAAGCTTCTTTACCGGTGAGTTGGGTGATGACGAGTGGCCAAAATGGTGGACCAATTTCTACTGGGCCCAGTGGCTCACCTGGGCGCCGGTCAGTGCCCTGTTTCTCGGCCACATAGCGCGCGGCTATACGGTGCGCCAGTTTATCCTCACCGTCATGGTATTCCCCGCCCTGTTTTCCATTTCCTGGATGACCATCTTCGGGGGCATGTCCATGTACTTCGATGAAATGTCCGGCGGCGCAGTCAAGCAGATACTGGATGAAAACGGGGTAGAAGGTATCATCTATTACATATTCGACCAGTTGCCCTTCAGTGGCATCATCACCTTTGCCTTCCTGATCATCACCTTTGTCTCCTTCGTTACCGCTGCCGACTCCAGCACCGAGGCCATCGCAGCACTCTGTCTGAAAAGTGACAGTGAAGAAAATGAAACCATGGCGTCCACTTCCAAGACCAGTTTCTGGCTGAAAGTCATGATCGCTGGCACCATCGGCTTCGTCGCCTGGTCGATGACCTCGTTCGCCGGTATCACGGGAGTCAAGATCCTCGCCAACCTCGGTATGCTGCCCAGTCTGCTGATTGTGCTCGGTTCCATGTTTACCCTGTGGCTGATGATAGCCAGATGTACACAGGCCACACGCCCGACCACACAGGATTTACAGGTATGCATGAGCAGCAATGATGAACCTGACAATTCCCTGTTTAACAAGGCACCGACGACCAATATGCAACTGCAGCCCTCGGCAACAATTGAACGCTGAGCATGAATACACTCGAGAAAACCAATTAAGACTTCAGGAGTCATCTCATGAAAGTAATTGATTCACTCTATATCAATGGGCAATGGCAGAAAGCGCACGGCAACGACACAGTCCTGGTAACCAACCCGGCCACCGAACAGACCTGTGTCTCCATACCAAAGGGAGACAAAGTTGATGTCAATGCCGCCGTCTCAGCCGCCCGTCATGCACTGCCCGGCTGGTCGGCGACTACGGCTCAGCACCGCGCAGAGTTGATGTTGGCAGTTGCCTGCGAAATGGAAAATCGTTATCAGGATCTGATCGATGCCCACATGGAAACCATGGGCTGCCCACGCCATCTCGCCGGGGATCTCCATGTAGATGCAGCCATTGAAGGGATGCGCTATTACGCCAGTCAGGCCCATATCATGGATCAGGTGGAAGAACGCGGTGAAGTGCTTATTCTGAAGGAAGCCGTCGGAGTCTGCGCCTTTATCAATCCCTGGAACTATCCCCTGCATCAATTAATCGGCAAGGTTGCCCCCGCCCTGGCCGCCGGCTGTACCATCATCGCCAAACCGGCCGAACAGACACCGCTGCAGGATCTCATCATGGCGGAAATATTCCACAAGGTGGGTTTGCCAGCCGGTGTATTCAATCTGGTGTTTGGTTCCGGTCGTGAAATCGGCCCCTTGATGTCCAACCATCCACAGGTCGATATGGTGTCGTTTACCGGCTCCACTGCGGCAGGCATTCAGGTAGCCACCGCTGCCGCGCCGACAGTCAAGCGGGTCTGCCAGGAACTGGGTGGAAAATCGGCCCTGATTATCACCGAAGATGCGGATCTGGCAGCAGCGATACGCTACGGCGTCGAAGATGTAATGACCAATAGCGGCCAGACCTGCAATGCCCTGACTCGCATGTACCTGCCCGCCAGTCGCTATCAGGAAGCGGTCAGCCTGGCACAGGATATTGTTCAGGAACAGAAAGTTGGCGACCCGCAAAACGAAACCGTCACCATGGGGCCACTGGCGTCCAAACGCCAGCAGGAAACGGTACTACAGTTTATCCGTCAGGGCGTTGATGAAGGAGCCCGACTGATCGCAGGGGGGGCTGACATGCCGACAGGGTTGGAGAAAGGCGCCTATGTCAGGCCGAGCATCTTTGCCGACGTCACCCAGGAGATGAGCATAGCCCGTGAGGAAATTTTTGGCCCCGTGCTCTGTATGTTGGCCTATGACAACATTGAACAGGCGATCGAGATGGCAAATGACTCCGTGTATGGCCTCTCGTCCGGCGTCTATGCCAAAGACAAGGTCAGCGCTCTGAAAATAGCGAGGCGGCTACAGGCTGGCCAATGCTATATCCAGGGCAGCTACTTCAATATGAATGCTCCCTTCGGCGGCTACAAACAGTCAGGCAATGGCCGGGAATGGGGCAAAGAAGCGCTACATGAATATGTCGAAACCAAAGCCATTATCTGTGGATAGAATGGCACTGCCGTATTCGTTTTAGCCCACAATAAGCTACCTATGGGACAGGTGTCCTTTACCTTGCAACAGTGGCCGCACCTTAAATCTGAAAACGACGAAAAAAAAGCAGCTCCGAGAGCTGCTTTTTTATTTTCCTGTCTGAAAGAACAGTCCCTAAAGATTGAACCGGATCAGATATCCAGGTTGGCGACCTTGAGCGCGTTGGTCTCGATGAATTCGCGACGCGGCTCTACATGGTCACCCATCAGGGTGGAGAACAGCTGATCGGCGGCCACGGCATCTTCGATGGTCACCTGCAGCATGCGACGGGAGCCGGGATCCATGGTGGTTTCCCACAGCTGATCCGGGTTCATCTCGCCCAGCCCCTTGTAACGCTGAACATAGAGGCCACGCTTGCTCTCGTGCATCAGCCATTCCAGGCCTTCGGCGAAGCTGGACACCGCCTTAGTCTTCTCGCCCCGCTTGACGTAACCGCCCTCTTCCATCAGGTTGGCGATACCCTTGCCCAGCGCCACTATGCTGCGATACTCGCCGGAGGCGAAGAAGTCATAGCTGATCGGGAATGCCCGCTCTATGCCGTGCTGACGCACTTTTACCTTGGGCAGATAACAGCTGCGCTCTTCGAAGAAGTCATAGTCCAGCAGATACTCGGCACCGTTGGTGTTGCTGTCTGCCAGCGACTGGTTGATGGCCGCGATCCAGCGCTTGACCTGCTCCTCATCGGTCAGGGCTTCCAGGCTCAGCTCGGGCTGATAAATCAGCTCGTTGAGCACCAGCTCGGGCGCCCGACGTGACAACCGGGTGATCAGCATCTGTACCTTGCGGTAGTCGTTGACCAGCTTCTCGAGATGCTCGCCGCCGATGGCCGGAGCCGACTCGTTCACATGCAGGCTGGCGCCGTCCAGTGCCAGACTGGTCTGGTACTGCAGCATGGCATCTTCGTCTTTCAGGTACTGCTCCTGCTTGCCCTTCTTCACCTTGTACAGCGGCGGCTGGGCGATATAGATGTAGCCGCGCTCGACAATTTCCGGCATCTGCCGGTAGAAGAAGGTCAGCAGCAGGGTACGGATGTGCGCACCATCCACGTCCGCATCGGTCATGATGATGATGTAGTGGTAACGCATCTTGTCGGGGTTGTATTCGTCCCGGCCGATGCCACAGCCCAGGGCGGTGATCAGGGTGGCGACTTCCTGGGAAGACAGCATCTTGTCGAAACGTGCCTTTTCCACGTTCAGGATTTTACCCTTGAGCGGCAGAATCGCCTGATTCTTGCGGTTACGGCCCTGTTTGGCCGAGCCCCCCGCAGAGTCACCCTCCACTATGTAGAGTTCGGACAGCGCCGGGTCTTTTTCCTGACAGTCAGCCAGTTTGCCGGGCAGGCCGGCCAGATCCAGCGCGCCCTTGCGGCGGGTCATGTCGCGTGCCTTGCGCGCCGCTTCCCGGGCCCGGGCCGCATCGATGATCTTGTTGACCACTATCTTGGCGTCACCCGGGTTTTCCAGCAGAAACTCGCTCAGGCGCTCGCCCATGGCCTGCTCGACCGCGGTTTTCACCTCGGACGACACCAGCTTGTCTTTGGTCTGGGACGAGAACTTGGGATCCGGTACCTTGACCGAAATCACCGCCGTCAGGCCTTCACGGGCATCGTCACCGGAGGCCGAGGTCTTGGCCTTCTTGCTGTAGCCTTCCTTGTCCATGAAGCTGTTCAGGGTACGGGTCAGCGCCGCCCGGAAACCGGCCAGGTGGGTACCGCCATCCCGCTGGGGGATATTGTTGGTAAAGCAGAAAATATTTTCCTGATAGGAGTCGTTCCACTGCATCGACACTTCAACCGAGATACCGTCTTCCCGATCTGAGACGAAATGAAACGCCTTGGGATGGATCGGCGTCTTGTTGCGGTTGAGGTACTCGACAAAGGCCTGAATGCCGCCTTCATACTCGAAGTGCACTTCCTTGTTCTCCCGCTCGTCGAGCAGGCGAATGGACACGCCCGAGTTCAGGAACGACAGCTCACGCAGACGCTTGGCCAGGATATCGAAATGAAATTCGGTATTGGTAAAGGTCTCATGGCTGGGCCAGAAGCGGATCAGGGTACCCGACTTGGTGGTATCACCCACCGCCACCAGCGGCGCCTGGGGCTCACCGTGCCGGTAGGTCTGTTCGTGCACCTTGCCGCTGCGCCACACGGTCAGCTGCAGCGTCTCGGACAGGGCGTTAACCACAGACACACCCACGCCGTGCAGGCCGCCGGACACCTTGTAGGAGTTGTCGTCGAACTTGCCGCCGGCGTGCAGCACAGTAAGGATAACCTCGGCGGCGGAGCGGCCTTCTTCTTCGTGCATATCGACCGGAATACCCCGGCCATCATCGGACACGGAAACAGAGCCATCCACGTGAATGGTCACGATAATGTCTTTACAGTGCCCGGCCAGGGCCTCATCTATCGAGTTATCCACCACCTCAAACACCATGTGGTGCAGGCCAGTGCCATCGTCTGTGTCGCCGATATACATGCCCGGACGTTTCCGGACCGCATCCAGACCTTTTAATACCTTAATACTCGAAGAGTCGTAAGTGTGTTCACTCATTGGCTTACTCGCACTCCTGGGTTTCGGTGATTTCACCCTGTGTCACGTGAAACAGCTTGCTGTTATCCCGTGTGATCATCTGACTAAGCTGGGCCACATCGATAGCGGAAACAAATACCTGGGCACCCAGTTCACTTAACCGGTGTGCCAGTAAAGCACGCTTGTGTTCATCCAGCTCAGACGCAAAGTCGTCGATCAAAAAAATGCAGTCCTGTCCGGACCGGGTTTTCAGATAAAGGCCCTGGGCCAGCCGCATGGCGCACACCAGCAACTTGAGCTGGCCGCGCGACAGCAAATCCTGCACCGGCATGCCCCGGGCCTTTATCCTGATCTCTGCCTTGTGCGGTCCGGACTGGGTATAGCCCAGCCCCAGATCCCGCTCAAGGCCCTGCTCCAGTACCTGGGCCAGCGTTGTCTGCCGGTCCCAGCCACGAAAAAAGTCGAACGAAAAATCGTATTCAGGCAGAAAATCTGCCGCTATCAAACGGATGACCGGCTCGATAGCCTCGGCATATTGCTGCCTGAATAGACTCAGCTCTTCACCCACGCCGACCAGTTGCCGATCCCAGTAACTCAGTTCCCGATAGGGTCTTTGCTGTCTTAACAGCGCATTGCGCTGCTTGAGTAACCGACGGTACTGTCCCCAGACGGTAAAAAAGCGGGCATTGGAATAAAACAGCCCCCAATCCAGGTAGGCCCGCCGCAACTTGGGGCCACCGGTCAGTAGATTATACCCTTCCGGGTGGATCAACTGAATGGGTAGAATGTGTGCCAGGTCGGCTAATCGCTCGGCACTACGGCCACCGACCTTGAGACGGGTGTCACCACCGCGGGTTTTACTCAGGCCCACCGGCAGGCTGTCTTCATGCTGCTGCACTCGGGCAAAGAGCGTGAACGCCGGTTCACCCTGCCGAATGACCCGCCCGGTCAGGTGAGTGCGAAAGGAACGGCCAAAGCCCAGATAATGAATGGCTTCCAGAATACTGGTCTTGCCGCTGCCATTGGCGCCCACCAGCAGGTTGATACCGGCGGCCGGCACCAGGCGGCCATGAGGGATATTGCGAAAGTCCTTCAGCTGTAGATTGAGCAGCGCCATGCTTACAATCGCATCGGCATCACCACGTACAGGGCGTCCCCGCTGTCTTCCGCCTCGACCAGACCACTGCTGCTGGCATCCTTGAGGCTGACCTTGACCTTGTCGGACTTGAGGGTACCGAGCACGTCCAGCACATAGGAGACGTTGAAGCCGATTTCCAGATCCGTGCCCTGGTAATCCACATCCAGCACCTCTTCCGCTTCTTCCTGCTCCGGGTTGTTGGCGGTGATTTTCAGCACCTGATCCTTCATGTTCAGCCGCACGCCACGGAATTTCTCGTTCGACAGAATCGCCGCCCGGGAAAAGGCCTGGCGCAGTTCTTCACGGCCGCAGATCAGGGTCTTGTCGCACTCGCGCGGCAGCACCCGGCGATAATCCGGGAAACGACCGTCTACCAGCTTGGAGGTGAAGATAAAACCGGAGGTCACCGCGCGAATGTTGCTTTTGCCGATTTGCAGCCGTACATCCTGATCTTCGTGCTCGAGCAGCTTGACCAGCTCCAGCACCCCCTTGCGCGGCACTATCACCTGCTGGGCCGGCAACTCGTCGGCCAGCAACTGACGCTGACAGGTGGCCAGACGGTGGCCGTCGGTGGCCACGGTGCGCAGCCACTGGCCGTCGGTTTCAAACAGCATGCCGTTGAGGTAATAGCGCACGTCCTGAATGGCCATCGAGAACTGGGTCGATTCAATCAGCTTCTTCAGTGCCAGCTGGTTGATATCGAATTCCAGCTCGGAGCTCCATTCTTCGATATTGGGAAAGTCTTCCGCCGCCAGGGTGGACAGGTTGAAACGGCTGCGCCCGGAACGCAGGATCAGCCGCTCGCCTTCCAGGGTAAATTTCAGCTCGGCGCCATCGGGCAGACCCCGGCAGATATCCAGCATCTTGCGCGCCGGCACCGTGGTGCGACCCGCAGTTACCGAGCCCTGCAGCTCGACCCGTGCCACCATTTCGACTTCGGTGTCGGTACCGGTCATCGACAGGGCGTCGTTCTCGACGCTGAGCAGAATATTGTTGAGGATCGGCAGATTGGGGCGGCCCCCCAGGGCACTGGATACCAATTGCAGGGGTCGCAGTATCGCTTCGCGGCTGATGGTAAACTGCATGGGGTTCTCCGATTCAGGAAGACAGGGTGCGGATAAGATTGGAATAATCTTCCTTTATATCATGACTCTCTTCCCGGAGCTGGCCGATTTTTCGGCAGGCGTGCAGCACGGTAGTGTGATCGCGGCCTCCGAAGGCATCGCCGATTTCGGGCAAAGAATGATTGGTCAGTTCCTTGGCCAGCGCCATGGCCAGCTGACGCGGGCGCGCCACCGAGCGGGAGCGGCGCTTGGACAGCAGGTCGGCCAGCTTTATCTTGTAGTATTCGGCGACCGTCTTCTGAATGTTGTCGATGGTCACCAGCTTTTCCTGCAGCGCCAGCAGGTCTCGCAGCGCCTCGCGCACGAAGTCGATATTGATGGCCCGGCCGGTAAAGTTGGCGTTGGCCATGACCCGGTTCAGGGCCCCTTCCAACTCACGCACGTTGGATCTCAGTCGCTTGGCGATAAAGAAGGCCACCTCGTCGGGCAGGCGCATCTTGTTCTCGTCGGCCTTGCGCATCAGGATCGCGACCCGGGTTTCCAGCTCCGGTGGCTCGATCGCCACCGTCAGGCCCCAGCCGAAGCGGGACTTGAGCCGGTCTTCGACGCCGTTGATCTCTTTGGGATAACGATCCGAGGTGAGGATGATCTGCTGATTGCCTTCGAGCAGCGCATTGAAGGTGTGGAAGAATTCTTCCTGCGAGCGCTCCTTGTTGGCGAAGAACTGAATGTCATCGATCAGCAGCGCATCCACGCTGCGGTAATAGCGTTTGAATTCTTCGATGGCGTTATTCTGCAACGCCTTGACCATGTCCTGCACGAAGCGCTCGGAATGCATGTAGATGACCTTGGCATCGGCCTTGCGGGCGCGAATGCCGTTACCCACCGCATGCAGCAGGTGAGTCTTACCCAGGCCGGTGCCGCCATACAGAAACAGCGGGTTGTAGGCACCGCCCGGATTGTCGGCAACCTGACGGGCTGCGGCCCGGGCCAGCTGGTTCGACTTACCCTCGACGAAGTTGTCGAAGGTATAGTTGGGATTCATGTTGCTCTTGTAGGTGATCTGCGGCCGATCGTCGGCCTGCTCGATCCAGGAGGGGGTGTTCTGCACCCGATTCTGCGCCTTGCCACTGTTGGCACTGCTGCCGCTGTTACTGCTGCTGGTCATCAGGTTGACTGGCGTACGCTTTTTGCCCACCTCGAACTTCATCTGCGGGCAGTTGCTGCCACAAAATTCGCTCAACAGGCCGTTGATCCGCAGCAGATACTTGTCCCGCACCCAGTCGAGTACGAAACGATTGGGGGCAAACAGGGTCAGGGTATTATCGCCCAGCTCCGCCTGCAGCGGCCGGATCCACATACTGAATTCTGCCGAAGGCAATTCATCTTGTAGCCGGTTAAGACACTGCTGCCAAAGCATAGCGCTCATCAGAACTCCTGGAACAAAGGGATCAATCAAGGGGCCGATATTCTACTTATCAAGGGTCCGGATCTCTAGCCGGATCGTCTCGATCCTGTAAAATATGATCCTTGACATCTGTGAATAACTGCAACTTCATGCACAGGATCCTTCTATTTATAAACAAGCTACCCACACCATTGCGGATCGCCCGATCCGCCTAATCGAAGTCGCGGCACACACTGCCCAATGATCAATGATCATGACCCCATGCCCAGATGTTGATTGAGCGATCCCCAACCCCTAGGCAGACTGAAAAACCATGTCAGGGTCTGTTGACCTTTCGCGGTGAAGTTTTGTTCGAGTTAAACGCGTTTTTATCGCGGCGAGAGGGGTGTAGCCTAGTCATTCTAAGCAAAGCCCTCTCAACAAAGAGAAAAACGCGTTTAGCCGAACCCGCAGGGCAGCGCTTGTGGGGGCTTGCTACTGCGTTATCGCTTATTTATGTAGAGTGACTACACGGCATAAGCTCTGCCTTGTATCAAGCCCCCACAAACTGCTGCAAAAATCATCTCGAAAGGTCAACAGACCCTGGTTTAAGGTTGCAAAACCGGGGGTGTTTTATCCTGCCTCCTGAAAAGAACAAAAAGGATATGTTGTACCCATCACGGAGTGATTGATCATATGTCATCGAACAACCTCAGGCCTCTGGTGTTCTGGCCCACCTTCCTGCTGCTCATGGCAGCCCTGCTCGCCAGCTATCTGGATCTGGACACCTTTCTCGCCACCACCAAAACCCTGAACAGCGCCATACTGGACAACTTTTCCTGGTTGTTCAGCCTCGGCAGCCTGTATCTGCTGGTACTGGCGGTGGTGGTCTACTTTTCGCCGCTCGGAAAAGTCCGCATCGGTGGCGATAGCGCCGAGCCACTGCTTAGCCGCTGGCGCTGGTTTTCCATCACCCTGTGCACCACCCTGGCGGTAGGTGTGCTGTTCTGGACCACCGCCGAGCCGCTCTATCATCTGTTCGGGCCGCCCGAAAGTACCGGTCTGGCAGCGGGCTCACCGGATGCCGCCCGCTTCGCCATGGCCACCATGTTTTTGCACTGGTCCTTTACCCCCTACGCCATCTACACCATTCCCTCATTGGTGTTTGCCCTCGCCTTCTATAACCAGCGCAAGCGCTTTTCCATCGGCAGCATGCTGGAGCCGGTGCTGGGCGCCCGCATCACCCGCCGCTTCGGTACTGTCATCGATGCGGTAGCGCTCTATGCCCTGGTGGCCGGCATGGCTTCTTCGCTGGGTACCGGCGCCCTGACCCTGGCCGGTGGCGCCGGTCAGTATCTGGGCGGTGAAACCACGCCGCTGCGCCTCGGCATCATCATAGCGGTGATCGTGGCCACCTTTGTGCTTTCCGCCGCCAGCGGCCTGAAAAAAGGCATAGCGCGCATGTCGGCGCTGAACGCCTGGCTGCTGCTGTTTCTCGGCGTGTTCATGTTCTGCTTCGGCCCCAGCATCTTCATGATCGCCCTGGGCACCGAATCGCTCGGCCTGTATCTGGATACCTTCTTTACCCGCAGCCTGTTCACCGGCGCCGCCGCCAGCGATCCCTGGCCCCAGTGGTGGAGCATTTTCTACTGGGCGGTGTGGTTTGCCTGGGCCCCGGTGACCGCCCTGTTCCTCGGCAAAATCGCCCGCGGCTACACGGTGCGTGAATTCATCCGTATCAACCTGCTGTTTCCGTCCCTGTTCGCCATCGTCTGGATCTGCATCTTCTCCGGCACGGCCATCTATCTGGACATGCAGCAGGCGGCCGGCCTGAACGAGGTACTCAACAACGAAGGCGTAGAACATGTGCTGTACCGCATCTTCGAACAGCTGCCGGGCAGCAACATCATGATAGTACTGCTGCTGTTTATCGCCTTTATCTCCTATGTCACCGCCGCCGACTCCAATACCGATGCCATCGGCGGTCTCTGCACCCGCGGTCTGACCGCCGACAGCGACATGGACGGCGGCCTGGGCATCAAGGTGCTGTGGGGCTCGGTGATCGGCACCGTGTCCTGGGTCATGGTGTCCTTCGTCGGCCTCGACGGCGTCAAGATGCTGTCCAATCTCGGCGGCCTGCCCGCCATGTTCATTATCCTGCTGGCCAGCGGCTCCCTGTGGTACTGGCTGTCCAATCCGGCCCTGGTGATCCTGTCACCCAGCCCGGCCCCAACCCCGGCCAGCGACACCAACACCTCATCATTTGAAGGAATACCGACCAATGCAAATCAAGCATGAGTTTCCCCGTCAGGTGCGTGAAATAGAGCACCTGCAGATCCCGCTCAAGGACGGCACCATGCTGGCCGCCCGAGTCTGGCTGCCCGCCGACGCGGAGCAGCATTCGGTGCCTGCCATCCTGGAATATCTGCCCTACCGCAAGGTAGACGGTACCGCGGTACGCGATGCCCTGACCCACCCCTACCTGGCGGGCCATGGCTATGCCTGTGTGCGGGTGGATATTCGCGGCAACGGCGAGTCCGACGGTCTGATGCTGGATGAATATCTGCAGCAGGAGCAGGACGACGCGCTCGAGGTCATCGACTGGATCAGCCGCCAGCCCTGGTGCGACGGCAACCTGGGCATGATGGGTATCTCCTGGGGGGGCTTCAACAGCCTGCAGCTGGCGGCGCGCCGGCCCAAGCCGCTGAAGGCCATCATCACCATCTGCTCCACCGACGACCGCTACGCCGACGACGTGCACTTCAAGGGCGGCAACCTGCTGCTGGAAAACCTGGGCTGGGCCGCCACCATGCTGAGCTTTTCCGCCGCCGTGCCGGATCCCCGCCTGGTGGGCGACGACTGGCAGGCCATGTGGAAGCACCGGCTGGAAAACATGCCGCTGCTGGCCAAGCCCTGGATCGAGCACAGCACCCGGGACGCCTACTGGCAGCACGGTTCCATCTGCGAAAATTATGAGGATATAGAGGCTGCCGTGTACTGCGTCGGCGGCTGGGGCGATGCCTATCGCAACACCCCGGTACGGATGATGGAGCACCTCAAGTGCCCGAAGAAGGCGTTGATCGGCCCCTGGATCCACAAGTATCCCCACTTCGCCATTCCGGATCCGGCCATCGGCTTCCTGCAGGAAGCGTTGCGCTGGTGGGATCACTGGCTGAAGGGCATCGACACCGGCATCATGGACGAGCCCGAGTGCACCTTCTACCTGCAGGAGGCCCAGCCGCCTTCCGCCATGACCGCTTATCGCTCCGGCGACTGGGTGCAGACCGATGGCTGGCCCGCCAGCCAGGTAGAGCCACTGTCGTTCAGCCTGACCGACAACGGCTTGCAGCAAGGTGAACATGCACTGAATTACCCTTCCAGTATCTGTTCTCCGCTCACCACAGGGGTGCACGGCGGCGAGTACTGCGCCATCTGGTTCGGCCCCGACTTCCCGACCGATCAACGCCGGGACGACGCCCTGTCCCTGTGTTTCGACAGCACACCCCTGAACGAACCGCTGCCGCTGCTGGGCAACCCCCGCATAGCGCTCAGAGGCTCGGTGGATCAGGACTGCGGCCAGGTCACGGTGCGCCTCAGCGATGTGGCACCGGACGGCTGCGCCACCCTGATAAGCTACGGCACCCTGAACCTGGCCCTGCGTAATGACCCTGCGGTGCTGGAGCCGCCGGTGCCGGGCGAAGAGATGGACTTCGAGGTGCAGCTGGACAACATCGGCTATAAGGTACCCGCCGGTCACCGACTGCGTGTCGCCATCGCCACCGCCCATTTTCCGCTGCTGTGGCCCAGTCCCAAGCTGACCACCCTGAGCCTGGTGCCCGGCCAGCAGCATCTGACCCTACCGGTATACCGGGGCGAGTCCATCGACAACCCCTTCCAGCCGCCGGAGTCCGCCCAGCCGGTCAACATGGAACAGCTGCGCGAGTCCAGCCCAAAACGTACCATCACCGAAGACGTGGCCAGTGGCGAAGTCTGCGTGCGGGTGGACGACGACATGGGCACCTATCGCTTCCTCGATCACGGTCTTTGGGTCGAGCAGAAAGCCACCGAGGAATATCGCACCCGCCCCGAGGATCCCGACGCCACCCAGGCCGACATTCACTGGTTGTACCGGGCCGGCCGGGATGACTGGGAGGTACGGGTAGAAAGCGAGTTGCACCTGGCCTGTGACGAGCAGCATTTCTACCTGAGCGCCCGCCAGCAGGCCTGGCTGGATGGTGACTTGTTCAACGACAAGAGCTGGGAATACCGTATTCCACGGCTTGCCCAGTAGCCTTGGCGGCAGGCCGGGAGTAAGGTAGGGGCTTATTCAGTACAGGACGCCCAGGAAGCTGATATGTTCCAACGGATCAAGCCCCTACCTCCCCTTAATTGTCTGCAGGCTTTTGAAGCGGCGGCCCGCAGCCAGAGCTTCACCCAGGCGGCGACCGAACTCAGCCTGACCCAGAGCGCCATCAGCCGGCAAATCAAGCGGCTGGAGGAGTGTCTGGGTCGGCCCCTGTTTCATCGCGATGCTCAGGGTGTGCTCCTGACCCCGGCGGGCGAGCGTTATTTTCAGCTGGTGCAGCGATTGCTGCGCGAACTGGCCAGCGGCACCGCCGCCCTGACCCGGCGTCAGGGCAGCCTGCAGCTGACCCTGGCATCCAGCCCCACCGTCGCCTCCATGTGGCTGACCCGCAAACTGCCCGCACTACAGCAGCTGCATCCACAGCTCGAGATCCGCATCCTGACCATGGCCGACCCCCGGCAACTGGATCTGAGCGAGTTCGATCTTGCCCTCTATTATCTGGTGCCCGGAGAAAAGGAGCCGCCCGGCGTACAGATCACTCGCATCATGGAACAGGAAGACGTCATCGCCGTATGTAACGCCGGTTATCTGCAGCAAGCCGGGCCTGTCACCAGCCCGCAGCAGATGCTGCGCGAACATACCTTGCTGGAACTGGAAGACTACTTTCATGACTGGCTGACCTGGGAAGACTGGTTCGAAGCCCTGACAGAGCCTTACCAGGCCCCCGCCCATACCCTCAAGACCAACAGCTATCAGCTGCTGATGCAGGCGGCCCTGGCCGGCCAGGGCATCGCCCTCGGCTGGGCCCGGCTGCTGCAACCTTATCTGCAGGAAGGCACCCTGGTGCAGCCGCTGCCCCACAGCATGCCCAGCAAGGGATATCTGTGCCTGCTGGAGCCCAGTCACCGCCACCCCTCGGTCGCCACTCGACTGTTCACCCAATGGCTGTTGCCACACCAGGACGGTTGAACCTGCCGACCGGCGACGAGACCACCAATTTGCGAATATTTCTTACCCTCTTCCTTCCAGGTCAGGTTATTAGTTTGTAAAAAACTGGCATGCTGCCTTTGGCTGGTATAAAAAGACCTTCATCATTTATGCTGTAGCGATGATGACTGCACCGGTTGCGGTCATGCCGTCGATCATCAGGAGAGTTATTCATGTTCAAATCCATCAAGCTGTTGGCTGCTACCCTGGCCCTGTCCACTTCCCTGATCGCGCCGGCCATGGCGGCCGATGCGGTCAAGGTCGGCATGTCCGGTCGCTACTATCCGTTCACCTTCGTCAAACAGGATGAGCTGCAGGGCTTTGAAGTCGATGTCTGGAACGCCATCGGTGAGCGTCTCGACCGCGAGGTAGAGTTTGTAACCACCAACTTCTCCGGCCTGTTCGGCATGCTGGAAACCGGTCGTATCGACACCATTTCCAACCAGATCACCATTACCCCGGAACGGCTGGAAAAATATGATTTCGCCGACCCCTATGTCTACGACGGCGCCCAGATAGTGGTACGCAAGGGCAACGACAGCATTCAGGGGCTGGACGATCTGAAAGGCAAGAAGGTCGCCGTCAACCTGGGCTCCAACTTCGAACAGCTGATGCGCAAGCACGACACCAATAACGAAATCAACATCATCACCTACGAGACCAACCTGGAGCAGGACGTGGCGCTGGGTCGTACCGATGCCTTCGTCATGGACCGCGTCGGCTCCGCCCAGCTGATCAAGGAAGCCGGACTGCCGCTGCAGCTGGCCGGCAAGCCGTTCGAGACCCTGGAAAATGCCTTCCCCTTCGTGAAAACCCCCGAGCAGCAGGCACTGCTGGCCGAGGTGAACCGAGCCCTGGCCGATATGCGTGCCGACGGCACCCTGACACAGATTTCGGAGAAATGGCTGGGCGCAGACATCACCAGCAAATAAACCATGCAATTTGATCTCGACTATACCCTGGCGCTGTTTCCGATCCTGTTCGGATATCTGGGCACGACCATGGAAATGGCGCTGCTGGGCTTTGTATTCGCCCTGATTATTGCCGGTGGGCTGGCGGTGATCAGAACCTTCGAACTGCCGGTGCTCAACGCCCTGGCCAAGCTGTTCATCTCCTTCTTTCGCGGCACCCCGTTGCTGGTTCAGCTGTTTCTGCTGTATTACGGCCTGCCGCAGATCATGCCGATATTTATCGGTCTCGATGCCTTCAGCGCCGCCGTCATCGGCCTGACGCTGCATTTTGCCGCCTACATGGCGGAATCGATTCGCGCCGCCATCCTGAGTGTGCACAAGAGTCAGATGGAAGCGGCCATGAGCATCGGCATGACCCGCACTCAGGCCATGAAACGCATCATACTGCCTCAGGCGGCGCGCATCGCCACACCCTCGCTGATGAACTACTTCATCGACATGATCAAGAGCACCTCGCTGGCCTTCACCCTGGGGGTGGCCGAAATCATGGCCTCGGCCCAGAAAGAGGCGTCCAGCAGCTTCAAGTTTTTCGAGGCCTTTATTGCGGTCGCCCTGATCTACTGGGCTGTGGTGGTGTTCTTCACCTATTTGCAGACCCGGCTGGAGCGACGGCTGAACGCCGCTTATTAGGAGCACCATGATTACACTGCGTAACCTGACCAAGATCTATAACGGCCAGACGGTGCTCAACGACATCAGTCTGGATATCAAGAAAGGCGAAATCGTGGTGATACTGGGGCCCTCGGGCACCGGTAAATCCACCCTGCTGCGCTGTCTGAACCTGCTGGAAACGCCGGAGGCCGGCACCCTGGATATCGACGGCTTTGCCATCGATCTGGCAAAGCATGGTGGCAAACAGGCCATCGAGCTGCGCAAGCGCACCTCCTTCGTGTTCCAGAACTATGCGCTGTTCGCCAACAAGACCGCCCGCGACAACATCGCCGAAGGGCTGATCACCGTGTGGAACAAGCCCAGGGCCGAGGCCAACGCCGAGGCGCTGCGCATTCTGGGCGATATCGGGCTGGAAGATAAGGCAGACGCCTATCCGTCATCCCTGTCCGGTGGCCAGCAGCAACGGGTGGGTATCGGCCGCGCCATGGCCAGCCATGCCAAGGTGATGTTGTTCGACGAGCCGACTTCGGCGCTGGATCCGGAATGGGTGGACGAGGTGCTGGGACTGATGAAGAAGCTGGCGCTGGCGCACCAGACCATGGTGGTGGTCACCCACGAGATCGGTTTCGCCCGCGATGTGGCCGACCGGGTGATCTTCATGGACGGTGGTCACATCGTGGAGCAGGGCCCGCCGTCCGAGCTGCTGACCAAGCCGACCGATCCCCGCACCCGGGCCTTTTTGCGCAAGGTGTTGCCGGATCGAAACGAAAACGGCTGACGGATCTCGCCGCCACGGGATCCCCGCGCTTTTAGTTGCGCCGGCCCGCGGGGGCTGTATAATCCCAGCCCCGCGATCTTCAAGGATCCCGGGATCGATCCCGTCCGGTAAAATACTTTGCCTGTGGGGTCGTCAATCAACACCATGTAGATTGACGTGATATACAGAACTGTTTAGAATTCGGCCTCTTTGGTGGGACCGTCTCGGTGATGTTTATGCGTCTGTCGAGTACATGGTCAAACTGTATAGCAAACTGACACAGCGGTAATAACTACTATGAAACGCACTTTTCAACCTTCAAATCTGAAGCGCAAACGCAGCCACGGTTTCCGTGCTCGCAAGGCCACTGTAGGTGGTCGCAAAGTACTGGCCGCTCGTCGCGCCAAAGGTCGTGCCCGTCTGAGCGCCTAATGGCCCGGCATGCCTTTACACGGGAGTTACGTTTGTTAACTCCCGCCCATTTCAAAAACGTCTTCGACAACCCCGTCAGAGCCGCTTCCCCACATCTCACACTTCTTGCCAAACCAAACGAACTGGGTCACCCCCGGTTGGGACTAGCCGTACCCAAAAAAGCACTTAAACGTGCCGTTTGGCGCAATCGGGTCAAACGTGTTGCCCGCGAAGCCTTTCGCCTGAAGCAACATAAGCTGCCCAACGTTGATATTGTGGTGATCGCCAAGAAAGGTATCGGGGATGTGCCCAACGACGAGCTGTTCGAGCTGCTGGATAGGCTATGGCGCACGCTTTCTCGCCGCTGCAACGACTCAGCGTAGGCCTTATTCGCCTTTACCAGCTGGTTATCAGTCCTCTGCTCGGGCCCAGGTGTCGCTTTACTCCCACCTGTTCGCAATACGCTATTGAAGCCATCCGGCTCCACGGTTTTTTAAAAGGCGGTTGGTTAACCGTCAAACGTCTATTAAAATGCCATCCTTTAGGTCCAAGCGGCCACGACCCGGTCCCGACACAGCGAAGAAAATAAACTATGGAATCTCAACGCAATATATTGGTTATCGCTCTGCTGCTGGTGAGTTTCCTCATCTGGCAACAGTGGCAGACAGATAAGGCGCCGCAGCCAGAAGTGGCCCAGCAAAGCTCCCAGACCAGCACCGACGACGCCAGTTTTGTTCCCGAAGCGGATCAGGCCGATGGCGAAGTGCCCACCGATGTGGCCCCGGCTGCCAATCGCCGCCTGGTAACCATCACCACCGACAGCCTCAAGCTGACCATCGACACCCGGGGTGGTGACGTGGTGCGCGCCGAGCTGCTGGAACACGACGACGAACTGAATTCCGACGACAAGTTCGTGTTGCTCAGCAACGGTTCCAACTTCGTCAACGTGGCCCAGAGCGGCCTTATCGGTCGCGACGGCCCGGATGGCAGCGCCAACGGTCGCCCCGTTTATGGTACCGAACAGACCAGCTACCAGCTAGCCGACGGTCAGGACAGCCTGACCGTGCCCATGACCTTTACCAACGAGCAGGGCGTGGCGTTCACCAAAACCTTCACCCTCACCCGTGACAACTACGTGGTGAATGTCGGCTATGTGATCGACAACCAGAGCGCCGAGCCGGTACAGGCCCAGCTTTACGGTCAGCTGAAGCAGAGCGAAGTCAATCCGAACGAAGAAGGCGGCAACATGCTGATGGCCTCCGCCTATCGCGGCCCGGCCTACTCCAGCAGCGAAACCCGCTACACCAAGTACGATTTCAAATCGGTACGTGAAGCCAACCTGAATCAGACCACCGCCGGCGGCTGGGTCAGCATGCTGCAGCACTACTTTGTCTCAGCCTGGATTGCACCGAAGCAGGAACAGAACCAGCTGTACAGCCGTTCACTGAACAATCAGGGCCAGGCCATCATCGGCTTCAAGGCACCATTGGTGACCGTAGCGCCGGGTAGCGAGCAAACCGTGTCTGCCGACTTGTGGCTCGGCCCCAAGCTGCAGAACAAAATGGCCGCCGCCGCCGAAAATCTGGATCTGACCGTGGATTACGGCTGGTTGTGGTTTATCGCCCAGCCGCTGTTCAAGCTGCTGCACTTCCTGCAGAGCTTCGTGGTCAACTGGGGTCTGGCCATCGTGCTGACCACCTTCGTGGTGCGTGGCATCATGTATCCGCTGACCAAGGCCCAGTACACCTCCATGGCCAAGATGCGCATGCTGCAGCCCAAGCTGGCGGCCCTGAAAGAACGCTATGGCGACGATCGCCAGAAAATGTCCCAGGGCATGATGGAGCTGTACAAGAAGGAGAAGGTCAACCCGCTGGGTGGCTGTCTGCCGATTCTGGTACAGATGCCTATCTTCATCTCCCTGTACTGGGTGCTGATGGAGTCGGTAGAACTGCGCCACGCGCCTTTCTTCCTGTGGATTGACGACCTGTCGGTGCGCGACCCCTACTTCGTGCTGCCTATCCTGATGGGTGTCAGTATGTTCATGATCCAGAAGATGAGCCCGACCACGGTAACCGATCCGATGCAGCAGAAGGTGATGCAGTTCATGCCCATCATCTTTACCTTCTTCTTCCTGTGGTTCCCTGCCGGTCTGACCCTGTACTGGCTGGTGAGCAACGTGGTCACCATCACCCAGCAGTGGTATATCTTCCGCCAGCTGGAGAAGAAAGGCCTGCACAGCAAAGTCACTTCTTAAGGCTGTTTGCTGGCCGCCAGTGCCGGAAATCAATACACTGAAGGCGACCCCAGGGTCGCCTTTTTAATTGCCCGCAAGGGCAAAGGAATAAGCTACGCCGACACGCTGTGAATACCTCCATGTACGCTCTCCGTTTCATCCCTGAAACGGAAGGTCGGCCAAGCTCATCCCTTTACCCTCGCCAGTCAGTTGTGCCGTCTGCCGGAAGAATGCCGCCGCATTCATCGCCAGACTTATTTGTGGAGTAACAGAACAGATGTCGAACGATACCATAGTGGCTCAGGCCACCGCCCCCGGTCGGGGCGGTGTGGGCATCATCCGGGTTTCCGGCCCTCATACCGAAGCCGTGGCTCAGGCCGTGCTCGGCAAGGTGCCCAGGGTGCGCTATGCCGACTATCTGCCGTTCAAGGACGAACAGGATCTGGTGCTGGATCAGGGCATCGCCCTGCTGTTCAAGGGCCCCAACAGCTTTACCGGCGAAGACGTGCTCGAGCTGCAGGGCCACGGCGGCCCCGTGGTACTGGACATGCTGGTGCGGCGCATCCTGGCCTTGCCCGGCCTGCGTCCGGCACGGGCCGGCGAGTTCAGCGAGCGGGCCTTCCTCAACGACAAGCTGGATCTGGCCCAGGCCGAGGCCATCGCCGATCTGATCGAAGCCTCCAGCGAACAGGCGGCCCGCTCGGCGCTGCAATCGCTGCAGGGCGAGTTTTCCAATCACGTTCACAGCCTGGTGGAAGCCCTCACTCACCTGCGTATCTATGTGGAAGCGGCCATCGACTTTCCCGAAGAAGAAGTCGATTTTCTCTCGGACGGCAAAATCGCCGGCGATCTGTACGGCATCATGGACCGGCTGACCGAAGTGCAGCGCCAGGCTCGCCAGGGCTCCATCATGCGCGAAGGCATGAAGGTGGTGATCGCCGGCCGTCCCAACGCCGGCAAGTCCAGCCTGCTCAACGCCCTGGCCGGCAAGGAGTCGGCTATCGTCACCGATATCGCCGGCACCACCCGCGACGTGCTGCGCGAATACATCCATCTGGACGGCATGCCGCTGCACGTGATCGATACCGCCGGCCTGCGCGAAGCCACCGACGCGGTGGAGCGTATCGGCATAGAGCGGGCCTGGAGCGAAATCGAACAGGCCGATCGCATCCTGTTTATGGTGGACGGCACCACCACCGACGCCCTGCACCCCAAGGACATCTGGCCCGACTTTGTCGACCGGCTGCCGGCCCACATCGGGCTGACGGTGGTGCGTAACAAGGCGGATCTGAGTGGTGAACCGATGACGGTGGTCAGCGATGGCGAACACCCTGTATACCCTATTTCCGCCAAGACCGGCGAAGGGGTGGACGCGCTCAAGGAACACCTGAAAGCCTGCATGGGCTTTCAGGGCGGCACCGAAGGCGGCTTCAGCGCCCGCCGCCGCCACCTGGACGCCCTGCACCACGCCGATCAGCACCTGATCATGGCCAAGGAGCAGCTGGAGGTGTACATGGCCGGCGAGCTGGTGGCAGAAGAACTGCGCCTGGCTCAGGAGCAGCTGAGCCAGATCACCGGCGAATTCAGCTCCGACGACCTGTTAGGCAAGATTTTCAGCTCGTTCTGTATCGGGAAGTAGTGAACCGAGGCATGGCATACACGAACCTGAATCCCGGCAAGGCCCTGATCTGGCGGATTACTCACCGCCGCAACCTGCCGTGGATTCTGGCCAATGGCCTGCATGCGGGTAACAGCCTCGCCTGCTCGCCAGATTGGGTGACCATCGGCAACAGGGAGCTGATCGATCGCCGGGCACACCGGCCTGTGCCGCAGCCATCGGGGGGCATGCTGAACGACTATGTGCCTTTTTACTTCACGCCCTTTTCGCCCATGTTGTACAACATCTATACCGGGCGGGGCGGTGTTGCCCATGTTGCCAACGCCGATATCGTGATATTGGTGTCCAGCCTGCACCGGGTAGCGGAGCTGGGACTACCCTATGTGTTTACCGACCGTCATGCTTACACCATGACCGCAAATTACTACAATGACCTCACCCGGCTGAACGCCATCGACTGGCCGCTGCTGCAGCAGCGCAACTTTCAGCGCGACCCGAACGACCCCGAAAAGGTCGAGCGCTATCAGGCCGAGGTGCTGGTTTATGGGCAAGTGCCCGTTCAGGCGCTGCTGGGGGCGGTGTGTTATACCGCCGATATTAAGGCAGAATTACAAGAACAGGCGGCCAGAATGGGTGTCCAACTGGATATTCACTGTATGCCTCAGTGGTACTTTTGAGGCCGGGTCGTTTGAAGGAGAGCTCAATGATCAGCTACACCACCGGCAACCTGCTCGACGCCAATGTAGAGGCGCTGGTGAACACCGTGAATACGGTTGGCGTGATGGGCAAGGGCATTGCATTGATGTTCAGAGAGCGCTTTCCGGCCAATATGGCCGCCTACGCAAAAGCCTGCAAGGCCGGCGAGGTAAAAACCGGTCGCATGTTCGTTACCGAAACCGGCGAGCTGATGGGCCCGCAGTGGATCGTCAACTTCCCCACCAAGCAGCACTGGCGTGCCAAGTCGCAGATGCAGTGGGTTATCGACGGTCTGGCTGATCTGCGCCGCTTTATTAAAACGCATCAGGTGCGCTCCATTGCCATCCCTCCCCTGGGCGCAGGCAATGGCGGCCTCAAGTGGGCGGATGTGAAACCCCATATAGAGCAAACTCTGGGTGATCTGGATGGGGTGGAGATAGTTATCTATGAGCCCACCGCCCAATATCAAAATGTCGCCAAGCCCAAAGGCGTGGAAAAACTGACCCCCGCCCGCGCCCTGATCGCCGAGCTTGTGCGCCGCTACTGGGTTCTGGGCATGGAATGCAGCCTGCTGGAAATCCAGAAACTGGCCTGGTTTTTGGAGCGGGCCATTGAGACCGAAGGGCTTGAACCTCTCGACTTGCGCTTTAAGGCCAACAACTATGGTCCCTATGCCGACCGCTTGCGCCACCTGCTGAATGCACTGGATGCTAGCTATCTGAAAAGCGAAAAGCGCATTAATGACTGCGATCCGCTGGATACCATCTGGTTCAACGATGCCAAGCGCGACAAGATAGACCTGTATCTGAAGACGGAGGCCAAGGCCTATTTGCCGGCTCTGGAAAAGGTAACTCGGCTGATTGACGGCTTTGAGTCCCCGTTCGGACTGGAACTGTTGTCCACCGTAGACTGGCTGCTGGCCAAAGAGCGTATAGCGCCCGAGCCCGAGGCACTGCTTGAGGGCATGGGTCACTGGCCGGCGGGTAAAAGCTGGGCTCGTCGCAAGCTCAGGTTATTTGACCTGCCCAAGCTGGAACTGGCTCTGAACCGTCTGCAACAAGAGCCTTTTCAGGCGGCCGTTTAAAAGAATTCACTGGAATAACAATAATGGGTGAGTACACGAAAATTGAGCAGCCTTTGTGCAGCTGAAGGGATTGAGCTAGAAAACCGTTCTTGTGGATAAGCTGCGCAAGCGGAAGCATCGCTGGATATTTAAAATATATGCCTCGGTGCTGCCAAGTACAGGAAGGAGAAGTGGTAATGGTGCCCCGGAAACAAAGACTCCAGAGCGCAGGATACTGAGGCCAGTAGATGCGTGGGATCCTTGCTCATGTAACCGAGGAGGTCAGCGGGAAATAAGATCGACACGGCTGCTCGCCGCTCACCGCCGTGAGCCGAACAACACACCTAATCGGCTTGATTAATGAGCCGATTAAACGATATATTCGGCTCATCCTTTGCGTTAAAAGCGAGCGCTTATGTCATCAACTTGGATATGGCAGCAGCCAAGCTGGCCTTTGTTCTCCTGGAATGAAGCCATTGTTGCACCACGCTTGCGGGACGTTCGCCTCAAGTCGGGCGTACTGATCGGCAAAGCCAGCGTTAGCCAACTCCAAGATGTTCAACAAGCATTAGATACCCTGTTACAGGGTATTGTTGCTTCTTCTGCCATCGAAAACGAAACCCTGAATGTGCAGTCGGTACGCTCTTCTCTGGCTCGGCGGTTGAAGGTGACGGAGGAACATCCTTATCCGGTTTCTGAGCGATCCGAAGGGCTGGCAGTCATGATAATGGATGCGATCCAGGATTATCAGCAACCTCTGACGCTAGAGCGACTCTTGCAATGGCATGCTTGGTTATTTCCTGGCGAGGCTGGCATGCTGGCCGGCCACTCGCTGAAGGTTGGGCAACTGCGTGGCGATGAACCCATGCAAGTCGTCTCTGGTCGCCTGGATAAACCGAAAGTCCACTTTGAGTCACCTCCCCGAGATACGTTAGCAGCCGAGTTTAATCAGTTTATCGGCTGGTTTAATCACAGCCGTAACGAACAGACTCTGGACCCCATTTTGCGGGCAGCACTCTGTCATTTGTGGTTTGTTACCTTGCACCCATTTGAAGATGGTAATGGTCGTATTGCGCGAGCCCTCACCGATATGGCATTGGCACAGGCCGACAACCAGAGTATTAGATTGTACGCCATGTCCGTCACCATTCTGGAGCGCCGCAATGACTACTATCGAATTCTGGAACAAACCCAACGGGGTGAGCTTGATGTCACGGCCTGGGTAGTATGGTTTATCGATATCTTTGATCAAACGCTTGACCAAGCCATCGCCGCTATCGACGGTACTCCGCAAAAGACGCGCTTCTGGCGTGAACATCAGGGTGCAGGGTTGAGCCCTGAACAAACCAAGGTGCTTAACCGACTGCTGGACGGCGGTGAACGAGGCTTTGAGGAAGGGATCAGTGCCTCTCAGTATCAAAAAGTAGCCAAAGTCAGTAAGGCAACTGCCACACGGCACCTGGCAGATCTGCTACAAAAAGGATGCATCGATAAATTGCCGGGCGGCGGCCGCAGCACCCGATACCAGATTAAGCAGTAATAATACCGGTACGGCGGTTGCTTATCATAGAGCAGATTAGTGCGGAATCAGAGCGGCTGAAGAGTAGTTCAACCGCCAATACCTCTGGAGGATACATATATCCAAACGAGTGACGAACTCAGCACAATTGACACCCGACTGGCGGAGCTGGAACGAGAAAAAGCGGCCCTGCTTGCCCGCAGGCAGGAGCTGCTGCGGACTGAGCCTGTTACCGAGCAGCTGACACCGCAACAAAAGGTTAAGCTGTTTCAGGGATTATTTCGCGGTCGTGCCGATGTGCATGCCGTGCGTTGGGAGAAAGCCAATGGCCGCGCCGGTTATGCCGTGGCCTGCAGCAATGAATGGGTTCAGGGCATCTGCCAGAAGCCAAAAATCAAGTGCGGCGACTGCCCTCACCGCCGGTTTACCCCGCTCGACAGCAAGGTACTGTTCGCCCACCTGTCGGGAAAACTGGTGGCCGGCCTCTACCCTCTACAGCCGGATCATCACTGTCACCTGCTGGCGATGGATTTTGACAAGGCGGACTGGCAATCGGATGTAAAAGCCCTGGCCCAAGTCTGCCGTCGGGAGAAAATCCCTTTTGCACTGGAGATATCCCGCTCCGGGGCCGGAGCTCATTTGTGGATATTTTTTTCGGCACCGGTGCCAGCCTGGTTGGCCCGTGCACTGGGCTTCAGGCTGCTCGACAAGGCCATGGAGCTGCACCCCGGTTTATCCTTTGACTCCTACGATCGTCTGTTCCCCAATCAGGACATGATACCTCAGGGTGGCTTTGGCAACCTGATCGCCCTGCCCCTGCAATACGAGGCCCGCTCACGAGGCTGCAGCGTATTCGTGGATGAAGAGCTGCAACCTCACCAGGATCAGTGGGCATTTTTGAGCGAGTTAAAGCGGATCAGCCCCGCCCGACTGCGGGACTAGGTCGGAGAAGCGCCTGAGCCAGCAGCCACGGACGATAGCGCTGCGCTTTTCCACCCATGGTATCCCCCGCTACATCTCCTGCGCCCGTATCGAGCAGGGCTATCTGTCCGTGCCACGGGGCTGCCTGGACGAGGTGATTGAACTGTTAAGCGCACAAAGCATACAGGTGGACATGGAAGACCGCCGGATTACAGGCTCGTCCTTACCGCAACTGACACTCAGGCTGCAGCTAAGAGACAATCAGCAAGCCGCCGTCGATGCCCTTACTCAGCACGACACCGGCATACTGCATGCGCCAACGGCCTTTGGCAAAACAGTCACCGCCATTAGCGTAATTGCCAGCCGACAGGTAAATACCCTGATCCTGACCCACAGCCGGCAGCTGCTAGATCAATGGAAGGAAAGGCTGGAGTCCTTTCTGGACGGCGCCACCATAGGTGTATTTGGCGGCGGCAAGAAGAAAGCGTCCGGCCAGATTGATGTGGCGACCTATCAAAGCCTGATTAACAAAAAGGATAACTCCATTGCCGAGTTCGTCCGCGATTATGGCCAGATTATTATCGACGAGTGTCATCACATTTCGGCACCACGCTACGAGATGCTGCTGAATGAAATCAGCGCCAGATATGTACTTGGCCTCACGGCCACCCCAAACCGTCAGGACGGACACCAGAAAATCATGTTTATGACCGCCGGTCCTGTGCGTCACCGGGCTCAATCCGATCAGCAGTCAGGCTTTGACCAGCGCGTGATAGTGCGAAAACGGCAGGAAGCTCCACCAGCCGAACTCTGCCAACCCGAAGAGCGCCCCCATATCGCCACTGTGTACCGCTGGCTAGCCGAGAACCCGGCACGCAATAAGGAAATCATTGAGGATGTAATAGCGAGCGTTAAACAGGGCGGAAACTGCCTGCTACTAACCGAGCGCCGCGAACATGCCGAAACGCTGGCCGGCATGCTGTCCGATGCTGCCTTCAGCACCGTGGTACTCAGGGGTGGTATGGGCGTGAAAGAGCGCAGGAAAGTGGAGACCATGCTGCCCGATGCCCAGGTGGTGGTTGCCACTGGCAAGTACATCGGCGAGGGGTTTGATCTGCCCCGGCTGGATACGCTGTTTCTGGTCCTACCCATCGCCTGGAAAGGCACCCTGGCCCAATATGCGGGGCGGCTTCACCGAGAGGCCACAGGCAAGCAGGAAGTGACTGTCTACGACTATGTCGACACAAGCCTGCCCATGTTGCTCAGAATGTTCCATAAGCGGGAGAAAGGCTACCTGGCCATGGGTTACCGGTTTGTCACGTCGAAACAGATAGCACTGCTGTAGCGCACCCGCTAGAACAGATACTGGGGGTGTTAACGGCTTTGGCGTGTAAGGCTGATTTTACCTGCTATAAAGTGTAAAACTTGATATACCCTCTACAGCGTGTAATTTAGAAATATCAATTCTATCAGGTAACCCAGCCATGAAAGTCACCAATGCCCATCAGCTCAGCGCTTACATGAAAGATGTCAGACTCACCCAGAAACTTTCCCAAGGTAAAATAGCTGACAAAGTGGGGATCCGGCAGGACACGGTTTCCAACTTTGAACTGCACCCGGACACCACCAAGCTGGAGACCTTCTTCAAGATCCTGTCGGCATTGGAGCTGGAACTGACGGTTCAGCCACGAAATACCTCTGGCACAGACTCAGATAGCGGTGCATCAGCAGGCTGGAAGGAGGAGTGGTAATGGCAGAGCTGGATGTCTATATGAACGGTTACCGGGTTGGCGTTTTCACCCGAACCGGTTCAGGTGCCCATCATTTCAAATACGACGAGGCCTGGCTACGCTTGCCTGGAAGCCGTCCAATATCACTTTCCATGCCACTGCGTCATCAGACGTATCAAGGAAATGAAGCATACAACTTCTTTGACAACCTGTTACCTGATACCCCTGAAGTCAGGAACCGGATCCTTGCCAGATACCACGCAAACTCGACTCAGCCTTTCGATTTGCTGTCCAAGGTCGGGGCCGACACTGTGGGTGCCCTGCAACTGTTGCCACATGGCACTCCCCCCGGCGATATTCGAAAAATGGAATACCGGGTGTTATCCGAAAGAGAGCTGGAGAAGGTGCTGACCGGCTATCAGGCGGGTGCACCTCTGGGGATGATCGAGGAAGTGGAAGATTTTCGGATTTCCATCGCCGGCGCCCAGGAGAAAACAGCACTGCTGCTCATAGACGATAGGTGGTGCCAACCCCGTAATGCCACACCAACGACCCATATCATCAAGCTGCCTATCGGCAAGATAGAAAGCCACTCATACGCCATTGACCTGTCCGACAGTGTCGAAAATGAATATCTCTGCACCCTGCTGGCACGGGAGTTCGGCTTGCCGGTGCCCAACTGTTTCATGATGCAGGTGGGCAGCATCAAGGCCTTGGCCGTAGAGCGTTTTGACCGTAAATATTCATCTGACGGCAACTGGCTCATGCGCTTGCCACAGGAGGATTTTTGCCAGGTGCTGAATGTACCATCGGCACAGAAATATGAGAATCATGGTGGGCCTGGCATTGCAGAGATCATGTCCTACCTGCTGGGCTCGGCAAATACCGAACAGGATCGCTATCTGTTCATTAAAGCACAGGTATTGTTTTGGCTGCTGGCCGCGACAGATGGACATGCCAAGAACTTCTCCGTGTTCATTGAGCCCGATGGCCGCTTTCGTCTGACCCCCTTCTACGACATCCTTTCCATGTACCCGGTTTTTGGTGGCAGAGGTCTTCATCCACGTGATGCCAAGCTGGCCATGGGCCTCAAAGGGACAAAAGGCAGGAAGTACGGCATTGAGCAAATCTTTCCAAGACACTTCTTCCAAACAGCCAAAACGGTAGGGTTTGATCAGGAGGCAATGGCGCGCATTCTGGCTGAACTGGCAGGCTCGGTTGACACTGCTATCGACAACGTCAGCAAGCAGTTGCCAAACGACTTCCCCAATCACATCCGTGACTCAATACTGGGAGGAGTAAAAGCCAGGTCCTCCCGACTGACGACCGGTAGAAGTTGAAAAACCGAGAATATCGGCGGGAAGCGATAGTGGACGGAGCCGGAATCACACCATGCACATCTGTGATCTATCCCCCAAATCGCTGATTTAAATCACTTTCCCCCGAGAGGCCCCCGAAAAGTCAGTATCCATATGATATTAAAGAAAACTTCACTTTTTGTATCGGGAAGTAATACCGGCATAGATTCGCTACGGTGCTTAAACGGCATGAGCCGAATAACACACCTAATCGGCTCCATTTATGAGCCGATTGGCTACCAAGACGAATACTCTGAAAGATGAAAACCATACTAGACGACCGGTCTAATTACCTGTAGCATGCCGTCCATGAACACTAAACATCAAGACACCCGCCAGCATCTGCTCGACACCGGTCGCGATATTCTCGCCGCCCGGGGCTTCAGCTCGGTCGGACTCAGCGCCCTGTTACAGCAAGCGGGCGTGCCCAAGGGCTCCTTCTATCACTACTTCAAGTCCAAGGAGCAGTATGGCCAGGCTTTGCTGGAGAATTACTTCAGCCAGTACCTGACCGAACTGGATGCCCTGTTCAGCCAGCCGAGACAGAACAGTCGGGAACGACTGATGGGCTACTGGAGTGAATGGCAGCGTCGCTATTGCAGCCCGCAAGGCCGCAGTGATTGTCTGGTGGTCAAGCTCAGCGCAGAAGTGGCCGACCTGTCGGAGCCGATGCGCCTGACCCTGAAAACCGGCACCGATCGAGTGATTGGTCGCATTCAGGACTGCATCGACGCCGGCGTCATCGATGGCTCCCTGCCGGCACAACCACCGGCCCTGCTGGCCACCAGTCTCTATCAACTGTGGCTGGGTGCCAGCCTGCTGACCAAGCTGCATCGTGATGAACGACATCTGGATATGGCGATGAGCATGACCCGGCGGCTGCTGGTAAACTGACGATCTGGCCCGTATTGTGACGGGCTTTTTCAGCACAGAACACTAGACGACCGGTCTAATTTAATTCTTATCATCAAAACAAAACGAAGGTAACTCATGCAGGACTTCAGCTTTTACAACCCGACCCGTATCGAATTTGGCGCCGGAAAAGTCGCCAGTCTGGCGCAGCTGGTACCGGCCAACGCCCGCGTACTGGTACTGTTTGGGGGCGAAAGTGCCCGTCGTACCGGCACCCTGGACGAAGTCACCACCGCCCTCGGTGAGCGTGAAGTACAACTGTTCGGCGGCATCGAGCCCAATCCCAGCTTCGAAACCCTGATGGAAGCGGTGGCCGTGGTGCGCAATAACGACCTCGACTTTTTGCTGGCCGTCGGCGGTGGCTCTGTGATAGATGGCACCAAGTTCGTTGCCGCTGCCGCCCTGTTCGAAGGCGATGCCTGGGAAATACTGTTGCAAGGCGGCCAGAATATCGATCGTGCCCTGCCCTTCGGTTCCGTGCTGACCCTGCCGGCCACCGGCTCCGAAATGAACAAGGGCTCGGTCATCACCCGCAAGGCGCTGCAGGCCAAACTACCTTTCATGAGTGAACGGGTATACCCGCGCTTTTCCGTGCTGGATCCGGTCAAGACCTACACCCTGCCCACCCGTCAGGTCGCCAATGGCGTGGTCGATGCCTTCGTGCACGTCATGGAGCAATACCTCACCTACCCGGCCCAGGCTCCGGTGCAGGATCGCTTTGCCGAAGGTCTGCTACAAACCCTGATTGAAATAGGCCCCAAGGCGCTGGCCGAGCCAGAAGATTACCAGACCCGCGCCAGCCTGATGTGGACCGCGACCCTGGCCCTGAACGGCCTGATTGGCGCCGGCGTTCCCCAGGACTGGGCTTCCCACATGCTGGGCCACGAGCTCACCGCCCTGCACGGCCTGGATCATGCCCAGACCCTGGCCATAGTGCTGCCCGAGATGCTGCGCCAGCGCAAGGCCACCAAACTCGGCAAGCTGGTGCAGTATGCCGAGCGGGTATGGGATATCCGCGCGGGCAGCGACGACGACAAGGCCGAAGCCGCCATCGAACATACCCGTGCTTTCTTCGAATCCGTCGGCGTCAAAACCCGCCTTGGCGACTACAGTCTGAATGCCGAACATATCGACGGCATCATCGACAGCCTGCAACGCCACGGCATGGTCGCACTGGGTGAACACGGTGATGTAACGCCCGAACACTGCCGTCAAATTCTGCTCGCCAGCCTGTAAAGTCAGCCCACCAATGAAGGAGCACAAAATGAAGCAAACCGCCAACAGCAACCGCCGGCTCACCCTGGCCTCACGCCCGGTGGGCGCGCCTACCGACGCCAACTTTGCGCTGCAAGAGACTGCCATTCCCCAGCCTGGTCACGGCCAGCTGCTGCTGCGAACCGTTTTTATGAGTCTGGATCCCTACATGCGCGGCCGCATGAGCGACGCCAAGTCCTACGCCGAGCCGGTGGCCGTGGGTGAGCCCATGGTTGGCGGCACCGTCAGCCGGGTACAGGCCAGCAACCACTCCGACTATCAGGTAGGCGACTGGGTACTGAGCTACAGCGGCTGGCAGGACTATGCGGTGTCTGATGGTCAGGGGCTGATCAAGCTGGACCCTGCTCAGGTGCCACCTTCCTATGCCCTGGGTGTACTGGGCATGCCCGGTTTTACCGCCTATATGGGTTTGCTGGATATCGGCAAGCCGCAACCGGGTGAAACCATAGTGGTGGCCGCCGCCACCGGCGCCGTGGGCTCCATGGTGGCACAAATCGGCAAGCTCAAGGGCTGTAACGTCGTTGCCGTGGCCGGTGGCGAAGAGAAATGCCGCTACGCGCTCGACACCCTGGGCGTGGACGCCTGTCTCGATCACAAGGCCGATGACTTTGCCGAACAGCTGGCCGCGGCCTGCCCCGGCGGCATCGATATTTACTATGAGAACGTCGGCGGCAAGGTACTGGATGCGGTATTGCCGCTGCTCAACACCGGCGCCCGCATTCCGGTATGTGGCCTGATCTCCCAGTACAACGCCACCGCATTGCCGGATGGTCCCGATCGCCTGGGTCAGCTGATGGGCACCATTCTGATCAAGCGTCTGACCGTGAAGGGCTTTATCATCTTCGACGATTACGCCCACCGTTACGACGAGTTCGCCCGGGACATGGGCCAGTGGCTGAGTGACGGCAAAATACACTATCGCGAGCAGATAGTGGAAGAGCTGGAGAACGCGCCACAGGCCTTTATCGGCCTGCTGCAGGGCCAGAACTTCGGCAAGCTGGTAGTGCGGATCGGCGACGACGAACTGATCTGATCCCCACGTTGGCGCCGGTCCTGCCGCCGCCTTCTAGAGGGGATCCCGAGTGCAGACCGCATCCCCTCCACCAATCCTGTTCCAGGCTCTCCGCCGACCAATCTGCTCGCTCGGCCACAATGCTAAAATAGAAAGTGAGCACCCACTTGGGTGCAATACTTTTCCCTGCCTGCCGTCGGGGCAGGTCAACAGCTTGCTGGAGGCACTGATGAACATCCTGTTGCGGTATGGCCTGCTGATCACCTTCCTGGGCATGGTGCCGATCGGCGTTCAAGCCGAGTTGCTGGACGGAATGACCTTTGTCGGTCTCAACGGCGAAGCAGGCGAGGCCCTGGACCCCGACGAGCACGAGGAGATCATCTTTCAGGACGGTCTGTTCACCTCTGTGTCCTGTGCACCTTATAATTTCAAAAGTGGAGAATATTCAACCACTGTGGTTGACGACAGCATCCATTTCGATGCGGTTACCGAAAGTCCGACCCACGGCACCATCACCTGGCAAGGTGTGGTGCATGGCGATACCGCCGAAGTCACCTTTGTATGGACCAAGGCGCGCTGGTACTGGGATACCCGCCGGGAGTACTGGTTCAGAGGTACCCTGAAGCAATAAGGCATGTGACCGAACGCTACCCAGGACGGTATATGAATGACTCGCATCACGAGCCCGATGGGGATGCCGGGCTGACACGCTATCTCAGGCTCGCCCTGTTGTTCGGCATTATTATCGCGTTGAATATGGGGGGAAGCTGGCTGGCCCAGCAGCTCGACCTGCAGCTGTTTCCCCGGCACGATACGCTGATCAATGTCATGGTGCTGGTAACGGCCTGCCTTTATATCTGCCTGATGGCCATCCCCTTCATGCCCGGGATAGAAATCGGTCTGGCCCTGATGATGCTGCTGGGCAGCAAGGGGGCCCTGCTGGTCTATGTGTGTACTCTTGCCGCCCTGTCGCTCAGCTTCATGATCGGCAGGCTCCTGCCTCCCGGCCCGGTCTACCGGCTGCTGAACTGGCTGCACCTGTACCGGGCCGGCGCCCTGGTCAGTCAGCTTGCGCCGCTGAACCGGCAACAGCGGCTGGCACTACTTGGCGAACGGTTACCAGCGGGCATAGCCCCGCTGCTGTTAAAATACCGCTACCTGACCATCGCCGCCGCCATCAACCTGCCAGGCAACACCCTGCTTGGCGGAGGTGGCGGCATCGGCCTGGTGGTCGGCATGAGCAGGCTTATTCCTTTTCACGGCTTTCTCTCCCTGATGGCCCTGGCCGTGGCGCCGGTGCCGACCTGGTTTTTCTTTTTCGGCGGCTAGACAGGCATATGCGGTGCCATCGCAGACAAGAGCGAGCATGTGGTTAATTGATCAATGAACCGAAGTCGAGCACCCGCCGCTTGGCAGCCGGACATCAGATCCTTCTTCTCATCTGTCGCCGGGATTAGGGACTCGTACACCACCCTTATTTGTGCTAAACGCATTGACGCCACAGGATTGTTGCATCATGTTTATAGGCTCAATAAGGTCCATATTGGTGCTAACCGGCCCAAAGGAGTTCATGGATGAACACTTTCCTACCCTCAGCCGTCTGCCGGGCGGCAAGAAATGCGCTTTATATCGACAGTGCCGAGCCCAACGAGGCGGCGGCAGCCCTGCCGGAAGCCTTTCTGAATGACCCGCTTATCTACCCGAATCAGACCATACAGGCGAAGTCAGAAACCGGTCAGGCACTACCACGGAAGCTTATCAAACGGCACAAAAAGATCATGCAGGACCTTCACCAGGCTATCCGTTAACGGCCGACTCACCAGCAAAGGAGCGGGAAATGCAACTCAAGCCGAAGATAGCCCTGTGGTTGCTACCCCTGTTGCTGATACAGGCTGTGGTTCTGATCGGAACTTCCTATCAACTCTATCAGGACTATGTCAAAAACCAGATCAAGGTGCAGACCAAAGACTCCCTGCTGCAGGTAAAAAGCACGCTGCAGGCAAAACTGCAGATGATCGAAGCCGACAGCAAGGTACTGGCCAGCAATGTGGTACTGAACCGTTACCTGATGACCGCAGAAAATACTCGCGCCCATATCATGTATAAGGTGCTGGCCGGGGAGTTCGAATCCTTCATGTCGGTCGACCCCGAATATCAGGAAATCAGCCTGCTGATGCCGAATAGCTATGAAGAGATAGCCCTGCTGACCGACGACGACCTGAACCAGACCGATGACGAACGGGATACCGCCTATTTTCGGGCGATAAAGGCCTCGGGCGTCGACTACAAAGTTGGCATCATGATCGATCCCGATACCGGTCGCTGGATGCTGGTGGCGCTCAGAAAACTGGTGCTGTTCGACCCGGTGGAAAAAACCCGTAACAGTCGAGGCGAGCTCAAGGGCTATCTGGTGATCAAGTCCAACCTCGACTTCCTGAACCCGATCGTCGACAACAGCAGCCTGTTCAGCGAAGGATTCAGCCTGCTTTATCATGACAACGGGACTCGGGTGCTGGAGCAGGGAGACACCCGGCTGTCGGCCGAAGGACTGACGATACTGTCTGCACAGGAAAAAGCGACCGACGCCGAGCAGATAATCTATCAGGAAAGCCTGATGCTCGATGCCCAGCCCTATCTGGTGGGACAGGTGGCCCTGATGGACAACCTCTATTTTTCCATTGGCTGGCCAACCGCCAAGCTGCACCAGTTGCTGTGGGATCTCGGCTCCAGTGCCATCAAGCATACCGCTGTGGTCATGCTGTTCAGCATGCTACTGCTGTTCTGGCTGCTGAACCGAATGTTGATAAGCCCGATATTGAAACTTGACTGGGCAGCTCGTCAACTGGAACAGGGAGATAACGACTGGCATTTTTACAGCCGCAGCAATGACGAGCTGACGGGCCTGGCCAACACAGTAAAAGACATGGGCCAGACTCTAATAAGACAAAAACGGGATCTGCACGAAATAGCCTACCTCGACAACCTGACCCGACTGCCGAACCGGCGCAGATTGCTGGAAGAACTGGATCTGCACTATGCCAACAGCAATGGTGGCCCCCCGGCCATTGCACTGCTGTTTCTCGATCTGGACGAATTCAAGCATATCAACGACACCATGGGCCACGAAACCGGCGACGCCATGCTGCAGGCCGTGGCCCGGCGCCTGGAGCAGACTCTGCGCTGCGCCGATATCGTCAGACCGCTCGGCCCCGATGAAAAAACAGCCCATCCCCAATTGGCCCGTATGGGCGGAGACGAGTTCACCATACTGCTGCGTAACATACGGGATCGGACTGGCGCCGAAGCCGTGGCCCGGCGCATTCTTGATGCCCTCGACGCCCCGCTGGCAGTCGATGGACGAGAGCTGCGTATCGGGGCCAGCATCGGTATCGCGCTGGCCGCCGAGGTGGGAGAAAGCGTGAGTGAGTTGCTGATGAGTGCCGATCTGGCGATGTACGACGCCAAGCGCGAGGGCAAGAATACCTACCGCTTCTTCTGTCGCAGCTCGGCCATCACCTCGCTCAAGAACCTGGAAATCAAGGATGATCTGCGCAGGGCGCTCAACCACAACGAACTGCAGCTGGCCTACCAGCCCCAGATCTGCGCCCGCAGCGGCCGTCTGGTGGGCTGCGAAGCCTTGTTGCGCTGGCATCATCCGGACAAGGGCTGGATACCGCCCGATGTGTTCATTCCCGTCGCCGAACAGTCCGGCCTGATCCTGCCGCTGGGCCGTTGGGTGATTCTGGAGGCCTGCCATCAGATAAAGGCCTGGCAGAACGCCGGAAATGCGGTGCCCCGGGTGTCGGTAAACGTTTCCTTTGTACAGCTACTCAGGGAAGACATGCACACTCTGCTGCATGATTGCCTGACGGGGTTGGATCTGGCTCCCGACTGCCTCGCGGTAGAGGTAACGGAGTCCAGCATCATGCAGGGAGAAGAAGCCATCTCCCAACTGAGAAAAATCCGCAAGTCCGGCATCCGGGTAGCGCTGGACGACTTCGGTACCGGTTATTCCTCCCTGAGTGCCCTGAAGGGGCTGCCGATAGACGAGCTTAAGATAGACAAGAGCTTTGTTACCGACCTCAATCAGGGCACCGACGGCAAGGCGATCATGTCCGCCGTGATCGCCATGGCCCGGCAGTTGAATCTGGAGGTGGTGGCCGAAGGGGTAGAAACCGACACCGAGCTGGCTTATCTGCGCCAGAAGGGAGCGGATATCATTCAGGGATATTATTTCAGCAAACCCCTGCTGCACAGCGAGTTTTCCGCCTACCTGAACCAGCACTCGGCGTCCCGGCTTCAGATAGTAGAGGGCTAGTCAAGCGTGTCTCTACACCAAGCAAAAAGGCCGGTGGGCATTCGCCACCGGCCTTTTTATACCAATCTAAATAAAAATATGATCTATTTGAAACTCGGAACGAGAGGCAACAGAGTCACCTCCCACGACACGCCATAAACCCATCCATGGGGGCTCGGAAATGCCCTCCTTGGCATTTCACGGTCGTGGGAGCCGATCTCTGCTGCCTCTCCATAGCACCGAGTTATCTGTAGGTCGCTCCACAGGCAACTCTGCAGCATTAGAGAGGATGAAGGGTTCTACTCCAGCGACCATCACATGACAGGACGTCATGTGCTGAGCGTCGCAGGGATGCGGTTCAGCGTGTCGGTGGAGTGAGCCCTTCGTTCGACCTTTACCGTGAAGCCAAGCAGATCAGTTAATTTTCCAGATTGGTCTTACATGCAACGAGTCTACCGTTCACGTATGGCGGCTCAGGATTGCGCCAACCCCGGTTGGATTTTGCGCTGCGGACCGAAAAACAGCGCGAAGCGCAGGGCGACATAGGCCACCACCAGGGTGGCCACCATCAGCTCACCGCCGGCCAGCACACGCAGCTGCTCCCGAGTATGCGTATCCAGCCCCCATTGCCCGGCCAGCGCCGCCACCTTGAACAGGGCGGTGGCACCAATCACCAGCGGAAAGGTAAAGGCCGCATAACCCGGGCTGAACGGCAGGCGCAGCAGCTTGATAAACGCCAGATAAATCAGCGTTGTCATCAGCACGGCAATGCCCAGCAGCACCGCCACCAGCAGCGGAGAAGGATTGCCGATCACCGTCAGGTAACCGGCCAGCGACAGGCTGGCCGGCGCGGCCAGAATGGCGATGGTCGGCTTGGCCGCATCCGGCACCTCGGCGCAGAAGATCAGTCGATACAGCATCATCGGCAGCATCAGGGCATAGCAGCTCATGCCGAACCACAGCAGACCCTGAGCCAGCGGGGCCAGGGCGCCACCGGGGCTGGCAACCGCCGCCACTATGATGCCCACCGGTGGTACAAACCAGCTGGGCACCATGTGATGCAGCCGAAAATCCTTGAGCCGATGCCAGACGAAGGTGACCAGAAACACCAGGTGCAACGCCACCGCCAACAACCAGAGCGCGGCCCCCATGTCGCCGCCGACCGCGCTGGAGATCACCATGGTGGCCATGGCAAAGGTGGGTACCACGCTGCCCACCACCGGATGCGCCAGATCCTGCGCCAGCAGCCGGGGGTGCAGCACGAATTTGCCCACCAGTATCAGCAGCAGCACGGCGGCGATGGCCGCCCCCAGCGCCTGGGCGCCACCGGCAAACAACCCGGTATTTTCCCAGCACCAGCCCAGACTGGCGATACCCAGCGCCAGCCCGGCCATGGGGGTGGGCGCGGCGGCGAAACGTTGGCGATAAATAGTCAGCATGATGGGCCTCCTCGATAACGAGTACTCATCATAGAAAAGCCCTACCATTCATGATATCTAAATGATTTAAACAAACCGTTTGGTATTTCTAAATGATAAGTCTGAAACAACTGCAGGTATTCAGCAGCATTGCCCGCCACGGCAACCTGGGGCTGGCGGCCGAAGAGTTATTTCTGAGCAAGGGCGCCCTGTCACAGGCGCTGGCCGAGCTGGAGCGTCGCCTGGGTAATCCGTTGTTTGACCGGGTGCACCCACGGCTGCAACTCAATGCACAGGGCCGACAATTGCAGCCGCTGGCCGAAGAGGTGTTGAGCCGCATTACCGACATAGAGCACCTGTTTGACGACAGCGCCGAACCCAGCGGCACCCTGCGGTTGGGCGCCAGCCAGACCATCGGCAATTACCTGCTACCCAGGCTGTTGGCCCGGCAACCGGGGCTGCAGGCCCGGGTGTGCATCACCAACACCCACAACCTGTGTGAAATGCTGGCACGCTTCGAGCTGGATATGGCGCTGATCGAGGGAGAAAATTATCATCCGGCACTGGTCACGCAAGACTGGCTCAGCGATGAAATGCTGATCGTCACCCACCCGAACCACCCCTTGACCCGGCAGCGAACACTGAGCCTGGCGCAACTCGAACACTACGATTGGGTACTGCGTGAGCCACGGTCGGGTAACCGCGAGCAGTTTGATCGCGAGCTGCTACCCAGGCTCGGCACCTTGGGCAACATGCTGGAACTCAACACCCTGGAGTCGGTGATGCAGGCGGTAGAGCAAGGGCTGGGGCTGGCATTTGTGTCCCGCAGGGCGGCACAGGATCGGCTGGCCACCGGCCGTCTGGTAGTGGTTGATGTCAACATTCAGTTGTCGCGCACCCTGCGGCTGGCCTGGCACAAACAAAAATACCATTCGGCCCTGCAGCGCCGCTTTATCTCCTTCTGCCTGCAACAGGGCCAAGGCTGAAACGGTGAGTGGCATTTACCAGAGCGGATCCACCAAGCGGGCCTTTTGCCCGGGAGTGATATAACAGTCAAAAAGTTAATCCGATGGGTATAATTCGGCTAAATCAGGATGACAGGCCAACCCCTTATGAAACTCTCCCAGCTCAATGCCTTCAAGGCTATTGTCGAATGCCGGACGGTCACCGCCGCCGCCGAGCGGCTTAATCTCAGCCAGCCGGCGGTCAGCCGCCTGCTGGCGGCGCTAGAGCAGCGACTGGGGTTCCAGCTGTTTATCCGCAAGGGCAACCGGCTGCAGCTCAGCGATGATGGCGAAGCCTTTTATCTGGAGGTAGCCAGAGCCTTCGAGGCCGTCTCCGGGCTGGATCAGGCCGCGGCCTCCATTCGCGCCCACCGGTTCGGCCGCCTCAATATTGCCGCCATGCCGCTGCTTTCCAACACCTTTCTTCCCCGTACCCTGGCCCGCTTTCTACACCAGTCACCGCAGATGAAGGTGGCACTGAAGACCTACCGTTCGGAAGAAGTGGTACACAGGGTCCAGAGCCAGACCACCGACATCGGCTTTGCCTTTATCGATGAGCCGCTGGCCGGCGTCAGGGCCCGGCGCGTGAAATGCAAGTCGGTGTGCCTGCTGCCCGCCTCCTCGCCATTGGCAGAAAAGTCGCATATTGATGTGGATGATCTGGCCGATCTTCCGCTGATCCGCCATGAAAAAGATGTCAGCCAGCGCCAGTTCGATGCGCTGCTGCGGCGCTACCAGTTGAATATGACCGAGCAGATAGAAGTCTCGTTGGCCACTACCGCGGCCGCGCTGGTACAAGAAGGGCTTGGCATGGCCATCACGGATCCCTTTACCGCCCGCATTGCCAGCGAGCATAACGCCGTGATAGAGCGGCCGCTGGCCTTTTCGCTGCCGTTCGAATTTGAAGTGCTCTATCCGGCTCTGCGCCCGCTCAACCGCCATGCCCAGCGCTTTATCGATCACTTTACCGCGCTGGCCGCAGACATGGGCATAGAATTAAACATGGGACCGATGCGGGACCTCTCCGAGAAAAAGTGACCTGCGTCACACTTGTCTTTCGATAATAGCGGCACGCATCATAAAATTAACACCTTACTCATCAACCAATTACATATCGACACCCGCCGAAGCATGTCTTTTCTGCATGGTTCAAGAGGGCCTGTGCATTATTCTGCGCTCCCGGTTTTTCCTAGTCTGGCGCCATCAGCAATCCACCTCCAGAGGAAAAACCATGTCCACTCGTGTCTCCGTGATCGGCTCCGGCAATGCCGGCCTGACCGCCGCCTATCATTTTTCCCTGCTGGGAGCCCGGGTCTGCCTGTACGGCGCCCCCGGCTTCGATCAGCCACTGGACGACATCGCTCAACGCGGTGGTATTCAGGCCTTGGCCGAATTCAATGGCGTGCCTCTGGAATTCGCCGGCACCCAGGCCATCGATACTCTGAGTCGCGATCTGGCCGAGGCGGTGGCCTTCTCCGATGTGCTGGTGCTGCCGGTACCCTCTTTCGCTCAGGAACCCCTGTTCAGGGCCATGCTGCCGCACCTGCGCGATGGCCAGACAATATTGCTGATGCCGGGAAATTACGGCTCCCTGGTCTTTAACCGCATCAGATTGGAAGCAGGTTATCAGACGCTGGACGTCACCCTGATCGATGCCATTTCCATCCCCTGGGCGACTCGCATCGTCGGCCCGGCGCAACTGGCCATCCTCGGCATGAAAGAGCAGCTGCCGGTGGCTGCCCTGCCCGCCAGCCGCACGCAAGAGGCCATTGAGCGCCTGCAGCCGCTGATGCCGCTGCCGCTGACCGCCCTGGACAACGTGATTGCCGCCGGGCTGGAAAACATCAATTTCGGCGGCCATCCGCTACTGACCACCCTCAACATGGGTCTGCTGGAAAATTTCAACGGCCAGTTCAATTACTACAAGGACTGCTGTTCACCAGCCACCGCCCGGGCGGCGGCGGTCATGGAGCAGGAGCGGCTGGCGGTCGGTCAGGCTCTGGGCCTGACGCTGACATCCGAGCTGGAGGCCATGAACAGCCTGTATGGCCTGAACGCCGACAGCGTCCATGAGCTGAACCGCACCTCGGAAACCCACGGCAAGCTCAACAGCGCCCCAAAGTCGTCCCAGGACCGCTACATCACCGAAGACGCCGCCTATCTGCTGGTGCCCTGTTTCGAGTTCGGCCGGCTCGCGGGAGTAAAAACCACGCTGGTCGAATCCTGCCTGCATATCGACAACGCCTATAACGAAGCCGATTATTTCAGCAGCGGACGCACCCTGGACAAAATGGGCCTGGCCGGGAAATCGGTTCAGGAAATCATGGAACTGGTTGCCTGATACCAGGCCGAGAGGGCCCTCGGCCCTCTCGCCGGTAATCCGGTCGATGAACACAAGGACATCCTGATGACCAAAATTAAGTTTCCCTCCGCCTATACCATACTGTTCCTGCTGACCATGGTGATGGCGGCACTGACCTGGATCGTTCCCGCCGGTCAGTATCAGATGGAAAAGAACGAAGCCCTGGGCCGCGAGGTACCGGTAGCAGGCTCTTATCAGTCGGTAGACGCCAACCCTCAGGGCATGGTCGAGATACTGATGGCCCCGGTGCAGGGGTTTTATGATCCGGCCAGCTATGCCGCCCGCGCCGTCGATGTGGCCCTGTTTGTGCTGGTGATCGGTGGTTTTCTGGGCGTGGTGACCCGCACCGGCGCCATCGATGCCGGCATCAACGGCAGCATGGCCCGGCTCAAGGGCCGGGAAAAGTGGATGATCCCCTTGCTGATGGGACTGTTTGCCCTCGGCGGTACCGTCTATGGCATGGCCGAGGAAACCATCCCCTTCTATGCCCTGCTGATCCCGGTGATGATCGCCGCCGGCTACGACAGCATAGTGGGCGTCGCCATCATCATGATCGGTGCCGGTATCGGTTGCCTGGGCTCCACCATCAACCCCTTCGCCACCGTCATCGCCTCCAATGCCGCCGAAATCAACTTCATGGACGGCTTTGGCCTGCGGCTGGCGATATTGCTGCTGGGCTGGCTGGCCTGCGTCTTCTACGTGATGCGCTATGCAGAAAAAGTGAAACGGGATCCATCCCGCTCTCTGGTCGCCCATCAGAAGGAAGAGAACGAACGTCACTTTCTGCACGGCAAGGCACAGCAGGCTCCCGAGCTGACCCGGACCCGCAAGCTGATCCTGGCCATCTTCGCCCTGACCTTCGGTGTCATGATGTGGGGTGTGTCGGCGGGCGGCTGGTGGATGGCCGAGCTGTCGGCACTCTTTATCGGCGCCAGCATACTGGTGGGGCTGGTGGGCCGGCTGTCGGAAGCTAACCTGACCGGCAGCTTTATCGATGGCGCCCGGGATCTGCTCGGAGTAGCGCTGATTATCGCCATTGCCCGCGGCCTGGTGGTGGTAATGGATAACGGCAATATCACCCACACCATCCTCCATTATGCCGAGGAGCTGCTGTCGGGGATGCACCAGATCGCCTTTATCAACGCCATTTACGGAATAGAAGCGGTAATGAGCCTGATAGTGCCTTCTTCCTCCGGGCTGGCGGTGCTGTCGATGCCGATACTGGCACCCCTGGCCGACTTTTCCGGCATCGGCCGCGAACTGGTGGTCACCGCCTTCCAGTCCGCCTCCGGCCTGCCCAACCTGGTGACGCCGACCTCCGGCATCGTGATGGGCGGCCTGGCCATCGGCCGGGTATCCTACGGCGTCTGGCTGAAGTTTATCGGCCCCCTGCTCGGCGTGCTGACTCTGATGGTGATGGCCATGCTCAGCCTGGGGGTGGTGCTGGGCAGTTAGCCCCGATCATCAAGAACAGACAAAAAGGCGGTGTCGCCCTTGCTGGCACCCGCAAATCAGGAACATTGCTCAATAAAAAAGGCCGCGGGCATAACGCCCGCGGCCTTTGTCGTTCACCGGGCCGAAGGTCAGGCCTTGTTCTGCTCCGCCTGACAGGCGGCGGCGGTAAACAGCACGTCGGTGGAGCTGTTGAGGCCGGTTTCTGCCGAGTCTTGCAGCACACCGATGATGAAGCCCACGGCCACTACCTGCATCGCCACCTCGTTGGAGATGCCGAACAGACTGCAGGCCAGCGGGATCAGCAGCAGTGAGCCACCGGCTACACCGGAGGCACCACAGGCGGAAACGGCGGCAACCACACTCAGCAGCAGGGCCGTGGCCATGTCCACTTCTATGCCCATGGTATGCACGGCGGCCAGGGTCAGCACGGTAATGGTAATGGCGGCGCCGCCCATGTTGATGGTGGCCCCCAGCGGAATGGACACGGAGTAGGTGTCTTCATGCAGATCCAGCCGCTTGCACAGATCCATGTTTACCGGAATATTAGCGGCCGAGCTGCGGGTAAAGAAGGCGGTCACGCCGCTTTCGCGCAGGCACTTGAACACCAGCGGATAAGGGTTGCGACGCGTCTTGAAGTAAACGATCAACGGGTTCATCACCAGCGCAATTACCGCCATCGAGCCGAGCAGGACTCCCAGCAGCCGGGCGTACCCCCACAGGGCCTCGAAGCCGGTGCTGGCGATGGTGCTGGCCACCAGACCGAAGATACCGATGGGTGCCAGCCGAATCACAAACTTGACGATACCGGACACACCGTTGGCCATATCCCGAAACAGATGCTTGGTGGAGTCGGCACCGTGGCGCATGGCCAGTCCCAGACCGATGGCCCAGGCCAGCACACCGATGAAGTTGCCGGTCAGCAGGGCATTAACCGGATTATCCACCACCTTGAACAGCAGCGTCTGCAGCACTTCACCAATGCCCTCGGGCGGCGAGGCCTCGGCGCCGTTGGTCACCAGCACCAGCTCGGTGGGAAAGGCAAAGCTCATCACCACCGCGGTCAGGGCGGCGGCAAAGGTACCCAGCAGGTACAGCGACAATATCGGCTTGATGCTGGTCTGATTGCCATGCTTGTGATTGGCGATGGACGACGCCACCAGCACGAACACCAGTACGGGTGCCACGGCCTTGAGCGCGCTCACAAAAAGGCTGCCGAGCAGGCCAACCGAATTGGCGGTATCGGGCAGCAATACCGCCAGCAGGGTACCGGCGATAATGCCGATCAGAATTTGCGTCACCAGACTGACACTGTTGGTCAGCCGCAGCAGAAGAGGTTGTGCTTGGTTCATAGTCATCCTTTGATGGCAGAAAATCCATCTCATACACTAAAGATGCTGCGACTTTATAGCAGAACCGACTAGAAAAAAACCAAAAGTGCAGCATTTTGCAACAGGTGACACATGTGAACCCGTTTTTATGCTGCTTTGGAGTATATAGAAAGCGGTAAACCTTGGTTTTCGCAATAAACATCGCCTTTTCACATCATCAAGTCATCACCAGCCAGTGATAACCGGCGGCCAAAACCAGTCAATTTGATTGCCGTTCGAATCTATTCACAGCCAGATCCTGCTACGCTTGATACTCTATGGGCGACCCTTAAACACGCCGCTATTGCTGTCTGCCAAGGAAGGAACCCGATGCGCCCCGTTGTCACCCTGTTACTCTTGATGCTTACCCTGCTGCCGCTGACGGTTCGCGCCCTTAGCCCGGAGCAGGTCCCCGCTCCGCTGCAACCCTGGATTGGCTGGGCGCTGCACGGCGAAGAACAGCGCCACTGCCCCTTTCTCTATAACCAGGGAGCCAGCCACCACTGTGCCTGGCCCAGCCGACTGGCCCTCGATCTCGGCGATAACGGCGGTCGCTTCAGCCAGCAGTGGCAACTCTATCGGGAAGACTGGGTCACCCTGCCCGGAGACCAACGGCACTGGCCCCGGCAGATCACCGTGAACGGCAAGCCGGTGGCGGTGTCGGCCGACCAGGGCAACCCCAGCATCAAGCTGCCCCCCGGCAATCATCGCATCGAGGGGCAATGGCAATGGCAGCGACTGCCGAAGCAGCTCACCCTTAACCCGGACACCGGTTTGCTGGCACTCACTATCAATGAAAAGCCTGTAGAAGAAACCTATGTGGATAATAATGGCCGCCTCTGGCTGGGCAAGCGACAGGC
The DNA here is from genome assembly GCF_947495715.1 of uncultured Oceanisphaera sp. Classification (GTDB taxonomy): domain Bacteria; phylum Pseudomonadota; class Gammaproteobacteria; order Enterobacterales; family Aeromonadaceae; genus Oceanimonas; species Oceanimonas sediminis. The sequence goes on from NZ_CANLZU010000007.1 coordinate 72,517, forward strand.
TGACGGCGATACACAAGCAGCAGGGGGAAATACCCTGGCGCTGCAGGTGTATCGCCAGGTCGAAGACAATATTCCGCTGCAGGTAACCACCCTCGTTAATCTGGAGGTGGCCGGTGAGCAACGCGAACTGCTGCTGGGCCCGGTGCTGCTCAATGAACAGATACCGCTGCTGCTAAACAGTCCCCTGCCCGCCCGGCTTGAGCCCGACGGTCGCTTGCGGGTACAGGTTCGCCCCGGTCGCTGGAGCATCCGCCTTGTCAGCCGTCACCCAGCTAATATCAGCAACCTGACCCTGGCTACCGTACCGGCGCCCTGGCCGAAGCAGGAGGTCTGGGTATTTAAGGCCATGAATCAGCTGCGACTGGTCGAAGTCGAGAATCTGGTTTCCATCGATCCACAGCAGACCAGCCTGCCTCGGGAGTGGCAACGCCTGCCCGCCTATCGGATTGATCAGGGTGACCGGATGCAGCTCAGGGAAATCCGGCGCGGTGACCGGGAACCGGAGCCCGACCGGCTCAGCCTGCAGCGCCGAATGTGGCTGGACTTCGACGGTGGCGGCTACACCCTGCAAGACCGCATCACAGGCCGCATGACCCAGGGCTGGCGGCTGGAAGCGACCCCGGCCCTGCAGCTGGGTCGGGTTTCCATCGACCGGCAACCCCAGTTCATTACCCGACTGCCGGATTCGGATCGGGTGGGGGTTGAAGTGCGCCGGGGGGCACTCGAACTCAGCGCCGACAGCCGCTACCAGGGCAACATCGGCACCCTGCCGGCGGTAGGCTGGAATACCGACGTGCAGCATTTACACACCCAGCTGCACCTGCCACCGGGCTGGACGCTGCTTTCCGCCTCGGGCATGGACAGCGCGCCCAGCACCTGGCTGCAACGCTGGACCCTGCTGGACTTGTTTCTGGTGCTGATCGCCGCCCTCGCCGCCTATCGCCTCTGGGGCTGGCAATGGGGACTGCTTGCCCTGCTGACCCTGGTGCTGATCTGGCATCAGTCCAGCGGACTGGGCCCGCCACGCTGGGTCTGGCTGCATCTGCTGGCGGCCACGGCACTGCTGCGGGTACTGCCCGCCGGACGATTACGCAAATTCATGATCGGTTATCGTAATCTCGGCCTGCTGGTGCTGCTGCTGATCGCCATCCCTTTCATGGTGGCCGAGGTACGTACCGCCATGTATCCGCAGTTGGCACACACTTCGTCTTATCAGCCGGTTCCGGTGGCCGACCAGGCCCCAACGGCCGTCACGTCCGACGCCGAACAGGGGTTGTCGGTACCGCAGTCGACGCCGCTGCAGGAGCTGACCGGCAAACGGCTGGCCGCAGCGCCTTCCACCGGCCAGAGCCAACCACTGACGCAAATTGACCCCAATGCCAGAGTGCAGACCGGCCCCGGCCTGCCAGACTGGCAATGGAACAGCGTCAAGCTAAGCTGGAACGGCCCGGTGCAACGGGATCAGCAAATACAACTGGTGCTGTTGCCACCGACGGCCAACCTGCTATTGAACCTGCTGCGGGTGACGCTGGTTGGCCTGCTGGTACTGCGCATGGCCGGCATTAACTTTCAGCGGGGACGCGGTTTCTATCTGCAACACAGCCTGTTGTCGGCCTGGTTACCGGTATGGTTGCCGATAGGGCTGCTGCTTCCTCTGTTGCTGGCCCTGCCAGCCCCGGTCCAGGCAGAAATGCCGGATGCCCGGCTGCTCGAACAGCTGAAAACCCGCCTGCTGGCTCCTCCCGACTGCCTGCCCGACTGTGCGTTGATCTCGCAGATGAACCTGACCATAGATCCGCAACAAATAGACCCGCAGCAGCTGGTTGCCGAACTGGAAGTGCATACCCAGGCGGCGGTGGCCGTGCCCCTGCCGGCCGACGCCGATCACTGGCTACCGCACCAGGTACTGCTTAACGGTGATCCGGCACCGGCACTGCGGCGCGGCAGCAACGGTGAGCTGTATCTGCCGTTGCCGCCGGGCATTCACCGAGTAGAAATGAGTGGCCCGCTGCCCGCTCGGGGCGGCGTGCAACTGCCGCTGACGCTGCGCCCTCACAACGTCACGGTGCAGGCAAGCGGCTGGACGGTGCAGGGCATCGATGAAAATGGCGTGCCCGAGGCCCAGTTGCAACTGAGCCGCATTAAAACGGCCAGCGCCACGCAGCCAACCGCGCTGGAACCCGGCTCGTTGCCGGACTTTGTACGCGTAGAACGGACATTACGGCTCGATCTGGACTGGATGATCGAGACCCGGGTCACTCGGCAATCACCGCCAGGGCAGCCCATCTCGCTGCAAATACCGCTACTGGCGGGTGAGTCGGTACTTACCGACGGCGTTCGCGTGCAGAACGATCAGGTGATGCTGGTGCTTGCCGCCAACCAGCAGCAAGCCCGCTGGCAGTCCCGGCTGGAAAAGGCTCCCCGCCTCACCCTGACCGCCCCCGACACCCGCCGCTGGACAGAGACATGGCGAGTGGATACCAGCCCTATCTGGCACCTGGAAAGCAGCGGCATACCGGTCATTCATCATCAGGGCGCCACCGGCAACTGGCTGCCGGAATGGCGCCCCTGGCCCGGAGAGTCCATCAGGCTCGACATCAGTCGCCCCGCCGGGGTCGAGGGGCAAACCCTGACCATCGACAGCACCCGCCTGACCCTGAAGCCCGGCCAGCGCGCCATCGATGCCAGCCTGCAGCTGCGCCTGCGCAGCAGTCAGGGTGGCCAGCACAGCCTGCAACTGCCCGACAACATCAGCCTGCAGTCGGTGGCCATCAACGGCAAGGTGCAGCCCATTCGCCTGCAGGGCCAAACGCTGACCTTGCCGCTGACACCGGGGGTCCAGACGCTGGAGGTTAACTGGCGCCATAACCAGGGCATCAGCCCGCTGCTGTCTACCCCGCATATCGATCCGGGCAGTGCCGGCGTCAATAATCACATCGAGCTGGAACTGGGCAAGGATCGCTGGATCCTGTTTGCCATGGGCCCACGCCTGGGCCCGGCGGTACTGTTCTGGAGCCTGCTGGCCATGACCCTGTTGCTGGCCCTGGGCCTGAGCCGAATCTCGTTCACCCCGCTGCGCTTTCATCACTGGTTGCTGCTGGGCATAGGGCTGACCCAGGTGCCCTTGTGGATGGCACTGGTGGTGGTTGGCTGGCTGCTGGCGCTCGGCCTGCGTGGCCGCTGGCAACACGCCGAGGCGGGGCGACTGTTCAATCTGGCACAAATCGGCCTGGTATTGCTGACCCTGCTGGCACTGAGCTATCTGTTTTTTGCCATACAGCAGGGCCTGCTGGGCCTGCCCGACATGCAGATCAGCGGCAACAACTCCCATGGCAATACCCTGCGCTGGTATCAGGACCGCAGCGAGGGAGCACTGCCCCAGGCCTGGGTGCTGTCGGTGCCGCTGCTGGTGTACCGGCTGCTGATGCTGGCCTGGGCGCTGTGGCTGGCCTTCGCCCTGCTGCGCTGGTTGCGCTGGGGCTGGGGCTGTTTTTCCAGTCACGGCCTCTGGCGGCCCTTCAACCTGCGCGTAGCGCGCGGCAGCAAGAAGGACGCTCCCGGCAACCTGGATGGCAGCAACCAGCCGCCCAAGAGCTGAATAGCGGGGGCCAGACCATCGGACCAAGGGCCCGCTCCGCCGACACGCCATGAACCCATCCGTGGGGGCTCTCTGTTTCATCCCTGAAACAGAAGGTCGGCGGAGCAGATCCCTTTGTCCTCCTTGAAGCTACAGAGTCAGCTGTTAGCGCTGTCTGCGGGCAACTCGGTATTCAAGAAAGAGGCAACAGAGAACGCCTCCCACGACCGTGAAATGCCAGGGACGGCATTTCCGAGCCCCCAAGGATGGGTTAATGGCGTGTCGTGGGAGGCGGCTGTGTTGTCTCTGGAACGACAGCATGCAGACAGCTGAAACCGGTTAGCGGTTTACCGGAGGGCGAGCTTTGCATAAAGTACCCTTACGCTTAGGGACTCAAACTTTTCCAGATAAGGGACAACAACATGAAAAAGTCGCTGGCTTCGGCCGTATTTACCCTTTCCATGGCCGTGGCCCAGCCCGGCCTGGCTGCCGACGCCATCGTGGTGTCGTCCAAAATCGACACCGAAGGCGGCCTGCTGGGCAATGTTATCTATCTGGCGCTGGAAGATGCAGGCCTCGATGTAGAGAATCGCTCCCAGCTGGGCGGCACCCCCATAGTGCGCAAGGCCATCACCTCCGGCGAAATCGATATCTATCCGGAATACACCGGCAACGCCGCCTTCTTCCATAACCGGGAAGCAGACTCGGCATGGAAAGACTTTCAACAGGGCTATGACCTGGCCAAACAGCTGGATTACGACCAGCACCAGCTGGTCTGGCTCACGCCCGCCAACGCCAACAACACCTGGGCCATCGCGCTGCGACAGGACATTGCCGATAGTAACCAGTTACACACCATGTCCGATTTCGGCCGTTATGTGACCCAGGGGGGCGATATCAAGCTGGCCGCCTCGGCCGAGTTTGTGTCCAGTCCGGCGGTGTTGCCCGCCTTTCAGCAGACCTATGACTTTACCCTGAGCGACGATCAGCTGCTGGTGCTGGCCGGGGGCAATACCGCCGCCACCATAAAGGCGGCGGCCCTGCAAACCGACAACACCAATGCGGCCATGGTATACGGTACCGATGGCGCCATCGCCTCGGTCGGCCTGGTGGTAATGGAAGACGACAAGGGCGTGCAGCCGGTCTACGCCCCGGCACCCATAGTGCGTGAAGAGATTCTGATGGCCCATCCGGAAATCGCCACCATTCTGGAGCCGATTTTCCAGTCGCTGGACATCAAGACCCTGCAACAGCTGAACAGCCGCATCGCCATCGGCGGCGAAAGCGCCCAGGCGGTCGCCAGAAGCTACCTGTCCGACAAGGGCTTTTTGAAGGACTGATACTATCGGATTAAATATGCGTGCAGATTGCCAGTAACACCGTTAAACGTGCACGCATCGGACAAAGGGCCCGCTCCGCCGACTCGCTGTGAATACATCCATGTACGCTCTCTGTTTCATCCCTGAAACAGAAGGTCGGCGGAGCAGATCCCTTTATCCTCCTTTACGCTCAGGTGTCGCCTGTCGGTTGGCTGCTGAGAGACAACAGGGAACGACTCCCGCGACCGTGAAATGCCATGGACGGCATTTCCGAGCCCCAATGGGGCAGCTTGCTGCCGTGTATCTTTGTTGGGTAATGGACCGAATATCCAGTGAATATTCGCAGCCGTTACCCAGCAAAGATGGCTAGCCCAGTGGCGAGTCGGCGGAGCGGACCCTTTGTTCGGTACAGCCATTGGCAGTTTTTTAAGTATGTGTCAGGAGTTTTTTTGAAGTTTTTCAATCTGGACAAGGTCGGCGGCCTGCTCGGGTTCGCCCTGCTGCTGTCGCTGTTTGCCCTGCCCTTCGTCAGCCTGCAACCCAACCGCATCATGCCCGGCCAGAGCATCGGCCTGCTGGATGCGGCCGGTTTCAGCACCTTAACCCCCCTGCTGGTGATGTTAGCGCTTACCAGCCTGTTATCCCTTTTCAAAACGGCCATACGCACCCGTTTGGTGCTGACCGCTCTGACCCTGATAATGCTGATGTATACCGCCGGCGCCAGTGCAACACTGCTGCTGGTTGAGGCCAGCCCGCTGGCCCGGGTTTCCCTCAATGCCGGCTTCTGGCTGGCCATATTCTGGCTGGCGCTGCTGATCACCGATGTGGCCATCAAGCTGGCATTGCGCCCCCTGCCCCGGCTGGCGCTGGTTGCCCTGATCGTCGCCGCCGTCATGGCATTGCTGGCCTTCGGCCATGGCGACAACCTGTCGCTGTTGCGGGAATACCATAATCAGACCGATTTCTGGCGTCAGGCGATTCGCCATCTACAGCTGTCACTGGGCAGCATAATACCGGCGCTGGTCGTCGGCATTCCGCTGGGTCTGTATTGCCACCGTTCCCAACGCCTGCGCAATGGCGTTTTTCCGGTGCTGAATGTGCTGCAAACCATCCCCAGCCTGGCCATGTTCGGCCTGCTGATGATCCCCCTCAGCCTGCTGGCCACCGGCTACCCGCTGCTGGCCGAGCTGGGCATTAGGGGCATAGGCGCGGCCCCGGCGGTGATTGCCCTGTTCTTCTATTCACTGCTGCCCATCGTCAGCAATACCGCACTGGGCTTCGACAGAATAGACGCCCGAGTACGAGAAGCCGCTACCGGCATGGGCATGAATACCCGTCAGCGCCTGTGGCAGGTGGAGTTTCCGCTGGCCATGCCGGTGATTCTTACCGGGCTGCGGGTAGTGGTGACCATGAACATCGGTCTGGTGGCGGTGGCGGCCCTGGTGGGCGGCGGCGGCTTCGGTACCTACATCTTTCAGGGGCTGGGCCAGACCGCCACCGATCTGGTGATTCTCGGCGCCGTGCCCACCCTGTTGCTGGCCTTTTTGTTCGCCATCCTCATCGACACCCTGATAGCCCTGCAGAAAGGCGAAAATGCATGATCGAAGTAAAAGCACTCGGCAAACAATTTGGCGCACAAATCGCCGTCAATGACATCTCGTTCAGGGTAGAACGTGGCCAGTTCTGCATGCTGGTCGGCACCTCCGGCTGCGGCAAGTCCACTACCCTGCGCATGATCAACCGGCTGATAGAACCCAGCCAGGGCCAGATCCTGATCAACGAGCAGGATGTCACCACATTGCCGCCGGAGCAGCTGCGCCGGCGCATCGGCTACGTCATTCAGGGAGTAGGCCTGTTCCCCCATCGCACCATTCATCACAACATCGCCACCGTGCCCCGGCTGCTGGGCTGGAAAAAGGCGGATATCGATGCGCGGGTCACCGAGCTGCTGACCCTGTTCAAGCTGGATGCCGCCACCTTCGCCAACAAATACCCGCACCAGCTCTCCGGCGGCGAACAGCAGCGGGTTGGTGTGGCCCGGGCTCTGGCCGCCCGACCCGAACTGTTGCTGATGGACGAGCCCTTCGGCGCCCTGGATCCGCTGACCCGCGAACACCTGCAGGACGAGCTGCTGCGAGTACAAAAATTGCTGGGCATCACCATCATCATGGTGACTCACGATCTGGAAGAAGCGGTGAAGATGGCCGACGTGATTGCGGTAATGGACAAGGGCGAGTTGCTGCAGCTCGACAGCCCGGAGGCCCTGCTGCGCCAGCCCCGCGCCGGTTTTGTACAAAGCCTGGTGGGCGGACTGGACCGCTCCCTGCGCCTGCTGGCCATCAAGCAGGTAGGCCAGATAATGGCGCCCCTGCAACAGCCGTTGCCGCCTTCGGTACCAAGCATTATGGCCAGCGCCAATCTGCGCGACGCCATGGCATTGCTTATCTGGGAGCAAGCCGAGCTGCTGCAAGTACTGGATGCCAACGGCATTGCCGTCGGCCAGTTATCGATGAATAATCTGCTGCAACAGGGTGCCCGGGCATGAGCAGCCGTTCTCCTGTCCGCTGGCTGGGGGTGGCGATCCCCCTGCTGCTGTTACTGATCATGACCCTCAAGATGCCATCGCTGGAGCCGCTGTTTCGCCCGCTGGTCGATGAACGGGCCCCGGCCATTTACGCCCGCGACAGCTTCCTGAATTTGCTGCTGTGGCATCTGGCGGCTGTATTCATCGCCATTTTCGGCGCCACCCTGGTGGCGCTGGGCGGCGGTATTCTGGTAACCCGTGCCGCCGGGCGGGAATTTCTGCCACTGGCCCGGGCCATCGCCAATCTGGGCCAGACCTTTCCGCCGGTGGCGGTACTGGCACTGGCGGTGCCGGCGCTGGGCTTCGGGCTGACCCCGACTCTGGTGGCGCTGTTTCTCTATGGCATGCTGCCCATTTATGAAAACACCGTTACCGGCCTGCAGCAGGTGCCGGCCAGCGTGCGCGAGGCGGCACGCGGAATGGGCATGAGCCCGCGCCAGCAGCTGTGGTCGGTGGAATTGCCGCTGGCACTGCCGATGATCATCGCCGGTATCCGTATCTCGCTGGTGATCAGCATCGGCACCGCCACCATAGGATCGACGGTGGCGGCCAAGGGCTTTGGAGAGGTGATTATTGCCGGCCTGCTGACCGACAACATGGCTTTCGTGCTGCAGGGCGGCATCATGGTGGCGCTGGTGGCCATTTTGATCGATGCCCTGTTTCAGCGGCTGGAACGGCGGCTGTCGCCGCCGGGCTGAGGTGTCAGTGCTTCAATAGCGCCAGCAGGGCGCTGGCAGCCGGCTCGGAAGAGGCCGGGTTCTGGCCGGTGACCAGCAAACCATCGGTTTCCACATGCGGCTGCCAGTCATCGGCCCTGCGGTAATCGCCGCCGTTCTGGCGCAGCATCTCTTCCACCAGAAAAGGCACTATGGCGGTCAGTTGCACCGCTTCTTCTTCGCTGTTGGTAAAGCCGGTTACCCGCCTGCCGCTCACCAGCGGTTTACCCGCGCCGTCTTTGGCATGACGCAACACCGCCGGGGCGTGACACACCGCCGCCACCGGTTTGCCCGCCGCAGCCATGGCCTCGATTAACGCGATGGAGTCGCCATCTTCCGCCAGATCCCACAGTGGACCGTGACCGCCGGGATAAAACACCGCATCAAAGTCATTCACCGACAGATCGGCCAGCTTGTGGGTAGTGGCCAGCTCGGCCTGAGCGGCCGCATCGGCGCGAAAACGCTCGGTGGCCTCGGTCTGGGCATCGGTTGCATCGCTTTTCGGATCCAGCGGCGGCTGGCCCCCCTTGGGCGAAGCCAGAGTAATGCTAGCGCCCGCATCCTTGAATACGTAATAAGGAGCGGCAAATTCTTCCAGCCAGAAACCGGTTTTCTCGCCGGTATCCCCCAGTTGGTCATGAGAGGTCAGTACCATCAAAATACGCATATCGACTCCTTGTTTATTACAGAAAGTTCGTTACAGAAAGCACGCTTATCAGGTTAGCCGACGGCACTACAGGATGACACTGTAGTCGAGGTAAGCATCTGTCTTTACGCCCGGCTCCAGAGGCAACACAGTCACCTCCCACGACACGCTACAAGTACATCCCTGTAAGGCTCGGACATGCCATCCCTGGCATGTCACGGTCGTGGGAGCTTGTCTCTGTTGCCTCTTTCTAAACTCCGAGTTGTCTGCAGACGGCGCCAACAGGCGATGCCGGAGCAGCAAGGAGGGCAAAGGGATCTGCTCAGCCGACCATCCGCGCCACGGATGGCTCGGCTGAGCCTACAGGGATGTATTTACGGCGTGTCGGCGGAGCGGGCCCTTTGGCCGATTTTCTGCTGTTATCACAACTACTTGTGACCAACAAGCAATCCATCGGAATTACGCTTACTCGGGTCGAGTCAGCCCCAGATGATCGCGCAGGGTGCTGCCTTCATATTCGGTGCGGAACAGGCCGCGGCGCTGCAGTTCAGGTACCACCTGATCGACAAAGTCCTCGATGCCGGCGGGCAGCGACGGTGGCATCAGGTTGAAACCGTCGGCACCCTCGTTTTGAAACCACAGCTCCATACGATCGGCAATAGACTCGGGCGTGCCCACCATGGTGCAGTGACCGCCACCGGCCGCCAGCCGACCCAACAGCTGCCGCACCGTGGGCTGTTCGGTCTCGATAATGCGCAGAATGGTGGCGAAACGGCCCTTGGGCCCGGTAAAGGCATCCAGCGACGGCAACGCCGGTACCGGCGCGTCCAGCTCCCAGCCGGAGCAGTCCTGCCCCACGTAGGTACTCAGCTGGCGCAGCGAGGCGGCGGCGGGCAGCAGCTCGTCCAGTTCCCGTTGCTTGGCCTGCGCCTCGGCTTCGGTAGACGCCACATAGGTCACCAGCCCCGGCATAATGGGCACATCGACGTTGCGGCCCGTTTCCTTCACCCGCCGTTTGATATCGCGATAGTAATCCTGAGCGGCGGGCAGATCGTAGGCCACGGCGTAAATGGCCTCGGCACACTTGGCCGCCAGCTCCCGGCCCTGATCGGAGGCACCGGCCTGAAACAGCACCGGGTGCCCCTGGGGCGGGCGCGGCACATTGAGCGGGCCGTCCACCAGAAAGAACTCGCCGTGGTGATTGATGGGCACCACCTTGTCGGGATCGGCATAGTGGCCGGCACGATCCATCACCAGCGCATCTGTCTGCCAGGAATCCCACAGTTTGATCACCGCATCCACAAACTCCTCGGCCCGGCGATAACGCTCGGCGTGGGCCGGCATGGCCTCATAACCATGGTTGCGGGCTTCCACATCGAACATGGAGGTCACAACGTTCCAGCCCATGCGGCCGTTGGAGATATGATCGAGCGAGGCCATCATGCGCGCCGCATGAAAAGGCGTGAAAAAGGTGCTGGAAACGGTGCTGATAAAACCGATGCGATCGGTGGCCCGGCTCATGGCGGCCATGGCCGTCAACGGCTCCAGAAACCAGTAGTTGCCGTCCGCCACATTGCCGGTAGACTGACCGTCGGCGAAGAACACCGCATCCAGCTTGCCCCGTTCGGCGGTTTGCGCCAGCCGCTCGTAATAACGTATATCGCCCAACTGCTCTACCGCCGAGTCGGGGTGACGCCAGGCCGCCCTGTGATGACCGCAGCCAAACAAAAACAGGTTCAGGTGCATCATGCGCTGGTCTTGATTCCGGGCCGCCATCAGTTTTTCACCAGGCCGCCGTCGACCACCAGATTCTGGCCGGTCACCGAGCGTGACCAGGGTGAGGCGAAGAACAGGGTGGCATCGGCAAACTCGGCGGGGGTCGTAACACGGCGCAACGGCGTAGCGGCAGCGATGTAATCGAACACCGCTTCGGGCGTGGCGGCCGAGGCATCGGTGGTGCGCAGCAGGCCGCCGGACACCATGTTGACGGTAATGCCGTCCGGGCCCAGATCCTGCGACAGGGTGCGGGTCAGAGACAGCAGCGCCGCCTTGGCGGCGGTGTAGTCGTGATAAGGCACCACCGGGTTCTGAAACAGGTTGGTGCCCACGTTGACGATACGGCCAAAGCCCGCCTCGCGCATGCCGGGCAAGGCAGCCTGAGTGGTGTTGAGGGCACCTTTGACCACACCTTCCAGCTGCTGGTTGAGATCTTCCCAACGCAGTTGATCCGCATGTGGCCGTGCATCGCCATTAAACGAAAAGGCCGGCAGGGCATTGTTGATGACGGTGGTGATCGGGCAGCCAAAATGCTCCCGCGCCTTTGCAAACAATGCTCGCACCGCATCGGCATCGGTCACGTCGGCCTGCAGTGCCAGCGCACGATCGGGGGCTTCTGCCGCCAGCGTTGCTGCGGCCTCGGCGCTGTGCAGATAGTTGATTACCACTCGCGCGCCTTCGCGCAGAAAGGCCCGCACCAGGTGTTCGCCCAGACCGCGGGCGCCGCCGGTAACCAGCACCAGCTGTTCGTTCAGATTGATGGACGTTTGCATCGCTACCTCTTGTTAGAGGCGAAGGCATGGACTGGCAGAATACGCCGATAGCCGGAAGGCTGACATCCCTTCGCCAGTATGAACTGGATCAGGTTCGACGGGTGTTATCTCAGCCCTGCCGGCCTTTGGCCGCAAGACACCCCGTGTCACGTCCAGACCATAACATACCCCAGCGCCCGAGAGCGAGAGGCGTGAGGGGGAAGGCGTGAGGGGGAAAACCACCTGACAAGCCGCCTGTTTTCCCCCTCACCCTTCACGCCTCACCCCTCACATTTTCAGAAGTTTGGTGAAAACCGCCGCTGGGTGGATAATGGCCGTCTGGATGTAATGGATAACCCGCCGAGCCGACTATGACCTCAACTATGACCGCAACTACAACCACACTGACCATCACCCGCCCCGACGACTGGCACCTGCACCTGCGCGATGGCGAACAACTCAAAGACACGGTGCGCGATGCCAGCCGTTACCTGGGCCGCGCCCTCGTGATGCCCAACCTGCTGCCGCCGGCCACCACCACCGAGCTGGCACTGGCCTACTACGATCGCATCGTGGCGGTTCGTCCCCAGGGCAGCCGGTTCGAGCCGCTGATGAGCCTGTATCTGACCGATAAAACCGACCCGCAGGAAATCCGCACGGCCAAGGCCACCGGCAAGATTGTGGCCTGCAAGCTCTACCCGGCCGGCGCCACCACCAACTCCGACTCCGGCGTGACCGATGTTAAAAACATCTACCCGGTGCTGGAAGCCATGCAGGAAACCGGCACCCTGCTGCTGGTGCACGGCGAGGTGACCGATCCGAGCATCGATATCTTCGACCGGGAAAAGGTGTTCCTCGACACCGTGCTGCCGGATGTGGTGCGCGACTTCCCCGGGCTGAAAATCGTGCTGGAGCACATCACCACCGAGCACGCGGTCAACTTCGTGGAGCAAGCCGGCGATAACGTGGCGGCCACCATTACCGCTCACCACCTGCTGTTCAACCGCAATCACATGCTGGTGGGCGGCATTCGCCCGCACTTCTACTGCCTGCCCATTCTCAAGCGCAACACCCACCAGCAGGCGCTGGTGCGGGCAGCAGCCAGCGGTAACAAGAAGTTCTTCATGGGTACCGACTCGGCGCCGCACTTTCAGCATCGCAAAGAAGCCGCCTGCGGCTGTGCCGGTGCCTACACCTCCCACGCCGCCGTGGAACTGTATGCCGAAGCCTTCGAGGAAGCCGGTGCGCTGGACAAGCTGGAAGCCTTTACCAGCCACAACGGCCCCGACTTCTACGGCCTGCCCCGCAATGCCGACACCATCACCCTGGTGAGAGAAAGCTGGACCGTTGACGCCACCCTGCCGCTGGGCGGCGATCAGCTGGTGCCGATTCGCGCCGGTGAAACCATCGACTGGATGGTGAAATAAGCCGGCCTCTGTGCTGAAAGTAAAAACGCGGCTTCGGCCGCGTTTTTTTATGCCGACGATCAAGGGATTGGTAATACCAATCCAAGTAAAAATGTGATCTGTTTCAAAGCTGGACACGAGAGGAAACAGAATCACCTCCCGCGACACGCCATAAACCCATCCATGGGGGCTCGGAAATACCGTCCCTGGCATTTCACGGTCGTGGGAGCCGATCTCTGTTACCTCTCCGTAACCACCGCGTTGTCTGCAGGACGCCCCCACAGGCAGCGCCGCAGCAGAGGGGTGGATGAAGGGTTCTACTCCAGCGACCATCACATGACAGGACGTCATGTGCTGAGCGTCGCAGGGATGCGGTTCAGCGTGTCGGTGGAGTAGCCCCTTCGTTCGACCTTTTCGGGACAGCTAAACAGATCGGTTAGTTTTCCAGATTGATATAACGCTAGGTTCATGGATTCCCGCCTGCGCGAAAATGACAAAAAACATGACGAAAATAACGAATATCTGTCACTGCCGCGGCCATCGGTTTCCGGCCTTTGATTGACAACCATCGGCAGTCTCTCTACTCTCTTGACGCTATTCCTGGGGGAGCCTGACCGGCTGAGACTCTGCAATTTACTGCAGTAACCCTTCGAACCTGATCCGGGTAATGCCGGCGAAGGGAAGGAAATGATTGATCCTCACTCTCCCTCCCAATCTGCCCGTTGTTGCCCGGCACCAGGTAGCCAATGAATGGCTACCATCGTCATGCTTGCCTGTTACAGGCAAAGGGAGAACAACATGCTGGACACCACCGCCGCGATTCTGTGGCTCTGCTTATTTGCCGCCGTCTTTGCCATACCCGGCCTGCTTTATGCCCGCCGCCGGCAGGACAAGCTGGAAGACTTTATCGTGGCCCGCAACAGCCAGAGTGGCAGCGCCACCATGCTGACCCTGCTGGCCACCACCATGGGTACCTGGATTCTGTTTGGCCCGGCCCAGGCCGCCACCTGGGGCGGCATTGGTGCCATTACCGGCTACGCCCTCGGCGTGCTGGTGCCACGGCTTATCATGATTCCGCTCGGCGGCCGCATTCGCGAGCTGATGCCCGAAGGCCACACCCTGACCGAATTCGTGCTCGGCCGCTATGGCCGCGGCATGTACGGTTTTGTGCTGGTGATCATGATGTTCTACCTGTTTATCTCACTCACCGCCGGCCTGACCGCCATCGCCCAGATGGTGGCACTGCTGGCACCGGTACCGCTGTGGGTGACCGCCGGCATCGTCATGGGCGCTACCCTGCTCTATACCCTGTACGGCGGGCTGCGGGTCACCATCTTTACCGACCGGGTGCAGATGCTGGTGATACTGCCGTTTTTGCTGCTGTTGATGATGTTCGGCTGGCAAGCCACCGGCGGGCTAACACCGATCATCGCCGGACTGCAGGAAAAAGCCCCGCAGTTGCTGAATCCGCTGGATACTACCGGGCTCAAGTCCGGGCTGACCTTTTTTATTGCGGTGGTGCTGACCGGCCTCTTCTATCAGGGTACCTGGCAGCGGGTGTTTGCCGCACGAGACAACAAGGTGATCCGCAACGGCTTCATTCTGAGCGGCCTGATCAGCTTTCCGATCATCTTCATCATGGGGCTGTTCGGTCTGGCATTCGTGGGGCTGGATCTGCCCGGTGACGGTTCGGTTGCCCTGTTCAGCGTCTTGATGCCGAACATGCCGCTGTGGTTTGCCATCGGCCTGCTGCCCTTTGGTCTGGCGCTGATCATGAGCAGTGCCGACTCCACCATCAGCGGTCTGTCCAGCATGATGGTGGTGGATCTGCGCCGCCTGCTGCCGAACATCGGCGCCCACAAGCTGCTTGGGCTGTCGCGCTGGCTGATCGTGCTGCTGTCGATTCCGGTGCTGGTGGTCGCCTCCCAGGGTTTCAGCGTGCTGTATCTGTTTCTGCTGGCCGATTTGCTGTGCTGTGCCGCCGCCTTCCCGGTGTTCTTCGGTTTCTACAGCGCCCGCTACCAGAGCTATAACGCCGTACTCAGCACCGCGGCCGGGCTGCTGGCCGGCCTCTGGCTATTCCCGGCACCAGGCGAGCCACTCACCTATCTGCTGGAGTCCTTCCTGCTGGCCACTCTTGTGCCGGTGCTGGTGTCTTGCCTGCTGATGCTGCTGCCGAACCGTTCGGCGTTCGACTTTTCGATACTGCGCCAGCGTATCCGCAGCCTGGAAAGCTGAATCGATAAAAATGGCCGACCCGCCCGGGTCGGCTATCCTTCCGTGTTTTTATCCCATAATTAAAGCGCGAAACGGGTCGCCGAGATGCGGGCAGACGCCGGTCGGCCAACCTGTTACACTCGCGACCCTTTGGCGCTATTCACGCCATATTTATTCTTGCCACCGCCTTGTATTGCGCACCGGCGTCATACTGGAGACACCATGAAAATCATGATTCGGGGCCTGTCCCGCCTCACCACAGAAGACAAGGTACTGGCCCTGCTGGCACCTTACGGCCTGGTGCATTACTTCCACCTGGTAATGGACCCGAACACCAATAACTCCAAGGGCTTCGGCTTCGCCTTCATGCCCAACCCGGCTCAGGCCAAAGCCGCCATCAAGAGCCTGAACGGCATGGAAGTAGACGGCCAGAAAATCCGCGTCAAAAAAGCGGAAGTGAAGCCCGGGGAGAAAAACGAAAATGACCAATAACGATATTCTGCGCCGCATTCGTTATGCGCTCGATCTGCCCGACCAGCAAGCCATAGCGCTGTTTGGCATGGGTGACGTGACCATCAACGAAACACAATTTCTGGCCCTGCTGGCCAAGGAAGAAGACGCCAATTACCACAGCTGCAGCAACGAGCAGATTCTGGGCTTTCTGGACGGTTTGATCCTGAAAAACCGCGGCCCGCGCGAAGGTGGCCCGGCACCGCGTGCGGAACAGGCTGAACCCATCAACAATCAGGTGTTCAAAAAGCTGCGCGTGGCGCTGGAGCTGAAGGAAGAAGACATTCTCGGCCTGCTGAAGCTGGCCGGTTTTGAAGTGAGAAAGCCCGAGCTGACCTCACTGTTCCGCAAGCCCGGTCACAAGCATTATCAACCCTGTGGCGATCAGTTCCTGCGTAACTTCCTGCAGGGCCTGGCACTGCAGCGTCGGCATGGCGCCGAATAAGCGACCACTGACGCCAGTTAGTCGCGCTTGCCCGGTCGGCCGTTTGCCGCCAACCGGGCAAGCCGCATCCGCTAGGTCGTTACCTGGCGGATCTGTTGCCAGCACAGCGCCACCTGTTCGGAACGAAACGGTTGCCGACAGCACAACTCGATATCCAGTTTTACCCACGCCGACAACGGCAACTCCACCAGCCGACCCTGCTCCAGCTCTTCCCTGACCAGACTCGCCGGCAAAAAACTGGCGCCATCCCCCTGCAGCACCAACGCCTTCAGCCCCTCGCCCAGGGCATTTTCGCATACCGGCAGACAAGGCTGTTCGCTCAACGCCGGAAGGCATTTACGCTGGATCAACCCGCCCAGAAAAGACGTGGGCGGATACAGCAACAGGCGCAACGGCGTGTCGGCAGACAAGCCATGCAGCGGATGACCCGAGTCGTTCACCGCCGACACCAGCACCAGCCGATCCTGCCCGACTACCCGCCGCTCTACCTCGGGGCGATTGAGCATGGGGCTGGTATCGTCGCCGGAAAAACACAGCAAAAAGTCGACCGAGCCGGACATGAACTGTTCGATGGCATCGTGATAATGGCCGGTATTCAGCCGGATCAGGCTGTTCCCCAGCTGCGGGCGCAGAGAGTGGATCCAGCCGGGAAAAAAGGTCACCGCCAGCGAAGGTTGCGCCACAAAATTCACACTGCTGTGCTCATGCAGGCTCTGGCGCAGCTGGTCGCGTGTGCCATAAATCTGCGACAATAGCAGCCGGGCCTGCTCCAGAAAGCTCTCGCCGGCCTCGGTCAGTGCCATGGGGTAACGATCCCGGCATACCAGCGGTACGCCCAGCCAGTTTTCCAGCGAACGAATACGCCGGCTGAACGCCGGTTGGGTCACGAAACGAACGTCCGCCGCCTTGGAGAAGTTACCCTGCTCGGCCAGGGCAACGAAGTCGTGCAGCCATTTGCTTTCCATGATTCTGCTCGTTAATACATTGATGCGGTATTGTATGCAAAAAAGTAACAGGCCCGCTATAAAAAGGCATTAGATACTGTCGAGTTCGCCTCTTACCATGAAAATCTATCACCGGCTTCTTCACGCTGGCCTCAATACAGATTAACCGGCAAGGACGGCACTCATGACTGCAGGAACCAACAACCAGGTAATGGGCATGTTGCAACGAATTGAAAATACAAGAAAACGCTACTTTCCCGGGGTGTGCGTGGCAGTCACCATCGGCATTGCCGCCAGCTTTCTGTCGCAGCACTACGGCGCTCCCGCCATGCTGATGGCACTGCTGCTCGGGCTGGCCTTCAACTTTTTGAGCCAGGAGTCGGTCTGCCTGCCGGGGCTGGAATTTTCCGCCAAAACCGTACTGCGCATCGGGGTGGCCATGCTGGGGCTGCGCATCACCTTCAGCGACGTGCTCACCCTGGGCTGGTCGCCGCTGCTGATGGTGTGCTCTTCGGTGGTGCTGACCATCGGCTTTGGCGTGATCATGGCCCGCGCGCTCGGCTTCTCTTCTTCATTCGGCACCCTTACCGGTGGCTCGGTGGCCATTTGCGGTGCCTCGGCCGCCATGGCCATCAGCAGCGTGCTGGATCAAAGTGAACAAACCAAGCGCAATACCCTGTTCACCGTGATCAGCGTCACCACCCTCAGCACCCTGGCGATGATTTTCTATCCGATGATCAGCTCCAGCCTGGGGCTGACCCCGCAGGAAGCCGGGCTCTTTATCGGTGCCACCATTCACGACGTCGCCCAGGTAGTGGGTGCCGGTTACAGCATGTCGAGCGAAGTCGGTGACCTCAGTACCTTCGTCAAGCTGCTGCGCGTGGCCATGCTGGTACCCATCGTCATGACCATCGGCATCCTGATCCAGCGCGCGGCTCGCCAGCGCGGTGAAAGCGGCAGCAGCAAAGGAGTGGCGATACCCGGCTTTCTGCTCGGCTTTGTGGCGCTGTTCATTCTCAACAGCCTGGGCTGGATTCCGACCGCCGTCAGCCAGCCGCTGGCCGGCAGCTCTTCCTGGATGTTGCTGACCGCCATCGCCGCCCTGGGTGTACGTACCCAGCTCAAGGACATTCTCTCGGTCGGCTGGAAGCCGGTGCTGCTGGTGGTACTGGAAACCCTGTTTATCGCCGGTCTGATCCTCGCTTACATCCTGATCAGTTAATAAGACAATCCGCTACAGCAACCAAAACGGCGACCCTGAGGTCGCCGTTTTTCTTTTTGCTGCCGTGCCTACCGGAAGCTGGTGGCGGTTAACGACAGGGTGCGTCCTTCCGCCGAGCTCTGCTCTGCCAGATTGATGATATTGAGCCCGTCCAGTGCATCCTGCATGGTCACCGGCAAGGGGCCTTCACCACGAATGGCTCTGGCCGTGGCCTCATAGAAATAGCGGTAGCCTCCCACTTGTGACTCGATGATCTCCGCCTCGTCATCGGAATAGAAGATGCCGTAGTCCGACTCGGCTTCCTTGGCCAGATAGGGCGAGTCCGGCACTATGCCGTCCTGCAGCCGTTCTTCCTGCGGATCGAACCCCCGCTTGATGTAGCAGCCACGCTCTCCCTGCAGCTTGAAACGCAGGGTCGGCCCCGGATGATAGGGGCTGGAATGCAGCAGCACTTCCTTGTCGCTGTAGTGCAACTGCACATGGAAGTAGTCGGTGACCTCTGAGCCGGGGCGCATCGACAAACAACGGGCGGTCACCGACAGCGGCTTGCCGAACAACACCAGCGTCTGATCCACCATATGCCCGCCCAGATCGAACCAGACACCCGCGCCAACGCCGGGCTTCTCTGCCCGCACTCGCGGCCGAAAGCGGTCGAAGTGGGACTCGAAACCATGAATCGGCCCCAGGGTCTCGTCGGCCAGCAGCTTGCGCAAGGTCAGAAAATCGCTGTCCCAGCGACGGTTATGAAAGGGGATCAGGCACAGTTTATTGGTGTCGGCCAGCCGCATCATCTCGGCGCCCTGATGCAGCTGGGTCACGACGGGGTTTTCCATCACCACATGCAGCCCCAGCTTCAACGCCTTGAGACCCAGTTCGTAGTGCACCTCGTTGGGCGCGGTGATCACCACCAGCCGGGCGCCGGATTCGGCCAGCATCTGGTCCACGTCGGTATAGACCTTCACCTCGGGCCAGTCTTGCGCCGCCTTTTCCGGTTTGGAGGTGCTGATGGCCACCAGCTCGAATTCCGGCAGACAGTCGATAAAAGGCAAATGGAAAATACTGGCGGACTGGCCGTAGCCAATGATGGCGGTTTTAATCATGGGTAGCTCTCGTTAAAAGTTCTCGTTAAAAGTAATGTTTGATATCCATGTAACGGGAACGGATATGCTCAATCAACAGCTTTATTTTGCGCGGTGGCTGGCGACTGTAGGGATAGACGGCATAAATACCCAGTATCTTGCCGACCTGCTGGGGTAACAGCTCAACCAGGCGCCCAGACTGCAGGTCGGGATAGACCAGGCAGCGTGGCACATACGCCAAACCATGGCCAGCCAGGGCCGCTCTGCGCAGAGCGGCGGCATTATTGGTAGAAAAGTTGCCGCTCACCCGCAGCGGATAAATTTCGCCATAACGGTTGAACAGCCAGTCACGGGCCCCGCTCTCCTGATAACTGTAAATAAGACAGTTATGCTGCAACAGATCCTCCGGCACCTGGGGCTTGCCACGGCGACTAATATACGCAGGAGCGGCACAGATGGTCCAATGTGAATCCAGGATATGACGCGCGATCAGGTTGGAGTCGTCCAGGTGCCCGGTACGAACCACCAGATCATATCCCTCTCCAACCAAGTCCACGAAGCGATTCTCCAGCGACATATCCACCGAAATAGCCGGATGCAGTTCACAAAATTCGGCGACCGCCTGCGCCAGCAACAGTTCGCCGGAAATGGTGGGAACCGACATTCTGATATGCCCCTGCAGCGACTGGCTGTAGCCAGTAATGGCGTCAAATGCTTCCTGAGCGGTCTGTGCCACCAGGCGAGCACGCTGATACAGCACCTGTCCGGCTTCACTCAGCGTCAAACGCCGCGTGGTGCGGTGGATCAGGGTACTGCCCAGCTCCTTTTCCAGCCGGGCGATACGCTTGCTCACCACCGAGTTGGTCAGGCCGTTGGCGTCGGCCGCCTTGCTGAAGGAGCCTAATTCAACCACCTGGGCAAACAGGATCAGATCATCCGTTTTCGGCATCATTCATCCACTTTTGGAAATAATGGGTTTCATTAAATCTATATATCCACAAAAGACAAGGGGATAAGGTTACATCACGTTAACAATCTGGTCACCATCATACTCTAAACTGGGAGTATGCCCATGATGACCACCAAGACATACTCAAGGAAGGAACCGCTATGTTGAATGATTCCCTGCTGGCACTGCTGGCATTTTCGCCCATCGTGCTCGCCGCCATTCTGCTGGTCGGCCTGCAATGGCCGGCCAAACGCGCCATGCCCCTGGCATTTATCCTGACCGTGCTCGTCGCATTGCTGGTATGGGACATGAGCGGCACCCGGGTGATCGCCTCCAGCCTGCAGGGGCTGGCGATTTCCGTCTCGTTGCTGTGGATCATCTTCGGCGCCATCCTGTTACTGAATACCCTGAAGCATACCGGTGCCATCACCACCATTCGTAACGGCTTCACCGCCATCTCGCCGGATCGCCGCATCCAGGCCATTATCGTCGCCTGGTGCTTCGGCTGCTTTATCGAGGGCGCCTCCGGCTTTGGTACCCCCGCCGCGGTGGCTGCGCCGCTGATGGTGGCGCTGGGCTTCCCGGCCCTGGCGGCGGTACTGATGGGCATGATGATTCAGAGCACACCGGTGTCGTTCGGTGCCGTAGGCACCCCCATCATCGTCGGCGTGACCACCGGCCTGGACAACGCCGCCATCAACACCACCCTGACCACCGCCGGCTCCGGCTGGCAAGACTACCTGCAAACCGTAACCAGCAACGTGGCGGTCACCCACGCCATCATCGGTATCCTGATGCCCCTGTTCATGAGCATGATGCTGACCCGCTTCTTCGGCAAGAACAAGAGCTGGAAAGAAGGCCTCGACATACTGCCGTTTGCCATCTTCGCGGGTCTGGCCTTTACCGTGCCTTACGCACTCACCG
Source organism: uncultured Oceanisphaera sp. (assembly GCF_947495715.1). Taxonomy (GTDB): domain Bacteria; phylum Pseudomonadota; class Gammaproteobacteria; order Enterobacterales; family Aeromonadaceae; genus Oceanimonas; species Oceanimonas sediminis. The sequence continues at coordinate 93,583 of NZ_CANLZU010000007.1, forward strand.
GCGTTCTGCTCGGCCCGGAATTTCCTGCCCTGATCGGCGGCCTGGTGGGTCTGGCCATCGTCGTCACCGCCACACGCAAAGGCTTTCTGGTACCCAAGAGCACCTTCGAGTTTCCGGAAGAGAAAAACTGGCCAGCAGAATGGCTGGGCTCGCTTACCATTCACAAGGAAGATCTGAAACAACACCCCATCAGCATGGGCCTCGCATGGTTCCCTTACCTGCTGCTGCCGGTACTGCTGGTACTGAGCCGCACCAGTGACAGCTTCAAGGGCCTGCTCACCAGCTGGAGCATCGCCTTCGGCGATATTCTGGGCGAGGCCGGTATCAGCGCCAGCATCCAGCCCCTGTACCTGCCCGGCGGTATCCTGGTGTTCGTTTCTCTGGTGGCGGTACTGAGCCAGACCCGCTCGCTCACCGCCTTCGTACCGGCCGTCGCCGAGTCTTCCCGCACCCTGATCGGCGCCGGCTTCGTGCTGATGTTCACCGTGCCCATGGTGAGGATCTTCATCAACTCCGGGGTCAACGAGGCCGACATCGCCAGCATGCCGGTGATGACCGCCAGGGTGGCCGCCGATCTGGTCGGTGATTTCTTCCCGGCCATCAGCGGGGTCATCGGTGCGCTGGGGGCCTTTATCGCCGGCTCCAATACCGTGTCCAACATGATGTTTTCCCAGTTCCAGTTCGAAGTCGCCCAGACGCTGAACGTGTCCACCGCCATGGTGGTGGCGTTGCAGGCGGTGGGTGCCGCCGCCGGCAACATGATCGCCATTCACAACGTGGTTGCGGCCTCGGCCACCGTCGGCCTGCTCGGTCGGGAAGGCACCACCTTGCGCAAGACCGCCTTGCCCACCCTCTACTACCTGGTGGCCCTCGGCGTCATCGGCATGATTGCCATCTATGGGCTGGGTATTTCGGATCCCCTGCTGAAATTATCTTGAGTTGCGTTGCCTGCCGGTCGGCACCAGACCGGCAGGCAACAGCTAAAACAGTGTTATTTGAAGGAATTGCCTTATGTCGTCCGCTATTCGCATCTATCCGGCCAAGCCAGAAAAGGTATATATCTACGCCACCTGCCTGGTGGACATGTTCTCCCCCCAGAGCGGGCTGGATGCCATCCGTCTGCTGGAACTGGCCGGTGTCGAGGTCATCTATGTGCCCAAGCAAACCTGCTGCGGCCAGCCCGCCTATTCATCCGGCTACGAAGATGACGCCAAAACCACAGCCCTGAGCCAGATGGCACTGTTCCCCGCTCCCTGGCCAGTCATAGTGCTGTCCGGTTCCTGCGGCGGCATGATGCACCACCACTACCGCCGGCTGTTCGCCGGCAGCGAGCAGGAAGCGGTGGTTAACCAATTTTGTGATCGGGTATTCGAACTCACCGAATTTCTGGTGCAGGTGTGCCGCATCCGGCTTAGTGATCAGGGCCCGGCCACCTCGGTGGTGCTGCATACCTCCTGCGCCGCCCGTCGGGAAATGAAAGTCCACAACACCGCCCGCCAACTGCTGAGCCAGCTGGAGCGTGTGGAACTGCGTGAACAGGCCTACGAAAGCGAGTGCTGCGGCTTCGGCGGCACCTTCTCGGTACGTCACCCGGCGATCAGCGAAGCCATGGTGCAAGACAAGACCCAACACCTGAGCGAAGCCGGCGCGGAGCAGCTAATCAGTGCCGACTGGGGCTGCCTTCTCAACATCAACGGCGCCCTGGAATATCAGGGCAAAGCACTAAAAGGGACACACCTGGCCACCTTTTTGCTGAGTCGGATGGAGGGACATGATGCACAATAAACCCCAGCTGTTTCATCCCCAGGCCGAGGCGGCGCTGGCCAATCCCGAACTGCGCGCCAACTTCCGTGGCGCCATGGACTACCTGCGCGACAAACGCCAGACCGCCTTCGCCGACCCGGATGAAGAAAGCGCCATCCGCGACCGGGCCGAAGCCATCCGCCAGCGCTGTCTGAGCAAGCTGCCGGCGCTGCTCGAACAACTGGAAGCCAATTGCATCGCCAACGGCATTCGGGTGCACTGGGCCGAAAACGCCGAACAGGCCAACGCTCTCTTCGCCGACATCATCCAGTCTCACGGCGGCACCCAGGTAGTGAAAGGCAAGTCCATGGTGAGCGAAGAGATCGAGCTGAACCACGCCATGGCCACAGAAGGCATCGACTGCCTGGAAAGCGACATGGGCGAATACATAGTCCAGCTCGGCGACGAGACCCCCTCGCACATCATCATGCCCGCCATTCACAAGAACAAGCAGCAGGTGGCGGACCTGTTTGCCGAGCACGTACCCGGCTTCAAACACACCCTGGACGTGGATACCCTGATCCGGACCGGACGCAATGTATTGCGCGAGAAGTTCCGTCGCGCCGACATAGGGGTGTCGGGCGTCAACTTCGCGGTGGCCGAAACCGGTACCCTGTGCCTGGTGGAAAACGAGGGCAACGGGCGCATGTGCACCACGGTACCCGAGGTACATATCGCCATCACCGGTATCGAAAAGGTGGTGGAGTTTCTGGCCGACGTACCGCCGCTGTTCAGTGCCCTCACCCGCTCGGCAACCGGCCAGTCCATTACCACCTACTTCAACATGATAAGCGGCCCCCGCAAGCACGACGAGCTGGACGGCCCCAGAGAAGTGCATCTGGTGCTGCTCGACAACGGTCGCAGCCAGGCCTTCGTGGACGAAGAAATGCGCAAGACACTGCAGTGCATTCGCTGCGGCGCCTGCATGAACCACTGCCCGGTCTACACCCGCATCGGCGGCCATGCCTATGGCACCGTCTATCCCGGCCCCATCGGCAAGATCATTTCCCCCCACCTGATGGGACTGGAAGCGACCCGGGAGCTGCCCACCGCCTCCAGCCTGTGTGGCGCCTGCGGCGAAGTCTGCCCGGTACGTATTCCCATTCCCGAATTGTTGCAACGGCTGCGGCGCGAGGCCAAGCAGGAGCCCCGCCCCGGCGTACCGGCGCTACGCGGCCAAAATTCCGCCAAGAGCAATACCGAGGCCTTCGTCTGGCGCAGCTTCGGCCTGCTCACCCGCACGCCTGCGCTGTACCGGATGATGAGCTGGTGCGCCACCCGCCTGCGCGGCCTGATACCGAGTAAACTGGGCCCCTGGACCCGTTGCCGCACCGCCCCCAGACCCGCCGCCAACACCCTGCGTGAACTGATGGCCAAGAGGAACAAATAATGTCGACTGCCCGCAACGCCATACTCAACCGACTGCGCCAGGCAGAGATCAAGCCGCTGCCGGTCAATAATCCGGACTACCCGATCTGGGATAACACCGACCGTAGCGCCATGCTGACCCGATTGACCGAACTGCTGCAGCAGAATCACGCCGAGGTACTCAGGCTGAACCGCGGTGAACTGATAGCCACCCTGAAAACCCGGATAGAGCAGATGGGACTGAAACGTATTGCCACCGGCACCGGTGGCGATTTTCATGCCGAGCTAACCGAGGCCCTGGCCGACTGCGCCGAACAGCGGCCCTTCGACCAGTCGCTGGAGCAGTGGAAAGACGAGCTGTTCAACCGGGTCGATGCCGGCATTACCGGTTGTCACGGCGCCATTGCCGCCACCGGCAGCCTGGTACTCTGGCCCGGGCCGGCAGAACCCCGTACCCTGTCGCTGGTGCCGCCCTGTCATATCGCCATTCTAAAGGCCTCGACCCTGCACTCCAACCTGCCGGCGATGATGGCCGATCAGCACTGGGCCGGTGGGATGCCGACCAACCTGCTGCTGATCTCGGGGCCGTCCAAGACCGCCGACATTCAGCAAACCCTGGCCTATGGCGCTCACGGACCCAGGCAGCTGCTGGTGCTGATCCTGGAGGATGCCTGATAACCGATACCCAGTGCCTGATGACAACGCCAATACCGAAACCACTTTTAGTTCTGATGTTAGAGGACCTTTGATGGAACATCGTTACCGCCTGCTGCTTGATGCTCTGGCCCAGTTTCTGCCCGCCGAGCAAATCATTACCGACAGCTCCCTCTGCCTGGCCTACGGTACCGACGCCAGCTTTTACCGCCTGTTACCCAGGATGGTGCTGCGCCTGAGCAGCCTGGAAGAAGTGGTGCGGGTGTTGCAGCGGTGTGGCGAGTACCAGATTCACTGCACCTTTCGCGCCGCCGGCACCAGCCTGTCGGGTCAGGCGGTGTCCGACTCGGTACTGATCGCCCTCACCGACGACTGGCGCCATCATCAGGTACTGGATGACGGCCATAAAATAGCCCTGCAACCCGGCGTGATCGGGGCCGATGCCAACAAATATCTGGCCCCCTTCGGCCGCAAGATAGGTCCCGATCCGGCCTCCATCAACAGCTGCAAGATCGGCGGCATCGCCGCCAACAACGCCTCCGGCATGTGCTGCGGCACCGCCCAGAATTCCTACCGCACCCTGGATGGACTGAGCCTGGTGCTGGCCGATGGCACCACTCTCGATACCCGGGATCAACACAGCCGGGCCCGCTTTGCCGAGCAACAGTCGGCGCTGCTGGCCGGCCTGCGGCAACTGGCCGAAGAAACCAGGGCCAACCCCGAACTGGCCGAACATATTCGTCACAAGTACCGGCTCAAGAACACCACCGGCTACAGCCTCAACGCGCTGGTGGACTTCGAAGACCCTTTCGACATCCTGGCCCACCTGATGATTGGCTCGGAAGGCACCCTCGGCTTTATCGCCGAGGTCAGTTACCACACTGTGCCCGACCATCCGTTCAAGGCGTCCTGCCTGCTGGTGTACCCGAATATCGAAACCACCTGTCTGGCGGTGACCGAGCTGGCCCATACCTCGGTGGCGGCGGTGGAACTGATGGACGGCCGGGCATTGCGATCCATCGCCGACAAGGCCGACATGCCCGACTTTGTCAAAGATCTGGATCTGGAAGCGGCCGCCCTGCTGATTGAAGTGCATGGCGAAAACGAAGCCCAACTGGTGGCTCAGTGCGAACAGGCGATGACGACGGTGGCCGGATTCGAGCGATGTAACGAAGTCCCCTTCACCCAGAACAAGAGAGTCTGTGCCAGCCTGTGGGCCATGCGCAAGGGCATGTTTCCGGCGGTGGGTGCGGTGCGTGAAACCGGCACTACGGTGATCATCGAAGATGTGGCGTTTCACGTGGAACAACTGGCACCGGCCGTACGCAGGTTGACCGAGCTGTTCGACCGCTTCGGCTACGATGAGGCCATCATCTTCGGCCATGCCCTGGCCGGCAACCTGCATTTCGTGTTCACCCAGGGCTTCGACTCACAAGAAGAACTGGACCGCTACGGCGGCTTCATGGACGCCGTGGCCCAACTGGTGGCGGTGGAATATAAGGGCTCACTCAAGGCCGAACACGGCACAGGCCGCAATATGGCTCCCTATGTGGAGCTGGAATGGGGTAAGGAAGGTTACGCGCTGATGCAACGTATCAAGGCGCTACTGGATCCCGGGGGTATCCTCAATCCGGGCGTGATCCTCAACCAGGACCCGGAGGCCCACCTGAAAAACCTCAAGCCCCTGCCCGCCGCCGACGATATCGTCGACAAGTGTATCGAATGCGGCTTCTGCGAGGCGGTATGTCCGTCCCGGGATCTGAGTCTGACCCCGCGCCAGCGCATCGTGCTCTATCGCGAGCTGCAACGACGGCAAGCAACCGGTGACACCGTCGATGATTCGCTACAGCGAGTGTTCGACTATCAGGGAGTGGACACCTGTGCCGCCACCGGCCTCTGCGAACAACGCTGCCCGGTGGGCATCAATACCGGCAACCTGGTGCGCAAGCTGCGTACCGCCCGCTACCGAAAATTCGAATCCATCGCCCGCTGGAGTGCCGATCACTTCACCACCACCACCAAGGCGGTGGCCATCGGCCTGAACAGCGCCGATCTGGGCCGCAGGCTGCTGGGAAATGGCACCATGACCACCCTGAACCGGGGTCTGCGCAAACTGAGTCATGACAAGGTGCCGCTGTGGCTGCCGGAAACGCCGGCCGCCAATCGGCATCGACCACAGGCTTCGGATCAGAGCTCGGATCGTGGTCGACCCAAGGTGGTGTATTTCCCCTCCTGCGCCAGCCGCACCCTGGGCCAGTCACCGGATGCCCATGACCGCCGGTCACTGACCGAAGTCACTCAGGCCATACTGGAAAAAGCCGGCTTCGATGTCGTTCTACCCCGTGATCTCAACAACCTGTGTTGTGGCATGCCTTATCAGAGCAAGGGCATGAGCGGGCTGGCCAACGACAAGACGCGCGAGCTGGAGGCGAGTCTGTGGCAGGTCTCGGAGCAGGGCCGCTGGCCGGTGCTGATGGACACCAGCCCCTGCGCCAAACTCGTCCAGGATGGCTTTAGCCTGCCGCTCACCGTCTATGAGCCGGTGGCCTTTGTGCTGGAGCAGGCTCTGGAACGTCTGGAGCTGCAGCCGGTGAACGAGACGGTGATGCTGCACATCACCTGCAGCAGCCGACGCATGGGGCTGGCCGACAGAATGCTGGAGCTGGCCCGGCGTTGCGCCACCCAGGTGGTAGTACCGGAGCATATAGAGTGCTGCGGCTTTGCCGGCGACAAGGGCTTTACCCTGCCCGAGCTGAACGCCACCGCCTTGAAGCCGTTAAAAGCCCAGATACCGGCCGACTGCACCCGTGGGGTCAGCAACAGCCGCACCTGCGAACTGGGTCTCAGCCACCACAGCGGCATCAACTACGAGTCCATCCTCTACCTGGTGGATGAAGCCAGCCGGTAATAATGTGAGGTATGAGGTGTGAGGTGTGAGGTGTGAGGTGTGAGGTGTGAGGTGTGAATAGTGAATAGTGAATAGTGAGGAGTGTAAACGCCGGACAAGGGACCCGCTCAGCCGACTCGCCGTGGGTCGTGACACTCACTGCTTTATCCTGCTGCGAACATTCACTGGATGTTCGATCAAACTAAAGCACTTCGTCACGGCAGCAAGCTGCCCCCTCTAGGCTCAGCCGCGCCATCCGTGGCGCGGCCGGGAAATGCTCCTGCCGTCCAGGCATTCCCGCCATCCATGGCGGTCAGATGGTCGGCTGAGCAGATCCCTTTGTCCCTTGATGCTCCGGCGTTGCCTGTTAGCGCCGTCTACACCGAATGGGCAGGCCTGGGGTTTTCCCTTCACTCCTCACTCCTCACTCCTCACTCCTCACTATAAGATCACATCCGACAGCGGCACACAACAGCAGGTCAGGATCACCCCGGCCGCCCGCTCCGCTGCCGACAACGCCGGCGCCTCCGGCTGATCCACCTCGCCGGACTTGAGGGTCTGCTTGCAGCTACCGCAGATGCCGGCCCGACAGGACCAGGGCAGATTCATGCCCTGACCTTCCGCCTGAGTCAGCAGGTTCTGTTGGTTATTGCCGACGAACTCGAGTTCACCGATACGAATATTCACATTGTGTGTTTCACGTGAAACAGTCTCGTGTTGCGGACCGGCGAAATACTCCTGCTGCACCTTGCCAGGCGACACGCCCAGCGCCAGCAGCCAACTGTGTGCCTGTTGCATGAAACCCGCCGGGCCGCAGAGATATACTCGGCGTTGCTGCAAGGCGGAGATATCCGCCAGCCGGGCCAGGGTAAGACGACCGCCCTCGCCCCGCGCTGGCCGGGTCAGCACGAATTCCACCATCAGCCCCGAATGCTCGGCGGCCAGCTGTTCCAGCTCGGCACGGGCCGGTATATCCGCCTCGGTACGACACAGATGCAGAAAGTGTACATCGTCGAGTTGTCCTCGATCCGCCAGCGCCCGCAGCATCGACAACATGGGGGTGACGCCGGAACCGGCCGACAGCAGCAGATAACGTTTCGCCGGTTCAAGGATGAAATCGCCGGCCGGGGCATGTGCCAGCAAGGTGCTGCCAGGCTGCAGCTCCCTATCCGGCTGCAGCGCCTCGGCCAGCCAGTTCGATACTCGGCCGTCGGGCTGTCGTTTGACGCTGATGCCATAACGACCCGGGCGAGTCGGGCTTGAACTCAGGGTGTAATAGCGTAAATGACGCTGCCCGTCGATATCCAGCGCCAGCGGTAAATGCTGACCCGGCCGGTAATCGGCCAACGGCTTGCCGTCCGACGATTCCAGCCAGTAGGTGTCCAGGTTCCGAGCCAGAGATTCACGCGCTACACATCGCAATGGCCGACGCCGGGGCGCCGAATCCGGATACATGGGGGCGCTGGCGTATTCCAGCACCTCCACCTCGTCACCCAGCCTAATCTGCCCCTGGTTAAGCGGCACCAGATTCTGGCCGAAATAAACGTCGCCGTCCTCTCCCCGCCGGTAACGCAACAGCGTCGCCAGCGGCTCCTTCATCCGGTTGAAGTCTTCTGTGCCCGGCTCTATGGTGGTCATCACACAACGACTGCAGGGCTTGGCCACCAGAAACTCCACCTCACCGATGCGAATGCGCCGCCAGCCGTCTTCCTCGAAGGGTCGTGTTCCCCTCACCACCAGATTGGTGCGAAACCGGGACATCTCCATGCGGGCATCGGCACGCAGGTTGAGATCGGCCAGCGAAGCTTCGGAGATCAACAACAAGGGGTAGCCGTCGGCAAAACTGACCGCCGTACCCAGCTTGTCGCGATAGCGGCCGGATTGTTCACCCACCCAGAGTAACCGAACCTCCTGTTCCAGGATCTGGCTGAACCAGGCGTCGTATTCGGGATGAGTACTCCAGGCGGTAAACTCATCGCCCCATACCGCCGTGGTGATCGGTTGCAGCTCGAACTGCCGATGGCGCACGGCCAGCCGCTCCCCCCCATACTGCAGGTCCAGTCCCCCGGCCACCGGCGTTACCTCGATAGACTGCAGGCGTGGGTGAGTCCGGGCGGTCACAAAGCGGCCATCGGGTTTTGCCAGCATATAACGGCGATCACCGGTGAGTCCCTCGCGGGAAACCCGGCTCTGTGCGACCGAGACCGCCGCTGCCGACTTGATCGGATAAAGATTCAGCCCCGTGATCACCGCCATATTATTTCACCTTTATTCTTGGTATCAGTTTACAAAAGCAGCCCAAAAGGTAAGGTTTGGTACATACTGCCACTTTCATCGTATTTACGGAGTAGAAATGACTATTGAACGTCAACAGGTTGGCCAGCGCATGAGCCGTATCGTCAAGCACAACGGTACCATCTATCTGTGCGGTCAGGTCTGCAAGGATGCCACCAAGGATATTACCGAGCAAACCATGACCATGCTGGACAAGGTGGATGAGCTGCTGCTGGAAGCCGGTTCCAGCCGCGAGCATATGCTGTCGGCCACCATCTATCTGAATACCATGGCCGATTTTTCCGCCATGAATGCGGTATGGGATGCCTGGGTACCACAAGGGCACGCTCCGGCCCGCGCCTGCGTGGAAGCCGCCATGGCTCGCCCCGAGTTGCTGGTGGAAATTTCGGTGGTTGCCGTCGAGCGGTAAATATTACCAAACTGTCAGTCGTATCAAATACAGAGGCCTGCTTGTCATCAAGCAGGCCTCTTGCGTAATAGTCTCTCGCCAAATACCGCTTCGGCTTAGTCGCCTATCTTCGACGCCGAGTGTTTACCTAAAGGCGGCAGGAACATGCCGATATGCTCCATGCCAGGCTGCTGATGAAGATGCTTTCCTATCGGCGGCAAAGGCATCTTGATAGGTTTCGGTTTATGACTATGTTTGCCTGCTTTCGGGAACGCGATACCAATGCGGCTCACCAGCGGTGTCTCGGCGGAAGAACCACCTACCAGAACCTGATACCGGCCGCTGGCCGATTTCCAGTCACCATTTGCCCAGGTAGTCAGATCGTCCGGATCATCAGGTACAAAGTAGGAAAACGGATGATTGGAGGCACCGGCATCAATTTCTACCACCACCCGACGGCTCTCACCGGGATCCAGAAAGACCTTTTCGAACCCCACCAAACGTTTGGACGGCTGTGCAGATCGCTTCGGCAGCTTCAAATAGACTTGAGAGGCTTCGGCCCCCGCCATCGCACCGGTATTGGTCACGGTATACTCCACCGTCAGCACCGGTATGAGACCCGCAAGCTTCAACATGGAAGAAGAGTGCTTTCCCCCCTTGTGTGGAGAGGGGGTAAATTCGCGCCGAAAGCGCTTGCTGAGCGTGAGATTGCTGTATTCGAAGTCGGTATAAGACAAGCCATGCCCGAAAGGAAACACGGGAGTGACACCGTTGGCCTCGTACCAGCGATAACCCATTTCCAGGTTTTCGGTGTAATTACTGATCAGCTGATTACTGCCATCACCAAAGACGCCGTCGTTCGGAAAGCCCTTCCCTCCCGGCAGACCGTTGTCTTCACGAACCCCGGGATACTGGGCCTCGGTCGCAAAGGCAGCTTCGCGATCGCTGGTAGGAAAGGTCACCGGCAGCTTGCCCGAAGGATTGAGCGCCCCGAACAGCAGATCGGCCATAATGTCGCCGTCTTCCTGACCGGGAAACCAGGCAGCAAACAGGGTGGGAACCTGGTCCAGCCAATCCATCAATATGCCGGACGCACTGTACAGTACCACCACGTTATTGGGGTTGGCCGCCGATACCTGGCGCACCAGCTCGTCCTGCGCAACCGTATCGCCATCACAGTCAGGTTCTTCTACCGGTGGCGGCGGCACTACGGCCCTGAGTAGCAAGCCCGAATCGGACGGCTCTTCAGGGTTTTCATCATCGTCATTGCCGATACACAAGGTCGGCAATATCAGACTGAGTAAATCTCTGGTTTCTCTCGGGTTGGTACCCACCATCAACACGACGATGTCGGACTCCTGGGCCAGTGCCACCGCCGAATCGATATCGGCACCATTGTTATAGCTCACACTGGATACGTATTTCTCCAATCCGGTTTTCGGCGGTACGGTAAAGTAAGGCACCACAGTGGTAAGCCCCAGCCGGCTCAGGTTACGTGGCGGCATGGTGGCCCGGCCGGCAAACCAGGGATGGCCGATCAAGGCGATGGAGGGGTTGGTATCCGCATTCAACGGCAGCAAACCACCTTCGTTTTTCAGCAGGGTAATTCCGCCTTCCGCCAGTGCTCTGGCCTTGGCGGCATTGGCGGTTAAATCCGGATCCGTAAAATTGTCGAAAGAATCATTAAACTGTTCGAACTCGGACATTTTCACATACCGGGGCCGCAGCACGGCATCGATATCAGTCTCGGTAATCTCACCGGCCTCGATGGCCGCCTTGATGTTTTCTTCGGAATAGAACAGCGGATCCGAGTCCAGCTCGTAGCCTACCCCCGCAAGCATGGCCTTGACCGTGCTGTGCATGGCGCGCCGGTCGCTTTCCACCCAGCCGTCAAAACCCCAACGCTGGCGCAGGGTTTTGACCAGCACATCATGGCTGTCGCAGATATAGTCGGTGTCGTTCAAATAGGGAAAGGCGCACATGATGGAAGCCGGTTTGGCATCACGCACCGCCATTTCAAAGGGCAGCAGATACAGCTCGTGCAATGCCCGGCTGGGAATGCGAACCCCGGCGGTCCAGCGCTCGAAATCGTATTCATGCTCGTTGCCCAAAAAGTGCTTGGGCTGCGCCTGCACCCCCTGCGACTGAATACCCCGAATCTGGGCCGAGCCGATAATGCCCGCCAGATACGGATCCTCACCCGGATATTCCTGACCACGACCGGCATAGGGCGAACGGATCAAGTTCAACCCCGGCCCCAGCAGCACCTGGCTGGCAAAGGTGAAGGCTTCATTCCCCACCACTTCCCCCCAGCCGTAGACCAGCTCGGGATCAAAACTGGCGGCGGCCAGTGTCATGGAGGGACCCGCCGTTCTGACCGGCTCGGGCACGCAGGATCCGCCGCGAATACCGTTACCGCTGTTTATCTCGCGAAAATTGGGAATACCCAGTTCGGGAATGCCGGTGATATGCCGACCCAGGGCGGAAAATCCGCAGGTGGTGAACTGGTCACCCTGACCAAGATAGGTGCCTTCGGGCAAGGCATCGGCGTCGGGCCGATTGGATATTTGCTGAATTTTCTGCTCAAGCGTCATCGACGCAAGCAGTTCATCGGCAAACATCTGGTGCGAGTCGGTTTCTTCAGGCGAGTTATCCCCTTCATGGGGGTGAGTCCAGTTTTGAGGCGGATCCCATGCATGAGGAGGAGTCCACTTGTGAGCAGGAGCCCATTCATGAGGGTCAAGGTCGGTAGCCTCCGCAGCCCCCATGGACAATACCACCGATGTCAGCACGGTAATTCCCACCCGTCGGCAGGATGCAACACTTGCAAGACGAATCATCACTACATCTCCCATCCATCAGGTATGGTGTCGGACAATTCCCTGTCAATGTTGAGAAAATAATTATTGGCTCGTTGGCCGGCGGCTGCGTTTTGCGCGGGTAATGGATAATATCGCAGTCACGGTATGAAGAATCTGATCGCTTTCCGAGCCGGTCAGTCACCCCGTCATCAGAAAACTGAAACATCAAATATTCGAGAAAGGATGCAATGTTCCGTGGCAACAGGTGATGGCAGCCATAGCATCATGTGCCGCATCAGCCTGACGTTAACGAATCAGATTCAATTTAAACAAGAATAGTATCTCAAAGTGAACTGGTCACTTTTTGTACAGAAAATAACCTGCGTATTCGGTGTGTTCAGACTTTGGCTTCAACTGATGGCAGGTAATCGGGCCCGATAAGGTGGTAACGAGTTCGCACAAAAAATAAAAGCCCGGTTCTACCGGGCCTTTAGACGTTGCTAAAGCGACTGCTCGCTTACACCACGCCTTGCTCAATCATGGCGTCAGCCACCTTGCGGAAACCGGCGATATTGGCACCCAGCACCAGGTTGTGGGGTTCGCCAAACTCGGCCGCGGTGTCGCTGGCACTCAGGAAGATGTTCTTCATGATTACCTTCAGCTTCTCGTCCACTTCCTCGAAGCTCCAACGCTGCATGCTGGCATTCTGCGCCATTTCCAGCTGACTGGTGGCCACACCGCCGGCATTGGCGGCCTTGCCCGGTCCGTAATGGATTCTGGCATTCAGGAACACCTCTACCGCATCCTGGGTAGAAGGCATGTTGGCCCCTTCCGATACTCCGATACAGCCGTTGGCAACCAATGCCTTGGCATCGGTTTCACTCAGCTCGTTCTGGGTAGCACAGGGGAACGCCAGATCGGCAGGCAGGCGCCATACCGCGTTGCCGTCTGCCGGATAGTCGGCGATCGGAATAAAACGGGCATCCGGATGCGCGGTCAGGTATTCGTTCAGACGCACCTTGCGTACTTCCTTCAGCTCTTTCAGGGTATCCAGATTCACACCGGCTTCGTGATAGATGGTACCGCTGGAATCGGAGCAGCTCACCGGAACCGCACCCAGCTGATACAGTTTCTCGATGGTATAGATGGCCACGTTGCCGGCACCGGACACCAGGCAGCGCTTGCCGGCCAGGGTATCGCCTTTGGCTTCCAGCATGTACTGGGCAAAGTAGACACAGCCGTAACCGGTCGCTTCCTTGCGCACCAGAGAACCTCCCCACAACAGGCTCTTGCCGGTGAAGACGCCATCATAGCTGCCGGTCAGGCGCTTGTACTGGCCGAACATGTAGCCGATTTCACGGGCACCCACACCGATATCACCGGCGGGCACGTCGGTGGTCGGGCCGATATGGCGGTACAGCTCGTTGATGAAGGACTGGCAGAAACGCATGATTTCGCCGTCGGACTTGCCCTTGGGATCGAAGTTGGCGCCGCCCTTGCCGCCGCCGATAGGCAGGCCGGTCAGGGCATTCTTGAAGATTTGCTCGAAGCCGAGGAACTTGATGATGCCGGCGTTGACGCTGGGATGGAAACGCAGACCGCCCTTGTACGGACCCAGGGCCGAGTTGAATTCGATGCGATAACCCTTGTTGACCTGCACCTTGCCCTGATCATCAACCCAGGGAACACGAAACATGATCTGGCGCTCGGGCTCGATCATCCGCTCGATGATGGAGTGCAGCTGATATTTTTCGCTGGTTTCCAGGATAGGCTGCAGCGAGTCCAGCACCTCCTCCACTGCCTGATAGAACTCTGCCTGAGCCGGGCTGGTTTTCTTGAGCTTGGCAATGGTGTCATGAATATACGTCACTATGTCTTCCTTGTTGTTTTATGTAAAACTTTTCCGGGATACAAATTAAGACCCGACGCTATTGAAATATGGATAACCTGACCGGTCAATGCCCACAGAACAAATATATATATCCAAAAGCAGAATATTTATTCCTTTCTGGCGTTTATTTCGGCGCAATCCACCTGACCGGAGATCGCTTAAAGCAGTCTATGCTTGATTCGAGGTAGAGGGAGAAAACAAAATGGACACGAAAGAGTCTCTTTTATCGACCGACGATACACGACTGGGGCAGGCCCTGATAAAGCAGGGACACCTCTCGGATAAGGAACTTGCCCGCCTGGAGCGAATGCGTCAGAGTCAGGCCGATGGAGGCTCATTGGCGACCCTGCTGCTCAATCTGGGCATGATGTCGGAACGAGAGCTGGCCATCACCATGGCAAATCTGACCGACCTGCCACTGACCGGCAATGAAGAATATCCGCTATCTCCTCCTCTCGACATCGAGCTGCCCTACCGCTTCCTGAAAGAACATCACCTGGTGCCATTGCGGCAGGAGGAAGGTGAACTGGTGCTGGCCATGGTTGACCCCAGAGACGACTTTTCGGTAAGCGCCATGGCCATGATGTGCCAACAGCCGATACGGCTGCAGGTGGGAGTCAGCTCGGAAGTCACCGCCACCATAGAGCGACTCTACGGTGAAGGGCAGAGTAAAATGGGCGATATTCTCTCTGCGGTACAACAGGAGGAAGAAACCGAAGAAAGCATCGCCCAACTCAAGGACATGGCCAGCGAGGCACCGGTGATCCGCCTGGTCAATCTAATCATCCAGAAGGCGGTGGATCTGCGCGCCTCCGACATCCATGTCGAGCCGTTCGAAAACCGGCTCAACATCCGCTACCGTATCGACGGCGTACTGCAACAGAGCGAAGCCCCGCCGGTGAACATTACCCCGGCCATTATCTCGCGCATCAAGATCATGGCCCGGCTCAATATCGCCGAGCGACGCCTGCCGCAGGATGGCCGTATCGAGCTCAAGATACAGGGCATGGAGCTGGATATCCGGGTATCCACAGTCCCTACCATGCATGGCGAAAGCCTGGTGATGCGACTGCTCAACCGGGAAAGTGTCATTCTTGATTTCGATGCCCTCGGATTTGCCAAACACACCAAACAACGCTTTCAGCAGGTGTTGAAGATCCCTCACGGCATGGTCATGGTCACCGGCCCCACCGGCAGCGGTAAAACCACCACCCTCTATACCGCCCTCAATCAGCTGAACACCACAGAGCTCAAACTGATCACGGTAGAAGACCCGGTGGAATATCAGCTGGAAGGGGTCAACCAGATCCACGTCAAGCCGGCTATCGGGCTGACCTTCGCCAGTGCCCTGCGCTCCATAGTGCGTCAGGATCCGGATGTCATCATGGTCGGGGAAATGCGCGATCTGGAAACCGCCCGTATCTGCGTGCAGTCGGCGCTCACCGGTCACCTGGTGCTGTCGACCCTGCACACCAACGATGCCGCCAGCAGCGTTACCCGACTGCTGGAAATGGGGGTAGAAGACTACCTGCTCACCTCCACCCTCAACGGGGTGATAGGACAGCGCCTGGTGCGGGTGCTGTGTCCCCATTGCAAAGAAGGCTACCAACCCCTGCCGGAGCTGGTGAAAGAGTTGAAATTGACGCCACTCATCCCGGACGAACCCATCCGTCTGTATCGTCCGACAGGCTGCGCCCGGTGTGCCGGCACCGGCTATCACGGCCGACTGGCCATTCAGGAGCTGCTGACCATGAACGACGATATCCGCAAGCTGGTGCTGAGCCACGCCGACGCAGGGCAAATCCAGCAAGCCGCCATTCGTAATGGTATGCATACCATGTACGACGATGGCCTGCTCAAGGCTCAACAGGGAATCACCAATATCGAAGAGGTGATCCGGGTCACTCAGGAGGCCTGAGATGGCGCTGTATTATTTCAAGGCGGTCAGCCAGAACGGCGAGCCTCAGGAAGGCCGGCTCGAAGGCAGCGATCAGCAGGCCATAGTACTGCAACTGCAGCAGCGCGGCCTGATCCCGCTTAGCGTAGAGCTGGATCATAGGCGCATCGGTCTGGGAAGAAACCGCCGTCGCACCAGCGAGCGCCGACTCCAGGCCATAACGCAGGATCTGGCCGCACTGATCAAGGCTGGCGTTCCGCTGGAACGCGCCCTGGGCATCATGATCGAGGTGCACGACCAGGCCGATGATGATGTGCGCCTGCTCGGCCAGATACGTGAAGGCATTCAGCGCGGCCAGCCACTGTCGGTCGTGCTGGCCGAGCAGGATGAAGGATTTTCTCCTTTTTATCTGAACATGATTCGGGCCTCCGAGATCTCCGGCAACCTGGAGCAGGGCCTGGCCGATCTGGCCGTTTATCTGGAGCGTAGCCGACAGCTCAAGGAAAAAGCCCTGTCGGCGCTGATTTACCCCATCATACTGGTGCTGGTATCGGCGGTGTCGCTGCTGATCATCCTCACCTATGTCATCCCCCAGTTTCAGCAGCTGTTCGCCGACATGGGTCATACCATGCCGTTGTCGACCCGCATCGTGATCGGCAGCGCCGAGTTCCTGCGCACCATGGGTCCCTGGTTATTACTGGCCCTGCTGCTGGCCCTGATTGCCGGACAACGCCTGCTTGCCCAGCCGAGCAAACGCCTGGCCTGGGATCGCATGCTGCTACGTTTACCCCTGGCCGGAGAGCTGATCCGCCGGCTGGAGGTCGCTCGCTTCAGCCGCAGCCTAGGCACCCTGATGAAAGGCGGAGTACCCCTGCTCAATGCCCTGACTATTGCGCGCGATACCGTTAATAACCGCTTGCTGGCCCAGACCATCGGCGAGGCGGCCGGCAGCCTGAAAGAGGGCAAGCGCCTGGCCGATCCACTGCAGGCCTCGGGCCAGTTTCCGCCACTGGCGATACAGATGCTCCGGGTGGGTGAAGAAACCGGCCAGCTGGAGGAGATGCTGCTCAAGGTAGCCGATCGCTATGACCGGGAAGTGGAAAGCGCCATTCAACGGTTACTGACCATTCTTGAACCTGTGCTGATCGTCGGCCTGGGCGTGCTTATCGCCGGCATCATCATCTCCATTCTGGTTGCCATACTCAGTATCAACGAACTGCCCATATAGGGAGGTAAAGGTGCGTTACCAACATAAAACTTCACCCTTCGGCTTCACCCTGCTCGAACTGCTGGTGGTGCTGGTCATCCTGGGTCTGCTTGCCAGCCTGGTCGGCCCTCAGGTTCTGCGCCAGCTCAGTGGTTCCAAAACCAAGACTGCCGCGCTGCAGATCAAGGAACTCGGTACGGCGCTGGACTTGTACCGGCTGGAAGTGGGCCGCTATCCCACCAGCAGCGAGGGCCTGTCGGCACTCATCAGCGCCCCGGCCAACGCCCGGGGCTGGAACGGCCCCTATCTGACCAAGAAAACGGTTCCCCAGGATCCCTGGGGCAACAACTACCAGTATCGCGCCCCCGGGCAACAGGGTGAATTCGATCTGTTCAGCCTGGGCGCAGACAACCAGCAAGGAGGAACCGGTGAGGATCAGGACGTGGTCAGCTGGGAGTAGTTGTCACCCGGATGGCTTCACCCTGCTGGAGCTACTGGTGGTACTGACCCTGGCCAGCCTGATGCTGGCCGTGGCCATGCCCCGTTTTGCCGCCCTGCTGCCGGGAGCCGAACTGAAAAGCTACAGCCGGCAAACCGCCGCCCTGCTCCGGCTGGCCCGCAGCCAGGCCATTGCCACCGGTGACGAAGTAAGAGTGGATCTCGATCCCGCTGCCCGCCACTCCCGAATGACCGGGCGGCAAAAAGTCTCCCTCTGGCCAGAGCGGATAACCGTGTCCTTCAATGGCCTTGCCGATAACAGCGATACCGGCCCGGTGTTTTATCCGGATGGCAGCGCCAGTGGCGGTACCCTGCACATCTCCGGTAACGGTCGTCACTACCAAATCGAGGTGAACTGGCTGACCGGCAGGATAAGCCTCCATGACTAGACAACACAGAACGAGACAACAGGGATTTTCACTGCTTGAAGTGCTGGTGGCCTTTACCATATTGACCATCACCCTGGGGGTGTTGCTCAATATCTTTTCACTGGCCATTCGCACCACCCAGTCGGCTCAGCAGCAACAGAAAGCCATGCTGCTGGCGGAGTCTAAACTGACCGAACTGTACGCCGGCACCACACTGCAACCGGGCCGCGAGCAGGGCTGGTTTGACGACCACTACTGGTGGGAAACCCGGATTGAAGAATTCGACACTCGAGCGCTGATGGACAACCAGTCCATGCTGCTCCCCTATCAACTCTCGGTCATCGTGGGCTGGGGCCGCCATGAACAGCAATACCGGCTCACCACCCTGCGACTGGTCAGGCAGGAGGCCAGATGAAACGGCAACACGGCTTTACCCTGCTGGAACTGGTGGTCTCACTGACCCTGCTGACCCTGCTCTCGGGACTGATGTTCGGCGGCTTTCGCCTCGCCGGCAAAGCCTGGGAAACCGTCGGCGAGCGCAATGCCGACATCAGTGAACAGGTCCAGCTACAACGTTTTTTGCGTAACCTGCTGGAACAGGCGGAGGAACGCGAGGTACAGAATCAACAGCAGGCCCCGCTGCTGCCCTTCCAGGGAACCCAGCACTCCCTGATATTTTTGGCCCCGCAGCCCCGACGACTGGGCAGCTCCGCCGGGCCGGCGTGGTTTTATCTGGCGCTGGACCAGTCCGATC
This sequence comes from uncultured Oceanisphaera sp., assembly GCF_947495715.1. Taxonomy (GTDB): domain Bacteria; phylum Pseudomonadota; class Gammaproteobacteria; order Enterobacterales; family Aeromonadaceae; genus Oceanimonas; species Oceanimonas sediminis. The sequence continues at coordinate 112,394 of NZ_CANLZU010000007.1, forward strand.
CCGAGCACCCGGTGCTCTCGCTAAAATCACAGCCACTGACTTCCGAGACGGAGCCACAAGAGCAGACGCCGCCTCTCGGCTGGTACCAACTGCTGGACGACTTTCGGCAACCGAAGCTGATCCCCCCTCTGCTGGAACTGGAAATCACTTCATTCAGCCTGCAGTACCTGCCGGCAGAAGAGCATAACACCCCGGTCTGGCAACCCGAGTGGCTGGAGCAGAATCAACTGCCGGCCCTGATCCGCCTGCAGCTGGATTCGGACTGGCCCCCCCTGGTGGTCGCCTTGCGTAAACATCGTTTCGAGATAAAGAATGAGTATTAGACAAAATCGGGGCCTTGCCCTGATCAGCGTATTATGGGTATTGACCCTGCTGACCCTGCTGGCCACCGGTCTGTCGCTGAACAGCCGAAGCCAGGCACAGCAGAGCAGTAATATCACCCATGCAGCCCAGGTTCGCCAGGCCGCCGAGGCCGGGGTACAAATGGCACTGCTGATGCTGGCGCAACCGTTGGATCAGCAAACCTGGCTGGCCGATGGCAGCCCTTATCAGGTAAGGCTCGACGATATAGAGGTTCGGGTCGCCCTGTTCAACGAAAGCGGCCGTATCGACCTCAACGCCGCTGGCCCCGAGCTGCTCGACGGCCTGCTGGCCACCGCCGGGGTAGACGAGGATCTGCGCGCCCGGCTGGTGGATGCCATCATGGACTGGCGCGACGGTGACAGTCTGCGCCGACTCAACGGCGCAGAGGCCGATGACTACCTGGCCGCCGGCTTGGATTACGGCCCGAGCAATACCCCCTTTCGGTCGGTGGACGAAGTGCTGCGCGTGTTGGGCATGCCCCCCGATATTTACCGGCGGATCAGGCACAGCCTGACCCTGCGCAATCCGCGTAACAGCATCAACCCTCGTTACGCCCCGCGCCAGGTACTGCTGGCGCTGCCGGGCAGCGATGAGCTCACCGTCGATCAGTTTATTGCCGACCGGCGCCGAAGCCACGAAGAAGGCCACCCCTTACCCGCCATAAACATGTTCCCCCGCGCCTTGCTCTCTGGCGGCTCATCGGGGGTCAACTACACTGTTCATACCGAAGCCCGAATGAATACGGTTTATCGCTACCGGCTGACGGCCAGCCTGCGTAACCGTCGCGGCCGACCCATTCTGGAACAGATAACACAGGAGTTCATTCCGCTGTTCACCGAACCAGACGCTTAACGGAGATCCCTATGGATGGGGAAAAGTTCACCAAGCTGCTGCATCATTACCGCCGGTTATCATGGCAGCTTCTGGCCACATTCTGGCAATGGTGGAGCCGGCAATTGTTCGATCTGCTACCCGCCTCAATCAGTCATCGTCTGCACAGCCAGCAGCAACGACTGCTCATTTATCCCGAGCAGAAACATTACCGGTTGAAGCTGGACCCCGACGGCGAACAACTGCTGCTGGATGATGACACCGAGCAAAGCGGGTTGCTGGCTGACATGCAGCGCCGGGCAGACAGCATACAGCTGTGTCTGCACGGCAAAGACGTGCTGCATACCCGTATATCACTGCCCGCGGCGACCGCCGGTAACCTGGATAATGTGCTGCGCTTCGAAATGGACAGGCATACCCCCTTTCATGCCGAACAGGTTTATTTCGGCTATCACATTGCCACTCAGAATAAACAACAGCCCCTCATCCAGGTTGAACTGCTGCTGGCACCACGAGCACAGGTAGACCCGCAACTGACCGAGCTGAAGATGCTCGACCTGGTGCCCACCGAGCTGGCCAGTGCCGAACATCCACAAGCACCGATCATCACACTAAAGGTGCCGCCCGGTGCCGTTATTATCAAGGCCAGGCGATTGAAAACCCTGCGGGGATCCCTGGTGCTTCTAATGCTGGTGCTGATGATTGCCGTGCCGCTTTACCAGCGACAGCACCGTATCGAATCTTTGAATGCCCAGCTGAACATACCCCGGCAACGAGCCGAACAGGCCGCCGATCTGAAACGACAGATCGAAGAATTGCAGCAAAGTCGGCGGATTCTGGCGCGTGAAAAAGCCAGGCAACCCTCGACACTGTTATTGCTGGATACCCTGACTCGCCAATTACCCGACCATACCTGGCTCAGCCGCTTCGAACTGCACGACGGCTCGGTGCAATTGCGCGGCGAATCGGCCAGTGCCTCCGAGCTTATCGGTATTCTGGAAGCCTCTCCGCTGTTCTTCGATGTGAACTTCAGCTCACCGGTGACCAATAATCCGGCTACCAGCAAGGATCGCTTCATGATCGATGCCCGTTTCGGCGAGGAGGGATCATGATAAACCTCGGTCAGCGCCAGCAGCAGGCGATCGCTTTGGGTCTGCTGATCACGGCTCTATTACTGATATTCAGTCTGATTATCAGCCCTCTGCTCGGTCTGTTTCTGCAACAGGGAGCGGCCATTCATCAACTTGAGGATCGGCTTCACCGTTATCAGCAACTGTCGGCCGAGCTGGAACAGACCAAACAATCGTTGCAGCAACTGCGCAGCGCCACTCCCGACACCGGCCTTTATCTGCCGGAGCGACGCCCCAGCCTGGCCTCGGCCTGGCTGGGGCAGCACCTGAACCGGCTGGTCAGTCGCAGCGGCGGCCAACTGGTCAGTATTCAAAATGTCCAGCCCGGTACCGAGGGCCCGCTGCAGGGCGTCGTGCTTCGGGTTCATCTGCGCAGCGAAATCGATCAGTTGGTGCCCCTTATCCATGCGATCGAGTCGGGGGATCAGGCTCTGTTCATGCGCGATTTGGTGATCACCGCCAATCCTCGGCGGGCAATCACCCGAAACAATCGCAACCGGGTGATCCGCCGTCAGAGAGTAAACGCACGGCAGATTCCCTCTCTCGATATTCGCTTCGATCTGCTTGGTTATACCCAAAGGGAGGCGTTATGAAGCCTTGGTTAGTGTTGCTGATCATGCCGATGTTATGGCTGTCATCCTCCCGCGCGCAAAACGATGGCGGCCCGATACCGGGCTATCCACCTATCGAGCAATTCGAGGAAATAATGGCTCGCCCCTTGTTCGACGACACCCGCCGACCACGAGAAGACGAAGCAGAAACAGAGGAAAACATCAGCGCAAGCGCCGCCGCCATACGCAAGAAATGGCGCCTGAGCGGGGTGGTATGGGAAAACGATCAGCAACTGGCCCTGTTCAATGAACGCCGGGGAGAAGGCCGGGCGCGCATCAAGACGGGCATGTACCTGGACGGTGACTGGCAGTTGGAAGAGATAGGTCGGGATAGCGCAACCCTGAGCGACGGCGGCCAGACCCTGCGGCTGGAGCTGTGGGAACCGAGGCCGCCCTCGACTCGGCCTGACGCCGTTCGGAACAACCCGAACGAAGCAAACGCCGCACCAAATACTCCTTCTGCAGAGACAACCGAAGCGGATAACAAACAGGGAAGTAACGAGGAGTCACAATGACCAACTCACACCAGACTACATGGCTGTTTACCGGTGTTTTCTGCCTGCTGCTGACCGCCTGCACCAACCCGACCGGAGACAGGGGCGCGCTCGACAAACCCTGGGGCCAAGCCAGAGTCACCAGCGATTACGATCCGGTGCAGTTGCCTCCCCGTCACGACGAGCATATCGCCCGTACCGCCGACACCGCTGCCGATAGCGCTACTCTCCCGGCTCCCCGTAGCGAGATTTACCGTGGCTCGGGAAATTTCGTCAAACTCGGCCAGGCCAGCAAGACACCGATGAACACCGCCACCCCCGGTGACATCACCCTCAACTTTCAAGGATCCGACATTGCCGAGGTGGTCAAAACCATTCTCGGCGATATTCTGCAGCTCAACTATTCACTGGATGAGCGGATACGCGGTCAGGTGTATCTGCAGACCAACACCCCCATTCGACAAGACGATCTGCTGCCCACACTGGAAAACCTGCTGCAAACCCACGGTGCCGCCCTGGTGCACAGCAACGGCCTGTTCAACGTGGTGCCCGCCGGCGAAGTACCGCCCTCGGCCCTGAACCCGCGGCTGACACCCACCGCCGAGCGGGGCTACCAGATGCTGATTTTACCCCTGCGCTACATCGGTGCCCGGGAAATGGAAAAAATCCTGGAGCCGGTCAAGCCCCGCCAGGGTGCCATGATGGTGGATGACAGGCGCAATATGCTCACCCTGGTCGGTAGTCGTGACGAACTGGTCAACATTCGCGACACCGTCAACCTGTTCGATGTGGATCAATTGCGCGGCATGTCGGTGGGGCTGTTCCGGCTGCAAGCCAGCAGCGCCGACGTGATTGCCAACGAACTAGAGGCCATTTTCGGCGATCAGGCCGAAGGGCCGCTGGCCGGCATGGTGCGTTACCTGCCGATAGAACGACTCAATGCCCTGCTGGTGATCACTCCGCAGGAACGTTATCTGACCGACGCCAGAGTATGGATAGAACGGCTGGATCGGGCCGAAAATCCGCGCGGCCTCAACATGTATGTGTATCACGTGCAGAACGGCAAGGCCGATCACCTGGCCACCCTGCTTAACCAGCTGTTCGACAGCCAACGCCGCAACAGTGCCGGTTCTTCCCAGACGCCGGCTACCCAACCTGCGGAAGATGGCGCGCCGCTGCAAATCACCACCGGCATCAATGCCGCCAACCTGGATGTGGGCGAGGTGAGCGTGATTGCCGATACCGAACGCAACGCTCTGGTGGTCATGGCCGCCAGCGCCGATTACCAGAAGGTGGAGCAGGCCATCAAGCGGCTGGATCAGCTGCCGCTACAGGTGCTGGTGGAAGCTACCATCGTGGAGGTGAGCCTGGATGACGAACTGCGATACGGCCTGCAATGGTACTTCAAGAACCAGCTGGGCGGCGGACGCAGCGGCGTGGGCGCCATCGGCTCCTTGCCTATTCCCTCCCCTTTCGACGGCGGTCTTGCCGCCAGCGCCAGCTACGAGGTGTTCAACGCCAGCGGTACTCGAGCCCTGCTCACGGCACTTGCCAGCGATTCCAAGGTCAACGTGATCTCCTCGCCTACGCTGATGGTGCTGGACAACCAGAAGGCACTGATCCGGGTGGGCGATCAGGTGCCCATTCGTACCTCGGAAACCACCAACCTCAACAGCGACGTAGGCAATGTCACCAGCACCATACAGTACCGGGATACCGGCGTACTGCTGGAGGTAACCCCACGGGTCAATTCCGGCGGCATGGTGGTACTGGAGCTGGTACAGGAGGTAAACGACGTGGCCACCACGACGAGTTCCAATATTCAGTCACCCACCATCACCCAGCGCAAAATCGACACTCGGGTGGCGGTGCAGAGCGGCGAAACTCTGGTGTTGGGCGGTCTTATCCGCGAGAACAAGTCTCAGGACAGCCAGGGCGTGCCCGGCATTCGCCATGTGCCGATACTGGGATGGCTGTTCGGCAGCAGCGGCACCAACGTAAGACGTACCGAGCTGGTGGTGCTGATCACCCCCACCGCCGTGGCCAACCCGGCCGACGCCCGCGCCGTGACCCAGGAGTATCGTAGCAAGCTGCAACAGGTGGCGATGTAGGTTGATTCAAAAAACCACCGCCTGCCGGTGAACCGGTAGCGGTGGTGTATTACGGCTTCATGAGCCTAATTGGCTGTAATTACGTCAGAGGTATCCCCAGCTATCAAGGCATCAAACGCATCACATCGCTGGCTTCAAATTCGACCTCTTCATTGTCATCATTCAGGTATTTACCACTGATGCTGATCAGCCGTGCTTCTCGCTCGGTGACATTACCCAACTGCCCAGCCACACACTGGCTGTTGAACTTCAGGGTCAGATCCGCCCAGCCATCGGCCTGTGCCGTGGTACATTCGTCTTCCAGCACCGGCTCGCTGAAACCACCGTCATAAGGTGTGGCCACATCCTCATAAGACCAGCGTAAAGCTTCACAGTCACCGGCCATTTTGACGGTATCAGGCAGGATTCGGGAAACATCGAAGCTTTCAGATCCCAGAATGGCCGCCGGAATCACCCCTTTCTGGGTCAACTTGAACGGGTTGGGGCAAGAGCCAGGCTTGATATCCACCTTGACCGGAGCCGCTGCGGCAACACAGGCGGCCAATACCGCTTCAATCACCGGGGTTGCATCATTCTGGAACGAAGCCAGATTGAATAACTCACCGCCGGTGGCATCAGCCAGCGGCTGAGCTTCAGCGAACAGCCCGCTTGGCATAATACCGAAAAAGATCCCCCCCACCGCCGTCATGGCATCGATGGCATCCTGTCGGGTTACACTGCCCTGGGCGGGGGTTTCATCTGTAATAAGAATGTTACAGTAAGGCGCGCCGGTGAAGTTAAGCGAGCCTCCATCCACGGTGTCTGTGGCCGACTCCACCACCGCTCTGTAGCCTTCCTCAAGGCCCCCATTGGCCACCAGCTCATTTACCGCAGCCTGAAAGGCGACACTGTCTGTAGTTAGCGGTGAGTGCAGGTGCGGTGCCTGATTGGTACCGTGCCCGCTTCTGCTGGAACCATACCCCACCAGGCCTACCGCCGATCCCGCTGGCAAGGCGTTAAAAATGGTCACCACATTGGCCTGCACATCGGCAATTTCCCCGCCCATGGAGCCGGATTCATCTATTTTGAATACCACGTCTATACCCTGGGCATAGGCTCCGCCACAGGCCATGGAAACGGCCAGAGCGCAGAGCGTATTGCGCGTATACTTCTTTATCGTATTCATGGTTTCACCCGATATATTATTAGTTGATGAAACTGATGCAAAAACAATGCTATGTATTGCATCTCCTTGAAAAACCTCACTTTCAAAGCAGTTCCTTCCTTTCATTTGCATTTAATCATTAAAAGTCGACATAAATCAGTGAGGCCATAAAACCTTACGGACCGAGCCTACTGATTAACCCCTATCACAGTTAAAAAAACTGGATAAGCACCCTTCAACCTTAAATGAGAAGGCAAAAATCAGACCACATCAAAAAAAACATTGTTTTAATTGAGTTATTTAAAAAAATAAAATAAAAATAAGTTTAAATCAGTGAGAAGTGTTTCAAAAAAATTACACTTAAACGAAAAAAAAGAACAAGGACACTCAAGGTTACAAAAAAATTCAAATAAGATACTGTTATATATGGATAAAATATGAATCTTCTTACGTACGGGCACCATGCTCGATCTACATAAGCATGTTGATGCAAATTGCCGGGCAAGACTTAATGACCCTCATCCCATAAGGAAATGTACGGGCGGCAATGGCGACGGGAGGAGTAATGGCAGTAAAAGCGTGGACCGCAGCAAAATATGACTCGGTTGAGCCTGATTCTTTCGTTAACTGTTTTTGCTGTTTTTTTAACTCTTGCATGCTTCATGGTGTTATCTTTACCATGTCTTATTTAGTCTATGCTCGAAGAATCCATACATAGTATAAACAAGGCAAGTTTTACACCACATTTAAATATCCCAATAAAATTAGATACTTTACTAACGCTCAGCCTCGTATTATAAAAAACTGTTAACCTCAATAAACAGGATCAGTTTTTTCCGGCCGCATGCAGCCGATGCTTTTCCATCAATCGGTACAGGGTAACCCGCGACACCCCCAGCAGCCGGGCCGCAGAAGACACATTATGGTCGGTTTTTTTCAGGCTGCGCCGAATGGCCTGTCGCTCGGCCTGGTTGCGGGCCTGCTCCAGTGTGGGTACCGCCTCCCCGCCTCCGGCGTTGTCCAGTCCCAGATCGGCGGCGGTGATCAAGCGGTTGTCACTCATAACTATGGCCTTGCGCACCCGGTTAATCATCTCGCGCACATTGCCCGGCCAGTCGTGCCGGTTCATGGCGGCAGTGGCCCTGCGGCTGAAGCCCCTGACCTTGTAGTGTTTTCCCTCGGTAAACTTGCGAAAGAAGAAGTTGGCCAGCAGCTCGATATCGCCTTCCCGCTCCTTGAGATCCGGCACTTCAATGCTGAGCACATTGAGCCGGTAATAAAGATCTTCCCGAAAAGCGCCTTCTTTTATCTCGTTTTCCAGAGCCCGGTGGGTGGCGGCAATGACCCGGGCATCAATATACAGGGTTTCATGGCCGCCCAGCCGCTCTATGGTTTCTTCCTGCAGAAATCGCAGCAGGTTTACCTGCAAGGACAGCGGTAAATCGCCGATTTCATCGAGAAACAGGGTACCGCCCGTGGCGGCTTCAATCCGCCCTACCTTGCGGCAATGGGCGCCGGTAAAGGCCCCCTTTTCATGACCGAACAATTCGGCCTGCACCAGGTTCTCCGGCAAGGCGCCGCAGTTCAGTGCCACAAAGGGCCCCTTGTGACGATGAGAACGTTGATGAATGGCCTGGGCGATCAGCTCCTTGCCGGTGCCGCTGTTGCCGGTGATCAGTACGGTGGCATCCACCCCCGCTACCTTGCGGATCTGGCTGAACACCAGCCTGATGGCCGGACTGGCCCCCACCATCTGACATTCTTCCCGGTAGCGTCGCTGTTCATGCTCGGCATCGCACAGGGCTCCCAACCCATAGGCATGGCCCAGCGCGGCCGACAGAAACGGCACCTTGTCGGTGAGTGGCAGGGTGTAATAGTCGAAAAAATAGTCGTAGATCAACTGGCTGAAGCCGTCCTGCTCTATGCTGTCCGCATCAAGCAGGGCAATCCAGTACAGTGGCGGCGACGCTTCCACCAGCTGTTCGAAGGCAAGTTTTCGCTCATGATCCAGCTCGCCAAAACGAACCAGCACCACTCGCAACGGGTCATCCTGCATGGCCGCGCGCGCCTCCTGCACCGAGCCAACCCGAATCACCTGCCAGTCATCCAGCAAATCGGATACATCCTCTTCCCTGGAAGAGGCCCAATGAAGGTAAAGCACCTTTCTCTTTGCCTGCTTCTGTGCCTGCTGCGATTCACATGCCCGGTATTGAGATGAAGGTTCTGTCGTCATTATCCATGGCCATCCTTGAACAGATATCAACCAGTTTAGTACAGCCGACATGACTCCCGCATGGCAAAGCCTCATCGCCAACCGAGCGGGGTGGGCTGGCGGCTTCTATATTTACAATCAAGTACATTCAGGGATGATCATCATGTACGGCACTTATTTCGGCCTCAGCGATCTGCCTTTTTCCATTGCGCCCGATCCGCGTTATCTCTATCTCAGCCGGCAACACAGAGAGGCGCTGGCTCATTTACAGTATGGACTCGTCTGTCACGGCGGTTTTGTGCTGCTGACCGGCGAGGTCGGCACCGGAAAAACCACCGTCTGCCGTTGTCTGCTGGAACAGGTACCGGAGCAGACCGATCTGGCATTTATTCTCAACCCCGGCTGTTCGGTGCAAGAGCTGCTGGCCGCCCTTTGTCGGGAGCTGGCAATCAAGGTGCCGGAGCCGTCCCATGGCCAGCAGTTGATCGATGCCATTCATCATCACCTGCTCGCAACCCACGCCCGGGGTCGCCAGACGGTGCTGATCATCGACGAGGCTCAGAACCTGTCCACCGAGGTGCTGGAGCAGATCCGGCTGCTGACCAATCTGGAAACCGATACCCACAAGCTGTTGCAGATTATTCTGTTGGGGCAACCGGAGCTGGCCGACAAGCTACGCCAGCCCGAGCTGCGCCAGTTATCTCAGCGGATCACCGCCCGTTATCACCTTGCCCCCTTGTCGTTCAGCGAGATGCAAGCGTATATCGCCCACCGCCTGTCGGTGGCGGGTATAGAAGCGGCGCTGTTTCAACACAACAGCCTGCGCCGGCTGTATCGCCTGACCGGCGGGGTGCCGCGACTGATCAACGTGATCTGCGACCGGGCCTTGCTGGGGGCCTATGTACAACGGCTGCCCCGGGTCGATCTGGTGACCCTCAATCGCGCTGCCGTCGAGGTGCTGGGTGCTTCACAGCCCCCCACGCGCCGATGGATCCTTGCCATTGCCGCCGGCCTGCTCGCCGTTGTTGTCACCGGCGGCTGGCTGGCTCAGTCAACATGGCCGGGCATTACCGACATAAGCGGGCCGGCAACCCCCACGCCAGTCGTTAGCAATAACGGCCTTTCGCCACCACAGGCTGAGCCCCCCCATGAACCACTCCCTGAACAGCGCATCACCGGCGCGATGGCCCCGGAACCTGCTCCGCCGGCTCAAGCAGCATCGACACCAGCACCGGCGCCGAGTGATACCGCGACGCAACTCAATCCATGGCAATGGCCTGCGGCCCTGACCACCGACCTGAGCCAGGTCATGGCATATCAGCATCTTTTCTCGCTGTGGGGGCTCGATTACGATCCGGCCGAACATCCGGTGGTGTGCCCTTTTGCGCGCCGGCATCGGCTGGAATGCGCTTTTCAGAACGGTGATCTCGCTACGGTGCGGCAACAGAACCACCCGGTCATTTTTCGCCTGGAGCACCCCGAAAAGGGAGCCGTATATGCCATCCTGACTCGTCTCGATGACGAGCGGGCGGAGCTGGTGGTGGGCGGTCGGCTCAAGCGCATGTCACTGACGGAGCTGGCCGCCAGCTGGCCCCACAGCTACGTTCTGCTGTGGCAGTTGCCGCCGCATTATCAGGCACCACTGTACCCCGGTAGTCGAGGAGACATCGTCGTCTGGCTGGAACAACAGATGGCGCGCTGGCAAGAACGAGTCCCTCGCCGGCAGCACCAATATTATGACGAGGTACTCGTCGGTGATATCAGGGCTTTTCAACGCAGCAAGGGGCTGACCGCCGATGGCATTTTCGGCCCACAAACCAGCATTTATCTCAGCGCCAGCCTGCTGAACGACTTGCCGAGGCTTACCGGCCAACAGGAGATAACCAGTGTCATACATCCTTGATGCGCTTAAACAATCGGAACGCAAACGAGGCCAACAGACATCGTCGGCGGAAAACCATACACCGGCGGAAACGCCGAGTTTACCGCCGGCTCCCCGCTATCGACGCCGATTAGGGTGGCTGCTGGCCGGTGTGCTGCTGGCGCTGATCGTCGGATATGGCCTGGGTAAAATCGGCTCAAGATGGCTGCAATCACCGCAGCAAGCCATATCGCCGCAGCAAACCATTGAGATGCCTTCACCTGCAGCCACGCCCCCCGAACCCGAAGAGAAAGCACCGGCGCAAGCGGCCCCCACTGCGGCCAGAACGCCGATAGTGACTGGCCCAGCGCCGGTACGCATTTTGCTGGACGATCCCCCGAGCCTGACCATGAACCCGGCACCAAAGGCCGGCAATACCACAACACCGGCCACGGAAAGTGCCGGTTCATCGGCGAAGGTGTCTCCCGACGTCGTGCCCACTCCCGAGCCGGTATTCGATCCCGGTGTGCCGGATCTGCGTGAGCTACCGGCCAGTATTCGGGCGAAACTGCCTCCACTGACGCTGTCGGTACACATCTACTCGAAAACCGCCGGCAGCAGGATGGCCAGTATCAACGGGCAGATGCTGCGAGAAGGCCAGCAACTCGGGGCCTTGCGCCTGCAGAGCATCACTCCCCGCGGGGTGATCCTGAGTTTTGAAGGGAAGGAGTTTCATTTGAAATCAGTCGGGGGATAGGCTTCAAACCCAATCATCACCGACGCTCTCGGCTATGACAGTTCAAGGCCAGAACTGTGCCTGAGCAACACAGATCCTTCACCACGGTCGCCTTCGGATGATGCTAAAATCGGCACCATTATCTTTATCAAGGAACTGTATGAGTCACTTCACCCTGTTAGTGGGCTCCACCCTCGGCAGCGCGGAAGATCTGGCCGATGACCTGGCCGGGATCCTGCAAAATCATGGTCATCAAACGGTTATTCACACTTCTCCCCAGCTTGATCACATCTTGATCAGACCCGATCATTATTTACTGTTGATCTGCTCTACTCATGGGGCCGGCGATCTGCCGGACAATATTCAGCCCTTTTCTCTGCAATTGAACGAACAACAGCCGGATTTAACCGGACTGGCGTATCTGGCCATCGGCCTGGGCGATTCCGCCTACGACACCTTCTGTTACGCCATCCATAAACTCGATCGACAGCTGGCGGATCGAGGCGCACAGCGGATCGGCGATCGGTTGGATATCGATGTGAGCCAGCCGGATCCGCCGGAGCTGATCGCAGAAAAATGGCTGGATCACTGGTTATCACAGCAGTAGATCCTGGTTTTTACTCGGGGAGCGTGGATCTGGCCACCGCAAGATCCACGCACCTACAAAATTCTTTCCACCAAGTTATCAACAGATCCCCCACTGAGATCCCCGTCCCCGCCCTGCGCTAAAAAAACCATCAATGTGTATAACCATGCTTGAATCCGGTGTTAAACCTATAGTTATCCTATTAATTAAATAAAGCTTCACCAGCCTCTGTTGATAACTATGCAAGTTACCCACCGGTCCAGGGAGGGCTCCGGCAAGGTTGTACACATCAATCGATCGTAAGTAACCGCATGATCTTAAAGATCAAAAAACGGTTACTCACAGATCTGGTCGTCCCTAATAATAGATCTAACAGAAGATCGATCTAGAGATCTAAGATCTATTAACGATCACGAGATCCTCTCGATCCGGTTTCCATCCGCTCGCTAAAAAAGCTAAAATGACCGCCCTTCGGGATCCTTACACCTGCCTGTCTCAAGAGTATCTGTTATGCACTATGAAGAATCGTTTGACGTCATTGTTGTGGGTGGCGGTCATGCCGGCACTGAAGCCGCTGCTGCCGCTGCTCGCATGGGAGCAAACACCCTGTTATTGACCCATAACGTGGATACTTTGGGACAGATGTCGTGCAACCCGGCCATCGGGGGTATCGGCAAAGGTCATCTGGTCAAGGAGATCGATGCCCTCGGCGGGATCATGGGTACCGCCGCCGATCACGCCGGGATCCAGTTTCGCACCCTCAACGCCTCCAAGGGCCCAGCCGTTCGAGCCACCCGTGCCCAGGCGGATCGTCAGCTGTATCGGCAGGCCGTAAGAACCCGACTGGAAAACCAGCCAAACCTGAAGATCTTCCAGCAGGCCTGTGATGATCTGCTGCTGGAAGGCGATACCGTCGTCGGTGTAGTGACCCAGACCGGTCTTAAATTTCGCGCCAAGACCGTGGTACTGACGGTCGGAACCTTCCTCAACGGCTTGATCCATATCGGCATGGATAATTACAAGGGCGGTCGTGCCGGTGATCCTCCCTCCATCGCCCTGGCAAGCCGGTTGCGGGAACTGCCGCTGCGCATCGATCGACTGAAAACCGGTACTCCGCCCAGAATCGATGCCAACAGCGTGGATTTCTCGGTAATGCAGGTTCAGCCAGGCGACAACCCGACTCCGGTGTTTTCGTTTATCGGCAGTCGTGAGGATCACCCGCGGCAGATCCCCTGTTACATCACTCACACCAATGAAAAAACCCATGAGGTGATCCGCAAAAATCTGGATCGCAGCCCCATGTACGCCGGTGTGATCGAAGGGATCGGCCCGCGCTATTGCCCCTCGATCGAAGACAAGATCACCCGCTTTGCCGACAAGAACGCCCATCAGATTTTTGTCGAGCCGGAAGGGCTGACCAGTACCGAGCTGTATCCCAACGGGATCTCCACCAGCCTGCCCTTCGATGTGCAGCTGGCGATCGTGCGTTCGATCAAGGGCTTCGAGCAGGCGCACATCATGCGACCCGGCTATGCGATCGAGTATGATTATTTCGATCCTCGCGATCTGAAGATCAACATGGAAAACAAGTGTCTGCATAACCTGTTTTTCGCCGGCCAGATCAACGGCACCACCGGCTACGAAGAAGCCGGTGCCCAGGGGCTGCTGGCGGGGTTGAATGCCGCTCTGCGCGCCTTCGACAAGGACGACTGGTCACCCCGCCGGGATCAGGCCTACCTGGGTGTGATGATGGACGATCTGTCCACCCTGGGTACCCAGGAGCCCTATCGCATGTTTACCAGCCGGGCGGAATATCGTCTGCTGCTGCGGGAAGACAACGCGGATATCCGTCTGACCGAAGAAGGCCGTAACCTGGGGCTGGTGGACGATCATCGCTGGGCCATGTTCTGTGACAAGATGGAACGGATGACCCAGGAGAATCAGCGTCTGCGTGAAAACTGGGTAAGCCCGACTCATGCCGCCGCCCCGGCGTTGAATGAATTGCTGAAAACCCCGCTCAGCCGTGAACACAACCTGGAAGAATTGCTGCGTCGCCCCGAGCTGAATTACGCCACCCTGATGGCGGTGGATGGCATCGGCCCGGGCATCGAGCACGAACAGGCCGCCGAGCAGGTCGAAATCCAGATTAAATACGCCGGTTACATCGAGCGGCAGAAAGATGAAATTCAGAAGCATCTGCGCAACGAGCACACTCGCCTGCCACTGGATCTGGACTATAACGAGGTGCCGGGCCTGTCTCATGAGGTGATCGCCAAACTCAACCAGGCCAGACCCGAAACTCTGGGCATGGCCTCGCGAATTGCCGGCGTAACCCCGGCGGCCATTTCGATTCTGCTGGTACACCTCAAGAAACGCGGCCTGCTGCGCAAGTCGGCGTAAGAACCATGATGAGCAACAACACGATGCACGATAAATTACAAAGCACACTGCAGCGCTTGCTGGGCCAGACCGAGCTGGCGGTTACCCCCGAGCAGGCCGATAAGCTGGTGACACTGGTTACCTTGCTCGACAAATGGAACAAGGCCTTCAACCTGACCTCGGTGCGTGAGCCTGTCGCCATGATGGGCCGTCATATCGTGGACAGTCTGGTAGTAAGCCCTCACCTGCAGGGGGAGCGTTTTATCGATGTCGGCACAGGCCCCGGCCTGCCGGGTCTGCCGTTGGCCATTATCAATCCCGACAGGCAGTTTGTGCTGCTCGACAGCCTCGGCAAGCGTATCCGTTTTATTCGCATGGTGATGCATCAGCTGGGGCTGACCAACGTCGAGGCGGTGCAGAGCCGGGTAGAAGATTTCAACCCGGAGCAAAAGTTTGATGGTGTGCTGAGTCGGGCCTTTGCTTCGCTGGATGACATGGTAAGCTGGTGCGCTCACCTGCCCGGGCCCGACGGCCGCTTTTTGGCGCTGAAGGGGCAATATCCGGAGCAGGAGTTACAATCATTACCTGCTCATCTCGTACTGGATCGGGTTTATCCGTTAACCGTGCCCGAGCAGGAAGGAGACCGCCATCTGGTGGTCATCAAATTAGCTAGGTAGCTAGCCAGTCAGTAGAGGTATTCGGTGGGAAAAGTCATCGCCATTGCCAACCAGAAAGGGGGCGTGGGCAAAACCACAACCTGTGTCAATTTGGCCGCGTCCATGGCCGCCACCAAACGCAAGGTACTGGTGATAGACCTGGATCCTCAGGGCAATGCCACCATGGCCAGCGGTATCGATAAATATCAGGTCGCCAACACGGCTTATGATTTGCTGGTGGATGAGGTGCCGGTCGAGCAGGTGGTGGAGCGGGAAACCAGCGGCGGCTATGATCTTATCGCCGGCAACGGCGATGTCACCGCCGCCGAAATCCGGTTGATGGAAGTATTTGCCCGGGAAGTTCGTCTGCGCAATGCACTGGCACCGGTACGCGATTATTACGATTATATTTTTATCGACTGTCCCCCTTCCCTCAACCTGCTGACGGTCAACGCCATGTCGGCGGCAGACTCGGTACTGGTACCCATGCAGTGCGAATATTTCGCCCTGGAAGGACTGACGGCGCTGGTGGATACCATCAGCAAGCTGGCGTCGGTGGTGAACCCGGCGCTCAGGATCGAAGGCATACTGCGCACCATGTTCGACCATCGCAACAGATTGTCCAATGAGGTGTCCGATCAGCTTAAATCGCACTTCGGTGACAAGGTCTATCGTACCGTGATACCTCGTAATGTCCGTCTGGCCGAGGCGCCCAGCTTCGGTACCCCGGCCATGTATTACGATAAATCTTCACTGGGCGCCAAGGCCTACCTGGCGCTGGCCGGTGAAATTCTGCGCCGGGAAGAGCTTTCTCAGGACCATTCTGAACCTTCGGAACAAACAGCATGACCATCAAACGACGTGGTCTGGGCAAGGGCCTCGATGCCCTGCTCAGCACCAGTTCTGCCGCCAATCAGCGTCAGCACCAGGCCGAAACCCATTCCCTGCCCGGTGCCAACGGCGAATTGCAGACTCTCTCTCTGAACGAGCTGCAACCGGGCAAATATCAGCCTCGCCGGGACATGTCCCAGGTGGCACTGGAAGAACTGGCTACCTCGATTCGCCAGCAGGGCATTATTCAGCCCATCGTGGTGCGAGCGCTGGAAACCGGTGGTTACGAAATTCTGGCCGGCGAACGACGCTGGCGGGCAGCCCGGCTGGCGGGTCTTGACCAGATCCCCTGCCTGATCAAGGCAGTGGCGGATCAGGAAGCCATGGCCATCGGCCTTATCGAGAATATTCAGCGCGAAGATCTCAACGTCATCGAAGAGTCCCGCGCCTTGTCCCGCCTGATCGAAGAATTCGGTTTCACCCATCTGTCGGTCGCCGAGGCGGTGGGCAAGAGCCGTAGTACCGTCTCCAACCTGTTGCGTTTGGCTCAGCTCAACGACGAGGTCAAACAGCTGGTGGAACACGGTTCGCTGGAGATGGGCCATGCCCGGGCGCTGCTGGCGATTTCCGGTGAACCACAGACCGAACTGGCCCGGCTGGTGGCACAAAAAGGCCTGACGGTTCGAGAAACCGAAAAACTGGTCAAGCAGAGCCTGAGACCGAAAAAAGAGAAAATTGAACAGCCCAGATCCTTGCTGATGAGCCAGCTTGAACAGGAAATCGGTGAAAAACTGGGTTCAAAAGTAGAAATCAAGTCGACCCACAAGGACAGGGGGAAACTGGTGATCTCTTATAACTCTTTGAATGAACTAGATAAAATAAGTCATTTTTTTGGTATTAACGACATGCCGGAAGTCTGACACAAGGTAAATGCTCAATTAGTTTAACCCGTTGTAAATGGTCGGAAAAACCGCAGTAAGTCGGTAAAAATAAGGTTTTACTGCAATTGCATTTACGCCGGGCACGGGTATAATTTGACCTGCTTTTTTGGGGCTTAAAGGGCAACACCTCGGTGTGCCGGCAAGCCCCTAACTGTATCAGGAGTTTTTGTGGAGCAAATGAAGCGGCACCTGAGCGACAAGCAAATGGCGCTGGTGATCTTGTCTTGTCAATTACTTCTGGTGGTGGCGGTCTCCACCCTGTTTTTTTACCAGCAGGGAGAGGCAGCCGCCCGTTCCGCCCTCATAGGGGGCGGAATCTACTGGGTTCCCCAATGTCTGTTCAGTGTCCGGGTTCTGGCGTTCAGCGCCAGGCACGACACACCGCGCAGTGTTGTGGCGGACTTTTACAGCGGGGCAGGGATTAAGTTTGGCAGCACTATCTTGTTGTTCGTGATAGCGCTCAAGTACATGGAGGTGCTTCATGCTCCTCTGTATACGGCTTACGCCCTAGCATTGCTGATGCAGTGGATTCTTTCGTTCACTCTCAACAACCGTTACTAGGAAAACACATGGCTGCAACAGGAGATGTCTTAACTTCCCAGGGTTATATCTCTCACCACCTGCAACACCTGCAGATTGGTTCGGGATTTTGGGCGTTAAATATCGATTCTTTGCTTGTTTCCGTTGTCCTGGGAATGCTGTTCTTGTGGGGCTTCAACAAGGTTGCGTCTCGTGCAACCAGTGGAGTTCCCGGCAAGTTGCAATGTGCCGTTGAGCTGTTGGTCGAATTTGTGGATAAATCCGTCAAGGACGTCTTCCATGGTAAAAATGCGTTGATTGCGCCTCTGGCGCTGACCATTTTTGTCTGGGTCTTCCTGATGAACCTGATGGACCTTATCCCGGTCGACTATCTGCCCTATGGCGCTCAATTGCTCGGTGTTCCTTACCTGAGGGTTGTTCCTTCCGCCGATGTTAACATCACCATGTCCATGGCGTTCTCCGTGTTTATCTTGATCATTTTCTATAGCATCAAGGTAAAAGGCGTGTCCGGCTTCGTTAAAGAGCTGACCATGCAACCGTTGAACCATTGGTCCATGATCCCTGTTAACTTGGTGCTTGAGACCGTATCACTGATCGCTAAACCCATCTCTCTGGGTCTGCGACTGTTCGGTAACATGTATGCCGGTGAGATGATTTTCATCTTGATTGCCGGTCTGCTGCCGTGGTGGTCTCAATGGGCCCTTAATGTGCCTTGGGCGATTTTCCATATCCTGATTATCACCCTGCAGGCTTTCATCTTCATGATTTTGACCGTTGTTTATCTGTCAATGGCCCATGAAGAACATTAATAACAAAAGATAACAATATATTAACAAGCAGTCGTTCTAACCGCTAACAATTGGAGAAAAAAAATGGAAATGATTTTCATCGCTGCCGCTCTTATGCTGGGTCTGGCTTCTATCGGTGGTGCTATCGGTATTTCTATGCTGGGTGGTAAGTTCCTGGAAAGTGCGGCTCGCCAGCCGGACATGCTGCCTGCCCTGCGCGGCAACTTCTTTATCGTGGTTGGTCTGGTTGACGCCATCCCCATGATCACCGTTGGTATGGCTCTGTACCTGATCTTCGCCGTAGCTTAATGGCTCGGTCTATCAATCAGTCTGCTAACCATTTTAAAGGAGAGTTGCGATGAACATGAACGCAACAATCCTCGGTCAAACGATCGCGTTTATCCTGTTCGTTTGGTTTTGCATGAAGTTTGTATGGCCGCCTCTGATGGCAGCCATTGAAAATCGCCAGAAAGAAATCGCCGAAGGCTTGTCCTCGGCGGAACGGGCCAAGAAAGACCTGGCTCTGGCGCAAAACAATGCAACCGAACAGTTGAAAGAAGCCAAGCTGCAGTCCGCTCAAATTGTTGAGCAGGCGAACAAGCGCAAGGCCCAGATCGTCGAGGATGCTACACGTGAAGCTCAGGCGGAGCGTGAGAAAATTCTGGCACAGGCCCAGGCAGAAGTTGAAGCCGAACGCAATCGTGTCAAAGAGGAACTGCGTAAGCAGGTTGCTGCTCTTGCCCTGGTGGGTGCAGAGAAGATCCTCGAGCGTCAGATTGATGCCGCTGCTAACAGCGACATTGTTGAGAAAGTAGTAGCTGAACTGTAAGGGACATAGAGCTATGGAAATGAAAACCATTGCTCGCCCCTATGCCAAAGCAGCTTTCGATTTTGCCGTTGAGAAAAAAGCGGTTGATAACTGGTTATCCATGCTGGGTTTTGCAGCCGAAGTGGTGCAAAACAAAGAGATGGACGAGGTTATCAACAGCAATCTGAACGCGGAAAAGATGGCCGACGTGTTTTTGGCTGTCTGTGGCGAACAGCTCGATGAGCAAGGCCAGAACCTGGTAAAGGCGATGGCTGCAAACGGACGCTTGAGTGTGTTGCCGGCAGTGGTACTGGAATTCGCCGCGATGAAGGCGGAGCTGGACCGGGAAGTGGAAGCCGATGTGGTTTCTGCTGCCAAACTGACCAAGCAACAAATGGCCAAGATTCAGGCTTCACTTGAAACGCGCCTTGAGCGCAAGGTGAAGCTGAATTGCAGTGTCGATAAGAAACTGATGGCCGGTATCATCATCAAAGCCGGTGACTTGGTAATCGACGGAAGTGTTCGGGGCAGGCTGTCCCGCTTGGCTGAAACGCTGCAATCTTGATTGGGGAATAGAGCATGCAACTGAATTCAACTGAAATTGCCGAGCTGATAAAACAGCGTATCGAGCAATTCAATGTTGTCAGTGAAGCACGAAACGAAGGTACCATCGTCTCTGTAAGCGATGGCATCATTCGTGTTCACGGCCTTGCTGATATCATGCAAGGTGAAATGATTGAACTGCCGGGCGGTCGTTACGCCCTGGCATTGAACCTGGAGCGTGACTCCGTTGGTGCCGTGGTAATGGGTCCGTATGCGGATCTGGCCGAAGGCATGAAGGTTCAGTCCACTGGCCGTATCCTGGAAGTACCGGTAGGTCGCAACCTGCTGGGTCGTGTGGTTAACACCCTGGGTGAGCCCATCGACGGTAAAGGCGCTATTGAAGCCGATACCTTCTCTCCGGTAGAAATGATTGCTCCGGGTGTTATCGACCGTCAGTCGGTCGATCAGCCGCTGCAAACCGGCTATAAAGCCGTTGATGCCATGATCCCCGTGGGTCGTGGTCAGCGTGAGCTGATCATCGGTGACCGTCAGGTAGGTAAAACTGCCCTGGCCGTCGATGCCATCATCAACCAGAAAGACTCCGGCGTTAAGTGTGTGTACGTGGCCATCGGCCAGAAAGCGTCCACCATCTCTAACGTGGTTCGCAAGCTGGAAGAGCACGGCGCCCTGGAAAACACCATCGTAGTAGTGGCTTCTGCCTCCGAGTCTGCTGCCCTGCAGTATCTGGCTCCCTACTCCGGTTGTGCCATGGGTGAATTCTTCCGTGACCGCGGTGAAGACGCGCTGATCGTATACGATGACCTGTCCAAGCAGGCCGTTGCCTACCGTCAGATTTCTCTGCTGCTGCGCCGTCCGCCGGGTCGTGAAGCATATCCGGGTGATGTGTTCTATCTGCACTCCCGTCTGCTGGAACGCGCTTCTCGCGTGTCTGTCGACTACGTAGAGAAGTTCACCAATGGTGAAGTGAAAGGCAAGACCGGTTCTTTGACCGCGCTGCCGATCATCGAAACCCAGGCTGGTGACGTTTCTGCCTTCGTACCGACCAACGTGATTTCCATCACCGATGGTCAGATCTTCCTGACCACCGAACTGTTCAACTCGGGCATTCGTCCTGCTGTTGATCCGGGTATCTCCGTATCCCGTGTTGGTGGTGCTGCACAGACCAAGATCATCAAGAAACTGTCCGGTGGTATTCGTACCGCTCTGGCTCAGTATCGCGAACTGGCGGCCTTTGCTCAGTTCTCTTCCGATCTGGATGAGGCGACTCGCAAGCAGCTGAGTCACGGTCAGAAAGTGACCGAGCTGATGAAGCAGAAGCAATACCGTCCGATGTCTGTCGCCGAACAGGGTCTGGTACTGTTCGCCGCCGAAAATGGTTATCTGGACGATGTTGAGCTGAAGCTCATCACTACGTTCGAAGCCGCCCTGCTCGCTTATGCCAATTCAGAACATGCCGCCGTGATGGCGGAGATCAACGAGAAAGCTGACTTCAACAAAGATGTTGTTGCCCAGCTGACTGCGTTGCTGGATAGCTTCAAGGCTACCCAGTCCTGGTAACCATGTGGCAGCGTTTGCTGCCACCTGAATTGGAGAAGCGACATGGCCGGCGCAAAAGAAATACGTAGCAAGATCGGGAGTGTCAAAAACACTCAGAAGATCACCAGCGCTATGGAGATGGTGGCCGCCTCGAAAATGCGCAGAGCGCAGGATCGCATGGACCACAGCCGCCCATACGCTGAAACCATACGCAAGGTGATCGGCCACATCGCGCAGGGGAACTTGGAATACAAGCACCCCTATCTGGCAGACCGCGAGGTTAAGCGCGTTGGGTTTATTATCATCTCGACCGATCGTGGCCTCTGTGGCGGTTTGAACATTAACCTGTTCAAACAAGCCATTAACGAAATGAAAGCATGGTCCGACAAAGGCGTAGGCATTGACCTGGGTCTTATCGGCAGCAAGGCGGTAAGCTTTTTCAACCGCCATGGCGGCAAGGTCGTCGCACAGAAGGGCGGTCTGGGTGATAACCCGTCGCTGTCTGAGCTGATTGGCTCCGTCAATGTCATGCTTGAGGCATACAACAAGGGTGAGATAGACAAGCTGTATCTGGTGTACAACAAGTTTGAAAACACCATGATTCAGAAACCCACGGTCGATCAACTGTTGCCCTTACCTGCATCGGAAGAAAACGTGGCCAGCCACAGCTGGGACTACCTCTACGAGCCTGATCCAAAATCGTTGTTGGACAAGCTGCTGGTACGCTTTGTGGAAGCACAGGTGTATCAGGGTGTGGTAGAAAACCTGGCGAGTGAGCAGGCTGCGCGGATGGTAGCGATGAAAGCCGCTACCGATAACGCCGGCGATCTCATCGAAGATCTGCAATTGGTGTATAACAAAGCCCGTCAGGCTGCGATTACCCAAGAGCTGAGTGAGATTGTTGCCGGTGCCGGTGCCGTATAAGGCAAGGGTATTCAAAGGTTTAGAGGATTTGACATGAGTAAGGGTATCATAGTCCAAATCATCGGCGCCGTAGTAGACGTGGAATTTCCGCAAGATGCGGTTCCTCACGTATATGAAGCGCTGAAGATCACGACTGAAGGTCAGAGCCAGGGCCTGGTTCTGGAAGTTCAGCAGCAAATTGGCGGCGGCGTTGTGCGCTGTATCGTCATGGGTTCCTCCGACGGCCTGCGCCGCGGTCTGGAAATCGAACGTACCAACAACCCGATCAAGGTGCCGGTAGGCACTCAGACTCTGGGTCGTATCATGGACGTTTTGGGTAACCCTATCGATGAGAAGGGTCCCATCGGTGAAGAAGACCGTTGGTCTATCCACCGCGAAGCCCCGAGCTACGAAGAACAGTCCAACAGCTCCGAGCTGCTGGAAACCGGTATCAAGGTAATCGATCTGGTTTGTCCGTTCGCCAAGGGTGGTAAGGTTGGTCTGTTCGGTGGTGCCGGTGTTGGTAAAACCGTAAACATGATGGAACTGATCCGTAACATCGCCATCGAGCACAGCGGTTACTCCGTATTTGCCGGTGTGGGTGAGCGGACCCGTGAAGGTAACGACTTCTACCACGAAATGACCGACTCCAACGTTATCGACAAGGTATCGCTGGTATACGGTCAGATGAACGAGCCGCCAGGTAACCGTCTGCGCGTTGCGCTGACCGGTCTGACCATGGCCGAGAAGTTCCGTGACGAAGGCCGTGACGTTCTGTTCTTCGTGGATAACATCTATCGTTACACGCTGGCCGGTACCGAAGTATCCGCACTGCTGGGCCGTATGCCTTCTGCAGTAGGTTACCAGCCGACGCTGGCCGAAGAGATGGGTGTACTGCAAGAGCGTATTACCTCCACCAAGACCGGTTCCATCACCTCCGTACAGGCCGTTTACGTGCCCGCGGATGACTTGACCGATCCGTCTCCTGCAACCACCTTCGCCCACCTGGACGCGACCGTGGTACTGAGCCGTCAGATTGCCGCCCTGGGTATCTACCCGGCCGTTGATCCGCTGGACTCCACCAGCCGTCAGCTGGATCCGCAGGTTGTTGGTGACGAGCACTATACTGTTGCCCGTGGCGTACAGACCGTGCTGCAGCGCTATAAAGAGCTGAAAGACATCATCGCCATCCTCGGTATGGACGAACTGTCTGAAGACGACAAGCTGACTGTATCCCGTGCCCGTAAAATCGAGCGTTTCCTGTCCCAGCCTTTCTTCGTGGCCGAAGTATTCACCGGTTCTCCCGGTAAGTACGTGTCCCTGAAAGATACCATCACTGGTTTCAAAGGCATTCTGGACGGTGATTACGATTCGCTGCCCGAGCAGGCGTTCTACATGGTTGGCTCTATCGACGAAGCGGTCGAGAAAGCCAAGAAACTGTAAGCCTCGAAGGAGAACCTGATGGCCGATTTTAGCTTTCATCTCGACATTGTCAGTGCCGAAGAACGTTTGTACTCCGGCTCTGTCAGTGCGGTGACGGTTTCCGGCTCTGAGGGTGAATTGGGGATCCGTTACGGACATGCCCCCTTGCTGACGGCTATCCGTCCCGGCCTGGTGCAATATGTCACCAAAGCCGGCCAGCAAGAAGTTCTGTATGTTTCCGGCGGTATGCTGGAAGTGCAGGGCAGCAGTGTCATGGTTTTGGCCGACACTGCGATTCGCGCCGAAGATCTGGATAAAGCCAAGGCCGAAGAAGCCAAACGAGCGGCGGAAGCCAAACTGCAGAATTCCTCACACGATGTGGATTATGCAGAAGCGGCCGCCGATCTGGCCCGGGCTCTGGCGAAACTGCGCGTGCTGCAGTTGGTTAAAAGATAACGTGCGTTACTAGCCGTGCGTAAAAAAGCGACCTCAGGGTCGCTTTTTTTTTATAAAAAAATCAGAATGACGGCAGTAACGGTGAGGAGTAAGGGGTGAGGAGTGAGGTGAAAATGCTGGTCTGTCGATTGGACGTTACTCCTCACGCTTTACCCCTCACCCCTCACGGTCATTTATCAACGGGATATGAATTCTAATGACAACACAGGCAGTGATACTGGCGGCGGGTAAAGGCACCCGCATGCGTTCTTCCTTACCCAAGGTACTGCACCCGGTGGCCAATCGTCCCATGGTGAGCCATGTGATAGCGGCGGCTCAGGCTTGTGCGGTAGATGGTATTCATCTGGTATACGGTCATGGTGCCGACCAGCTCAAGGCGCGCATCGATGAGCCGGGCATCGGCTGGGTGCACCAAGCCGAGCAATTGGGCACCGGCCATGCGGTGGCGGTGGCCTTACCGGAAATTGCCGATAGTGATGATGTACTGGTGCTTTATGGTGATACGCCATTATTACAGCCGGATACCCTCAAGGCATTGCTGGCCGCCAAGCCAGCCGGCGGCGTGGGCCTGTTGACGGTCAAGCTGGATAACCCCACCGGTTATGGTCGTATCGTGCGCGAGCATGGCAAGGTAGTCGGCATCGTCGAGCAGAAAGACGCCAATGCCGAGCAGCTGGCGATTAATGAAGTGAACACCGGGGTACTGGTGGCCGAAGCCGGTTTGCTCAAACGCTGGCTGGGGGCCTTGAACAACAACAACGCCCAGGGTGAATACTACCTCACCGACATCTTCGCCATGGCCCATGCGGACGGCTGCGACATTGCCACCGTGCACCCGGCCAGCACCGCCGAAGTGGAAGGCGCCAACGACCGGGTACAGCTGGCCGGACTGGAGCGGGCCTACCAGAAGATGCAGGCCGAGCGGTTGATGCGCGAGGGGGTGACCCTGCTGGATCCGGCGCGCTTCGATCTGCGCGGCGAGCTTAGCGTAGGTGAAGAAGTCACCATCGACGTCAATGTCATCATCGAAGGCAAGGTCACCCTAGGCAAGGGTGTCATCGTCGGTGCCGGTGCCATCCTCAAGGACTGCGTGATCGGTGATGATGCGGTGATCAAGCCTTACTCCATCATCGAGCAGGCCGAGCTGGGTACCGCCAGCAGCGCCGGTCCCTTCGCCCGCCTGCGCCCCGGTGCCGTACTGAGTGAGGACGCCCACGTCGGTAACTTTGTCGAAATGAAAAAAGCCCGTCTGGGCAAAGGCTCCAAGGCCGGTCACCTGAGCTATCTCGGTGATGCGGAGATCGGTGAGGGCGTCAACATCGGCGCGGGTACCATTACCTGCAACTACGATGGGGTAAACAAGTTCCAGACCGTGATCGAAGACGGCGTCTTCGTCGGCTCCGATACCCAGCTGGTGGCCCCGGTACGTATCGGCAAGAACGCTACCCTGGGTGCCGGCAGCACCGTCACCAAGGACGTGGCCGCAGACGAGCTGGTGATCACCAGGGTGCGCCAGCGTCATATCAAGAACTGGCCACGACCGGTGAAGAAAAAGTAACTGCCTTGTGAGGTGTGAGGGGAGAAGAGTGAGGAGTAGTGATAAATACTGCACATCACCCCTCACCCCTCACCCCTCACCCCTCACTATCTTTGTAACTATCGATTGATCCCTTATCTTTTGATCTGCTAGCATTAAGTTTCAAATCGAAACTTAGATAAGTCATGTCGAAACGGAACACCCAACAACGTCGTCATACCATCGTCACCTTGCTTAACGAGCAGGGGGAAGTGACGGTCGACGAGCTGTCGCAACGCTTTGAAACCTCCGAAGTCACCATCCGCAAGGATCTGACCGCGCTGGAAAAGAACGGCCTGCTGTTGCGCCGTTATGGTGGTGCCGTGCCGGTGCCGAGCGAGATGGTAACGGAAAATGTCGGCGAGCCGGTGTCGAAGCGAAAGCAGGCGTTGGCCAGGGCCGCGGCCGGGCGGGTGCGTGACCATAACCGCATCATCATCGACAGCGGCAGCACCACGGCGGCATTGCTGGGCCAGCTCGGCCAGAAACATGGGCTGGTGGTGATGACCAATTCACTGAATATCGCCAATGCCCTGCGCGAGCTGGAGCCGGAGCCGACCCTGTTGATGACCGGCGGTACCTGGGATGCGTCTTCCGAATCCTTTCAGGGCCAGGTGGCCGAGCAGGTGCTGCGCTCCTACGACTTCGATCAGCTGTTTATCGGCGCCGACGGCATCGATCTCGAGCGGGGCACCACTACCTTCAATGAATTGACCGGGCTGTCGCGGGTAATGGCGGAGGTCGCCCGCGAGGTGGTGGTGATGGTGGAGTCCGACAAGATTGGCCGCAAGATCCCCAACCTGGAGCTGCCCTGGAACCGGGTTCATACCCTGGTCACCGACAGTGGCCTGGACAAAAGCATTCAACAACAAATAACCGACAAGGGCGTCACTCTGGTGATCGCGCCCTTATCCTGAGGACAAGAGCATGTGTGGAATTGTAGGGGCTGTGGCCCAGCGTGATGTGGCGGAAATTCTGGTAGAAGGCCTGCGCCGTCTTGAATACCGTGGCTATGACTCGGCCGGGGTGGCCATCGCCGAAGCGCCGGGTCAGCTGGGGCGGCTGCGCCGATTGGGCAAGGTGCAGGCGCTGGCCGATGCCCTGCACGAGCAGCCGCTGACCGGCGGCACCGGCATCGCCCATACCCGTTGGGCCACCCATGGCGAGCCTTCGGAGCGTAACGCTCACCCCCATGTGTCCGGCGACATAGTGGTGGTGCATAACGGCATTATCGAAAATCACGAGGAACTGCGGACAGAGCTGCAGGGCAGAGGCTATGAATTCAGCTCCGATACCGACACCGAGGTGATTGCTCACCTGGTGCATTATCACCGCCAGCACAGCGAGTCACTGCTGGCGGCGCTGCAAACCACGGTGAAGGAACTGCGTGGCGCCTACGGTACCGTGCTGATGGATGTGCAGGACCCTTCCCGGGTGGTGGTGGCGCGTTCCGGTTCTCCGCTGGTGATCGGTCTGGGGCTGGGCGAAAACTTCATCGCCTCGGATCAGCTGGCGCTGCTGCCGGTGACCCGCCGCTTCCTGTTCCTGGAAGAAGGGGATGTGGCGGAAGTGACCCGCCGCGAGATCCATATCTTCGATACCGATGGCAAGCCGGTGGTGCGCGAAGAGCTGGAATCCGACGTGACCCACGATGCGGGTGACAAGGGCGAGTATCGTCATCATATGCTCAAGGAAATTCATGAGCAGCCCAAGGCGATTACCGACACCCTGGAAGGCCGGATCACCGAAGCGGCGGTGGTGGTGGAATCCTTCGGTAATGGCGCCCGCGAGATCTTCGAAAAGGTCGAGCATATCCAGCTGATTGCCTGCGGCACCTCCTACCATGCGGGCATGGTGGCCCGTTACTGGTTTGAAGCCTTGGCCGGCGTGTCCTGCGATATCGAAATCGCTTCCGAATTCCGTTATCGCAAGTCGGTGGTCCGCCCCAACAGCCTGCTGATCACCCTGTCCCAGAGCGGTGAAACCGCCGATACCCTGGCGGCATTGCGGCTGGCCAAGGAGTCCGGTTTCATGAGCAGCCTGGCCATCTGTAACGTACCCGGCTCATCCCTGGTGCGGGAATCGGATCTGGCCTTCATGACCCGGGCCGGTGCCGAGATTGGCGTGGCGTCCACCAAGGCGTTCACCACCCAGCTGGCCGGTTTGCTGATGCTGGTAGCGGCGGTGGGCCGTTGCCGTGGCAACATGACGGCGGAAACGGAAGCCGAACTGGTAACCGCACTGCGCGCCCTGCCGGGCCATATCGTCGATACCCTGGCATTGGCCGGTGACATAGAGGTGCTGGCGGAAGAGTTTGCCGACAAGTATCACAGCCTGTTCCTTGGCCGGGGCGAGCAGTATCCCATCGCCATGGAAGGAGCGCTCAAGCTCAAGGAAATTTCCTACATTCACGCCGAGGCCTATGCGGCCGGCGAGCTCAAGCATGGCCCGCTGGCGCTGATCGATGCGGATATGCCGATTATCGTGGTGGCGCCCAACAACGATCTGCTGGAAAAGCTGAAGTCGAACGTGGAAGAGGTACGCGCCCGCGGCGGTATTCTCTATGTGTTTGCGGACAAGCAGGCCGGATTCAAGGGTGACGCCACCATGCGGGTGATGTCGCTCAACCATGTGGAAGAGGCCATCGCGCCCATCGTGTATACGGTGCCGTTGCAGTTGCTGTCTTACTATGTGGCGCTGATCAAGGGCACCGATGTGGATCAACCCAGAAACCTGGCAAAATCCGTTACGGTCGAATAATTCGTCTCAGAACAGCCGGCCGCTTTGTGGGATCAAAACAGTGGGATGAAAATAAAGTGTCATCTCTGGTAGCGATTGCTTCGGCTGGTGTTTAAATCTTCAAGCGGTTCTGGCCATCATGGTCAGAACCGCTTTTTTGGTTGATGAAAACCCCTTCTTGTTACTCAGGTTCCCGTTTTTCGGCCGGATAGCGATTCCCGTTGTTCCTCAATGTCATTAAGTGTGGGGCGATTCGAAAAGATGACCACGTAATGGCTTGTTTCGCCATTTATTTCCCGAAGCGTCGAAATCGATAGCCGCATGCGACCGGCATGGTGGGTGGTTACAGGAGGGGATATCTCGCCCTGCCAGCTGCCGGTTGCATTGGCCATTTGCCATGGCAGTTGCCACGCCTTGTCTCCCAATGCCCGTTGTAACACCAGAGATGGCGTCTGGCCTGCCACTTCATCCAGACGCTGACCGGTGATATCGCTGTAGGCACGATTGACGTAGATCAGTCGATGAGCGCCATCGAAGATCACGACGGCCTCCATCATGTTCTCGAAGACCAGTCGGTGCAGGTGTTGTGATGTTTCGGACTGCTCCAGGCTGGCGCCCAGCAAGTTGAATTCTTCTATGCTGTCGGGCTGAAAAGAAGCCGAGTGGCCACGACGGATCTGTTCGGCAAACAGGGTCAGGCGGGTCAATGGTGAGGAAACCAGTCTCAGGGTATAGAGTGACAGAGCCAGGGCGGTGAGCAAGACCAGTATCAAGGTCAGCAGGGTGTGGTAGCCGTAGCTTTGTTGTAATTGCTGGAATATGGCGTCATCGGTCAGCAGCAACAGTTGCAGCTCGCTCTGCTCCCCATTGATCAGCAAGGGCTGCAGACTGAAGTAATGGCCCTGGATCTGTCCATGGGGTCGCTGCTCGGCCAGGGCCCGAGTCAGTATTTCGCCAGGAATGTCGCTGTTGACAAAGGCGGGCCCCACCGGCTGCCCGCGCAAGAGCAACTGTACATTGATGTTTTGCAGCCCTTGTCCCAGCATGCTGAGCAGGGTGAGGTTGTCATTCAGTACCATACCCCCGAACAGGCTGCCGATTATCTGTCCCGAGTCCGGCGACAGTATGGGATAACGCTGTATCAGGGCCGTCCAGGGAGTGGGTGAGGGATCCAGCTCGATACTGGCCCATTTATTATAAAAAGGAGTATCCGCAATCAGTGATGTCAGCCGGTGCTCCAGCAAATAGAGAGGGGAGTTCATGTTGGTCCAATACTGATCCTGTCGTGTCAGTATCAGTAAATCCAGGTATTCACCGTGGCTGTGTTCCAGCGTTTTCTGCAGCTGTGCCTTGGCGGCTTGTCGATCACCGGCCGATATAATGGCAGCCAGCTGCGGATTCTCGGCCGTGGATGACAGCAGGTTGTCCAGGCCGCTCAGGTAGTTGTCGAGGCGACCTTGTAACCGACCGTTGGTTTCCTGTAGTTGATGACGAATGCTGTCATCAACCATGTTTGAGGTACTGTGATAGTTCAGCATCAGTAAGGCCACGGCCAGCAGCAAAAAGGCAGGCAGCAGTGCCTCCAGCAGCACCCTGAGCAAGCATTTGGCACCAGGGTTACTTCGAGTAACGGAATGCATAGTCTTTAAGACGCTCCAGTTCTGCTGCAGTGGTTTGTTGGTCAACAACGGCAAAGTCTCCACTGTAGACCTGGGGAATAAGGTTGCTCTTTCCTTCCTGATCCAGGCGGATGGCTTCGGCCATGGCGACGCCGCTATCATCGTTCATGCGCATCACGGTCAGATCCAGGTTACCCTGGGCCAGAGCATCGATCTCGGCGCTGCCGCCGCCCCATCCGTTAAGGATAACCTTGTCTTCTTTATTCAGTTTTTTCAGCGCATCCATGGCGCCGAGGGCGATATCCGTGGTGCAGGCATAAATCAGATTGATATCCGGTTTGGCTGCCAGCGTCTGCAGTACTGCCTGGCGGGCTTTTTCCCGGTTTACATTGGTATAAAAAGCCTGACGCAGCGTAAAACCGGGCTGGTTGGAAGTCAGTCGAATAAATTCGTCCCCTCTTGCCCGGCTGACATAACCCCGGGTGCCATACAGCATCAGGTAGTTGGCCTGTTTG
Organism: uncultured Oceanisphaera sp.; assembly: GCF_947495715.1. Lineage (GTDB taxonomy): Bacteria > Pseudomonadota > Gammaproteobacteria > Enterobacterales > Aeromonadaceae > Oceanimonas > Oceanimonas sediminis. Next base: position 142,746 of record NZ_CANLZU010000007.1, read on the forward strand.
CCGGTCATCTTGTTGATGGCATCGGTCAATAGCCGGGTGCCTTCCCGGTGATCGAATCCTACATAGAAAAATGGCTGGTTTTTTCCCCAGTGTTTCAGCGGGGTGGTGATATTCATCAAAATAAGCTTGGGGCGGCCACGAGCCATGATCTTGTCTATCAAGACCCGGTGACGCAGCGAGTTCAGGGTAAATACCAGGTAGTCGGGATCGCTGTTCAGGGCTTCAACCAGCTGTTGCTCTTCTTCTCGGTGGGTGGTTGCCGGTCGGGACGAGTAGTTTTCAAGCGTAAAGGGCAGACCTATTTCCTGCAGGCGGAGGGCCAGGCTTTGCCGGTTGCGAGACCAGTAATCCGATACCTGCTGGTCGGGTATCAGCATGGCGATATGCACGGGGTTGTCTGTGGGGGTAGTCCAGGGCTCGGCGGCCTGGCGTATTCGCGCCGCAAAGGCGTCGGACAGCTCTCGTTGTTGCGGAAAAGCATCCAGGTATTCCTGAAAAGACCAGTAGTCCAGGTTTTTTTCCGCGGCCCATGCGGGCAGCATCAGCCAGGAGAGTATCCAGCCGAGTAATAATCGTCTTATCAACATTGATATTATCCGTACACTTGATTATCTGAATAGCTGTGTCCAATAGCTGGACTCATTGTGGGCTTTTATTTTGTTGAATGAGTGCAAGTATCACGGCAATATTTCGCTTTTTACAGTACTTTCTTGAAATGACTCTGAATCCTGTTTCAAACCACGGGTCTGCTTCTGTTAAATTCCATATGCCATGATATCCTGAGCCTGTTTTTGTGGCTTTTTTCTCCTTTTCTTACCGGTGTGCATCACTATGACTTTTTTTGAGAACCTGCTGGTACTCGTCCTGCTGGTCGTCATTAGTTCGTTTTTTTCGGTATCGGAAATTGCCCTGGCGGCATCGCGCAAGATGAAGCTGCGCTTAATGGCCGGCGATGGTGATCCCAATGCCGAAAAAGTATTGATGCTGCAGGAGCAGCCGGGCAACTTTTTTACTGTGGTTCAAATAGGGCTTAATGCCGTGGCGATTCTGGGGGGGATTCTGGGGGAAGCCGCCTTTACCCCCTTTATTACCGAATTGTTGAGCATGTTCTTTGACGGCGCCTGGATTGAAAAAACGGCGTTCATGCTGTCGTTTTTCATGGTGACCTCGTTATTTATCCTGTTTGCCGACCTCATGCCCAAACGGCTGGCGATGATAGCGCCAGAGCAGATTGCGGTTTCCGTGGTTCGTCCCATGGCGTTCTTCATCGTGGTTCTCAAACCGCTGGTCTGGTTTTTCAATGGCCTGGCCAACCTGTTCTTCCGCTTGTTCAAGGTACCGACCATGCGCAAGGATGAAATCACGCCGGAAGACATCATCGCCATGATGGATGCCGGCGCGCAGGCCGGAGTATTGCAGGAGCAGGAACATCATCTTATCGAGAATGTGTTTGATATGGAGTCTCGCACCGTGACCTCGGCGATGACGACGCGGGAGAGTCTGATCTACTTTATCCTCACCGAGAGTCAGGACAGCATCAAGGCCAAGATTGCCGAGCACCCCCATGCCAAGTTTCTGGTGTGTGAAGACAGTCTGGACAAGGTGGTTGGCTACGTCGACTCCCGCGACATCCTGATGCAGGTGTTGCACCAGCAGCCCATCTCATTGCAAAAGGAAGGCATCATTCGTAGTCCGCTGATCATTCCCGATACGCTATCCATGTATGAAGTGCTGGAGCATTTCAAAACGGCGGGTGAGGATTTTGCCATTATCATGAACGAGTATGCGCTGGTGGTGGGCATCATCACGCTGAAAGACGTGATGAGCATCGTCATGGGCGAGCTGGTGCAGTCTCAAGAAGACAATATTGTCTCTCGTGATGCCAACTCCTGGCTGGTGGAAGGCTCGACACCGCTGGAAGATGTGATGCGGGTGCTGCATATCGACAGCTTTCCCAATGATGAAAACTACGAAACCATCGCCGGCTTCATGATGTACATGTTGCGTAAAATTCCCAAGCGCACCGACTTTGTACTGCATTCGGGCTACAAGTTTGAAGTCGTAGATATCGACAGCTACAAGATAGACCAGTTGCTGGTGACCAGAATAGGCTCGGCTGAACCTGCCCCTGAAGGCGAAAAGTGTTAAAAATAACCGTATTGATTTAATCTTGTACAAGCAGTGCGAAAGTCGATGTTTTTATCAAAAAAGCCCTTGCGCAAAATCAGCGGTTCCCTATAATGCGCATCCACTGACACGGGGCAACACGCCAACGGTCA
>NZ_CANLZU010000008.1 GCF_947495715.1 uncultured Oceanisphaera sp.
GCTACTGACTGAAGTTTCAATGTTGCTAAAGGGAGTAGGAAGTGAATTCCACATACGTTATACGTGATTGCTTATGTAATAGGGTATGCCGGATACCAGGTGCTCTGTCTAACTGAGGAAGAGAAAGCAGAAGCGTTCTATGCAGACTGTCCTTATATTTCTGGTGAGCTATACAAACATATTGGTAAAGTTGCGGAGCATAATGACGAGCTAGGTGAGTTGAAATGGAAGTATTCAGATATTTCAAATGATGATCTAGTGTCATTTTGTAATACAAGATGTGTTCTGCACCTCTATTATCTAAATGGAATTAATTATGTCCGAGGCGAATTCGATGACTTAGATAAAGAAAAAGATTGGCTGAGACCTTTTATAAAATCTATGCTCATCTGGGATGAAGACCAAGTAAGAGCCAAAATTGGCTTGCCAAGCTTATTGCCGGATAGTCTCGACGCTCTCAAGCACAGTACTTTCATGAACATGGTTACAAATGGGCATAGAAACCCATTTTATGAGTGGGAAAAAAGCTGGGTAGATGACGATGAAATCGCATAACAAGGCGCTGCTGTCGGACAAATTTTCCGCTGCGCTCCAAACCAGCCGCAAATGCGGGCGTTATAAGCCCCACTAGTATATTGTTCCATCAAGAAGGTAGTTAAAATGGTTCTAGATATTCCATGTAAAGATGATTTTTTCAACATGGGTGATTCGTTGTTGAATTCCGCGTGGGATAATTTGATTGCTTTGCTAAAAGATTACAGTGATTACACATCTGTAGGCTGTGAGAATGAGTTTGAAGAAGCCTTCTTTTTACATGCCAAACCTAAGTTAATGTCGTCATTTACGCTAGTATAACAAGCTGTCGAGTTTTACATCAAAGGAAAAATTGCAGAAGTTTCACCTTATATATTGATTTCGAATGATTCTCGAAATTGGCCTAGAAACGCCGATAAATCTGATATTATTTTTTCAGAGTTTCGTACAATAGACGCTCAAGATTTAGTGAAAATACATAATACATATTCAGAGAGCAGGCTAGATGAACCATTCAAAGTATGGTTTAACGAAATGCGAAATATACGTAATAAAATCATGCATTCAGTTAGCTCAAAAGATTTTATTGAGCCTGCTCACTTAGCTGAGGCTATTTTAACTGCTCATGCCCACTTTTTTGGCTCGAATCAATGGATAAGGTCTCGTTTTATCTATCACCTTAACTCCCCGAGTAACCGAATCGACTTTATGACGGAGCATGAAAAGGAAGGTTATAGGTACTTCGAGATTCATGAGGAAATATCAATAGCAGTAAAAGCTTTGAAGCCAAGCCTAGTCAAAAAGCTATTTGGCTTTAACAAAAAATCCAAAGCAATGGAGTGCAATTTTTGTGAGGAACACTTTGAAAATATTGAAGGCTATGATCACGGGCGTTGGAGAACTCACTTAATCGACACTCTGGTGCAATCCGAATTAAGCAATACTTCATATACCTGCTTCATTTGCGAAAACACTCTGAATGTTCTGGATGCACAGTGTGTTGAGTGTAGGAATACAAAAATAAATATTAAGGGTGGTCATTGTGTTTGGTGTAAAAATGACTACTGGGAATAGGCTTATAACAAGTCGCTCAATCCTTGGACGCAGAAAGCTGCGCCGTTTAGCTTAACGTTGTTTTATTAGAGATAAAGTTGGATTTATGAACTATTTTGAGTCTCCTTTTTTGGGTGTTTCGTTGCTTGAACAAGTGACGAACCCAAATATTATCGTTGGTAAACATAGCTACTATTCGGGCTATTATCATGGTCATAGCTTCGACGATTGTGCACGTTATCTGAGTCCTGATAGAAATGACGTAGATAAACTGATAATCGGCAGCTATTGCTCTATAGGTTCAGGTGCCGTATTTATGATGGCTGGCAACCAAGGTCATCGAAATGACTGGATTAGTACGTTTCCGTTTTTCTACCAGAACAATGAAAACTTTGCGGGCGCCGAAGACGGCTTCCAGCGTTCGGGCGACACCATTATTGGAAATGATGTTTGGATTGGCTCTGAAGCCATGATTATGCCTGGTGTGAGAATTGGGGACGGTGCAATTATTGCGAGCTGTGCTGTAGTAACTAAAGATGTAGCGCCATATGAAGTAGTGGGTTCTAATCCGGCGAAGCATATTAAGTTTCGGTTTTCAGAATCCGAAATTTCTATGCTGTTAGAAATGGAATGGTGGACCTGGCCTGAGCTAAAGCTGAAAGATTGTATGAAATACCTTTGTTCATCGGACATTGAAGGTCTATATGGGTATTGGAAAAAAGAAGTCCGCGGATAACAAAGGCCAGTCACGGCGACGCCTAGTAAATTGCGGCTTCGCCTCCATTTCGTAACCGCGCATGCTGGCAGCGTCAGTTTTCCAAATTACCCATAAAAAACAGCCCCTTTCTATAGTCAGCGCTGGCCTTAACATGGAGGTAGATCGCGACAATGCAGACAACAAAGATAAACAAGGCGCAGACAAGCTGGCACAGTATCTCCGCCGAGTCGTCGCTTGAAGCGCTAAACAGCTCCACCTCTGGTTTGAATTCGTCTGAGGCGGCGGCGCGCCTTGCGCAATATGGCGCCAATCGTTTACCGGAGGCGGCCAGGCGCAATGTGCTGATACGCTTTGTGCTGCATTTTCATAATATTCTCATCTATGTACTGCTCGGCTCGGCACTGATTACGGCGGCGCTGGGTCACTGGATCGATACCAGTGTCATTCTGGCCGTGGTGGTTGCCAATGGCATCATCGGCTTTGTTCAGGAGGGCAAGGCGGAAAAGGCAATGGATGCCATTCGCCAGATGCTTGCGCCGCGTGCCCATGTTATTCGTGGCGGCGAGCGTATCAGCATTGATGGCGAGCAACTGATGCCCGGCGATATTGTGCTGCTGGAAGCCGGTGACAAGGTGCCTGCCGATTTGCGCCTGATTACCGCGCACGGCATCTCGGTGCAGGAAGCCATTTTAACCGGCGAGTCGGTCCCCGTCGAAAAACAGACTAAGCCGGTGGCAGCAAACGCCCCGCTGGGCGATCGTTCCTGCCTGTGTTTTTCCGGCACCCTGGTCGTTTCCGGTCAGGGCAGGGGCGTGGTGGTGGCCACGGGCACTAATACCGAAATCGGTCGCATCAGCAGCCTGCTGTCTGAAGTGGAAACACTGACTACACCGCTGGTCAGGCAAATGGGGATCTTTGCCCGCTGGTTGACGGTACTTATTCTGCTGATTGCGGCGCTGTTGTTAACTTATGGCTATTTTGTCGGCCATCACGATTTTGCCGACATGTTCATGTCGGTGGTTGGCCTGTCGGTTGCCGCCATTCCCGAAGGGCTACCCGCCGTGCTCACCATTACCCTTGCGGTGGGCGTACAGGCAATGGCCAGGCGGCACGCCATAGTGCGACGGCTGCCGGCCATTGAAACCCTGGGCTCGGTATCGGTGATCTGTTCCGATAAAACCGGCACCCTGACCCGCAACGAGATGATGGTGGCGTCGGTACTGACCCGGCAGAACCTGTTCACCCTGGGCGGCGAGGGCTATGCGCCCAATGGCGACTTGATGCTGGAAGGCGCGAAGATTCCGCCCTCGGAATATGCGGTGCTGGACGAGCTTGCCCGTGCCGCCACGCTGTGCAATGACGCGGCGTTACATCAAAAAAACGGTGTATGGCATGCAGAAGGTGACCCCATGGAAGGGGCCTTGCTGTCCTTTGCCGCAAAAATGGACGTCGATGCCCGCAGAGAGAGTGCGACTTGGGCGCGCACCGATGCCATACCTTTCGATGCCCGGCACCGTTTTATGGCGACCTTGAATCACGATCATGACAACCATGCCTTTGTTTTTGTAAAGGGGGCGCCGGAGCGGATGTTCGGCATGTGCCACAACCAGCGTGGAGCGGATGGCGAGCAGGAACCGCTGAATAGCGGCTACTGGGAGCAACAAGCCGAAACCATAGCAGCACAGGGGCAGCGTGTGCTGGCCTTTGCCGTTAAAGCGGTGCCGCCGGCACACACTGTGCTGGAAAATGCGGATCTGGAAGGTAGCCTCACTCTGCTGGGCATGGTGGGGATGATGGATCCGCCACGGCCAGAAGCCATTGCCGCAGTGGCGGAATGCCATCACGCCGGTATTCGGGTAAAGATGATTACCGGCGATCATGCCCAAACAGCGGCGGCCATTGGCAGAGAGATCGGACTGCAAAATTCCGGCAAGGTGCTGACCGGCGCCGATTTGGACGGCATGGACGATCGTGAATTGAAAGAGCAGGTGCTTGACTGCGACATCTTTGCCCGCACCAGTCCGGAGCATAAGCTACGCCTGGTCTCTGCCTTGCAGGCACACAACATGACGGTGGCGATGACCGGCGATGGGGTCAACGATGCCCCGGCACTGAAACGGGCCGACGCAGGCATCGCCATGGGGCTGAAAGGATCCGAGGCGGCGAAGGAAGCGGCAGAGCTGGTGCTGGCGGATGATAATTTCGCCTCCATCGCGGCCGCCATACGAGAAGGTCGTACCGTGTACGACAATCTGAAAAAAGTCATCAGCTGGACCCTGCCCACCAATGCCGGTGAAGCCATGACCATAATGGTGGCGCTGTTCTTCGGCATGACGTTGCCTGTTACCCCGGTTCAAATTTTGTGGGTCAACCTCATCACCGCGGTAACGCTGGGCATAGCGCTGGCATTTGAACCAACGGAAGAGCACACGATGCGCCGGCCTCCCCGGCAGCGAGACGAGCCGCTGTTAAGCGGCGAGCTGATATGGCATATCGTTTTTGTGTCTCTGCTTTTCCTGAGCGGCGTTTACGGCATTTTCAACTACGCCATCGAGCGCGGATATTCGGTGGATCTGGCGCGCACCCTGGCCGTGAACACCCTGGTGGCGATGGAGATTTTTCATCTATTCTTTATTCGCAACATCTACGGTACCTCATTGACCTGGCAGGCGGTACGCGGCACAAAAGTGGTATGGATAGTGGTGCTGGTGGTGGTGGCGGCGCAGTTTGCCATTACCTATCTGCCGCCGCTGCAGACAGTGTTTGCCACCGAAGCCATACCGTTTCTCGATGGGGTCTTGATCCTGGCCATTGGCGCTGCCTTATTTGCGCTTATCGAGACCGAGAAGCAGATTCGTCTTGCGTTTCGTCGCGGGCGTAAGGGCTAACTAACACGGCAGCGATAGCCTGCTCATCATTTGAATCAGAGCGGCGGCTTCGGCTGTTAATTGAACCGATATTTAATTGGCGGGGCTGCATGGAGTTGATTTTATGGTTACTTTATATCGGCGTGATTGGTGTTCCATTATTTATCCCTGACCCTTCTGTTTTATTTTTTGTTTCTGATGCTGTAATAAAATAGATTTTTATTGGGGAGCCAGTTACCTTTTTTAAATGAATCAACGAAGTGAATATATACAGCTATTCGGTTTATTTCTGCACTTCTTGAGCGGCAGGCGAGAATTGTATATAATAACGCCCCTTTTATTGCTTGCAGATCACAAACATGACCGACACTAACGCGCAACCCGCACTGCCAGACCGCCTCTCGGGTAATCCTCGCAGCCCACACCATGTGGCAGAGTGCTTTGAGCATAACATTGGCATTCGCCTGAACGGCAAAGAGCGTACCGATGTTGAAGAGTATTGCATCAGTGAAGGTTGGGTTAAAATCCCGTCGCCCAAAGCACTGGATCGTCGCGGCCAGCCGATGCTGATTACGTTAAAAGGCACGGTTGAAGCCTTTTACTGCTGAGTATTTTTATACTGTTCGGCATTATCAATAAACAGGGCCTGAAGCAATTCAGGCCCTGTTTTTTTCGTGCAATAAAAATTATTACCACGTTAAATAATAAAGGCTCTTTTCAATTCGCAGCGTGCTATAGCATCTAATTACCCGGGGCAAGCAAGTCGTGATCGAATCGGTTGTCGGCTTTTTATCTGAACAAAGTTGTGATGCAATAACGCGTAACCATAAAACGTAATTCGCCCAAGTGGCGATGCTGATCAGGAATCTCTCAATGAAAAAACGTATCACGGCATTACTGGCACTGTTGCTGGCGGGGTGTTCAACAGGCGGTGAGCCCACGGTCGGCGGCGATGCCGAAGCAACGGCAGAAGTGATGACCGTTACGGTGGGGCCGCAACGGGTCGACTGTGTTGGGGTTGGCCCCATGCAGTGCCTGGTGGTGGATGGTGGCTTGTTCTATGACCGTATTCAGGGCTTCGAGTTTGAACCGGGCTACCAACAGACGCTACGGATTGAGCGCCGCCAGCGCTTTACGCCGGCCACGGCACCGGCGGATGCCAGCTTGTATCAATACCGCCTGTTGCAGGTGCTGGACAAGCAAAAAGCCCGGCCTTGAGCGCATGGCCAGCCACAAGGCTGGCCGGCACCGTGACCTGTTTGTGATGGCGCAGTAGCAGGGCAGTGATGATGCTGCTGGCAGCCGCCGGAGCAGCGCCGAGTTATTGCGGTACGTCCAGGGTGTAGCCCATGCCTCTGATCGTTTGAATGAGCTTTAGCTCAAAACCGTCGTCTATTTTGGCGCGCAGCCGGCGAATGGCCACGTCAATCACGTTGGTATCGCTGTCGAAGTTCATGTCCCACACCAGAGAAGCGATTAACGAGCGCGGCAATACTTCGCCCTGCCGGCGCACCAGCAGCTCCAGCAGGGTAAATTCCTTGGTGGTGAGGTGTATATGCTCACCGGCGCGAATGGCACTGCGGCGCGCCATATTCAACACCAAATCGGCCACTTCCAGCTGGTTGCTCTGGGGCTGGGGCGTGCCCCGGCGCAGCAGGGTGCGCACTCGGGCCAGCAGTTCGGAAAAGGCGAACGGCTTGACCAGATAATCGTCGGCCCCCAGCTCCAGCCCTCTTACCCTGTCTTCCACGCTGTCTTTGGCGGTTAAAAACAGCAACGGCATTTGCCGGCCCTTGTTGCGCAGCGCCTCTACAATTTTCCAGCCGTCCAGATCCGGCAGCATCACGTCGAGAATAATCAAATCGTAAGGCTCGCTCACCGCCAGATGAAAACCGTCCAGGCCACTGCGCGTGAGATCCACCACAAATCCCGCCTCGCTCAGCCCTTTTTGCAGGTAATCTCCGGTTTTTTGCTCATCTTCAATGATCAAAATCTTCATGGCGCACTCTCTTTGCACTGTCTGTTAGGAGCATGATGACGGCCCCGGGCAGGTGATCCAACCCTTATCGTTACCGCATGATACACAGTGCCCGTGGCGGGGCGCCAAGATGACAATTTTGTAATGTTGGCGTCATGCTGCAGACAGGGTCATCTTTCTATTCTCTGTCCAGTAATTGGCAACGTGCGTAAGCGATTCATCATTGCGCGATTAAACACATCAGGAAACACACATGAAAAAAACACTGTCCGTTTTAATGCTGTCTCTGCTGCCGGGCCTGGCGCTGGCCGCCGGTGAACATGGTGCACACGGTGGCCATGAGGGTCACGACATGGCCGGCATGCAGCAGAACATGCACGGCGTGGGCCGCCCCGGCACCGCAGCCAAGGTGAGCCGTACCGTAGAGGTGGTGATGAGCGACGACATGCGTTTTTCACCGGCTCAAATCGAGGTAAAGGCGGGGGAAACCGTGCGCCTTTTCGTTAAAAACAAGGGCAAGCTGGCGCACGAACTGGTGATTGGCAACCTGGCATCCTTACAGGAGCATGCCGAAATGATGCGCCAAATGCCCGACATGCAGCACGCCGAGTCCAACATGATCAGCCTGCAGCCGGGCCAGGTGGGTGGCTTGATCTGGACCTTCGATCAGGCCGGCTCCGTTGATTTTGCCTGCCTGATCCCCGGCCATATGGAAGCGGGCATGAAAGGCAGCATCAGGGTAGAGTAACCCCCGCGGCATGAGCGCAGGCACATGCCCGCCGTGAGTGACCAGCACAAGAGGATAAACCGTAGCGTGAACAACACATCAAGGGCAAAAAGCCGATGGCCGTGGGCCATTGCGGTGGCGATACTGGCACCGCTTGCCATGGTGGCCAGCCATTTTTTATTGAACGACTCGTCCGCTAAAAGCGAGCAACTGCGCCTGGGCAAGCTGGCGTATCAAGACAACTGTGCCAGCTGCCACGGTGCCGACCTTAACGGTACGCGCCAGGGGCCGCCGTTTATTCACAAGGTGTATGAGCCGTCACATCATGGTGACGAGGCGTTTTACCGGGCGGCCGCCAACGGGGTGCGCGCCCACCACTGGCGCTTTGGTGACATGCCGCCGGTAGACGGCATCAGCCGCAACGAGGTGAGCGACATCATTGCCTATATTCGCGAGCAGCAGCGGCAACAGGGCATTCACTAGGCCGCCGCTGCCCTGTGTTGTCGTTATGACGTTACGGTTATTTCGTGATGGTTAGGTTGTTACAGCACCCGGGCCGGTGGGAAACCAGGCGGTAAAGCAGGTTTCCCGTTCATCGGATTGCACCGACAGGCTGCCGCCGTGGGCGCTGATAATCGCCTTGGCGATGGCCAGGCCCAGCCCGGTGCCCTCGGTGACCGGCTGGCGCGCACTGTCGGCCCGGTAAAAACGGTCGAACAGCCGGGGCCATTGTTCCGGCGGAATGGCCGGACCCGGGTTGGCCACCTGAACCGTGGTGCCCTCAGCGTTGCTGCCGATGCTAATACGCACCTCGCCCTGGGCCGGCGTATAGCGAATGGCGTTGGTCAGAAGATTGCTGAATGCCCGCTGCAGCATCGACTTGTCGCCCAGCAGGCGGCCGTTACCCCGGCGTTGCAACCGCACCTGTTGTTCACTGGCCAGCGGCTCAAAAAACTCCAGCAGTTCATCCAGCTCATCGGCCAGGGCCAGCGGCTGGGGCTGCATGCCCAACTGACCCTGCTCCGACTTGGCCAGAAACAGCATTTCACCAATCATCCTCGCCAACCGCTCGGCGGTTTCCAGGTTGGCATAGAGCACTTCTTTGTATTCTTCGGCATGGCGCGGGTGCGCCAGTGCCACCTGGGTTTGCATCATCAGGCTGTTAACCGGGGTGCGTAGCTCGTGGGCAATGTCGGAAGAAAAGGCCGTTAATCGCTGAAACGAGTCTTCCAGCCGGTCCAGCATGTCATTAAACGCATTAATGGGGCCATGCAGCTCGGCGGGCGCACCAGCTACCGGCAGCCGGTGATCCAGCCGGTTGGCGGTAACCCGCGCCGACAGGCGAGCCAGGCTGTGCAGCGGCGTCAGCCCCATGCGTGAGGCAAACCATCCCAGCAGCACCGACACCAGCGCAATACCCCCGGTCAGCCAGGCCAGCCCGATCTTAATGTCGTCGATAAAGTGCTGGTGATAGCTGGTGTCCAGCGCCACCCGTATTAGCACCGAGTCGGGCAGGCCGGTCGACGCCGAGACAGAGGGCAACCCATTCAGCACAAATTGCTCGGTCATGCTGCGATAACGAATACCGTTTTCGATCCAGCTTTCTGCCAACGGCAATGCCTCGGGCGCGGGCAGAGGTCGACTCAGTCCCGTCTGTGATGGCGTTTGCGAATGCGGCCCCACCGTCACCAGTGTCTTGCCGTTCAAATCCGTCATTTGCAGATAATAACCACCGTGGCCCGAAAGCGCATCGCTCAGGCGCGCCTGCAGCACCGACCAGTCTCGGTTGTTGCTCTGCACATGGGCCGAGAGAAAGTTTTCGGCCAGTATGATGCGGCCCCGAATGTCGGTTTGATCCTGGCGTGCAAAGTGATGATCCAGCGCCTGTATAAGCACCAGGCTCACCACACTCCAGATGGCCAGCATGCTGATGCTGAAAACCAGGCTCAGGCGGGTGGTTAAAGAGAGATGACTGCCCATGATGTTGTTGTTTATCCTGTCAAACTCAACCGGCACCCAAGGTACCATTTTATACCGATACCCGAGCCATAAAGCCGGGCCTGTGTCTTCACGTCAACGTCAACAAAGTGAAGAGGTAGTACTCGCCAAGGCCGCAGAGAGCCATTATCATAGAGGCCAAATTCATCTACAGAAGTCATCATCCATGTCAATCCCTCCGTGCCCCAAGTGCAATTCCGAATACGCATATCAGGATCAAAATAACCTGGTCTGCCCCGAGTGTGCCCATGAATGGAACCCGTCCGAAGTCGTTACCGACGAAGACATTCTGACCGCAAAAGATGCGAATGGAACCTTGCTGGAAGCGGGTGACAAGGTCACCGTAGCCAAAGATCTTAAGGTGAAAGGCAGTTCTCTGGTGATTAAAATCGGTACCAAGGCGCTGATCAGACGCATAGTGGAAGGCAAGGATCACGAACTCGACTGCAAGGTAGACGGCGCCGGTGAAATGATGGTCACCGCGAAGTTTGTGAAAAAAGCCTGAGCGATTCCGGTTGATTAAAAATCAAACCGGCGCATAAACGGCGTTATGCATAATAAAGGAAGTGAGCATGGAATTTAGCATATGGTTGCTTTACATCAGTGTGATCAGCATCCTGATATTCAGCCCGGGCCCTTCTGCTTTATTATGTATATCTGATGGTTTGAAATTTGGTAATAAAAAGGCAATGGCCACCATTCTCGGTGGTGCCATTGCCGCCCTGATGCTGATGACCATTTCAGCCGTGGGGCTGGGCGCTGTGTTGGTGGCGTCGGAAAATCTGTTTTTTGCCATCAAGATTGCAGGTGCCTGCTATCTGATTTATCTGGGTTACAGCGCCTGGAAAGAAGGCAGCATCAACATAGCAAGCAAGGAGTCTGATGAAATTAAATCGGCAAGCCGCTCTTGTTATGCGCTGTTTCGCAAAGGCTTTATGGTCGGCATCAGCAACCCGAAAGACTTGTTGTTTTTTATCGCCTTGTTCCCTGGCTTCATGAATGCACAATTGCCCCAGCTTGAACAATATATGGTGCTGGCATGCACCTGGTTTGTTATCGACTGTAGCTCCATGTTCATGTATGCCGCGCTGGGTTCGAAGGTAAGCCCCTGGCTTTCCAAAGCCGAAAACATGAAACGGGTTAACCGTGGGGTAGGCGGTCTCTTTATGGTGTTAGGCGGTGCGCTGGCTGTCTCTACCGGCATGGATGAAAAAGCATAACCAGGGGGCGGCGATGACACTTGAGCTTGTGCAAACTCCCTTCTCTCAGTTATTACACAGCAAACATTGCATGTAACCGGCAGTGAATCACTCTCCCTCCTTTACCCACTCACCAGGTTTTCAGTCACAACAATGTCAACTCACATCGCATTTAACAGCCTCACGTCCGAGCTGATTGCCGCCCGTAAAAACAGTCATGAAATTTGCCGTACCTTTACCAAAAGCCCGAGCAGAGGGAATTTAAAACGTTTGAAAACCCTTTTCGGCCATTGCGGTGAACAAGTGATGATTGAACCGCCATTTCATTGTGATTACGGCAATCACATCACCATTGGTGAACGCACCTTTATTAATATCAACTGCACCCTGCTCGACTCCCCTGTAAAAGCGGGTGCCATTGTCATTGGCCGCGACTGTTTGATTGGCCCCAACGTACAGTTATTGGCGGTGTCGCATGCGGTTAACCCAACTGCGCGGTTGGAAAAAGGCAACTTTTGTGCCTCGGTGACCATTGGCGATAACGTATGGATTGGCGCCGGGGCAATAGTGCTGGCCGGTGTTTCAATTGGGAATAACAGCGTGGTTGGTGCGGGCAGTGTAGTAACCAAGAATGTGGCAGCCAATAGCGTGGTGGCAGGCAATCCGGCCGTGAAAATAAGGGATATTTAAACGGTTCAGGGGCTGTATCCCTCGATGTGCGCGTGCAGTTGCAGCGCCAGTTGCTCGGTGGCTTCGGTGGCGGCTTTGCTGCTGCGATGCAGGGCGATTTCAATGCTGGGCAGCGCCGGCAGGCCGTCGTCGGTGCCCAGTACGCGCATGTCGGGCCCCAGCATGGACGGGGTCAGCACGGTAATGGCCAGTCCGGCGCGCACGGCGGCCGACAGGCCGGACAGGCTGGCACTGGTGTAGGCGATGCGCCAGTCAATGGCAGCGGCGTCCAGGCTGGCCAGGGTATGCTCTCTGAAGATACAGACTCCCTGTTTGGACACCGCCAACGGCAGGGGCGAGCGCCGGTGCGTGTCGTAACCGGCGGCGCCCACCCACACCATGGGCTCGCGGCGCAGCACCTTGCCGCCCGGGCTGCGGGGCTGGCGGGTGGTAATGGCCAGATCCAGCGCCCCGGTTTTTACCTGTTGAATCAAATCCACACTCAGGCCGCAGTGTACTACCAGCTCTACGTCGGGAAAGCGGGCCGCAAAGTCGGAAAGCGCCCCGGGCAGATAGCTCAGGTAATCTTCGGGAATGCCGAGGCGCACCACGCCGGCCAGACGCTGATCCCGCACATCCTGCCAGGCCTGGGCATTCTGGCGCAGCATCTGGCGGGCGTGGCTCAGCAGGCGTTCACCCGCGGCCGTGGGCACGGCCAGTTGCTGCTTGCGTTGCAGCAGGGATCGTTCCAGCACATTTTCCAGCCGCTTGATGTGCGCGCTTACCGTGGATTGCGCCAGGTGCAGGTGGTTGGCGGCGGCGGTAAAGCCGCCTTTGTCGACCACGGCAACAAAGCTTGTCAGCAGCACGAGGTCAAGAGGGCGACAGGGATCAGACATAGGTATCACGATTCATGATGGGTGTATCGAAACTCTTCGTTTCCATGATGGTGGCTCATTATTCAGAATGCGCGTCTTCAAGACAAGTCTGGCGTAATTTTCTTATCCCGACTCTGAATTCATTCAGCTGACAGGTACATCATGAACGAAGCGTATTACCGACTTGAGGCAGCAGCGCCCAGCGCGGCTGCCGAGAGTATCCCTTCGCCCGATGGGCATTCCAACCTTATCGATACCGATTATGTCATTGGCCAGGACAACATCACCTCCGGCTTTTTCGGACTGAAAATCGACCTGCACAGCACGGTGTTTACCTGGTCCTCGCTGGTCATTCTGGCCTTTGTGGCCGTTACCCTGGCCATGCCCGAGGCGATGGAACCCTTTTTTGGTGGCATTCGCAGCTATCTCACCAGCAATCTGAGCTGGGCATTTATGCTGTCGACCAATCTGTTTGTGATACTGGCCGTTGGGCTGATTTTTTCACCGTTGGGGCGGGTTCGTCTGGGCGGTACCCACGCCAAACCGGACTTCAGTTACCCGGGCTGGTTTGCCATGCTGTTTGCCGCCGGCATGGGCGTAGGGCTGATGTTCTACTGCGTGTCTGAGCCGCTCACCTATTTTGGCGACCTTCGCGCCGGGACTACCGGCCCGCTGGGCGAGCAGCTGGCCTCGGATGGCGCCGCCCAGTCGCTAAGCCTGGCCACCTCGATTTTTCACTGGGGCATGCACCCCTGGGCTACCTACGCCATTATTGCGCTGGCACTGGCGTTGTTTTCGTTCAATAAAGGGTTGCCGCTGACCATTCGCTCGGTGTTTTATCCGGTGCTGGGCGAGCGGGTGTGGGGCTGGCCCGGGCACGTAATTGATGTGTTGGCGGTGTTTGCCACCCTGTTCGGCCTGGCTACCTCGCTGGGCCTGGGAGCATCGCAGGCGGCTGCCGGGCTGCATTCCCTGTTTGGCGTGCCCAACGACACCAGCACCATGGTGCTGCTGGTGCTGGGTATTACCGCCATCACTCTGGTGTCTGTGGTGGCCGGGGTAGACAAGGGCGTACGCCGCATGTCGCAGCTCAACATGGCGCTGGCCATTCTGTTGATGCTGTTTGTGATGGTGGTGGGGCCCACGCTGCTGATTGCCACCGGTGCTGTCAGCAACCTGGTGTCTTACCTGACCGAGCTGCCGTCGCTGGCCAATCCCTTTGGCCGCACCGATGAAGACTTTATTCACGGCTGGACCGCCTTTTACTGGGCCTGGTGGGTAAGCTGGTCGCCGTTTGTGGGCATGTTTATTGCGCGGGTATCCCGCGGGCGTACCGTGCGTGAATTCCTGATTGCCGTGTTGCTGGTGCCCACCATGGTGTCGGTGATCTGGATGACCACCTTTGGTGACACCGCCTTGTGGCAGCTGGGGCAGGGCTATGAAGGCGCGAAGAACGCGGCGCTGGAGCTGCAGTTGTTTGCCATGCTGGAGCAACTGCCGCTGTCGTCCATTACCTCTTTGGTGGGCATTGTGCTGGTGATGGTGTTTTTTATCACCTCGTCGGACTCCGGATCCCTGGTGATCGACTCCATTACCTCGGGGGGCAAGGTGACCTCTCCGCGCATTCAGCGTATTTTCTGGGTCGCGATCGAGGCGGCGATTGCCATCGCACTGCTGCTGGGCGGCGGGTTAACGGCGCTGCAGGCCGCGGTACTGATCACCGGTGTGCCCTTTATGGTGGTGGTGCTGATCTCCGGTTACTCGGTGGTGCAGGGGCTGCGTACCGAACCTCGTATCTGATTTCATGTTGTAAAAGGGGGAGGCGATGCTTCCCCCTTCTTTTCACCCTGTACCCTTGTGCTGGCGTTATACCAAACAGCTTAAATAACTGATCTATTCGGTTACTCTGTAAAGGTCGGACAAAGGGCCCGCTCCTCCGACTCGCCGTGAATCCCTCCCTGGAGGCTCAGCCGCGCCATCCATGGCGCGGATGGTCGGCGGAGCAGATCCCTTTATCCTCCCTGATGCCAGGGAGTGGCTTGTTGGTATCGTCTACAGGCAACTCGGTGCTCGAGAAGAGGCAACAGAGATCGACTGCCACGACCGTGAAATGCCATGACCGGAAAATGCTCCTGCCGTTCCGGCATTCCCGCCCTCCCTGGCGGTCAGACGGCATTTCCCGAGCCCTCAGGGATGAGTTCATGGCGTGTCGTGGGAGGCGACTGTGTTGCCTCTGGCGATCCAATCCAATATCTGATCAGATACTTGATGTGATTGGTATTACTTCACGCAGGCTGTGGCAGGCTGCAAATCTATGCCACTATCTTGGTGTGAAAAACAGGGAGTTTGCCATGCTCGAGTTTCGCCATGTCTACAAGACCTACACCACCCCGCAGGGGCCACTTAGCGTGTTATCGGGGGTAAACCTGCAGCTTGGCGCCGGCGAAAGTCTGGCGTTGATGGGCGAGTCGGGCAGTGGCAAGTCGACGCTGCTGCACCTGGCCGCCGGGCTCGATTTGCCCGACCGGGGCGAGGTTCGCATCGGCAACCAGTCTCTGGCCGGGCTGGATGAAGCCGGTCGGGCGCGGGTGCGGCGCGAAACCATCGGCCTGGTGTTCCAGCAGTTTCATCTGGTTGCCAGCCTCAACGTGGCCGACAACTTGCGGCTGCAGGCCCGGCTGGCGGGGCGTGAAGACCCTGCCTGGTCGGCCCGGCTGCTGGAGCGATTGGGTCTGGCCGGACGCGAGCGCCACTATCCCGAGCAGCTGTCGGGTGGTCAGCAACAGCGTTTGGCCATTGGTCGTGCGCTGGTGTCTCGCCCGGCGTTGTTGCTGGCCGACGAGCCCACCGGTAACCTTGACGAAGCCACCGCCGAAACCGTGCTCGAACTGTTACTGGAGCTGGTTGCCGAAAGCGGCAGCAGCCTGCTGATGGTGACACACAGTCCCAAAGTCGCGGCCCCGCTGGATCGTCGAGTGGTGCTGCACCGGGGTCAACTGCTGGCCGACCCCGCTCAGAGCGGCTTGCCATGCGCCTGATGTGGGTGGCACTGGCGACGTTGTTATCGCACTACCGGCGCCACCCCGGCCAGTTGGCCATGCTGCTGTTGGGGCTCTGGGTGGCAGGGGCGCTATGGAGCGGTGTGCAGGCCATCAATGCCTCGGCGCGAGACAACTATGCACGGGCCGAGGCGCTGCTGGGCAGCGGTTTTGATCGTCTCGAACGTGACAATGGCCAGGCACTGACCCGGGGCGACTTCATTCAACTGCGCCGGGCAGGGGTACTGGTCTCGCCACTGCTTGAGGGCGAGCTGGTGACCGACAGCGGCAACACGCTCACCCTCATCGGAATCGATCCCCTCACGCTGCCCGGCGACAGCACCCTGGCCAGCACGCGAGCGACGGGGACGCTGCAGGACTTTATCATGCCGCCCTGGCAAACCCGGCTGGCGCCCGATACCCGCGTCGAGCTGGGCCCTGATCACACCCTGGCCGGTGGCACGCCGTTGCCACCATTGATCGAGGTGCCCGAACTACCGCCCAATACCCTGGTGATGGATATCGCCATTGCCGCCCGCTTGCTGGGAGTGGGCGAGGGGATCACCGCGCTGGTGAGCGCCGCAAACACCCTGCCTGCGGCCCCCGTCGGATTTACGCTGGTGCGGGCCGATACCCGGGCCAGCCCCGGTGATCTGACCCGAAGCTTTCACCTCAACCTTACGGCTATGGCGCTGCTGGCGCTGGTGGTGGGTTTGTTTATCGTGCAGGCGGCGCTGGGGCTGGCGCTTGAGCAACGCCTTGGGCTGTTGCGCACGCTACGTGCCCTTGGCGTGCCGGGCCGCACCCTGGTTGCTCTGCTGGCGCTGGAGTTGGTGCTGCTTGGGCTGTTGGGTGCGCTGGCCGGGCTGGTGAGCGGGCTGTGGCTGGCCGGCACCCTGCTTCCCGACGTGGCCGCCACCCTGCAAAACCTTTACGGCGCCGATGTTGGCAGCACGCTCAGCCTGCCCTGGCATTACTGGCTGGGCGGTATTGGGGTCACGCTGGGCGGCCTGTTTATTGCCGGCAGCGGCGTGCTGTGGCGGGCAAGCCGCCTCAGTGTGCTGGGGCTGGGGCAGGCGCAAAGCTGGCGCAGCGGTTTTCAGCGCCAACTGCGGCTGCAAACGCGGCTGGGCGGGGTGGCTGCGCTGTTGGCGTTGGCATTCGGGCTTTGGCTTGGCACCCGGCCCGGTGGCGAAGGATTGGGCGCGGGGTTCGGGCTGGTGGCGGCCATTATGTTGGCCGCGGCTCTGTGGTTGCCACCGCTGCTGGGCTGGCTGCTGAACGTGTTGCTTGGCGTACTCACTCGTTTTAATCGCCCGGGGCGAAGCTGGCCGCTTACCCAGTGGGCCCTGGCCGATGTGCAACTGCAGCTACCACGGCTGTCGCTGGCGATGATGGCACTGCTGATTGCGCTGGCTGCCAACCTGGGCGTCGGCAGCATGGTGGGCGGTTTTCGTCTGACCTTTCTCGACTGGCTCGATCAACGGCTGATGGCGGATCTTTACCTCAAGCCGCCGGCGGCCCGTTTTGCCGATATCGACAGCTGGCTTGCCCAGAACGATGCGGTCAAGGAGCGGCTGATCACCGCCGACGCCGAATCCCGGTTGCTCGAGATCACTGCCGACAACAACGCTCGCCGCTTAGGCCTGCCGCTCCCGGTATTCGGCATCACGCCGGGGCAAACGCTGATGGCCGACTGGCCGCTGCTCGCCACCCTTGATGATCGAGACGCCGCCTGGCTGGCGTTTCAGCGGGGCGAGGCCTTTATCAACGAGCAGCTGGCGCTGGGTGAGGGGATTGCGCTGGGCGACCGGCTCAGCCTGGCCACCCCCGGCGGCGTTGAAACGGTGATGGTGGTAGGCATTTACCCGGATTACGGTAACCCGCGGGGCGAGGTGGTGTTGGCTACCCCCCTGGTGCGGCGACTGTTCGGGGTGCCGCCGGCGGCCATCGGCATCGTGCTGCAGCCTGGCGAGAATGCCGGTTTGCTTCGTCGGCAGCTGACGGAGCGTTTCGACCTGACGCTGCAAAGCCTGCGAGATCAGCGCGAGATCAAAGCCACTGCAACCGCCATTTTCGAGCGCACCTTTGCCATTACCCGGGCGTTGAATGCCCTGACGCTGTCGGTGGCGGCCTTGGCGCTGCTGGCGTCTTTGCTGGCGCAAGCCCGGGAGCGGCGTCAACGCGTGGCAACATTGTGGGCGATGGGGGTACCACTGCGTCGGCTGCTGGGCATTCAGTTGGCTCAGCTGGCCGGTGTGTCGCTGGTAACCGGGCTGCTGGCCATTCCTCTGGGCATCGCTATTACCGCCTGCCTGGTGTGGGGCATCAATGTGGCGGCCTTTGGCTGGCGGCTGCCGCTGCATGTTTTTCCGGTTGAGATGAGCCTGACCGTGGCGATTGCCGTGCTGGTGGCCTTGTTGGCGGCGGCGCTGCCGATGTTCAAGCTGTGGCGCACGCCACCCCGGGCACTGCTGGCAGAGGAGGAAAACCCATGAACCCACCGAGCCCACGGCGTCGAGGTATGTTCATTCTGTGCCTGCTATCGCTCGGCGCCTGTGGCCCGGCGCCTGAACCCGGGTCCGAGTCTGGCGATGGTGCGGAGGCGAACAGGAGTAGCGACCGAGCCGGTTTTGCCGATCTGGGCGCAGCAGGCCAGGGCTACGCTCACGCCAGCCCCGCGACCGAACTCGTTTTCCCCGAAGATCACGGCCCGCATCCGGACTTTCGTATCGAGTGGTGGTATCTCACCGCCAACCTGGAAGACGAGAACGGCGAGCCGCTGGGCATGCAGTGGACCTTGTTCCGCCAGGCGCAGCAGCCAAAAGCACCGGCTGCCGGCACCAATACTGTCGGTCAGGCAAACACCGATCCCTGGGCTGCGGATCAACTGTGGATGGCGCACATGGCGCTGTCTCGTGGTGAACGCCATCGTGTGGCCGAACGCTTCGCACGGGGAACTCGAGAGCCTTTACCCGATGCCGCGCAGCAGGCGGGGGTGACGGCCCGGCCCTTTCGTGCCTGGCTGGATGACTGGCGGCTGGAAAGTCTGACCACGGCAGCCGGCGGCGATGCCCTGGACAAGCTTATGCTGACCGCGCAAGCCGAAGACGAAAAGGGCCCCTTTGGTTATCAACTGAAGCTGGAGGCCGACGGGCCGCTGGTGCGCCATGGCATCAATGGCTTTAGCCAGAAGTCGGCCGACGGGCAGGGTTCCATGTATTACAGCCAGCCCTTTTATCGCGTCAGCGGAGAGGTGTGGCTTAACGGCGAGCGGGTGGCGGTGAGCGGACGAGCCTGGCTGGACCGGGAATGGAGCAGCCAGCTATTGAGCGCCGGCCAGACCGGCTGGGACTGGTTTTCTCTGCACCTCGACAGCGGCGCCCGGCTGATGGTCTTTCGCCTGCGCGGCGGGGGTGAAAACCACGATGACTATCTTTCCGGCAGCTGGATCACTCCCGATGGCGAGGTCTCGCCGCTCAATACCGACGCGTTCACCCTGGTGCCGCAGGCGTTTGCCACGGCTTCCGGCCATCGCGTGCCGGTGCGCTGGCGCCTGACGCTACCCGATCAGAACCTTGAGCTCGAGATAACGGCGCGTCACGCCAATCGCTGGATGAACACTTCTGTGCCCTACTGGGAAGGCGCGGTCGGCGTCACCGACGCGGTCAGTGGCGCACCGCGCGGCCAGGGCTATCTGGAGATGACCGGGTATTGATACCAGCAGGCAGTCGGCACGGGGCTGGTAGCTGTTTATAAAAAACCGATGGCGGCGAGTTACCATGCGGGCTCGCTCGCCGTCAGCCCCTGTATTTATCCCTTGCTGGTCGGGTAGGGGATAAACTCGTCGGCATCGTTTTTTATGATGGGGAACCGTCGCGCCTTCCATTGCATTTTTGCCGCCTCAATGCGCTCTTTGCTGCTGGACACGAAGTTCCAGTCCATATATCGACTGCCGATATCATCACCCCCAATCAGCGCTATTTGGGTGTCTTGTTCGGCTTTGATGACGACATCTTCATCATCATTCAGTACCACCATGGTATGCCGAGGCACCCGGGTGTCACGCAGGCTGATGTCGCCGTTCAGCACATACAGGCCTCGCTGGGCCGCATTCGGCAATTCGAGGGTTTGTCCTTCTTTTAACCGGGCCTCGATATAGAGCGTCGGGCTGAATGTCCGCACGGGTGATATTGCACCATAAGCCGCTCCCATCATGATCCGGACCGACACGTCATTCAGGTTCACCCTGGGCAAGTCGTCGGCGGGGTAGTGGTAAAAGGCAGGATCCGTTTCTTCGTCCTTTTCCGGCAGGGCCAGCCAGAGCTGCAGCCCATGCACCGTATGAGGCCTGTTTTTCACCTCCGGCGGCTCCCGTTCGGAATGAACCATGCCCGACCCCGTCACCATCAGGTTGAGATCGCCGGGGCGAATCAGCTGTTCGCTGCCAATGGAGTCCCGGTGCACTATCTCACCCTCGAACAAATAGGTAACGGTGGCAATATTGATGTGGGGGTGAGGCCGTACATCAATGCCGTCTCCGACGGCAAAGGTGGCAGGCCCCATGTGGTCGAAAAACACCCAGGGGCCAATTTGCCTGATGGCCTGATTGGGCAGGGTTCTGCGCACGCAAAACCCGCCGAGATCCTTGTCTCTGGGGTGAATGAGTTGTTGAATGGCACCGCATCCGGCCACCAGATCACACTGCTCTGTTACCGTTTGCCGTGGGTTACTCATGAGTGGTCTCCGAAGGCTTGAGTGTGTGAGTCAGTGTGATCAAGGATGTGATCAACTTACCGATAAAGTCGCGGCTAGTGGGGTCTGCAAGCCGTCCCTGGTCATCGAATTTATCATGAGCGCCGGCGATCATCACTTCGGGTTTGTTCACGAAATGTACGTCGAGACTCACCATGATCTGGCGCAGATGGTATTGCGCTCTGGCACCGCCGAACAAGCTTATGCTTGAACTCATGATGGCGGCGGGCTTGCCGGCAAAGGGCTGTGGCTTCTGTCGGGACAACCAGTCGATGGCATTTTTTAATACGCCGGGCACCGAGTAATTGTACTCGGGCGTAGAGAACAGAATGGCATCGGCGGCCATCACCTTTTCTGCCAGCTGAAGCACGGCCTGCGGTGCCTTGTCGCCATCCAGCTCCTGGTTGTACAGCGGCAGGGTACCGATATCGAGCAGTTCAATGTCACAGTTCTCTGGTGCCATCTCCATGGCCACCCGAATCGCTGCCGTGTTGTATGAGTCCTTACGTAAGCTGCCCGAAAAGGCGACGATGCGAGTTTTATTGCTCATGATTAACCTCCGGATAAAGTGAAGCAGGGTGTGCCTGCGCTCAGCCTGATTGACGTATTTTGCAGACTAAAACGGCGGTGTTCCTGTTACTGCTTCTTGAAAGGGTGGCACACAAGGCTCGGCACACAAGGTGCGGGTGGAACATCGGCTCGTCATGCTGGCCCTGTGATCATGAGTGTCAGCCCGAAACCCCGCCCCGTGCAACCGGCGGTCTGAGCGGCGCTCATATAAAAAAGGCCGGGCATTGCCCGGCCTTGTTGCGTATGGAGTCTGGCTCAGTGGTTGTCGTTGGGCGCATCGTCAGAGACCGCCGGCTTGGCCTTTTCCGCCATCACCTGTTCACCGGATCTGGCATGCCCGCCGGGACGGCCATCGATATCGAAGTCCTGCTGCATCACCCGCAGGTTGGCAGAGGGCGCTTCGCCTTCTTTGCCCACACCAAAATACACTGTGCTGTGGGGGAAGGGGATTTCGATGCCGGCGCTGTCGAAGTACAGCTTCACCAGTCGGTTATAGGCGCGGCCTACTGCCCATTGCATGCCCGGGGTAGTCTTGATACGTACCCGGATGTTGACCGAGCTGTCGGCCAGGGCGATCACACCGGCCACTTCCAGCGGCGCCAGTACCTCGTGCTTGTTGTCTTCGCTGGCGGCCAGTTCGTCGAAGGCGTTCTGTAGCTGCGTGATGGCGTCATCTATATTCTCGCGATACGCCACGCGGTATTCACCCACATGGAAGGCGAACTCGCGCATGTAGTTGGACACCGTATCCACGCTGGAAAACGGAATGATGTGGTAGGTGCCGCTGAGATCACGAATGCCCACCGAGCGAATGCTGAGCTTTTCGGCGGTGCCGGTAATGCCGCCCACCGTCACCACGTCGCCGGTATTCATGGCGTTTTCTATCTGGATGAAGATACCGGTAATGATGTCCTGCACCAGTTTCTGGGCACCAAAGCCGATGGCCAGGCCCAGCACACCGGCACCGGCGATAAGCGGACCTATATTAATGCCGATCTCCGCCAGCGCTATCATGGCGGTCATGGTCACCAGGGTGACCGCCAGCGCACTGCGAAACAGCAACAGCAGGGTTTGCACCCGGGCAGAAGGCTCGCCACCGCCGGTTTCGGGGTTGAGCTTGTGCTCAATCATGCTGGCAAAGGCGACCCAGAGCGCGGCGGCCACAGACAGTATGATGGCAACCCCAATCAACTTGCCCATGAGCTTGCCGCCGGACTCGGAGGCATACCAGGCCGCCAGATCCAATGCCTGCCAGGCATTGAGTACCAGCAGAATGGCGGCAATGACGATCAACAAGCGAAGAAAGCGCAGGGCGTTGGGCACATAGCTGTTGATTCGTGCCTCCAGCAGCGGCAGCTTGCGGCGCAATTCGGCCGAGAGGGTAATGCGTCGGCCTATGGTCTGGCTCAGCAGGCTGGAAAGCAGTATGCCCAGCACCACTATGCCCAGAGTCTTGAGGGTGGCAAACAGCACAAAGGGCAGGGCTTCTGCCGGGCTGAGCAGCGTTAACACCAGCACCACCAGAAAGTAGGTCAGGGCGATAAGATGCCAGGTGCGAGACAGCAGGATCAGACTGAACTGGCCCGCGGCAATGGTGCTTTTTTCGGCTCTGGCACGAATGGCATGGCGCAGTCGCAGACGATTTTTCAGGATCACCGCCACCGCATAGAAGAAGGCACCAAACATGATCAGCGTATTCACGCTCTGGCCCAGGGTGGGCGAGATATTGATGTTGATCAGGGGTTCCAGCACCATAACACCATAGCCGACCAGGCCGATGAGCAGGGCCAGCCAGCGATTCCAGTATTCAGCTTCGCTTGAGTCGACAGGTAACAGCCGCAGCCCTTCATAACGGGAAGAAAACAGCATCCGCAGCCCGGCCTTGAGCAGCTCGATCACCATAAAGGCATTAAGAAACAGCGACGCCTGGGTGGTCAGCTCGCCGATTTCTCCCACCATAAAGGCCGCCACCAGGTTACCGCCCACATAGGCCAGCGCCACGGCCAGTACATCGACGGCACTGGCCAGCGCCACACATACCACCAGCCGCAGTACCGGCGTTTTACCTTCTCCGTGACGTGACCAGTGAGCGAGGCGTCTGAACAAGGGGCCGGCCAGTCGGCGTAGCAGCCAGAACAGCACCAGGGTGGCCAGTATCACCAGCCCCAGATTGATGCTGGCGCTCATGAAGGCGGCCGTATCGAAACGGCCATTGTCACCTGCTACATTGCCGTCCAACAGGTTCGTCGTCACTTCGATCAGGTTATTGAGCTGATCGCCGAGACCGCCGGCAATCTGGCTGGTGGTTTCAGCCAACTGGCTGGGCAGGGTGGGCTCGGCCGGTTCGGCAGCGTCACTGGCCGCTGCCTTGGTCGAAGGGGCCTGTTGTTCGGCCATGCTGCGTAGTTCATCGATCAGTTTTTGGCGGGATTGCTCGTTTTCCAGTATCTCGGCCAGGGCATCGTAAGGCGGAGCCGTGGTGGTATCCTGGGTTTGGGCATGCGCCATACTCGAGAAGGGAGCACAGAGCAGCCACAGGGTCAGCAGAGTGAGTCTTGAAAACAGGTTCACCAGTGGCCTCCGGTTGGCGGTCAGCGTGTGGGTTTATTTCATTGCTTATATAAATATTCACGAATAAACAAGGCGATTGGGCAGGGTAACACATAGAAAATGACGTGTTAAATTTCAATCACTTGCAAAGCCGCGGCGCAAAGAAAAGCCACCCACACGCTTGCTGTCACCGCCTCAGTAGGCGCCCTCGCTGTAAATCAGCTCGTAGCTGTGGCTGTAAATCTCCAGAATATTGCCGAACGGGTCTTCCATGTAGATCATGCGGTAGGGCTTTTTGCCGGGATAGTAATAGCGCGGCTTTTCCATCCGTTTTTTGCCGCCGGCGGCCACAATGCGCTCGGCCAGCTCTTCTAGGTTCGGGTCTTGCACGCAAAAGTGGAAGATGCCGGTTTTCCAGTACTCGAAATTGTCTTCCGGGTTGACCTGATTGTTGAACTGAAACAGTTCTACGCCAATGCGGTCGCCGGTGGACAGGTGAGCGATTTTAAAGCTTTTCCATTGTGCGCCGAATACCTCGGTACACATTTCGCCGATGGCGCTGTCATCTTCGGTGATCTCGGTAGGCGCCATGATCAGGTACCAGCCCATCACCTCGGTATAGAAGGTAACGGCGGCGTCCAGGTCGGGTACCGAAATGCCGATGTGTGAGAAGTTTCTCGGGTATACGTTAGCCATGGTTTGTTCTCCTGATTGGTTGGTATCAGATTACAAAGGCCTGATGATTACGTAAAATTATCATCTGTCATGAAGATGAGTATGTTTGGTTATGATTAATCCGGTCTGGCTACGAAGCTTTTGCACCCTGGTCGAAGTGGGGCATTTCACCCGCACCGCAGAGCGGCTGCACATGACGCAATCCGGCGTGAGCCAGCATGTAAAAAAGCTTGAAGAGCAGCTGGCGCGACCCCTGCTGATCCGGCAAGGCAAGCAGTTCACGCTGACCGAGGCGGGCGAGCGCTTGTATCGTGAGGCGCGTGCGATTATTCGCTCGCTGACCAACCTTGAGCAGTTGGTGGGGGAAGACCCTCCCTATGAGGGCCTGGTGCGGCTGATGTCGCCGGGCAGTGTGGGCCTCAAGTTGTATCCTCATCTGCTGGAGCTGCAATGCCGGCACTCGGGGTTGATTATCGATTATCGCTTTGCACCCAACGCCGACGTAGAAAAAGCCATCGCGAGCGATGGCGTGGACGTCGGCTTTATGACCCGCCTCGCCACGCTGGATGAGGTACGTTGCCAGCCCATTGCCGAAGAATCCCTGCTGCTGGTCACGCCGGCGACGGTGAAGGACCCCAGCTGGTCCACCTTGCTGCAGCTGGGTTTTATCGATCATCCCGACGGGGCCCACCATGCCGGCCTGCTGCTGGGGGCCAACTACCCCGAGTTTCAACACAGCAATCTGTTTGAAAAAAAGGGATTTTCCAACCAGATCAACCTGATTCTGGAGCCGGTGAGCAGGGGGCTGGGGTTTACCGTCTTGCCGGCCCATGCGGTGGCCGCGTTTCAACAACCACAGCGGGTGAACAGCCATCCATTGAGTCATCCGGTGAGTGAGATCCTCTATCTCGGGGTCAACCGCAACCGTGCCTTGCCCAACCGGGTACACAGCGTGATGGCCGAGGCGAGAAAATGGCTGTAATACCAAACAGACCCTGCATAACGTATCTATTTGGTTGCGTGACAAAGATAGGGGAGCACGACGGCGGTGCAACTTCATGGATTACATCTTATGCCTTTCGTTTTTCATCGCGTAGTATGATGAAACAGGCAACATCAAGGGCGAGCGAGGCTGGATGATCTCTGTATTTCTGATCAATACCCTGGTGGTGGCGGTATCCGTGATGGTGCATTACGAATTTCTTTACCGTATCACCCTGTTCATTCCCAGCATGAAGATAAACCATCGCTATCGCATCGTGTTTGGGGTTTGCGGCTCGTTAATCGCCCACGCCTTCGAAATCTGGATATTTGCCATTGCCTATTACTTAATGAATAGAAGCGATGGCTGGGGGAATTTGAGCGGAAGCTTCGATGGCAGCCTGATGGACTGCGCCTACTTTTCATTCACGGTGTTCACCACCCTGGGCTTTGGTGACATTGAGCCCAATGGCGAGCTGAGGTATTTAACGGGCATAGAGTCGTTGACCGGCCTGGTACTCATTACCTGGACGGCCTCATTTTTGTACTTTGAAATGCAACGGCACTGGGGCGTTGGCAAAGACACCTAACCGGTTCATTCAACACGATTCAATATCGCAGAGTAGTCCGTATCCAAGAGAGACACGAAAGAGAGTGCCATGAAAAACATCGCTGAAAACATGCCTGCGGATCTGTCGAGGGAGCATTTTCTTGACCTGCTCAACACGCCGAATGTTCGCATAGAGCGCATCGTGTCCAGGGGGCACAGTTCACCCGAGACGGGTTGGTACGATCAGGATGAAGACGAGTGGGTCATGGTGCTGCAAGGCGAGGGCACCCTGGCGTTTGCAGATGGCCGGGTTGTTACCCTCAACAACGGCGATTTCATTCATATTCCCGCCCATTGCCGGCATAAGGTCAGCCATACCCGCCCAAACGACATGACCGTGTGGTTGGCGATCTTTTTCAGCCCGGCAGAGTAAGACCGAGGCCAGCAAAACATGGAACTCATCTTTTTAGGCACCTCGTCGGGATCGCCGACCAAGAGCCGCAACGTCTCGGGGCTGGCGCTGAAAAAGGTTGGTGCCAGGCCCTGGATTCTGATCGACTGTGGCGAGGGGACCCAGCACCGGCTATTGCATACTCCCTTGTCGCTGAATAATTTGCAGGCCATCTGCATCACCCATATGCATGGCGATCACTGCTACGGGCTGCCGGGTCTGCTGGCCAGCGCGGCCATGTCGGGGCGCACTGCGCCGCTCACCATCATCGGGCCCGCCGCCCTGCAGGGCTGGATAGCGGCCACTCAGCAGGCCACGCACCTGACCTTGCCTTATTCGCTACATTTTATCGACGTCGCGGCCCTGACCGGAGTCGTGGCGATGAAGGGGTTTGATATTTCGGCGTTGCCCTTGTCGCACCGGGTACCGTCGTTTGGTTATGAATTTGTCGAGACCGGATTGCCCCGTAAGCTGGATGTGGCAAAGCTGAAAGCAGACGGTATTGCATCCGGGCCCGAGTGGGGGCGGCTGCAGCGGGGCGAGCGGGTCACGCTGGCGGATGGTCGGGTGCTTGACGGCCATGACTACCAGCTGGCTATGAGAGTACCGCGCAAGGTGATTATCGGTGGTGATAACGACAATCCGGCCCTGCTTGCCGAGTGTGTTCATTCGGCCAATGTGCTGGTGCACGAGGCGACCTTTACCCAGGCCATCGCCAGCAAGGTGGGGCCCGGGCCGCAGCACAGCTCGGCCATGGCCATCGCGCAATTTGCCGCCGAGGCCTCGGTGCCAAACCTGATCCTGACCCATTTCAGCCCGCGTTATAAAGATGGCGGTCCGGGAATCAGCATCCGGGATATCGAGCAGGAGGCGAGGGCGCATTACGGCGGCAAGCTGTTTCTGGCCCGGGATCTGGAGGTGTTTCATCTGAATCGTGAAGGGGAGCTGAGTCGTATGCAGGATGGAGCTCCTGCCTTCGCGGGGATGACGGCGAGATAAATGTGCCGATTGGTGCCGCAGTATTGACTGTCGTAGGGTCGAATTTATTCGACCAATGGTGTTGTCAGATGGTCTGCTGGTCGATTGAAATCTACCCTACGAGGCACTGTACGCTGCATAAGCGGGCAACCGTTTCGTGTAGGGTCGCCTTATTTCGATAGAGAGTATTCGACCAATGGCGTTGCCTGTCGACAGGGTAGTCCAATACATCGGACCTACGAGAGCGGTGATCATGAGCGAAGCCCGGGTACGAAAAAGGCCCCACCGAAGTAGGGCCTGCATCACTCGAGCGTTGCTCTACATCAGGTCAGATCGAATCGGTCTGAATGCATCACCTTGTTCCAGGCGGAAACAAAGTCACACACAAACCGCTCCTTGGCGTCGGCCTGGGCATACACTTCTGCCACCGCCCGCAACTGGGAGTTGGAGCCGAAGATCAGATCGACCCGGGTGGCGGTCCACTTCACGTTGCCGGTCTTTCTGTCACGTCCCTCAAACAGATCCTCTTCACCGGCGGCGGGCTGCCACACCGTGTTCATGTCGAGCAGATTCACGAAGAAGTCGTTGCTCAGGGTTTGTGGGTGTCGGGTAAAGACGCCGTGTTGCGACTGGCGATAATTGGCATCCAGCACCCGCATGCCGCCCACCAGCGCCGTCATTTGTGGCGCCGTCAGTTGCAGCAGCTGCGCCTTGTCGATCAGCATTTCTTCATCCGACACCGTGAATTTGGTGCGGCGATAGTTACGAAAGCCGTCTGCTTGTGGCTTGAGCGGCGCAAAGGCGTCTACGTCGGTTTGCTCTTGTGAAGCATCGGTGCGCCCGGGTATAAAAGGCACATCAACGGGGCAGCCGGCATCCTTGGCGGCCTGCTCGATGGCGGCGGCGCCACCCAGTACGATGAGATCCGCCAGCGATACCCGCTTGTTGCCGATTTGCGCCTTATTGAAGTCGCTGCGTATGCCTTCCAGTACCTTCAACACTTTGGCCAGTTGCTCGGGCTGGTTCGCTTCCCAGTCTTTCTGCGGGGCCAGGCGCAGGCGGGCACCATTGGCACCGCCGCGTTTGTCGGAGCCACGGAAGGTGGAGGCCGATGCCCAGGCGGTGGCCACCAGCTCGGAGATCGACAGCCCGGATGCCAACAGCGTGCTTTTCAGGTCGGCGATGTCCTGCTCGTTCACCAGCTCGTGCTCGACCACCGGCACCGGATCTTGCCAGATCAGTTCTTCTGCCGGTACCTCGGGGCCCAGGTAGCGCGAAATGGGGCCCATATCGCGGTGGGTCAGTTTGTACCAGGCGCGGGCAAAGGCGTCGGCGAACTCGTCCGGGTTGGCATGAAAGTGCTCTGAAATGCGGCGATACTCCGGATCCTCCCGCATCGCCATGTCGGCCGTCGACATCATGGGCGCGTGGCGTTTTCCTGGGTGGTGAGCATCCGGTACCGTGTCTTTGGCAGACGCATCTTTCGGTGTCCACTGGTGGGCGCCGGCCGGGCTCTTGGTCAGCTCCCACTCGTAGCCGAACAGGGTGTCGAAGTAGCTCATGTCCCACTGGGTTGGGGTAGAGGTCCAGGCGCCTTCCAGACCGCTGGTAATGGTGTCTTCGCCTTTGCCGCTGCCCAGGTTGTTGATCCAGCCCAAGCCCATTTCTTCCATGGGGGCGGCTTCCGGTTCCGGACCTACATGCGCGGGATCGCCGGCGCCGTGGGTTTTACCGAAGGTGTGGCCACCGGCGGTGAGGGCGACCGTTTCATAGTCGTCCATCGCCATGCGGGCGAAGGTTTCTCGAATGTCGCGGGCAGAGGCGAGCGGATCCGGGTTGCCATCCGGGCCCTCGGGGTTGACGTAAATCAGGCCCATCTGCACCGCGGCGAGCGGATTTTCGAGTTGGCGATCGCCCGAGTAGCGGCTGTTGGCCTTGTCGCTGGTGGCCAGCCACTCTTCTTCTGCGCCCCAGTAAATGTCTTCTTCCGGCTCCCAGATGTCTTCACGGCCACCGGCAAAGCCGAAGGTCTTGAAGCCCATGGACTCCAGCGCCACGTTGCCGGTCAGGATCATCAGGTCGGCCCACGACAGCTTGTTGCCGTACTTTTGCTTGATGGGCCACAGCAGACGGCGGGCTTTGTCCAGGTTGCCGTTGTCGGGCCAGCTGTTGAGCGGGGCAAAGCGTTGCGAGCCGCTGCCGGCACCGCCACGGCCATCGCCGATGCGATAGGTGCCGGCGCTGTGCCAGGCCATGCGAATGAAGAAGGGGCCGTAATGGCCGTAGTCGGCCGGCCACCAGTCCTGCGAGTCGGTCATCAGGGTATGCAGGTCTTGTTTGACTGCCGCCAGATCGAGCGTTTTAAACGCCTCGGCGTAGTTGAAGTGCTCGCCCAGGGGGCTCATGTTGGCGGGGTTTTGGTGCAGTACCTTGAGGTTTAGCTGGTTTGGCCACCAGTGACGATTGGCCGAGGCCTTGTCACCCAAGCTGGTGTGAGATCCGTGCATGACCGGGCATTTTCCGGCGTTGCCTGCGTCGTGTTTATTTTCGCTCATCAATTATTTCTCCAGAGTTGGTGATACTAATTGAACTGCTCATTAAAACCGATGATTTGTCACCGCCGGTGTTTACACCGGCTTGTCGCCGTCTTGTTCTGATAGGTATAACATTCCTGTGCCGGTAACTTAAATTGCTTGTCCTTATCAATGCGATAGTTTCTGTGTATCGTCCGCTGCGGCACCGACATTTTCAACCCCATCACATGAGGCCACATGGACGAACGTCAGTTTTTAGAAAGACCCACCAAACAGGCCATGCGCGCACTCCCCGAGTTTAGCGGCCTGTCACTGGATCATATTCATCTGGTTGAGACGGAGAAAGACGCGCGTTTTGCGCGAGAGCAGCTGAATAAATACAGCCACCTCGGTTTTGATACCGAGAGCAAGCCGACCTTTATGGTGGGTGAGGCCAGCACCGGCCCGCATCTGGTACAGCTGGCGACGCCCGAACACGGTTTTTTGTTTGCGGCACGCCACCTGGCGGACAATGAAGCAGGCCGGGAACTGCTGGCCGACATCATGCAGTCGCAACACATCATCAAGGTCGGATTCGGGCTCAAGTCGGATCGGGGGCCGGTGCAGCGCCTGCTGGGGGTGGAGCTGCACGCCACCATTGAGCTGTCGGGAGCGGTCAAGCGGTTGGGGTATCGCCAGCAAGTGGGGTTGCAGGCTGCGGTGGCCATTGTGCTGGGCGAGTATCTGCCAAAGTCCAGAAAGGTGACGCTGTCGAACTGGGCGGCAGAGTCGTTATCTGCCGCCCAGCAGCGTTATGCCGCCAACGATGCTTATGCCGGCCTGCGGGTGTATCAGGTCCTGGCCCACAGGTCACCGCAGCTGCTGCCGCCGATCTGAAACCGGTACGGGTCTGTTGCGGTATGCGTCACATGATTTGCGAACCGGGTAGGCCCCGCATATTTTAAAGGGTCTGAAGCTGCTCCCGCTTATCCAGAGCACCGGACCAAAGAGTCAGCAACAGGGCCAGCACCACGATCAAGGCTCCAACCCAGGGCGTATCTGTCAATGACATACGCTCTATGATGACGCCACCCATAACAGAGCCAAATGCGATCCCGACATTGAACGCGGCGATGTTGAGCCCCGACGCCACGTCTACCGAATGTGGCGTATGTTTCTCGGCCAGTTGAACCACATAAACCTGCAAACCGGGCACGTTACCGAAGGCAAAAGCGCCCCAGATTAACACGGTCAGCACGGCGGCGAGCTGATGACCGGCAGTGAAGGTGAACACCAGTAACACCAGCGCCAGCGCAGAAAAGATAATGTACAGCGCCTTGATCGGGCCGAGCCGGTCGGCCAGACGTCCACCCCAGATATTTCCGACGGCTACGGATACGCCGTATACCAGCATGATGAGGCCGATGGCGGCGGACTCGAAGCCGGCTACCTGTTCCAGTATCGGCGCCAGGTAGGTGAAGGCCACGAAAGTGCCGCCATAGCCCACCGCCGTCATGGCATATACCAGCAGCAGTCGTGGCTGGGTCAGCACGCCGAGCTGTTGCGAGAGACGAACCGGGGCTGACTGCTTCAGGTTGGTCGGTATCAGCAGTGCGCTGCCGAGCAGAGCGATCAGCCCCAGCACCGAAACGGCCAGAAAGGTGGCCTGCCAGCCGGCATTCTGGCCAATCCAGGTACCGAGAGGCACGCCGGTCACCAGCGCGACCGTCAGTCCGGTAAACATGATGGCGATGGCACTGGCTTTCTTTTCTTTGCTGACCAGTCCGGTGGCAATGGTCGAGCCTATCGAGAAGAATACCCCATGCGCCAGCCCGGTTAGAATGCGGGCGGTGATCAGCAATGAGTAGCTGGGGGCCATCCAGGCCAACAGGTTGCCTGCTACAAACAACGCCATGACCGACAGCAGCACCGTTTTTCGGTTCCAGCGCCCGGTCAAGGCTGTCAGCACCGGGGCGCCGATGGCCACGCCCAGCGCATACAGGCTGACCAGCAAGCCGGCCGAAGGAAGGGTGACGCCCAGATCCTGGGCGATAGTGGGTACCAGACCGACAATAACAAACTCGGTGGTACCGATGGCAAATGCACTGAGCGTCAGAGCAAAAAGCGCGAGAGGCATAATGGTTTCCGCGTGATTGAAGTTGCGGCGCAGTATGCCGCCTGGTATTTATTACAAAAACAGCACCAACCACAAAAGACTATATCAATTATGGCAATAATATCGCGCACCGAAGATCTGGAGATCCTGATGGCCATTATCGACAGTGGCGGCTTCTCGGCGGCGGCCAGGGTGCTGGACATACAGACGGCCCGGGTTTCGCGGGCGGTCGCCCGGCTGGAAACCGAGCTGGACTGCACGCTGCTTAATCGTACGACCCGGCGGGTGGAGCTGACCGAAGAGGGGCGGCTGTTTGTGGCACAGGTAAGAGGCGGGCTGAACCAGCTGGCCGAGGCGGAAGAACACCTCCGGTCGCTAAAAGGTTCTCCTGCCGGACGACTGCGAATTGATGCAGCAACGCCTTTTATTCTGCATCAGCTGGTGCCGCTCATCGGTGGATTCCGGCAGGCCTATCCGCAGATACAGCTGGAACTGGTGGCTAATGAGAACATCATTGATCTGATCGAGAAGCGAACCGATGTGGCGATCAGGATCGGCAGGTTGGAAGACTCTAACCTGCATGCCCGCCTGCTGGGCAGAAGCCCCCTGCATCTGGTTGCCAGCCCCGAGTATCTGGCCAGGGCCGGAATACCGGAAACCACGGCGGCACTGAAACACCACGATATTATTGGGTTTACCGATGCTGCCCACCTTAATCGCTGGCCACTGCTGGTACCGCCGGAAATCCGTCCTGCCATCGTTGCCAGCAGTGGTGAAACCATACGCCAGCTCTGTCTGGCGGGGCAGGGCATTGCGCTGTTATCCCGGTTCATGATTGCTGAAGATCTGAAACAGCAACGGCTGGTTCATTTTCTGGAGACGGATCTCATCAACCCCAATCCGCGAGAGCGGGTACAGGCGGTGTATTACCGTAATACGGCGTTGTCATCACGGATATCGGCCTTTCTCGACTATATAGAGCCTCGGCTTGAGTTATAAATCCCGGGGGACTGCGCCTGGCGAGCATGTTTAGTCGCCATACTCGTGCCATATTTGAACGAGTCGCCGGTGGTCCTTGAATATCGGGCCGACCGGTCGACACTTGTCGGCACAAGGAGGCCATCATGAAGGTAGGTACGAAGAGGGGGCCGCAGTTAACAGGTCATCGCCAGGTTTTTGTGCTGCTTGAAAGGCGTCTGACGTGCCCGGTGTGAGCGGGCACGATCGCCAGCGAAGGTCGCCTGATGCGCGAGTACGAATCCTGTTTGTCGGTAATCTGCTGCAGGCAGATGACGGGGCCGGTATGCACGCTTTTGCCTTGTGCAAGTCGCTTTGCTGGCCCGCCGGTGTAGAGCTGGTAGACGCAGGCACCGGGGGCGTAAGCCTGCTGCCGCTGTTCAAGCAGTGCCAGCGCATCATACTGGTGGATGCTTTTCTGAGTCCGGGTCACGAGGGCGAGATACGCCAGCAGTGCAATGTGACGGCAGACTCGCTGGCGGGAAGCGACGATCTGGCTCATGGCGGTGGCATCAAGGGCTTGCTGGCGCTGGTACCGCTGCTGGTGTCGCCGGTGCCCATTATCGATCTGTTTGCGATTGGCGGGGGCCATTTTACGTCCTGTAGCCCGACACTGAGTGACGGGGTGGCGCGGGCCTTGCCAACCTTGTGCCGGCGTTTGCATGGTTATGTGACCGAGGATCTGATGCCTTCGGGCTCAGGCTGCCGATGAGCGGCGCGTCCCACACGGCAACAGGAAGCCTGTTGCGAATAACCGGCTGTGTGCAGGGGGTCGGCTTTCGGCCCCTGGTCTATCGGTTGGCGACCGAGCTCGGTTTATCGGGCGAGGTTTGCAATGTTGGCACCGGCGTCGAGATTCGGCTGGCCGCCGAGGCCGATGCCGTGGCGCATTTTTGCCGTCGGCTGCGAGCGGACTGTCCGACTCATGCCCGCATAGAGAGCCTGATGGTTCAGCCGTTCAGCTTTGCTGCCGCTCCCGCGGGCTTTAATGTTGTGAACAGCCAGGCCGTGGGCCAGGGAGCCGGATTTCCGCCGGATCTGGCGATGTGCCCTCGGTGTCTGGCCGAGCTGACTGACCCGGATGATCGGCGCTACGGCTATCCCTTTATCAACTGCACCGACTGTGGCCCGCGCTACAGCATTATCAAGAGCCTGCCTTATGACAGGGCCAGTACCAGCATGGCCGGTTTTCCGCTGTGCGCCACCTGTCGCCATGAGTATGAAGATCCGGCGAACCGTCGCTTTCATGCCGAGCCCGTTGCCTGTGCCGAATGCGGCCCGCGTATCTGGCTGCAAGGCGCCGCAGGTCAAGTACAGGAGGGAGCGACGGCGGCTTTGCTGGCCCAATGTCGCCTCTGGCTGAAGCAGGGCCGGGTGCTGGCGCTCAAGGGAATCGGCGGCTTTCAGCTGGCTTGCGATGCGGGTTCGGCAGTGGCCATCGCGCGACTGCGCCAACGCAAGCACAGGCCCGCCAAGCCCTTTGCCGTTATGTTGCGGGACCTGCCCGCAGTGGAGGCCTGTTTCGCGTTGAACGAGGCCGAGCGGAAGTTGCTGGCCAGTCCGGCGGCGCCCATCCTGCTGTTGCCCAAGGCTCGGCTCAAGCAGTCGCTGCAGGGGATGGTGCCCGAGGCCTTGGCGCCCGGCATGGCCTGCATCGGCGTCATGCTTGCCTGTTCGCCACTGCACTGGCTGTTACTTCACGAGGTCGGTGGCCCCCTGGTGATGACCTCGGGCAATGCCGGCGGCGAACCCATCTGTACCGACAACCGGCAAGCCACCTTGGCGCTGGCCAATGTGGCCGACGCCTTTCTGCTGCACAACCGACCCATACTGCACCGTTGCGACGACTCGGTACAGGTCTGGCTGGCCGACCGGCCCCGGCTGATCCGCCGGGCCCGGGGTTATGCGCCCAGCCCTATCCCGTTGCCGGACGGATGGAATGGCTCGGTACTGGCGTTGGGGGCAGATCTGAAAAGCAGCATCTGTCTTGCCGGTGACGGAAAAGCCATCTTGTCGGCCCATATCGGCGATCTGAGCAGCCCGGCCTGCGTCGATGCCCTGCTGCAGGAGTGCGACCGCCTACCAACCCTGCTTGGCCTGGCCCCCCAGGCTGTCGCCGTCGATCTGCATCCCGACTATGCATCCAGTCGTCTGGGGGCCCGGCTGGCGCAAATGCGCGGGCTGCCGCTGGTTCGGGTACAACATCATCATGCCCACCTGGTGTCTTGCCTGGTGGAGAACGGGCAGCCGCCCGATGAACCGGTATTGGGCATAGTGCTGGACGGATTGGGACTTGGCTGTGATGGCGGCGTCTGGGGCGGGGAATTTCTGCTGGCCGATTACCGTCGCTACCGGCGGCTGGCGCGGTTGCGGCCCTTCCCGTTGCTGGGAAATGACAAGGCCAACCGCCAGCCATGGCGCAACCTGCTGGCCCAGCTGGCGCAGGCCAGACAGCTGTCGTGTCGGTCTGCACTGGTTGCCACTCAGCCGGGCCTGGCCTGGCTGATGCACGCCGAGGCCGACGTATTGTTGAACATGGCCGACCGTTTCCCGCTGACCTCATCGGCGGGGCGCTTGTTCGATGCCGCCGCGGCGCTGCTGGGTGTGGCGCCGCCAGAACTCGGCTTTGAAGGCGAGGCGGCCATGAAGCTGGAAGCGCTGGCCCTGGGGGCTCGGGCAAACGCCTGTTATGAGCTTGGGCTGAGCCGCGAGGGGGAACTCTGGCAGCTGGATGCGGCGCCGCTGTGGCCGGCGATGGTCGAGGCCCTGCTGGCGGGGCAGGATAAAGCGGTGCTGGCTGCCAATTTTCACCTAAGTTTAGTGAGGGGGCTGTGCCACATGGTGCGGCGGTTGCGTCGGCAGAAGGGCGTGACCTTTACCAGCGTGGCCCTGAGCGGCGGCGTGATGCAAAACCGGCTGATCCTGGAGCCGTTGGTAGGAGAGCTGGACGCCATGGGTCTGACCGTGCTGACCCAGAGTCGGGTTCCCGGCAACGACGGCGGTATCGCCCTGGGTCAGGCGGCCATTGCACTGGCTCAATGGCAGTAAGGCGGATGACCGATAAGTCGCCGGTCACGTAGGGTCGAATTTATTCGACCAATAGCGTTATCCGTCATTCTCGCGGTCCAATAAATTGGACCCTACCGATGCCATTTATACGGCGAACATTGGCAGTTAGCGACCAGGGAGCACGGCTTATGTGTTTGGGGATACCGGCCAGAATCGTCGCCATTGTGGATGCCGAAGCCGGGTTGGCCTTGGCGGATACCGCCGGGGTGCGCCGCCAGATCAATATCGGCCTGCTGGTGGCCGATGGTGGCGACCCCTCGGCGCTGGTGGGGGAATGGGTGTTGCTGCATGTGGGCTTTGCCATGGCGGTGATCGACCAGGCCGAAGCCAGCCGTTCCCTGGCCCTGCTGGCACAAATAGACTCGTTGGCGCAAATGGAAGAAGGAGGCGAGCCATGAGCCTGACCCATGACTTTCGTGATGCCGGCCGGGTCAAAATCCTGCTGAAGGCCATTACCGCTGCGGCCGATCCGGTGGCGGCGCGCCTCGGGCGGCCCTTGCAGATCATGGAGGTGTGCGGCGGCCATACCCATGCCATTTTTCGCTTCGGGCTGAACCAGTTGCTGCCTTCCTCCATCGAATTTATCCACGGCCCCGGCTGCCCCGTTTGCGTGCTGCCGGTAGAGGCGGTTGATCAGGCCGTCAGTCTGGCGCGGCGAGAAGATGTGATTCTGGCGAGCTTCGGTGATCCGCTGCGGGTACCCGGTACGCGAGGCAGCCTGCTGCAGGCCAAAGCCGAGGGGGCCGAGGTAAAGGTACTTTATTCTCCCTTCGATGCCCTGGCGCTGGCCCGAGCCAACCCTAACAAGCTGGTGGTGTTTTTCGCCATCGGTTTCGACACCACCATGCCCGGTACCGCCTATTCCCTGCTGGCCGCCGAGCGGGCGGGACTCACCAACCTGCGCTTTCTCTGCCATCACATTCGGCTGATGCCGACCCTGACCGCGCTGCTGGAAGCCGATGATATTCGGCTCGACGGTTTTGTGGGGCCGGGACACGTCAGCATGGTGATCGGCAGCCGGGTTTATGAACCCATCGCCAGCCAGTACCACAAGCCGCTGGTAATCGCCGGTTTCGAGCCGGTGGACTTTTTGCAGGCGTTGTATCAATTGGTGCTGCAACTGGCCGAGGGGCGCTGTGCCATCGAAAACGCCTACGCCCGGGTGGTGGCTCCCGACGGTAACCCGAGTGCACTCAAGGTGATTGCCGAGGCCTTCGAGCAGGGCATCGACAGCCACTGGCGAGGGCTCGGTCTGGTGACGGGCTCGGGCGTACGGGTGCGGGAACCATATCGGCATCTGGATGCGGCCGAGCTTCTGATATCAATACCGCAAATAAAAACCGCGACCGAGCCCGCGTATTGCAATGCCGTGCTTACTGGTCGAATCAAACCGCATCAATGCCCCTTGTTTCGTCGCCACTGTACCCCGCAAAATCCGGTCGGCGCCCTCATGGTATCCAGTGAAGGGGCCTGCGCCGCCTATTATCAATACCGACCCGAGGAGCTGAGGTGAGCCGCAAAGAGCAAGCCATTACCCTGGCCCACGGTGCCGGCGGCGGGGCCATGCATGCCCTGATTGACGAGATTTTTCTTACCGCCTTCGGTGATGCCCCGCTGCTGCAAAAGGAAGATCAGGCCCGGCTGCCGCTGGCCGATCTGCTCGCCCGGGGCGATCGGCTGGCGCTGACTACCGACAGCTTTGTGGTCAGCCCGCTTGAGTTTCCCGGTGGCGACATCGGCAAGCTGGCAGTGTGCGGCACCCTCAACGATCTCGCCGTGGGCGGCGCCACTCCTCTGTATCTGACCGCCGCCTTCATCATCGAAGAAGGGCTGCCGCTGGCGCTGCTTGAGCGATTGGTCGGCTCCATGGCCGAAGCGGCCCGTGAGGCCGGAGTGAACATAGTAACCGGCGATACCAAGGTGGTGGAGCGGGGCATGGCCGACAAGCTGTTTATCAACACCACCGGCGTGGGGGTGATACCGGCGGGGCTGAGTCTTTCCATCGGCTCGGCCCGGCCTGGCGACCAGGTGTTGGTGAACGGCCATGTGGGCGACCATGGTGCGGCGGTGATGCTGGCCCGGGAAGATCTGGGACTGGTGGGGGAGCTGGCCAGCGATTGTGCCGCCCTGCATGAGCTGATTCAGCCGGTGCTGGCGCACTGTTCGGGGGTGCGCTGCCTGCGTGATGCGACCCGGGGTGGCCTGGGTGGCGTGCTGAGCGAAATGGCCGGAGCGTCGGAAGTTGCTATCCGGCTGATTGAGCGCGAGCTGCCGATCCGCCCCCAGACACAGGCCCTGTGCGAACTGCTGGGGCTGGAGCCGCTGTTTCTCGCCAACGAGGGGATGGCCGCCATGGTGATTTGCCCCGAGCAGGCCGAGCAGGCGCTGGCATTGTGGCGTGCTCATCCCCTGGGCCGGCATGCCCGCATCATCGGCGAGGTGTTAGCTCCGTCGTCACCTGGGCGCTTGAGTCTGCTGACCCCTTACGGCGGCGAGCGGCTGCTGGAGGTGCCTCATGGCCTGCAATTACCGCGGATCTGCTGAATATGCATGAGCTGTCGGTGGTCCGGGCCCTGCTGACTCAGCTTGAACCCTATGCACACAGAAAGTTGACTCGCATCCGTATCGAGGTGGGTGGCATGAGCTGTGTCGATGGCGAGCGGCTGCAGTTCTGTTTCGACATGGTGAAGGAAGAGGCCGGGCTGAGTGGTGTGATACTGGACATCGACGCGGTGCCGGCACAGGCAGAGTGCCGCGATTGCGGCCGGCACTTTGCCCCGAGTGGCCCGGGGGACGCCTGCTCCTGTGGCAGCTATGATTATATTCTGACCTCTGGACGGCAACTGCTGTTGACGGAAATAGGATTTGAATGATGTGTGGACATTGTGGGTGTTCCAGCGAGAAAGCCCGGCTGTCGGAGCCGGGAGTCGAGGCGCATAGTCATCTGCATCAGGACGGTGACAGCTTGCACCTGCAGCAGGCGTTACTGGCCGGTAACGATGAACTGGCGTTGCACAACCGGCAGTGGCTGACGGCCAACCAGATCACCTGCATCAACCTGATGGGCACGCCGGGCGCCGGCAAAACCCAGCTGCTGGAAGCCACCTTTGCTTATGCCCATACTCAGAGCGGCACCGGCTGGCCACCGATGGCGGTACTGGAAGGCGATCAGCAAACCCAGAATGATGCCCGCCGAATTCAGGCTTGCGGCGGTCGGGCCGTGCAGATCAACACCGGCACCGGCTGCCACCTGGATGCCCAGATGATACAGGCGGGTCTGGCCAGCCTGGCACCGCGGCCCGGATCTCTGGTGCTGGTCGAGAACGTGGGTAATCTGGTGTGCCCGGCGTTGTTCGATCTGGGTGAGCAGCACCGGGTGGCCATGATGGCGGTGACCGATGGCGAAGACAAACCGGAAAAATACCCGCATCTGTTTGCCGGCTGCGAGCTGGTGGTGATCAATAAAATCGATCTGCAGCCTTATCTCAATGTCGATTTGAAAAAGACCAAAGCATCGTTACGACGGCTGAATCCCCGGGTCGAAATACTGGAACTGTCGGCCAGTACCGGTGAGGGGCTGGAGTCCTGGCGTGACTGGCTGCTGACCCGAGCCCACCATGACTAGGCGCTTGTTGGCGCATCGGCATCTGCAGCGGCTGCATCAGGCGCTGGTGCAGGCCGGTTTTGAGGTGATAGGCCCCCGGGTAAAAGACGATGCCATTCTGTTTGCTCCCTTGCACAGTGTCGACCAGCTGCCCTGGGGCTGGCAGGAGCAGGCCGACGCCGGCAGTTATCGCCTGCAGCATACCGCCGGTCGGCGCGCCTTTGCCTGGAATACCGGTCCCCAGGGACTCAAACCCTGGCTGTTTCAACCCGAGCAAGTGCTGTGGCGGGCCGACAATACCGATCAGGGTCTGCACTTTCGTGCCGTGAAGCCAAAGCCCAGACGGCTTGCTTTTATCGGCCTGCGCGGGTGTGATTTGGCGGCGCTGGCCATTCAGGATCGGCATTTTCTGGAAGGGCCTCATGCCGACCCCTTCTATCAGGCCCAGCGCCAACAACTGCTGATTGTGGCGGTTAATTGTGGCCGCAGTGCCAGTACCTGTTTTTGCGTGTCGACCGGCGACGGCCCCGAGGCGAGGTCCGGCTTCGATCTGCTGCTCGACGAACTGGATGAAGGCTATCTGCTGCAGAGTGGCAGTGAACGGGGCGCGGTCATAGCAGCGCAGCTACCGCTGAAAAACGCCAGCGGCACGCAGGTGTCCGAGGCCAAAGCTTGGCTTGCGGGCGCCCGCCGGCAGCAGCGGGTTATGCCGAGCGAGGCCGAGCTGGTGCAACTGGTAGACCGGCTCGATCATCCGCGCTGGCAGCAGGTGGCCGAGCGTTGCCTGGCCTGCGGCAACTGTACCTCGGTGTGTCCCACCTGCTTTTGTTCGAAACAGGAAGCCGAGGGCGATATTCGAGGGCGGCAGGCCGAGCAGGTACAGCGGTGGGATTCCTGCTTCAGCGAGCAGCACAGCTACATTACCGGCAAGGTGGTGCGTGCCGACATCCGCCACCGCTATCGGCAGTGGCTGGTGCACAAGCTGGCCACCTGGCAGCAGCAATTCGGCCGCAGCGGCTGCGTGGGATGCGGCCGCTGCATTGCCTGGTGTCCGGTGGCCATCGATCTGGTGGAAGAAGCCCAGGCCCTGCTGGCAGACAAACCACTGG
Organism: uncultured Oceanisphaera sp.; assembly: GCF_947495715.1. Lineage (GTDB taxonomy): Bacteria > Pseudomonadota > Gammaproteobacteria > Enterobacterales > Aeromonadaceae > Oceanimonas > Oceanimonas sediminis. The sequence goes on from NZ_CANLZU010000008.1 coordinate 40,598, forward strand.
CAGACAAATCGCAGGAGGACGAGCATGGCTGATTTTCTGCCCATGACCGCCACCCTGGCGGCGAAGCAAATGGAGTTGCCGGGGGTTTACACCCTAAGCCTGGCCCTGGACACCCGGGGGCCGTTCAATTTTGATTTTGGCCAGTTCAACATGCTTTATCTGTTTGGCGCCGGCGAGGTGGCCATCTCCATCATGGGCTGGGATCAGGGGCTGTTACAGCACACCATTCGCGCCGTCGGTCGGGTTACTCGCCCCTTGGTGGAGCTGGAGGTTGGCCAGCAGCTGGGGCTGCGCGGCCCTTTTGGTCGGGGTTGGCCGCTGGCGCAACTGCAGGGGCGAGATCTGGTGTTCATCACCGCCGGGCTGGGTTGTGCACCTGTGGTGGCGGCGATTCATCATGCGGTTGCCAACCGGGATCAATATGGTCGCATCGTGATACTGCAGGGGGTTAAACACCATGCGGATCTACTCTGGCAGGATCAATACCAGCGTTGGCAAACGCTGGGCAAGTGTCAGGTGTTGCTGGCCGCCAGTGAAGAGCACCGACATCGGCACCGCTGGCGCCTGGGACTGGTCACCGAATTGCTTGAGCTGGCCGAGTTTGATCCAGACCATTGCGCGGTCTTGATGTGCGGTCCCGAGATCATGATGCTGGCGGCGCTCAAGCAGCTGGCGCAGCAGCAGGTGAATGACGACGCCGTCTATATGAGCCTGGAGCGCAATTTTCAGTGCGGTCAGGGACTGTGCGGCCATTGCCAGCTGGGCCCGTATTTCGTTTGCAAGGACGGCCCGGTTTTTCACTATCCGGTGATCAAGTCCTGGTTGGGGCGGGAGGGGCTATGACGGCCAAGCGCAAACTGACCCTGGCGGTGCACAAGCTGACCTCCTGCTCCGGCTGTCAGCTGGCCTTTCTCAATCAGGGGCCGGCGCTGCTGGACCTGCTGGAAGAGGTGGAATTTCTGCATTTTATCGAGGCCGGTATCGAGGGACCTGAGCTGCCGGTCGATGTGGCCTTTGTGGAAGGCAGCGTTTCCACCCCCGCAGATCTCGAGCGGGCCCGGGCGCTGCGGCAAAACAGCAAGCTGGTGGTCAGTATCGGCGCCTGTGCCACCAGCGGCGGGATTCAGGCCTTGCGCAACATGGCCGATGGCTCGACTTGGAAGGCGGCGGTGTATGCTCATCCCGATTTCATCGCCACCCTGAATACCTCGACCGGCGTGGCCGAGCACATCAAGGTGGACTTCGAACTCTGGGGTTGCCCCATTACCGTCGAGCAGATGCGGCATTTTTTGCGCCAGTTGCGGTTGGGAGCCATGCCCCGGCCGGAGGCTGAAAAACTGTGCATGGAGTGCAAGCGTCGGCAGCAGGTGTGCGTCATGGTGACCCGGGGCGCCCCCTGCCTGGGCCCGGTAGTGCGCACCGGCTGTGGGGCCCTGTGTCCTGCCTTCGGCCGGGCCTGCTACGGCTGTTTTGGCCCGTCGGAGCAACCCAACTGCGACAGCCTGGCCAACCGCTTTGCCGGTCTGGGGCTGGTGCCCGACGAGATTGCCCGGCGCTTCGCCGCCATTCACAGCCACAGCACGCCATTTCGCGAGCAAAGCCGGCGCTGGCAGCATATCGATATCAAGGAGGTGGAATGACCGGCAAACGGCGCATTTCGCTGAAAGTCCCTTTCATTACCCGGCTGGAAGGCGAGGGCACCCTGGAGCTGAGCGCCCGGGGCGATTGCATCGAACGGTTGCATCTGGCCATTTTCGAGCCGCCACGGTTGTTCGAGAAGTTTCTGGAAGGGCGTGACTATCGGGAGGTGCCGGATCTCAACGCCCGTATCTGCGGTATCTGCCCCATGGCTTACCAGCTTACTTCCATTCAGGCCATGGAGCGCCTGTTCGGCATCAATCTGCCCGCGCCGCTGGTACGGCTTAGAAAACTGATGAACCTGGGGGAGTGGGTGCAGAGCCATGCGCTGCATATTCATTTTTTGGCCGCACCGGACTTTCTTGGTTTCGATCATGCCCTGGCCATGGCCAAACAGCATCCGGAGGTATTGCGACGGGGCATGCAACTGCAGGAAGCCGGCAATGCGTTGATGGCCCTGCTGGGCGGTCGTTCGGTGCATCCGGTGGGATTACAGGTGGGCGGCTTTGGTCGCCTGCCCGATGCCGAACGCTGGGATTCGGTGCGCCAGCGGGTGGAACAAGCATTGCCCGCCGCCGGGGAGCTGGTTCGCTGGACGGCCGGGCTGGCGCTGCCCGACTATTCGCATGACTTTATCTGGGTCAGCCTGACCGAGCCGGACAGCTATGCCATCAACGGCGGCCTTATTACCAGTAGCAAGGGGTTGAGCCTGAGTCATGACGAATATGCCGGTCATTTTGCCGAGCACCAGGAACCCCATTCCACCGCCCTGTATTCACTGCTCGACGGCAAGGATTATCTGGTGGGCCCGCTGGCCCGTATGAATAACAGTTTTTCGCAGCTGCCCGACGAGGTCAAAACCTTGGCCCGGGAATGCGGGCTCGACTTTCCCAGTCGCAACATGTTCACCAGCATTCAGGCCCGGGCGCTGGAGATATACTGGGCCTTGTTCGAGGCACGTCGGCTGCTGGCCATGGGCTGCCCGAGTGGAGAGGCCTGCCTGCCGGTAACGCCGAGGGCCGGTGAGTGCTGCTTTTGTACCGAGGCGCCGCGGGGTCTTATCTATCACCATTACCGGCTGGACGAGCAGGGCAGGGTGCTGTCGTGCACCATAATACCGCCCACCAGTCAGAATCAGGCGCGCATCGAGCAGGATCTGAAAACCTCGGTGCCACGCTTTGGACTGGGCCGCAGCGACCGGGAACTCAAGTTGTTTTGCGAGCGGCTGATCCGCAATTACGACCCCTGTATTTCCTGCTCCACCCACTTCCTGCAGTTCAGGATGCAGCGCCGTTAGCCTTCTGTTCCAGCTTCAGTACCAGTTCGGTCATTTCAATCACGCTGTCGGGGTTGAGCGAAATGGAACTGATGCCCTGTTCTACCAGCCACTGGGTGATTTCGGGAAAATCGGACGGGGCCTGACCGCAGATCCCCACGTATTTGTTTGATGCCAGGCAGGCGTCGATGGCCAGTTTGATCATGCGTTTAACCGCCTCGTTGCGCTCGTCGTAGCGACTGAGCAGGGCGGAATCTCGATCGACCCCCAGCGTCAACTGGGTCAGGTCGTTGGAGCCGATGGAAAAACCGTCACAACGTGCCAGAAATTGCTCCGCCAGAATGACGTTGGCGGGAATTTCACACATGGTGTAGAGCTTGAGCTGGTGTTCACCCAGCACCAGACCGTGGCTGGCGATCAGACTCTTGACCGTATCCAGATCGTCGGGAGTGCGAACAAAAGGCACCATCACCGCCAGGTTGGTGAGCCCCATGCGCTCGCGCACCTGCTTGACGGCGGCGCACTCTAGGGCGAAGCAGGGAGCAAAGCTGTCGTCCAGATAGCGGGTGGCGCCGCGAAAGCCGAGCATGGGGTTCTCTTCTTCGGGTTCATATTCTTCGCCGCCGAGCAGGCTGCGGTATTCGTTGGTCTTGAAGTCGCTGAAGCGGATGATCACCGGTTTGGGATAGAAGGCGGCACAGATGGCGCCGACACCTTCGGCCATACGATCCACATAAAAGTCGACCGCGCCGGGGTAGCCCGCCGTGATACGGTTGATTTGGCTGCGAATCGTCTCGGACTGCTGCTCCAGCTTGAGCACGGCTTGAGGGTGGATGCCAATCAGGTTGTTGATGATGAATTCAAGCCGGGCCAGGCCCACCCCTTCGTTGGGCAGTTGCGCGAACTCGAAGGCTTTTTGCGGGTCGGCCACGTTCATCATGATGTGGGTCTTGGGCCGGTGACCGAGATCGATGCGATGCTCCGTTACCTCGAAGGGCAACAGGCCGGGGTAGACGTAGCCGGCGTCCCCTTCGGCGCAGGACACGGTCAGTTCGGCGCCGTCGCTGATTTTCTCAAGCCCGTTACCGGTCACCACCACCGCCGGTATGCCCAGCTCTCGCGCCACAATGGCGGCATGACACACCCGGCCGCCGCGATTGGTCACGATGGCGGCGGCTTTTTTCATTACCGGCTCCCAGTCGGGGTCGGTAATGTCGGTAACCAGCACTTCGCCCTGCTGCAGCGACGCCATGTCGGCCGCATGCAGAATGATTCTGGCCCGCCCCGAGGCAATTTTCTTGCCCACGCTCTTGCCGGTCACCAGTGGGACGGCTTTCTCTTTAAGCCGGTAGTGGTGCACCACACTGGTATCGGCCCGGGAATGAACCGTCTCCGGCCGGGCCTGCAGAATGAACAGCCGGCCGGTGTTGCCGTCTTTGGCCCATTCAATGTCCATGGGCATAGGGTGGCCGGCCCGTGTTGAATAATGGCGTTCGATGGCGCAGGCCGAGGTGGCCAGCGCCAGCACCTCGTCATCGTCGATACAAAAGCGGTATCGATCCTGCTCCGGTACCGGAACATCCCGGGTGGCGACGCTGTGTTCGTCTTTGCTCATGTAGATCATCTTGCTGGCTTTTTCGCCCAGCTGTCGTTTCACTATGGGTCTGTGCGTTCCATCCAGCAGGGGTTTGAATACCAGAAACTCGTCTGGCGATACCGTGCCCTGCACCACGCTTTCTCCCAGTCCATAGGCGGCATTAAGCAGCACCAGATCGCGAAAACCGGACTCGGTATCCAGGGTGAACATGACGCCCGAGGCCGCCAGATCGGAACGTACCATGCGCTGCACACCGATGGACAAGGCCACTTTTCGGTGGTCAAAGCCCTGATCGACCCGATAGCTGATTGCCCGGTCGGTAAAGAGGGAAGCGAACACCTGTTTGCAGCTGTGCAGCAGACTGGCACTGCCCCTGATGTTGAGAAAGGTGTCCTGCTGGCCGGCAAAGGAAGCGCCGGGCAGATCTTCGGCGGTGGCGGAGCTGCGTACGGCCACATCGGTGTCTTCGCCGTACTGATCGCACAGCTTCTGGTAGGCGGCGGTGACCTGCTGTTCTACCTCGGCGGGCAGGGTGGCGGTCAGGATCAGCTGACGTACTCGGTCGGCGCTTTGATGAAGACTGGCCAGGTCGGTTTTATCCAGTTTGTCCAGCAGCGGAAAGATGCGCTCGTTCAGCTGGTTGGCGTCGAGAAAGGCCCGGTAGGCGGACGCGGTCAGGGCAAAGCCGTCGGGCAGGGTAGTCTCGGAGTTGGCAAGCAGGCGGTACAGTTCGCCAAGAGAAGCATTCTTGCCGCCGACCAGCGGCAGATCGGTCATGTCGATGTCGCTGAACCAGCGAATATATTGTGGACTGTTCATGAGCCTGTTCCGAATATGAATGTCTTGATTAAGACTAGACTTCATTGAAGAGCCTTGGCCAGTGACCTCCTTCGAGTCATTCTTTGCATGTTTTGAGGGGCTGACCGTGGCGTTGTTACCTTCAAACAGACCCTCATCACGGAGCTCTCATGGGCTTTAGCATCATTACCAAAGTGGTTGGCCGGCATGCGCCGCCCCCCAACCAGACGGACTATTGGCAGCGTTATCGCGACTTTGACTGGCAGCAGGCCAGACTCGGCATCAAGGGCCATGACGGTGTTATCAATATTGCCCATGAGGCGGTTGATCGTCATGTGCAGGAAGGCAATGGCGATCAGCTGGCGCTGATCTGGCTGGGCAGGCAGGGGGAGCGAAAAACCTTCAGCTATCGCCAGTTACAGAAGCTGACTAATCGCTTTGCCAACCTGCTGACCGCACTGGGTGTGGCTCATGGCGCCACCGTGTTCAGTCTGTGCGGGCGCACGCCGCAGCTGTATGCGGCGCTGCTCGGCAGCTTGAAAGCAGGCAACCTGTTCTGCCCGCTGTTTTCCGCCTTTGGCCCGGAGCCGGTTCGCGCGCGAATGGGGATTGGCGATGCGCGAGTATTGGTCAGCAGCGCCCGGCTCTATCTGAAAAAAGTGGCCCCCTGGCGCCACGAATTGCCGGGCCTCGAGCAGGTACTGCTGTATGACTGCCACGGTGACTGCCCCGCCGATTGCCTGGATCTGGATTCTACCCTGGCCGAGGCCAGCGAGACATTTACGGTGTGCCCGACCACGGCCGAAGACCCGGCCCTGCTGCATTTTACCAGCGGCACCACCGGCCTGCCCAAGGGGGTGGTGCATGTGCATGAGGCGGTCGTGCATCACCGCTACTCCGCCTGGTGCGCCCTGGACTTGCACCCCGGCGATGTGTACTGGTGTACCGCCGATCCGGGCTGGGTCACGGGCACCAGTTACGGGGTTATCGCCCCGCTGTGCAATCGGGTCACCCTGGTGGTGGATGAGGCGGAATTCGATCTTGAACGCTGGTATCGAATTTTGAGCGATGAAAAGGTCAATGTCTGGTATACGGCGCCGACCGCCATTCGCATGCTGATGAAAGCCGGCGATGCGCTGGTGGCAAAGCAGGATCTGAGCGCGCTGCGCTTTATGGCAAGCGTAGGCGAACCGCTCAATCCCGAGGCGGTGGTATGGGGCCAGCGCGTGTTCGGCATGCCGTTTCATGACAACTGGTGGCAAACCGAGACCGGCGGCATCATGCTCGCCAACTTTGCCGCCGAGCCGGTCAAGCCGGGCTCCATGGGCCGGCCGCTGCCCGGTATTACGGCGGGCATAGTGCAGGTAGACGAGCAGGGGCAAGTGACCGAGCTGACCGAACCCGGCCAGGTGGGCGAGCTGGCGCTGAGGCCGGGCTGGCCTTCGATGTTTAGGGGCTACCTGCACGAAGAAGAGCGTTACCGACACTGCTTCAAGGACAACTGGTATCTCAGCGGCGACCTCGCCTGGCGGGATAACGATGGTTACTACTGGTTTGTTGGCCGCATCAAGGAATTGATCAAGTCTGCCGGTCATCTTATCGGCCCCTTCGAGGTAGAAAGCGCCCTGCTCGAACACCCGGCGGTGGCCGAAGCCGGGGTCATCGGCATTCCGGATGAGATGGCGGGTGAAGTGGTCAAGGCCTTTGTGGCGCTCAAACCCGGCTATGAACCCGGTGACGTGCTGCTTAAAAGCCTGATGGCCCACGCTCGAAAAACACTGGGTCCGGCAGTCGCTCCCCGGGAGATTGTCATCAAAGACAACCTGCCCAAGACCCGCAGCGGCAAAATCATGCGCCGTCTGCTCAGGGCGCGCGAGCTGGGGCTGCCGCCGGGCGATATTTCCACCCTGGAAAGCGATGAGGGCAGCCGCCATGAAAAATAAATCCGACGCCAAACAGGACGACAGCCATCTGCAGATGTTGCTGAAAGAAATGCTGCGCATTCGGCGTTTCGAGGAACGCTGTGCCGAACTTTATACGGAAGAAAAAATCCGCGGTTTTCTGCATCTGTACATTGGTGAAGAAGCGGTGGCGGTGGGCGTGATGCAGGCGCTGACGGCGGAAGATGCGGTGGTGTCTACCTACCGGGAGCACGGCCATGCCCTGGCCCGAGGGCTGGACATGAAGGCGGTGATGGCGGAAATGTACGGCAAGGTCGGCGGCAGCAGCCGGGGGCGAGGTGGCTCCATGCATATTTTTGATGCCACCAAACGTTTTTACGGTGGCAATGCCATCGTCGCCGGTGCGCTGCCGATGGCCGTCGGACTGGCCCTGGCCGACAAGCTGCAAGGGCGGCCAAGAGTCACCTGCTGCTTCTTCGGTGAAGGAGCGGCGGCAGAAGGCGAGTTTCACGAAAGCCTTAACCTGGCGCAACTTTGGCAGTTGCCGGTGCTGTTTGTGTGCGAAAACAACCGTTATGCCATGGGCACGGCACTGACCATTTCGGAATCGGAGCAACATATCTTCAAAAAGGCCGCCAGCTACGGTTTGCCGGCCGAGGCGGTGGACGGAATGCAGGTGAGTGCCGTGGAGGCGGCGGCCCGAGCCGGCTCCACGGCCATTCGCGCGGAAGGCGGACCGCGATTTCTGGAATGCCTGACCTATCGTTTTCGCGGCCACTCCATGTTTGATACCCAGCTTTATCGTACGCCGGACGAAGTAGAGCAATGGCAGCATAAAGGCCCCATAGTGCAGCTCAGGCATGAACTGGAACAGAGCGGTGGCCTGGACGAGGCCTACTTACAACAGCTGGAGCAGGACGTCAGGCAGGAGGTGAATGCCGCCGTTGCGTTTGCCGAACAATCTGAGTTCGAGCCCGAATCGGCGTTGTGTTGGGGTGTTTACCAGGAGCCGGGCGTATGAAAGAGCCGACCATCAGTTATCGGGAAGCGGTACGGGAAGCCATTCGGGAAGCCATTGTTCAGGACTCGCGGGTGTTCGTGATGGGCGAGGACGTGGGCCATTACGGCGGCTGTTATGCGGTGACCAAGGGCCTGCTGCAGGAGTTTGGCGAGCAGCGGGTGCGCGATACCCCCTTGTCCGAGTCCGGCTTCGTCGGTGCAGGTATCGGTGCGGCCCTCGGTGGCATGCGGCCGATAGTGGAGGTGATGACCGTCAACTTCAGCCTGCTGGCGCTGGATCAAATCGTCAATAACGCGGCGACGCTGCGGCATATGTCCGGCGGTCAGCTGGGAGTACCGTTGGTGATCCGCATGGCCTGCGGTGCCGGCAAGCAGCTGGCGGCGCAGCATTCTCACAGCCTGGAAAACTGGTACGCCCATGTGCCCGGTCTCAAGGTGCTGGCGCCGGCCACGCTGGCCGATGCCCGCTACATGCTGGCCATGGCGCTGGCGGACCCGGATCCGGTGCTGCTGTTCGAGCATGTGCTGCTGTACAACCAGTCGGGGCCGGTGCCGACGCCGGAGCAATGCCCGGACATGCATAAAGCGCTGGTGCGCAGTGAAGGGGTCGATCTCAGCCTGGTCAGCTACGGCGGTTCTCTGTCCAAGGCACTTGAGGCGGCCGAGCTGTTGCAGCAACAGGGCATTAGCGCCGAGGTGGTGGATCTGCGTTGCCTGCGGCCGCTGGATACCGAGACCCTCTTTGCCTCGATTAACAAGACCCGACGGCTGCTGGTGGTGGACGAGGGCTGGCGCACCGGCAGTCTGGCCGGTGAAATCTGCGCTCAGGTGGCAGAGCACTGCTTCTGGTCACTGGATGCGCCGCCGCAACGGCTGTGCAGTGCCGAAGTCCCCATTCCCTATCCCAGCCATCTGGAGCGGGCGGCGACGCCTCAGGTTGAACAGATTGTCGCGCTGGCGGCCAGGGTGGTGGGCAAATGATAAAAACCATCAAGATGCCGTCTTTCGGTTCCGACATGGCCAAGGGCATGGTGGCCGAGTGGAAGATACAACCGGGTGATACGGTGCACAGAGGTGAGGTCATCGCCACCATTGAAACCATGAAGGGCCTGATCGACATGGAAGTGTTCGACGACGGCGTGGTCGAACAACTGCTGGCGCCGGTCGGCCAGCAGTTGCAGGTGGGCGAGCCGATTGCCCGTCTGCAACTGACCGGTGTGGCAGATGAGGGCGTCGAGGCAGAGACGGAAGAGCATGCGGTGGCTGCCGAGCCCCAGCCCGCACCGATTGAGCCAAAGACAGAGGCGGCCGTGTCACCATCGAATATCGTCGACCAGCGGCCCTTGATCTCGCCGGCGGCCCGCAAGCAAGCCGAAAAATTGGGGATAGACTGGCGCCTGCTGGGGCCGGGCAGCGGACCGAATGGCGCCCTGGTGCTGGCGGATATCGAATCCCGGGGAGTCACGCCGTCGGCAGATTCCGGGCAACAAATGCGTCAGGCCATTGCCGCCGTGGTGAGTCGCTCCAAGCGCGATATTCCTCATTATTATCTGGAGCTGGATATTCCCCTGGCGGCCGCTCATACCTGGTGCTCGGAATACAATAAGGGAAAACCGGCAGCGGAACTGGTGTTGATCAATGCGCTGATTTACTGCGCTCTGGCCAGGGCCCTGGCCGAATTCCCCCAGTTTAACGGCTTTTATCGGGAGGGTGGCTATCAGGCACAATCTGGTGTGCATCTGGGCAATATTATCAAGCTGCGCTCGGGGGGGATGGTCGTGGCGGCCCTTCATGACGCCCAGTTATTGGGGGCCGTGGGAATGATGGCCCGGCTCAAGGATCAGGTGATTCGGGCCCGGGGTGGGGGCTTGCGCGGGTCGGAAGTTCAGGATGCCACCGTAACGGTATCCAATCTGGGGGAGCGGGGAGTGGATCGTATTCAGGGCGTGATCTTTCCGCCTCAGGTTGCCTTGCTGGGCATAGGACGGGTGCGCACAGCACCCTGGGTGCAGGAACAGAAAATAGTGCCGATGACTCTGGCCAGTTTCAGTCTGGCCGCCGATCACCGGGTAAGCGACGGCCATGACGGTGCGCGCCTGCTTAACCGGATAGCGGCGCTGTTACAACAACCGGAGCAACTGGCATGAAAGACAAGAAGGCATTGGCCGAATTGGTCTGTCGCCAGATTCGGGATATCGCCCCGGATGCCGACACCGAACAGTTAGATCCGAATGAAGATATGCGCGAGGCGCTGGATCTGGACTCGATGGATTTTTTGCGGCTGATTGAGGCACTGAGCCGGAAGTTGGAAGTGACCATTCCCGAAGTTGATTTTTCCCACATTACTCAGCTATCAAAAATGGTGGACTACCTGAGCGCTCGGCTGTCGGCAGACGCATGAGTGAATGATCGGGTCACTATCGGCTTAGAACGCGTGATGCTGGTCATCAGGTTAGTTCTGGCAGCCACGCCCGTATCTGCTCACAGACCCAGTCCGGCGCATCCAGGGGCAGGTCGTGGCCGGCATCGGGATGGCGGCGCAGGGGGAGTTGCCAGTGCTCGGCAATGGCCTGGCTGCAGCGGGGGCTGACCAGATCGTCACCCAGACTGTTCAGCACCAGTATGGGCACTTGAGGGCGGGTGGATGGTGCTCGATAGCGAAGGGCGGCCAGCAACTGGCGCAAGGTATTGCGGCGTGATGGCGGATATTGCCGGGCATAGGCAGCCCATCGGGTCAGAATATCAGCGTCATGGTCAAAAAAACGGCTGGTCAGCTGCAGTATGGCCGCTTCCTGCAGCAGGGGATCCCGCTGCCACAGACACCATTTCAACAGTGGCCAGTATACCCTTGGTCTCAACCGGTGATAAAAGGGGCTGACGCCCGCCAGGCTGCTGTTGATCAGCACCACGGCGCTCAGCTCGGTCGGGTAACGGCTGGCCCAGTCTAGCGCCACCATACCGCCCAGCGACAAGGCGAGCAGCTTCAGCGGGCCCTTTGCTCGCTCCGCCTGCCAACGCGCCCTCAACCAGTCGGTGATGTCCGGAATGCGGTTCGGGCTCGTTTGATGAACTTCACGGCCAAAGCCGGGCAAGTCCACCGGTATCACCCGGTCATCGGGAAAGCCGTGTTGCAGCCGCGCGGGAAATCCTTCCCAGTGACGTTGCTCGCGCATCAGCCCCCGTAGCAATAGCCAGCCTGTGCTCATTCTTGTTCCCGATAGGCGCGGCTTTGCCGCCGCTGTGTTCGCAGCGTGGCATACCTACAGGAAATCATTCAAGTGTAGTCGGAGGGGCTAATAGCCCCGAAGGCAGATGTCCTCCGGGGCCGGATATTAGCGGGTCAGGTGTTCGGCATGAAAGCGCAGGTGCTGTTCGATGAAACTGGCAATAAAGTAATAGCTGTGATCATAGCCTTCCCGCCGGTTCAGTTCGAGCGGATAGCCGCTGTGCTGGGCGGCGGCTTCCAGCGTCTCGGGTTTAAGTTGCTCGGTGAGAAAGTCATCCGCCTCGCCCTGATCCACCAGCGCCGGCACAAATTGACTGGTCTGGCGCATCAGCAGGCTGGCGTCGTAATCTGCCCAGGCGGCGGTATCTTTGCCCAGGTAAGCCTTGAAGGCTTTCTTGCCCCAGGGGCAATTAACCGGGTTGCCGATAGGGCTGAAGGCCGACACAGAGCGATAACGCTCGGGATTGCGCATGGCCAGCACCAGGGCGCCGTGGCCACCCATGGAATGACCGGCGATGGAACGCTGCTCGCTGACCGGGAACATGGACTCGACAAGCGTCGGCAGTTCGTTCAGCACATAGTCGTACATACGGTAATGTCGATTCCAGGGCGCCTGGGTGGCATTGACATAGAAGCCCGCACCCTTGCCGAGATCGTAGCCGTCGTCATCCGCTACGTCATCGCCGCGGGGGCTGGTGTCCGGCGCAATAATGGCCATGCCGAGTTCGGCGGCGATGCGCTGGGCACCGGCTTTTTGCATGAAATTTTCATCGGTGCAGGTCAGGCCGGACAGCCAGTACAGGGCCGGTACCTTATCACCGCTGGAAACCTGCGGCGGCAGATAAATAGCAAACCGCATGGTGCAATTCAGTGTTTCAGAATAATGGCTGTACTGTTTGTGCCAGCCATCGAAGCTCTTGTTACAGCTCAGGTTTTCAATACTCATCTGTATCTCCCAGAAAACGGGTGCCGTGATGGCAATGGCGATATTATATTCCCATTCCGTCTGGTGATAATGGCCGAGCCTGTTAAATAACCTTTACCAGTGAGTAATAGTCGAAGGCCGTTATTTCACCGGTACGGGCACATCGTTTTTCTTGACGTTTTTATGCTCCATCTTGTCATCAGCCAGCTCTTTGTCTTCGGCATCGGCGTGCAGCATGCGCTGGCCGTTATTGTGACCGGCCCGAAAGTCCAGGCTGGTAAGCAGGGCGAAGTGATCCGAGCCTTGCAGCTTCAAACGTTGCAGCCGGATCACCCGAAAATGATGGCTGTGGAACAGGTGATCCAGCGGCCAGCGGATAAAGCAGTGCTCGGCATGGAAGGTATTGAACATGCCTCGTCCTATACGGGGGTCGAGCAGGCCGCTTATCTTTCTGAACAGGCGGGTGGTGGTGGACCAGGCGACATCGTTCAGATCTCCGGTGACCACCACCGGCAAGGTGGCGGCGGCCACACTCCGGGCCACGGCCAGCAGTTCGGCATCACGCTCGGCGGACTCTTCATTCTCGGTCGGGCTGGGTGGTGCGGGGTGAACAAAATGCGCCCGCACCCTGGCGCCGCAAGGCAGCAGGATCCGGGTGTGCATGGAGGGGACATCCGGCTCGACCAGATATTCGATGGTGCTGTTTTCCAGCGGCAGACGCGAATAGACATGCATGCCATACAGGTTATCCAGCGGGCATTTAATGGTGTAGGGATAGTCCGTTTCCAGCGCCTCCAGCTGCTGTTGCCACCAGCTGTCGGACTCCAGTGTCACCAGAATATCGGGCTTGTGTTGTCTGACGAGATCAATCAGGCAGTCGGCATGGCGATTGCTGGCCAGCACATTGGCGGTGAGGACGGTAAAGGGATGCAGGGCCTTGCCTGCAGGGACGGACTTTACCTCCACCGGGTGCAATCGGGTATAGGGCATTATCCACCAGCAGTGATAGAGCAGGCAGGCGACATTGATGCCGAAGAGCGCCAGGTTGCCTGAATGGGACCACTCCGGCAGCCAGCATGCGAGCAGCAGGGTGAAGAGGATAAGGGTTATCAGTTGCACGCGGGGAAAGTCGAGCCCACGAACCCACCAGATTTCGTAACGCGACATCGGCAACAGCGTCATTGCCGCATTCATGATGGTGGCCAGCAGAAAAAGGGTAAATGTCATTTACAATGTCACCGTTTGTAAATTCATGGAGTCGGGTGCTGACAGGGCAATACCACCCTCGCCGACAGCGCTGTGGTCAGGATAAAGGGCTTTGCGGGTGAAACCAATGATCGATACTTGTCGGTGCCGGTTTTGCCTGGTCTTTTTGTCCATGAGTATCGATAATGTTCGAGAGTTCAGGATTACTTTTACCATAAAGTAACAATATAATCGGCGTTATCGATGTTTTCGGCGGCAGGCGTAAGGGTGTAGGCATGTTTATCTGGGAAGGGGTGAGTGAGTTTGTGGCGGTGGCCGAGATGGAAAGCTTTACCGGCGCGGCCAAAAGGCTGGGTATTTCTACCGCTCAGGTCAGCCGTCAGATCAGTGCCCTAGAAACCCGGCTGTCGACCAAGCTGTTTTATCGCACTACCCGCAAGGTGTCGGTAACCGAAGCCGGACAGATTTATTATCAGCACTGCCGACAGGTGCTGGACGGGCTGGAAGAGGCCGAGCGCACCATCACCAACCTGCAGCTGGCCCCCAAAGGCAAGTTGCGGCTGACGGCGCCGGTGACCTATGGCGAGAAGACCATAGCGCCTTTGGTGAACGACTTCGTGTTGCGCTATCCGGAACTGGAGGTGCAGATGAAACTGACCAACCAGAAGCTGGATTTGGTGGCCGAAGGGTACGATCTGGCAATACGGCTGGGCAAGCTGGAAGACTCCAGCATGATGGCCAGGCGGCTGGCTTCCCGTACCCAGTATGTGTGCGCCTCGCCTCACTATCTGTCGACCTATGGTGTGCCCCATACGCTTTCGGAGCTGGATCTGCATAACTGCCTGCAGGGCAACCTGGACTACTGGCGCTTTCAGGAGCAGGGCAAGGCGCGCAATGTGCGGGTAAAGGGCAATATTCGCTGCGACAGCGGCTGGGCGCTGCTGGATGCGGCACAGAAAGGCATCGGTATCGTGCAACTGCCGGACTACTATGTGCAGCCGGCACTGGACTCGGGCCGGTTGATCTCCCTGCTGGAGCATTATCAGGAGCCGGACGACGGCATCTGGGCGCTGTATCCGCACAACCGTCATTTATCGCCCAAGGTGCGGATGTTGCTGGATTTTTTGAGCGAAGCGCTGGGCTGAACGCTACTTTTTCGCTTGCAAAATGAACGAAAAGTGTTCTTTTTTTGTAAGAAAGTTGGGCCTTGTTGCGTCTTTATGAGTAACCGTTAGACAGCGTTGCCGTGACGGAAGGGCATAAGCCCTGTTGATTGATTCAGGTCTTGCTGGCAACGGGGATGATCACAAGGCCATTCACTTAGGCGAGAGGGAAGCATTATGAAAGCCATGATTGCTCTTATGCTGACGGCAGTATTTACCATAGCGATGGTGCCTGCTCAGGCAGCGACAGTATCGGCTAACACGGGCATTATTACCCAAACCTTGTCGATGGGTGATGGGGTAGATAGTCGTCATTGTATGCTGATGAAAAAACGGGGCATGAAAGCCCCCGGTTATTGCAGACCTTAAAGGCTAACAGCCAGGCTGCAGCACACGGGCCGGGATGCGAAACGCATCCCGGCCCGTTTTTGTGGTTATACCAATCCCACTAAACAAATGATCTATTTCATTTTTGTATAAAAGTCGAACAAAGGGCCCGCTCCGCCGACTCGCCGTAAATACATCCGTGTAGGCTCAGCCGCGCCATCCGTGGCGCGGATGGTCGGCTGAGCAGATCCCTTTGCTCTCCTTGATGCACCGGAGTTGCCTGTTAGCGTCGTCTACAGACAACTCGATGCTCGAGAAGAGGCAACAGAGATCGACTCCCACGACCGTGAAATGCCATGGCTGGAAAATGCTCCTGCCATTCCAGCATTCCCGCCCTCCATGGCGGTCAGACAGCATTTCCGAGCCCTCAGGGGGCGAGCTTGTCTCGCCGTGACGAACGGTTGCAGCCTGACCGAACATCCAGTGAATGTTCGCAGTAGGCTGCAACGGTGAGTGTCATTTACCTATGGCGTGTCGTGGGAGGCGACTGTGTTGCCTCTGATCCCGGGGTTAAAATGATCAGATGTTTATTCAAATTGGTATTACCCCTTACCCAGCCGCCATTGGTGGTAGCGGCCCAGCCAGGTCAGTACTCGTTCGGGCGCATGGGCGCGCTTCCATTCTCCGGCCACGTACTTGTTGGCTTCCGCCAGGGTCGGGTAGACATGAATGGTGCCCAGTATCTTGTTCAGGCCAAGCCCGTGCTTCATGGCCAGCACGTATTCGGCCAGCAGGTCGCCGGCGTGCTCGCCGACGATGGTCACCCCCAGAATCCGGTCTTTGCCGGGCTCGGTCAGCACCTTGATAAAGCCCTGATCCGAGCCATCGGTAATGGCCCTGTCCAGCTCGTCCAACTCGAACCGCGTCACCTCATAGGCGATGTCCTGCGTTTTGGCTTCCTGTTCGCTCAGGCCCACCCGGGCCACCTCGGGATCGACGAAGGTACACCAGGGCACCACCGAATAGTCGACCCGGAAGCGTTTTAGGTGGCCGAACAGGGCATTCACGCAGGCATACCAGGCCATGTGGGCGGCGGTGTGGGTAAACTGATAGGGGCCGGCCACATCGCCGGCGGCGTAAATATTGGGATACAGGGTTTCGAGATACTCGTTGGTGGTGACGGTGCGATTTGTGGGGATGCCCAGGGCTTCCAGCCCGTAACCTTGCAGCCGCGCCCGGCGGCCGAGCGCCAGCAGCAGATCGTCGCACTCCAGTATGACTTCCCGGTCTTGATGCGTGGCGATGACCCGGATGCCATCGGCGCCTCGCTCTACCCGAAGCGGGCTATGTTCGGTCAGCACCCGCACCCCGTCATTGCTGAGGGCATTTTTGACCCAGTCACCGACTTCCGGATCTTCTTTGGGCATCAGACGCGGGTTGCGCTGCAGCAGGGTGACCTCGGATCCCAGACGGGCGAAGGTTTGTGCCAGCTCGCAACCGATGGGGCCGGCGCCCATCACCAGCAGCCGTTTGGGCGGCGTATCCCGCTCGGCCAGGGTGTCCCACAGGGTGTCGCTGGTCAGGTAATCCACCTCATCCAGCCCGGGTATCGGCGGCACGGCCGCGCGGGCACCGGCGGCGATGATGATGCTGCGGGCGGTCAAGCGTTGCGTGGTGCCGTCTGTCAGTGTCACTTCTACCGTCCAGGGATCGAGCAGTTTGCCGTAACCCTGCAACACTTCTACCCCAAGCCGGGTATAGCGTTCGACACTGTCGTGAGGCTCGACCTTCTGAATAATGGCCTGCACCCGTTGCATCACCTGTTTGAAGCTGAACTCGGGCGTGGTGCCGGTCAGACCGTACTGCTCGGCGTGGCGCATCTGATGGGCCAGCTTGGCGCTGCGGATCAAGGCCTTGCTCGGTACGCAGCCGGTGTTGAGGCAATCGCCGCCCATCTTGTCGGCTTCAATCAGGGTGACGTTCGCCTTGACCGCCGCCGCTATGTAGGCGCTGACCAGACCGGCGGCCCCGGCGCCAATCACCACCAGGTTGCGGTCGAAGTGGCGGGGTTTTTCGAAGTCGCCATAGACCCGGCGGCGCTGTACCAGGCGCAGCACGGCGCGGGCCAGCAGCGGAAAGATGCCGAGCAGGGCGAAGGAAGCCAGCAGCGTCGGCGACAGTATGCCGCCCAGGCTGTCGATGGCGGCCAGCTGGGTACCGGCGTTCACATAAACCAGGGTACCGGGCAGCATGCCGAGCTGGCTCACCCAGTAAAAGGTGCGGGCGGGCAGGGTGGTCAGCCCCAGCAGCAGGTTGATGACGAAGAACGGAAATACCGGTACCAGTCGCAGGGTAAACAGATAGAAGGCGCCGTCCCGGCCGATGCCCCTGTTAACCGCCTTGAGCCGGTCACCGAAGCGCTGCTGTACCTGATCCCGCAGCAGAAAACGGGACACCAGAAAAGCCAGGGTGGCACCGATGCTCGAGGCAAAGGACACCAGCACCAGCCCCTGCCAGATGCCGAAGAAGGCCCCGGCGGCCAGGGTCATGATGGCGGCGCCGGGCAAAGACAGCGCCGCCATCAGCACATAGAGCACGAAAAAGCCGGAAGCCATCAACCAGGGGGACGCGGCCCGTAACTCGGCAATATAAGCCTGTTGTTGTTTCAGGCTTTCAAGCGTGAACCAGTCGCCCAGATCGAAGATGAAAAACAGGGCGACCAGCAGCAACAGCAGGGTAAGCAGCAGGGGTTTGCGCATAAAAATGTCCTTTTTGGGCGAGGAGGCGGGGTCTGCGCCGATGATCATGATGAAGGTTCTGCACAAAGTCGCAAGAGGGCGGCCCATTATTACAGCGATACTTCTTCCTGAGGACCGAATGGCCCTATGTCCGGAATAAATCAATGACCTTCAAGCAGTACGACATTACAGGTGTGGTGCTGTCGTCATTCCCGCGCCCTCTCACTTGTACCAGGCAAACCAGTAGCCCGGCTGATTACGCCGAGCAGCCGCTTCTGAGGCGACTAGACTTCAATCTGAGACAAGCCATCAAGCCACAGATCCGGGGGACAGATGCCAGGAAGATTGCTTTGGGCCGGTGTGGGCCTGCTTGTCGTGCTGCCCATGGTCGCCCTGCTGGTGATTATCAAGCTGAGCCAGTTCGATACCATGGCCACGGCGGGCGAGCAGATGCAGATGCCACCGGAGCCGGTGAACGTGATGAAGGTGCGCGAAGCACGCTGGCAGCCGAAGGTGGCGGCGGTCGGCTCCGTGGTGGCGGTGCAGGGTGCCTTGCTGCGTATCGAGGCCGAAGGCATAGTGAACAGCATCGGTTTCGAGGCGGGGGCCCGGGTCGAGGCCGGTGATGTCTTGTTGCGGCTCGACGCCGAGCTGGAACAGGCCCAGTTGCGCGAGGCCGAGTCTGGCGCCGCCCTGGCGCGGCTTTCCTTCCGGCGGGCGCAGCAACTGCGCAGGAGCCAGAGTATTTCCCAGAGCGAGCTGGATCAGGTGTCTGCCAACCTGAAGCAGAGTCAGGCCCGGGTCGACTTTTTTCGCGCCCTGATCAACAGGAAAACCCTGCGTGCCCCCTTCGCCGGGCAAGTCGGCATTCGTCAGATAAGTCAGGGTCAGTTTCTCGACAAGGGCAGCGCCGTGGTGTCGTTGCAATCGCTCGACCCCGTCTATGTGGACTTTTCCCTGCCTCAGCAACGGCTGGCCGATCTGCAGCAGGGGCTGGCGGTCACGATTACCTCCGACAGCTACCCCGAACAGGCGTTTGCAGGCAAGGTCTCCGGTTTTAACCCGGAGATAGACACCGTCACCCGCAGCGTGCGTGCCCAGGCGACCCTGGCCAACCCGGACGGCCGCCTGCGGCCCGGCATGTTTGTGGCGGTGCACATGCAGCTGGCGCGTTCGAACACCGTCTTGCTGATCCCCCAGACGGCGGTGGTGCACGGCCCCTATGGTGATGCGGTTTTCGTGCTGGAAGAGGGAGAGCAGGCGGCGGATGGCGCCTCGTCACTGGTGGTGCAGTCGCGGCCGGTCCGCCTCGGCGTTCGGCGTGGCGACTTCGTGGCGGTCACCCAAGGACTGGCGGTGGACGAGCGGGTGGTGTCGACCGGCGTATTCAAGTTGCGCCCGGGCATGGTGGTGGTGGTCGACAATAGCCTGGCGCCGGACTTCAAACTCGATCCCCGGCCGGGTAACAGCTGATCATGGTCGCCTTCACCGATATCTTCGTCCGTCGCCCCGTGCTGGCGCTGGTAGTCAGCATCGTGATTGTGATCGCCGGTCTGCAGGCCTGGTGGTCCCTTAGCGTGCGCCAGTATCCCCAAAGCGAGAACGCCTCGGTGATCGTGGCCACCCCCTATATCGGCGCCAGTGCCGAGGTGGTGCGCGGCTTCGTTACCACCGCCATCGAGGGCGCCATCGCCTCCGCCGACGGCATCGATTATGTGGAGTCCAAGAGCCTGCTCGGCCTGTCGCTGGTGACCGCCCGGCTCAAGCTCAACTACGAGCCGACCCGGGCGCTGGCCGACATTACCGCCAAGGTCAATCAGGTGCGCAACGAACTGCCGGCGGAGGCGGAAGTGCCGGCGATCAGCGTGCAGTCGGCGGACTCGGAATTTGCCGCCGCCTATCTCAGCTTTTCGTCCGAGCGGCTGTCCCAGAGCGAGATCACCGATTATCTGGTGCGGGTAGTCCAGCCCCGGCTGGCGGCGCTGCCGGGAGTGCAGCGGGCCGAGATTTTCGGCGCCCGTACCTTTGCCATGCGGGTCTGGCTCAAGCCGGATCGCATGGCGGCGCTCGATATCAGCCCGTCCCAGGTGAATGCGGCCCTGGCCGCCAACAACTTTCTGTCGGCGGTGGGCAGCACCAAGGGGGCCCAGGTGCAGGTGTATCTGACCGCCAATACCGACCTGCATACCGCCGGGCAGTTCCGGCAACTGGTGGTGCGCCAACAGGGCGATACCCTGGTGCGACTGCAGGACGTGGCCGAGGTGGAGCTGGGCGCCGAGGACTATGATACCGAGGTCAGCTTCAACGGCCAGACGGCGGTGTTCATGGGGATTTTTCCGCTGCCCAACACCAATACCATAGAGGTGATTCAGGGGGTGCGCGTGGACCTGGACGCCCTGGGCCGGGACTTGCCCGCCGGGCTGAGCGCCCAGATAGGCTATGACGCCTCCGAATATATCGACAACGCCATTCACGAGGTGGTCGGCACCCTGATGGATACCCTGCTTATCGTTATCGTGGTGATCTTTCTGTTTCTCGGCTCCTGGCGCTCCGTGCTGGTGCCGGTGGTGGCCATACCGGTGTCGCTGATCGGCGCCATCTTCCTGATGCAGGCCTTCGGCTTCACCCTCAACCTCTTGACCCTGCTGGCCATCGTGTTGTCGGTGGGTCTGGTGGTGGACGATGCCATCGTGGTGGTGGAAAACGTCGAGCGGCACCTGCGCGAGGGGCGCACGCCGGTGGAGGCGGCGCTGATCGGCGCCCGAGAGCTGATTGGCCCCGTGATTGCCATGACCATCACCCTGGCCGCCGTTTATACTCCCATCGGCCTGCAGGGCGGCCTGACCGGCTCGCTGTTTCGCGAGTTTGCCCTCACCCTGGCCGGGGCCGTGACCATTTCCGGCGTGGTGGCGCTGACCCTGTCGCCCATGATGAGTGCCAGCCTGTTGCGCAGCGCCGAGCGGGAAGAGCGCGGCTTTACCGGCTGGATCAACCACAGATTCGACCGCTTTCGTCTGGCCTACGGCCGGGTGCTGGCGCGAGTGATCACTAAACGGCCGGCGGTCTATGTCTTCTGGGCCGTGCTGACCCTGCTGGTGGGACCCATGTATCTGTTTTCGCCCAAGGAGCTGGCGCCGCTCGAGGATCAGGGGTTCATGTTCGGCATCATCAACAACGCGGCCAACGCCTCGGCAGATCAGAAAATTCATTTCGGGCGGGCGGCGGAGCAGGTGTTTCTGAATGCACCCGAGCGTGAGCTGACCTTCCAGATTTTGCTGTCGCCTTCGGATCCGTTCTCGGCGGCCCTGGGCATCGGCGGTTTCAGCGGCATGGTGGTCAAGCCCTGGGAGCAGCGCAGCCGCTCCATTCGGGAAATCGTGCCCGAGATGCAGGCCGGCCTGTCTGCCATTCCCGGCCTGCAGGTGTTCGCCAGTCAGCCGGCGGCACTGCCCGGGGGCAGTAATTTCCCGGTGGAATTCATTATTTCCTCCACCGACGAGCCGGAGCAGATGCTGGCGTATGCCGAGCAGCTGCAGCTGAAGGCGATGGAAAGCGGAATCTTCTATTTTCCGCCGGTGATCGATCTCAAGATTGACCAGCCCCAGTCGGAAATCGTGCTCGACTACCAGAAGCTGGCCGCCCTCGGCCTGACCCAGCGGCAGGTGGGGGCGGATCTGGGGGCGGCGCTGGGGGGCAACTATGTCAATCGCTTCAACATAGCGGGTAGGGCCTACAAGGTGATCCCCCAGCTGGAGCGGGGCGAGCGGCTCAACCCGGATCAGCTGACCGACATCTATATCGGCGGGCCGGGTGGGCAATTGATCCCGCTCGGCGCCATCGCTACCCTGCGCGACAGCACGGTGCCGCGCTCCCTCAACCGGTTTCAGCAGCTCAATGCGGTCAAGCTGTCGGGCATCACGCCCCGGCTGGACGAAGGACTGAGGGTGCTGGAAGACGCGGCGCAAGAACTGTTGCCGGCGAACTATACCGTCAACTACACCGGCGAGTCGCGCCAGTTGCGTACCGAAGGGGGCAAGTTTCTGCCGGCGCTGGGGCTGGCGATACTGATGATCTTTCTGGTGCTGGCGGTGCAGTTCAATTCCTTTCGCGACCCGCTGGTGATTTTGCTGGGCTCGGTGCCGCTGGCCATGTTCGGTGCGCTGATCTTCACCGTGCTGAAGATGCCCAATCCTGACTTGCCTTACTGGACCGACGGCTGGACCACCACCCTGAATATTTACGCCCAGGTCGGGCTGGTGACCCTGGTGGGGCTGATCGCCAAGAACGGCATCCTGATCGTCGAGTTTGCCAACAAGCTGCAGCAGCAGGGTAAAGACAAGCTGGCGGCGATTGAAGAGGCGGCCATGACCCGCTTTCGCCCGGTGTTGATGACCTCGGTCGCTACCGTGGCGGGGCACTTTCCGCTGACTCTGGTGGAGGGGCCGGGGGCGGCGGCGCGTAACTCCATCGGCCTGGTGCTGGTGGGCGGCATGGCCATCGGCACCCTGTTCACCCTGTTCGTGGTGCCTTCGCTCTATATGCTGATCGCCCGGCAGCACGATAAGTCATGAGTGGAGCCAAGCCTCTGCTCTGCGTTGTACCAATCTTGGTAAATTTGTGATCATATTTTTCAATCGGAAATCAGAGGCAACACAGCCGCCTCCCTCGACACGCCATGAACCCATCCGTGGGGGCTCGGAAATGCCGTCCATGGCATTTCACGGTCGTGGGAGCCGTTCTCTGTTGCCTCCTCTTAAGCACCGCGTTGCCTGCAGACCCCACCACAGGCGACTCCGCAGCCTAGGGACGGATGAAGGAGTCTATTCCGGGGTGATGATATGAAAATAATGTTATCGATATGTAATAACCGGTGAGCCTGTTACGACAGTATTTACCGGTAAGGCTGATTTATCCCGAGCCTTTCATGGATGATTTTATCTTGAGGAGCATGATCATGCGTCTATGTCATATTCAGTCCGAGACTCACTTTCGTATTACCCCCGTGGCCGCCCTGGTGTCGGCCTCTTTGCTGGCTCTGGCGTTGTCGGGCCCGGTGCAGGCCATTGAGACGGGAGCCAGTGGCAGCCAGCTGATTGCCTTCAGCAAGAAACCCTGTGCGGCCAATCCCTGCGCCGCCAAGAATCCCTGTGCGGTGAAGAGCCCCTGCGCAGCCAACCCCTGCGCCGCCAAGAATCCCTGTGCGGTGAAGAGCCCCTGTGCCGCCAACCCCTGCGCCGCCAAGAATCCCTGCGCAGTAAAGAGTCCTTGTGCGGCTAATCCGTGCTCGGCCAACCCTTGCGCGAGCAAGAACCCGTGCGCTGCCAAACCGGCGGCGGTCAATCCCTGTGCTGCCAAGGCCGTGCAGCGCCCGGACGGCTATCAGCCCTATCAGGGCGACCAGGCCGAGCTGGTGACTCTGGGCCAGGCGCTGTTCAACGACACCAGCCTGAGCAGCAACGGTCTTTCTTGCGGCAGTTGCCATCAGGGTCAGCAGATGTATCAGGGCAGTTTTGCCATGGCCTATCCGCATCCGGTGGCGATGGCGAAGAACCAGTTTGGCCTGAGCCAGGTGCATCTGGATGAGATGATCCAGATTTGCATGGTGGCTCCCATGGCGTCTCAGCCTCTGGCCTGGGATTCGAAAGAGCTGGCGGCTCTGGTGGCTTACGTACAAACGGAGCAGACCGGTTTTAATCCCTGTGCCGCCAAGAACCCTTGTGCGGTGAAGAGTCCGTGTGCGGCCAACCCGTGTGCCGCCAAGAATCCTTGTGCGGTGAAGAGTCCTCGTGCGGCTAATCCCTGCGCGGTGAAAAGCCCGTGTGCGGCCAACCCTTGTGCGGCGAAGAATCCCTGCGCCGTCAAGTCACAGTAAGGGCGATTATGACTGCACTCACACTCCAACCTTTGCATGAACTGGTGCCGCCGGTGGCGGCCCGGCTCAGGCCTGAAGACATAAGCCGGATGCGCGAGGCCGGTGCCCGCATTCGGGAGTGCTATCGGGTAATGACCCGGGGCGGGATCAATATCGTCGGGGAAGTACTCAAGGGGCAGGGTACCTTCTATGAAATGACGCATTATCCGCTCGACGATGTCATCGATAACGACAGCCACAGCCAGTATTACTATCATGCCCATCGCGGCGGCGAGCTGGAGCATGGTCACTTTCATACCTTTTTGCGCGGGGCAGGCATACCTGCTGAGCTGAGCATGCTGGAGTATCCCCAGGCCAGTGCGCCCTGGCCGCAGGGCGACAAGGCCATTGCTCATCTCGTCGCCATTTCCATGGATGCCTGGGGGTATCCCACCGGCCTGTTTGCCTGCAATCGCTGGGTGACCGATGAAAGCTGGTACCCGGCCGAGGCGGTGATGTCGATGCTGGATAAGTTCGTTATCGATCATGCCAGTCCGTCCTGGCCGGTGAATATCTGGCTGAGCAACATGCTGGTGCTGTTCCGACCTCATATAGAGGCGCTGCTGATACACAGGGATAGGGTGATCGAACATTGGCAGGCGCTGAATCCCGATCAGGACATATTCGAGAATCGGCAGTTGGAAATCACCGGCCAGCTGGCGATTTCGGTGGATGACTGGCTGGCCGAGCTCGAGGCGTTGCCGGGCTAAAGAGACGTGAAAGGCTTTATCCATCAACACCGTTCAGACGACTGACCAGATGATAAGGAGATCTGCATGGCCGACTTTCCCGTGTCCATACTCATCGTGATGCTTGCGGGCGTGGGCCTGCTGAGCCTGTTGCTGGCGCCGCGGGTACGTACCGCAGAAGGATTTTTCTCCGGGCGAGACGAGCAGGGCGCACAACCCGGGCTGCTGACCCTGATCTTTTCCCAGGTCACCACCTGGATTTTTGCCCGCTCGTTGCTCAATGCCGCCATTCTTGGCTACTTCTATGGTATCGCCGGGGCGCTGGCTTATACGGCCTATTATGGCTCTTTTCTCACCGGCTGGCTGATCGTCGACCGGCTGCGTTATCGATATGGCGTGCATAATATTCAGACGTTTCTGGTGGCCCGTTTCGGCCGGGTGGGCAGCAGTTGTTTCAATCTGCTGATTTCATTGCGGCTGTTGACCGAGGTGTTTGCCAATCTGCTGGTGGTGGGCATGGTGTTCGGGGTGGCGGGCTCCGGCGCCTACACCGGGGCTATTCTGGCGGTGTCGGCGCTGACGTTGGTCTATTCCATGACCGGCGGCCTGCGGGCCTCGCTGCGCACCGATGTGCTGCAAATGGGGCTGCTGATCGTGCTCATCGTGCTGCTGTTCACCATGGCACTGCTGCACCCGCTGTTCGACTGGCCAAGCGTGCTGGCCAGCAGCCCCGAATGGAATAGCCCGGGCTGGATATTATTGGGGGTGGCGCTGCTGCAGGTGCTGAGTTACCCGCTGCACGACCCCGTGATGATGGACAGGGGCTTTATCGCCGATCGGGGCACCACCAAACGCAGCTTTTTGCATGCCTTTTGGCTGTCGGCGCTGCTGATCCTGGCCTTCGGCCTGCTCGGGGTGTTTGCCGGCCTGCAGGGCGGGGAAGACAAAGAGGTGTTGCTTACCCTGCAACGGCTGCTCGGCACCCCGGCCATGCTGGTGTTGGGGCTGGCGTTGGTGATTTCTGCTGCCTCCACCCTGGACTCGACCCTGTCCAGCGCGTCCAAGCTGCTGGTGGTGGACATGGGTTTGGGACGGCCCTCTGCCAGCAGCGGTCGGCTGGCCATGGCGCTGTTTGCCCTGGGTGGCCTGATACTGGTGTTTGTCGGCAGCAAAGACTTGTTTGATGCGGTCGCGGTCAGCGGCACCGCCTCGCTGGCGCTGACGCCGGTGATATTGTTCAGCATTTTCGCCAATCGCCAGGTAGCGCGCTGGAGCTTCGTGACCAACTTTGCCGTTGCCCTGGCCGGTGCCGGGCTGTATTTCCTCGAAAAAGGCGGCCGGCTCGACCTGATAGGCCCGCTGTTCGGCGTGGAGCACAGCTACAGCAAGCTGCTGGTGATCACGGTGGGCATACTGCTCTCTGGCATGGTGCTGTTTGCCCTGGGACTCAAACCGAAGATGGTTGAGCAAAACCGGGTACACAACCCGGATTGACCCTGACCCGGAGTGATGGGGAATAGTGTGACGTTGGTCGATTCTTTGGTGGCGCTCCTTGCGCTTCGGCTCCCTGTGGGGGCCGCTTGCTGCTATGATCGGCAAAGAATTAATGGAGGGCGTTATGCGGATATTATTTGCCCTGCTTGGCAGTATGTCGTTGGGGTTGGGTGTGCTGGGGGCCTTTTTGCCGGTGCTGCCGACGACTCCTTTCGTGTTGTTGTCGGCATTTCTGTTCGGCAAGTCATCACCCCGGGTGCACGGCTGGCTGGTGAATCACCCCTGGTTTGGCGGCATGATCCGCGACTGGCAGGCCCATCGGGGTCTGCGCGCTCATGTGCGGCGCCGGGCCCTGTGGATGATGGCCTTAAGCTTCGGTTTTTCCATTTACATAGTGCCTTTGTGGCCGGTCAAAGTAGGGCTGGCGTTGACCTTTATTGCGCTGCTGGTATGGTTTTTGCGCTTACCTCTGGTGCCGGACTCCCCGGCGGTTGCATTGAAGCAGACTAGGCCCTAAGCTAGCCGCCATTCAACCTTATATGCCATGCCCGTGCCGTGTCCGGGCCTAACAAGGCTGCCTGTCTATTATGAAACAAGAAACCCTGAAACTGATTGCCGACAGCATCACCTCTATTCCCGATTATCCCAAAGAAGGCATCGTTTTTCGCGATATCACCAGCCTGGTAGAGAATGCCGAGGCATTCAAGGCGACCATCGATGCCCTGGTGGAGTTGTATCGCCATTCCGGCATCAACAAGGTGCTGGGCACCGAAGCCCGCGGTTTTATCTTCGGCGCCCCGGTGGCGGCGGCATTGGGGGTAGGGTTTATTCCGGCCCGCAAACCGTCCAAGCTGCCCCGTGAGGTGATTGAAGTGCCGTATGATCTGGAATACGGTCAGGATCGGCTGCAGATACACGTGGACTCTATTGCACCCGGCGAAAAGGTGCTGATCATCGACGATCTGCTGGCCACCGGCGGCACCGTGGAAGCGGCGGTCAAGCTGGTACGCCGCTGTGGCGGCGAAGTGCAGGAAGCGGCCTTCGTGATTGCCCTGCCGGCCCTGGGTGGCCTGCAGCGACTGAACAAGATGGGCATTCGGGTGAACAGCCTGGTCCAGTTTGACGGTCATTAACCGACCATGAGCTATCAGGTTCTCGCCAGAAAATGGCGCCCCCGGCGTTTTGCCGATGTGGTGGGCCAGCAACATGTGCTGACCGCCCTGATCAACGCCCTGTCACAGGGGCGGCTGCATCATGCCTATCTGTTCAGCGGCACCCGGGGGGTAGGCAAGACCTCCATCGCCCGGCTGCTGGCCAAGGCGTTGAACTGCGACACCGGCATCACTCCCGATCCTTGTGGTGAATGCACCAGCTGCCTGGAAATAGAGCAGGGCCGTTTTGTCGATCTGCTGGAGATAGATGCGGCCAGCCGCACCAAGGTGGAAGATACTCGCGAACTGCTCGACAACGTGCAGTATCAGCCGGCCCGGGGCCGGTTCAAGGTGTATCTGATTGATGAAGTACACATGCTGTCGCGGCACAGCTTCAATGCCTTGCTGAAAACCCTGGAAGAGCCGCCGCCGCACGTCAAGTTTCTGCTGGCCACCACGGATCCGCAGAAGCTGCCAATCACCATTCTGTCTCGCTGCCTGCAGTTTCATCTCAAGAGTCTGGAGCCGGGGCTGATCGACGGCCAGCTGCATCATATTCTGCAGCAGGAGCAACTGCCGTTTGAACCGGAAGCAACCGCCGCCCTGGCGCGCGCCGCCGATGGCAGCCTGCGTGATGCCCTGAGCCTGACCGATCAGGCACTGGCCTTCGGCAATGGTGAGATCAAGCTGGCGCTGGTCGAGTCCATGCTGGGCAACCTTAACCGCAGTCAGCTGTTGGCGCTGGTTGAGGCGGTGCTGGCCGGGGATGGAGAGGCTCTGCTGGCGCGGGTGGCCCAACTGGCGAGCATGGGCCCGGATTACGATCAAATTCATAAAGAGCTGATAGGTTTCTGGCATCAACTGGCGCTGGCCCAGGTGGTACCGGCGCCGCCGTCGCCGTATGCCGCCGAGCTCAATCGGCTGGCCCCGTTGGTGTCTGCCGAGCAAATTCAGCTCTATTACCAGATTTGTCTGCAGGGCCGAAAGGATTTGCCTTTTGCGCCCGATGGCCGCTCGGCGCTGGAAATGACGTTGTTGCGTACCCTGGCATTTCGGCCCGAGGCGCCGGTTGCCACCCATTCTAGTGCGACTGCACCGAAAGCGTTGCCCGTTGCCGGAGCCGCTCCGGTAAAAAAGCCTGAGCCGCCACCATCCGATGCCGCGTTGCACCACGTGGATGAAGATGATGCCATGGCGGCCAAACTGCGGCAGGAGCAGGACGAAATACTGAACGAAGCGGGGCGTCTGGGTCATGCTTCGCAGCCGCAAGAGCAACCGCAGCTACCGGAGCAGGCACGGCCGCAAGAGCAGATACCTGCTCCGCAGGCACCGGCGGCAGACCAAGCAGCCTTGCCTTCGCCGAGGCCATTACCGCTGGCATCGAACTCGGCAGCGCCTGAAACCGAGGCACAAACCACGGCGACAGTGTCTTCGACCGAGCCGTCCCCAGTGCCTGTTGATACGTCACCGGTAACGCAAAACGTAGCCCCTGTCGCACCGGCACCCGCAGTCGATGCAGTGGTTGATGAGGCGGCGGCCGACGTCGCCCGTATTCGGCGTTTGCTGCAAACCCGTAACCGGTTGCGCAGCCAGACTCCGGACAAAACCCAGGGCCCGGAAAAAACCGCAGCCGAGCCGGACAAGCCGACAGCCAGAACCCTGTCTGCGGTGCCACCGACCAGAACGGCGGCTGCTGCCAAGCCTGATCATACTCAGGTTCGGCGGTCTGATTCGCCGCCGTCTATGGCAGGGCAGGAACGTGATCGCCCTGATGTTGGGGCTATGCGCGGGGCAGACGAATTGCCGCCGCTCGATGCCTATGACGACATGCCCTGGGATGACGAGGATACGCCGCCCTGGCAGGATGAGCCGGCCGCTTCCCGGTCAACGGCGGCACCCATCGTCAAGCCGTTGCCACCGGTAAGCAAGCCGGCCAGCTCATTGCCTCAGCCGGCGGTCACGCCGGCCAAGGCCGCCAGCACAGCGGGCAAGCCGGTAGCGGATCTCCCCAGGCCCGGCTCTTCCCGGATTCGGGCAACGGCAGCCTCGTCTCAGCCTGGCCCCGAGCCCCTGAAGGCGGCAAGCCTGCTGCCCGAGGCCGAGGATGAGTGGACCCGGTTGATGGCACAGCTGCCGTTGGGCGGTTTGCTGCGCCAGCTGGCGATGCACAGCACCCTGGAGCGCGACCAAAACCGATGGCGGCTCTGGTTGCGCCCGGCACACCGTCATCTGCTGAACGACAAGACCCGTCAGGAGCTGGAGGCGGCCATTAACGGCCAGCAGCCGACGCCGGTCAGTTTGCAGGTAGACATCGGCGAGCAGGGCGGTGAAACCCCGTTCGAGATCGAACAATTGCTGTTTCAGGCGGCGACGGCACGCGCCAAAGATGAAATCGAGGCCGATGATGCGGTACAATTTTTCATATCGCGCTTCGCGGCGGTGCTCGACACCGACAGTATCGAGCCCAT
Source organism: uncultured Oceanisphaera sp. (assembly GCF_947495715.1). Classification (GTDB taxonomy): domain Bacteria; phylum Pseudomonadota; class Gammaproteobacteria; order Enterobacterales; family Aeromonadaceae; genus Oceanimonas; species Oceanimonas sediminis. The sequence goes on from NZ_CANLZU010000008.1 coordinate 70,126, forward strand.
GGCGCAGTAGCGCCGGGTTTTATTTATCCATTAATCAAGAGTGAGCATGTATGTTTGGTAAAGGTGGAATGGGCAATATCATGAAGCAGGCCCAGCAGATGCAGGAAAAAATGCAGAAGCTGCAAGAAGAACTGGCCCAGCTGGAAGTTGTGGGTGAAGCCGGTGCCGGCATGGTAAAAGTGACCATGGCAGGCAGCCACTCGGTACGCCGTGTCGAGCTGGACGACAGCCTGCTGCAGGATGACAAGGAGCTGCTCGAAGACTTGCTGGCCGCCGCGGTTAACGATGCCGTGCGCCGGGTTGAAGAGCAGAACAAGAGCCGCATGGGCGAACTGACCGGCGGCATGCAACTGCCCCCGGGCTTCAAGATGCCCTTCTAAATCAAGCTTTAAGTATTAAGCTGGAAGCTGGAAGAAAAACACTGGTGGCTGAGCACGCTGTTGCTTATCTTTCAGCTTCTAGCTTCTAGCTTCTAGCTTCTAGCTTCTAGCGTTCAGCTTTACCCCCAAGAGTGACCTCATGCGTTTTAGCCCCCTGTTGGATGAATTGATCAAGAGCCTGCAAGTGCTGCCCGGGGTCGGGCCCAAGTCGGCGCAGCGAATGGCCTTTGCCCTGCTGGAGCGTCAGCGCGCCGGTGGCCGCCGTCTGGCCCATGTGCTGGATCAGGCGCTGGAGAAGATTGGCCATTGCCGTCAGTGTCGCACCTTCACCGAAGAAGAGACGTGTCCGATTTGTGCCAATCCCAAGCGGGCGGTCAGCGGTCAGCTCTGTATCGTCGAAAGCCCGGCCGATGTGGTGGCCATCGAGCAGACAGGTCAGTATCAGGGACGTTACTTCGTGCTGATGGGGCATCTGTCGCCGCTTGACGGGGTAGGGCCGGAAGAGTTGGGACTGGATAACCTGGCCGACTGGCTGGCAGCCGAATCGTTTGAAGAGCTGATCCTGGCGACCAACCCGACGGTAGAAGGAGAGGCGACCGCCTATTTCATCGCCGATATCGCCCGCAGCCATGGCGTCGGCGTCAGCCGTATCGCCCACGGCGTGCCCATCGGCGGCGAGCTGGACCTGGTGGACGGCAACACTCTCAGCCACTCCTTCATGGGGCGCAAGACCTTCGCCGATTGATATTGTCGTGAGGGGTGGTATGCATGATCTCGGTTTGGCGCCGTTTCCCCCTCACCCCTCACCCCTCACCCCTCACCCCTCACCCCTCACCCCTCACTCATCACCCCTCACCCCGCACTGTGTCCAGAACCAGTCGCTCGAGCGTGACCGCACTCAGCCGGCTCAGCAGTTGGGCGGCGGCATCATATTGCTGTACCTTCGCTTTGGCTTCCACAATAAAGGCGCGGCGGATGTTGTCGGCGGTATAGCCCTGTAAAAACAGCTGGCTCAGGGCAAGCTGCATGGGGCCCAGGCCGGGATTAAAGGCCGCGTTCTCAAGGTAACGACCGCGACAGAGCTGACCGTCGTCCAGCAATAACGCCACCCCCGCGCGATTATGGCTATAAGGGGCGTAACTGGCGTTGGCTTCGTCCTGGGCGGCCAGACAAGCCAGGTTTTGCTCTGTTTGTGGTGGCTTTTGTTGTTGCCCAAGCGCGCCGGCCGGTCCGTTGAGCATGCCGTAAGTCTGCCCCAGATCCGCCGGGCCAAAGGCATGGGGCAGCAGCTCGGCCAGCATGAAGTGATCGTCGGGCAATACCAGCATCAGACTGGTTTGATTGAGCTCGTGCATAAACTGGCGACAGTGGCCGCAGGGGCTGGCGCTGACAATCACTTTCTCGATGTGATGCTCATCAAAAAGCGCCGCATGGCCAATGGCCGCCTGCTCTGCATGTAGTGCGCTGCTCAAGGGCAGGCCGGCGGTTTCCATGTTGGCGCCCAGATACCAGTGACCGGAGCCGCCAATGGCGATGGCACCCACCCGAAAGCCGGAGACCGGAACCTGTGATTTTTGCCGGGCCAGCGGCAACAGGGCCAGTGCCAGCGTATCTTCTCCCAGTTGCGTTTCTTGTAGCAGCGTGGTGATTTGCTCCGGGCTGAAGCGACACAGATGTTCGAGCCGGTGCTGCTGTAGTGATGATTTGAGTGCCTCATGGGTCATCGGTCAGCGCCTTCTGCGATTTAAGCAATACACCAAAGATACAGATGAAACAGTGGCGGGGCCAGTACGGCGGTGGCGATGCCGCATACCACCATGGCCAGCGAGGAAAAGGCGCCCTGTACGTTTCCGACCTCGGCGGCGGCACCGGTGCCGATGGCGTGAGCGCCGGCGCCCATGGCCAGGCCCTGGGCTTCGGGGTGGTGAATGCCGGCAAGCCGCATCAGCGGAAAGCCGATGATGGCGCCCATCATGCCGACAATGATCACCAGCCCGGCGGCGATGGCGGGAATGCCGCCCATGCTCTGGCTAACGCTCATGGCCAGCGGCGTGGTAATCGATTTGGTGGCGATGGAAGCCAGCAGCTGGGGTTGTGCCTGCATCAGGCCGCCGATCAGCAGGGTAGTGCCTACCGAAATCAACACCGACAGGCAGCAGCACAACAGGATGGGCCCCAGCTGGCGGCGGATTTTGGCGGCCTGCTGGTACAGTGGCAGGGCAAAGGCGACCACCGCCAGCTCCAGCAGCAGGCTAAGTGGTCTCACGCCGGTCTGGTAATCGGCCGGATCTTGTCCTGTCAGTAACAACAGGGCGATGATGGCCAGCGCCGGCAGCATGATGGTATTTACCAGCGGGCTTTTTACCTTGCGGGCCAGTTTCCTGGTCAGCAGATAGAAAAGGGCAGTGAGTGGAATCGCGAGCCAGGCCATCATGACAGCATCCTCTGATAGAGACGCCCTACCACCAGCAGGATCAGCACCAGGCCGCTGAGAGCGGAGCTGATAATCAACCCCAGGCCGTCGCTCAGCAAGTCGGTATAGCCGAGCAGACCCACGGCGACAGGAATAAACAGCAAGGCCATATGGCGCAGGATCAGCTGACCGCCGTCATGGATCCAGCTCAGGGGAAGCAACTGGGTGCTTAGCAGAAAAAACAGCAGTAACAAACCGAGAATGCTGCCCGGAAAGGCAAAGGGCAACAGTGTCGCCATGCCCTTGCCCACCATCAGGCAGGACAGTAACACCACAAAGTCGCGGATCAGTTTCATGTGACGGCTCTTAAAGGGATTGAACATAACGGGCCACCGCCTGCAGCAGTGCCAGCTTGTTTTCATCTTCCTGATGCTCAATCACCAATTGTTCCAGTCGGTGCATGTAGGGCTCGGCCAGGGCCGACAGCCGATCCTGACAATGCAGTTGCCAGCGCTGCCATTCCTGCTCATTCAGCGTATGCGGGTAGTTGCGAGCCCGGTAGCGAAACAGCAGCTCGGGCAGGCGGTCATCGTTGAACTGCAATGGCAGATCAGTGAGGGCATCCGGCGTGCTGTTGCGCACCATGGCCATGGCGGCCTTGTCGGCCTCGCCGAAGAAACCACCCTGATAGAGCGCCGCATCCACATCGGTGATGGGGGGGAAATCCCGCTGTAGCTGATAAAGCGCCACTACCTTTTCGCGAATTTCCGGATGCCGGCGCAACAGATCCAGGCTGTGCCGGCACCGGTTTCTGTCGATACCCAGTTCGTCGGCCCTTTGCTCGGACAGTGCCGCCGCCTTGGCCAGAGCCGGACACTTGTTGATATGCACCAGTTTCACCGGCACCGGCGGCAACTCGCCCAGATCGGCCCGTTTGGTATAAAGCCGTTCGTGTAGCTGCTCCGGTGTCAGTTCGACCAGGGGTGTCAGATCCATGGCCAGATTGACGCAAATCACCGCGTTGGCGTTGTCCGGATGCCAGGCCAGCGGCGCAACCCAGCTGGCGCAGCCCTGCCAGGCAGAAAACATGCCGGACACATGCACCAGCGGCTTGTTGTTGATGACGTCAATCAGCGCCTTTACCTTGTGCTTGCTGCGCAGCTCGAACAGATAGTCGAACAGCTTGGGCTGAGCCTGGCGCAGCAAGCGGGCCAGACTGATGGTGGCGCGCACATCGGCCAGGGCGTCGTGGGCATTGCCGTGATCGATACCGTTGGCTTCGGTCAGCCGTTCCAGCCGGAAGCTGGGTTTGCCGTCTTCGTCTTCCGGCCAGTGGATGCCGTCGGGGCGCAGGGCATAGAAGGTGCGCACCACATCCAGCAGATCCCAGCGTGAGTTGCCCTGTTGCCAGCTGTAGGCATAGGGATCGTAGAAGTTGCGATACAGGGTATAGCGGGTGACTTCATCGTCAAAGCGAATGTTGTTGTAGCCAAGAATACAGGTGCCGGCCTGGCTGAATTGCTCGTGAATGCGTTGGATAAACTCGGCTTCGCACACCCCTTCCTGCTGGGCTTTTTGCGGCGTAATGCCGGTGATCAGTGTTGCCTCGGGCGAGGGGAGATAGTCGACCGGCAAGCGGCAATAGAACATCAGCGGCTCGCCAATTTCGTTCAGCTCGGCATCGGTACGAATGGCGGCAAACTGCACCGGCCTGTCTTGCGCCGGATTGATGCCTGCGGTCTCGTAGTCGTGGAACAAAAAAGTGGGCTGTGCTGCGTGATTGCTCATGATGTGATGTCTTTATCGCTGTGGGTCATGCTTGACGCTAGAGTACCATCTTGTGGCGATGGCGGGCAAAGCGTGGTGAGGATTCGGACGGAGCATAGGCAACAAAAAGGCCGGAGCGGTTCCGGCCTTTTTGACGACATTATGCGGGCGACCCGATACGAAGGGGGTTATTCGGCACTGTCTTCAGCCGGTTCGTAGTCGTCGTCGCTGCCACTACCTGCGGTCATGGGGGAGCACAGGCGGTGCACACGTTTTGGACCGATGACTTTCAGGTATTTCAACCAGACCTTGGCATGGCGGCTTTCGGTGGCGGCACCTTGCTGTACCTGTTCGAAAAAACGCTGCTCGTCATCGCAATTCGGTGCCCGTTGTCCGGTATACAACGCCAGCATGGCATGGCCGGACTGCTCAAGCAGTTGTGCTTCCGCGACGGTAAACTCGCCACAACGACGCAGACCGCGAGGAAAATGGGCGAAGTCCTGAAACGGCTTGGTTGACTCAAAGCTCATGTTCATTCTCACTCTATGTGGCTCTATGATTCGCGCAAAGTATGGCAGCTGATCCCGGTATGCAAAATCAATTTTTTTCACGTGTTATTAAAAATATTTTCATGCCTGTTTTTTGGCTTCCGAGTCACTATCTCCACCACTGTGATCGGAGCTGTCACTGGTCAGTTCGATAAAGCGGGGGTGCTGACGCAGCGGGTCGAATTCTTCGTCATCGGCCGCCACACTGCGCAGGTGTACGTTGCTCTGCACCGCCAGCTCCAGATCGGACAATGCCTGATCTTCATTACCCACCCCCGCATGGGCACAGGCACGCTGATACAGGGCGTGCGCGTTTTGCTGATCTACCTGCAGTACCCGGTTGCACAGGCTCAGTGCCCACTGGCGCTCGTTCATCATCAGGGCGGCGTCGGCCTTGTGAGTCAGGGCGTCCAGATCGCCGGGTTTGATGTCCAGGATCTGATCGTAGATATCAATTTTAGCCTGGGGACTCTGCTCCTGACTGGCGCGCAGCCACAGGCCGTGAATTTCCTGGAAACGTTCAATTTCCCGATAGTTTTCCGCAATAACCTTGGTTTTTCGCTGCAATTCGCGCTCTATCTGCTTCAGCTTGTGTTCGTAGGTACTGGTGATTTTTTTCATCTCGGTTTCGGCATATTCACGAGCGGTTTTTTTCAGTTCCCGTAATGATTGCCAGCCCACGATGGCCAGCACCGAGGCGGCGCCCGCCAGCAGGTAGAAAAAATAAGTCACGGTGACGTTGGCGTAGCTGATGGCCTTGTCGGCCACCGCCAGTTCTTTTTGAACGACGTCTTCGGTGACGCTGACCTGAAAACGGGCCATTTCGGTACGCACGGCCTTCAGCTCATCCAGTATATAGCGCTCCATGAAGGGCGTAAGCGGAATGCGCGTTTCGGCGGCTGTCTCCGGTTCGGCGGGCACGGCAGGCTTTTCCTGAGCGAACAGAGGTATGGATACAATCAAGAAGCAAAGGGATATAAATAATTTGGTCATGGGATACCGACTGGAGGTGAAAGACTCGAAAACCTGGTCGGTGCAGGATAACCCGATGATGTCTGGTGTTCAAACAATGACTAGGCGGCACCAGGGTGCCGCCTGATACGAGATCAAGCCAGTTCTACTTCTTCGGCTTGTGGCCCTTTCTTGCCCTGGGTGACGACAAAGGTGACCGGCTGACCTTCTTGCAGGGTTTTGAAACCATCGCCCTGTATGGAGGAGAAATGTACAAACAGATCCGGCCCGGAAGCCCGGGTGATGAATCCAAAGCCTTTTTCCTCGTTGAACCATTTTACGGTTCCTGTTTCTTTCGTACTCATAGTGTGTATCCGATTTAGTCTGACAAGGTGGCGATAACAGCATCGCCACTGCATAGATAGTAGCAGCTCGTTATGGACTGAGCCTGAAAGGCCGGCAATCGCCCGTGATGACTGGGCTGGGAAAGTTCCGTTTGTGACTGTTTTTTGGGTTTTTTGGTCACATCACAATGATAAAATGCATGCTGTTCAAATTAATTTAACAGAGATAAGGTTGCAATTTATCAACGGTTTGTTAGGTTAATAAAGGATTTTTACTTAGCCCACTAACTAAAACAGTTTAGGACTATAAATGATTGCTACCGACACGGATACGACCATTGATTTGCAACTGTTGTTGCGCCATCCCAAGTCTACCGATGGTCATGAGGTGAATAGCCTGATTGCCCGCTGTAAACCCCTGGATACCAATTCAACCTACTGTAATCTGCTGCAATGCCTGCATTTTGCCGACACCTGTATGTTGGCCGAAGATGAAGACGGCACACTGCTGGGGTTTATCTCTGCCTACCGTAAACCTGCCGAGCCAAACACTCTGTTTGTCTGGCAGGTAGCCATAGATAAACGCGCCCGTGGTGAAGGATTGGGTCGCACTTTGCTCGATACCCTGCTGGGATCGGAAGCCTGTGCCGGTGTTACCCACATTGAAACCACCATCACCGCCGACAATGCTCCTTCCTGGGGACTGTTTGAAAGCCTGGCCCGTAGCCAGGCCACCGGCCCGGGCGTACGCCACGTCTTGTTTGACCAGCAGCGTCACTTCAACGGTGGCAGCAGCAGCGAAATCCTCTATCGCATTGCGCTTGGCTGATCCTTCCGGCCGACCCTCAGCATTTTTTCGAATTTAATGTTTTTAGATTTAACTCAGGACTTTAAGGAGTCGAGATGAGTATTTTTGATGTAATGGAATCCAGTGTACAAACTTACGCCCGTTCTTTTCCGGTGACCTTCAACAAGGCTCAGGGTGTATGGCTGCACGATCAGACAGGCAAGCGCTATTTGGACTTTCTTGCCGGTGCCGGTACCCTCAATTACGGCCATAATCACCCGATACTGAAAGAAGCGCTGATTGAATATATTCAGGCCGATGGTATTGCTCACGGCCTGGACATGCATACCTCTGCCAAGGCGTCGTTTCTGACCGCGTTGCAGCAAATCATTCTCAAGCCGCGTGGCCTGGATCATGTGGCCCAGTTTACCGGCCCTACCGGCACCAATGCGGTAGAAGCGGCAATGAAGCTGGCCCGTAAAGTCACCGGTCGCAGCAATATTGTGGCCTTTACCAACGGTTTCCATGGCGTGAGCCTGGGGGCGCTGGCCGCCACCGGTAACCAGCATCACCGAGGCGGCGCGGGCACATCAATGGCCGATATCAGCCGTTTGCCCTACGACGGTTACCCGGGCGCCGGTGAAGACAGCCTGCTGCTGTTTGAAACCATGCTCAACGACAATTCCAGTGGCCTCGACAAGCCCGCCGCCGTGCTGTTTGAAGTGGTGCAGGGCGAGGGGGGGCTGAACGCCTCATCGGTTAAATGGTTGCAGCGACTGGAAAAAATCTGCCGTGCCCACGACATTCTGCTGATTGCCGATGATATTCAGGCCGGTTGTGGTCGTACCGGTACCTTCTTCAGCTTCGAGCCGGCCGGTATCAAGCCGGACATCATCACCCTGTCCAAGTCGCTGAGCGGCATGGGTCTGCCTTTTGCGTTGGTGCTGCTGCGTCCCGAGCTGGACCAGTGGTCACCGGGTGAGCACAACGGTACCTTCCGCGGTAACAACCATGCCTTTATTACCGCGCGCAAGGCGCTGGAAACCTTCTGGCAGGATGATGCCTTTGCCGCCGACGTGCGTGCCAAGGGTGAACTGGTCACCAAGCGTCTGCAAGCCATGGCCGATCGCTTCCCGCAGTTGTTCGACAAGGTGAAGGGGCGTGGTCTGATGCAGGGCATTGCCTGTCGCGATGGCGACATTGCCGATGTGATTACCTCCAAGTGTTTCGAGCGTGGTCTTATCATCGAGACGGCCGGCCCCAACGACGAGGTGGTGAAGTGTCTGTGCCCGCTGATCATCACCGAGGCCGAACTGACTCAGGGTCTGGACTGGTTGGAAGACGCCATCGTGGAAACTGCCAGCGAACGCCTGAAGAAGGCGTCTTAAGCTCGGTTTGTGCCAGTCATGGCCCTTTATCCTCCCTGATGCCAGAGAGTGGCCTGTTGGCGTGGTCTACAGGCAACTCGGTACTCAAAAAGAGGCAACAGAGATCGACGGCCACGACCGTGAAATGCCAGGGACGGCATTTCCCGAGCCCTCAGGGATGAGTTTATGGCGTGTCGTGGGAGGCGGCTGTGTTGCCTCTTTATCTGCAAACAGAATAAAAGAAAGGAAACAGCATGATAGTACGTACTCTTGCCGAATGTGAACAAAGCGAACGCCGTGTCCAGTCCGAAACCGGCACCTGGGAAAGCACCCGCATGCTGCTGAAAGACGACAACATGGGTTTTTCGTTTCACATCACCACCATCTATGCCGACACCGAAACCCATATCCATTACCAGAACCATCTGGAGTCGGTGTACTGCATGAGCGGCAACGGTGAAATAGAAGATCTGGCCGATGGCAAAATCTATCCCATTCAGCCCGGTACCCTCTATATCCTCGACAAGCACGACAATCACCTGCTGCGCGGTGGCAGCGAAGACATGAAGCTGGCTTGTGTATTCAATCCGCCGCTGACCGGCAAGGAAGTACACGACGCCGACGGTGTCTATGCGCTCGACACCGACGAAGCCTGAAGATAAAGCACACTGCGTCGGGGGAGTATCCCCCGACCACGGGCATTTTCACTGGGCAGGGCGTCATATAAAGACGGATCCCAGGCCCACTGAAAATGTGCGACCACGGTAATGAACCAATAAAAATTAAGGGAATAATATAGTGTCACACACAGTAGAAAAAATTGGCGGCACCTCGATGAGCCAGTATCAGGCGGTGCGGGACAACATAGTGCTGCACAAGCGCAAGCCCGGCGAATACTATCAGCGCATGCTGGTGGTCTCGGCCTTCGGCGGCATAACCGACGGCCTGCTGGAATGCAAACGCACCGGCGCCCCCGGCGTGTATGCCACCTTTGCCGACGCGGAAGACGACAGCGCCTGGGAACAGACGCTGGATAACGTCAGTAACCGCATGGCCCAGATCAACAAGGAGATGTTCGGCCTGAGCCCCGAGCGCGCCCTGGCCGACTCGTTTCTGAATGACCGCATCGCCGGCATTCGTGACTGTCTGCATCATCTGCGTCAGGTTTGTGCCTTCGGTCAGTTTCAGCTGGAAGAGCAGTTGCTGACCATCCGCGAACTGCTGGCCGCCATGGGCGAGGCCCACAGTGCCCATAACATGGTGTTGTATCTGCGCCAGAGCGGTGTTAATGCGGTATTGATGGATCTGACCGGCTGGCGCACCGACGATGCACTGCCGCTGGATCAGGTGCTGGAGCAGGCGCTCGAGCGATTCGACCTGTCCACCCAGTTGCCGGTAGTGACCGGTTACGCTCACTGTAAAGAAGGGCTGATGAGCCGGTTCGACCGGGGTTACAGCGAAATGACCTTCAGCCGGCTGGCGGTGCTGAGCGGCGCTCGCGAGGCCATCATTCACAAGGAATACCATCTGAGCAGTGCCGATCCGCGGCTGGCGGGCGAAGATCAGGTCATTCCCATCGGTCGCACCAACTACGACGTGACCGATCAGTTGTCCAACCTGGGCATGGAAGCCATTCATCCCCAGGCGGCCAAGGGACTGCGTCAGCAGGATATTCCCTTGCGGATACGCAACACCTTCGAACCGGATCACGAAGGCACCCTGATCACCACCGACTATCGCAGTCCTTCTCCCTGTGTAGAGATGGTGGCGGGTCGCCGTAATCTGTTTGCGGTGGAGCTGTTCGATCAGGACATGGTGGGCCGGGTCTCGCACTATGCCGAGTGCTTTACCGACGAACTGGATCGCATGAAGCTGAACCTGGTGGCCAAGGACATGAACGCCAATACCCTGACCTATTATGTGTCCGGCAACCGCAAGAAGGTACGCCGTCTGGTCAGTGCCCTGCAGCACCGATTCGACAATGCCGACGTGAATACCCACAAGGTATCACTGGTGTCGGCGGTGGGCAGCGACATGAGCATCCCGGGTCTGCTGGCCCGCTCGGTCGGCGCCCTGAACAAGGCCAAGGTGCCGGTTCGCGCGGTACACCAGTCGCTGCGCGCGGTGGAAATGCAGTTTATCGTCGATGATGAATACTACGAGCAAGCCGTGGTTTCCCTGCATGACGAGCTGGTGCAGACCCACGCCGAAACGGTGGCGCTGGCGGTAGCCTGATGTTGTTTTTGTGAGGGGTGAGGGGGGAGGGGGGAAGAGTTAGTCGAGTCGATTGATTCCTTGTCGATCCCCTCCTTCTGCAGGGCCTGCAACGCAGGCCGTTAACACTGACTCTTTATGCGCCTGGTCGCTTGCGGGCTTGCGACGACTGAAGCGGCGACTATAATCCTGGCCTCACGCCTCACGCCTCACGCCTCACGCCTCACGCCTCACGCCTCACGCCTCACGCCTCACGCCTCACGCCTCACGCTTCCCTGTATCCCCACTTTTTGGCACACTGAACCCTTGTTTTCTGACATCTGGACTCTTTCCATGGCAAAACGTGCCTGTGCCCTGCATATATTGGTAAAAACCGAAGCCGAATGCCTGGCGATAAAACAGCAGCTGGATAAAGGCGGTGATTTTCACAAACTCGCCAAAAAACACTCCACCTGTCCTTCCGGCAAGCGTGGCGGCGATCTGGGCGAGTTCAACAAGGGGGATATGGTCGGCCCCTTCGACAAGGCGGTGTTCAGCGGCCCCGAACTGGTCATTCAGGGGCCGGTGAAAACCCGCTTCGGCTATCATCTGATCAAGGTGCTGTATCGCACGTGACCGATCTTCCGTCGGTTGACCAGGCAGACCTCACCAAGGACAGCGCATGTTTCTCGAGCATATTCAGATCCGCAACTTCATGGGCCTCAATCAGCTGTCGCTGACCCTTAATCAGAGCACGGCGTTGATGGGCGAGAATGCCTGGGGTAAAACCAGTCTGTTTCGCGCGCTGTGGCGACTGATGGGGCAGGGCGGCTGCTGCTACCATTTTGTGGACGAGGATTTTTACCGGCCCGAGCCGGACGAAATGATCGACGAACTGCAAATCGTGCTCAGTTACCGCGAGCACAGACCCGGCATCAGCGAGCATTCGGCCCGGCTGGCGCGACTGGAGCCGGTGTGGATCAAGCACAAGGACAGTTTTCATCGGGTACATTACCGGGCGCGGGCGAAGCGCACGGCCGAGGGCATTGTCAGCGAACACGACTTTGTGGACGGCGCCGGCCTGCCCATCGAGCTGGATGACGCCCACAAGCTGGTGCACTACCTGATTGAAATGAACCCGATATTCCGCCTGCGTGACTCGCGCGGCACGCCGCAGGATCTGCCTATCGTCAATCTGAACGGCGATTACGAGCAACTGCTGACCCGGCTGAGTGAGCAACTGGCGGAAGAAGAAGAGCTGAGCCAGCGGGACATCAAGGCCGGTCTGGATGCGGTGCGTCAGCTGTTTGAACATTATTTCACGCCCCAGGGTGCCACCAGCCGAGCGCCCCGGCGGGCGCGGGATATTGCCATTCACCCGGTCACGTTAAGCCAGTTGGGCAAGCTGAACGACTGGCAGCCGATGGGCGAAGAAAGCGGCCTGTCGCTGGCGCTGTCGGCGGTGGCCCGCACCATACTGCAGGCGCGGGGGGGGAGGCCCATCGAGGTGGGGTCCCGGCCCATGTTGCTGATTGAAGATCCGGAGAGTCGGCTGCATCCCACCATGCTGGCGGTGACCTGGGGCATTCTGGAGCGTTTTCCCGGGCAGAAGCTGGTCACCACCAACTCCGGCGACCTGTTGTCGGCTTTTCCGCTCAATCACCTGCGCCGGCTGGTACGCATGGAGCACGAAACCAGGAGCTTTCGGATTGGCAACGAAAAATACAGCGGCGAAGACATGCGCCGCATCGCCTTTCATGTGCGTATCAACCGCCCCATGTCGCTGTTTGCCCGTTACTGGTTGCTGGTGGAAGGCGAAACCGAGATCTGGCTGCTGAACGAACTGGCCCGTATCTGCGGGTATGTCTTGCCCGCCGAGGGTATTCGCATCATCGAGTTTGCCCAGTGTGGTCACAGCCCGCTTATCAAGGTGGCGCGGGATTTCGGCATCGGCTGGCACCTGCTGACCGATGGTGACGAAGCGGGACAGAAATACGCCCAGGGGGTGCGCAGCATGTTGCGCGGCGAGCGGGAAGAGGACCATCTGACCGTGTTGCCACGGCTCGATATCGAACATTATCTGTTCGATAACGGCCTGGAGTCGGTGTTTCGCGATCAGGCGCAAATTTACGACAAGCATACGCCGACCACCCGCATTATCGAGCGGGCCCTCAATCGGCGCAGCAAGCCGGGCATGGCGCTGGCGGTGGTCGAAGCCATCGAGCTGCAGGGCGTGCAGCTGGTGCCGCGGGAATTACGGCGCATGTTTGCCCGTATGGTCGCGAATGCCCGTCGACAGAGGTAGAATGCCCGGGTGTCTATTTTGGAGAATCACCGATGACAGATCTGTTGCCGGCGCGGTTGTTTGCGCCACTGGCATTAACCGCCATTACGGCCCTTGGCCTGCTGCTGTGGGTACTACGTAACGGCGATCTCTGCCCCGGTCAGCGCCGGCGCATCAGTGACGGCCTGCTGTCGGCCTGGGCGGTATTCGGTCTGGCGTTGATGCTGGGCGTGGAGGCCGCCATGCCGACACTTCTGTTGTGGCTGGGGGGTGCGGCCCTGGTGGCCGGCCTGGGGGCTGTGCTGTATCAGGCGCGGCTGCAGGGCAAGCGCAGCCTGCCGTTAAGCTGGCACACCCCGGCGCTGGGTCTGGCGGGGCTTTATGGTCTCTGGATTATGTTCATGATGGGACCGGCGGCATTGCTGGCGGCCGGTGCCGGTGGCTGTGTGTTTGCGCACCTGATCATGGTACGGGCCAAGCATCGTTTGCAGGCATTCAATACGCTATTGCCGCTGGCGGGCATCGCTTCTGCTATCGGTTGGTTACTGGCATTGCTGGTGCAGACGCTGCTGGCGGAAAGTTCGGCGCAGGCCGCTCAGCCGGACATGAGCCACTTGATTGTTCCGTTCGCCCAGATGAGCGCGGCAATATTGCTCGGTGCCATCATCTGGTTGCTGCCCTTGCTGCGAAAAGAACAGACCCGTCCGCCGGTGATCGCGGTTGCGGCCTTGTTAATTCTGGGTGCCCTGACCACGGGACAGGGCATTATCTGGCAGTTGAGCGTTAACATCGGTTAAACAGTAAAAAAATTGCAGTAAAACCCAAATTTTTCTCGTTGTACTTGCCTATTCGCCCTACCTAGAATGCGCGCCTCAAAAACCGGAGGCGCCATGTACTTAATACCCCTTTATCTGCATTTGACACTGCTTACCCTGGGTAATGCTTTTTTGCTGACCCTGGTGGCGGTGTACCTGAATAATCAGGGGGCAGCGGCGGCACAAATCGGTCTGGTGGGCTCGGCGTTTTATCTGGGCATGCTGGGTGCGAGCTTCTTCGCCGATAAGCTGATCCAGCAGCTGGGTCACGTACGCTCGCTGGTATTGTGCTGTCTGGTGCTGGCCCTGGCCGCCATGGCACTGACCTGGACCAGTCTGTTACCGGTGTGGTTGATATTGCGCATGCTGGCGGGTATTGCCGCGGCGGTGGGCTTCGTGGCAGTAGAAAGCTGGGTACTGGGCGTGGCGCCCCTGCATCGTCGTTCCAGCGCCATGGCGCGTTATATGCTTATCTATTATTTCAGCTACGGTATCAGTCAGCTGTTCATCGACTGGGTTCCCACCACCGGCATGGCCGGCTTCTGGCTGGCTTCCGGCCTTTGTATGCTGTCGGTAGTGCCTTTGTGGTGGGCCAGCCGCCCGAACTTGAATGCCGAGGGATGTGTTAATGCCAACAGCGGCAAGCCCCCTCGTGCAGATCGGGCGTTGGGCCTGGCCGGTTGTCTGGTGGCGGGCATGCTGCTCGGCGCCCTCTATGCGCTGATGCCGATTCAGCTGGAGCAGATGGCGCTGGGGGATGAAATCGGCCTGTACATGGCCTGGCTGATCTTGTGTGGTATGGCGTTTCAGCTGCCCAACGGCAGTCTGGCCGACAAATTCGGCAAGCGCACCCTGATGGGGGTGCAAACCCTGATGATTGGCGCGGGCTGTCTGTTGTTATGGGAATTCGATGGCAAGGGCGCCATGCTCATGGCGTTTGCGCTGCTGGGCGCGGGGGGCTTTACCCTGTATCCCACCACCATGTCTTATGCCTGTGGCAAGATGCATGGCCGGGCGCTGGTGAGAATGACCCAGAAGCTGATGTTTACCTACAGCATCGGCTCGCTGACCGGCCCCATGATAGCGGGCATGATGCTGGAAAAATATCACTCCGGCCTGTTCCTGTTTGTCATTCTGCTGGTGGCCGGCTGGGCGCTGTGGCTGCTGCTGATGCGTCTGCTGACCGACAAGCCGGTGGGCACCACCATTTAAGTTTGTGCGTTCATCTTCTTTCTGCGGCAACGGCCGGCCCCAGGACCGGCCGTTGTGGTTTTATACGCAAGTAATACCGTTCACATTAAACAAGTGGTCTATTTAATTTCTGTATCAATGTCGGACAAAGGGTCTGCTCTACCGACCCGCTTCAAGCACATCCATGTGACGCTCAGCACATGACGTCCCTGTTATGTGATGGTCGGCTGAACAGATCCCTTTGTCCTCCTTGGTGTATCGGCGTCGTCTTTTGATGTGCTGCCTCTGAACTCTATGGCGCTGTGGTTTCCGGGCTTATTTATGGGCTAAATGAGGGTAAACTGGTACTAACCAATCAGAGACAGTCTGTACCGGTCGATGAATACCGCAATAAAGGCCATTACGGTCGGGTCTGTATTCTCGGCGACAATAACAACGAGAATGACTGTATCGCTTTCCATAGGGGGTTCATGATGAAAATGAAAACATTGTCAGCGGTTGCCGTGGTGGCCGCGCTCGGCCTGGCGGGCTGTGCCAACCCGGATGTGTATTCCGGTGATGTCTACAGCAGCAGCGCGGCCAAGCAGGCGCAAACGGTCACCTACGGCACCGTGGTGTCGGTGCGTCCGGTGACCATTCAGGCCGGGGATCAGAACCCGAATCTGATCGGTACCCTCGGCGGTGGTGTGGTGGGTGGCATTCTGGGTAACCAGGTTGGGGGCGGCTCGGGCCAGGCCTTGGCCACGGCAGTGGGGGCCATTGCCGGCACCATGGTGGGCTCGCGGGCCGAAGACAAGATCAATCAGGTCAAGGCAGTGGAGCTGGAAGTGCGTACCGACCGGGGCGACAGCCTGATTGTGGTGCAAAAGGCCGATCGCAGCTGGCAAGCAGGCCAGCGGGTACGACTGGTGGGGTCGGGCAGCACCATGAGTGTGGCCCCCTATTAAACCGGACCGTTAACTCAAATCGAGAAACAAACTTCAGATAATACAAAGGCGCCCCTTGAGGCGCCTTTGTGTTATCTGAAAAACTTTTTATTTTTTAGTATTTTACAGTCCTGTCTTCCCGGGCTCATTTACATCTGTGCCAAGGAAGGTGCAGAAACGGCGACTAAAGCGGCGCCAACTGTAAAAATGACGGTGATAATCAACTCTTTCATTTTTAACCTTCCTCAACGATGGGCTGTGCAGCCAATATACGGAGATGTTGCCGTCATTTCAATCGGTATCTTGTTATTTATTTTAATTATGTGGCCTTATCCGTCGCTAGCTTCCGTTTTTGTATGTTGCTCTTATCTATAACGGGTATTTATCTCGTGAAACGACATGCGACTTTGAAGGTTTTAAATTTTAAAACAATATTAAATCAATAGTTTACTGTTTTACTTGGCTTCCGGAAGATGCTTGGGGGGGGAAGTGTGTCTTCCTCCCGGTTGTCGACTTATCCAGGCGGTTAGGCAGGCTTTTATTCGCGGCGGGTCTCGGTATTCGGTTTGCAAGGCTAAAAAATCATCGCCAACATTTGTGCAAGGGCATGCAAAAGGTGATGCCTGCACCCTGAGGCCATCGAACAGCCAAATTGACGATGAGGATACCTGGCATGGTAGTAACCTGCTTCTCTGTGTATATCGAGGTTGGCACCTGGTGATGTCTGTACGTGTATAGACAGGCCATGCCCATCCTGGCTCCCTTCGCGGCTCATTTCTGCTAGACTGCGCGCCAGTTTTTCATCGAGTAAATGGGGTTGGGTTTGACGCAGTCCGTTGAACAGTGGCAGGCAAAGCTGAAAGAGTGCCGGGGTGCCGTGCGCGGCCGTTTTCGTCGTCGGTTGCAGGGGCTGGCCAAGCTGTCCCAGGCTAAACAGGAAAAAGTGCTGGCAAACATCGCCGCCGAGATGACCGCCTCGAGCGCCGAGCGCCGCCGTCGGCAGGCACTGCTGAACCATCCCATTCATTACCCGCCGCAGCTGCCGGTCAGCGAAAAGCGTGACACCATCAAGGCCGCCATTCGCGACCATCAGGTGGTGATCATCGCCGGCGAAACCGGCTCCGGTAAAACCACCCAGATCCCCAAGATGTGTCTGGAGCTGGGACTGGGGATCGATGGCACCATAGGCCACACTCAGCCACGGCGGCTGGCGGCGCGCAGCGTGGCCACCCGCCTGGCGCAAGAGCTGGAATGCGATCTGGGCCAGCGGGTCGGCTACAAGGTGCGCTTTAACGATCAGATAAGCGAAGGCACCCAGGTCAAGCTGATGACCGACGGCATACTGCTGGCCGAAATTCAGCAAGATCGCATGTTGCGCCAGTACGACACCATCATCATCGATGAAGCCCACGAGCGCAGTCTTAATATCGACTTCATCATGGGGTATCTGAAACAGCTGTTGCCGAAAAGACCCGATCTCAAGGTGATCATCACCTCGGCCACCATAGATCCGGAGCGGTTTTCCCGTCACTTCAATCAGGCACCCATCATCTCGGTGTCGGGCCGAACCTATCCGGTGGAGTTACGCTATCGACCGCTGGTAGACGACAACCGGGAGCGGGATCAACTGCAGGGGATTTTCGATGCGGTGACCGAGCTCACCCAGGAAGGTCCGGGTGACATTCTGATCTTCATGAACGGCGAGCGGGAAATTCGCGATACCGCCGATGCGTTGAACAAGCTGGAGCTGCGCCACACCGAAGTGGTGCCGCTGTATTCCCGGCTGTCCAACGCCGAGCAGAATAAAATATTCGAGTCTCACCGCGGGCGGCGCATCGTGCTGGCCACCAACGTGGCCGAAACCTCGCTCACCGTGCCCGGCATTCGTTATGTGATCGATCCCGGTACCGCGCGCATCAGCCGTTACTCCTATCGCACCAAGGTGCAACGGCTGCCGATTGAGCCTATCTCCCAGGCCAGTGCCAACCAGCGTATGGGCCGCTGCGGCCGGGTAGAGGCGGGCATCTGTATTCGTCTGTACGGCGAAGACGACTTCATGAATCGGCCCGAATTTACCGACCCCGAAATTCTGCGCACCAACCTGGCCTCGGTCATCCTGCAGATGCTGTCGCTGGGCCTGGGCGACATTTCCGCCTTTCCGTTCGTGGAAGCGCCGGATCGCAAGAACATCAGTGACGGCATTCGACTGCTGGAAGAGCTGGGCGCGGTATTGGGTGATCAGGGCGACTTGAAACTGACGCCACTGGGGCGCGATCTGGCCCGGCTGCCGGTGGATCCGCGACTGGCCCGCATGGTGCTGGCCGCACGCGAGCACGGCTGTGTGACCGAGGTGATGGTGATTGCCGCCGCGCTCAGTATTCAGGATCCCCGTGAGCGACCGCAAGACAAGCAACAGGCTGCCGCCGAGATGCACCGCCGTTTTGCCGATAAAGACTCGGACTTCATGGCCTACATCAACCTGTGGAACTACCTGAAAGAGCAGCAAAAAAGCTTAAGCGGCAATCAGTTTCGCAAGCAGTGCATCAAGGAGTTTCTCAACTACCTGCGGGTGCGCGAATGGCAGGACATCTATAGCCAGCTCAGGCTGGTGGTCCGTGAATTGGGCTTTGCGCTCAACAGCGAGCCTGCGGATTACAACAGCCTGCACCAGGCCCTGCTGACCGGCATGCTCAGTCAGGTCGGCATGCGCGATGGCGACAAAAAAGAAATCATCGGCGCCCGTAATGCGCGCTTCGTGCTGGTGCCCGGCTCCAGTCTTGCCAAAAAGCCGCCTCGGTGGCTAATGGTGGCCGAACTGACCGAAACCCATCGTCTTTACGGTCGTACCGCCGCCCGGCTGGAGCCGGACTGGCTGGAGCGGGCGGGCGCTCACCTGCTGAAGTCCAGTTACAGCGAACCCTACTGGTCGAAGAAGCAGGGCGCGGTCATGGGCTACCTGAGCCAGAGTCTATTTGGTTTGCCGGTGGTGATACGCCGTCGGGTCAACTACAGCCAGGTCGATCCCAAACTATGCCGCGAGCTGTTTATCCGCCAGGCGCTGGTGGAAGGCGAGCTCAACACTCGCCACGAGTTCTTTCACCACAATCGGGCCCTGCTGGAGCAGGCCGAAGCGCTGGAGCACAAGTCGCGCCGTCGGGATCTGGTGATTGACGACGAAACCCTGTTCCGCTTTTACGACGAGCGGTTGCCCGCCGACATGGTGTCGATTCGCCATTTCGATGACTGGTGGAAGCAGGCGCGTAAAGACACCCCCGAATTGCTGCATTTTACCGAGGAGATGCTGCTCAACGAGCGGGCCGCCCGGGTCACCACGCTGGATTATCCCGATGCCTGGCAGCACGACGGCCTGAATCTGGTGCTGGATTACCAATTCGAGCCGGGGCGGGAGGAAGACGGGGTCACGGTGCGTATTCCGCTGCCGTTGCTCAATCAGGTGCATCCGGCGCCGTTTCGCTGGCAGGTGCCCGGCCTGCGCCGGGAACTGTTGATTGGCTTGATCAAGTCTTTGCCCAAGCCGATGCGCAAACACTTTGTGCCGGCACCCAACTTTGCCGAGGCGCTGCTGGCGGCCATGACCCCATTGGAAGGCGAGCTGCTCGATCAGATGGAAAAGCATCTGCGTCGCATGACCGGGGTGACGGTACCGCGAGAAGACTGGGACTGGCAGGCGCTGCCGGTGCATTTGATCATGCGTTTTTGCGTGCTGGACGCCGACGGCAAGGTATTGGCGGCGGGCCGGGATCTGGAAGCCATCAAATTGTCGCTGCAGGGGCAGGTGCAGACCGCGCTGACCCAGGCGGTGGATGACGATCGCTTCGAGCAGGAAGGGCTGCTGGCCTTTCCCGAGCGCACCATTCCCAAGACCTATGCCGCCAAGCGCGCCGGTTTCGAGGTGAAGGCCTATCCGGCCATTGCCGATCAGGGCGACAGCGTGGCGCTGACCCTGTGCGAAGACGAAATCAGCCAGGCCCAGACCATGTGGAACGGCCAGAGCCGTCTCTTGCTGCTGCAATTGCCGTCGCCCATCAAGTACCTGCACGCAAAACTGCCCAACAAGGCCAAGCTGGGGCTGTATTTCAACCCCTACGGCAAGGTGCTGGATTTGGTGGACGACTGCATTCGTGCCGGTGTGTATCAGCTGATGCGCAAGCACGGCGCGCCGGCCTGGACGCCCGAGGCCTTTGCCGTGCTGAAAGACAAGGTGGCCGGCGAGCTGAATCAGGTCGTGGCCGATATTGCACTGCAGGTGGAAGAGGTGCTGAGCCTGGCCCACGCCGTGAAGAAACGGCTCAAGGGCAAGATCGATCTGGCGATGGCGATGGCCATGTCGGACATTCAGGCCCAGCTGGACGGCTTGATTTTCCGCGGTTTTGTCACCGAGACGGGGGCCGAGCGGCTGACCGATCTCGGTCGTTATCTGGAGGCCCTGTCGCGCCGGCTGGACAAACTGGCGATCGATCCGCACCGGGATCGGGCGCACCTGCTGAAAATTCAGCAGGTGCAGCAGGCTTACCGCTCCTTGCTGAACAAGCAGCCCAGGGGCAAACCGCTGGCGCCCGAGGTGGCGGACATCCGCTGGATGCTGGAAGAGCTAAGGGTGTCTTATTTCGCCCAGACCCTGGGTACGCCGTATCCCATCTCCGACAAGCGCATTCTGCAGCAGATAAATACTCTGTAAGGAGTGAGGAGTGAGGTGAAGTGTGAGGAGTGAGGAGTGAGGCGTGAGGGGGCGAAGAGTGAGGAGTAAAACATGGGTGTTGTTCCTGTTTCCTCCTCACGCCTCACCCTTAACACCTCACGGCCTTTGCTTTACCTTGTCGCCGGGGCCGGTACATGTTAACATCCGCGCGCTTTTTACAGGCGAATGCCGGTCGCAGCGTTCGCCACTAACCTTTAAGAGAGAAAATTATGTCATTCGTATTTGAAGCTGAAGTTCGTTCAGACCTGGGGAAAGGTGCGAGCCGCCGCCTGCGTCATGAAGACAAAGTACCTGCCATCGTTTACGGTGCAGGCCAGGAGCCGGTAGCCATCGCTCTGGATCACAAAAAAGCCAACCTCGCCCAGGCCGAAGACGCTTTTTACAGCGAAGTGCTGACTCTGGTTATCGACGGTCAGGAAGTAAAAGTGAAGGTTCAGGACATTCAACGTCACCCCTTCAAGCCCAAGCTGACCCACCTGGATTTCGTTCGCGCTTAATTGCGAATGTCATTCTGAAAAAACCGCCGCAAGGCGGTTTTTTTGTGCCTGCAGTTTACAGCAGCAGCGTGTTATCGATGGCAATAAAGTCGCTGGCCGAGTCCATCAGCGCCTTGGCGGTCAGGCCGGGGGCACCATAGACTTCGACCCGTTTGCCGTAATGCCGGCGTAATTTATCGGCCAGAATGGCAAAATCCCCGTCGCCGGACACCAGCACCAGGGTATCGGCCATGGCCGCCGACTCCAGCATGTCGATGGTAATGCCCACGTCCCAGTCGCCCTTGGCCGAGCCGTCTGCCCGCTGAATAAAGGATTTGAGTTTCACCTCGAAGCCGATGGCCCGCAAAATATTCTGAAACTGACGCTGCTTCTCGTCACCCCGGTCGATGGCATAGGCATAGGCGGCCACCACCTCTCGGCCGTCGGCCACTTGAGCCCAGAAGGCGTTGTAGTCGAAATTGCCGCGCAGCGCCTGCCGGCAGGTGTAGTACACATTCTGTACATCTACAAAAATCGCAACGTTTTCTGGCATCGTGGGCTCGGGGTTGTTCCGCTCTGCTTCCATCAGGCGTCTAGGGTAGCAGTATTCCACCTTCGATGGCCCGCCTTTGCGTTCAATGGTAGTGAGCGAGGTGCTTTCTGGTTTATAATGCGACCACTTTTTACTTTTCTTTCAGGTTGTTATGAAGTTAATCGACATCGATAAAACCCGCTATCGTCGCCATTTAAATCGCGTGCTCATTGGCAGTGGCCTGGCGTTGGCGGCGGGCAGCCTGCTGATTTCGCAAACCCTGATCGCCTTGTTTCCCGACCCCAGCGGTAGCCATTTTCACTGGAATGCACTGGGGGTAGTGGTGACGGCGGCGGCCATCGGCCTGGGCCTGAGTAAATATCGTCATCATGATTATTTGACCGAAGTGCTGTATGTGTGGGAGCTGAAGCAGTCGTTGAACAAGATCACCCGCAAGATGCGCAAGCTGGAAGCCGCAGCGCAACAAGGTGACGCCGATGCGCTGCTGGCGCTGCAATACAGTTATGCCGGTTCGAGGCAGCTTTGGAAACTGGACGATAACGTCATCATCATGGATGAACTGAACACCAAACAGGCGCAGCTCGACACACTGGCAGCAAAGTTCAACGTCACGCTGCATGTTGATGATTACGAGGACAGTATTCTGAAGCGGTTTTAACGGTGCTCGCGTACAATGCCTCTTCTTTTATGAGCCATGACATGGGGATTGCACGCCAGTCCCTTTGATTTCAGCAGCGATCATCGCATAAACGGGGTTCGCCTCTGTCCTTTCAAGCAGTAGGGATGACAAGATGTCAGACAAGTTTTTCTTCAAGGGCCGCCAGGATGCGCGCCAAAGCCACATCAGCTATGGCTATAACACCAAGGCCAGCCACAAGCTCGGCAGCAAGAAGCATCCGCTGACGCTGGTGGTGACCAGCGAGGCTCGCAAGCTGGAAATCGAAGCTCAAGCCGCCGAGGCACGGTTGTTCGCCGAGGTAACGGTCGACAGCAATGAGGGCGCGGTGGAGTCCATCACCGAGCTGACCACGCTGCTCAACAAGGCAAGTACCGTCACGCAGGACAAGACGCCCGAGCGCAATGAGCCCTGTAGCTGCGGCAGCGGTAAAAAATACAAGAAGTGCTGCGGTTAAGAGATACTCGATCCGGCTGGCTATTTGCGCCATGAAGCAGCAAGAACGAGAGAGGCGGACGAGTTGTCCGCCTTTTTTATTGGTTTGCTGGCGGCAAGGTAATAATGAGTTCAGTAAAGAGAGTCATAAAGATGAAACAAGCCATTGTCGGTTATCACCGGGATGAAGAGCATGACTGGGTGGCAGAATTGCAATGCGGTCATTTTCAGCATGTGCGTCATCAACCGCCTTTTATCAATCGACCCTGGGTCACGACCGTCTCCGGCAGAGAAAGCATGCTGGGCCATTTGTTATCGTGCAAAAAATGCGACCGGGGAGAACCAAAAGACGTGTCGGTATGATCACAGTTCGCTATGTAGTCGTTTGGTTCGCGTACCGGAGCTGGGCACAGTACCGGCTACACTGACGGTACAGATGACTGCTGTTGTCATCGTGCGGGCATGAGAAGGAGAGTTCGGTGACCGACCACAACCACTGGCAGCTGATTCGGGCGGCAGACTATTGTTGCCCGGCGCCACCCACGGTAACGCGCTTGCAGCATGGCTGGCGGTGGACGCTCCGTATTCTCGGGTTGCGCGGCAAGGACAGGGTCGAAGTGGGGGATAATACCGCGCTGCCGGGCTATCGGGAGTTTGAGCGTGAGGGCGCGGTCAATGTCCTTCGAGAGTCGGTTGCCGACTGGCTGGAGGAGACCGATAACGGCGTCAGTTTTTTGCTGGATCCGCCGTTCAGCGGCACCGCCGCCATTGCCCGTGATTGTGCCTGGAAGCAGGGCTGGATGATACTGACACCACCGGATATCGACTTGATACGAGAAGTACAGGTTGATAAATGGTGGCAGCAGCAACAGCTGTACAGCGGCCCCTGGCTGATTGATAACCTGGCCCGTTACCTGCTGCGCAGCACCGAGGGGTTGCGTTTCATCCGGGCACTGCTGCCCAGGCTGTTGCAGGGAGAGTTTGGCAGGGGGCTGGTGGTGTGCGATAGCTGGGCATTTGCTTTTCTGCAGCGGGCCTGGCCGCTTGAACCGCCCCGGGTCTATTGCTTTGCTCCGGCCGGGCAGGCGCTGTTACGTCAGCTTGGCCTCAAGGGGTCGGATAGGCAACTTGGCCGCCTTGCTGCCCGGGCCCGGGGCAATGTGGGGGTGGCACTGGCGTTGTGGGCCTGTCATCTGGATCAGAACCGGCAGTTGCCTGAATTGCCGGTAGACGAGGAAGAAAGCGTCGCCTTCGTACTGTTTGCGTTGTTATTGCATCGGGGCCTGAATGGAGAAGCGCTGCAGCAGGTGTTGCCGATCATGGCACCGGATCAGCTGAATATACAGCTGTTCCGGCTGGCGAAGCTCGGTATTGTCGAACGTAATAAAGAATACTGGCGGCTCAGCGTGCATGGCTACCTGGCGGTACGCGATTTTCTGGGCAGTCGGGATTATCTGCTGGACGGTTTTTAACGGGGGCGGTGATGGAGACAGAGCAGGTTGTCGGCTTATTCAGGAATATCACCACCCGGACCCTGATTGAAGCCCTGGTGGTGATCGTCATCGCCATACTGCTGGTATGGTTTAGCCAGAAGCTGTTGCCCTGGCTGGCGAATCGATTGCACAGCAGCCGGCGGTTGCTGGTACTGGCGTTTATCCCCACCACTCGCATGCTGGTAATTGTGGCAGCGGTGATATGGATAGTGCCCTTGTTCATCGAGCCGACAGTACAGAATACGGTGGTGATATTAAGCGTGACCGGCCTGGCTGTCGGTTTTGCGCTCAAGGATTACGTCAGCAGCCTTATCGCCGGCATAGTGGCCGCTTATGAGCTGCCTTATCGCCCCGGCGACTGGATAGAAGTGGACGGCTGCTACGGCGAAGTCAGGCACGTGGGCATGCGGGCGGTGGAAATCGTCACCCCGGATGATACCGTAGTGTTTATTCCTCACCAGAAGCTGTGGACCGGGTTGATTCATAACGCCAACAACGGTGGCGCCAGCCTGATGTGCGTGGTGAACTTTTATCTGGAGCCGGATCACGATGCCCATGAAGTGCGTCGGGTGCTGCAGGACGTAGCCCTGACCAGCCCCTATCTCAAGTTGCAGCAGCCGGTGCTGGTCGTGCTGGAAGAGCAACCCTGGGGCACTCATTATCGCATCAAGGCCTATCCGATGGATCCGCGCCAACAGTTTCAGTTCATGTCCGATTTAACCGCCCGTGGCAAGACAAGCCTGCGCAGCATGCCGGTGCGCTTTGCCCGCATTCCTCCGGAGCAGGCGATGGAGCCGGGCGCCTGATCCGGCTCGTACCCGACAGCCCCAGTATCTCCAGTATCGTCACCTTTATTCGGTTTTGGCCTCGGGATAAATCCCGGGCCTGGCTGTGGACGACTCGAAAATCTCACACCAGGGGTGCCTCAAACTATCCGGAGATATTTCAGTCGAAAGGCGGGATCCCAATCGGGGACTTTGGCATTATCATGAGCCGGTGCGGGATAATAACAAGGAATTCAAATGCAGAACAACGAGGCGCTCACGCCGGGGCTGATGGTGGTGCACGGTAACCACCTGGAGGAGCTGCGGGAGCTGGCGGTGGCCTGGATGCGGGGCAACCCGCTGGCCCCGTTGGAAAACGAGGTAATACTGGTGCAGAGCAACGGTATCGCCCAGTGGCTGAAGCTGGCGCTGGCCGAGCACCGCAGTGGCGGCATTGCGGCGGCCATGCAGGTGGACCTGCCGGCCCGTTTTTTGTGGCAAAGCTATCGTTCGGTGCTGGGCAGCCACACCATTCCCCGGCTATCGCCACTCGACAAGGCGCCGCTGACCTGGCGGCTGATGCGATTGCTGCCGAGCCTGCTGGCCGATGCGGTATTCGCGCCGCTCGGTCGTTTTCTGCAGGACGATGCCGATTATCGCAAACGCTATCAACTGGCCGAGCGACTGGCGGACTTGTTCGACCAATATCAGGTGTATCGGGCCGACTGGCTGGCAGGCTGGGCCGAAGGGCGGGATGAGCTCATCAGTTTGCGCCGGGGGCCGGTGCCGCTGGATGACGCCGTGCGCTGGCAACCGGCCCTGTGGCGAGCCCTGCTCGCCGACGTGGGCGAGCAGGAACTGGCCGGCAGCCGGGCCGGGGTGCACCCACGTTTTGTCGAGCACCTGCGCCAATGCGAACATCGCCCGGCCGGGCTGCCGCGCCGGGTAGTGGTGTTCGGTATTTCCTCGCTGCCGGCCCAGACCCTGGAGGCGCTGTCGGCTATGGCCCGTTTCAGCCAGGTGCTGCTGTGCGTACACAACCCCTGCCAGTACCACTGGGGCGACATAGTGCCGGATCAGGACTTGCTCAGGCATCAATACCGCCGTCATGCCCGCAAGGCTGGTCAGTCTCCGGGGCTGAACGAGGTGGAGCTGCACCAGCACGCCCATCCCCTGCTGGCCGCCTGGGGCAAGCAGGGGCGGGACTACATCAACCTGCTCGACAGCGTCGACGATCCCGAACACTACAAAGCCCGGTTCGATGCCATCGGCAGCCGCATCGATCTGTTCGGCGCCGGCAACACCGAGCATCTGCTGGGCCAGTTGCAGGACGACATTCTCAATCTGCGGCCGCCGGCAGAAAGCCGGGCGCACTGGCCGGCGCTGACCGACCGGCAGTTGAGCGTGCGCTTTCATGTGGCGCACAGCGCCCAGCGGGAAGTGGAGATACTACACGACCAGCTGCTGGCGCGCTTTTCGCAGGACGACACCCTGCGCCCGCGCGACATCATTGTCATGGTGCCCGACATCAGCGTGTATGCGCCGCATATTCAGGCGGTGTTCGGCCAGTATGCGCGCGACGATGACCGTTTTATTCCCTTTACCCTGGCGGATCAGGGCAGCCGGGGCAGTGAGCCGCTGCTGATCGCCCTCGAACATTTGCTGCATCTGCCCGACAGCCGGCTGCCGGTAAGCGAGGTGCTGGATCTGCTGGATGTGGCTGCCCTGCGGGAGCGCTTTGGCATTCGCGAGGCCGATCTGCCGGTGCTGCGCCGCTGGATTGAAGGCGCCGGCATTCGCTGGGGGCTGGACGCGCGGCGTCGGGCCGGGCTGGGCCTGCCCGCGCAACTGGAGCAAAACACCTGGCGTTTTGGCCTGCGGCGCATGCTGCTCGGTTATGCGGTGGGTGCCGGAGAAGCCTGCCAGGGCATTGAGCCCTATGATGAAATCGGCGGCCTGGACGCGGCCATGATTGGCCCGCTGGTGAGCCTGCTGGACGCCATCGATCAACTGCATACCACCCTGGCCGAACGGGTCGGTGCCACCGAGTGGACGGTACGGCTGCAGGCCTTGCTGGCGCGGTTTTTTCTGCCCGACAGCGAGCAGGAGCAAACCCTGCTGTCCGGACTGACCGAGGCACTGGAGCAGTGGCAGGCGCTGTGCGTCGGGGTGAACCTCGACGAGCCGCTGCCGCTCACCGTGGTGCGCGAAGCCTGGCTGGGGGCGGTGGATCAGGGGCGGCTCAGTCAGCGCTTTCTGGCCGGTGCGGTGAACTTCTGTACCCTGATGCCGATGCGGGCCATTCCGTTTCGACAGGTGTGTCTGCTCGGCATGAGCGACGGCGATTATCCGCGCAGCGTCACCCCGCTCGACTTCGATTTGATGGCCGGCGATTACCGGCCCGGCGATCGTTCCCGACGGGAAGACGACCGTTATCTGATGCTGGAGGCGCTGCTGTCGGCCCGGGATCAGTTTTACATCAGCTGGGTGGGGCGCAGCATTCGCGACAACAGCGAGCGCCCGCCCTCGGTGCTGGTGGGCCAGTTGCGAGATCACCTGAGTGGCTGGCAACGGGCCGATGGCGGCGAGCTGCTGGAGGGGATCACCACCGAGCATCCGTTGCAGCCGTTCAGTCGGCGTTACTTTACGCCAATCAAGGGGCCCGAAGTGAACGTGTTGTTCAGCTATGCCCGGGAGTGGGCCGGTCGTTACGGCGGCGGCATGCAGGCAGCGGAAACCCCGCTGCCGCCGTGGCAGCCGGAAGAGCCGGTCACCCTGGAGCAGTTGCAGCAGTTTTTGCGCCAGCCCGTGGCCACCTTTTTCAATCGCCGGCTCAAGGTGATGCTGGACGATGAGACCACGGCCGAACTGGACGAAGAGCCCTTCGCCCTGAACGGGCTGGAGCGCTATGTGCTCAAGCAGCGTCTGCTGGCCGAAGCGGCCGATGCCGAACAGCCGGATGCGGCGCTGGCTCAGTCGGCGCGGCGCGCCCAGGGCCAGGGCGTGTTGCCGCTGGTCGGTTTTGGCGAACGCCTGCGCATGCAGATACAGGCCCAGTTGCCGGATCAACTGGCCCGCTATCAGACCCTGTGCCAGATCTTGCCCGAGCGGCTGGAGTCGCCCTTGCCGTTGCAGGCCGCCCATCAGGGGCTGGAGCTGGAAGGCTGGCTGGGGGGCATTCGCCGAAGCCGGCAACGACTGGCGCTGATCGAGCTGCAGCCCGGCGAGCTGATGAACAAAAAAGCGCCCAAATGGCACCGGGTGTTGCGGGCCTTTGTCAGTCAGGTCGTCGCCTGTGCCTCGGGCATTGAGCTGACGCTGTATCTGGTGGGCGAAGACGCCACCCTGCACGGCAAGCCGCTGCCCGCCGTTGAGGCGACGGCGATACTGGCCGGCTGGCTGGACGCGCTGCAGGCCGGCATGACGGCCCCGTTGCCGGTGGCCCTTAAAACCGCCATGGCCTGGCTGGAGCAGGAAGACGAGCAAAAAGCCCTGGCCGCCAGCCGACGCAGCTACGATGGCGATGACTTCAATTACGCCGGTGAACGCAGCGAAAGCGGCGCCCTGGCGCGTCAGTTTCCGGAGTTTGACGCCCTGCTGGCCGACGACAGCTTTTTTGACTGGTGCAAACAACTCTATGCCCCACTGAAAGATCTGGGCCCGCAACGGCTCGCACAGGAGGATCACCCATGAGCCCATCGGCGCGCCCGCTGGCGCTGGCCTTTCCGCTGCACGGCAGCCGCCTGATTGAAGCCAGTGCCGGTACCGGTAAAACCTTTACCATTTCGGCCCTTTATCTGCGGCTGGTGATCGGCCACGGCGACGAGCTGGGCTTTGTGCGTGAGCTGCTGCCGCCCGAGATCCTGGTGGTGACCTTTACCGATGCGGCCACCCGTGAGCTGCGCGACCGCATTCGTGTTCGGCTGGTGCAGGCGGCGGCGGTGTTTCGCGGTGAGGCACAGGGCGATTCACTGCTTGACGCGCTCAAGGCCGATTTTGCCTCCGAGCAATGGCCGGCCTGTGCCCACCGGCTCGATATTGCCGCCCAGTGGATGGACGAAGCGGCGGTATCCACCATTCATGGCTGGTGCCAGCGCATGTTGCGCGAGCACGCCTTCGACAGCGGCAGCCTGTTTACCCAGACCCTGGAAACCGATCACGGCGAGCTGCTGGCCGAGGTGGCGCGCGATTACTGGCGTCGCCAGTGTTATCCGCTGAGCGAGGCGCCGCTCGACTGGGTGATTGATCAGTGGCAAACCCCGGGCGTGCTGCTCAAGAAGCTGCGCCCGTTATTGGGCGAGCAGGGCGAGGCCGGCGGAGAGCTTGCCGACTTGCTCCAGCAGGCGCTGAGCGAGCGGGAGCAGGCGTTGGCGAAGCTCAAGGCGCCCTGGTCGCGCTGGGCCGACGAGCTGGAGCTGCTGCTCGACAAGGCGGTGGCCGACAAGGTAGTGGACGGGCGCAAGTTGCAGGCGCGTTTCTACCAAGCGTGGCTGGCGAAGCTCAGGGCCTGGGCGGGGTCGCTGGACGCCGAGCTGGAGCTGGGCACCGGCTTTGTTCGGCTCACGCCCGCGGGCATGGCCGAGGCCTGGAAAAAAGGCGAGCCACCGGTGCATGTGGCGCTGGAGGCCATGGCGGAGCTGGAACAACAGCTGGCGGCCTTGCCCGATCCGGCCGAGCCGGCGCTGCGCCATGCTGCCGCCTGGGTACGGTGCCGGTTTGAGGCGGAAAAACGCCGCCGGGCCGAAATGGGCTTTGACGACATGCTTACCCGGCTGGACGAGGCGCTGCAGGGAGAAAACGGTGCCCATCTGGCCGAGGTGATTCGGCGTCAGTTTCCGGTGGCGATGATCGATGAATTTCAGGATACCGATCCGCTGCAATATGGCATCTTCGACGCCATCTACCGGGTGGCGGACAATCACCCCGACAGCGGCCTGTTCATGATTGGTGATCCCAAGCAGGCGATTTACGCCTTTCGCGGTGCCGATATTCACACCTATCTGGCGGCGAGGGAGGCCACCGACGGCCGGCACTACACCCTGGACACCAATTTTCGTTCTTCCACCGCCATGGTGGCGGCGGTCAACCGGGTGTTCGAGCGGGCCGAGCAGTACCCCGAGGGCGCCTTTCTGTTTCGTCACGACCAGCACAACCCGCTGCCTTTTGTGTCGGTGGCCGCCAGGGGGCGGGAGGAGCAATGGCAATGCGACGGCGAGACACAGCCGGCCTTGACCCTGTGGCAGCTGGACAACGAAAAAGGCCTGCCGCTTGCCGCCACACCTTATGTGCAGCAAATGGCATCGAGCTGTGCCGGCCATATCACTCACCTGCTCAATCAGGGCAGGCAGGGCAAGGCCGGCTTTGCCAAAGACGGCGAGCTGACCCCGGTGCGGCCCAGTGATATAGCGGTACTGGTGCGCAGCTTCAAGGAGGCGCAGGCCATTCGCCACGCGCTGGCGGCAAAAGGGGTACGCAGCGTCTATCTGTCCGACAAGGACTCCATTTTTGCCAGCGCCGAGGCGAATGATGTGTTGCTGTGGCTGCGCGCCTGCGCCGAGCCGGAGCAGGACGCAAAACTCAGGGCGGCGCTGGCCACCGCCACCCTGGGCCAGACCCTGGCCGAGCTGGAGCGGCTCAATCAGGATGAACGTCACTGGGAGCGGCGGGTGATGCAGTTTCGGGAATACCGGCGCTGCTGGCAACGCCAGGGAATCTTGCCCATGGTGCACCGACTGCTGCACGACTTCAGGCTGCCGGCGCGGCTGGCCGACCGCGCCGACGGCGAGCGCTGCCTGACCAATATTCTGCATCTGGCCGAGTTGATGCAGCAGGCCGCCGCCGGGCTGGATGGCGAGCAGGCGTTGATCCGCCATCTGGCCGAGTGCCTGGAGGGGCAGGCCGAGGCCGCCGACGAGCAGGTGCTGCGCCTGGAAAGTGACGCCGCCCTGGTGCGGGTGGTCACCATTCACAAGTCGAAGGGGCTGGAGTATCCGCTGGTGTTTCTGCCGTTCATTTGCTCGTTTCGCGGCGTCGGCAAGGGGGCGGTGCGGGTGCAGGATGCGCAGGGGCGCCGGCTGGTGCTGAATCCGTCTGAAGACGAGCTGGAACGGGCCGAGCGCGAGCGGCTGGGGGAAGACTTGCGTCTGCTGTATGTGGCATTGACCCGGGCGCGCCATGCCTGCTGGCTGGGGCTGTCCGACATCAAGGTCGGCAATGCCAAAGCCTCGCGGCTGCACGACGCGGCCATGGGCTATGTGCTGGGTGGCGGCGCCGAGCTGGCCGGCAGTCTGGCCGACTGGCTCACGCCATTGGTGGCGCCGGACACCGCCCTGTGTTCGGCCCCCGAGCCGGATGAACAGCAGTGGAGTCCGACCGATGAGACCCTGACCGAGCCGGTGTGGGCCACGCCCACCCGAACGGCTGCCGAGCATTGGTGGATTGCCTCCTACAGTGCGCTGCGCACCCAGGAAACGGCGGGCCGGCGTTTTGACGACGCCTCGCCCGAACGACCCGAGGCGGGCAAGGCCGGTGACGACGAGCTGGAGCTGCCCTTTGTGCCGTTGCGCCCGGGCGATACGCCGAGTCTGCACCGCTTTGAACGCGGGCCGGCGGCGGGCACTTTTTTGCACGGCCTGCTGGAGCTGGCGCTGGACCAGGAGGTGGCCGGCGACCCCGGCGAGCTGAAAAACCAGCTGGCCCGACGTTGCCAGCTGCGGGGCATGACCGAATGGACAGAGCCGCTCACCGACTGGCTGCAGGGGCTGCTGGCCACGCCCTTGTTTGAGCAGGGGCCTGCACTGGGCGAGCTTGGCCAATATCAGACCGAGATGGAGTTCTGGCTGGAGGCCTGCCGGGTGGATGTGGAGCAGCTGGATGCGCAGGTGCAGCACCAGGTACTACCGGGTCAGCCCAGAAATGCGCTGGCGCCCGATACCCTGAACGGCATGCTCAAGGGCTTTATCGATTTGGTGTTCGAGCATGAGGGGCGTTATTACGTGGTGGATTACAAGTCGAACTGGCTGGGTCAGGAAGACGCCGACTACACCCTGGCGGCGATGCAGGGCCAGGTGCTCAAGCACCGGTACGATCTGCAATATGTGCTCTACCTGCTGGCGCTGCATCGCCAGCTGATGCTGCGCCTGCCCGACTACGACTACGACACCCACCTGGGCGGCGCGCTTTATCTGTTTGTGCGCCGTCCCGGTGCGGCCTGGTTCGACAAGCCGCCCAGAGCATTGATTGAAAGCCTGGATGCCATGTTTAGAAACGAACAGTTTCGAAACGAACCGCCCAGCCCCGAACAACACGAGGAGTTCTACCCATGACGGCCACGATCATCACGGCACCGCTTACCAGTCAGAGCCGCCTGCTTGAATTGCTGGATCAATGGGTCGCTCTGGGCTGGTTACGTCCGCTCGACCGGGCGCTGGCCGGCTTTTTTGTGGATCTGGACGCCAGCGCCGACGCATCGGTGCTGCTGGCGGCGGCGCTGGCGAGCCACCAGCTGGGCCATGGTCATGTGTGTCTGGATCTGGCGGCCACGCTCGCCGAGCCGGACTTTGCCCTGTCGCTGCCGCCGGAAGGGGAAGAAAGCCTGTCCGACATGCTGCTGCCGTCGCGCATGCTGGCCGGACTGGCGCTGGCCGACTGGGTACAGGCGCTGGCACTAAGTCCGCTGGTGGCGGGCGCGCACGGCGAGTCCGATCGCCCGCTGGTGCTGCACGCCGAGCGACTGTATCTGCGGCGCTACTGGAACTATGAGCAAAGCGTGGCGCGGGCCTTGGCGGTGCGCATCAGGGACGACAGAGTTGTGCCCGACAGTCTGCCCGACTGGCTGAACCGGCTGTTTCCCGAGCCGTTGGTGCTGGACGGCGAACGCCAGACCGACTGGCAGAAGCTGGCCTGTGCGCTGGCGGCCGGCAGCGGCTTTACCCTGATCACCGGCGGTCCCGGCACCGGTAAAACCACCACCGTAGTGCGGCTGCTGGCTCTGCTGCAGGGCACCGCCGACAAGCCGCTGCGCATTCGGCTGGCCGCGCCCACCGGCAAGGCGGCGGCGCGGCTTACCGAGTCCATCGGCGCTCAGGTAGCCTCGCTGCCGGTCGACAATGCGGTGCGTGAGCGAATTCCCACCGAGGTAAGCACTCTGCACCGGCTGCTGGGCAGCCTGCCCAACAGCCGGCACTTTCGCCACCATGCCGGCAACCCGCTGGCACTGGACGTGCTGGTGGTGGACGAGGCCTCGATGATCGATCTCGAAATGATGGCCTGCCTGTTGTCGGCGCTGCCACCCCATGCCCGGTTGCTGTTGCTGGGCGACAAGGATCAGCTGG
Source organism: uncultured Oceanisphaera sp. (assembly GCF_947495715.1). GTDB lineage: Bacteria > Pseudomonadota > Gammaproteobacteria > Enterobacterales > Aeromonadaceae > Oceanimonas > Oceanimonas sediminis. The sequence goes on from NZ_CANLZU010000008.1 coordinate 103,542, forward strand.
CCTCGGTAGAGGCGGGGGCCTTGCTGGGGGATCTGTGCCGGGATGCGGATCAGGGCCATTATCAGCCAGAGCGGGTGGCCTGGCTGGAGCGGGTCAGTGGCGAACGGCTCGAACATCCGGCCCTGCAGGCAGGCGAGGCGGGCCGTTATCCGTTGGCGCAGCGTATTCTGATGCTGCGTTATTCCCGTCGTTTTGCCGGTGGCTCCGGCATCGGCCGCCTGGCGGAGGCGGTCAACCGGCAGCAAGCCGGTCTGTCGCGCCAGCAGTTTGGCCGGGACGATGTGGCGACCTTGCGCCTCAAGGGCGAGCAGGATGCGGCGCTGAACCGGCTGTTGCACGGCGGTCGCGGGCAGGCGGTGGGATACGGTCATTATCTCGAGCGGCTTAACACCGGCCGGCCGGCGGCCGACACCGCCCATGACGACCCGGCCTGGACGAATTGGGCGGGGCAGGTGCTGGCCGCCTTTGACGAATTTCGCCTGCTTTGCACCGTGCGCAAGGGCCCCTGGGGCGTGGCAGGACTCAACCAGCGCATTGCCGCTTTGCTGCATCGACGGGGCTTGCTGGAAGCGGAAGAAGGCTGGTATGAAGGTCGGCCCGTGCTGGTGACCCGCAACGATTATGGTCTGGGGCTGATGAACGGCGATATCGGCATTGCCCTGCGCCTGCCGGAAGAAGATGGCCGCCGGGTACTGCGGGTGGTGTTTGCCCGCAACGATGGCGGTGGTGGGCTGCGCTTGGTGCTGCCCAGCCGCTTGTCGGAGGTGGAGACGGTGTTCGCCATGACAGTGCACAAGTCCCAAGGCTCGGAATTTGCACACACCGCGCTGATCCTGCCGGACGCGCTGAACCCGGTGCTGACCAAGGAGCTGCTGTATACCGCCATTACCCGGGCCCGGCGCTGGTTTACCCTGCTGGAGCCGCGCGCCGGTGTATTCGAGCAGGCCATCGGTCGCCGGGTAGAGCGGCGCAGCGGCCTGCTGGCCGGATTGCAGGAGGAGCACTAATCGTCATTTGGCGCCTGGATAATTATACCAATCTAAGTAAAAATGTGATCTGTTTCAAAGCTGGGCACGAGAGGAAACAGAATCACCTCCCGCGACACGCCATAAACCCATCCATGGGGGCTCGGAAATACCGTCCCTGGCATTTCACGGTCGTGGGAGCCGATCTCTGTTACCTCTCCGTAACTACCGCGTTGTCTGCAGGGCGCCCCCACAGGCGGCGCCGCAGCACAGGGGTGGATGAAGGGTTCTACTCCAGCGACCATCACATGACAGGACGTCATGTGCTGAGCGTCGCAGGGATGCGGTTCAGCGTGTCGGTGGAGTAGCCCCTTCGTTCGACCTTTTCGGGACAGCTAAACAGATCAGTTAGTTTTCCAGATTGGTATTAGCCGTCTGTCAGACTTGAGATCCCAGGTGGGGCTGCAATAGCCGGTGCAGGTTGATGTTGGCCTTGAGCCGGGACGCGAGCAAATAGAGGCCGCCAATCTTGCGATGCAGAAACAGCGCGTCTGCCGGTGGCGTGTGCCAGTAGTCCTGCTCCATGCTGAGCCGGGTACCGGCGTCGCGCAGGCGACCCGCCAGATCGCTGTTGCCAAAGTCGTAGTGTGCATCGTTGCGCACCGGCTCGCAGGCCAGTTGCACCATGTTTACCACCGCCTGGCGCTGGGCAGGAATAATATCCCGGCTGAAAAAGCCGATTTGGCTCAGCGCCTGCTCGATACCGGCGGTGTCCTGCTGCAGGGCGGCGGTAAACAGCCGGCGGTAGCCGTCGCTGATCGTGGCGGGGTAGGCGCGGGTGGCGCCGAAGTCGAGCAGCACCAGGCGGCCGCTCTGCGGCTGATACAGATAATTGGCAAAGTTGGGATCGGTCTGCACCAGACGAAATTCAAACAGCTCCCGAAACAGCAGTGCGAACAGCAGGCCGACGGCGCGGTCGCGCACTTCCTGGGGATGATCTTCCAGTTGTTCGATGGGGCAACCTTCCATGTAGCTCATGGTCAGCAGGCGCGGAGTGCTGAGCCGGGCATCGACCTGCGGCAAGGCAAAGTCGTTATCGTCGGCCAGCAGGTTGGCAAAGGTGCCGAGCTGGCGGGCTTCCAGTTCATAGTCGGCTTCGGCGTGCAGCTGGCGCTTGGCTTCGAACAGCAGTTCGCGATAATCCACCGAGGCCGGGATCAGCCCGCTGATATTGAGCAGGGTCACCACGTTGTCTACATCGCTGTCGATGCTGGCACCGATGCCCGGATACTGTATTTTTACCGCCAGCGGGCGGCCATCGTCGGCGTGGGCTCTATGTACCTGGCCAATGGAGGCTGCGGCCATAGAGTTAAAGCCGAATTGCGCGAAATGTTGCTGCCAGTCCGGTCCCAGCTCCTGCTCCAGCACCTTGACCAGCTGGCGTGGCGGCATGGGGCTGGCATCGGCGCGCAGGCGGGCCAGAATGGCGGCGAGCTCCGGCGGCAGTAAATCGCCGGCATCCATCGACAGTAACTGACCGACCTTCATCGCCGCTCCGCGCAGTTGCGCCAGCTGCCCGGTAATGCGCCGGGCATTGTCCGGCGTCAACAGCAAGTCTTTCGCCTTGGGGCGGTTACCCTGAGCCAGTTGGCGCGCGCCTTCGGTCAGCATGCCCCCGGCCACTCGGGTGGCCAGCGAAGCCAGACTGGCCATGCGCGAAAAACGGTGCCGCCTTACCGCTGATCCTTTCTTGTTGTCGGTGGTCATCGGCCTTCCTTTGTGGTGGTTTGGCTATCAGACCCTGACAACACCCTTCTTCATTCACGACAAGACGTTATTGGTAGCGGATTCGCGCGCCACGGCCAGATAGCGTTCGGTGATCTGCTCGGCCGGCATCGGCCGGCCGGTCAGGTAGCCCTGGATCAGATTGACGTGATACCGGCGCAATGTGTTCAGCTGCTCCTCGGTTTCCACGCCCTCGGCCACCACCGTCAGTTTCAGCCCCTGGGCCATGCCGGTAATGGCGGCCAGTATGGTCTCGCTGCCCTGGTTTTCACCCAGTTGCTGAATAAAGGATCTGTCGACTTTGAGGGTGGTAATCGGCAGCTGGTGCAAATAGCTCAGCGAGGAATAGCCGGTGCCGAAGTCGTCCATCGCCACCCGGCATCCCAGCTGGCGCAGTTGCTGTAATACCCGTACCGCCTGTTGCTGCTTGTCGAGCAGCATGCTTTCGGTCAGCTCGAAGTTGATCAGCCCCGCTGGCAGCTGATATTCATCATAGAGGGCCCGAATCTGTTCAATCAGATCCTGTTGCCAGAACTGCTGGGCCGACAGATTGACGGCCACCGGCACCGGCGTTAACCCCGCATCCAGCCAGGTACGCAACCGGGCGGCAACCTGTTGCATCAGATAACGGCTCAGGGGCAGTATCAGCCCGGAGCGCTCGGCCAGGGGAATAAAGTCACCGGGAGAGACCTGACCAAACTCCGGGTGATACCAGCGGGCCAGCGCTTCCAGGCTGCAAAGCCGTTGGCTGTCCCGGTCGACCAGGGGCTGATAATGCAGGCTCAGTCCTTCGCCGTTGTCGATGGCATTACGCAGCGCCGTTTCCATCGCCAGCCAGCGGTGTTCGCGTATGTCCATGTGGGTGCTGTACAGTCGAAAGGTGTTGCGTCCTTCCTGTTTGGCGCGGTACATGGCGGCGTCGGCATGGTGCAACAGCTGCTCGGCATCGGCGGCATCGTCCGGGTAGAGGCTGACGCCCAGGCTGCAGCCGATGCGAAAGGTCTGATCCTTGAGCCGAAACGGCTCGGCAATGGCGTCGAGCAGACGGCGGGCGATGCGAATCACTTCATCCGGTTCGCTCAAGTCCGGCAGCAGGACAATAAACTCATCCCCGCCCAGGCGGGCCAGGGTATCGTCTTCCCGCAGCCGGGCGTTCATGCGGCGCGAGACATCGAGCAGCAGCTCGTCGCCGGCCGCATGCCCCAGGCTGTCGTTGACCCGCTTGAAGTGATCGAGGTCGATAAACACGACCGCCAGTCGTTGTTGGTGACGATGGGCGTGACGAATGGCCAGATCCAGCCGGTCTTCGAGCAGGCGGCGGTTGGGCAGCTTGGTCAGGGCATCGTAATAGGCCAGCTTGCGGATCTGATCCTCGTTTTCCCGAATATGGGTGATGTCGCTGAACAGGGCCGCGTAATTACTGGTGTTGCCGTCCGAGTCATGAATGGCGGTGATGGTCAGCAGTTCGAGATAAAGCTGGCCACTCTTGCGCCGGTTCCAGATCTCGCCGCGCCAGTAGCCTTTTTGTTGCAGTGTTTTCCACATGCTGTCGTAGAAGCTCGCATCGTGTCGGCCGGAAGACAGGATGGCGGGCGTCTTGCCCAGCACTTCTTCCAGCGAGTAACCGGTGGTATGGGTAAAGGCCGGATTGACGAATTCGATGTGTCCGCGGGCATCGGTGATCACCACGCCTTCCAGCGATGCCTCTATGACCCGTTCGGCCAGTTGCAGGTTGAGGCGGGAACGGCTCAGAGCCTGATCACGCTGGCTCAGGGCCTGCTTCAACTCCAGCCGGTAATCCTGCTCGGCGCCCTCCAGAATATGACGAAAGCCGAGCAGACCGGTTATTTGCCGGTTGTGCTTGTCCTGCACCGCCAGGTGGCGCAACTGGTGGTCGAGCAGCATGTCTCTGGCCCGCAGCAGCGAGTCTTCGGGGGCTATGGTCAACAGCGGGCGGCTGGCCAGTTTGCTCAGTGGCGTATCGCCCGGGTGGCGAGCGGCAAAACGCACCATGTCACGCTCGGTAATAATACCGAACTCCCCGCCGCCACAGTCGACCACGGCGGCATCCTGCCGTTGTGCCAGCATCAGGGGGGCGGTCTGGCCGAGGGCCATGGTGCCCGGCAGCACCAGCGGCTGGCTGTCCATCGCCTCGTGTACCTCGCGCAGGCTGAGGTATAGCTCCAGCCCCTGTTTCAGCGCGATGTCGGTCTGGGACACTATGCCCCTTGGCTGGTCGTTATCGTCCACCACCAGAAAATGCCGCCGTTGCTCTTCGTGAAAACGCCGGGCGACCTCCGAGACGGGAGTGTTCAGATGCAGGCTGCTGACCGGGCTGCTCATGACGTCCCCGATGGGCGTGCGCAGCGAGTCCGGGTCGTTGAAGTCGAGTCGCAGGCTGTCGTGTTCGGTCCAGATCCCCACGGCCGCGCCGTGGTCCATGATCAGCACGGAACTGCATCGGCGGTGGGCCATGCGTTCAGCGGCTTCATGTACGGGCGTATCGGGGCTGCAGCTGAGCAGGCCACTGTGCATCAGGCGTTCGACGGGCAGATCTGGGGTACTGGAATCGAGGTGTATCACGCTAACTCGGACTGAACAGGTTTGCGGCTACATTAGCATATTCGGTAACGGTAACAGAAATACCGGATGCATAATGACAGGGGATGAATGAGGCCGGATCCGCGCCAACAAAAAAAAAGCGGATGGCACCGTAAAGGCGCCATCCGCTGCGGGCCTGGATGTGGCTCAGTAAGACTGGCTATGCACCCCTTTTATCGCCCGGCCGGACGGATCGGCCATGTTCTTCCATTGTTCGTCCCATTCCAGCGCCGTGGGGGTGGAGCAGGCCACGGACGGGCCGCAGGGCACGCAGTGGGCGGCGGACTCCTGCGGGAAGTGACCTTCAAAGATGGCCCTGTAGTAATAGGCTTCCTTGTTGGTCGGGGTGTTGAGCGGAAAGCGGAACGCCGCCGCCGCCATCATCTGATCGGTGACTTCGGCTTCCACCATTTCTTTCAGGCTGTCGATCCAGGAATAACCCACACCGTCGGAGAACTGTTCCTTCTGGCGCCAGACCACCTCATCGGGCAGCAGATCACTGAAGGCTTCGCGCAGTATGTGTTTTTCCATCTTGCCGTTGCCGCACATCTTGTCGGCCGGGTTCAGGCGCATGGCCACGTCCATGAATTCCTTGTCGAGGAAGGGCACCCGGGCTTCCACCCCCCAGGCGGCCATCGACTTGTTGGCGCGCAGGCAGTCGAACTGGTGCAGTGCCTGCAGTTTGCGCACGGTTTCTTCATGAAACTCTTTGGCATTGGGTGCCTTGTGAAAATACAGGTAGCCGCCGAACAGCTCGTCGGAGCCTTCGCCGGACAGCACCATCTTGATGCCCATGGCCTTGATGCGCCGCGCCATCAGATACATGGGGGTCGAGGCGCGAATGGTGGTGACATCGAAGGTTTCCAGGTGATAGATCACCTCGCGCAGGGCGTCCAGACCTTCCTGTACCGTGTAGTGCAGCTCGTGATGCACGGTACCCAGGTGATCGGCCACCTTGCGGGCGGCAATCAGATCCGGTGCGCCTTCCAGGCCGACGGCAAAGGAGTGCAGTCGGGGCCACCAGGCCTCGCTGTTGTCGCCGTCTTCTACCCGGCGATCCGCATAAATTTTGGCGATGGCGGAGATAACAGACGAGTCCAGACCACCGGACAGTAGCACGCCATAGGGCACGTCGCACATCAGCTGGCGCTTGACCGCCGCCATCAGTGCCTCGCGCAGCTCGCTCACGCTGGAGCCGTTGCCCTTGACCGCCGGGTACTGTTCCCAGTCGCGTTGATAATAGCGGCGCAACTGACCTTCCTTGCTGTACAGCAAGTGGCCGGGGGGAAACTCCGTGATGGTTTTGCACACCGGGGTGAGCGCCTTCATCTCGGAGGCGACATAGAAGTTGCCCTGTTCGTCGTGGCCGGTGTAGAGCGGAATAATGCCCATGTGATCGCGACCGATCAGGTAGGCGTCCTGCTCTTCGTCGTAGAGCACGAAGGCGAAGATGCCGTTGAGATCATCGAGAAACTCGGGCCCCTTTTCCTGATACAACGCCAGTATGATCTCGCAGTCGGACTGGGTCTGAAATTCGAAGTCACCGGTGAGGGTGGCTTCCAGCTCCTTGTGGTTGTAGATCTCGCCGTTCACCGCCAGAGCGTGGGTTTTGGCCGGGTTCAACAGTGGCTGGGCACCGCTGTCGAGGCCGACGATGGCCAGTCGCTCATGGACCAGAATGGCGTTGTCGCTGCTGTAAACGCCCGACCAGTCGGGGCCACGGTGGCGCAACAGCTTGGACAGCTCAAGCGCGCGGCTGCGCAGGGCGGCGGCGTCGGATTTGAGTTCGAGAATACCGAAGATAGAACACATGGGATCGTCCTTAATGTCTTGCTCTATGAGACTGAACTCAGGTTGGCAGAGTGACACCCGGATGAAAAGCAAAAATATTGAAATGTGATAAATAAAGCCATCTTGAATGTAAATCGTCATTTAAGATGGCTTTATTTTTTAAATAATCAAAATTTTACGTAATATTTTGATGTTTATTTGATGGCGCGCTTTATAAGTGAATGGCCGGAGCGACCGGGTCGTCGATACGAAACCAGCCGGCAATGCTCAGCCTGTTCCGGGTGGCCGGCAACACCTCGTGCGGGAAGTCTTCCGACAGAAAGCACACCAGGGTGCCGGCCTGTGGCAAGACCCGATGCATGACGGCTTTTCCGTGCGCGGTATAAACCAGTAACTCGCCGCCATCGGCTGCCTGCCAGTCGTCGTTGAGGTACAGCACGGTAGTGAGGCGGCGGTTGCCCTTACCACGAAAGGCATCCAGGTGCTTCTTGTAAAAGTCCCCGGCCTGATAAAGCGCATAGTGGCATTCGTAGTCTTTCAGCCCCATGAACAGCTGGCGGTTCAGCTGCAGTTGCAGATCGGCCATTTGCGCCAGATAGCAGCGCTGTATCGGGGTGTCACCTTCCAGCCAGCGGGTCTTGTCGGTACGAATTTGCTCATTGGTCTGTTGCAGCCGTGCCCGGCCGATAGCGGCAGGGGTCAACTCCCAGGGGGGAAGGGTCGCCAGGTCGTGGCGCAGGGCGGCCACCATATCGGCATTGATAAAGCCGGGAAAGATACCGATACCGGGGCCGGCAATGGCATCCACTATCGCGGTAAAATCATGTTCAAGCCGTACAATTGCATTCACGTCGAACCCTCCATCAGGAGCGCCTATGTACACCCTTTACGACTCGGGTAGCCAGAGAGAAAAACTGCATGTGAAAAACGAGAGTACTGTTTGAAGCCGGGCTTGTCATGCCATTACCCGAAAGAGAGGGGAGGACAGGGTTATTCAGACATGAAAAAACCCCGAGCATTGCTGCTCGGGGTTTTAATGTGGCGGTGAGGGAGGGATTCGAACCCTCGATACGTTGCCGTATACACACTTTCCAGGCGTGCTCCTTCAGCCACTCGGACACCTCACCGTATTTTTTCATTCAATTTTATTAAAGAGTGTTGTTTTCACTCCGTGTTTGCTGATGACTCATGTCCTCGGACTGACGGAGCACGCTCCGTGGCTTTTTACCTTTTTCAGGCTTCGCCTTGGGCAGCCACTCGGACACATCATCAAATTTCAGCATTTTGTTACGGTCTTGCCTGACCGGCCCCGCTTGGGAACGGAGCGTAATCTAACGACTTGCCGGTGCTTGTTCAAGGCTTTTCCGTAAAAAAAGGTGCGACTGGCTTAACCCTGAACAAGTTGCGGGCTTAATGCACAGCAGAGGGGGTTTTCTGCGGTTCGTCGTCCTGCATCAGGAAACCGAGTTCGCCGATCTCCAGCAATAACTGCTGGGTCGCCATCATGGTTTGCTGCACTATCCACAGAAACTGGCGCTGATCCATGCCGGCCTGGGTGTGCAGGTAGTCGGCCACGATCAGGCGGGGCAGGTTGTCGTCAACGATATCGACAAACACCTTGAGACTGGGATAGTTCATGTTCAGCCGGCCCAGATCGGCCACCAGCGCCAGCAGGGCGGTGGGGCGCACCTCGATTTCGGTGGTAAGAATGGCGTCTTCATGTTCTACGAACAGTCGGCTTTCCAGTACGCCGTCCTGCCCCTGCAGCTCGGAAAGGTGGATGCCGTGACAGTTTTCACAGATGTAGTGGTCGATGTAACCGGCGGTGAGCCAGCGCATGGCGATTTCTGCTGTTAACACTGAGATTCCTGAAAAAGTGGGGCTTGAAGGGGCGCTAGTGTAAACCAAAGGCCGAAGGAGGAAAATCAAAAGCCGGTGCCGGCGGGCGCGACCGGTAATAAAGCCTGCTTTGATTTGATTTTGTTTCCAAAAGCGGGAATGCTCATTATATGTTCATCGAGGAGTCACTTTGCTCCCCTGTTTGCCGCTACAAGCTACTGTCACAGGTTGCTATCTGTCTGTTACCGCTACCAGTTGCTACTAGAAGGAAAGTCGAGATGAAAATACTGCTTGCTGCTATCGATCTGGAACAGGAGTCCATGCTGGTGGTGAAAAGGGCGGTCGAGCTGGCGGTTCGGCTAAAGGCCAGCCTGCATCTGGTACATGTGGTGGATGATGCGCTCACCCTTTATGAGCCGATGGTGGAAATTTCGGTGCGCCACCGTCTGAAAAAGGCGGCAGAAATGGCGCTGCAAGGTTTCTTTGATCTGGTCCCCGATGAGGTCAAGGCGCACGGAGGCTGTCATGTGGTGCTGGGCAAGCCTTATCAGGCGCTGGGTAAAAAGGCCGAGGAGTTGACGGCCGATCTGCTGATTGTGGGGCGGCATCATGTCGAGCCGCTACGGGATCTTTTTGTGGGCACCACCGCCGAGCGATTGTTGCGCCACTGCGATATTCCCTTGCTGATGGTCAGAGAAGACTCTAGCGAGGCTTATGCACGGGTGCTGGCGGCCACCGATTTTTCTCGCAGCTCGCACCATGCGTTACAGGCGGCCTTGTGGTTGGCCCCGCAGGCCGACATTCGGCTGGTACATGTATTCGAACCGCCTTTTACCGGTTTCATGCACCACGACCAGCAGGACATGGATAACATGATCAGGGAGCAGAAGAAGCGCATCCGCAAGGAAATCAAAACCGAGATGACGCATTTTCTGGCCGAAGACGATCAGAGTCGAATTCGGTCCGATATCATGGCCGGCGGCGTACAGACGTGTCTGAACGATGCGGTGGCGCTGCACGATCCACAATTGCTGGTGCTGGGAACACACGGACGACAGGGCATCAGCCGGCTGCTGATTGGCAGCGTGGCCACCAGCTTTTTGAGCACGCTGCCCTGTGATGTGCTGGTGGCAAGATAAATACGTGAGGGGTGAGGCGATAGGAGTGAGGGGAAAACAAGTACCCGAACAAGCCGGGTTGCCTGTTTGGCTTTTGTTTTCCTCCCCCCTTACTCTTCACCCCTCACTTCTGTAAAGCAACGCCGGCCAGTCCTGGTCGCTGTTGCCCAGTACCAGAAAATAGGGGTTGAGCAACTGTTGCGGGTTGCCGTAATCGAGCGGCTGGCCGTCGAGCCGGATCACCCGGCCGCCGGCCTGTTCGGCCACACAATGGGCGGCAGCGGTGTCCCACAGCGAGGTGGGGCCCAGCCTGGGGTATACATCGGCGGCGCCTTCGGCCACCAGGCACAGCTTGAGCGAGCTGCCCATGGCCACCAGCTCGTGTTCACCCAGTTGCTCGAGCAACCGCGGCATGGCTTCTCCGGCGTGTGAGCGGCTGCCCACCACCCGCCAGGGGGTGCCGGGCTCATGGGTGGCGACGGTAATAGAGCTTGTATTGCCGTCGGCGTCGGTCTTGCTGGCGCCAACACCCCGGGCGGCGGTATAGCACAATGACAGTGCCGGGGCGTAGACCACGCCCAGTACCGGTTTGCCCTGTTCGATCAGCGCGATATTGACGGTGAACTCGCCGTTGCGCTTGATGAATTCCTTGGTGCCGTCGAGCGGGTCGACCAGCCAGTAACGGCCCTGACTGTCGGCACCGCCGAATTGTTCGGTGTCTTCTTCCGACAGCACCGGCAGGCTAAGCTCCAGCTGTTTCAGGCGCGCGTCAATCAGTCGATGGGCGGCGGCGTCGGCCTCGGTCAGCGGCGACTGATCGGCTTTTTGCTCGATGGAAAAGTCCCGGCCATAAATGTCCATGATGGCGGCACCGGCATCCCGGGCGATGGTTTCCACCTCGTTAATCAGGGCGGTAGTAAGGTAATCTGAGTGCACCGTGCTCTCCATAGGGTGACCTTGAAATGAGCCGATATGATATAAAAAAACGCGGCTTATTCCTATTTATGCAGTCAGACCCGGCTCATCAAGCGGTCAACCCAGTCGATGAGCATCTCGATCCCGACCAAAGAACTCGCTTCCTTTATTCTCCTCAATGCTGCGGTATCGCCGGATACCGCAGAAAAACTAGCCATATGGCACCCTCACAGGCATAAATATTGCGCATTCTTTGAACTTTAGTCCGACTGTCGGTATCCTTGGCGACCTTCGGCAATAGCGCCTTTCCTTCGTTTCGTTAACTGTGAGTCTGCTTCTTGATTTCGACCAATAACATCACCATGCAATTCGGCGCCAAGCCGCTGTTTGAAAATATCTCCGTCAAGTTCGGCGACGGCAACCGTTATGGCCTTATCGGTGCCAACGGCTGCGGCAAGTCTACCTTCATGAAAATCATGGGGGGAGATCTGGAACCCAGTGCCGGCAATGTCAGCCTGGACGCCAACGAGCGCCTGGGCAAGCTGCGTCAGGATCAGTTCGCCTACGAAGATGTGCGCGTGCTGGACGTGGTGATGATGGGTCATACCGAGCTGTGGGCCGCCATTCAGGAGCGTGACGCCATTTATGCCAACCTGGAAGCCAGCGACGATGATTACATGCGCGCCGCCGAGCTGGAAGGCAAGGTCGCGGAATACGACGGCTACACCGCCGAGTCTCGTGCCGGCGAACTGTTACTGGGCGTGGGCATTGCGGTCGAGCAGCATTTTGGCCCCATGAGCGAAGTGGCGCCGGGCTGGAAACTGCGGGTGCTGCTGGCCCAGGCGCTGTTTGCCGATCCGGAAGTGTTGCTGCTCGACGAACCGACCAACAACCTGGACATCGACACCATCCGCTGGCTGGAAGGGGCGCTCAACGAGCGTAACAGCACCATGGTTATCATCTCGCACGATCGTCACTTCCTGAACAGCGTCTGTACCCATATGGCGGATCTGGACTACGGCGAGCTGCGGGTTTATCCGGGCAACTATGACGACTACATGCTGGCCTCTACCCAGGCCCGCGAGCGCCTGATGTCCGACAACGCCAAGAAAAAGGCCCAGATTGCCGATCTGCAGTCGTTCGTGGCCCGCTTCAGCGCCAACGCCTCCAAGGCCCGTCAGGCGACGTCTCGCGCCAAGCAGATGGACAAGATCAAGCTGGAAGAGGTCAAGGTTTCCAGCCGCCAGAATCCGTTCCTGCGTTTCGAGCAGGACAAGAAGCTCTATCGCAACGTGCTGGAAATGGAGCAGATGTCTCAGGGCTATGGTGACGAGCCCTTGTTCAAGAACCTGAACATGCTGGTGGAAGTGGGTGAGCGCATCGCCATTCTCGGTGCCAACGGCATCGGCAAGTCGACCCTGGTCAAGACCCTGGTCGGTGAGCTGGCGCCCACCAGCGGCCATTACAAGTGGTCGGAAAACGCCACTATCGGTTATTACGCTCAGGATCATGCCGAAGATTTCGACATGGACATCACCGTCTTCGACTGGATGAGCCAGTGGCAGCAGATTGGTGACGACGAGCAGACCATTCGTGGCATTCTCGGTCGTTTGCTGTTCAGTCAGGACGACATCAAGAAAAAGGTGGGTGTGCTGTCCGGTGGCGAGCAGGGCCGTATGCTGTTCGGCAAGCTGATGCTGCAAAAGCCCAATATCCTGGTGATGGATGAACCGACCAACCACCTGGACATGGAGTCCATCGAATCATTGAACATGGCGCTGGAACTGTATCAGGGCACCCTGATCTTCGTGTCTCACGACCGGGAATTCGTGTCATCGCTGGCGACCCGCATCATAGAGCTGAGCGACAGCGGTATGCGTAACTTCAGCGGTAACTACGAAGAATACCTGCGTGAAAAGGGCGTGGCGTAAGCCGACGCCTTAATCGGGCGGGGACGCGTTCCCGCCTGGTTGAATTCAGGTAGAAAAAAAGCCACCGGAGCCATGCCCCGGTGGCTTTTTTAGTGCCGAATATTGAATGCCGAAGAGCAGCGTTTAGCGCAGGATCAGCAGGGGCTGCGGGGATTCCATCAGCATCAGATCGGTGATGCTGCCCAGCAGCCACTGACGCATACGGGAATGGCCGTAGGCACCCATCACCATCAGATCGATATTCTGCTTCTGCTGATAGGCCAGCAGGTTCTTTTTGACTTCCCCCTGCAGCAGTGCGGAGGTCGCCTTCAGACCGGCGGTTTCCAGCTGCAGCCGTGCCACTTCCAGCAACTCCAGGTTGTGCGGGTTGGGGCCGGCCACCATCACGATATGACACTCCAGACCACGGAACAGCGGCGAGCCGGCCAGCATGTCGAGACCCTTGCGGGTGGTGTCGCTGCCATCAAACGCCAGCATGACTTTAGCGGGCTTTTTGAATTCGCCGGTGGTCAGCAGCAGGGGTTTGTCGGTGGTGCGGATCACCTGCTCCACGTGGCTGCCGAGGCGGCTGGGAGTGTCGTCGGCATTGGTGCCCTGACGGCCCAGTACCAGCATCTGGCTGTAGTCTTCGTACTGATCCAGTACCTGTGCCAGGCGGCCCTCGCGCTGTATGGTGCGAGGCTTGGGAAAACCGGCCTGGGTGACGTGGGCGCTGGCATGTTCCAGCACCTGGCGGCTTTGCTCTTTGGCCAGTTCGATTCGCTTTTTGTCCAGGGCGGCCAGTTCGGCGGTAATATCGTCCTGCGCATGCAGGCTGGCGGCGGCGCTCAGGTTGAGCAGCATGGTCGGCTCGGGTTTATGCAATACATGCAATAGCACCAGGTGAGCGCCAAGCTGACAGCTGGCCCAGGCGGCATAATCGCAAACGGTTGCAGTGTGCTCGGAGCCGTCGATACAGGCTAATACATTCGTGTTCATGACCTTGATCCTGATGGTAATGGGTTGACGCTAAATGGAAAAGAATCGAGGGGGCTCCGATTCGCAGTCACTCTATCATACTTTAATGTTGTTGTGTCTTGATGCAGCACAAGGTGAGTGCGGGCCGGGGAGGCCGTTTACCACCCTTCATCATCACGCTTTAATGACCCAAATGGCAGTGCAGGACCGGGCGGCCCTGCACTGTGCATGAAAAGTACGGGTTAGCGCAGGATCAGCAGCGGCACCCGGGCGGTGCTGATCATGGCGGTAGTGGTGCTGCCCACCAGCAGTTGACGAATGCGGGAATGGCCGTAGGCACCCATCACCATCATGTCGATGCCATGTTCCTGTTGATAGGCCGGCAGTACCTTGTCGACGTCGCCGGCGGCAATATGGGTGTGAGCATCGATGCCGGACTGGTTTAGCACCTCGGCGGCCCATTTGAGCTGCTCCCGGTGATCGTCGGTGTCGGCACCCACCAGTACGATGTGCAGTTCAAGCCCCCTGAACAGCGGGCTCTGGGCCAGCATCTCCACGCCCTTGCGAGTGGTGGCACTGCCATCGAATGCCAGCATCACCTTTTTCGGTGCCTTGAAGTCGCCCTGGGTGACCAGTATGGGGCGGTGCAGGGCGCGGATCACCTGCTCGACATGGCTGCCAAGGTGCGCATAAGGGGAGCTGGAGGTTTCTCCGTGGCGGCCCAGCACCAGCAACCGGGTATCGGCTTCGAATTCCAGCAGGGTTTCGATCAGCTCGCCGTGGCGCTGCAGCGTGGCCGGCGCGGCCACGCCGGCCAGGATCGCGCGGGTGCGGGCCGCGTCCAGCATCAGTGAACCCTGCTCGGTGGCCAGCTTGCTGCGCTGGGCATCCAGCTCGGCCAGCTCGGCCAGCAGGTGTTCCTGACTCCCCAGGCCGATGCTGCCGCTGAGGTCGCTTTTTACCTCGGCGACGTGCTTGTCCTGCACATGAATAAAGGTCAGCGGAGCGTCGAGACGCAGACTGGCCCAGCTGGCGCAATCGCATACCGCACTGGCGTGGCTGGAACCGTCGATACAGGCCATTACATTGGTTGTCATAGTCATTCCTCTCTTAGTGGCCCATCAGCTTTTCGACAGCCTTGGGGTCCTTATGCTCGGCAAAGCGATCCACCAGGGTGGCGCTGGCCTCGTTCAGACCGATCACGTCCACTTCGGTACCGTCCCGACGGAAGGTCAGTATCACCTTGTCCAGGGCGCTGATGGCGGTAATGTCCCAGAAATGGGCCCGGCTCAGATCGATGCGTACCCGCTCGACCACTTCCTTGAAGTCGAAGGCGGCGACAAACTGCTCGGCGGAGGTGAAGAATACCTGACCCACCACCTTGTATACACGGGTGCCGTCGTCGGCTTTATCGGAGCCAATATACAGAATTTGACCTACCTTGTTGGCAAAGAACAGGGCGCTGAGCAGCACGCCTATCAGTACCCCGTAAGCCAGGTTATGGCTGTATACCACGGTGGCAACGGTGGCGACCATCACGACACTGGAGCTGACCGGATGTGCTTTCAGATCGGTAATGGAACTCCAGCTGAAGGTACCGATAGACACCATGATCATCACCGCCACCAGGGCCGCCATCGGAATCTGCGATACCCAGGGGCCGAGGAACACCACCATGATCAGCAGCACCACGCCCGCCACCAGGGTAGAGAGCCGGCCGCGACCGCCGGATTTAACGTTGATCACCGACTGGCCAATCATGGCGCAACCGGCCATGCCGCCCAGGGCGCCGGTGGCAAGGTTGGCCAGGCCCTGGCCCTTGCACTCCCGGTTTTTGTCACTCTTGGTATCGGTCAGATCGTCCACTATGGTGGCGGTCATCATCGACTCGAGCAGACCGACGATGGCCAGCGACAGGGAGTAGGGGAAGATAATGGCGAGAGTTTCAAAGTTGAGCGGAACCTCGGGCCACAGAAACACCGGCAGGCTGTCGGGCAGCTCGCCCATGTCACCCACGGTGCGGATATCGATACCGAAGGCAATGGCGATCAGAGTCAGGCTGACGATGCACACCAGCGGCGAAGGCAGCAGCTTGCCCACCACCGGGACCAGCGGCAACAGGTAGATGATGCCCAGGCCGGCGGCGGTCATGGCATAGACATGCCAGGTGACATTGGTCAGTTCGGGCAGCTGGGCCATGAAGATAAGAATGGCCAGGGCGTTGACGAAGCCGGTCACCACCGAGCGGGACACAAAGCGCATCAGCTCGCCCAGGCGTAAATAGCCGGCGAGGATCTGCAGTACACCACACAACAGCGTGGCGGCCAGCAGGTATTGCAGGCCGTGTTCCTTGACCAGGGTGACCATCAGCAGCGCCATGGCGCCGGTAGCGGCAGAAATCATGCCCGGACGGCCACCGGCGAAGGCGATAACCACTGCCATGCTGAAGGAAGCATAAAGACCGATTTTAGGATCGACGCCGGCGATAATGGAAAAGGCGATGGCTTCCGGGATCAGCGCCAGGGCGACCACCAGGCCGGCGAGCACGTCTCCCCTTATGTTGAAGAACCAGGTTTGCTTGATGTTCGGTAGCATTATTAATTGTTCCAGGGTTGTGGGTGAGTGTCGTACCGGCGTGGCATCGAGGCGGGCGCAGCGGTACGGATTCAACAGAGATATGAACAAGGCAAAATGCCCGCACAGTGGCGAGACAAGGCGCGGGTAAACGCAATGATGCAGGATATGGGCTAGGGCGGCGTGTTCGCTTTATTCAAAAAGTTCATACAAGTTTAATTTCTTATAAGTTATATGAGTGAGAGCGCGGTTATTATAGGGGGCTGCACCGGTGGTAACAAGGCCGGATCCGGTGGCCATGGGTCACGCGGTCGTCCCTTTTTCGAGCGGATCTGCGTGTAGACCGGAGAGCAGACAGCGTCAGGATAGCGGTTCTACGAGCAAGGTATCCTGTTTACATCATTTATAAGGGGAGTCTATGAGTAATAACCGCATGCTGGGCAGTAAGGTACTGGATGTGTTGCAGCATATTGGTCTCATCATAGTGGCAGCGTCCACCGTGGTGGCGGTGGGCATCGAAATCGGCCATATGTGGCGGGCCGGAACCGTGACACTGGCCGACTTGCTGCTGATGTTCATCTATCTGGAAGTGCTGGCGATGGTGGCCATATACCTGCGATCCGGCAAGTTGCCCATTCGCATACCGCTGTATATTGCCATCGTGGCCCTGGCCCGCTACATGATTCTGGATATGAAGGGCATGGACAGTTTACGTCTGATCACGGTAGCCGGTGCCGCTCTGGTACTGGCGGTGGCCATACTGGTGATCCGCTACGGCCACGTCAAATTTCCTTACGACAAGGATGAAGGCGGGCACTGAGAATGCCCCGAATATCCCTGGCACTCATTGCCTCTTGATATCGTCTCTTCTTCATGCCGCCACGGATGGCGGCTTCCCCTCGGTATCAGCGAATCGAACCACAGTATCCTCTCGTCAATCCACGGCCCGCTGTTTCTCCGGTCGCGAGTCTTCGGTATCGGGTGATGCCGGTTTTGCCGGGCGAAGCGTCCATCATGGCCGGGCTGGCGGCACATCGTGGCTGAACCAGCGTCGGGGGGCTGCCGGTTGGCGTGATGATGAACAGGCTTTGCCCTCGATGACCCGGTAAAGGCAACGCCGCGCCGCCTGGCTGCCAGCACACCAGGGCGGCAATGCCGGTACAGGCCCTGGCCTGTTGCAGCAGTGATTCGGATGCCCTTTTCACTTCTATGACCCGTGCCGGATTGACGCCGGCGTCAATCAGTATTCGGCGTGACAGCGGTGCCGGGCCATTGGCGATCAGTATCCAGCCCCGGTTTTGCCGACTGATGACGGCCAGGCTGGCCAGTAACCGTGCCTGTTGTACCTGACTCCAGTGTGTAATACGCATGATGTTATTGTCGGTTTCATTCGGCGTAAGCGGACCCTGAGGCGCAGATGAAACAGTCTGCTTACGAGATAGCTGTTCACGGAATAACTGTTCACGGGTTAACTGTTCACGGGTTAACAAGAGGGTGGCCATACAGGTTCCTTGTTGCTCGGTTACTGTTTTTATATACAGTAATGGTCGATGGCGTATCGGTCAACAAGATACTGTTCAAATATACAGTAAGTTTTAACGAGGCAGTATTTTTCGACCCGACTATAGTATTCGTTGATCTCGCTATCTCGAGCGAAAATACCAGACAGGAGAACAAGATGGACAAGACGTTGCTGGAGCGAATGGATAATCACATGGTGCTGAGCATTCTGAACGAGAAGCTGCGGTTGGAGTGCGACAGCCTCACCGCCTTGCTGTCTCGTTACGAGCTGGACAGCGGCCGGATAATGGCGCGCATGGCGCAAATAGGTTACCGCTACGATCCGGGCAGCAATCAGTTCAAACCCGGGGCTTGATGGACAGGCTATCGAGCTGCGATAGTGCCGGTTTTATTAAGGTCAACAGACCTAACCATGGGAGTCGAGATGGAAGCGGAGTTCTGGCATCAGCGTTGGCAGTCGTCGCGCATCGGGTTTCATCGCCAGCAGGTTAACCCTCAGTTAAGCCGATTCTGGCCCCAATTACCGCTCTTGCAGCAGACCGAGGTACTGGTGCCGCTGTGTGGTAAAAGCCGGGACATGCACTGGCTGGCGGCACGGGGGCATACGGTGGCGGGGTTCGAGCTGTCGCCGCTGGCGGTGCAGGATTTTTTCACCGAGGCCGGGCTGGCACCCGAACTGGAGCAATCCGGTCATTATCGGTGCCGGCACGCCGGTCGAATACGGCTGTATGAAGGCGACTTCTTTCAGGCCGACAGCCTGGCGCGTCGTTTTGATGCCGCCTATGACAGGGCGGCGCTGATTGCCCTGCCCGAGCCGATGCGGGTCGCCTACGCGGACTTGCTGGCACGCTTGCTCAATCCGGGCGCGACCCTGCTGCTGATCACCGTGGATTATGCGCCCGTTCAGCAACAATCGCCGCCCTTTGCGGTATCGGAGGCGGACGTTCGGCGGTTATTTGAGTCCCATTTCACCGTTGAGCGGTTGGGCCGGATAGAAGAAGGACCAAGCAACCCCGGGGTGGCATCCGGCGAGCGGCAATTTTTTGATGAATTGTGTTTCGTATTGCATCGAAAGTGAATGTGGCATGTGTTCTCGAGGCTGCTGCGGCAGCCTTTTTTGTTTTTGTGCGCTGGGTCGGTTTCCATGCTCTCCAAAAGCCCCTATACTCCCGCCTGTTTTTAACAATGTGGAACAAAAAACTAACATAACCTTGTTTGTTGGGGGTATGTTTTGATTTTTGCTTTTGATTAAATATATTTGGCTGTAAAATAAGTATTCAGCAAGACCATCCTTCATTGATAGATTATTCACTTGTGGGCTGGTTTTATTCTTTTGAGTCGTGCTGAGCTGCATAAAACAGCAGTTTTTACTTTTTTTTAGCCGAGTTGGGTATGGACCCGATAAGGAAGGAGTCACCATGGAAAAGACCTTGAAGGGGCAGGCCGCGGTCGGTAAACGCAATCTGCTGATGTTTTTATTGCCCTCGCTGCTGGGTATTCTGCTGTTCATGACCCCGGTCAGCTATAACGGCGATCTGACCATCATGATAGCGGTGCTGGCCAAGAGCCTGCAGGCATTGCTGGCCGGATCGCTGACCAGCATAGTGACCGCGATTGTCAGCCTGTCGGCACTGGTGTCCGTGTTTGCCACCCTGTTCAAACCGACCTTTATCACCCGTAGTTCCTTTTTGAATACCCTGTTCAATGTGAGCCCGGTGTGGTTGGTCAGCCGACTGCTGGGTGCGGTATTCGTGGTGATGGTGTATACCCAGACCGGCCCCGAGATACTGTACAGCGGCGACACCGGCGGCCTGGTGCTGAACGATTTGATGCCGGTGCTGTTCGCGGTGTTCATTTTTGCCGGCCTGCTGTTGCCCTTGCTGCTGGACTTCGGCCTGCTGGAATTTGTTGGTACCCTGCTGACCGGCATCATGCGTCCGGTGTTTCGTTTGCCCGGCCGTTCGGCGGTAGACTGCATGGCCTCCTGGCTGGGCGATGGCAGCGTGGGTATTCTGCTGACCAGCAAACAGTATGAAGGCCATCATTACACCCAGCGTGAAGCGGCGGTGATCGGCACCACCTTCTCGGCGGTGTCCATCACCTTCAGTCTGGTGGTGCTGGCCCAGGTGAAGCTGGAGCACATGTTTATTCCCTTCTATATCGCGGTGTGTGTGGCCGGCATAGTGGCGGCCATCGTAGTGCCGCGTCTGCCGCCCCTGTGCTGGAAGAAAGATACCTTCATCAACGGCGAAGCGCGTCCGGCCGATGGCGAAGTGACCCCGGCCGGATACTCCCGCCTGAGTCATGGCTATCATCTGGCACTGGCTCGTGCCGGCAAGGTAGAAAGCCTGGGCCAGGTGGCGCGTACCGGTATTCACAATGCCCTGGATATGCTGCTGGGGGTACTGCCGGTGGTCATGGCCTTCGGTACCCTGGCGCTGGTGATTGCCGAAACCACGCCGCTGTTCAGCTGGCTGGGCATGCCTTTTGTGCCGCTGCTGGAACTGCTGCAGATTCCGGAAGCCGCCGCCGCCTCCGAGACCATGGTGGTCGGGTTTGCCGACATGTTTATTCCCGCCATTCTGGCGACGTCTATCGAGAGCGATCTGACCCGCTTTGTGATTGCCGCCCTGTCGGTGACCCAGCTTATCTATATGTCGGAAGTCGGCGCCCTGCTGCTGGGCAGCAAGATCCCGGTGAACGTGCTGGAGCTGTTCGTTATCTTCCTGCTGCGTACCCTGGTGACCCTGCCGGTGATCGCCCTGATTGCCCACCTGGTGTTCTGATCACTGCGCGTTTTAGCTGTACCGGGCCCCGCACATGCGGGGCTTTTTTGTATTTGAACGGCGCCGCTCTGCTCCCTCCCCTTGACCTCGATATCCTCAGAATAATGGCGGGGTGCAACGCAAGGGGAGGGCTGGGGAGGGGTAACTGCAGTGACACCCCCTCCCAACCTCCCCCTGGCGAAAACCCGCTGCGATGTCTGTATCCCTGACGCCAAGGGGGAGGAGCAAGTTCGGCGCCGGGTTTATGCTCTGCTAATGTTGTGATCTACCGATGCAACGTCAAGGAGCAGCCATGTATCAATCGGTTCTGACATTCTGGTTTGAAGCGCTGACGCCGGCCCAGTGGTGGCAAAAGAGCAAGGCGCTGGATGATGATATTCGCCGCCGTTTTGGCGAGCTGCACCGGCGGGCCTGTCTGGGGGAGCTGTTCGAGTGGCGTACCCGGGCCGAGGGGCGGCTGGCAGAGATCATCGTGCTCGATCAGTTTTCCCGCAATATTTATCGTGACCGGCCCGCGGCCTTTGCCGCCGACGGTATGGCACTGGCACTGGCCCAGGAGGCGATAAGTGCGGGAGCGGAGCGGGGGTTAACAAGGCAGCAGCGGGTGTTTCTGTACATGCCGATGATGCACAGCGAGTCGCTCAAGGTGCACGATGTGGCGTTGGCGCTTTTTGAGAAGAACGAGGTGGCCGATAACCTGGCCTTCGAGATACGCCACCGGGAGATTATCGCCCGTTTCGGACGTTATCCTCATCGCAACGCCATACTGGGGCGCGAGTCCACGGCAGAAGAGCTGGCGTTTCTGCAGCAGCCGGGATCCTCCTTCTGAATAAGAGAAAAAGGGGTCGGAGTCATTTTTCGAAAAATGACTCCGACCCCTTTTATTGCCCTTTTTTTTTACTGCTGCTGTATGGTCCAGATCTGGAAGGCGCGCTGTGTGTCTTTGTCGGCGGCGTTCCACCAGTGCTTGAGCATCTCCAGGGCGTCGGCATCAACTACCGCATCGCCAAACTTGGCCTGGGCGGCGGCCACGGCGGCGTCGGTACGGCCGTTGAAGGCCATGCCTTTCTCTGCCAACGACGCCTGAATGCCACCGGCGGTATCCAGACCGGCCGGCATCGGGATCAGGGTCAGTTCGGCCGGCACGGCTTTACCGCTTTTCTTGTCTACAATGCTGAGCTCGGTCGCTTGCTCACGTAAAAACTGGCGCGCCAGTTGATAGTTGATGGGCGCTTTATAGTCGAGGGTGAACTCGGCATCCGCAGGCACATCAAGGGTAATGATCACCGGGTCGCCATTGAGCACGCGCAGCTCGGAGCGATTGGAAAAGTCGTTGGTATAGGAAATCGCAACCTGTTGCTTGCCTTCAGCCAGATCCACCTTGTGCACGGACTTGGTAATGCTGTTGGCGGTTTTATTGCCATTGACCAGATGGATCTGGTAGGGCTGCTGGGCTTCAAAGGTGGCGGCGCCGGCGCCAAAAGACAGGCCGGCAAGGGCGAGGGCGGCGAGGGTAAAGCGTGTTTTCATCTGGGGCTCCTGAGCCATGTATGTTCCCATCCCTGATGTACAGTTTTTATACATGTTTCCTGCACGGAACGGGCTGCCAAGTAATTGAATCTACATCAAGTTAACCGCAGGATTGTGACAATTTACGGTGTGCAGCGCAATCACCGATAACAACAAGCCAAGGCAACCTTAACCCAGCTCCCGGGTGAAGGGGGGCAGGGCGTCGAGCAGGGCGGGGCCATAACGCCGGCTGAGCAGTCGTTTGTCCAGCAGTATGATGCGGCCGCTGTCGGTTTCGGTACGCAGCAGGCGGCCGCAGGCCTGAATCAGCTTGCGCGAGGCTTCGGGCATGGCCAGTTGCATGAAGGGGTTACCGCCGCACAGAGAAATCCACTCGGCCATGGCCTCTTCTACCGGCGAGGTGGGCACGGCGAACGGCAGCTTGGTGATGATGAGATTGGTCAGATAGTCGCCGGGCAGGTCCAGCCCTTCGGCAAAGCTGCCGGTGCCAAACAGCACGCTGGGCTGTTTGCCGTCGCATTTCATCTTGTGCAGTTGCAGCAGCGCCTGTCGACTGGCCTCGCCCTGTACCAGCAGCGAATGGCCCTTGGCCCGCAGCGCCTCGGCGGCCTGGTTCATCTGCCGGTAGGATGAAAACAGCACCAGGCTGGCGCCCTGTTCCTGCAGCCACAGAGGGATCTGCTCCACCAGCAGCTCGTCAAAGTCGGGGTCGGTTGGTTCGCAACCCAGCGGCGGTATGATCAGCCGCGCACTCTGGTAATCGAAAGGCGAATTCAGCCGCAGATAATGGCTGCCGTCGTCGGCCCTGAGCCCCACGGCGCGGCGAAAATAGCCGAAGTCGTTCAGGGCGGTGAGGGTGGCCGACACCATCACCACCGCCGCCGCCCGCGACCAGCACCATTGCTCCAGCAAATGGCCCACCGCCAGCGGCGTGGCACACAGCCACAATTCCTGTTTGTCTTGCTTGCTTTGCCGAGCAAGCTCCAGCCAGCGGGCCGGGGGCGTCTGTTTGGGGCCGGTGGCGCGCAGCAACAGTTCGGCGCCATCGCGTAACTGCTCGCCATGTAACTGCTGTTGGCTCAGGGTTGCCAGTGCCGCCTCTATGGTGGCGGCCTGGCTCGGTTTGAGTTTGAGCTGCTCGCTCAGCTGGCTGTGCAGGGGGCCCAGGGCGCGACAAAACCCCTGCGCGTCTTCTTTCAGCACGCCGAGCAGCTCATCCAGGCCGACCGGCAAGTCGCCGGGGCTGAAGCGCAGGCAACCCTGACTGTCCGGCTCAAGATCCCGCCGTTGCAGTGCAGCAAACAGCTGACGATACACGCTGTTCAGCGCCGGGATCAGCTGGCCCAGGCTTTGTTGCAGGCGGCCCAGTGCCGACTGACCTTCTGCCCCCAGCAATTCATTCAGACTGCCCTGCCATTTGTTGAACTGTTCAAGCTGGCGTCGGCTCTGGCGCAGGGCCAGCCGGGCCGAACCCTGATCCCGGGCCACCGGGGCGATATGATGGGCTTCGTCCAGTATGTATAAGCACTGTTCTGGCTCGGGCAGCACTATGCCGCCGCCCATGCTCAAATCGGCCAGCAGCAGGGCATGGTTGACCACAATCACATCGGCCTGCTCCAGCTCGGCCCGGGCCAGGTGGAAGGGGCAACGCTGGTGGCCCAGCGCCGGCTGGCAGCTGTGTCGCTCTGCCAGCAGTTGCTGCCACAGCGCATTATCGATGGGCTGTGGCCAGCTGTCCCGATCGCCTTGCCAGTTGCCCGCCATAAAGGCGTTCCACAGCTCGGCCAGTTGCTGTTGTTGGCCTGGGCTCAATGCCTGCGCCGGTTCAAACATGCCGATTTGGGCCTCGCCCTGCGCCAGCGCCTCCAGCCGGCGGGCGCAGCAATAGCGGGCCCGCCCCTTGGCCAGCACGAAGCGAAAGGCCGGTTGGCAGTGAGGCAGAAACAGCGGCAGATCCTTGTCCACCAGCTGCTCCTGCAACGCCAGGGTGGCGGTAGAAATCACCAGCTTCTTCTGATTCATGCGTGCCCAGGGAATGCCGGCCTGCAGGTAGGCCAGCGACTTGCCGATGCCGGTGCCGGCTTCGGCCACCAGGATGCGCCGGGCCCGATCGTAGCGGCCGAGCAGTACCTTGCCGATTTCCGCCACCAGGTAATTTTGCTCACGGCGGGGAATAAAACCGGGCAGGGTCTGGCTTAAACGGCGGTAGTTTTCGCGCACCAGCGTTTGGTAATCACCGGCTGATTTGGGCGGTGGCGTCGCGAGCGGTTGAATTTGTGATTTGGGCTGGGGCATAGGGCGGGAGCTGGATGAATTGACGCCGCAATTATAACCGGCCACGTTTTTTATGCCAGTGACAAGCAGTTAAGCGGGGAAAGGCGCCGTGGGTCACAGTTGCACCACAGACGAGTGCAACTGTCACAAAAAGTTCCCGTAGTTTTGTTGCAAGCCCAAAAAACCGGTGATAGTCTGCCTTCCATAGTAACGTGATGCGTTGCTAACACAGGGAATTACAAGGACTTAGTGTTTAACTACAGTAGGCATATAAAAATCATGAAAAAGACAATTCTTGCACTGACTATTCCTGCGCTGTTCGCAACCTCTGCTAGCGCCGTGACCGTATACTCCGACGAAGGCGCCCAGGTTGATATCTACGGCCGCGTTCAGTTTGAAGCCGGTGAAATGCACTTTAAAAAAACTGGTGTTTCCCCTAACCAGGTTACTACCAACCAAGCCCAGGACTTTGGTGGTGAAGGTGAGGCTCGTCTGGGTGTCAACGTCAAGTACATGCTTAACAACGACGTGGACCTGATCGGTAAGCTGGAATGGCAAGTTACAGCTGAAGGTGACAATGCTACCGGTTCTGATGATATCAGTGCACGTTACGCTTGGGCCGGTTTCCGCTTCATGGATACCACCGAACTGACCTTCGGTCGCAGCCAGGATCCGCTGGCTCAGTCTATTTACCTGGGTGATATCTTCAATTTGTTCGGCGCCAAGACTTCTTACAGCTCTGGTGATTTTGAAGTGTCTGATAAGACTGATGACCAGGTTCGTTTGTCTTACGCCAACAATGGCTTGGATCTGCGTTCTGCTTATGCTTTTTCTGATAAGGAGAAGAATACAGTGGGAGTAAACACTGGTTTAGAAAACCAGTATACGCTATCCGCCGGATATACCTTTCCAGTAGGTGTTGGCTTGGTTGCTTCTTATCAGAAGCAGGAATTTGGTAATACAGAAGACCTGGATGTGTGGTTCGCTGGTGCCAACTACAGCATCGACGGTTTCTATCTGGCCGGTCTGTACACCGAAAAAACCAAAGATTATGTCGCTGGTGAACTGGATGCCAAAGGCTATGAATTCACCGCTACCTATAATGTAGATGCGTGGACTCTGTTGGCTCAGTATGCTAAAGAAGAGCAAGAACGTGCTGGTAACCTGTCCGACATTGATTCTGTCGATGCTGTGACTCTGGGTGTTCAGTATGACCTGACTGCTAAGGCCAAACTGTACGCCGAATACGAAATCAATGATGACGATGCTGACAATGACGATCTGTACGGCATGGGTATTCAGTACAACTTCTAAATTAGCCTAGGCTAAATAAAGAAGTTCAAAAAAGCCGGCGCAAGCCGGCTTTTTTAATGTTTAAAAATGGTGAAACGATTTATTATTTCACGCCTCACGCCTCACGCCTCACGCCTCACGCCTCACGCCTCACGCCTCACGCCTCACGCCTCACGCCTCACGCCTCACACCTCACACCTCACGCCTCACGCCTCACACCTCACGCCTCACACGCTTATAACTGCCAGCTTACATGCTGGGCTTTACCGTATTTCTGCTCGCACGGGTCGCAGCGTTGCCGACAGGGGTCTTGCAATAGCTGCTCGGACGTCAGCTCGGCTTCGCAGTCGCTGCACAGGCCATAGAGGCCGATTTGCCATTGGCACAGGGCGGCATCCACCTGTTTGAGGGCGTTCAGTTGAGGTTGCAGTTGGGGCAAGGCCGCAAGCGGCGGATAGTCGGCCCATTCATCGGCCGGCATTGCCTGCAGCGTGGCGGCAAGTGCGGCATCCAGCTGCTGCAGTGTCTGTAAAAAGTGGTGGCGACGTTCTTCAGCGACTGCCAGCAGCCGTTGTTCCAGCTCACATTCGGTAATATTGCTGCTCATGATGACATCCAGTCGAGGGAGTATGGAGGCCAGTATAGAGCGGTGCTTTTGTTAACATCATGATGCAAATCAAAGGCAAAACGGTTAGTAGCTTATAACCGGAAGCGTTACTTCCTCCAGCTTATGGCGAATGTCATCGGTGTGCTTAAGGGTACGAATATCGCGGAATAGATCCTGGGCCTGGGGATAATACAGCTTGAGGTAGCTCAACCATTGCTTGATGCGATTGGGGTAATAGACCGCCTTGTTGCCCTCGACCTCCAGCGACGAGTAGTTCAGCAACAGTGCGATCACCTTCTCCCAGCTCATGGGCGCGGTGCCGTTCTTGATGGTGGCGGCCAGATTGGGCAGCGCCAGGGCGCCTCGGCCCAGCATGATGTCGTTGCAGCCGCTTTGTTGCTGCGCCAGTTTCGCCTGTTCGGCATTCCAGATCTCGCCGTTGACCACGACCGGTATCGACAGCGCCTGCTTTATTTCTGCCACCAACGGCCAGTAGGCAGGGGGGCGATAGCCGTCTTGCTTGCTGCGGGCGTGCACCGCCAGCTCGCTGATGCCGCCCTCGGCCAGGGCCTGACTGTTTTCCAGATAGGAGTCGCGCTCCGCCAGCCCCAGGCGAATTTTGGCGGTCACCGGCAGGTGGGCCGGCACGGCGGCGCGCACCGCCTTGGCGATGTGATACAGCTGTTCACTGTCGCCGAGCAAGGCGGCGCCGCCCCTGTGCTTGTTCACGGTCTTGGCCGGACAGCCGAAGTTGAGATCGATGCCCTCGGCCCCCAGGCGACAGGCCTGATCGGCGTTTTCCGCCAGCCAGTCCGGCTCCTGGCCCAGTAGCTGTATGCGTACCGGCGTACCGGCCGGGGTACGACAGCCGTTATGCAGCTCGGGGCACAGCCGGTAGAACACCCGGGGTGGCAGGCGCATGTCGACCACCCGCACAAATTCGGTCACACACAGGTCGAAGGGATTGATGCGGGTCAGCAGATCCCGCATCAGGTGGTCCAGCACCCCTTCCATCGGGGCCAGTATCAGGCGCATAGTCACTCTTGGTTAGCAAAAAAGGTTGGTAAAAGATCGGCAAAGCGGGGGATTGTAGCCTGCCGGGCACGGGGAGCAAAGCCTCGTAGAGAAGGCTTCAGTAGTCATCTCTGCAACCGAAGGAAATACCAGGCCCCCGGAATTGGCAGATCCGGTGCCGAGCTTGCCATCGGCGCTGAACTTGCTCCTCCCCTTGACGGCGGCGGTACAGGCATAACGACAGGGTTTCGCCAGGGGGAGGCGGGGAGGGGGTGTCGGCACGACCGGCGGAGTAACCCCTCCCCAGCCCTCCCCTTGCGTTGCACCCCGCAGTTCTTCTGATGATATCGTGACCAAGGGGAGGGAGCTCTCGGCGCTGTGCCTGCCAATGCATACTCGCTTGCAGATTTTCGCCGCATAAATGGTCGCCTACGGGAGTTGTTCGTAGGGTCGACTTATTTTTAGGTGAGAGTATTCGACCAGCGGCGTTGCACGTCGACCCGGCGGTCCAATAAATTGGACCCTACGAGACGGGCAAGCCTTGCGGTTGTTGTGGTTGCCGCTTCATCTGCGCCGAAACGGCTGTAACAACAGTCGGTGCAGGCGCAATTCGGTGGGGTTGCGAAACTGGTTCAGCCCTATGGTCATGCCGAGCTGGCCGGCCTGGGGCCGGGCCCGATAGGTGTTGAACAGCCGGTCCCACCAGGGCAGGTTGAAGCCGAAGTTGCTATCGGTCTCTTCGGGGATCACCGAATGGTGTACCCGGTGCATGTCGGGGGTGACCAGCATCAGCCGCAGCCAGTTATCCAGCCGCTTTGGCAAGCCCACGTTGCCGTGGTTGAACATGGCGGTGGCGTTGAGCAGCACTTCAAACAGCAGCACCGCTAATGCCGGCGCGCCGAGCAGGGCCACCGCCGCCAGCTTGAGCGCCATGGACAGCAGAATTTCGATCGGATGAAACCGCAGGCCGGTGGTGACGTCGAATTCCAGATCCGCATGGTGTACCCGGTGCAGCCGCCACAGCCAGGGAACCGCATGAAACAGCCGGTGTTGCAGATAAATCAGCAGGTCCAAAATCAGCAGCGACAGGATAACAGAGGCCCATATCGGCACGGGCAAGGCGTTGAACAGTCCCCAGCCGCGCTCGTCGGCGAGCAGGGCCGCGCCCACCGCGGCCAGTGGAAAACACAGCCGCAGCAGCACAGTGTTGATGACCACCAGCAGCAGATTATGGGGCCAGCGGCGCAGGCGGCCTATGCGCTGGGACCGACGCGGTGCCCGCCATTCCCACAGCATCATCAGCAACAGCACGCCACCAAAGCAACCCAGCCGGATCAACGGTTCAAACTCGAACATCATGGCTAGCCTCTTTTCTCGAGTGAAGAGCGGCAGCCCAGGCAGCCGGAAGCCAGAACAGGTCATTCGGCTCGTCGATGTCCTGCAGGCGCTCGCCGAGCTTGCAGCGCCAGCCCAGGTGCGCGATACGCGCCAGCGTCAGCTTGGCGACCCTGTCTGTGCTCCAGGGCATGTGCTCGAACAGGGAAACATGAAAGCGACGCAGGCCGAGCAGGGCATAGCCGCCATCCATGGTGGGGTGCAGCAGGGCGTCATGAGCGGTCAGCCGTTTTGCCGCCTGGCGCAGTAACGCGGGGGATATGTGCGGGCAGTCGGTGCCGATCAACAGCACCTGCTTGTTGTTAAGCAAACCCCGGCGAGCGGCGCGGGCCATGCGGCTACCCAGATCGCCCTCGCCCTGGTCGCTTAGCTCAATGCCTGCCGGCAGCGGCACATGCCGCCACTCAATGGCGTTGGGCGCGGGTGTCATGCACAGCTCCACCGGGCCTGTGTTAGCACTCATAGCGGCATGCAGGGTACTCGACAGCATTCGCCGGGCCAGATTGGCGGCACCGTCGGCGCCCAGGGCGGGGATAAGCCTGGTTTTGGCAAGCTCGGCCACCGGGGCCTTGGCGAAGATGATGATACGGGTGCTCAACGGTAGGCCCTCGCCAGTTGCTCGGGGTTGGCACCCCGCCAGTAGGCGAAACGCAGCCGCCACATCAGCACTACGGTGCGCCACAGGCCTTTTTGTTCCCAACGACGCCCCGAGGTGACGACTTTTTGCGCCAGACAAGCGGGGGAGCCCAGCCGTTTCAGTTGTTTGCTGAGTTCTATGTCTTCCATCAACGGCTGATCGGGAAAGCCGTCGACTGCTTCAAAAGTGCTGCGGCGCACGAAGATGGCCTGATCGCCGGTGGCGATGCCGGTAAGGCGCGAGCGCCGGTTCATCATGAAGGCGATGACCGCCAGCATGGGGTGGCTGCCGCTGATGGTCACATCGAAGCGGCCCCAGTGATGTTCGGCCAGCGCCTCGGCAATCAGCCGGTCGGCGTCGGGCGGCAATCGGGTATCGGCGTGCAAAAACAGCAGGTCATCGCCCCTGGCCACGGCGGCACCGGCGTTCATCTGTCGGGCCCGACCGGGTGCAGACGATATGACCTTTACCCCCGCACGCTGTGCCAGCGCGACCGAGTGGTCGCGGCTGCCGCCGTCTACCAGTATCAGCTCGGCCGATGCGGCATAGGGGCGCAGTTCATCCAGCGTCTGAGGCAGAGAGTTCGCTTCGTTCAGCATCGGCATGATGATCGACAGGCTCATGGTGGTCAGGACTCGTCGTGCAAGGCGCCGCCGCAGCTGCTGCCCTGACCGGCGGTGCAGCCATAGCAGTGCTCGGCCACCCGTATCGGCTGACCGTTCAGCTCCCGGTGTAACAGATCCCGCAGATGAGGCGGGTCTTGCTCTTTGCCACCATCTTTACCGCTATTTTTAGCGTCAGTCGGCAGTCGCAGCCCCAGCTGCTGGTTGAAGTCGCAGTCGTACAGGTAACCCTGCCAGTCAACACTCACCAGGTTGCGGCACATCAGCCCCGGCAGGTTGGCGGCGGAAAAGTTGTCTTTCAGCAGGCGCAGATAATCGTGGAACTGACGCTTGGTGATCAGATAATCGCCAAACCGTTTGATCGGCATATTGGCCAGGGCGAACAGGTGATTGAAGCGAATGTCGAAGTGCTCCATCAGCTCGCGCCGATAGGCCGCCTCCAGCCCTTGTTGCTCGGGGGGCAGGGTCGGCCCCTGAGGGTTGTAAACCAGATTCAGCACCAGCCCCGAGCCGGGCCGGCCGTAACCCAGCTTGTTCAGCTGCTGCAGGGCGGCGATGCTCTTGTTGAAGGTGCCCTTGCCGCGCTGGCGATCGACGTTGTCGATCTCATAGCAAGGCAGGG
The DNA here is from genome assembly GCF_947495715.1 of uncultured Oceanisphaera sp. GTDB lineage: Bacteria > Pseudomonadota > Gammaproteobacteria > Enterobacterales > Aeromonadaceae > Oceanimonas > Oceanimonas sediminis. Next base: position 134,320 of record NZ_CANLZU010000008.1, read on the forward strand.
AAGCGACGATTTCCACCTGCTGTTCGGCCAGAAAGTCGGCCAGGGTTTCGTGCCCCGGTTCGAACAGTATGGTGAGGTTGCAGCGGTCGATAACGGTGACGCCCTGCCGTCGAGCGGCCACCACCAGCTCGCGAAAGCGCGGGTGCATTTCGGGGGCGCCGCCGGTCAGATCCAGGGTATCGAGTTTGCGGGCTGCCAGTACCCTGGTGATCAAGGCCAGATTGTCGTCGTCCATCATTTCGGTGCGGTGCGGCCCGGCGGCCACATGGCAGTGCACGCATTTCATGTTGCACATGTAGCCCAGGTTCACTTGCAGGGTATCCAGCGCCTGGCGGCGTATGGCAGGGAAGTCGGTCAAATCTAGCAGGGGCAGGGTGTCTCGCATCGTGATTCCTTTATCGAGTGGGGCCGTCTTCCGGCTTGTCGCTGGTGTCATTATCCGTTTTGGCGACGTAGGCCCGGGACAATGATCGTATGACCGGTAATTGCCGTTCGAAATTGCGACAGCCCTTGCACATCATGGTGTGCAGCGCCAGCAACAGCTTTTCGCCGGACCCCAGGGGGCGTTCCTGACCTTCGGACATCAGTTGGGTGGCTTTGTGACAGCTCAGCATTGGCAGTCTCCTTGCTGTTGCCAGGTGTTTTCCAGGCATTCGCGTAGTCGCAGCCGGGCCCGATACAGCAAGACATTGAGGTTGCTGACGGTCAGATCCAGCTCTTTGCAGATCTCCGGGCTTTCCAGGCCGACAAACTCGCGCATCATGAAGGTGCGGCCCTGATTGGGCGGCAATTTATCCAGACACAGCTCGAACAGGGTCCAGAACTCGTCATCTTCCCGGCTGCTTTCGGGGGCGCTCCATTCCACCGGTCGTTCCTCCTTGTGCCACATACCGAAGCGGTTGAACAACTGCTCTTCCAGATCCGAACTGTCGTCCCCCCCCAGGCTGCTGACGCTGACCAGACGCTGGTTTTTGCGGATCACATCGACAATCTTGTGCTTGAGGATGGCAAACACCCAGTTCTTGTAGGCGGCGCGACCGTTGAAGCTGTCTGCGTACTTGAAGGCGCCGAGCAGGGCCTCCTGCACCGCATCTTCCGCCAACGCGGCGTCTTGCAGCTGCAGGGTGGCAAAGCGCAACATCTGGCGGCGTAATTCATCGGACAACAAGGGGTCTGGCGTGTTATGTCTCTGATCCATAATGACTCTTTTTTTGTGGTAACGGGTCCTTCTCCTAGACTCTAACGCCACCGGCGTTGTGCTACCAGCATTGTCTGTGTTGTTATAACCATGTCGGTAAATCACGGTATTTAAATCAATGTTGTTATGGCTGAGTCGCGAACAGCATCGGTTTTATTACAGTGCGGATTAACAAAATCAGATAAAGAGAACCTTATGCAGCAGGGAGCGTGTTGATGAGCCAGTATCGAATTTTCAAGGTAGACGACGCCATCGCTTATGTGCGAGAGGTTGAAAGGTTGGGCGACGAGGTGCCCTTGCTGGGCGAAGAAATCGGCGATGGCAACCTGAATCAGGTGTTTCGAGTGTGGCAGCCTGGCGAGTCGCGCGGTTTTATCGTCAAACAGGCGCTGCCCTATATTCGCTGCATCGGCGAGTCCTGGCCGCTCACCCGGGATCGGGCCCGCATCGAGGCTCAAATACTGCTGAACCATGGCCGCGTCTGCCCGGAATACACGGTAGAGGTATTGCACTACGATCCGGCGCTGTCGGTGATGCTGCTGGAGGACTTGTCCGATCATCGGGTATGGCGTCAGACCCAGCTGGAAGATCTGAGCTTTCCCGAGGCGGCGGCGCAATTGGGCCGGTATCTGGCACGGGTGCACTACCACAGCAGCGCCTTTCATCTGGATTATCAGACGCAGCAGGCGGCGAAGGCCGATTTTGCCAACCCGGAGCTGATGGCCATTACCGAAGATGTCTTTTTTGTCGACCCGTTTCGGGATCACGAGCGCAACAACGTCGACCCCCTGATCCGTGCCGAGGCGGAGCAACTGTGGGCGGATGAAATATTGAAGGTGAAGGTCGCGGCCCTCAAGCACGACTTTCGCTGCAAAGGCGAGGCCCTGCTGCATGGCGACCTGCATACCGGCTCCGTCATGGTAACGGCAGACAAGCTCAAGGTGATCGACGCCGAGTTTGGCGGTTATGGCCCCATGGGCTTCGATCTTGGGGTCATCTTCGCCAATCTGTTGCTGAACTTCTGCAGTCAGCCAGGGCGGCACCGGGCGGTAGCCAGTCGGCGTTATCAGCAACAACGCATCGAAGAAATACACAGCCTCTGGCAGAACTTTCGGGCCGATTTTGTCGAGCTGGCGGCGCACAGCAATGATGCGGCACTGGCCGAGCCGGAGTACGTACAGGCCTTTATGCAACGGGTATGGCGAGACGCCCTGGGTTACGCGGGCTGCGAGATGGTTCGCCGGACCATCGGCATCGCCCATGTGGCGGATCTGGATGGCATCGAAGACCCGGCCCGGCGCGCGGCTTGTCAGCGCCAGGCGCTGGCTCTGGGGCAGACCCTTATCATGGAGGCGGAGCAGCTGGATGACATTGCATTTAACCTGCTATTGATGCAGCAGATCGTCCCGAGTTGATGAAGTAGAGACTGGAATGCCGGCTTGAATATCGGACAAAGGGCCAGCTCCGCCGACTCGCTGTAGATACATCCATGTACGCTCTCCGATTCATCCCTGAATCGAAAGGTCGGCCGAGCCGATCCCTTTATCCTCCTTGGTGCTGCGGAGTCGCCTGTTAGCGCCGTCTATAGACAACTCGGTGCCCAGGATGAGGCGGCAGGGATTGCCTCAACCGACCGTCAAATGCCAAGGATGGCATTTGCCGAGCGTCCCAGGGATGGGCTTGAAGCGTGTCGGTGGAGGCAACCTTGTTGCCTCTTCTTACGTGATAACAAACCGGCAGACCTGTGACCAGAGACTAAATTTGATAAGGCTCCACACTGGTGCCTTGCAGCGAATAGGCGGCGTCTCCCATGTCATGGCTGGCGCCCACGGTGCGCAGGGTGCCGGTGACCCAGACTGCATCCCAGAGATCGTCCACCTGGGCGCCGGCCGGATACTCCACATAGACTATCTGGTTGGTGGGCGGTGGCGGTACATGAATACAGGCGCCGAAGTAGGGTACCAGCAGGAAGGCGGTCACCTGCTTGCTGTCACCTTCGAGCGGCACCACAAAGCCGGGCAGGCGGACCTTGCGGCCGTTCAGGCTCGGCACCACCTTGCCGACGGGCTGGCCGGGAATGGCAAATTTATCATCGTGATCCACCTCGGGAAAAGGCGGTGGATTCAGCTGCTCTTCCAGCGGGATGAGATCGTTCCATTCCAGCAAGCTGTATTCGTCGGCCCAGGCCGGGGGGGCCAGCAGCGCCAGGGTGGCGAGCAAGACAGTCATATATTTCATCAGTGATTAATACTCATTCCATCGTTAACCGAATAACCGTAAGCCCGTGCCGCCGGCAACAGGCCGATTAACATGCCTGCCAGCAGGGTCAGACCGATCAGACGCCATTCGCCCGCCTCGGGCAGACCCGGGTACAGCAAGAGACCATATTGTGCCTGCACCAGGGGAGCCAGCAGTTGCAGCGAACCATATAGTAGCGCCAGACCCAGTAATACGCCAAGGGCTGTGAGCAGGGCGGCCTCCAGCGCCAGCAGGCCAAAGAGATGACGCGGGCCGGCGCCCAGGGCGCGCAGTATGGCCAGCTCCCGGCGGCGGGCCGACAGCCCCGCCAGCAGGGTGGTGAGCATGCCCAGCAGACCGGCCACCACCACGAACAGGGCGATGAAGGCGATGGCTTTTTCGGCGATGCCGAGCAGGCTCCACAGCTCGTGCAGGGCGCTGCCCGGCAGTATGGCCGACAGCGGCTCGGCCCGATACCCGTTGATGGCGCGCTGCAGCCCGAACACCTGTACCTTGTTGTTCATGCCCACCAGAAAGGCGGTAATGGAAGCGGGGACAAGATCGGCGGCGCGGGCCTGCTCGGGCGACAGGGTCTGGGTCTTGCGGCCGCTTTGCCAGCCGAGATGGATGGCCTCCAACCCGTCCAGCTGCACATGCACCGTCTTGTCGACCGGGGTGCCGGTGGGCGCCAGAATGCCGACCAGGGTAAAGGGCAAGTCGTCGTGCAGGCTGAACGAGGTGTTGCCGGCGCCGTGGGCGATGATGAGGGGATCATTCAGGCGGTAACCCAGGGTGCGCGCCACTTCGGCGCCGATCACCGCCTCGAAGGTATCGCCGAAGGGACGACCCTCGGCCAGCCGCAACGGCTGGTTGCGGCCATAGGCATAATGACGAAAGTAATCCTGATTGGTGCCCAGCACCCGAAAGCCCTGATGCGAGTCACCCAGGGCGATGGGAATGGTCCAGGCCACGCCCTTGTGCTGGCTGATGCGCTGGTAGCTGTCCCAGCTGATGTTGTTGGTGGGGTTGCCCAGGCGAAACACCGAATACAGCAGCAGGTTGATTTGCCCGGTGCGGGCGCCGACGATGAGATCGGTGCCGGACAGGGTGCGGGCGAAACTCTCTTTCATTTCTACCCGCACTTTTTCGACCCCCACCAGCAGCATCACGCTGATGGCGATGGCGGCCAGGGTGAGGCCGGCGGTGAGCCGCCGGGCCCAGAGACTTTTCAGTGCCAGTATCAACATCTTGTCTGCTCGTTCAGTTCACAAAGGGAGACGACCCGGGAAAACAGCGCTTCAAGCGCCGGATCGTGGCTGACAAACACCAGGGTGCTGTGCCGGCGGCGGCATTCCCGGAACAGCAGTTCGATAAAGGCGGCCCGGCTGTCGGCGTCCAGTGCCGAGGTGGGCTCGTCGGCAATCACCAGTTCGGGGCGACCAATCAGGGCCCGCGCCGCCGCCACCCGCTGTTGCTGGCCGATGCTCAGCTTGTGTACCGGCTGGGACCACAGTGCCGGGGGCAGCTGCAACTCGCTCAGCAGTCGTTCGGCCTCGGCGGTGGCGGAGGCCTGCAACTTACTGCGCTTGTGGCGGGAGAAGATCAGGGCCGAGGTGACGTTTTCGGTCACCGACAGAAAGGGCAGCAGGTTGAACTGCTGAAAGATGTAGCCCAGATGATCGGCCCGGAAGCGGTCCCGGGCCCGGCCCGAGAGGCGCGACAGATCCCGGTTCAGCACTTGCAATTGGCCACTGTCGGCCTGCTGTATGCCGGCCAGCAGGCCGAGCAGGGTGCTCTTGCCGCTGCCGCTGGGGCCCTTGATAAAGAGCCGCTCACCGGCGGCCAGTTCAAAGTGCGGTATCTGCAAAATGGCTTGCTGGCCGGGCCAGGCGAAGCGGAGATCCCTTATCGATATCAGAGTGCTCATGGGCCCTTACCAGCTGAAGGCTGGCTGTTCGGCGGTGAGGGTGCCGGCAATCTGGCCGGCCGGCACTATGCCCTGCAGCTCTACCCGGGTCAGGCTGGGAAACTGCTCGAACAGGCTGGTCGAGAGGCTGTTCAGAGCCTGGGGCTGCCGGCACTGGTAGCGATATTGCACCAGCACGTCGTTGTGGCCATGTTCATCATGGTGCTCATGGTGCTCATGGTGCTCATGGTCAGCGGCATGCTCGCTCCCATGATGCGCGTGTTCGTCTGCGCCTTCATGAGCGTGATCATGATGATCTGCAACTGTGTGCTCGTCCAGCTCGTGGGCATGGGCGTCTTCCTCAACCAGCTGGCTGTCGATAAGCCGGCAGGCGGCCGCCTCGGGCAGGCTGAACAGCGTGTCGGCCTGTTGCACCCGGCTCAGGGCAGCGGTTAATTGGGCCTGCTCGGCATCGTCGGCGGGAGCATGTTCGAAGCCGACAATATCGGCCGCCGGGGCCAGCAGTTCCAGCACCAGCTGTTGTTGATCCTGGGCCAGGCTGAGGCCTGAAGCATCCCCACAATTATTTGATAAAATTCATGAGGTTATAAATAAAAAGGTAGGAGCATCCATGAAAATCGGC
>NZ_CANLZU010000009.1 GCF_947495715.1 uncultured Oceanisphaera sp.
CTATAGCTCAGCTGGGAGAGCGCTTGCATGGCATGCAAGAGGTCCGCGGTTCGATCCCGCGTAGCTCCACCACTTATATTGTGGAATCAAAAAAGCCGCTGCAGAAATGCAGCGGCTTTTTTGTGCATTCCGCATACCGACGTTTCGCCTATGGCCTTTTTCGCGTGCTCCACGCACAATTGAACCAAACCCAAACGAGACTTTATTTATGGAGCACTTCGACCATATCTTTCAGCGCGCCTGCGATCGCCACGGCGGAGAGGCGGCGCTGATGCAGCTGATTGCCACCCCCTTGCGCACGCCTGCCGAACTGGCGGCGATTCCCGACGACCGCTGGTTGTCTTCCTTCACCATGAGCCTGTTCCAGTCAGGATTCGTATGGCGCGTAATTCGCAATAAGTGGCCGGAGTTCGAGCGGGCCTTCTTTGGCTTCGATCCGGAAAAAATGCTGCTGCTGGACGAGTATCATCTGGAGCGGCTCAACAACGATGCGGGCATAGTGCGCCACCCCAAAAAGATAGCGACCGTACCGGTCAATGCCCGCATGGTACTGGAGCTGGGTCGGGAGCATGGTGGCTTTGGCGCCTTCGTGGCCCAGTGGCCGACCGATGATCTCACCGGACTCTGGTTGCAAATCAAGCAGCACGGGCAACTGCTGGGGGGCAATATCGCCGCCTATGGTCTGCGACGACTGGGCGTCGATACCTTCGTCTTTACCCATGATGTCAGTGCCTATCTGCGCCATCATCAGGTGATCAGCGCCGGTCTCGGCAGCAAAAAAGGCATGGCCCAGGCCCAGGCGGCCTTCAACGAATGGCGAGAGCAAAGCGGACTCGGTTTCAGTGAAATCAGCAAAACCATCGCCTGCTCCATCGGTTAATGAGCGAGGTGGGGGGTGAGAAACTCATGCACCTGACGGGCGATTAACGGCTGAGCCACCGCCGTGGGGTGTATGCCATCATCCATCATCATGCCGTTTTCACCGATAAGCGGAGACACAAAAAACGGCAACAGCGGGAGTTGATAAGCCTCGGCCAGCTTGCCGAAGATGGACTCGAACTGTTGCAGGTAACGGCGGCCGTAATTGGGCGGCAGTCGAATGTCGGTCAGCACCACCTTGGCCCCGGCCTGGTTTGCCAGTGTGATCAGCGCCTTCAGATTACGTTTAATCAAGGGCGGCGGCAGGCCGCGGAGACCGTCGTTACCGCCCAGCTCCAGCATCACCAGGCTCGGCTTGTGACGCTCAAGCAAGGGGGGCAGTCGTTGCAGCCCGCCCTGGGTGGTGTCGCCGCTGACGCTGGCGTTGATGACCTCAATCTGGCGACCTTCCCGCTGCCATTGTTCGGCCAGCAGGGTTGGCCAGGCCTGCTCGATGCTCATTCGATATCCGGCACTGAGGCTGTCACCCAGAATAAGGACGGTGTTAGCATGGGTAACGGATGACACCAACAGCAGTATCATCAGAAGGAAACGAGGCATGACAACTTCTCCGATTATTCGAGTGGCCGGGCTCAGCCACCAGGTGCGTTTGGGCGACGAATCACTCACCATCCTTGAGGGGATAGAGCTGGAAGTCAAGCCTGGCCAGAGCCTGGCGCTGGTGGGGGCGTCCGGCTCCGGCAAGTCGACCTTGCTCGGTCTGCTGGCGGGGCTGGATCGCGCCACCGAAGGCGACATCGACATCAGCGGTCAGTCGTTGTCGACGCTCGACGAAGAGCAGCGCGCCCGGTTGCGCGGTCGTCATATCGGCTTCGTGTTTCAGTCGTTTTTGCTGTTGCCCACCTTGACCGCACTGGAGAATGTCATGCTGCCCGCCGAGTTGCAGGGCCGTCGCGATGGCGAACAACGGGCCCGGCAGTTGCTGGAGCAGGTCGGACTGCAGGCGCGGATTCGTCATTTTCCCAGTCAGTTGTCCGGTGGCGAGCAGCAGCGGGTGGCCATTGCCCGGGCCTTCATGACCCAGCCGGATATTCTGCTGGCGGACGAGCCGACCGGTAATCTGGATCATCATACCGGCGGCCAGATCATCGAGCTGCTGTTCGAGCTGAATCGAAAACACGGCACCACCCTGGTGATGGTGACGCACGACGAGGCGCTGGCCAGCCGCTGCGAGCGACGTTTGCTGATGACCGCCGGTCGTCTGGAAGAGCAGCATGCGTAGCCTCGGACCGGGATTGATCTGGCGGGAAGCGGGCCGGGGGCCGTTGCGGCTGTTCATGCTGGCGCTGGCGTTGAGTGTGGCCAGCATGCTCAGCGTGACCCTGGTGGCGGATCGGCTGAATCAGGCGATCAAGGTGTCGGGCCGGGATTATATTGCCGCCGATCGCATTCTGTCCGGCAGTCGACCGGCTCCCGAGGCCTGGCTGCTTGAGGCGCAACAACTGGGGCTGGCCATCTCGCGCACCCAGGCGTTCCAGAGCGTGCTCTTTGCCGGCGAGGCGCTGCAGCTGGCCAGCGTGCGGGCGGTGGATGAGGCCTTTCCTTTTTACGGTGATTTGCAGCTGGCGCCGGCGGGGCAAGTTCAACCCGGCACCATCTGGCTGTCGTCCCGGTTGCTGGCGTTGTTGCAGGTGCAGGCGGGAGACCGTATCGAGCTGGGCAATCTCGAACTGCAGGTGGCCGGCGAGCTGGTCAGCGAGCCGGATCAGGGCTTTTCGCCCATGCTGCTGGCGCCGAGGGCGATGATCCATCGGGACGATGTGGCCGCCACCGGCATTCTGATGGCAGGCAGCCGGGTACGTTATCGCTATCTGTTTGCGGGGGCCGAGGCCGATCTGCAGCGCTATGCCGACTGGTTGCAACCCCGCTTGCTGCCGGGCCAGCGCTGGCGCGGGCCGGACAATGCAGACACGCCGGTGGCCCGTTCACTGGTGCGCGCCGAGCAGTTTTTTCGCCTGGCGTCACTCACCGGGGTGCTGCTCGGCATTCTGGCCATGGCCATTGCCATGGGCTATTTTTCGCGCCGCGAGCAGGACCGGATGGCGCTGCTGAAAACTCTGGGGGCGACTCGACGTCAGTTGTTCGGCTGGCTCAGCCGACTGCTGCTGACGCTGCTGGTGCTGGGCGCGGTGATGGGGGCGCTGATCGGTTACGGCCTGCACAAGCTGATTCTGTTGAGCCTGGGCGAGGCGTTGGCCGTGCCCTTGCCGCCGCCCTCGCTGACGCCGTTTGCGGTAGCGGCGGGGCTTGCCCTGCTCACCACCCTGATGTTGTCGGTGGTGCCGATGGCACGCCTGCTCAAGGTACCGCCGCTACGAGTACTGCGCAACGAGGCCGAGGCCCGCATTTCGCCCTGGTGGAGCGCCGGCATTCTGCTGACGGGCACCTTTGTGCTGAGCTGGGTGTTTGCCGGTGATGCCGGCCTGGCCATCGGGCTGCTGCTGGGGCTGGTCACCCTGATGGGGCTGCTGGGCGGATTGTGCTGGCTGTTGCTGGCGCTGGCCCGTCGTCGGCGCGGCAGCGTGGCCTTTCGACTGGCACTGAGCCGGTTGCAACGGGCGCGCATGACCACCCTGGTGCAGTTTGGCGGTGTGGCGCTGGCGCTGTTTCTGGGCACTCTGCTGTGGGTGGTGCGCGGTGAGCTGGTCGACGGTTTTCTGGCCCGGCTGCCACCGGATACGCCGAACCGCTTTCTGATCAACATTGCCACCCACGAGCGGGATCCGCTGCAACAGCGGCTGGATCGGGCCGGACTCGATCGCTCACAGTTCTATCCGATCGTGCGCGGGCGGTTAAGCGCCATCAATGAGCAGCCGGCGGTGGCCGATGTAGACAGTGGTCGCGGTGGTGGCCTGGGCCGGGAGCTGAACCTGACCTATGGCGAGCAATTGCCGGACGGTAACCGCATTCTGCAGGGCGACTGGTCGACCCTGGCCGACAGCGTGTCGGTTGAATCCGGGCTGGCCGAACGGCTGGGGCTGACACTGGGCGACCGTCTTACGCTGGATCTGGCCGGACAGCAGGTTTCGGCCGAGGTGCGTACCATTCGGGAGGTCGACTGGGACAGCATGAAGCCCAATTTCTACCTGATTTTCAGCCCCGATGTACTGGCGGATTACCCGGTGACCTGGCTGGCCAGCTTCTATCTGCCGCCGGCACAGCAGGCATTCGACGTCGAATTGATTCGGGCCTTTCCCACCGTTACCCTGCTGGACGTAGACGCCTTGCTGGAGCAACTGCGCACCGTGCTGGCGCAGGTGGGGCAGGCGTTGCTGGTGATCATGCTGCTGGTTACCGGTGCCAGCCTGCTGGTGCTGTTGGCGCAGATGGAAACCACCCTGGAGAGCCGGCGACGCGAGCTGGTGTTGCTGCGTACCCTGGGGGCCGGAGAGCGGCTGATCTCGGCGTCGTTACGCTGGGAATGGCTGGCGGCCGGTCTGGTTTCGGGGCTGGCGGCCGCGTTGGCGGTAGAGCTGTGTGTGGCTATCTTGCTGCCCTGGTGGCTGGGACTGCCATGGCAGCCGCATCCGCACATCTGGATCGGACTGCCGTTGCTGGGCGCCGGGCTCTTGCTGTTGACCGGACGAGCCGGTGGTGTGACTCGCGGCACCCTGATGGCGCGCCTGCGCCAGTGGGGCTAGGCGAGTTCAGCGGCTCTGGGGTGTATTCAGGGTTTCTTTCAGCGCCTTGTCGAGGGTCGGGTAGCGAAAATGGAATCCGGCCTGTTGCAGGCGAACCGGCATCACCCGCTGGCCGGTCAGCAGCAGATCGGCCATTTCGCCGAACAGCAATTTCATGGCCCAGGCGGGAATACGGGCAAAATGCGGCTTGCTCAGCACTCGAGCCAGAGTGCGGCTGAAATGCTCGTTGGTCATCGGCTCGGGGGCGGTGGCATTGAAGGGGCCGCTGCAGGCGTCGTGCTCCAGTAAAAACAGGATAAGATTGACTACATCCTCGATGTGAATCCACGACATATACTGCTTGCCGGAGCCGATGGGGCCGCCCATGCCAATGCGATAACCGGGCAGCATTTTCTTCAGGGCGCCGCCTTCGGCGCCCAGCACCACTCCCAGACGAATACGACAGACGCGGGTTTGCTCGCTTTCTGCCGCCTGTGCCAGTTGTTCCCACTGGGCGCAGACCTCATGACTGAACTCCTTGTGCGGGCGGGAGTCTTCATCCACCAGCGCATCGCCCTGGCGGCCATAAAAGCCGACCGCCGAGCCGCTGATCAGCACCTTGGGCGGCTGCTGGCCGGCCTTGAGTTTTTCCACCAGCTGTTGGGTAATTTGCCAACGGCTCTGGCAGATGCGCTCTTTCTGGGTCTGGGTCCAGCGCTTATCGGCGATGGGTTCACCGGCGAGGTTAATCACCGCATCAAACCGATCCAGGTTTTCGAGCTGCTCCAGCGAGGGCAGAGCCTCGATATCGTGTCCCAGGCGCTGATAAACCTTGTTCGGGGTACGACTCAGAACGGTCACCTGATGATGTGGCCGCAGGTGGCTCATCAGGCGTTGGCCGATAAAGCCGGTACCACCGGTAAGCAATATATTCATGATTCCTTCCTCCGTCTTGAGCCAGGTGTTCGCCCCATTGGACGATAATACATCATCAGAATAACAGAGACTTACGGATATAACGCGGGAGGATTGGGGGAGCGGGAAGGGAAAAAGACGGAAAAGAAGCCGGGGTTATCCACATAAACTGTGAGTAAGTCTGTAGATTACCCCGGGCAGTATCTCTAGTTTGTTGATATTACATCAAAAAACAGATCGAACAGGGATCCGGCAGGATCAGGACAGCGCCGCGATGGCCGCGTCGTAGGCTGGCTCGTCAGTCAGCTCGGCAACGCGCTCGCCGTAAACCACCTGACCTTGCTCATCAATGCACACCACGGCACGGGCAGACAGACCACGCAGGGCACCATCGCTCAGGGCCACGCCATAGGCATTGAGGAATTCGGTATGACGGAAAGCGGAAGCCACGTCTACATTTTCGATGCCTTCGGCGGCACAGAAACGGCCAAACGCGAACGGCAGATCCATGGAAACACACAGTACCTTGGTGTTGCTCAGGGCGGCGGCTTTTTCATTGAAGGTGCGCACGCTGGTGGCACACACGCCGGTATCTACGCTGGGGAAGATGTTGAGCAGCAATTTCTGGCCCTTGAAATCAGCCAGGCGGATATCGTTGAGGTCGGCACCGGTCAGGGTGAAATCGGGTGCGGCCTGGCCGGCCTTTGGAAACTGACCGGAAACGGCGACGGAATTACCCTGAAAAGTCACTGTAGACATGATTTATCTCCTTGTGTGAAAGGGGCTAAGTTACCAGTTTTCACCATAAGGAAAAGGTTTTTATTTTTGTGCGGCAAGCTTGTTGGTTAAGGTATAGCCAAAAAAACGCCGCACCTCATATGCCGTGAATGCACAACATATGAGGAGCGGACGGAGTTTGAGAAATGTCTGTCGTCATTCCCGCAGATGACCTACCCAGAGCGATGGCGAGCGGTTTCAGCCCTTGGCTTTGCTGGCCAGCTGGGCGGACTGAATGGCGGTGAGGGCGATGGTATAGACGATGTCGTCCACCAGGGCGCCGCGCGACAGATCGTTCACCGGCTTGCGCATGCCCTGCAGCATGGGGCCGATAGACACCAGCTGGGCCGAGCGCTGCACCGCCTTGTAGGTGGTGTTGCCGGTGTTCAGATCCGGAAAGATGAACACCGTCGCCTTGCCCGCCACCGGCGAGTTGGGCGCCTTGGACTTGGCCACGTTTTCCATGATGGCGGCGTCGTATTGCAGCGGGCCGTCAATCACCAGATCCGGGCGTTTCTCCTGGGCGAGGCGGGTGGCTTCACGCACCTTGTCCACATCGGCACCGGTGCCGGAGGTGCCGGTAGAGTAGGAGATCATCGCCACTCGCGGCTCTATGCCGAAGGCCAGCGCCGACTCGGCCGACTGAATGGCGATTTCCGCCAGTTGCTCGGCGCTGGGATCCGGGTTGATGGCGCAGTCGCCATACACCAGCACCTGATCCGGCAGCAGCATGAAGAATACCGACGACACCAGCGACGAGCCGGGCGCGGTCTTGATGATTTGCAGCGGCGGCCGTATGGTATTGGCGGTGGTATTGATGGCGCCGGATACCAGGCCGTCCACCTCGTCGCGTTCCAGCATCATGGTGCCCAGTACCACGTTGTCTTCCAGCTGCTCCCGGGCCACCACCTCGGTAATGCCCTTGGCCTTGCGCAGCTCGACCAGCCGCTCTACATAATGTTCGCGCACCACGGCCGGGTCGATAATGTCTACCCTCTCATCCAGCACCACCCCCTGCTGGGCGGCGACGCGCTGGATCTCTTCCGGATTGCCGAGCAGTACCGGGCGGGCGATACCCCGTTCGGCACAGATCACCGCCGCCTTGATGGTGCGCGGCTCTTCGCCTTCCGGCAGCACGATGCGCTTGGCGGCACGGCGCGCAAGCTCGGTCAGCTGATAGCGAAATGCCGGTGGGCTCAGGCGACGGCTGCGGGTTGACTTGGCACTCAAGGATTCAATCCAATGCTTGTCGATATGGCTGGCCATGTAATCCTGCACCCGTTCGATACGGCCCAGATCGTCCACCGGAATTTCCAGATTGAAATGCTGCAGGCTGACGGCGGTTTGCCAGGTGTTGGTATTGACCATCAGGACCGGCAGGCCGGATTCGATGGCGCGCTGACACAGATCCATGATCTGGGGCTCGGGATGATAGCCGCCATTGAGCAGCAGGGCGCCGATCTTGACCCCGTTCATCGCCGCCAGACATACCGAGACAATCACGTCCGAGCGATCGCCCGAGGCCACCAGCAAGCTGCCGGGCTTGAAGTGCTGCACCATGTTGTGCAGGGCACGGGCACAGAAGGTGACGCTCTGTAACCGGCGGCTGTGGAGTTTGCCTTCGTTGAGAATGGTGGCATTGAGGTGGCGTGCCAGATCCACCGCCCGCGGTGCCACCAGGCTGGTATTCCAGGGAATACAGCCCAGAATGCGCAACGGCGTCTTGCCGAACACCTGCAGTACTTCCAGGTTGGGAATGTACTGGGTATTGCTGTTGTTGGGATTGAACATCTCGGTGAGATCGGGGCGGGTATTGCCCTGCTCATCCATGGGGGCGCCCACCTTGTTGATGATGCAGCCGACGATGCGTTTGTTGAGCATGCCGCCGAAACTGGAGCAGGCCAGTTCGATGCGCTCTTTCAGTTGCTGGCTGGTGTCGTTGCCCGGCTGGGTGATAAACACCATGTCCGCATCCAGCGCCTTGGCCACATCGTAATTGATGCGATTGGCAAAGGGCTGTTTGTCGGTGGGGATCAGGCCTTCCACCACCACCACTTCGGCACCGCTGTCCGCGACGTGCTTTTCAACCCGGGCAACAATTTCTTCCAGCAGTACGTCCAGGTTGCCACGGGAGATCATGCTTTCGGCATAGGTCAGCGCAAAGGGCTCCGGCGGCGTGATGTTGGAGCCGTTGGCGATCACCGCCGTGGAGTGATCCTGAATCTTGCTGCGCTGGCGCGGCTGGGACACCGGCTTGAAAAAAGTGACGTTAACCCCGTTGCGCTCCATGGCGCGGACCATGCCGAGGCTGACCGAGGTGGCACCGACACCGCCGCTGACGGGAATGAGCATTATGGTTCTGGCCATGAGACCCTCTTATTGTTGAGCGGAACGTGAAGGAGCGGAAAGTGCCAGCGCGTCACGGGCAATCACCCATTCCTCGTTGGTCGGTATCACCCAGGCGGGGGTGCTTTGTGCGGTGGTAATGCATCCGGCGTTGCCGAAGCGGGCGGCCAGATTGGCTTCTGGGTCCAGCGTCACGCCCAGCAGGCCGAGCTTGGCCAGGGTCAGCTCCCGCACCATGGCGGAGTTTTCGCCGATGCCGCCGGTAAAGACGATGGCATCCAGACGACCATCCAGCGCGCAGCCATAGCCGGCAATATATTTGGCCAGCCGATAGCAGAAAATATCCAGCGCCCGTTTGGCGGCAGGCAACTGATGATAGTTGTCTTCGGCAAAGCGGCAGTCGCTGCTTTGCTCGGTCAGGCCCAGCAGACCGGACTCCTTGGTCAGCATGGTATTGATGCGGTCGGTGCTGTAGCCCAGGGTGTCGTGCAGGTGAAAGATGATGGCCGGATCGATATCACCGCTGCGGGTACCCATGACCAGGCCTTCGAGCGGGGTCAGCCCCATGGAGGTATCGACCGATTCGCCGTTCTTGATGGCACACACAGAAGCGCCGTTGCCCAGGTGGCAACTGATGATGTTCAGCTCGTTCATCGGCTTGTTGAGCCGGGCGGCGGTCTGCTGGGCAATGAAATAATGGCTGGTACCGTGCATGCCATAGCGTCGAATCGCGTGGTCGCGATACAGATGATAGGGAATGGCATAGAGGTAAGCCGACTCGGGCATCGACTGGTGGTAGGCGGTGTCGAACACCGCCACCTGGGGCAGTTCGGGAAAAGACTGGCGCGCCGAGGCAATGCCGACCAGGTGAGCCGGGTTGTGCAGCGGGGCCAGGCTGGCGCAGTCTTCGATACCCCGGATCACCGACTCGTCGATCAATACCGATTGGGTGAAGTGTTCTCCGCCGTGTACCACTCTGTGCCCGACGGCACACAAATGGGTCATCAGCTCCGGATTGGGCTTCAGCAGTTGCTCGACAATAAAGTCCAGCGCCTGTTGGTGGGCGCCACCGGCCCCCAGCGAGGCACTGCCTTTTTCACCGTTCAGGTTCCATTTGATACGGGTGTCGGGAAGGTAAAAGCATTCGGCCAGGCCGGACAGCTTTTCCTGGCCGTTTTCGGCGTTGAGGATGGCAAACTTGAGCGATGAACTGCCGCAGTTAAGCACGAGTACCAGCTTGCTAGTCATTGATAAACCTTGTCGTCAGGGCTACGAAAATGTGTTGTCCCAAATCGGTGATCGGACAATAAATGTCGGTTGAACTCAATCCTTAAAGCGTTGATTGCCCTTCCTGTCGGAAGCCGCATCTTCGCCATCCCTGACGGACCCGGTCATGCCGGATTAAATGAAGGCGGGATAATACCGCTCTCCTGTCGTAAAATAACAGAATCATAGTTCGATTTTTTGACCTGCGTCCATTAATGACCACTTACCTGTAAAGTGGCGTCCCGTCTGGAGGAACCATGGGCACTTTTACCTCGACCCTGCACCGCGGCAACGATTACCTCGGTGTCTGGCCACAAGAACGACAGCTGGCGGCCCTGTTTCCCGAATACCGGGTGATATCGGCGACTCGGCTGGGGCTTCGCGCCATGCCGGCCCTGATTGTCCTGAGCCTGCTGATCCAGTTTCAGCTTGGTCATCCCCAATACTGGCCCGGCGTGGTTGCTTCGGCGCTGTTTCTGGCCAGCCTGCCGGTACAGGGGCTGTACTGGCTGGGCAAGCGGGCCGACACCCGGCTGCCGCCGACGCTGGTGAACTGGTATCGGCAGCTGTATGCAAAAATTGCCGCCGCCGGTGTGCCCATTCAGGAGCCGGTGGCCCGGCCCCGTTATTTCGAGCTGGGCGAAACCCTCACCCTGGCATTCAAGCAGCTGGACAAGTCGTTTATCCGCGATCTCTGATGCCGCTCGTTACAGGTGCAAGATCAACCACAGGCTCAACAGTGACACCAGGGCGGCAAAGCCGTAACAGGCCACCTTGCCGGCCCGCCCCAAGCGCAGTTTGAGATCCTGGGTGCCGTGATGAAGGCGATGCATGGCATGCCACAGCGGCAATATGATGGAGCCGAGTATCAACAGGGCACCCACCCAGCTGCCGGCAAAGGCATGCACACGCTCGTAGTTCAGGTAGTCTGGGCTGAGCAGGCCCAGCGGCACCAGCACACCGAGCAACAGCACCGTAATCGGGGTCATCATGGCAAACCAGCTGCCACCGGCGCCGAACAGACTCCACCATATCGGCTCTTCCGAACGAGGTGGATGACGATCAATGGTTTTCATATGCCCTCCCAGAACACAAAACCCAGCAAACAGAACAGGCTGATGCCGAGGGTGATGGCCCACTGTGCCGCCGCCACCTGCATGGCCGGCAGCCGTTGGCCCCGCACCTTGACCGGCATGACCCGGGGCATCATCAAAAAGAAGGTAGCGGCATGAAACAGGCTGCCGGCCAGTGCCAGCAGGTTCAGCCCAATCACCAGTGGCTGGGCCATAAAGTCCAGCCAGCCGGCCCAGGCCGCAGGCCCGCGTGTCAGCGCCCACAGTCCGGCCAGCAGGCAGAGCGAGAAAAAGGTCAGCGGCAGCACGGTGGCTTCTCGCAGCATATAGCGTCGGTAGGGCGCTTTTTTCAGCCACCAGCCGGCGGTGACCGGTCGAATATAGGGTTTTCGTGCGCTCATCTGTCCCCCTTGACGTGTCGCAGGGCGGCCAGCAGATAGCTGGCGCCGGAGTCGATCTTGCTCTGGTTGACGGCGGCGGCCGGATCCACCTCTTTCGGGCAGACGTCGGAACAATAACCAACGAAGGTGCAGCCCCAGGCGCCGTCTTTGCCGTTAATCAGCGCCATGCGCTCTTCCTTGCCCTGATCCCGGCTGTCCAGATTGTAGCGCCGGGCCAGGGTAATGGCGGCGGGACCAAGAAACGCGGGGTTGAGCCCCACCTGGGGGCAGGCGGCATAACAGAGGCCGCAGTTGATGCACTGGGAAAAGCCATGATAGGCGTCCATCTGGGCCGGGGTCTGCCGGTTGGGGCCCTGCTCCACGGTTCTGTCATTGCCGATGATATAGGGTTTGACCGCCTCGATACGCTCGACGAAGGGCACCATGTCCACCACCAGATCCTTTTCAATCGGGTAGTTCTCCAGTGGCGCTATGTGCAGTTCGTCGTAGTCCCGCAGAAAGGTCTTGCAGCCAAGTTTGGGCTCGCCGTTGACCATGAAGCCGCAAGAGCCGCAAATGGCCATGCGGCAGGACCAGCGAAAGCTGAGGCTGGGATCGACCTGGTCCTTGATGCCGTTCAGTGCATCCAGCACCGAGGTGGTGTCGTTCCAGGGCACCTCGTAATGTTCGGGATGCGGGGCCTCGTCCTGCTCCGGGTTATAGCGCAGTATGGTGATGCGTTTCTTCTGGCTCATGGGTGTTGTTCTCCCTGTTCGCCGGCGGCGCCGTAGGCACGGTTGGCGGGGGCCGAGCGGGTAATGGTGACCGCGCTGTATCGAATCTCGGGGGCGGCGCCTTCACGGTAACAGGCCAGGCTGTGTTTGAGGTAGTTGGTGTCATCCCGCTGCCGGCAGCCTTCATCCAGCCGCTGGTGGGCCCCGCGAGACTCCCGGCGTTGAATGGCGCTGTGGGCCATGGCCTCGGCCACATCCAGGCTGTAGCCGAGTTCGATGGCACCGAGTACATCGGTATTGAACACCCGCCCGGTGTCGTGAATGCGAATGTGGCGATAGCGCTGTTTCAGCTCGGCAATCTTGTCGATGGTGGCCTGCATTAATTCTTCGCGCCGGTAGATGCCGCAGCCGGCTTCCATGGTCTGCCCCAGCTCGTCGCGCAGTTGGGCCCAGTTTTCCTCTCCGCGGCGGCTGCGGATTTGTTCGAGCCAGCCTTGAATGCGCTGCAGGCCGGGTTCCAGGACGGCGGCGTCCACTTCCGGACGTTCGCGGGCGATACGGGCGGCGCTTTCACCGGCCCGGCGGCCACACACCAGCAGCTCGGCCAGGGAGTTGGAGCCCAGCCGGTTGGCGCCGTGCAGGCCGCTGGAGGCACACTCGCCGATGGCGAACAGCCCGCCGATGCAGGTTTGCCCCTGCTTATCCACTTCTATGCCGCCCATGGTGTAATGAGCGGTAGGGCGAATGGGAATCGGCTCTTTCACCGGATCCACGTTGACGTAGGCCTTGGCCAGTTCGCAGATAAAGGGCAGTCGCTCCTTGATTTTCTGCTCACCCAGGTGGCGCAGGTCCAGATGCACCACTTCGCCCAGCGGGTGGCTGATGGTGTTGCCTTTTTGCAGCTCATGCCAGAACGCCTGCGATACCCGATCGCGCGGGCCCAGCTCCATGTATTTGTTGCGCGGCTCGCCGAGTGGTGTGGCCGGCCCCAGGCCGTAGTCCTGCAGATAACGCTCGCCGTGGCGGTTGAGCAGAATGCCGCCTTCGCCGCGGCATCCTTCGGTCATCAGAATGCCCGATCCGGGCAGGCCGGTGGGATGATACTGCACGAATTCCATGTCCCGCAGCGGCACACCGTGGCGATAGGCCATGGCCATGCCATCACCGGTGACGATGCCGCCGTTGGTGTTGTAGCGAAACACCCGGGCGGCGCCGCCGGTGGCCAGGATCACCGCCCTGGCGTGAATCTGTACCAGTTCGCCGTCGGCGATGTTCAGTGCCACCAGCCCCTGAACGCGACCGTTATCGACCAGCAAATCGAGCACGAAATATTCGTCGAAGCGTTGGATCTGCGGGTAGCGGGTCGAGGTCTGAAACAGGGTATGCAGCAGGTGAAAGCCGGTTTTGTCGGCGGCAAACCAGGTGCGTTCGGTTTTCATGCCGCCGAAGCGGCGCACATTGATGCCGCCGTCTTGCCGACGGCTCCAGGGGCAGCCCCATAGTTCCATCTGGATCATCTCGCGCGGGCACTCGGCGACAAAGCGCTCCACCACATCCTGCTCGCACAGCCAGTCACCGCCGGACACGGTATCGTTGAAATGCTGCTCCAGGCTGTCTTCATCCTTGATCACCGCAGCCGCACCGCCTTCGGCGGCCACCGTGTGGGAGCGCATCGGGTAGACCTTGGACAGCAACGCCACCTGCAGTGTGGGATCTGCCTCGGCGGCGGCAATGGCGGCACGCAGTCCGGCGCCACCGGCACCGATAACGGCGATATCCAGCGATAGGGTGTGCACGGTCATCTCCTGAGGTAAGCACTATGGGGCTTCACCTTAGCTTCTATTGGAGCCGATGGCGTTGATATGCATCATAAAGCGATAAACATTGGCGCTGTTTGAAGCCTTTTTTGTCAGGCGCGTTACGGCCATGCCGCAAGCTTGCAAAAATCGCCGGCATTGGCGAGTCTGAGTCCTCTGTCTGTTATTACTGGTGAGTCACATGAACTTCTTGTCCCAGGCCATTGCGGCGCAACCCGAGCCGGACTGGTCGCAACTGCATGCGTTACCCATTATGGAAAACGATGAACCCCTGGTACCGCTGGGGCTGGTTGCTTCGCCGCTGCGGGTTTATCCGGCCTATTTTCATCTGGGGGTACCGGACGCACTGAGCGACTGTTACGTGCGCCGGTCGGTGCTGTCGCGCCTGCAAAAGGCGGCCCGGTTGCTGCCGGCCGGCATCGAGCTGGTGGTACTGGACGGCTGGCGCCCGTTCACGGTGCAGCAATATCTGTTTGATACCTTGTCTACGGCCATGCGGCTGCATCATGCCGGTGACAGTGCTGCCGAACTGCTGGCGCGTATTCGGCATTTCGTGGCGCCGCCCAGCCGCGAGCCCGAGGCTCCCAGCCCGCACCTGACCGGCGGCTCGGTCGATGTCACCCTGTGTGACGGCGAGGGCAACTGGCTCGATATGGGCACCGAGTTCGACGATATCAGCCCCTGGTCTTACAGCGCCGCCTTCGAAGCCATCGGCAAGCCCTCTCCCCGAGAGGGCGACGTGATCGAAAACCGTCGTCTGCTGCACAGCGTGATGACCCACGCCGGTTTTACCAACCTGGCCAGTGAATGGTGGCATTTCGATTACGGCAATCAGTCCTGGGCCTGGCACAGCCAGGCCGACGCGGCGTTGTTTGGAGCCACATCATGGGAAGCGCTGGGGCAACGCTGGTTGCGGCAGGTGGCGAACTTTGTGCAATGAACACCAGAACCAGAACCAGAACCGAACATTCGTTGGGCCCCACCGGGCTCTTGAGGTGATCCTGTGACGGTCTACCAGCCGTAACCGGCCGTTTACGGCGCGATTTGTCTCGCTCATGTCGATGGCCGACTTCCGCTATTCAGTTTGTAACGGTGTGATAAATATCACGTTTACGAATATTTTATTCGCACGAATTAACGAACTTTTTTACGTATTTTTAAATAAAAATGCGTTTCAGGTGCTAAGGTTCGCGACCTGATTTTCTCGCTTGTCATGTTTTAACAACGGCTTACGTCCTGCCGGGCGCCTCGGCATCACAGGGGCGTGGTAATTCGAATGATATGTTATTCAGATGATCCAATAGTGTTGCCGTAAGGATTAATAATTCTAATGAAATGTGTGGCTTGTGTTAATGACGATAGCGGAGTATTTTTCTCCACACTTAACGGTTGAGCATTGTTTAATCGTTAATCAATAGCCCATAGAGGGAATGTTCTGCTGATGCAGGGTGGTTTAATCAGAACAAAGGACGTTATATGAGTGACCTGGTTAATGGCATAAATAGTTATATATGGAGCTTACCCCTGATTTATCTGTGTCTGGGGGTGGGCTTGTACTTCTCGCTGCGTACCCGCTTTTTGCAGATCCGTCATATCAAGGAAATGGTGCGGCTGATGTTCAAGGGTGAAGCCTCGCCCGCGGGTATCACTTCCTTCCAGGCGCTGACATTGTCACTGTCTGGCCGGGTAGGTACCGGTAATATCGCCGGTGTGGCGACCGCCATCACCTTCGGTGGCCCCGGCGCCGTGTTCTGGATGTGGATGGTGGCCTTTCTGGGTGCCGGTACCGCCTTCGTGGAATCGACCCTGGCACAGATCTACAAGGAAAAAGACGACAACGGCCTCTATCGCGGTGGCCCGGCCTACTACATAGAAAAAGGCCTGGGCATGAAGTGGTATGCCTGGATCTTTGCTATCGCGACCATTATCGGCTGCGGTCTGCTGTTGCCGGGTGTTCAGGCCAACAGCATCGCCTCCGGTATCGAGAATGCCTTCGGTATTTCCACCTCTGTGTCTGCCGCCGTGGTGGTGGTGCTGCTGGGGCTGATCATCTTCGGTGGCGTCAAGCGTATTGCCCACTTCACCCAGATAGTGGTGCCCTTCATGGCGCTGGGTTACATACTGGTGGCCTTCGTGATCATCATCATGCACATCGAGATGCTGCCTGACGTGGTCGGTCTTATCGTCGGCAGTGCCTTCGGTATGGAAGCCGGCTTCGGCGCCATTCTGGGTCTGGCCATCGAGTGGGGTGTGAAGCGCGGCATCTACTCCAACGAGGCCGGTCAGGGTACGGGTCCGCATCCTGCGGCGGCGGCCGAGGTGTCTCATCCGGCCAAGCAGGGTCTGGTGCAGGGCTTCTCCGTGTACGTGGATACGTTGTTCGTCTGTACCGCCACCGCCTTCATGATCATCATTACCGGTGCCTATAACGTCATGGGCAAAGCGGGTGAAGTCATCGTCGAGCAACTGCCCGGCGTGTCGGCCGGCCCGGGTTATACCCAGGCGGCGGTAGAGTCGGTTATGCCCGGCTTTGGTGGTACCTTCGTGGCGGTGGCGCTGTTCTTCTTCGCCTTCACCACCATTCTTGCCTACTACTACATTGCCGAAACCAACGTGGCCTACATCAACCGTCATATACATAGGCCCTGGATGATCTTCGTACTCAAGATCGCCCTGATGGCATCCGTGGTATACGGTGCGGTTAAAACGGCCGAGCTGGCCTGGGGTCTGGGCGATATCGGCGTAGGTATGATGGCCTGGTTGAACATCGTCGCCATTCTGCTGCTGCAAAAGCCGGCGCTGATCGCCCTGAAAGACTATGAGGCACAGAAAGCCCAGGGGCTGGATCCGACTTTCGATCCGATCAAACTGGGTATCAAGAACGCCGATATCTGGGTCAAGGACAAGAACAAGAAAGCCAAAACCGGCACCATTGCCGATGAGGTATTGAACGACGCCGAGGCAGAACGCGGTTAAGCGTACTGAATCGAATTGCTGAAAAGGCCGGGCGTATCGCCCGGCCTTTTTTATTCTGGTCCCGCGGCCCCGATGGGACTGGCTCCATGTTGACAGCCGGGTTGCACCTATACTCGATAATCGATAACGTTTTGATAACGGCAATAAAATTTGCCAATTCACCTGTTAAGGAGACGCCCGATGGACAGTTCAAATTCTCTGTGGCAAACCGGCTGGTACTGCGATGGCCAGTGGCACACCGGCGAGCGCCATTACGAGGTTTATAATCCTGCCAGCGGCGACTTGCTGGCGAAGGTAGCAAGGTGTGGCAGCGAAGAGACACAAACCGCCATTGCCGCCGCCGAACGGGCGTTTGACAGCTGGCGCCATACCCGGCCCAAGGAGCGGGGTGCCATATTGCGCCGCTGGTATGAACTGATGCTGGAACATCAGGATGAACTGGCCACGCTGATGGTGCTGGAGCAGGGCAAACCGCTGGCCGAAGCCAGGGGCGAGGTAGCCTATGCCGCCAGCTTTCTCGAATGGTTTGCCGAAGAGGCCAAGCGCGCCTACGGCGAGACCATTCCCAGCCCCAAGGCGGAAAACCGGCTCTGGGTGGTGAAGCAGCCGGTAGGGGTGGTGGCCGCCATCACCCCCTGGAATTTCCCCATCGCCATGCTGACCCGCAAGGTGGGTCCGGCCATCGCCGCCGGTTGTACCGCCGTGGTCAAGGCCTCGGAAGAAACGCCGCTGTGCGCCAATGCGCTGGCGGTGCTGGCCGAGCGGGCGGGCATGCCGCCGGGCGTGCTCAACCTGGTGTCCGGCGATGCTCCGGCCATCGGTGATGCCATGATGAGCAGTTCCGTGGTGCGCAAGCTGTCCTTTACCGGATCGACCCGGGTCGGCAAGTTGCTGATGAGCAAGGCCGCCGATACCGTGAAGAAGCTGTCGCTGGAGCTGGGCGGCAATGCGCCCTTCATCGTGTTCGATGATGCGGATCTGGATGCCGCCGTGGCCGGTGCCATGGCCTCCAAGTTTCGCAATACCGGACAGACCTGTGTCTGTGTCAACCGCTTCTTCGTGCAGGACGGCATTTACGATACCTTCGTGCAGAAACTGGCCGCCGCCGCCAGTGCCTTGAGCGTGGCCGACGGCCTGACGCCGGGTGCCCAGCAGGGGCCGCTGATCAACCAGGCGGCACTGGAAAAAGTGGAGTGTCATGTGAGTGATGCCATCGACAAGGGGGGACGGCTGATCTGTGGTGGCCAGCCACACGATCTGGGCGGCACCTTCTATCAGCCCACCGTGATTGCCGAGGCCGGTGAGGGAATGCAGCTGGCGCAGGAAGAAACCTTCGGCCCGGTGGCGGCCTGTTTCCGTTTTCACGACGAGGAAGAGGTCATTCGGCGGGCCAATGACACCCCCTTCGGCCTGGCCGCCTATTTCTATACCCGGGATTTGAACCGGGTGTTCCGGGTGTCGGAGGCGCTGGAGTCGGGTATGGTCGGGGTGAACGAAGGCATGATCTCCAACGAGGTTGCGCCCTTCGGCGGGGTCAAGGAGTCGGGGCTGGGTCGTGAAGGTGCCCGCATCGGGCTGGAAGAGTTTCTCGAAACCAAGTACGTCAATCTGGGCAATTTGACCGGCTGATCACCGGTTTTCGGGCAAAAAAAGGGCGCGGAACTCCGCGCCCTTTTTTGTTTTATCGCGACACTATTATACCAATCCCACTAAACAAGTGATCTATTTCATTTTCGTATATAAAGTCGAACAAAGGGCCCGCTCCGCCGACTCGCCGTAGACCCATCCCTGGGGGCTCAGCCGCGCCATCCGTGACGCGGATGGTCGGCTGAGCAAATCCCTTTGTCCTCCTGGATGCAGCAAAGTCGCCTGTTGGTGCTGCCTTCGGGCAACTCGGTGTTCAAAAAGAGGCAACAGAGAACGGCTCCCACGACCGTGAAATGCCATGGACGGCATTTCCGAGCCCCCACGGATGGGTTCATGGCGTGTCGTGGGAGGCGGCTGTGTTGCCTCTGATCTGAGGCCTTAATATGATCAGATCATTACTGGACTTGGTATTACTGGCTCAGCAGGGCTTCCATTGCCGCTTCGGCCTGCTCGCCACTCAGGGTGTCGAGGGCGGTCTTGGCCTTGGCGCTGGCTTGTGGCTCTGTGGTGGCAGCCGTTGGCGGTGTTGCCGCCTGTTTGGCGGTTTCCAGCGCCCTGATTTTGGCCTGAGCCGCTTTCAGTTGTGCCTGAGCGGCCTGCAATTCGTCTTGTGCCGACTTGGCCGCTCCCGATGTGGCATCGGGCGCTATTTTGGTCACGGCCGGCAAGGGAAGGGCGGGGGCTTTGGCGGCGGTAGCCAGCGAGATCGCCGGCGCTGTGCCATCATCCTGGCCCAGCCAGCTCTGCATGGCCTGGGGCCATACCGCGGCCTTGCCGGTATGAGACTCGGTAAACACCTTGGTCTGCTCGCCGTTATTGAGCAATGCCGCCATCTGGTTGGTTTGAGAGTTCCACACCAGGCTGGCGCGCTCCGACCCCTGTTGCGGATCATAGCGAGAAGCCAGATAAAACAGCGGGCCTTCCTGTTGCAGTTCGCTGGCGGTGCGCAGCAGCTTGACCGTGGTGTCGTAGTTGGGACCGAGCAGGCCGGTCATTCGGGTCTTGATCAGCGGTTGTTCCAACAGGTTGTTGCTGTTGGGATCCAGCCCGACCATGGGCTTGAGCAGGGCCCACATTAACTGGCCCTGGCCCATGGCCAGCAGGGGGGCAACACAACCGCTCAGCAGCAGGGTAAGTGCGGCCACTTTCAATAAGGGGTACAGACGCATCTGAGAATCCATTTTAGATAATAAAAACAAGGGTTTACCTAAACGAGTCCAGGCTTGGATCTGGCTGCAAGATAAGGTGCGCGCAAGGTATCACAAATCGGTGAAAAAGCAGCCAAGGACACGAAAATAATTCGGCTCATTTTGGCGCTGTTCTTGATGACAACAGCGGGACTCATCATCGCATCATCCCCCGGTTCACCACAGGGTTGCGCCTTCATGAGCCCCCGGCTTCGGGCTTGAATATGCGCGGACAGCGGGCATGATTTTGACGACACTTTCTGGCACTCTGGCCTTTTTTTAATGGAAACAAGCGATGAGCACAGTAGTAAGAATGGCCCTGTTGATGTTGAGCCTGATGCTGGCCGGCTGTACCGACTCGACGTCGCGAGAGATCCATCTGCTGAGCGGCGCCAGTCCCGCCGAACTGGCCCGCAATCATCTGGCCGGGGCCGTGCTGGAACAGCAGGGGTTTACCGTGACCGTAGAAGAAGCCCGGCTGGGGCAAATCTGGCAGCGGCTGTGGGCCGGAAAGGCCGACGCCAGTCTGTCGGTGTGGCTGCCGGAGGCATCGGCGCCCTTTGTGGAACGCTTTTTCGAGCGGCTGGACGATCTGGGACCCAGAGACGGCGTGCTGGCGAGTGAGGCTGAGCACTGGCCGGCCCAGGACAGGCCCCATATTCTGGTGCGGCGCAGCCTGGAGCAGGATGCCCCAGAAGCCTTTGCTACCCTGATGGTGCTGCGCTGGCAGTCGAAGGATCTGGAACAGATCATTGCCAACTGGCAGCAAGGCGGTGACTGGCAACAGGCGGCCAGCCGCTGGCTGGAAGCCCACCCCGTCGAGCCGAACCCTGCACCCTAGCCTTTATTCGCGCCCCAAGCCGAGCAGATGAGAGAGGACAGTCTTTTCCCCGGCCTTTATAATGGGGTCACATTTCGTAACAGGGACAGACCATAATGACGACGCTTGGAACGCCTCTTTCGGCGACGGCAACCCGCGTATTGATGTGCGGCGGCGGTGAGCTGGGTAAAGAAGTGGTAATTGAACTGCAGCGCCTGGGTGTGGAGGTGATCGTGGTGGATCGCTATGCCAACTCGCCGGCCATGCAGGTGGCGCATCGTTCCCATGTGATCTCCATGCTGGACGGTGCGGCACTGAGGGCGGTGATCGAGCAGGAGCAGCCGCACCTGATCGTGCCCGAGATCGAAGCCATTGCCACCGACACCCTGGCCGAGCTGGAGCAGGAAGGCTTTACCGTCATTCCTACCGCCCGCGCCACCCAGCTGACCATGAACCGCGAAGGCATTCGCCGTCTGGCCGCTGAAGAACTGGGCCTTGAGACCTCGCCCTACCGCTTTGCCGGTACTCTGGACGAGTTCAAGGCGGCGGTGGCCGAGATTGGTCTGCCCTGTGTGGTGAAGCCTGTCATGAGCTCATCCGGCAAGGGCCAGAGCACCCTGCGCCAGGAAAGTGACATTGAAGCCGCCTGGCAGTATGCCCAGGAAGGCGGCCGGGCCGGCGGTGGCCGGGTGATCGTCGAAGGCTTTGTCGACTTCGACTATGAAATCACCCTGCTGACCGTGCGCCATGCCAATGGCACCAGCTTCTGTGACCCCATCGGTCACCACCAGGAAGACGGCGATTACCGTACTTCCTGGCAGCCGCAGGCCATGAGTGCGGCTGCATTGGCCGCGTCACAACGGGTCGCCGAGCAGGTGACCGGTGCCCTCGGCGGTTACGGCGTGTTTGGTGTGGAGCTGTTTATTCGTGGTGATGAGGTGCTGTTCAGTGAAGTGTCGCCCCGGCCGCACGACACCGGCCTGGTGACCCTGATTTCGCAGAACCTGTCCGAGTTTGCCCTGCATGCCCGTGCCATTCTGGGCCTGCCCATTCCGCTGATTCGCCAGTATGGCCCCGCCGCCTCGGCGGTGATCCTGCCCGAAGGCCTGTCCTGCCAGACCCGCTTCGGTGGTTTGAACCAGGCGCTGGCCGAGCCGGATACCGAACTGCGTCTGTTCGGCAAGCCGGAGATTAACGGCCGCCGCCGCATGGGCGTGGCCCTGGCACTGGCAAACAGCATAGAGGCCGCCAAAACCAAGGCCAGCGAGTGTGCCGCCAAGGTCAGCGTCGAGTTTTAAGTCGATTTTTTACTGCCCCCCGGTATTCAGCATCAGGCGCCCGTTACGGGCGCTTTTTTATTGTGGTACAGGGAGTGGCGGCTGGGTGAGCCGATAGGGCCGTGATTTACCAGGTACTTGGTGTCTAGGGTTGGCTTTGCCGTGGGTTGCGAGTAATAAACTGAATCGCCTCAGGGCTGAGCTCCCATACTGGTTCGCCGTGGATGAGCGTTATTTTGAGCGGGATTTCATGCCACTGTTCCCGGTATAGAATATGGGCGGTGCCACTATGGCCACCCAACCAATTTCTAGACACTTCAACCTTATCCACACTCAACTCCTGAGGTTGCAGGTTAAACTCCGAGTCTAATGCCCTTTGCAGCGAGGCTTTCACTGAGTGTGCAATCTCGGTGGTGGGTTTGCCACAGGCCACCAGCAGCGCCATTGCCATGATCCCTGTTATCGCGGTCAGCAGACGTTTCATTATGTTTATGTTCTCCTCAAATATGGCAAAGCGGCGGATAAAAGCGCTCCCCGGGCAGAACGCGTTGGCTTGTTATTCGCCGGTATCTTGTTGCCGGGGCGCTTGCCCGTAGGGCTGGGGGCTCTGCTCAAGGTCATGGTTAGCCGTAGGGAAGGTGGCGTACAAAAATACCGCCAGCCATAAAAATGCCCCTATTCTCAACCAGTTCGAATAGCCTTTACGCAGCGTAAACCAGGCAAAAATAATCGGTAACATTACGATGCCGGCGCCGAGATAATGGCCCACTTTGCGTTGTTGTTGTTGTTGTTTTTGTTTTTGTTTTTGTTTTTGTTTTTGTGGCGTATCCGGTTCGGAAATAGAGGCGGCATAACGTGTTTCTATAAACGCCCGCAAACAGATCACTTGATCAACAATGGCCTGATGCGCCAATGGCTCAGGATTGTCTACTGCTATCCAGTGTTCAATCTCGGCCTTGGTACGCGCAAAATAAGCGACAAAGTCAGGGTAATGCTCATGGTCGGCAAACAGCGTATTAATATCCGTTTTATCTGCTGTCAGCTGCTGAACATCATGGCCATTCACTGCAACAAAGACCGCCACCGCAGCATTCAGATCGGTTTGCACCTGTTCCAGA
Organism: uncultured Oceanisphaera sp.; assembly: GCF_947495715.1. Classification (GTDB taxonomy): domain Bacteria; phylum Pseudomonadota; class Gammaproteobacteria; order Enterobacterales; family Aeromonadaceae; genus Oceanimonas; species Oceanimonas sediminis. The sequence goes on from NZ_CANLZU010000009.1 coordinate 22,893, forward strand.
AAACTCAGGAAGCCCGGCGATTGCAGCTTTTTGTTCTGGCTGTTTGTTTTATCGATATCGAGCCGGGTGTCGATGCCGATGAGGGGGCCGATGGCCGGCTTTTCATCCTGGGGGTTGTGTTCGGTGCTTGGCATATGAATCTCTGTATTAAGTGACCGCGTTGTACAGGGCTTATTTTTCAGCTGCAGCATAATAGCAAACGGATGGCATAACAGAGTCGTTTTGTTGCCGGTAAAGGGCGGAGGAGGGGGTAGTCTCTTGTTGGCTAATGGCACTCATCCTGCCAGCCTTACCCAATACTTGACTCTCGCCGTAGAGCGCTACATGGTGCGCTACATTAATAAAAAAGGCATTAACCCTTTCAGATTAATGCCTTTTAATTCAATGCTTTAACTGATTGTTATCAGTTCATGCCGTATTTCTTGAGCTTCTTGCGCAGGGTACCGCGGTTGATGCCCATCATGTTGGCGGCGCGAGTCTGGTTGCCGCGGGTGTACTGCATGATCACGTCCAGCATCGGGGCTTCGACTTCGGCGAGGACCAACTCATACAACTCGGTTACTTCCTGACCATTAAGCTGGGACAGGTAATTGCGCAGGGCCTGATCGACCGAGTTGCGCAGCGGGCGCTGAGTGGGCTGCTCGGAAGTCGGAGATTTAGTGGTAGTAACCAGTGCATCAGAAGTCGTAGTTTGTTCGAACATATTCAGTCGGCTCTTCTTTTGTTCGTTAAGCTATATTCGCGAAATACTGCTCCAACGAGTCGAGCTGGTGCCCGGCTTCGTCGAGAGCGTTGAAATCACTGCGAAAGTCACGGCCCGCATCACTGCCTTGCAGATACCACCCCACATGTTTTCGGGCAATCCTTACGCCCATTACCTCACCGTAAAACGCATGCAGTGCGGCAACATGTTCCCGAATCATCGCCCGCTCCTGGTCCTTGGGAAGCGGTGCGGGAGTGGTACCCTGTTCAAGGTAGTGGCGGATTTCTCTAAAAATCCACGGCCGCCCCTGTGCAGCCCGGCCAATCATGATGGCGTCGGCGCCGGTATAATCCAGTACAAAACGCGCCTTTTCCGGGCTGTCGATATCCCCGTTGGCGATCACGGGAATAGAGACGGCTTGTTTTACTGCTCTGATGGTGTCGTATTCCGCCTCACCCCTGTACATGCAGGCCCGCGTGCGGCCATGCACGGCCAGTGCCCGGATACCGCTGTCTTCGGCGATACGCGCAATGTGCACGCCGTTGCGGTTGTCCGGATCCCAGCCGGTACGAATTTTCAGGGTGACCGGAACCGTTACTGCACTTACCACGGCGCTGACAATCTCTTGCACCAGCGCCGGGAATTGCAGCAGGGCGGACCCCGCCATCTTCTTGTTTACCTTCTTTGCCGGGCAGCCCATGTTGATGTCGATAATCTGCGCGCCCTGGTCCACATTGAACCGGGCCGCCTCGGCCATCAACGCCGGATCTGCCCCTGCAATCTGGACGGATCGGATACCCGTTTCTCCTTCATGATCCATACGCCGAAGGGACTTTTCGGACTGCCACACCCTGGGGTTGGACGACATCATTTCCGACACCGCCATTCCGGCTCCCATGCGCAGGCACAAGGTACGGAAGGGTCTGTCGGTTACACCGGCCATCGGTGCCACCAGCAGGGGGGTAGACAATTTGTAAGGACCAATTTCCATGAGAATACGGCTATCTCGGCTCAGGGTCGCGTATCTTACGCATTTTTTGAGGGGCTGAAAAGGTCACAAATTGAGCGGCGCATAATTTTTTATAAGTCAAGATGCTGGTGCATTTTTTATGCAGTTTCAGGGCACTTCAAGCGGCGGTAATGGCGTTGTTTGTACCGGCCTGCTCTGGTATGGCGTTCGCTCCATGGGTGATTTTCAGCGGGTTTATCCGGGTATCGGCCAAATGTTCCCATTTGGTTCCACAACGCCGAGGTTTGTACGGCCATGAAAAAGGCTCCCGCAGGAGCCTTTTCGATCTGCATGGGGGCTTATTGCTTTACGCCACCGAGTCGGGCCCAGTCTTCGCGCAGCTCGGGGTTGTCCATGTCGAACCACTGATCGTACACACGGTTCAGACCTTCGGCCTGGCTTTCCAGAATACCGGACAGCGCCAGTTTGCCGCCGGGTTTGACCAGGCTGCTGATAAGCGGCGACAGCTCCTTGAGCGGGCCGGCCAGTATGTTGGCGACCACGATGTCGGCCTTGAGCCCCTCGGGCTGATCCTGGGGCAGATAAACACTCAGCCGATCGGCTACGCCGTTACGCTCGGCGTTGTCGTGGCTGGCCTGCAGCGCCTGGGGATCGATGTCGATGCCGATCACTTCCTTGGCGCCCAGCTTGAGCGCCGCCAGCGCCAGAATGCCGGAGCCGCAGCCAAAGTCGATCACGGTTTTATCGTTCAGATCCTGGCCGTCGAGCCACTCCAGACACAGCGCAGTGGTGGGGTGGGTGCCGGTGCCGAAGGCCAGACCCGGATCCAGCATCACGTTGACCGCGGTGGGGTCCGGCACGTCACGCCAGCTGGGGCAGATCCACAGCCGCTTACCGAAGCGCATGGGGTGAAAACTGTCCATCCACTCGCGCACCCAGTCCTTGTCTTCCAGCTGTTCGACCTTGCAGACCAGATCCTTGCGATAGAATTTCTTGAGAAACTCGATGATGGGCGCCGGATCGGTTTCGGCATCAAACAGGCCTACCACCACGGTGTCGTCCCACAGCAGGGTTTCGCCGGGCAGGGGTTCAAATACCGGCTTGTCTTCGGCATCCATATAGGTCACCGACAAAGCGCCGCGACCCAGCAGCATGTTGCTGACCTTGTCGGCGGTTTTTTCGGTAGCGTTAATGCGAATTTGTATCCAGGGCATGGCGAGGCTTCATCAAACGGTAAAGGGAGGATTCTAACATGAAACCGGCCGGTTTTAGCAGGCAAGCGATGCCTACAGAATAACGTCTTTTGTAGGCACTGTTGTAGGCGATGCTTCAGCTTCGCAATGTTGCGCAGCAACATCCTGCAATGCGGCGCAGCCACATCCCGGCTCCGGTATTACCTATATCACCGCATTATCATCACGATTCATCACACAGGGGGAGCCTGTACATCGGAACCTGCTCTGCAGGTTTTCGCGGCTGAAGCCGCGACTACATTCGTGCAGTATGCAGTATTGGCTGTTCATGTACCTAGCGGCCCGAAGGGCTCTTTCCAAACAAGGCGCGCACCTCGTCGGTGGGCGGCGCGGTCAACAGCGAGCCGAACACATAGGCCAGGCCCGACAGGGTCAGGCTGGGCACAATGGCGTGCAGGCCCATTAGCTTGATGCCAAAGCTGGTCAGCAGGCCGTAGCAGAGGGCGCCGGTCACCATGGAGGCCAGGGCGCCGGTGGCGTTGCCGCGCCACCAGTACAGGCCCAGCACCAGCGGCCAGAAAAAGATGGCCTGCAGGGCGCCAAAGGCCAGCAGGTTGAGCCAGATAATCATGTCCGGCGGGCTCAGCGCCGCCCACAGCACTATCAATCCCAGTACCAGGGTTACCAGCCGGCTGGCGCGCTTGATGGCGGTGGGCGAGGGCGGGGTGCGGCTCAGGTAGTTGAGGTACAGATCCTTCACCAGAGTGGCGGAAGCCTGAATCAACTGGGAGTCGATGGTCGACATGATGGCGGCCATGGGCCCGGCCAGAAACAGCCCGGCGACGATGGGCGGCAGCACCGTCAGCATCAGGGTCGGCATCACCTTGTCGGGCACCGTCAGCTCGGGCACCAGCACCCGGCCCAGGGCACCCGCAAAGTGCATGCCGAACATCAGCAGGGCACCGACCAGGGTACCGATGATAATGCCCTTGTGCATGGCGCCACTGTCCTTGTAGGCCAGGCAGCGGATGGCCGAATGGGGCAGGCCGATCACCCCGAAGCACACCAGTACCCAGAACGACAGCATGAAACTGATGCCGAGAAAGCCGTCCGGGCCGCGCGGCTCTACCAGGCCGGGATCGATCTCGGCCAGGGCGCCGAACATGGCACCGGCACCGCCGCCGGCATGGAGCACGCCGGCCAGCAGCACCAGGGTGCCCAGCAGCATCAGCACGCCCTGCACGGCATCGGTGATCACCACGGCTCTGAAGCCGCCAATCAGGGTGTAAAGCAGTACCGTGGTGGCGAAGATGACAAGGCCGCCCTGATAGGGCAGGCCGGTCACGGTTTCCAGCAGGCGGGCGCCACCGATAAACTGCACCACCATGGTGGCGACAAAGGCGGCCAGCAGGCCCAATGCCGCCAGTATCACCACCAGCGGGCTGCGATAGCGGGCATACAGCATATCGTTGATGGTGAGCGCATTGACCCGGCGGGCAATATGGGCGAACTGCTTGCCCAATACGCCCAAGGTCAGCCAGACGGTGGGCACCTGTATCATCGCCAGCAGCACCCAGCCCAGCCCCATGCGATAGGCGGCACCGGGGCCGCCGATAAAGGAAGAGGCCGAGGCATAGGTGGCCACCATGGTCATGGCCAGCACAAAGCCGCCCATGGAGCGGTTACCGAGAAAATAGTCCTGCACGAAGCTGCCCTGTTGCGGGCGACGGCTCAGCCAGAAACCGAGCCCGAGCATGATGCACAGATAAATCACCAGCGGGATCAACAACTCAAGATTCATGGCTGCTCTCCGGGACCTGCTTGCTACCTTGCTCGGGGCCGTCCAGCGCCACGGTCTTGAAGCTGTAACGCACCATCAGCACGCAAAGCACGACAAACAGCAAGGGATTGAACAGACAGCTCAACACAAACCACAGCGGCCAGCCGGCCAGCATGAACGAGAGAGGTACCGCGTAGGCGCTCAGCCACCAGCCACCCATATAGAACACCGCCAGCGCCACGCTCAAGGCGGCTTCCCGACGGGCGATGGAGACAATATTGGTCATCTTTGATTTCTCAGAAGAAGGGGGCCGGAGAATACCAGCGCGGGCTTGCCGGAATCAATGCGCATAGCCCGGTCTTGGGCGGCGGCAGGGAGGATACGTGATCCCTGCCGCCGAATGGCTGTGTCAGTTGCCGAAGTCGTCACCGGCGGCGGCCACAAAGGCCAGTTCGACCAGGTAGCGGGGGTTGGCCAGCTCGGCCTTGACGCAGGCGCGACTGGGTGCGGTGCCGGGTTCAAACCAGGCGTCCCATACCGCATTGAAAGCTGGCAGGTTGGCGAAGTCGGTGAGATAAATGCTCACCGACAGCAGGCGCGACTTGTCGCTGCCTATTCTGGCCAGGGCCTGCTCGGCCTGAGCGAAGATCTGGGCGGCCTGACCCTGAACGTCGGCATCGAGGTCGGCCTCGGGCACTTCGACGAAGTGGGCGATGCCGTTGAACACGGTAATGTCGGACCAGCGTTGGCAGGGGTTGATGCGATGGATTGTCATGGGGTTTCTCTTCAGGTGGGCTTTGAGCCGTTATTCTAACGGCAAAGGACGGTGAGGGAAAAATATGGATATTTGAAATCTCGAACAAAGGGTCTGCTTCTCCGACCCGCTCAAGCACCTCCTTGTGGCGCTCAGCACATGACATCCCTGTCATGTGATAGACGGTGAAGCAGATCCCTTTGCCCTCCTTGATGCTCCGGCGTTGCCTGTCGGCGCCGTCTGCGGGCAACTCGGACCTTGAGAAGAGGCGGCTGTGTTGCCGCTGAGATAACGGATTGATATCAAAAAAAACGGCGCCCGAAGGCGCCGTTTTCAATCAGCAGTAGCGGTGTCTTACAGACCCAGCTTCTTCTCGAGGTAATGAATATTGGTGCCGCCATTGCGGAAATTTTCATCACTCATGATTTCTTTATGCAGCGGTATGTTGGTCTTGATGCCGTCAATGACCAGCTCGTTCAGGGCGTGCGTCATGCGGGCGATCGCGATATCGCGGTTTTCGCCGTAGCAGATCAGCTTGCCGATCATGGAGTCGTAGTAAGGCGGAACCTTGTAACCGGCATAAATGTGCGAATCCCAGCGAACGCCCAGACCACCCGGAGAATGGAAGCGGGTAATTTCGCCCGGGCTGGGGATAAAGCTCTTCGGATCTTCGGCGTTGATCCGGCACTCGATGGCATGGCCACGTACAATGACCTGCTCCTGAGTGATGGACAACGGCTGACCGGCGGCAACGCGCAGCTGTTCCTTGATCAGATCCACGCCGGTGATCATCTCGGTCACCGGATGCTCAACCTGAATACGGGTGTTCATTTCGATGAAATAGAACTCGCCGTTTTCATACAGAAACTCGAAGGTACCGGCACCGCGGTAGCCGATATCGACACAGGCCTTGCAGCAACGATCGCCGATGAACTTGCGCATTTCGTTAGTAATGCCCGGAGCCGGCGCTTCTTCCACCACCTTCTGGTGGCGACGCTGCATGGAGCAGTCCCGCTCGGCCAGATGAATGGCGTTGCCCTGACCGTCGGCCAGAATCTGGATTTCGATGTGGCGCGGGTTTTCCAGGAATTTCTCCATGTACACCATGTCGTTGCCGAAAACGGAACCGGCTTCGGCCTTGGTCATGACGATGGATTTTTCCAGCTCGCTTTCGTTACGCACCACGCGCATGCCGCGACCACCGCCGCCGCCGGCGGCCTTGATGATCACCGGATAACCGATGCGCTTGGCAATGGCGGCGTTTTTCTTGGCGTCGTCACCAATGGGACCGTCGGAGCCGGGTACGCAGGGCACGCCGGCTTTTTTCATCGCCGAAATGGCGCTGACCTTGTCACCCATCAGGCGAATGGTGTCACCACGGGGGCCGATGAAGACGAAGCCGGACTTCTCGACCTGGTCGGCAAAGTCGGCATTCTCGGCCAGAAAGCCGTAACCCGGGTGAATGGCCACCGCATCGGTCACTTCGGCCGCGGCGATAATGGAGGGAATGTTCAGGTATGACTGATGGGACTGGTTGCCACCAATACAGATGGACTCGTCTGCCAGCAGTACATGCTTGAGCTCACGGTCGGCGGTGGAGTGCACCGCAACCGTTTTGATCCCGAGCTCTTTACAGGCGCGCAGGATCCGCAGGGCAATTTCACCGCGGTTGGCGATGACTACTTTATCCAGCATGGGAATTCCTTATTCGATGATGAACAGCGGCTCGTCGAACTCGACCGGCTGGCCGTTGTCGATCAGAATGGCCTTGATCACGCCGGACTTGTCGGCCTCGATCTGGTTCATCATCTTCATGGCTTCAACGATGCACAGGGTATCGCCGACGTTTACGGTCTGGCCTACTTCGGCAAAGTTCTTGGCGCCGGGGCTGGAGGCACGGTAGAAGGTACCAACCATGGGGGAACGCATCACATGACCACTAACGGCCGGCGCGGCGGCTTCAGCGGCCGGAGCCGGAGCAGCGGGGGCGGCAGCAACCGGTGCCGGAGCGGCCTGGAACTGCTGGAATTGGGGCTGCACGGCCTGGCCGGGGTTACCGTAACGGCTGATGCGAACGGACTCTTCACCTTCGGAAATTTCCAGCTCGGCGATGCCTGATTCTTCTACCAGTTCGATCAGTTTTTTGATTTTACGAATATCCATGAGCGTTCTCTTGTTATGTTAGTACTGTGCTGAGGGGTTAACGACGGGCCAGATGGCGTGCCGCCGCTTCCAGGGCAAATTCGTAACCATCGGCGCCGAAACCACAGATCACGCCGGTCGCCTTGTCGGCCAGATAGGAGTGATGGCGGAAAGGCTCACGGGCGTGCACATTGGACAGATGCACCTCGATAAAGGGGATATTCACCCCCAGCAGGGCATCTCGAATGGCTACGCTGGTGTGCGTGAAGGCGGCAGGATTGATAATGATAAAGTCCTGCTTGCCATAAGCCTGGTGGATGGCGTCGATCAGTTGATGCTCTGCATTTGATTGCAGGTGGCTGAGTTCGATATTGCGCTCGGCTGCCTGTTCGGTCAGGCGGGCGACAATGTCGTTCAGGCTGTTCTGACCATAGATGCCGGGTTCGCGCTGACCCAACAAATTTAGATTGGGGCCATTCAGCAACAGAATTCGGAATTTATCGGTCATTGTGCAGCAATCCTCGGCAATCTTGCGGTGTTCACATCGAGCAACAGGGAGCCTAGCCGTTTTTACCCATTTCTGGCAAATAAAATCGTACGGCTCGACCCAGACCGGTCAATTATAGTGATTTCGTGAAAATTGGCAGCAATTTACTGGTCTAATCACTGATTGCAGGTTAAATCCCGGTAACAGGCGGTGTATTTCAACACCGGAGGCGGTCGGGAACCGGTTGCCAAGGCGTCGGGCAGCCTGTTTCAACCCCGGGTGCGACGGCTTCGGCCCTTAACATGTCATTGCATTACTATGGCCGAACGCGGCCAGTTACCCCGTTTAGTGCCCCTATTGTTATTCCCGCGAAGTGAGAATCCATTACTCGGCCCGGGCGTTGTCCTCAAATAGAAACGCCGCCCGAAGGCGGCGTTTAATCAAGGCAGTCCGGATCAGGCGACGCGGCTGCGCTCTTCGATCAGACGGTCAACCACTGCCGGATCCGCCAGGGTCGAGGTATCGCCCAGGGTGCCGGTGTCGCCGGTGGCAATCTTGCGCAGTATACGGCGCATGATCTTGCCGGAACGGGTCTTGGGCAGGCCTTCGGCCCAGTGGATGATGTCCGGAGTGGCGATGGGACCGATTTCCTTGCGCACCCAGTCCTTCACCTCTTTGTGCAGTTCGGCGGTCGGCACTTCACCGTTGTTGAGGGTGACATAGGCATAGATGCCCTGGCCCTTGATGTCGTGCGGTACACCGACCACCGCCGCCTCGGCGATTTTCGGGTGCGCCACCAGTGCCGACTCGATCTCGGCGGTGCCCATGCGATGGCCGGATACGTTAAGCACATCGTCCACCCGTCCGGTGATCCAGTAATAGCCGTCTTCGTCACGACGGGCGCCGTCACCACTGAAGTAGGTACCGGGGAAGGTGGAGAAATAGGTCTGCTCGAAACGGTCGTGATCACCGAAGATGGTGCGCATCTGGCCGGGCCAGGAGTCGAGGATGACCAGGTTGCCGTCGGTGGCGCCACTCAGCACATTGCCTTCTCCGTCCACCAGCGCCGGCTGTACGCCGAAGAAGGGGCGAGTGGCGGAGCCGGGTTTGAGATCGGTGGCGCCGGGCAGCGGGGTGATCAAAATGCCGCCGGTCTCGGTCTGCCACCAGGTATCGACGATGGGGCAGCGCTCGTCACCAATGACCCGGTAATACCATTCCCAGGCTTCCGGATTGATGGGCTCGCCTACCGAGCCCAGCACGCGCAGGCTGGCGCGGCTGGTGCCTTCCACCGCCTCGTCACCCTTGGCCATGAAGGCACGAATGGCGGTCGGTGCCGTGTACAGAATGTTGACCTGATGCTTGTCCACAATCTGGGCCATGCGGTTGGTCTTGGGATAGTTGGGGATCCCTTCAAACATCAGGGTGGTGGCGCCGTTGGACAGCGGGCCGTAAAGCAGATAGCTGTGACCGGTGATCCAGCCTACGTCGGCGGTACACCAGTAAACATCACCGTCGTGATAGTCGAAGATGTATTTGAAGGTCATGGTCGCATACACCAGGTAACCGCCGGTGGTGTGCAGTACGCCCTTGGGGGTGCCGGTTGAGCCGGAGGTGTAGAGAATGAACAGCGGATCTTCGGCGTTCATTTCGGTGGGCGGGCAGTCGGCGCTGACCGTGGCCGTGGCTTCGTGCCACCAGATATCACGGTTTTCAAACCAGGCCACATCGCCACCGGTGCGACGATAGACGATAACCTTGCAGTCTTCGCTGACACCGGGTTTGGCCAGGGCGGCGTCCACGTTGGCCTTGAGCGCCACCTTGCGGCCGCCACGTAGACCTTCGTCGGCGGTGATGACGACTTTGGCATCGGAGTCGATGATGCGGCTGGCCAGGGCGTCCGGCGAGAAACCACCGAATACCACCGAATGCACGGCGCCAATGCGGGCACAGGCCAGCATGGCCACGGCGGCTTCCACTACCATCGGCATATAGAGGCTGACCACGTCGCCTTTTTTCACGCCCTGGGCTTTCAGTACGTTGGCAAAGCGGCATACCTGCTCGTGCAGCTCACGGTAGGTGACTTTTTTGTCGTCATCCGGGCTGTCGCCTTCCCAGATGATGGCGACCTCGTCCGCCTTGGTAGCCAGATGACGGTCGATACAATTGGCGGACAGGTTAAGAGTACCGTCTTCAAACCACTTGATGCTGATGTGGCCGGGATCGTAAGAGGTGTTCTTGACCCTGGTATAGGGTTTGATCCAGTCGACGCGCTTGCCCTGCTCACCCCAGAATTTATCCGGGGACTCGATGGATTCCTGATACATGCGCTGATAACCCGCATCGTCGATCAAGGCATTCTGGGCAAATTGTGCCGTGACTGGATGAACCTTTACTTCACTCATTATTCCGCTCCTTGGTGTAATCATCTTGGTGTAATACCAATCACCCCTGGTGTGATACTCGGTAACTCACGGGGCATAACCAATAACCATTGTGTAACAAGGTGACGCAGATGGTCGCCATGCTCAATTAGACTTTCGGCTAGCAGTATGACTATTACTAGCATAATTTGCCGGTGATGTTACCGGTTTGTATCGCAATATCATTGCGAATGGCGAGGTTTGTCCCTGTCCTGGTTACAGTAAAAATTCTTCGGCAAAATAGATGACGATCAGGTAACGCACCGACTTGCCGATAAACACCAGCAGGGTGAACGGCAGCAGCCGCACTTTCATGATGCCGGCAATAAAGGTCAGGGCATCGCCGCCCACCGGTGCCCAGGCCAGCAGCAGCGACCAGACGCCGAAACGCTGAAACCAGCGTTGGGCCCGCTCCAGTTGCTTGTCCTTGACGGGAAACCAGCGTTTGTGTCGGTAATGCAGCAGATTGATGCCCAGCCACCAGTTCACCACCGACCCCAGGGTGTTGCCCACGCTTGCCAGAGCCCACAGCAGCACGGCGGCATCGGGCTGGCGGGTCAGCACCGCCGCCAGCACCACCTCGGAATAAAAGGGCGCTATGGTGGCGGCAAGCAGGCTGCTGACAAAGACAATCAGGTAATCAAGCATGGCAATCAGTCGTAGAGTCGCTCGGGACGAGCGACACGGGCCAGCCCGACCAGGGTGCGAAAGATGGCTCGTTGATGACCGAGGTAGGACAGGTATTCCGGATGCCACTGCACCCCCAGCATATAGTGCTCGCCCTGGTGTTCGATGGCCTGCACGAAGCCGTCCAGATCCCGCGCCGCCACCGCCATCCCTTCGCCCAGCCGGTCTACTGCCTGATGATGCAGGCTGTTGATGCGCCAGCGCGGTTGGCGAATGATGTCATGCAGCCGGCCCTGACCACAGCCGATGGCGGTTTTGCGCGGCAAGGGGGTGCGGCGGTTGGAGGTACGGCGGCGCAGCGGTCGAATATCCGAGTGCAGTGAGCCGCCCAGCACCACGTTGATCAGCTGGGCGCCGCGACAGATGCCGAGCAGCGGCAATTGCGTGTCCAGCGCATGTTTGATTAGCTCGATTTCAAAGGCGTCCCGCTTCGGGTCGGCCGGTGCCTTGCCGGTATCTTCGCCATAGAGGGCGGCATCGATATCGTCGCCGCCGCCGATGATCAGCCCCTGCAGCTTGTCCCGCTTGTGGGGCCGAAAGGTGGACGGTGTCAGTCGCAATGCCCGGCCGCCGGCCAGGCGAATGGCCAACCGGGTCGCCCACCAGGCCCAGGGCAGCCGGCTGTCGGGGCCGGTCACGCCAATCAGCGGAGCCATGGTGTCACCTTGTTTGCCCAGGGATCGAGAAAGTCGGGCGTCAGGCTGTCGAGGTGGGCGGCATAATGCCGGCACACCTGTTCCAGCCGACGTTCATCGTTGGCCAGCATTTCCACCTGCAGCCAGCCGGACCAGGCGTGCGTGAGCGACCAGTGCGGATTGTCGATATCGGAGTTGGGCAGGCGGTAGTGCAGGGTCGGCCGCTTGTTGACCTTGTCGTCCTGCACCGCCTGTTGCACCAGGGCCTCGTCGTGCCAGGCCAGTATCGGCAGCAAGTCCAGCGAGCGATTGCGACTGGGGTTGGCGGCGAGATAGTCTTCACTGAATTGTGGTAGGTCGGGCCAGTAGTCGAGGTCGATCACCTTGCGGCTGTAGTCGTTGGCAAAGCCGCGAATATAGGGAGACAGCTTGCGGGCCGCGACGATGTCTTCGCGCTGCGCCAGCCAGTCATGCAGGCAGAGATAAGCCTTGAAGTAACGCAGCAGGGTGTTGGCGTCGGTATCGGGTAATTCGGGATTCAGGTGCAGGCCAAAGGCATAGTGCAGGGCGTGGCGGGTGCCCTTGGCGCCGTTGGTGCGCAGCCGTTCAAACAGCGGCGTTAATTGCTCGAGTCGGGACAGTGGCAGCGGTGGGCTGACCAGCTCCAGCGGCACCAGCTGAAATGCCAGCGTGCCCAGTAGTTCGGTGGCCGCCTGCTCCAGCTCACCCGGCGGCTGCTTGAGCTGAACCCGGGCCAGCCGCTTGAGGTAATCGAAGTCCAGCTCGGCGCGAAAGGTGCCGAGCGGGGTATCTATTTCAATTTCGTATTCAGACTGTTGGCGCAGCTGGCCATTCAATTGTTCGGCCACCAGAGCGGCCAGCCGGGGCAGGGGCAGTCCGTTGAGTTCCAGCTCCACGCCGAGACGCCGTTCCTGGCCTGAGGCCGTGTGTCTGTGTTCGGGCAAGCGGTAGGTCATGGGTAAGCTCCTGTCGGTTAAACTACCTCTTTATGTCAGCTCGGCTGTTGCCGCCACCAGTAAAGCGCAAAACCGGCCCAGCTCAGGGCCAACAGCAACCAGGGCAGCCAGGCCGAGACAGGAGACGCGGGTACCGGTTCCTGCTCTATGGTGTCGTCGTGGTCATGAGACTCTTGCTGGCGAAGCTGCTGCTTTTTGGCCTTGTCGGCGGCGCGAGCGCGGGCCTTGTGTTGCTTCTTGTATTCTTCAATGCCTTTTTGAATGCCCTGGGTGATCAGCCGGGTCTGCTCCTTGGTCTGTCCCGGCCGCTGCGTTGCCCTGGCGATGCGTTCGGCCTCTTCCTGGGTTTGGGGAGAGGGGGCGGTTTTCCGGTTTTTGCTGTAAGCCATTATTGGGCCACCATCACTGGGCCACCATTATTGTGCGACATTGTTGAGATAATGAATATCCATGCTGAACATGGCAAGCAGCAGGCTGGCGGCGGCGGCATAGAAGCCGAAAGAGTCCCGCTGCCGGCAGGAGCCGGCGAAGGGCGGCAGCCAGTCGATCAGCAACTGATTGGCCAGTTCCCGTTGTTGATCCAGCAGGGCGAGGCGGTCTGTTTCGTTGTCGGTGTCGGCACCGGCAATGGCGAGCGTGGCCATCATTTCCAGCTGGTTGCAGGCGTTGAGCGGGTCGTCGTCCTTCAGTCGAGTACCGTGCTGATGCAACAGTATGCTCATCAGCATCATGCCCTCGTCTTCCGGCTGGGCCAACGAGGCGGTATCGAGCAGCGAGTCCTCGGCAAACAGCTTTTGGTAGTGTTCACTCAGTTCGACTTGGGGCTCGGTCAGCTGCAACACCCGACCGGCCTGCCGGCGAAAGGTTTCGGCGGCATCACGCAGCGGGTCCAGCGTGGCCAGACTGTCGAGAAAGGCATGCATGTCATAACCCCCGAACTCGCGGATTTCCTCGTCGACCAGCGGGGCCGCAAACAGGGCGGTAAACCAGTGATAAAGCTCTGCTCTACGGTGCGAGGTCACCATGAAATCTTGCATATTTTCCTCAACGACAGGGTGGGGGCCGGTCGGCCTGTGCGCCTTGGTTCCGGCTAAAAACCTCTATTCTATCGGGTTTAACAGCCAGATCTACCCTGGTTGGCGGTGAATCGATGGGGATTAAAGTGTTGCTTAATCTTAAACTTTTTGTAAAATTTTCAACTTAAAGATAAATAAATGTTGTTAACTGAGGTATCGGGACTAGGCCGGACCCGGCCTAAAGGGTAAACTCGGGACTTCAGTGAACACCCCCATGTGAGTCAGGAGAGACGGATGTTAAAGCGTGACATGAATATCGCCGATTATGATCCTCAGCTGTGGCAGGCCATCTGTGATGAAACCCAGCGTCAGGAAGAGCATATCGAGCTGATTGCTTCCGAGAACTACACCAGCCCGCGCGTCATGCAGGCTCAGGGTTCCCAGCTGACCAACAAGTATGCCGAAGGCTATCCGGGCAAGCGTTTCTACGGCGGCTGTGAATATGTCGACATCGCCGAAGAACTGGCCATCGAGCGTGCCAAGCAGCTGTTTGGCGCCACCTATGCCAACGTGCAGCCGCACTCCGGCTCTCAGGCCAACAACGCCGTGTTCATGGCGCTGGTCAAGCCCGGCGATACCGTTATGGGCATGAACCTGGCGCACGGTGGTCACCTGACTCACGGCTCTCCGGCCAACTTCTCCGGCAAGATGTACAACATAGTCCCTTACGGCATCAACGAAGCCGGCACGATCGATTACGAAGAAATGGAGCGTCTGGCGGTCGAGCACAAGCCGAAGATGATCATCGGTGGTTTCTCTGCCTTCTCCGGCATCGTCGATTGGGCGCGCATGCGTGAAATCGCCGACAAGGTCGGTGCCTGGTTCCTGGTGGACATGGCCCACGTCGCCGGTCTGATTGCCGCCGGTCACTACCCGAGCCCCATCGCTCACGCCCACGTGGTAACCACCACGACCCACAAGACCCTGGCCGGTCCTCGTGGTGGTCTGGTGCTGTCTGCCGCCAACAACGAAGAGCTGGAGAAGAAACTGAACTCCGCTGTCTTCCCCGGTGGCCAGGGTGGCCCCTTGATGCACGTTATCGCCGCCAAGGCCGTGGCCTTCAAGGAAGCGATGGAGCCCGAGTTCCAGGAATATCAGGGGCGTGTGCTGAAGAACGCCCAGGCCATGGCCGATGCGTTTCAGCAGCGTGGCTACAAGGTGGTTTCCGGCGGTACCTACAACCATCTGTTCCTGCTCGACCTGATCGACAAGGGCATCACCGGTAAGGAAGCCGACGCCGCCCTGGGCCGCGCCTTCATCACCGTGAACAAGAACGCCGTGCCGAACGACCCGCGCTCTCCGTTCGTGACCTCCGGTATTCGTATCGGTACCCCGGCGGTAACCCGTCGTGGTTTCAACGAAGCCGATGTACGCGAACTGGCCGGCTGGATCTGTGATGTGCTGGACAACATCAACGACGAAGCGACTATCGCCCGCGTAAAAGAGCTGGTGCTGGACATCTGCCGTCGTCACCCGGTTTATGCGTAACACGCATCGGGATTAGGGACTAGGGATCGGGGACTGGTGTTCCCGGTCCCTTTTTTCATCCCCAATCCCCAATCCCCAATCCCCAATCCCCAATCCCCAATCCCTACATTAACGCTTACAACTGTGTTTCATTCTGGCAATCTGTAGCCTGCTTATTTACACTAACCGCCGAATTTAGCCCACGGAGGCGCCATGCACTGTCCCTTCTGTCATGCAACCGAAACCAAGGTCATCGATTCCCGTCTGGTCGGGGAAGGATTGCAGGTGCGCCGCCGGCGGGAATGCAACGCCTGCAAAGAGCGTTTCACCACCTTCGAGAGTGCCGAGCTGGTGATGCCGCGGGTGATCAAGACCACCGGCATTCGCGAACCCTTCAACGAAGACAAGCTGGAAGCGGGTATGCAACGGGCACTGGAAAAACGCCCGGTCAGCACCGAAGCCATCGAGCAGGCGGTCAGCCGCATCATGTCTCAGCTGCGCGCCACCGGTGAGCGGGAAATCAAATCCGAACACATCGGTAACCTGGTGATGGAAGAGCTGAAGCAGCTCGACAAGGTTGCCTATATCCGTTTCGCCTCCGTTTATCGTTGTTTTGAAGACTTGCGCCAATTCGGCGAAGAAATAGCCCGACTGGAGCAATGAGTGTTTAATTCCGACGATGCGCGCTGGATGGCCAGGGCGCTTGAGCTGGCCCGGCGAGGGCGCTTCACCACCAGTCCCAATCCCTCGGTAGGCTGCGTCATCGTACATAACGGCACCCTGGTGGGCGAAGGCTATCACCAGCAGGCCGGCGGCCCGCACGCCGAAGTCTTTGCCCTGCGTCAGGCCGGTAGCCAGGCCCGGGGCGCCACCGCCTATGTCACCCTCGAGCCCTGTTCTCATCACGGTCGTACGCCGCCCTGTGCCCAGGGCTTGATCGATGCCGGTGTGGCCAGAGTGGTGGCGGCCTCGGTGGACCCCAATCCGCAGGTGGCGGGGCGCGGTCTGGCCATGCTGCAGACGGCGGGCATTGACGCCACCGCCGGGCTGATGAGCGAGGCGGCCGAGGCGGTCAATACCGGTTTCATGCACCGCATGCGCACCGGGCTGCCGTTTGTGACCGTCAAGCTGGCGGCGAGTCTGGACGGGCGCACCGCCCTGGCCAATGGCGAGAGCAAGTGGATTACCGGTCCTGCTGCCCGGCGCGACGTACAGCGCCATCGCGCCCTGAGCTGCGCCATTCTGTCCGGTGCCGATACGGTGCTGACCGACGACGCCAGCCTCAATGTGCGCTGGAGCGAACTGCCCGCGTCGCTACAAACCGAATATGAACAAAATCAACTGCGCCAGCCGCTGCGGGTTATCATCGATACCCGTAACCGCTTGACCCCGGAACTAAAACTGTTTGCCCAGCCCGGCCCGATCCTGTTGCTGCGCGGCAAGGTCGGCGGCGGTTTCGGCGAGCAGGTAGAAGAATGCGTACTGCCGTTGGCAGACAATGAGCAACTCGATCTGCCGCTGTTGCTGGCCGAGCTGGGCCGCCGCCAGATTAATCACCTGTGGGTGGAGGCGGGGGCGCGTCTTTGCGGCGCCCTGCTCGCTGCCGCATTGGTGGATGAACTGGTGTTGTATCAGGCGCCCAAACTGATGGGCTCGACCAGCCGCGGGCTCTTCGATCTGCCAGAGCTGACTGCCATGAGCCAGGTGCCCCAGCTGGAGTGGCACGACTGCCGCCGAGTGGGTAACAATATTAAACTGACCGCAAGGGTAAAAAGCTGATGTTTACCGGAATTGTTGAAGCCACCGGCATACTGGCCGATATTCGCCGCCAGGGTAACGAGTCGGTGATCCGCATTCATTGCCCAAGGCTGGACTTGTCGGATGTGAAACTGGGTGACTCCATCGCCACCAATGGCGTGTGTCTGACCGTGACCGAGCTGGGCGCGGATTACTATTGTGCCGATGTGTCCGGTGAAACCATCGATCGCACCGGCTTTGCCGGCTATCGTACCGGGCAGGCGGTGAACCTGGAAAAAGCCCTGCTGGCCAGCAGCCGGCTGGGCGGCCATATCGTGTCCGGTCATGTGGACGGTGTCGGCCATATCCGCCGCCGCACCCAGCTTGGCAACAGCATCGAGTTGTGGGTCGAGGCCCCTGCCGGGCTGGCGCGCTATATCGCCGAAAAAGGCTCCATTACCGTGGATGGCATCAGCCTCACGGTCAACGATGTGGAAGGGGCGGCATTCAAGCTGACCCTGGTTCCGCATACCTTACAGGAAACCACCCTCGACGACTGGCGGCCCGGCCGGCAGGTAAATCTTGAGGTGGATATTATTGCCCGCTATCTTGAACGTCTGCTGACCGCTGCGTCTGAGCCGCAACAGGGCGGACTGACGCTGGCGACCCTGGCCGCCAGCGGTTTTATGAAATAAGAAGGGAGAACACCATGGCTTTAAGCAGTACCCAGGAAATCATCGACGATATCCGTCAGGGTAAAATGGTCATCCTGATGGATGATGAAGACCGGGAAAACGAAGGTGACTTGATCATGGCCTCCGAGCATGTACGCCCGGAAGACATCAACTTCATGGCCAAATACGGCCGGGGGCTGATTTGCCTGACCCTGACCGAAGCCCGTTGCCGCCAGCTGGACATTCCCCAGATGGTCAGCCGCAACACCGAGCAGTTCTCCACCGCCTTCACCGTGTCCATTGAAGCCGCCGAGGGCGTGACCACCGGTATTTCTGCCGCCGATCGGGCTCATACGGTACAAACCGCCGTGGCCAAGGACGCCAAGCCGGCCGATCTGGTACAGCCGGGGCATATATTTCCGCTCAAGGCTCAGAACGGTGGCGTGCTGACCCGTGCCGGTCATACCGAAGCGGGCTGTGATCTGGCCCGTCTGGCCGGTCTGGAAGCCTCGTCGGTTATCGTCGAGATCCTCAACGAAGACGGCACCATGGCCCGACGTCCGGATCTGGAAGTCTTCGCCCAGGAGCACGACATCAAGCTCGGCACCATTGCTGATCTCATCGAATACCGTAACCAGAACGAAACCACCATAGAGCAGGTGGCGCGCTGTAACCTGCCCACCGAATACGGCGACTTCGAGCTGGTGACCTTTCGTGACACCATCGACAATCAGGTGCATTTCGCACTGAAAAAAGGTGAGATCAAGGCCGACGAGCCGGCGCTGGTGCGGGTACATATTCACGATATGTTCACCGATGTGCTGATGACCGACCGTCACTCTGCCCGCACCTGGCCGCTGGGCAAGTCGATGGCCCGCATCGCCGACGAAGGCGGCGTGCTGGTGATCCTGGGGCGGGAAGAAACGCCGGATCATCTGCTGTCGCTGGTGCGCCAGTTCGAGGCGGTGGATCGCGGTGAACGGCTCGAAGGCGCCAAGCGCCAGGGTACCTCTCGCCGGGTCGGCGTGGGCTCGCAGATCCTGCAGGCCATGGGCGTGGGCAAGATGAAGCTGCTCAGCTCACCCAAACGTTACCACGCGCTGTCCGGCTTCGGCCTGGAAGTGGTCGACTACATCATCGACTGATCCATAGGTATCGACTGCCGCCTCCGGGCGGCAGTTTTTTTCTTGCGACCCCTTCTGGTGTCCTTCTGCTTTTTCCGCTGTTCCCGCCCGCAATGTCTTCCTGTAAATCCGCCCTGCCGGAATGAATAATACCAATCACAGTAATGATCTGATCATATTAAGGCCTCAGATCAGAGGCAACACAGCCGCCTCCCACGACACGCCACTGATAAAAGACACTCACCGTTGCAGCCTGCTGCGAACATTCACTGGATGTTCGGTCAGGCTGCAACCGTTCATCACGGCGAGGCAAGCTCGCCCCCTGAGGGCTCAGGAAATGCCTTCTGACCGCCAGGGAGGGCGGGAATGCCGGAACGGCAGGAGCATTTTCCGGCCCTGGCATTTCACGGTCGTGGCAGTCGATCTCTGTTGCCTCTTCTCGAGTACCGAGTTACCTGTAAACGACGCCAACAGGCAGCTCCTTGGCATCTGGGAGGATAAAGGGATCTGCTCCGCCGACCCTCCGCGCCAAGGATGGCGCGGCGGAGCCTACACGGATGTATTCACGGCGTGTCGGAGGAGCGGGCCATTTGTCCGACCTTTGCAGAGCACCGAATAGATCAGTTAGTTAATCAGTTTGGTATAAGCCCATGCTGCTTGCAGGTTTTTACCGGCAAATTTCCATTCGCCGATTGAGTTTTTATGCGGTTGCGTCACAATGACGGCTTCGTATGAGTTATTCCGACACAGCACAAGGATGCCAATGGCGATTTGGGGTAAGGGGCTGCGAGCGAAATCCATATGGGCACTGCTGCTGGCCTGTCTTCTGGCATTTGTTCCTGCCGGTGGCATTGGCTGGCAGGTGTTGAGCGGCGTACAGGACTATTTCGGCAAGGCCTATGCCCGCAATTTTACCCAGCTTAACCGGCAGAATATTCTGGTGCCCCTGTCCCGGGATCTGGCGCTGGCCCGGCGGTTCGCCGATTCGGTGCTGATGCATCAGTGGCTTGAGGACGAGGCCGACGAGCAGCACAAGGCCTTGCTGTTTCGTGAAGCAAAAGGCTTCATCGACGACTTCAGCAGCCATTCCTTTTTTATCATCGGCGCCGACTCGCGCGCCTATTATTATGGCCAGCGTGATCAGCCGCTCGGCGGCGAACCGCAATATCACCTTTCTTCCGATAATCCCGACGACCGCTGGTTCTTCAACGTGCTGGAACAGGGCGAAAAACTCAATATAAACGTCAATCGCGACACGCGACTGGGTACTACTCGCGTGTGGTTGAATGTGTTGATTGAAAACCAGGGCCGGCCGCTCGGGCTGGCCGGCACCGGTATCGATTTGACCAGCTTCATCGATCGCTTTATCAATACCGATGATGTCGGCGTAACGCCGATGATCATCGACGAGCAGGGCGCCTTTCAGGCCCACCCGGACAGTGAGCTGATAGCCCTGGGCTCGGCCGCCGGTGCCGATGCCGAGCGTCGTACCCTGCAGGCTCAACTGAACGAGGATAGCCAGCGGCAACGGCTGCAGCAGTTGATGGTCGAGGCGCGGGCAGATTCTTCCGATGTCAGCATCGACTGGTTTGAGCTGTCGGGGCGCCGCCAGTTGCTGGCGTTCAGTTTTATTCCCGAACTTGGCTGGTATGTGGTGACCGCCATAGACCCGGGCGCGGCGCAGGTGCTGGAGGGTGCCTGGATCAATACCGCCCTGCTGGTCTTTGTGGTGATGCTGGTGGTGTTACTGCTGGCGCTGGCCTATGCGGTGGAAAAACTGATGCTGTCGCCGCTGCGTCAGTTGCAGGGCTCGGCAACCGCCATGGCCGAGGGGCGCTATGATGTGTCGTTGCCGCCGTCTTCGGGCGATGAAATCGGCGATCTCAGTGCCGCCTTCGGGGTGATGGCGAAAAAGGTGCAGTCCCATACCGAAGAGCTGGAACAAAAGGTGCAAAGCCGCACCCGTGAGCTGGAAGAAATCAATCACAGGATGCGCCAGGCGCACCAGCAGATCAACGATTCCATCGATTATGCCAGCCTCATTCAGCGCGCTATTTTACCGGATCAGCAACTGACCGAGGTGCTGGGCGAACATCACTTTGTGTTGTGGCATCCTCGGGATGTGGTGGGGGGTGACTTCTATATTTTTCATCCCGGTGAGCGGGGCCGTTTTCTGGTCGGGGTGGTCGACTGTGCCGGCCACGGGGTGGCCGGCGCCCTGATGACCATGCTGGCGCGGGCGGCGCTGGATCATGCCATTCGCGAGCAGGGGATAGCGTCGCCGGCGGCGATACTGCAGCTGGCGGATCGCACGCTGCGGGGTATGCTGCAGGACTGCGACTTGCCACGCGGCCTGGCCACCAATATGGACGTGGGCCTGGCGTCGGTGGTGCCAGACCGCCGGCAGCTGGTGTTTGCCGGTGCCAAGATGTCGCTGTATCACAGCGACGGTGACCGCATCGACGAAATCAAGGGCAGCCGGCGCACGCTGCTCGACCGGCGTGATGCTCACTTTGAAGACATCACCCTGGCCCTGCAGCCGGACGCGATTTACTATCTGGCCACCGACGGTTATCCCGATCAGGCCGGGGGAAGCAAGGGCTTTGGCCTGGGCAGCAGCCGGTTTCGCGAGTTGCTGCGCACCCATGCCCGTTTGCCCCTCAACGAGCAGGCGCTGGCGCTCAGACAGGCGCTGGATGATTATCGAGGTCATCATCCTCAACGGGATGATATTACCCTGCTCGCATTCAAAGTAGATTCATCATCAGAGGCCGTTTAAATGTCATCCATTGACCTGCTGTCGATAAGAGAACAGTTTAACCAGAACCAGATTCTGCTGTGTTTCAACGGGCCCATTTCACGCAGCCTGATTGAAGAAATAGGCAAGGCGCTGAAAAATCACCTGCAGGCGGAACAAGCGCTGCCCACCGCCGCCATGGATGTGTTCGGGGTCTACATCGAACTGACCCAGAATATTCGTCATTACGCCGCTCACATGGCCTACAGTGAGGCCGAAGGCTCGGCCACCGTGGTGGTGGCGCGCAGCGACGACGGGCATTATCAGGTGCTGGCCGGCAATCTGGTCGAGCTGGACGATGGTCGGGCGCTGTGTCGGCGTATCGACGAGTTGTCCGGCATGAATAAGGCGGAGCTGAAATCGGCGTATAAAACCCAGTTACGCCGGCCCCGAGACGGTAATGAGCGTTCCGGCGCCGGGCTGGGCCTGCTGGATGTGGCTCGCAAGTCATCCCGGCCGATGACCGCCAAACTGGTGGAAACGGGCGCGGGCCGAGGGTTTTTAAGTTTGTTGGCGGTAATATGAGCATGCAATCGGAAGTGGCGATGAAATCATTAAACGTGACCGGTAGTCAGTCTACCCCCACTATTCTCTGCAACCCGGATAATGGGGTGATGAGCATGCAGGGCGACTCTTATCCTGAAAACTCGTTCGAGTTTTTTGGCGAGGTGATCGAATGGGTCGAGCAATTTCTGCAGCGATCATCGCAGCCGTTGCAGCTGGAATTACACCTGATTTACATGAACACCAGCAGCGTCAAGGCGATGATGGATATCTTCGACCTGATGGAGGCGGCGTTTGCCGCGAGCCGTGAGGTGAGCGTGCGCTGGTACTACGATCCCGACAACGAGCGGGTGGTGGAGCTGGCCGAAGAGTTCAAGGAAGACTGCTCCTTCCCCTTCGATATATTGCCCCATGACGAGTAAACTGACCCATGACGAGTAGACTGAGCGACCGGGAGCTGGAACAACTGCTGTCCGATCCGGCACAGCAAAACAATCCGCTGCTGCCGGTGCTGCAACAGTTGCTGGAGCGAGACCGGGAGCAGCGGGAGCGACTGGAACGGCTGCTGCGTATCTCCGACTGCAGCTACGACATGGCCCGCTCCCAGACCCATGATCTGCTGCACCAGTACGACCGGCAACTGCGCCGGCTGGAAAAAATCACCCGTATTTCGGATCGTTATCAGCGCAGCTTGCTGGAGCTGAACGAAGAGCTGAAAAAAGCCGCCCTGCGTGACCCGCTGACCGGGCTGGCCAACCGACGGCTGTTGATGGAACGAGTGCGCGAAGAGCTGGACCGCTGCCGGCGGGGCCGTGCGCCCTTCAGTCTGGTGATGCTGGATGCGGATCACTTCAAGCGCATCAACGACGTTTTCGGCCATGATACCGGGGATCGGGTGCTGTGCATGCTGGCCGACACCATATCCCGGCAACTGCGTGGCTACGACCTCTGTGCCCGCTGGGGCGGTGAAGAGTTTATGTTATTGTTGCCGGAGACCGGACTGGAGCAGGCCTCGGCACTGGTAGAGCGGGTCATGCAGGCGGTACGGTCGCTGACGCTGGAAGGCGATAGCGCAAGCCTGCTCAGCGTCAGTGCCGGACTGACCTGCTACCGGCCCGATGAAGACGTGGATCTCACCATCAACCGGGCCGACGGGGCGCTGATCCAGGCTAAAAACAACGGACGGGATCGATTGATGGTGGTGCCGCACTAGTCTCCACCTCTTCTTGATAAGCATAAGATTCGAGGTTACCAACTGATGGCAAAACGACTGGGAACGACCGATTTTATCGACATGCCCTGGAAAAATGGCGGCGGCGTGACCCGGGAGCTGTACCGGCTGCCGAGCGATCAGGGGGCCGACTTCGGTCTGCGGGTGTCGATGGCCCGGGTGGGACAAAGCGGCCCCTTCTCTTTTTTCCCCGGTATTGACCGCATCCTGATGCTGATGGAGGGGGCAGGCTTCGAACTGACCATGAACGACAAGCAGCATACGCTGGATACGCCCTTTTCACCGTTGGCTTTTCCCGGTGAAGCGGAGGTGAATTGCCGGCTGCTGGCCGGTGAATGTCTGGACTTCAATGTCATGACCGACCGGCGCTGGGGCGAGGCCGAGGTTCAGATATATCATCTGGCGCCGGGGCAGGTGTATCGTTGTCACAGCGTCACGCCACGGTTGCTGTATCGTCACCTTTCCGGCCATGACGCCGAACCCGAATTGTGGGTACTGGAGCCCGGAGAAAGTCTGGATCTGGCCGCCGACGAGCAGGGCGCTACCCTGGTCGATATTACCCTTTATCCTGTTGACGGAGTCTGAGATGACCACCTTGAATGCGATTGTGCGGGACACGGCGCCCAACCCGACTGCCTGTGTTGTCTGGCTGCATGGTCTGGGCGCCGATGGCCATGACTTCGAGCCCATAGTACCGGAGCTGAAGCTGCCCGCAGGCAGCGCCATCCGCTTTATCTTCCCCCATGCGCCGCAGATACCGGTCACCGTCAATGGTGGCCTGCCGATGCCGGCCTGGTATGACATTCTGGCCATGAGCCTGGAGCGGGAAGTGGATGAACCCCAGCTGCGGGCTTCGGCCCTGGCGGTGCAGGCCCTGGTTGAGCAGCAGATCGAACAGGGCATCGACAGCCGACGTATCCTGCTGGCCGGTTTTTCCCAGGGCGGTGCCGTGGCCTATGAGGCAGCCTTGAGTTTTGATAAACCGCTGGCCGGACTGATTGCCATGTCGACCTATCTGGCCACCGCCGACAGCCTGCAACGCCATGCAGCCAATCAGTACCTGCCGGTGCAGATACTGCACGGCAGCCGCGATGGCGTGGTGCCCGAGCTGCTGGGCGAGCGCGCCTGTCAGCAATTGCAGCAATGGGGTTTTGTGCCCGAATATCACCACTACCCGATGGAGCACAGCGTGTGCGCCGCCGAAATTGCCGATATCTCCCGTTTCATGCGCCAGTGCCTGCAGCTATAACGGTATGAGCTGACTGAATGTAGAGCAAGCAGGATATTCCGGCGCCCGGAAGAGGGCAAAGGGAGTGAACACTTTGTCCGATAAATGAACCGTTAGTGAGTTTTCAAAAGACCATCAAGGAAACAAGATGACCCTGAACGAGCTGCAGCAAAAACTGCAAAACAACCCCGAAACCATCGAATTTGCCGATACCATGGCGGTCATCGAGCAGTTGTACGACTTTACTCCCGCCGCCTTTACCAATGGCGACGTTCGCAACGACGCCGGACAGAACAGCGGCTCCTGCAAGCTGTTTGCCTTTGCCCGACTGCAGGGACTGAACGAGCAGCAGACCCTGGACTGCTTTGGCAGCTTCTATCGCAACGATGTGCTGGGTAACCCCGACGGTGAAGACCATCAGAATATTCGCAACTTCATCAACACCGGCTGGTCGGGTGTCGAGTTTGCCACTCAACCGCTTACCCCCAAAGCCCGATAAAGGACCCCCGCCATGGCCGGTGCCAGCCTGTTAACCCTGATAGATGATATCGCCACCATTCTGGATGACGTGTCGCTGATGACCAAGGTCGCGGCCAAGAAAACCGCGGGGGTGCTGGGGGACGATCTGGCACTGAATGCCCAGCAGGTGTCCGGCGTGCGGGCCGAACGCGAGCTGCCGGTGGTGTGGGCGGTGGCCAGGGGCTCGTTGCGCAACAAGCTGATTCTGGTGCCGGCGGCGCTGTTGATCAGCGCCCTGGCACCCTGGGCCATAGTGCCGTTGCTGATGCTGGGCGGCGCCTTTCTGTGCTTCGAGGGCGTGGAAAAACTGGTGCATTCCTTTTTGCATCGGGATGAAGGCGAACAGCTTCACCTGACGGAAATAGACGAGTCGGTGGATCTGGTGGCGCTGGAGCAGGACAAGATAAAGGGGGCGATTCGCACCGACTTTATTCTGTCGGCCGAAATCATCGTCATCACCCTGGGCACGGTGGCCGGCGTCGGTTTCGGTCAGCAGGTCATGGTGCTGGCCGGCATCGCCCTGCTGATGACCGTCGGGGTTTACGGCCTGGTGGCGGGTATCGTCAAACTGGACGATCTGGGGCTTTATCTGAGTCAGAAGCGCGGGCTACTGCGGGGATTCGGTCAAGCCTTGCTGTCGGCCTGTCCCTATCTGATGAAAGGGTTGTCGGTGGTGGGCACCGCCGCTATGTTTCTGGTGGGCGGTGGCATTCTGGTGCATGGCATTCCCGGCGCCGAGACGCTGATCCACGACTGGGTTCAAAAGCTGCCGCTTCTGGGCGGGTCGCTGTCCTGGCTGGTGCCAACCCTGCTGAACGGCCTGGTCGGTATGCTGGCCGGCACCCTGGTGCTGCTGCTGGTGAAAGGAGCCGGCCGATTGAAGAGCGCCTGAGTCCGGGCACCCCTCAGCTTACCTCTTACCACCCACATTTAACGCCTGACGGCTGCGATACCAGGCCAGCAGGTTGCGGCTGCGATAGCTGAGCAGCGCCAGCAGGATCAGCACACAACCGAACACTTTCTCTATCGGCATCGGCTCCTGATACCAGAACACGCTGATCAGCACAGTCCATATCGGCTCCAGCATCATGATCAGCGCGGCATTGGCCACGTTGCTGTATTTTTGCCCGGTACTCTGGCAGACGAAACGCAGCGAGGTGGCCAGCAGCACGCTGGCGGCAAACCAGCCCCAGATCTCGGGCTCGATAACCTCGGGCCAGTGCTCGAACAGACCGGAGTAAATCAGGTGCATCACACCGGTAACGGCCAGCTGCACGCAGGTGAGCGCCATGGGGTCGATACGCCGGGCAAAGCGGCTGTTCAGATTGAAATACATCGCCAGCGACAGCGAGGCCAGCAAAAACAACAGCTGGCTGAGTGACAGGCTGAGGCCCGAGCCCATGGTCAGCAGAAACAGGCCGGCGATGGCGATGGGCAGGGCCAGCCAGAATTGTCGGCTCGGTCGCTCCCGGAAGATAAGCCAGGCCAGCGGCGGCACCATCAGCATGGCCAGACTCATGATAAAGGCCCCTTCACCGATGCCCTCGCTATGGGAAATGGCCTGAATCCAGAAGATCAGGTTCAGGGTCATCACCAGGCCGATGGCGGCCGCCTTGAGCAGC
The DNA here is from genome assembly GCF_947495715.1 of uncultured Oceanisphaera sp. Classification (GTDB taxonomy): domain Bacteria; phylum Pseudomonadota; class Gammaproteobacteria; order Enterobacterales; family Aeromonadaceae; genus Oceanimonas; species Oceanimonas sediminis. The sequence continues at coordinate 49,623 of NZ_CANLZU010000009.1, forward strand.
AGCCCGGTCGGGGTTTGGCGCAACGTGCGATAACAGAACGGCAGCAGCAGCAGCGCCGCCAGCAGAAAGCGCCAGCCGACAAAACCGGCGGGGGGCAGGCCGGAAATGGCCTCTTTTGAAAACAGCCAGCCGGCGGACGCCAGCAGGGTGGCGCTTAAAATAAACAGATCGCCGCGCCGTTCTGGCAACATAAATCACCCTCGTTGTCTTTTGATGCAAAATGGATAAGGTCGGCCGGTATACAACTGAAGTGAGCGTTTCCATGGCAGGAAGAGTGGGCACAGCCGGCAGCGGCCCTACTGTATGTTATTTCACTTTATTTGCACACCGAGCCATCTAATCCTGTGAGGCTGCCGACACTATTCGCCCCGCCAGGCGCAACGCGTGAGGGCTTCTCGAGCCGGCGCCTTTGTCAACTTCCTCCCGGTGTTGTGCTTTTGTCACCCTCAGGTTGTGTTAGAATATGCGCACTTTTGTCCAAACAGGGATTCCCATGAAGGTAATCGAAGGGCTGATGGCCACTCCCGAGGCCAAGGTGGCGATCGTCGTCGCCCGTTTCAACAGCTTTATCAACGACAGCCTGGTGGCCGGAGCGCTGGATGTGCTCAAGCGTCAGGGTCAGGTAAAAGATGACAACATCACGCTGGTACGTGTACCGGGTGCCATCGAAATGCCGCTGGTGTGCAAAAAGCTCGCCAAGAGCGGTAACTACGATGCCATTGTTGCCCTTGGCTGCGTGATCCGCGGTGGAACCTACCACTTCGACCTGGTCGCCAATGAAAACAGCAAGGGCATGGCCAGCGTGATGATGGACTTTGAAGTGCCGATTGCCTTTGGAGTTCTGACCACCGAAAACATAGAACAAGCCATCGAGCGTGCTGGCACCAAGGCGGGTAACAAGGGCGCGGAAGCTGCCCTCAGCGCACTTGAAATGATTAACGTCCTGCAAGCGCTGGACTAAGAGGAGTACTGCATTGAAACCGTCTGAACGCCGTAAGGCCCGCCGTCTCGCCACCCAGGCCGTCTACCAGTGGCAAATGACCAAGGATAACGTGGCCGATATTGCCCAGCAGTTTGCGCTGGAACAGGACACCAAAGGGGTGGATCTGGATTATTTCCGTGATTTGCTGTTTGGCGTCTCGGTGCATGTAAAAGAGTTGGATGCGGTGTTTTCGCCTTATCTGTCGCGCCCGCTGGCCGAGCTGGATATGGTGGACAAGGCGGTGCTGCGGTTGGCCACCTATGAGCTGACCCGGCGTGAAGATGTACCTTATCGGGTGGTGATCAACGAGGCCATTGAACTGGCCAAGGCGTTTGCCGCCGATGAAAGCCACCGGTTCGTCAACGGCGTACTCGACAAGGTCATCAAGCAGTTAAAAAAATAAACAATAAGCACGGGAAAAAGCCAGCAGTCGCTGGCTTTTCATTTATATGAATGAATTTGACATAATAAAACACTATTTTACCGTCGCCAGCCACCGCAAGGATGTGCTGATGGGGCCGGGCGATGACTGTGCCCTGTTACAGTTGCCGGCCAACTCGGTGCTGGCAGTCAGCACCGATACCCTGGTCAGCGGTGTGCATTTTTTTGCCGACATGGATCCGATGGCGCTGGGGCACAAGGCCCTGGCGGTGAATCTCTCGGATCTGGCGGCCATGGGCGCCGATCCCTGCTGGGTGTCGCTGGCGCTGACCCTGCCCGAGGTCGATGAAAACTGGATCAAGGGCTTTTGTGCCGGCTTCTTCGAACTGGCGGAATATTATAACGTGGCGCTGGTGGGCGGTGACATGACCCGCGGCCCGCTGTCCATTACCGTGACCGTGCATGGCACCCTGCCGGAAGGCAAGGGCCTGCGGCGCAACGGCGCCCGGGTAGGCGACGGCATTTATGTTACCGGTACCCTGGGCGATGCGGCATTGGGTCTGCAACAGGTGCTGGGTAATATCACTGTGCCCGAGGCGCACCGGGACTTTGTTCGCACCAAGTTCGAGCATCCGCATCCGCGCATTCTGGCGGGACAGGCGCTGCGCGATATCGCTTCCAGCGCACTGGACCTGTCCGACGGCCTGGCCGGCGATCTGGCCCATGTGGCCCGCGCCTCCGGCATGCGCGCACAGCTGGAGCTGGAGCAACTGCCGCTGAGTGCGGCCATGCTGGCATCGGTGTCGCGAGAGCAGGGCTGGGAGCTGGCATTGACCGGCGGTGACGATTACGAGTTGTGCTTTACCGTGCCCGAACTGCACCGAGGCTTGCTCGAAACCGCGCTGGCGCACTGTGGCGTCAAGTTCACCCGGGTCGGGCGCATGCTGGCCGGTGAGGTGGGCGTCGAGCTCACTTCCGAGGGGCGTCCTTATCAGCTGGCATCGAAAAGCTGGGATCATTTTCGCAGTGGTACCGAATGAGAAAACCCGAGCTGGCGGCGCTGAAGCTGTCCAACCCGCTGCACCTGCTGGCCCTGGGCTTTGGCACCGGCCTGAGCCCGGTAATGCCGGGCACCATGGGCACCCTGGCGGCCATTCCGCTCTACTTGCTGATCCAGGGGCTGTCGCCGCTGTGGTATCTGCTGATCCTGGTACTGGGCTTCGTGGCCGGTATCTGGATTTGCAATGCGGCCACCAGGGCCATTGGTCGTCACGATCATGGTGCCATCGTCTGGGACGAGATCATCGGCTTTGGCATCACCATGTTTGCGGCGCCAGCTGGAGCCGTGTGGATACTGGCGGGGTTCGTGCTGTTCCGGTTTTTCGATATCGTCAAACCCTGGCCCATTCGCTGGTTCGATCGGCGGATACACGGCGGTTTCGGCATCATGTTCGATGACGTGATCGCCGGGCTGTTCGCTCTGGCCTGCTTGCAGGGGCTGGCGGCACTGCTCTAATTACCGGCCGCGCAGCTGTTCTGGCTGCGCGGCACTCTTCCTTTCTGTCAAACTTTCAAATCTCGTCCAGCCTCATCACACTCGCTTATCCTCCATCGTCTGCCGCTTTGCGTTCGTTATTTCCTTTTTAGAGTCAAAAGCCTACTTTTTATCGTCAGTCTTTCGGCTTCCATGATACCTCTAGTCATAAACACCATTGATAATTTTATACTCGAAACATCTTGCTGATTTTGTGAGTTACATCCCTATATCTGCGGTTTGTTTTGGCGTAAAGACAGGCTTACAATGGCGGTCTAATGTTGCTTTTTTGTTGCCGGCTGTCCATGCTCGGCAACGACGCACCGGCTGCCATTGAGGCCTGGTCGGTTGAAGGATGCGCAAGCGAGGGCCCGGGCCCGATTAAGGATGAGCATGTCCCTGTTAGCAATAAAACATCTGCGAATCGAATATCCGTCCCGTCATGGCGTGATGGCCGCGGTGGATGACCTTTCCTTCAGTATCGAAAAAGGCGAAATTCTCGGCGTGGTCGGGGAGTCCGGCGCCGGCAAGTCGACCATCGGCAATGCGGTCATCGACCTGTTGAGCCCGCCCGGCAGCATTGCCAGCGGCGAGGTTTATCTGGACGGCGAGAAAATATCCGATCTGAATCCGACCGAGATGCGGGCCATTCGCGGCAGTCGTATCGGCTTTATCTTTCAGGATCCCATGACCTCGCTCAATCCGCTGCTGACGGTGGAATATCAGATGGTCGAGACCCTGCTGGCCAATACCGACATCAGCCGGGAGCAGGCGCGCCAGAAGGCCATTTCTTTACTCGACGCCGTGGGCATTCCTCAGCCGGAGCTGCGCATCAAACAGTATCCGCATCAGTTTTCCGGCGGCATGCGCCAGCGAGTGGTGATTGCCATCGCTCTGTCCTGCGACCCGGAACTGATCATTGCCGACGAGCCGACCACGGCGCTGGATGTGTCGATTCAGGATCAGATCCTGACCCTGATCCGCAACCTGTGCAAAGAGCGCAACGTGGGCTGCATGCTGGTGACCCACGACATGGGGGTGGTGTCCAACGTTACCGACCGGGTGGCGGTGATGTATCGCGGCCGGCTGATGGAAATCGGCCCCACCGGACAGGTGCTGGGCGCGCCCAGCCACGATTACACCCGCAGCCTGATCTCCGCCGTGCCCCGTTCCGACGTCAAGCTGCAGCGCTTTCCGCTGGTGTCCTACATCGAAGATGCCAAGGAAAAGGTCAGTCTGGATCTCAAACATCACTGGCTGGGCCAGAATCAGGAGCAGCGTGACTATACTGGGCCGTTGTTGCGGGTAGAGCACTGCAACCTGCGCTTCGTCACCAAGGATTCGCTGTTTGCTTCCCGCCGCCAGTATCTGCAGGCCACCAAGGATGTGAGCTTCGAGATTAACGAAGGTGAAACCTTCGGTCTGGTGGGGGAGTCGGGCTCCGGCAAGTCCACCATAGCGCGGGCCATTACCGGCCTGTATCCGCCCGATACCGGCAAGATCTGGTTCGAGGGCATCGAGCTCACCGCCATCAAACGCGAGCAGCAACGCCGCCCCTTGCGCCGGCAGATGCAGATGGTGTTTCAGAATCCCTATTCTTCGCTCAATCCGCGTATGCGGGTGGCGGACATCATTGCCGAGCCGATCCGTTTTCACCATCTGGCCGAGAATGAGGCGCAGATCCGCGGCATCGTCGACGATTTGCTCGATTATGTCGGCCTGGGGCGGGCGGCGGGACTTAAGTTTCCCCACGAGTTTTCCGGTGGTCAGCGCCAGCGCATTTCCATCGCCCGCGCCCTGGCCACCCGGCCCCGGCTGCTGATTTGCGATGAACCTACCTCGGCGCTGGATGTGTCGGTACAGGCGCAAATATTGAATCTGCTCAAGGATTTGCAGGATGAGCTGAAGCTGACCATGCTGTTTATCAGTCACGATCTGCCGGTGATCCGCCAGATGTGCGATCGCATCGGGGTGATGAAAAAAGGCACCCTGGTGGAGGTGGCGCCCACCGAGCAGTTGTTTACCGATGCGGCGGATCCCTACAGCCGCTCGCTGATTGCGTTAATGCCCGAATTCAGGGGCATGTCACGGGAAGGCCTGGACATTTCCACTACCCAAGCGGGCCAACATTAATCATGTCAACGGAGTGTTTCATGAAATCAGGACTCAACAAAGTAACGGCGGCGCTGCTGGCGGCCGGTCTGGCATTCAGTGTGCAGGCGGCGGATATCACCATCGCCTACGACGCGGATCCGGTGTCGATGGACCCCCACGAGCAGTTGTCCGGTGCCACCATGGAAATGTCTCACCTGCTGTTCGATCCCCTGGTGCGCTGGACCAAGGACTTCCAGTTTGAAGCGCGACTGGCAGAAAAATGGGAGCGCATCGATGAAAACACCCTGCGTTTTCACCTGCGCCAGGGCGTCAAGTTTCACAGCGGCAACGAGCTGACCGCCGACGACGTGGTCTGGACCTTTCAGCGTCTGAAACAGTCGCCCGACTTCAAGGCCATTTTCGAACCCTTCAGCGCGGCCAGCAAGGTAGACGACCATACGGTGGACCTGGTCACCAAGGGACCCTTTCCGCTGGTGCTGAATACCGCGACCTATCTGTTTCCGATGGACTCGACGTTCTACAGCGGCACCACCGACGACGGCAAGAACAAGGGCGAGGTGGTCAAACACGGCAGCTCTTTTGCCTCTACTCATCCCTCGGGCACCGGTCCCTTCAAGCTCAAGTTTCGCCAGCAGGGCGTCAAGGTGGAATACGAGCGTAACGCCGATTACTGGGATGCGAACTCGCCCGGTAACGTACAGAACATGACTCTGGTGCCGATCAAGGAAGACGCCACCCGGGTGGCGGCGCTGCTGGCCGGTGACGTGGACTTCATCAAGCCGGTGTCGCCCAACGATCACGCCCGGGTTGAAGCTGCCAGTGACGTCAAGCTGGTGACCGAGGCGGGTACCCGCATCATTACCTTTCAGCTGAATCAGGAACGCTTCGAGCCGTTCAAGGATGTACGGGTACGGCAGGCGGTCAACTACGCCATCAATCAGGACGGTATCGTCAAGCGCATCATGCGCGGCTTCGGCACCACCGCCGGTCAGCAGGCGCCGGCCGGGTATGTGGGCCACAACCCCGAGCTGACGCCGCGTTACGATCTGGACAAGGCGAAGCAACTGATGGAGGAGGCCGGCTATCAGGATGGCTTCAAGATCAGCATGATTGCGCCCAATAACCGCTACGTGAATGACTATCGTATTGCCGAGGCGGTCAAGGCGATGCTGGCACGCATCAACATAGAGGTGGATCTCAAGACCCTGCCGGTGGCCCAGTACTGGCCGGAGTTCGACAAGTGCGCCGCCGACATGCTGATGATTGGCTGGCATTCTGACACCGAAGACACCGCCAACTTTTCCGAGTTCCTGACCATGACCCGTAATGAGGAAACCGGTCGCGGCCAGTACAACTGCGGTCATTATTCCAACCCCGAGCTGGACGCGCTTATCGAGTCCGCCAACCTGGAAACCGACGGTGACAAGCGTGACCTGATGTTGCAGCGGGCCGAGAAAATCCTCTATGACGATGCCGCCTTCGTGCCGCTGCACTGGCAAAATCTGGCCTGGGGCGCCCGCAACAACGTGGCGGCCGAGCCTGTCGTCAACGCCATGGACTTCCCGTATCTGGGTGACCTGGTGGTCGAATAAGATCCGGGACTTGGGATTAGGGACTTGGGACTAGAACTTCACACCTAAGGTCCTGAGTCGGTGGGCTGGCAGGGCAATCCCTTCCAGTCCCCAATCCCTATTCCCAAATCCCTGTTTTTCGATTCCCATTCCCGCAGTTGGAACTTAAAACATGCTTACTTTTTTACTGAAACGGCTGTTCCAGGTACTGATCGTGATGTTCGTCATCAGTCTGGTGGCGTTTTCGATTCAGGACAATCTGGGCGATCCGCTGCGTGAGCTGGTCGGCCAGTCGGTATCGGAAGAGGTGCGTCAGCAGATGCGTACCGAGATGGGGCTGAACGATCCCTTTCTGGTCAAATACGGGCGTTTTATCGGTCATGCCCTGCAGGGAGATTTTGGCACCTCCTACTTTTACAAGCAGCCGACTCTGGAGGTGATTTTCGAGAAATTGCCGGCCACGCTGGAGCTGGTGTTCTGTGCCAGCGTGCTCATTATTGCGCTCAGCATTCCGTTGGGGGTCTATTCTGCCATCAAACCCCGTGCGTTTTTGTCCCGGGCGGTGATGGGTATCAGTATTATCGGGATTTCGGTGCCGGTGTTCCTCACCGCCATTTTGCTGATGTATGTGTTTTCCATCGAGCTGGGCTGGCTGCCCGCCTATGGCCGGGGCGAGTTGACCAGTCCGTTGGGCTGGGAGTCGGGCCTGTTCAACTGGCAGGGCTTTCGCAACCTGATACTGCCGAGCATTGCACTATCGTCGATCATGCTGCCGCTGTTCATTCGGCTGGTACGTTCCGAGATGCTGGAGCAGTTGAGCGCGGAATACGTCAAGTTTGCCTGGGCCAAGGGCCTGGACAAATACCGTATCTGGTTTATCCATGCGCTGAAAAATACCCTGCTGCCGCTGATCACCGTGGGCGGGGTGCAAATCGGCACCATGGTGGCCTACACCATACTGACCGAAACCGTGTTTCAGTGGCCGGGTATCGGGCTGCTGTTTCTCGATGCCATCAACCGGGTGGATACGCCCCTGATCACCACCTACGTGATTTTTGTCGGCTTTATCTTTGTGGTGACCAACACCATCGTCGATTTGATCTACGGTCTGATCAATCCGACCGTTAACCTGGCCGCTAAGGGGTAAGCATGATGACGACAGACGTTAATCCGAGCCGCTGGGCCCGCTTCAGGCAGTCGGACTTTTTGTATCACTTTCGGCGTGACAGAGTGGCCATGTTCAGCTTTGCGGTGTTTGTGGCCCTGCTGGCTGCCGCCTTGCTGTCGCCGATTATCGCGCCGCACAATCCTTACGATCTGGCGACCATCGACATTCTGGACTCGGAGCTGCCGCCGAGCTGGCTGGACATGGGCGACGAGCGTTTTCTGCTCGGTACCGATGTGCAGGGGCGGGATATTCTGAGCACCATGCTCTATGGCTCGCGGGTGTCCTTGATCATCGGCCTGGGCGCGGTGGCGCTGCAGCTGGTGATTGGCATAGTAGTAGGCCTGTCGGCCGGTTACTTCGGAGGCCGTATCGACAATTTCCTGATGCGGATAGCCGATGTGCAGCTGTCGTTCTCGACCATGATGGTAGCCATTATCGTATCGGCGGTGTTTCAGGCCACTCTGGGCGCGGACTTTTATGCCGAGTATGCGGTGCTGATGCTGGTGGTGATTATCGGCCTGGCCGAATGGCCCCAGTATGCGCGCACCATTCGTGCCACCGTACTGGCGGAAAAGAAAAAGGAATACGTGGAGGCGGCGCAGGTGATGGGCTTCAAGTCGATGCGCATCATGTTTCGCCACATACTGCCCAACTGCCTGTCGCCGATACTGGTGATATCCACGGTGCAGGTGGCCAACGCCATCATGAGTGAGGCGGCGCTGTCGTTTCTGGGCCTGGGCATGCCGGTAGACAAACCCTCGTTGGGCTCCTTGATCAGCATGGGCTTCAGCTACATTTTCTCCGGCTCCTGGTGGATTACCGCCTTTCCCGGTATCTATCTGGTGATACTGGTGCTGGTGATCAACCTGCTCGGCGACTGGCTGCGGGATGTGTTCAACCCCAAGATTTACAAAGGGTAATACCAATTTGAATAAAGATCTGATCATTTTTAAACCCGAGCTCAGAGGCAACACAGCCGCCTCCCACGACACGCCATAAACTCATCCCTGAGGGCTCGGGAAATGCCGTCCATGGCATTTCACGGTCGTGGCAGTCGATCTCTGTTGCCTCTTCTCGAGCACCGAGTTGTCTGCAGGCGGCGCCAACAGGCAACTCCTTGGCATCAGGGAGGATAAAGGGATCTGCTCCGCCGACCCTCTGCGCCAAGGATGGCGCGGCGGAGCCTACATGGAGGTATTCACGGCGTGTCGGCGGAGCGGGCCATTTGTCCGACCTTTGCAGAGCAACCAAATAGATCAATTATTTAATCCCTTTGGTATAACTGGCAAGCGACGAGCCGACAAGACGCCATGGTGTGAACCATGGAGTTTTTGTTGACGGCTATAGGCATCCGCAGGGTGGGGGCGATATGATCGATACCTTGTCCTCATTCCAAGACGGAGCCCCCCCTTGCTCGCCACCCTGTATTCGCTTTTACCTCTGGATTCGCGCCGTCGGCTGGCGGGAATACTGATCATGACGTCAATGGCACTGGTGGCGGTGGGCCTGCTGGGCGTGCCGGTATCACCCCTCTGGGCCGGGGCTGGCTACTGGTGTGCCGCGGCGATGTTGTGGCCGGGGCTGGCACGGCGCAATCGTATTCAGGCGTTGTTGCTGCTGCTGGTGGGGGCCGGCTGTCTGGTGTTGAGTCGGCGGCTGGGCGCCGAAGTGGATATCGAGCGCATCGTGGCCGGCAACAGCGGTCTGCTGTCCATGCTGGTGGCGGTGAGCTTTCTCGGGCTGGTGAGCCGACCGGGTGGTGAAGACGAGACGGGCTGGCCCCGAGGGCGGCGGGCGGTGGCCTCGACCCTGGGCGCGGTGCATCTGTTTGGCTCCGTGATTAACCTGTCGTCGGTGTTTATCATCGGCGACCGGCTGTCGCGGTCAGGCAGTGTCAGCCGGGAGCAGGCCATAGTGCTGATTCGCGGTTTTACCGCCGCCGCCTTCTGGTCACCCTTTTTTGCCGCCATGGCGGTGGCATTGAGCGTGGCGCCCCAGGCGAAGCTGGCCTCGCTCTGGCTGGTCAGCATGCCGCTGGCATTGTCGGGGCTGGCACTGACCTGGTGGCAGTTGAGTCGTCAGCATGGCGGGGAAGAGGGTGGGGAAGAGGCGGCGGCGAGCGAGTTTACCGGCTATCCCCTGCATCTGTCCGGTTTGGTGTTGCCGGGGCTGCTGGCGGTTGCGGTGCTGCTGTTGCACCAGCTGTGGCCGGCGCTGTCTATTCTGGCGGTGATTACCCTGCTGGCACCCTTGCTCAGCCTGCTGATCCTGATGGCGGCAAGACGCTCGCCGCTGGCGGGACTGGGGCAACTGGTGAATGGCCACCTGCCGCAAATGGGCAACGAGCTGGCGCTGTTTCTCGCGGCCGGAGTGCTGGCTTACGGACTGGACAGCCTGCTGTCGAGTTGGGGCGGGCGCCTGCCGCTGAGTGGCTTTGGTGCTGCCGAGGCCAGCCTGACCTATCTGGCGATTGTGTTGTTGTCCTTGCTTGGTATTCATCCCATCATCTGTATCGCGCTGGCGGGCTCGGTGCTGGCACCGCTTGCGCCTGATCATACCCTGCTGGCGCTGGTGTTTTTGTCGTCCTGGGCGGTGGGTACCTCCACCGGCCCCTTGTCCGGCATCAACCTGGCCTTTCAGGGGCGCTACGGAATCGACTCCTTTCGTATCATGCGCTGGAACCTGAGTTATCTGGGCATGATGTCGGTGCTGGTGGTGCTGGCCATCTGGGTGCTGGCCGCCTCGCTCGGCGTGAATCAATAATGGCTCTGGTGTAACATTCAGGCATTGGAATCGATGGCGCCATCTGCCGGTGCCTGTTGCAGGAGAAACCCGTGAAATTCATCTGGCTCAAGGTGTTACTGACCGCATTGATCTTTGCCGGCCTGTTTGGCTGGGTCTACTACAAGGTCGCCAGTGGAAGCATGTAATATACATTGCATGCGACGCTGTCGCTTCAAGGGGAGCTGTGTGCACCAAGTGGCCGTAACTGCCGAGTATCGGATTAGAGGTGATACGTGTTGTCAATGAAGATTCGATTTGTGCAAAAAGTGTTCTGCTTTATTGCCGCGGCCATTTGCGCCCGACAAGGTTCTACTGCATAATACGCGCCTAAAAAACCTGATGTGCGGTGTGTCGGTACTCTTCACATGCTCCGTCTACTTCTTTAATCAACCATAAAAGTTGCATCATGTCCGAATTATCCAAATACAGAAACATCGGTATCTTCGCTCACGTTGACGCGGGCAAAACCACGACCACCGAGCGTATCCTCAAGCTGACCGGTAAAATCCACAAGTCGGGCGAGACTCACGATGGTGAATCTACTACCGACTTCATGGAGCAGGAAGCCGAGCGCGGTATTACCATCCAGTCTGCAGCCGTAAGCTGTTTCTGGAAAGACCACCGCTTCAACGTTATCGACACCCCTGGACACGTTGACTTCACCGTTGAAGTTTACCGTTCCCTGAAAGTGCTGGATGGCGGTATCGGTGTATTCTGTGGTTCAGGCGGTGTTGAGCCCCAGTCAGAAACCAACTGGCGCTATGCGAACGATTCCGAAGTTGCGCGTATCATCTTCGTTAACAAGCTGGACCGTATCGGTGCCGACTTCCTGCGCGTTGTTCAGCAGACCCGTGACGTACTGGCGGCCAACCCCATCGTGATGGTGCTGCCGATCGGTCGTGAAGACGAGTTCAAGGGCGTTGTTGACCTGCTGACCCGTAAAGCATACGTCTGGGACGAGTCTGGCCTGCCAGAAAACTTTACCGTCGAAGACGTGCCGGCCGACATGGTTGATCAGGTAGAAGAATACCGCGAAATGCTGGTAGAAAGCGCCGTTGAGCAAGACGACGACCTGATGGAATCCTACATGGAAGGTGTTGAACCTTCTATCGAAGACATCAAGCGTTGTATCCGTACTGGTACTCGTAACCTGGCCCTGTTCCCGACCTACTGTGGTTCTGCCTTCAAGAACAAGGGCATGCAGCTGGTACTGGACGCCGTTGTTGACTACCTGCCGAACCCGGTTGAAGTTGAGCCCCAGCCGCTGACCGACGAAGAAGGTAACGAAACCGGCGAGCACGCCATCGTTGATGCCGATCTGCCGCTGAAAGCACTGGCATTCAAGATCATGGATGACCGTTTCGGTGCCCTGACCTTCGTTCGTATCTATGCGGGCCGTCTGAAGAAGGGTGACACCATCCTCAACAGCGCTACCGGCAAAACCGAACGTGTTGGCCGCATGGTTGAAATGCACGCCGACGAACGTAACGAGCTGGAATCGGCACAAGCCGGTGACATCATCGCCATCATCGGCATGAAGAACGTACAGACCGGCCACACCCTGTGTGACGTCAAGCACCCCTGTACTCTGGAAGCCATGGTGTTCCCCGAGCCGGTTATCTCTATCGCCGTTGCGCCGAAAGACAAGAACGGTTCCGAGAAGATGGGCGTGGCTATCGGCAAGATGATCGCCGAAGATCCGTCTTTCCGCGTAGAAACCGATGAAGATTCCGGTGAAACCATCCTGAAAGGCATGGGCGAACTGCACCTGGACATCAAGGTCGACATTCTGAAGCGTACCTACGGTGTTGAACTGATCGTGGGTGAGCCGCAGGTTGCTTACCGCGAAACCATCACCGCCGAAGTGGAAGACAGCTACACCCACAAGAAGCAGTCTGGTGGTTCCGGTCAGTACGGTAAGATCGACTACATCATCCGTCCGGGTGAAGCCAACACCGGCTTCGTGTTCAAATCATCCGTTGTGGGTGGTAACGTACCGAAAGAATTCTGGCCTGCAGTTCAGAAAGGTTTCGGCAGCATGATGGACACCGGTACCATTGCCGGCTTCCCGGTACTGGACGTTGAATTCGAACTGATCGACGGTGCTTTCCACGCCGTTGACTCCTCGGCCATCGCGTTTGAAATCGCTGCTAAAGGCGCTTTCCGTCAGTCCATTGCCAAAGCCAAGCCGCAGCTGCTTGAGCCGATCATGAAGGTTGACGTGTTCAGCCCGGAAGACAACGTAGGTGATGTTATCGGTGACCTTAACCGTCGTCGTGGCATGATCAAGGATCAGATGGCTGGCGTTACCGGTGTTCGTATCAAGGCCGACGTACCCCTGTCCGAAATGTTCGGTTACATCGGTTCACTGCGTACCATGTCTTCCGGTCGTGGTCAGTTCTCCATGGAGTTCTCCCACTACGCGGCTTGTCCGGCCAACGTATCCGAAAAAGTTATTGCTCAGGTTAAAGAACGTAAAGCTGCTGAAGCCAAGAAGTAATTCTGCTTTAAAGACGCTGGTTCTTTGACAAAAACCGCTGCCTCGGCAGCGGTTTTTTTATGCCTGAAATAAACGGTGAGGATGGAAAGAGTATGAAACAGTTTGTTTTGGGGGGAGCACGCTCGGGCAAGAGCAGCCTGGCAGAAATACTCTGCGCCGATTGTGGTGACAAGGTGGCCTATATCGCGACCGCCAACAAAGCCTGGAATGATGCCGAAATGGAGGCGCGTATTACCCGGCATCGGCAACAAAGGTCCGGACACTGGCACACCATTGAAGCCCCGGTTGCACTGGCCGAGGCGCTGGCTGAACTGCAGGATTATGATGCGGTGATGATCGACTGCCTCACCCTATGGCTGAGCAACTGCCTGCATCAGGACTGCTGGCCACAACAGCGGCAGGATTTTTTAAACGCGCTGGAAAATTTCAACGGCGAACTGGTGATAGTAAGCAATGAAGTCGGTATGGGCATAGTACCGCTGGGGGAGCTGTCACGCCGCTTTGTTGATGAAAGCGGTTTCCTGCATCAGGCGGTAGCCGCCCGCTGCCAGCGAGTTATTTTTACCGCAGCAGGCTTGCCACTGGTCATGAAAGGCCCCGGTTTATAAACCCGGTCTATAAACAAGGCATGAAGCCCTTGCTCGTCGCTCCCGCGAAGGCGGGAGTCCATGCAGCACAAACAACACCGGTTTTGTAGTGGCAGGGTGCGGCGGCCTGTAATGATTATTCCAGATCACACCCAGCCTACCTATGGCATTCATTAGCGTAGCGTTATGGGCCAATACAATACCCTCCACTCATGTGACCTAAAGGACCCCAACTCAATGTCCACCTTCCTCTCCGGCTTTGCCCTCAGCTTTTCTCTGATCCTGGCCATTGGCTCTCAGAATGCCTTTGTGCTGAAACAGGGTATTAAACGTCACCATGTGTTTGTGGTGTGCGCGGTCTGTGCGCTGTCCGATGCGTTACTGATCTCCCTTGGGGTGGCAGGCTTTGGTGCCATTATCAAGCAGTTTCCGGCCATTGAGACCCTTGCCCGTTACGGCGGTGCTGCCTTTCTGGCAGTGTATGCCTTGCTCAGCTTTAAATCTGCGTTCGGGACCACTCATGCCATGACTGCAGCGGGGGACTCGCAGCAATCCATTCTTAAAACCGTGGCCATGTGTCTGGCCTTTACCTGGCTTAACCCCCATGTCTATCTGGATACGGTGGTACTGTTGGGCTCCATTTCCACCCAGTATCAGCCGGCGCAGGCTGTGTTTGCTCTTGGGGCCATCTGTGCCTCGCTGGTGTTTTTCTTTAGTCTGGGGTACGGCGCCCGGCTGTTGGCACCGGTGTTTCAGCGGCCTCAGGCCTGGAAGGTGCTGGAATTTGTGGTTGGGGTGATGATGGTGTCGATAGCGGTGACGTTGGTGATGAGGGCGTAATACCAATCCCAGTAATGATCTGGTCATATTAAGGTCTCAGATCAGAGGCAACACAGCCGCCTCCCTCGACACGCTATAAACCCATCCATGGGGGCTCGGAAATGCCATCTGACCGCCAGGGAGGGCGGGAATGCCGGAACGGCAGGAGCATTTTCCGGCCATGGCATTTCACGGTCGTGGGAGCCGTTCTCTGTTGCCTCTTCTGGAACACCGAGTTTCCTGTAAACGGCGCCAACAGGCGACTCAGCGGCATCAAGGAGGGCAAAGGGATCTGCTCCAGCGACCATCACATGACAAGGATGTCATGTGCTGAGCGTCACATGGATGTGCTTGCAGCGGGTCGGTGGGACAGACCCTTTGTCCGACGTTTATACAGAAATGAAATAGATCATTTCTTTAATGTAATTGGTATAAAAAAAGCGAAGTCGGCTGGCTTCGCTTTTTGGTCTGGAGTGGTATGTAACAATATTCCGGCTCAAGGCCGGAATGACGCTTAATTGAAGATTAGCGCTGCTGATATTCCCGAACGGACTTCACCATGCCGTCGGCATCCAGGCCCAGTTTGGCCAGGATCTGCTGCTGGTTGCCTTGCTCGACAAAGACATCGGGCAGGCCCAGATTCAGTACCGGTACCGGTTTCTTGTGGCGCATCAGGCACTCAACCACTGCCGAGCCGGCGCCGCCCATGATGGCGTTTTCTTCCACCGTTACCAGCATGTCGTGCTCGGCCAGCAAGGACAGCAGCAGGGCTTCGTCCAGCGGTTTCACAAAGCGCATGTCCACCAGGGTGGCATCCAGCTGCTCGGCGGCGGCTTCGGCTTCCACCAGCAGGGTACCGAAGTTCAGCAGGGCAATGCGCTTGCCTTTACGGATACGGCGGCCCTTGCCTATTTCCAGGGCGGTCATGGTGTCATCAACCTCGGCACCGCTGCCGTTGCCGCGGGGGTAACGCACCGCCGCCGGCCCCTGATGTTGGTAACCGGTGTAGAGCATCTGTCGGCATTCGTTTTCGTCCGCTGGCGTCATGATCACCATGTTTGGCACGGTGCGCATAAAGCTCAGGTCAAAGGCGCCCTGATGGGTGGGACCGTCGGCGCCGACGATGCCGGCCCGGTCGATGGCGAACAACACGTCCAGTTCCTGCAATGCCACATCGTGGATCAGCTGATCGTAGGCTCGCTGCAGAAAGGTGGAGTAGATGGCGACCACCGGTTTCTTGCCCTCGATGGCCATGCCTGCCGCCAGGGTCACCGCATGCTGCTCGGCGATGGCCACATCGAAATAGCGTTTGGGGAATTCCCGTGAAAAACGCACCAGACCGGAGCCTTCGCGCATGGCCGGGGTAATGGCCATCAACTGCGGGCAGGTTCTGGCCATGTCGCACAGCCAGTTACCGAAAATGGTGGAATAGCTGGGCCCGGAGGAGGGTGCCTTCGGCAGCACGCTGTCGCTGGGATCGAACTTGGGTACGCCGTGGTAGCCGATGGGATCCTGCTCGGCCGGCAGGTAGCCCTTGCCCTTGCGGGTCATGATATGCAGAAACTGCGGCCCCTTGAGCTTGCGCATGTTGCGCAGGGTCTCGACCAGGGTATGGATGTCGTGGCCGTCGATGGGGCCGACATAATTGAAGCCGAATTCTTCAAACAAGGTACCGGGAATCACCATGCCCTTGAGGTGTTCTTCGGTACGACGGGCCAGCTCCTTCAGCGGTGGCAGTATTTCCAGCGCCTTCTTGCCGCCTTCGCGCAGGCTGCTGTACAGCGAGCCGGACATGATCCGCGCCAGATGGTTGTTGAGCGCGCCGACGTTTTCCGAAATCGACATTTCGTTGTCGTTGAGGATCACCAGCATGTCTTTGTGAATATCGCCCGCATGGTTCAGCGCTTCAAACGCCATGCCCGCGGTAATGGCGCCGTCACCGATAATGGCGGCGACCTTGCGGCCCTGCTGCTCGTCGGCGGCCGCAATGGCCATGCCCAGCGCCGCCCCTATGCTGGTACTGGAGTGCCCGACACACAGGGTGTCGTACTCGCTCTCGTCCCGCCAGGGAAAAGGATGCAGCCCCTGATATTGACGAATGCTGTTCATGCGCTCACGCCGGCCGGTCAATATCTTGTGCGGGTATGCCTGATGGCCCACGTCCCATACCAGACGGTCGAAGGGGGTGTTATAGACGTAATGCAGCGCCACGGTCAGCTCTACCACCCCCAGGCCGGAGGCCAGGTGGCCGCTGCTGCGGCTGACCGAGTGCAGCAGGTAGGATCTCAGCTCGTCGCACAGGGCGGGCAGTCGCTCCTGGGGCAGACTGCGCAGCTCATCGGGCAGGTTGGCCAGCGCCAGGGTCGGGTAATCGGCAATATTCAGACTCATAAGCTTCTTATTGTCCTCGCCCTAGTAATCGCGTTTCACGATGTAATGAGCGAATGCTTCCAGTATTTGAGTAGGATGGGGGATATCGGCCAGCGCCGACAACGCCTGCTGCTGTAGCTCGTTCGCCAGACTGCGGGCGCCGTCGAGGCCGAGCAGGGCCGGATAGGTGCTTTTCTGCTGCACCAGATCCTTGCCCTGGGTTTTACCCAGGGTCTGGGTGTCGGCGGTGATATCCAGAATATCGTCCTGCACCTGAAACGCCAGGCCAATGGCCTCGGCATAACGGCTGAGTGCCGTCAGGTGCGCTTCGTCCATGTTCTCGGCGCACAGCGCGCCCAGGCGAACGGCGGCACGGATAAGCGCCCCGGTCTTGTGGCGGTGCAGGCTTTCCAGGGTGGCGCTGTCTATGGTTTGGCCTTCGCACTGAATATCCAGTGCCTGGCCACCACACATGCCGTTATAGCCGCTGGCCCGGGCCAGCTCCTGCACCATGCGCAACTGACGCTCGGCACCCAGGCCGCTGTGGTGTCGGCTGAGCAGCTCGAAAGCCAGTGCCTGCAGGGCGTCACCGGCCAGAATGGCGGTGGCCTCATCGAAGGCCTTGTGCACGGTAGGCTTGCCCCGGCGCAGGTCGTCGTTATCCATGGCCGGCAGATCGTCGTGGATCAAGGAATAGGCGTGAATGCATTCTACCGCCGCCGCCGCCGCATCCAGCGCCGCGGCGTTGGCCTGACCCAGCAGCTCGCCACTGGCATACACCAGCATGGGACGAACCCGTTTGCCGCCCTGCAACAGGCCATATTCCATGGCGGCTCTCAGCCCGGGGGCGAGATGATCCTGGTCGGCAATAACATCGCTCAATACCCGCGTGATGCGTTCGTGGTAGTGCTGCTGCATCTGGATAAATCCCACCTTAGCGCTCCTCCTGACCCGGAGTGAAGGCCACCAGTTGCTCTTCATCCTGCTGCAGCAGTATTTGTACCTGCTGTTCGGCCTGGGTCAGTCGCGACTGACCGGCGCGCACCAGTTGAATGCCCCGCTCGAAGGACTTGAGCGACTGCTCCAGGCTCAGATCACCCTCTTCCAGCTGATTGACCAGATTTTCCAGTTCGGCGAGGGCGCTTTCAAAATCCATATTTTCCGGTTTTTTGGTAGCCACGGGCATCCTCTGTGATTAGGCGGCAAAATGGGGGGCAATAGTAACATTGCCGTTACGCTTTTGGCGAAACATATAGACCCGTTCGACGGCCGCCTTGCTGTTGCCGGTTCAGAAAATATTGAGACGGCCGATAACACCGGCAGCGACAAGTCAGGCGGTAACGAGGTAATATTGGCCTCGTTTATGACCGCAACAGTATGCAATAACCCATGCAATAACCAATGAGGACCTTGCTTTGGATCTGGCAACGATTATCGGATTGATCGGTGGAATGGCCTTTATCGGCATGGCCATGATACTGGGGGGCAGCCTCGGTCTTTATGTGGATGTACCGTCGTTTTTCATCGTGTTTGTCGGCTCGCTCTTCGTGGTGATGATGAAGTTCAACCTGGGTCAGTTTCTGGGGGCGGCCAAGGTGGCGGCCAAGGCCTTCATGTTCAAGCTGGAAAAACCGGAAGAGCTGATCGAGCGGGTAGTGGTGCTGGCGGATTCGGCCCGCAAAGGCGGTTTTCTGGCGCTGGAAGAGGCCGACATTACCAATCCTTTCCTGCAAAAGGCGGTGGACATGCTGGTGGATGGTCACGAGCAGGGAGTGGTAAAGGCGGCGCTGGAAAAAGACATCGATCTTACCGCCGAGCGGCAAGAGCAGGGGGCAAAAATCTTTCGGGCGCTGGGCGACGTGGCGCCGGCCATGGGCATGATTGGTACCCTGATCGGCCTGGTGGCCATGCTGGCCAACATGGATGACCCCAAGGCGATAGGCCCGGCCATGGCCATCGCGTTGCTGACCACCCTCTACGGTGCCATGCTGGCCAACATGGTAGCCCTGCCCATTGCCGACAAGCTGGAGTTGCGCTCAGAAGAGGAGCGGCTTAACCGCACCCTGATCCTGGATGCGGTGCTGGGTATTCAGGATGGACAAAACCCGCGGGTGCTGCAGGGCTTGCTGGAAAATTACCTGGCCGATACCAAACGGTCGAAGGAGGAGTAGTGGCCAAGAAGTGCAAAGCCGCGCCGGCGGGCGCCCCGGCCTGGATGGCGACCTTTGCCGATCTGGCGACCATACTGATGAGTTTTTTCGTCTTGCTGCTGGCCTTTGCCGAAATGGATGTACTCAAGTTCAAGCAGGTCGCCGGCAGCATGAAATATGCCTTCGGGGTACAGAACCTGATTGAAGCCGATGGCATTCCCAAGGGAACCTCGGTCATTGCGCTGGAGTTTCGGCCTGGTCAGCCGCAACCAACGCCGATTGATGTGATCATGCAGCACACCACCGACTCGACCCAGGCCGAGCTGGACGTTGATCCGGGTGAGCAGGATCTGTCGGGCGGAGAAAGCCGTGAGAACGGTACTTTAAGCGGGGGAGAGCAGTCCGACGTGCCGCCCACCGATCCGCAAACCATGACCCTGGCACGGGAGCTGGCCGAGGCGTTGAGTGAGTCAATCGAGCAGGATGCGATCGAGGTCGAGGCGCTGGGGCAGCAGGTGATTATCCGCATCAAGGAGAATGCCTCCTTCTCGGCGGGCTCTGCCTTTTTGCAACCCCAGTTCTGGCCGGTGGTGCGCCAGGTTGGCAACTTGCTCAAGGATATTCCCGGCGAGATTCTGGTGGCCGGTCATACCGACGATATTCAGACCAGCAACGAGCTGTTTCGCTCCAACTGGGAGCTATCGTCGCAGCGGGCGCTGTCGGTGGCGGATCAGCTGATGCAGGTAGAGGGCTTTGAAGAGAAGCGCATGGTGGTGCTGGGCATGGCCGGAACCCGACCGCTGGAGCCCAACGACACCTCCGAAAACCGGAGCCGTAACCGGCGGGTGGAGATCACCATTTCTCAGGGCAAGCCCCGATTTACCCCGCCGTTGGAGCTGTTTGCGCCGCAGTAACACGCCTCACAGGTTAGCGACTGTTATTATTTGAGCAAAGGCCCGGCATTGTTGTGTATAATGCCGGGCTTTATTTTTTGTTGTTCTATTTTTTGTTGTCCTAGGCGTACCGAATTTATGAAATTTATTATCAAGTTGCATCCAGAAATTACCATCAAGAGCAAGTCGGTGCGCCAGCGCATGAGCAAGATTCTGCAGAGCAATATTCGTAATGTGCTCAAGCCTCTGGATGAAAATATCAAGATCCGGTCCGACTGGGACAAGCTGATCGTCCGCACCAATATTCTGACCGACGCTCATCGTCAGAACATGATCGAGGTGCTGTCCTGTGTTCCGGGCATTCAGTCGTTTCTGGAAGTGATAGAGCACAAGGTCGAATCGCTGGACGAGATCCTGACTCTGACCCAGGAGATGTTTGGTGACAAGCTGGCCGGCAAGACCTTCTGCGTGCGCGCCAAGCGCCGTGGTCAGCAGTCGTTCAGCTCGCTGGATGTGGAACGTTATGTGGGCGGCGGCTTGAACCAGCGCTGCGATACCGCCGGTGTGAAGCTGAAGAATCCGGACGTGCAGGTTAACCTGGAACTGGACGGCGAACGCCTCTATCTGATCAGCCAGCAGCATGCGGGCCTGGGCGGCTATCCCATCGCCACCCAGGAAAGCGTGCTCAGCCTGATGTCCGGTGGCTACGACTCCGGCGTGTCTTCCTATCAGTTCATCAAACGCGGCAGCCGGGTACACTACTGTTTCTTCAATCTCGGTGGTGCCGAGCACGAAGCGGGCGTACGCGAAGTGGTGTACTACCTGTGGAAGAAGTTCGGCTCCTCGCACCGGGTCAAGTTTATCTCGGTGCCTTTCGAAGAGGTCGTCGGCGAAATTCTGGCCAAGGTGGATAACGGCCACATGGGCGTGGTGCTGAAGCGAATGATGATGCGGGCCGGCGCCGCCGTGGCCGAAAAACTGGCAATCAACGCCCTGGTCACCGGTGAGTCCATGGGCCAGGTATCCAGCCAGACGGTCACCAACCTCAACGTGATCGACAGAGTGACCGATACCCTGATACTGCGACCGCTGATCGCCAGCGACAAACAGGACATCATCGATGTCGCCCGCCAGATCGGTACCGCCGCCTATGCCGAGAAAATGCCGGAATATTGCGGTGTTATTTCCCAGAGCCCGACCATCAAGGCCAAGCTGGGCAAGGTGGAGCACGAAGAAAGCAACTTCGACTTTGCCGTGCTCGACACCGCCATTCAGGCCGCCTTTGTGGAAGATGTGCGCAAGCTGGAGCAAAAGTGGGAGCTGCCGGAAGTGGAATTCAGCCAGGGAGAAAATATGGCCGAGGTGATCCTCGATATTCGCGCGCCGGAAGAAGAAGAAGAGGCGCCGCTGACCGTGCCCGGTCATAACGTCATTACCATGCCGTTTTTCAAGTTGTCGAGCCAGTTCTCCGAGCTGGATCCGGACACGACCTATTTGTTGTATTGCGCCCGTGGTGTCATGAGCCGTTTGCAGGCCATTCACCTCAAGGAGCAGGGCTTCGATAACGTCAAGGTGTACAAGCCTTAACTCAGAAACGCCGAGCGTAAGGGGTGAGGGGTAAGGAGTGAGGTGAACTCTCCCGCCTCACCACTTACCCCTCACCCCTCACATTCTCTTGTTTCATCCGCCTCTGCGTTTTATTTCCCGATAAAGCTGACTGCTGACCGGCACCGGCTGGGCACCCGCATGGGCCAGAATATAACCGCTAATGTAGTCGTTCTCGGTGCTGCGACCGTGGGCCAGATCCTGGTGCATGGACGAGTAGTTGACGGCGGTGAGTTCAATCACCTGCTGCAGACGGCGGCGAAAGGCATCCCGGCTTTCGGTTTCGCCAAGGTTTACCATTACCTGAAACACTTCTTCACTCAGTTGCTCCAGCACATCGGCAAAGCGAGGCTCCAGCAACTGGCCGTTACGGATGTTGTGGCAGGCGGTCAGCGGGTTGATCACCGCATTGAGAGCCAGTTTGCGATGCTGGTGCAGCTTGATGTTCTCGCTCCATTCGGCATGCCCCAGTGCCGCCGCCAGCGGCTTGACCAGGTGGGCCCAGTCGTTGGCAGCCTGATTCATCGGCCCCAGCCAGGTATCGCCCTTGCCGGTATGGCGCACCAGCCAGTCGCCTTCTTTCATGGCCCCGTGGCTGCTGACGCCGGCAATCAGCGGGTTGTGGGGAAACAGCTCCTGCACCTGCTCTGCCACGCCCAGGCCATTATGAAACAGAATGATGGGCGTGCTGGTCGGCAGCTCTTGCAGTCCTTTCAAGGCATCAAGCACCTGATAGGCCTTGGTGAATACCAGCAGACATTCCACCTGGCGGGCCTGCTCGGGAAAACGGGGCCGGCTCTGAATCAGTTCATGGCGACCACCGAGGGTGATCAGATCCAGGCTGGGGTGAAAATGGCCGCGGTGGCGTGCCGACAACATGAAGCCGACCCGCTCGCCTCGCTGGCGCAGCAGGCCTGCCATTACACAACCCAGGGCGCCCGCCCCGAGAATGGTCCATTCCGTCATCACTCTATCCCCTGAATTTTGTTATTATCTCTCTTTGTTTGAGCCTATCAACAAACCCTAATACGTTAGCCGCGAAGCGTCGTCGTTGCCAGTGTGTTTTTTTGTCGCTGCCGGTTAACAAAACCGTTTAAAGGAGTCGGTATGCCGTCTTTTGATATTGTGTCTGAAGTTGAGATGAATGAAGTGCGTAACGCGGTAGAAAACGCCAACCGGGAACTGGATACCCGGTTCGATTTTCGCGGGGTCGAAGCCAGCTTCGAGCTGAAAGACGAGAAGGTGAAGCTGGGTGCCGATGCGGAGTTTCAGCTGCAGCAGATGCGGGATATTCTGCGGGGCGCCTTGATCAAGCGGGGCATCGATACCAAGGTGCTGGATCCGGGTAGCATAGTGCGCTCGGGCAAGCGTCATATTCAGGAGCTGGGTTTCATGCAGGGAATCGACAGCGCCCTCGCCAAGAAGCTGGTCAAGCAGATCAAGGACAGCAAGATCAAGGTACAGGCGTCCATTCAGGGTGAGCAGTTGCGGGTCACCGGCAAGAAGCGTGACGATCTGCAGCAGGTGATGGCGCTGTTGCGCCAGGGCGAGCAGGAGCAACCGCTGCAGTTCAATAACTTCCGCGATTGATGGATAAATCGTGAGGGGAGAAGAGTGAGGAGTGAGGGGTAAAACCGCCTTACTCCTCACCTCTTACTCCTCACACCTTACTTGATTTACCCACTTGTCTAATCAGCCACAGCACCGGCAGGCCGATGGCGGCGGAGCCGATAAAGAAGGGCGCGTAGCCGTAGGCGTCTACCGCCAGCCCCGAAAAGCCGGCCAGAAACTTGGGCAGCAACATCATCACCGAGCTGAACAGCGCATACTGGGTGGCGGAAAACGCCACATTGGTCAGGCTGGACAGATAGGTGATAAAGGCGGCGGTGGCGATACCGGCACTGAGGTTGTCCAGCGAGATGATCAGCGTCAGCAAGCGTACATCCGGGCCCAGCTGACTCATCAGTGCAAACATCAGGTTGGTGCCTGCCGCCAGTACCGCCCCCAGCATCAGGATGCGCAGGGTGCCGTAACGACTGACCATGATGCCGCCCACCGCCGCGCCCACCAGGGTCATGATGACCCCGTACACCTTGGTGACGGTGGCGATCTGCGACTTGCTGAAGCCCATGTCTACGTAGAAGGGGTTGGCCATGACCCCCATCACCACATCCGACACCCGATAACAGGCGATCAACGCCAGAATGATCAGTGCCTGCCGGCCGAAACGGTGAAAGAACTCGGCAAAGGGCGCCACCACGGCACTGGCGAAAAACGCCACCAGACCGGCCAGCCAGCGGGGATACCCCCTGTCTATCAGTTGTTGGCGATGGTCGGCCTGCTCTTGTTGCTGCTGGTGCAAGTCGACCTCGGGCTCGTGCAGCAGCAGGCAGGTGATCACCCCCACCAGCATAAAAGCCATCATGCACAAATAGGCGGCTCGCCAGCCCGCGGGATCGTATCCCAGATCGGAGCCGGCCCAGGCGGCAATGGCCAGGGCGCCGGCACCGGCCATGATCATCGCCAGCCTATAGCCGGTCATGTAGGCGGCGGCCAGGGCCCCCTGTAGTCGTTCCGGTGCGGATTCGATGCGATAGGCGTCGATCACGATATCCTGGGTGGCGGAGGCGAAGGCCACCGCCAGGGCAAACAGCGCCAGGCTGACCATCTGGGTGGTCGGGTCGGAATAGGCCATGCCGGCCAGCGCCGCCATGATGATCAGCTGAGACAACAGCATCCAGCTGCGCCGCCGTCCCATCACGCGGGACAGCCAGGGCAGGGGCAGGCGATCGACCAGCGGCGACCACAGCCACTTCACCCCGTAAGCCAATGCCACCCAGCTGAAAAAACCGATGCTGGTGCGGCTGACACCGGCTTCGCGCAGCCAGAACGACAGGGTGCCGAACACCAGCAGCAGCGGCAGGCCGGAAGAAAAGCCCAGCGCAAACAGGGTCAGCACCCGGCGCTCGGCATAAAGCGCCAGCTGCCGGGTCCATCTTGCCTTGCTCAAGACGTTAATGCGCCGCTCCGCCGTCATCCAGTCGACGAACCTGTTGCAGTATGATGTCCTGCTCCGGTACGTCTCTCGCGCGTAGCTTGAGGTTCATGCCGGTAGGAACCTGCGCCATCTGCTGCAGCACCTGCTCGCCGCCGGTCACCTTGCCAAACACGGTGTAACCGGCTTTGCGGCCGCCATCGAGTGAATGGTTGTCGCTGAGGTTGATATAAAACTGGCGGGTGGCGCTGTCGGGATCCTGGGTGCGGGCCATAGCGATGGTGCCGGTCTGGTTCGACAGGCCATTGCCGGACTCGTTTATCACGGGGGCATACGTCGGCAAGGGCTCATGGTCGGTGCCAAAGCCACCACCCTGCACCACAAAGCCGGGGATCAGCCGGTGAAAAATACTGTTGTTATAGCTGCCGTCATCCACGTAGCGCAGAAAGTTGGCCACCGAGGCGGGGGCGGCTTGCTCATTCAGCTCGACCTGCAGCGACCCCAGGTTGGTCACCAGTTCGACTCTGGGGCCGGCCAGGGCGGAGCTGGCGGCCAGCAGTCCGGCGGCCAGCAACAAAAAACGCGTCATATCAGTTACCCCCGATAAATTGCTGTACGTCGCGGTCGGCCAGCATGTCCTGCAGCAGCAGTGACAGCTGTTGGTTCAAGGCTTCCTTTACCTTGTCCAGCTCCGGGTGCAGGCGACCGGGAAACTCGGCCTGGGCGCTGCGGCGATACTGCTTGGTGACGGTGCGGCCGTCGCGCTTCAGGGTCAGCTGTATGCGCAGCTGCTGCACCACGTCGTAGCTGATATGACCGCGGATCACCCGCGCCAGTACTTCCTGCAGCTCCAGCTCTACCTGGGTGGGGGCGCCGTTCTCGATAAAGGCGCCCTGAGTGCTCAGGCCCTGAGCCAGCGCCTGTTCCAGTTGCACCTTGAGGTTGTTGCTGGCGCCCACCACCACCGGGGCCTTGTTTTTCTGTTCTATCTGAATGATGTAGTCGTTGTTGCGGCCGTCCTTGCTGCCGAGTGCAACCGGCTGGCCCCGGTAAACACCGGCACTGGTTTGTACTGTGGGGTTGACGTCAACCGCGATGGGGTAGTAACTGGCGCAGGCCGTCAGGCTCAGTGCCAGGATGCCGGTCATTAACCATTTGATTAATTTCATGAAAAATTCCTTAAGAGAGTTTGGTGGCTCTGAGAATAACGAATTTGCGGTTGGATGCCACCAGCCGTTGATTGCCGAACAGACGCTTCAGTTTCTGATGGTAATCAAGATGACGATTGGCTACCAGCAGCAAGTGGCCGCCGTGGCGAAGTACCCGTTTGGCATCGACAAACATTTGCCAGGCAATATGGTCGGTTATGGCCTGTTGCTGGTGAAACGGGGGATTGCACAGTATCAGATCGGCACTGTCGGCGGCGACGCCATCGAGACAGTTATTGACCATGAAGCGGGCGCGGGACTCGGCCTCGGGCAGATTTTCGCTCACGTTGAGGCGGGCACTGGCCATGGCCATGTAAGACTCGTCCACGAAGGTCACCCGTGCCTGCGGGTTCTGCGCCAGGGCCATCAGTCCCAGCACCCCGTTACCGCAGCCCAGATCGATGATTCGTCCTGGCTCGTCGGCGGGCAGGTGCTCCAGCATGAAGCGGGCGCCGATATCGAGGCTGGCGCGAGAAAACACGTTGGCGTGGTTGTGAATGGTGAAGTCGGTGCCTTCCAGCGGCCATGCCAGGGGGGCAGGCAGTGGCGCCGGACGCTTGTTCGGCTCCGGCCGGCAGAAGATCAGCCGGGCCTTTTTCCTGGCCAGGCTGGTGTGGGTGGGGCCGATATAGTGTTCGAACAGTTTCAGGGTCGAGCTGTGAATGTCCCGGGCCTTGGCCCCGGCGACCAGCAGGGTGTCGGGTCCCATCACCCGGCTGAGGGCGGCCAGCTGATATTCCAGCATGGCGTTGGTCTTGGGCAGCTTCATCACCACCAGCCCGGGCGCCGGTTCGTCGGCAACTAGCCCCTCTGCCAGGCTGTTCAGCGGCTGCCAGCCCGGCTCGAGATCGTTGTCCCGGGCATTGGCGGCCAGCGCCAGCTCGGCGATGCGCGAGTCGGTAAAACTGCAGGGGCTGTGGTGATACAACGCCAGGGTGAGGGCGCCGAAACCGTCGTTGAGGATCAGCAGGGGCGCGCTCTGGTCCCACTCCTGAGTCATCAGCTCGGATATGATATATTCATCGGCCGCATCCCAGGCTTGCAGGCTGTGCTGGGCAGAGCGAGGGTAGCGTTGCAGATACAGCTCGCCCCCCTGAGGCAGGGGAAAGTGGTGATTCATGATGCGATGGCCCGACAGAAAAAAGAGCCATTTTAGCAGTTAATGGGAGAAAGCAGTATGGAGCTGTGGACCGATTCACCCGAATGGATATCCCTGCCTCAGGGGCGATTGCTGTGGTGGCCGGATGCCTTTCTGCCCGAGGCTGACATCTGGCTCGAGCAACTGCAGGCGGAGATCCCCTGGCAGCAGCACCGGCTGCACTTGTTCGGGCGCGAACACGACGAACCCAGGTTGTCGTGCTGGATGGGGGAGCTGGCCTACCGTTACTCCGGCAAGCGTCGGGAACCCGTGCCCTGGCACCCGCTGGTGAACGAAATCCGTCAGCGGCTGCAAACCATCTGCGCGCAGCCCTTCAACGGCGTCCTGCTCAACCTGTATCGTCATGGTCGGGACAGCATGGGCTGGCATGCAGACAACGAGCCGGAGCTGGGGTCAAATCCGGTCATCGCCTCGGTCAGCCTCGGGGCGACGCGCCGCTTTCTGTTGCGCCATAAAGGCGGCGAGCGCCGCCAGTTGCTGCTGAATCACGGCAGCCTGTTGGTGATGGCGGGCGAAATGCAGCATTACTGGCAACATGCCTTGCCCAGAACCGCGGCCGTCGATTCGGCCCGCATCAACCTGACCTTTCGTTATCTGGTGTAACGCCGTAACCGGGGCGCAGGTCGTGCGATTCATTCCATTACTGAAAGC
The DNA here is from genome assembly GCF_947495715.1 of uncultured Oceanisphaera sp. Lineage (GTDB taxonomy): Bacteria > Pseudomonadota > Gammaproteobacteria > Enterobacterales > Aeromonadaceae > Oceanimonas > Oceanimonas sediminis. The sequence continues at coordinate 77,095 of NZ_CANLZU010000009.1, forward strand.
AAGCCGGGTATGATTCGGTCTTGGTTCAGTGTCATTTACTCAGGAGTTCTCCTTATGTCGGTACAGAGTGTTATCGAAAGCAAGGTGCAGGCGGCACTGACGCCCGCGCATCTGGAAGTGATCAACGAAAGCTATATGCACCGGGTGGCGCCGGGCTCGGAAACCCACTTCAAGCTGGTGGTGGTGAGCGAGCAGTTTAACGGTCAGCGGTTGCTGGCCCGGCATAGGGCCCTGAATACGCTGCTGGCCGACGAACTGGCCGGCGGCGTGCATGCACTGGCGCTGCATACCCTGACCCCTGCCGAATGGCAGGCGCGCGAAGGCGTGCTCGACAGTCCCGCCTGTCGTGGTCGGGCGGGTACCTCGGCCTGAGCCGAATGTTATTCGCGATTGATATTTTTGTTATGCCGCGATGTTGGCTCAATACCTGCAATTGGCTGGCGCCTATGCGACCAAGGGATAATAAGTAGCCATATATCATGGCCTTATTCTTGCTTGTTTAAACTTTGAGCAAGTTGAATTTGCTGAAAGAGGCGGTAATTTTTGGTAATTGCCGTGGCAGCCGCCGCGCTAAAAGTGCTAGTATTATGCGCCTTTTATATCGGGCTGGATGTTACCGGACTGTAGTCATGCTGTTTCAACACGATAGAGGCAGACCGGTAGCGACTCATCAGCATGTTGTCATGTCTGACATGGCAAGTACCTGTCTTCCCCTAACAAGTAGTGCAAGTGAGTATGATTACAATTAAAAAAGGACTGGACCTCCCGATTTCCGGGACCCCAGAGCAAGTAATCTACGATGGTCCTGCCATCAAGCGCGTTGCCACGCTGGGCGAGGAGTTTGTGGGCATGCGCCCTACCATGCACGTCAAGGTAGAGGATCGTGTCAAAAAAGGTCAGGTGATCTTCGAAGACAAGAAGAATCCGGGCGTCAAGTTCACAGCTCCTGCCAGCGGTACCGTGGTTGAAATCAACCGTGGTGCCAAACGCGTACTGCAATCTGTGGTGATTGCGGTCGATGACAGCGAAGATCAGATTACTTTTTCTAAATACGCTTCTGCTGAACTTTCCAAACTGGAACCTGAAACCGTTCGCGATCAGCTGGTTGAATCCGGCCTGTGGACGGCGCTGCGCACCCGCCCTTTCAGCAAGGTGCCGGCCATCGGTTCTACTCCTCGCTCCATCTTCGTCACCGCCATGGATACCAATCCATTGAGCGCGAACGCCGAGCTGATCATCAAGGAAAATGCGCAAGCCTTTACCGATGGTCTGCAGGTGCTGAGCCGGTTGACCGAAGGTAAGGTGCATGTCTGTAAGGGCGAAGGCAGCCTGCCTCAGGCTCAGGCCGGCAACATCACCGAACAAGTGTTCAGTGGCGTGCACCCGGCCGGTCTGCCTGGTACCCACATTCACTTTATCGACCCTGTCGTGGCCGGTAAGGTGGTCTGGTATATCAATTACCAGGATGTGATTGCCTTCGGCAAACTGTTCACCACCGGTGAGCTGTTTACCGACCGCGTGGTTGCCCTGGGTGGCCCCGTGGTACAGAAGCCTCGTCTGCTGCGTACCCGCATCGGTGCCTGTGTCAACGAGCTGACCGCCGGTGAACTGCAGGACGGTGAGAACCGTGTTATTTCCGGCTCCGTGTTGTACGGCACCATTGCCAATGGTCCGCATGCCTATCTGGGTCGTTATCACCTGCAGATATCGGTCCTGGCCGAAGGTCGCGAAAAAGAACTGTTTGGCTGGCTTGCGCCGGGTGCCAATAAATTTTCGGTGACCCGCGCCTACCTGAGTCATTTGACCAAGGGTAAGCTGTTCGACCTGACCACCACCACCAACGGCTCTGCCCGTGCCATGGTACCCATCGGTAACTATGAACGTATCATGCCGCTGGATATCCTGCCGACCCTGCTGCTGCGCGATTTGTTGTCCAACGATACCGAAAGCGCCCAGACCCTGGGTTGCATGGAGCTGGATGAAGAAGATCTGGCACTGTGTACCTATGTGTGTCCGGGTAAATACGATTATGGCCAGGCTCTGCGCAAGTGTCTGACCACAATTGAGCTAGAGGGCTAAGTAATGAGCTTGAAACACACTCTGGAAAAGCTCGAACACCATTTCGAGCCGGGCGGTAAATACGAGAAGTTTTACGCCCTGTATGAAGCGGTTGCCACCGTGCTCTATACCCCGGGCATGGTTACCCGCAACGCCTCTCATGTGCGCGACAGTATCGATCTGAAGCGCATCATGATCATGGTGTGGATGGCGACCTTTCCGGCCATGTTCTTCGGTATGTACAACTCTGGCGGGCAGACCATCAATGCCCTGATGAACATGTACAGCCCGGCCGAACTGGCCTCGGTTATCGACGGCAACTGGCGTTATGGTCTGGCACAAAGCCTGGGAGCAACCCTGGGTGACGGCGCCGGCTGGGGCAGCAAGATGCTGCTGGGCGCGACCTACTTCCTGCCTATCTACCTGACGGTGTTCATCGTCGGTGGTTTCTGGGAAGTACTGTTTGCCACCGTACGCAAGCACGAAGTGAACGAAGGTTTCTTCGTCACCTCGGTACTGTTCGCGCTGATCGTGCCCGCGACCCTGCCTCTGTGGCAGGCGGCGCTGGGTATCACCTTCGGCGTGGTCATGGCCAAGGAAATCTTCGGCGGCACCGGCAAGAACTTCCTCAACCCGGCGCTGGCCGGTCGTGCCTTCCTGTTCTTCGCCTACCCGGCCGAGATTTCAGGTGACACCGTCTGGACCGCCGTTGACGGCTTCTCCGGCGCTACCGCCCTGGGCCAGTGGGCCGCAGGTGGTCAGGCGGCGTTGATGGATGCCAACACCGGTTCCATGATCGGCTGGATGGATGCCTTCATCGGTAACATTCAGGGCTCGATTGGTGAAGTCTCCACCCTGGCGATTTTGCTGGGCGGCCTGTTCATCATCTACATGGGTATTGCCTCCTGGCGTATCGTGGCAGGCGTGATGATCGGCATGATTGCCACCGCAACCCTGTTCAATATGCTCGGCTCCGACACCAACGCCATGTTCAGCATGCCCTGGTACTGGCACCTGGTATTGGGCGGCTTCGCTTTCGGCATGATGTTTATGGCAACCGACCCGGTATCCGCTTCCTTTACCAACAAGGGTAAATGGTGGTACGGCGCCCTGATCGGCATCATGGTGGTCCTGATCCGAGTGGTCAACCCGGCCTTCCCCGAAGGCATGATGCTGGCCATTCTGTTCGCCAACCTGTTCGCTCCCTTGTTCGACCACTTCGTGGTGCAGGCTAACATCAAACGGAGACTGGCTCGTGGCTAAGAAAGAATCTATCGGCAGAACCTTTGCCGTCATCGGCGTCCTGTGTCTGGTGTGTTCTGTGGTGGTATCCGGCGCAGCAGTCTTGCTGAAGCCGACCCAGCAGCGCAACCAGGCCCTGGACGTGCAGACCAATATCGTTGAAGTAGCGGGTCTGGGCCGCGACAATGTGGCTGAAACCTATGAGCGCTTCATCGAAGCGCGTCTGCTGGATCTGACCACCGACACGTTTTCGGACCAAGCGGTGCAAGGCTATAACCAGCGCAATGCCGCCAAGGAACCTTCGACCAGCATCAAGCTGAGTCCGAAAGAGGATCCGGCCGGTATTCGCCGCCGCGCCAACATGGTGCCGGTATATATGGCCAAAGATGAAGACGGCAACCTGGACAGCATCATACTGCCCATTCATGGTCAGGGCCTCTGGTCTACCATGTACGCCTTCGTCGCCGTGGCACCCGATGGCAACACCATCAAGGGGATTACCTACTACGAGCAGGGTGAAACGCCCGGCCTCGGCGGTGAGGTAGAAAACCCCAACTGGCGTGCCCAGTTTGTTGGCAAAGAGCTGTTTGACGACAACGGCAAGCCGGCCCTGAAAGTGGTGAAAGGTGGTGCGCCTGAAGGTGCTCCTTCCAGTGTAGATGGCCTGTCCGGCGCTACCCTGACCTCCAACGGTGTGCAAAAAACCTTTGAATTCTGGTTGGGCGAGCAGGGCTTCGGTCCGTTCCTGGCCAAGGTTCGTAAAGGAGAGCTGAACAATGGCTGATAAAGCTGAAATGAAAAAGGTTCTGTTCGGACCTATCATCGGCAATAACCCCATTGCGTTGCAGGTGCTGGGCATCTGTTCCGCACTGGCGGTTACCTCACAGATGCAGACCGCATTCGTGATGTCACTGGCGGTAATAGCGGTAACGGCCTTCTCTAACCTGTTTATCTCGCTGGTGCGTAATCAGATCCCCAACTCGGTACGAATTATCGCCCAGATGGCGATTATCGCCTCTCTGGTTATCGTGGTGGATCAGATCCTCAAGGCCTATGCCTACGACATCTCCAAGCAGCTGTCGGTATTCGTTGGCTTGATCATCACCAACTGTATCGTAATGGGCCGCGCCGAGGCGTATGCCATGAAGAGCCCGCCCATGATGTCTTTCCTGGACGGTATCGGTAACGGCATGGGTTATGGTCTTATCCTGCTGATCGTTGCCACTATCCGTGAGCTGTTGGGCTCCGGTACCTGGTTCGGCATTGAAATACTGCCGCTGATCAAGAACGGTGGCTGGTATCAGGCCAACGGCCTGCTGCTGTTGCCGCCAAGTGCCTTCTTCATCATCGGTGGCATTATCTGGGTACTGCGTACCATGCGTCCGGAACAGGTGGAGGCGAAGGAGTAATAGATGGAACATTATCTGAGTTTGTTTGTTCGTGCCGTCTTTATCGAAAACCTGGCGTTGGCCTTCTTCCTGGGGATGTGTACCTTCCTGGCGGTATCCAAGAAGGTCAAAACCTCATTCGGTCTGGGTGTCGCGGTGGTGGTGGTACTGACCATTTCGGTACCGGTTAACAACCTGATCTACAACTTCATCCTGAAAGACGGCGCCCTGGCCGAAGGAGTGGACCTGAGCTTTTTGAACTTCATTACCTTTATCGGGGTAATTGCGGCTCTGGTTCAGATCCTGGAGATGACGCTGGACAAGTTTTTCCCTGCGCTGTACAACGCGCTGGGTATCTTCTTGCCGCTGATCACCGTTAACTGCGCCATCTTCGGTGGTGTGTCGTTCATGGTACAGCGGGATTACAACTTCTCCGAGTCCATCGTGTACGGCTTTGGCTCCGGCATTGGCTGGATGCTGGCTATCGTTTTGCTGGCCGGTTTGCGTGAGAAGATGAAGTATTCGGATGTGCCCGATGGTCTGCGCGGTCTGGGGATTACCTTCGTCTCCGCCGGTCTGATGGCACTTGGCTTCATGTCTTTCTCTGGCATATCCCTGTAACCCGGTGATAGAAAAGGAATAATCGATGGAAATCATTCTAGGCGTGGTCATGTTCACCGTGATCGTGCTGGTCCTGGTAAGCATTATCCTGTTTGCCAAGTCCAAGCTGGTCGCGGAAGGGGATGTGACTATCAGCATCAACGACGATCCCGACAAGGCGATCACCACCGGTGCCAGCGGCAAGCTGCTGGGCGCCCTGGCGGCCAACGGCATCTTCGTCTCTTCTGCCTGTGGTGGCGGTGGTACCTGTGGACAGTGCCGAGTGCGCATTCTGGAAGGGGGCGGTGAAATCCTGCCCACCGAACAGGATCACATCTCCAAGCGCGAAGCGCGTGAGGGCGAGCGTCTGTCCTGTCAGGTCAACGTCAAGCAGGACATGAAGATCGAGCTGCCGGAAGAAGTATTCGGCATCAAGAAGTGGGATTGCGAAGTTATCTCCAACGACAGCAAGGCCACCTTCATCAAGGAACTGAAACTGCAGATTCCCAACGGCGAAAGCGTGCCTTTCCGTGCCGGTGGTTATATTCAGATTGAAGCTCCGCCTCACCACATCCAGTACAAAGACTTCGATGTGCCCGAGGAATACCGTGAAGACTGGGACAAGTTCAAGATCTTCGATCTGGAGTCCAAGGTAGACGAGGAAACCATCCGCGCCTACTCCATGGCCAACTATCCGGAAGAAGAAGGCATTATCATGCTCAACGTGCGCATCGCGACTCCGCCGCCACGTAACTGGAGCGCGCCTCCGGGCAAGATGTCTTCCTATATCTGGTCGTTGAAGCCGGGTGACAAGGCCACCATTTCCGGTCCCTTCGGTGAATTCTTCGCCAAGGACACCGACGCCGAGATGGTGTTTATCGGTGGTGGTGCCGGCATGGCGCCGATGCGTTCGCACATCTTCGACCAGCTCAAGCGCCTGAACTCCAAGCGCAAGATCAGCTTCTGGTACGGTGCCCGTTCCAAGCGCGAAATGTTCTATGTGGAAGATTTCGACGGTCTGCAGGAGCAGTGCGATAACTTCCAGTGGCATGTGGCACTGAGTGACGCGCTGCCGGAAGATAACTGGACCGGCCATACCGGCTTTATCCATAACGTGCTGTATGAAAACTATCTGCGGGATCACGACGCGCCCGAAGACTGTGAATACTACATGTGTGGTCCGCCGGTGATGAACGCCGCCGTCATCAACATGCTCAAGGATCTGGGCGTGGAAGAAGACAACATCATGCTGGATGACTTTGGTGGTTAAACACTGATGATATCTCATGTAACTAAATGGCTGGCCCCTCTGGGGCTGGCCTTTTTATTGGTCGCCTGTAAACCGGCGGCGGTCGAACATCCGCAGCGGCACCTGACCGGCAATACCATGGGCACCTACTACTCGGTCAAGGTAGTGGATGTCGATGAGACCCGGGCTCAGGCGCTGCAGGCGGAAATCGATCGCCGTCTGGAGCGGCTCAACGATCAGATGTCGACCTATCGGGAAGACTCGGAGTTGAGCCGTTTTAACCGGCATCAGGGGGCGGATCCTTTCCCGGTGTCGTCCGATACCGCCCGGGTGGTGACGGCGGCGCTGCAGTTGGGGCGCATGACCGAAGGGGCGCTGGACGTCACCGTCGGCCCGCTGGTCAACCTGTGGGGCTTTGGACCCGATGCCAGACCGAGCCGGATACCCGGTGAACCACTGCTGGCCGACACCCGGGCGCGTACCGGGCTCGAGCACCTGCGGGTGGGCATCGACAGTGAGTCGGAGTATCTGTACAAACAGTTGCCCGAGCTGTACGTGGACCTGTCGTCCATCGCCAAGGGCTTTGGGGTGGACATGGTGTCCGAGTACCTGAGTGAAGAGGGGATAACCGATCACCTGGTGGAAATCGGTGGCGAGGTGCGGCTCAGTGGTCTTAATCGTCACCGCCAGCCCTGGACCATAGCGGTGGAAAAACCGGGTTCGGGAACCGGTTCGGTACAACAGGTAGTCGCGGTCGGCAACAACAGCGTGGCCACCTCCGGCGACTATCGCAACTACTATGAACTGGACGGCGAGCGGCTGTCGCACACCATAGATCCGGCCACGGGTCACCCCATTACCCATCAGCTGGCATCGGTGACAGTGATCCATCCATCCTGTATGATCGCAGACGGTTTGGCGACCGCGCTAACGGTCATGGGGCCCGAGCGGGCACTGGCGTTTGCCGAGCAACACCGGCTGGCGGTGTACCTGCTGACCAAGACGGACGATGGCTTCAGAGTGGACATGACCAGCGCCTTCAAGAAGTATTCAAGAGGTTGATATGCTGTATTTTTTGATTACCTTTGCAGTCTTTGCCCTGGTGGTTTTCGCCATGGCCATCGGCTATATCGTGCAGCGCAAGACTATTGCCGGCTCTTGTGGCGGTCTGGGTGGTGTAGGCATAGAAAAAGCCTGTGACTGTCCGGATCCTTGCGCCAGCCGCAAGAAAAAAATGGCCAAGGAAGAAGCTCGCCGGCAGATGCTGGGAGAAAACCGCATTATCTGACGAAAGCCTTAAGCCGCAAACCATCAGCTGATCGAGAGATAGAAAGCTGCGGTTTGCGGCTTTTTCGATCCTGGCGCGCGGTGATAACTCGTTATAGCAATCGGATTAATCATGTGCTCAGGCCGTCATCCTGACGAAAGTCAGGATCTCTCTGCAGAAAGATACCGGGTCAAGCCCGGTATGACAGTGCTTAAAACACGGCATTGTTATCGGGAATTGATCACATCTTTAGTGGGATTGGTATTACCTGAACGGCCTGCATTAACCAGATGGAAGCAGGTGCAGGAGACAAGTTCTGCGTACGGTGAGCCATGGCGGAAAACGCCGAGAAAAATATTAGCTATTTCCAATATAACCTTGTGCTTGAAAAGGTCTTTCCCCCCTTCATGACTGTGCTAGTCTGTAGCTTCATTTAGACTCAATTGAATTGAAAAGGTATCGCCCTCATGACCCTCGGTAATCTTTCTGTACGTGCGAAGCTCTGGCTCATGATTCTGATTGCCGGCCTGATGCTGACAGTTCAGGCTTCTTTGTCTCTGTTAGATATGCGCGACTCTCTGCAACAGGAACGCCGCCATCAGTTGCATGCTCTGCTGGACAGTGCCGAGGGCTTGCTGACAGCGCAGCAGGCACGGGTTGATGCGGGTGAAGTAAGCCTGCAGCAGGCACAGGGCACGGCACGTCAACTGCTGGAAAGCATGCGTTATGATGGCGATGAATACTTCTTTGTGCTGGATGCCGAAACGCGCATGCTGGCCCATGGTGCCAATCCCGGCCTGAATGGCCGCATCATGCGTGGGGAACGAAGCCAGGATGGTCAAGCGGTGTTTGTGGAAATGGCGGCGCTGCTTGGTACCAAGACCGATATTGGCGAGTTCAGCTACCTCTGGCCACAGCCGGGTAATAGCGAGCCCCAGCCCAAGATCACTTTGGCCAAGCCGTTTACTCCCTGGGGGTGGGTGGTGGCAACCGGTGTCTATGTTGATGATCTGGATGACGCCTTTCGTCACGACCTGATGCACATGGGCGGACTGCTGTTGGGTGCCTTGCTGCTGCTGGTGGCGTTGGCGATTCCTATCAGCCGCACCATTACCCGCCCGCTGGATCGTATCAGCGAGGTGATGCAAGAGGCGGCCGCCGGTAATCTGCGGGTACGTACGCAACTGGACAGCAGAGACGAGCTGGGCAAGGTCGGGCGGCGTATCGACGAAACACTGGGTGTATTTCAGGATCTTATCCATCAGATCGCGGCATCTGCGGCGCAGGTTTCCTCCAGCGCCGAAAGCCTGGCCCGTCATGCGGAAGAAACCAGCACCGCGCTGGATATTCAGGCACAGGAAGCAGAGCTACTGTCGACGTCAATGAACGAGATGGCAGCCAGTGTGCACGAAGTAGCACGCAGTGCCGGTGAAACCGCCAATGCAATCGAAAGTGCGGATCATGAAGCCGAGGAAGGGAATCATGATGTTGATGATACCGTGCACCAGATTCAGGCATTGGCACAGGAGGTGGATCAAGCCGCCGACGTGATTCAGACGCTGGAGGCCGATACGGTACAGATTGGGCAGGTTCTCGAAGAGATCCAGGCCATTTCCGAACAGACCAACCTGCTGGCACTGAATGCGGCGATCGAAGCGGCGCGAGCTGGCGAGTCCGGACGCGGTTTTGCGGTGGTGGCTGACGAGGTTCGCCAGCTGGCGCAGCGGACTCAGGGGTCGACCGAAGAGATTCGCAGCATGAATGACCGTCTGCGCACCGTCGCACGCAAGGCGGTGGAAGTGATGGGACGCTCTCGCATACAGGCCGATGGCAGCGTGAAGACCGCGATGCATGCGGGCAAGGAGCTGGAGCGTATTGTCGAGCAGATGGCCCGTATCCGTGACATGGGCGTGCAGGTCGCGACCGCCGCCGAGCAGCAAAGCCAGGTGTCGGAAGAGATGAACAGCAATCTGCTGCGCATCACCCAGGCGTCGGAAAGCACTGTGGTTACCGCCAGTGCGGTTGCCGGTAGCGGCGAAGAGCTGCAGCAACTGGCATATAATCTGCGCGATCAGATTAACAAGTTCAGTACCTGATAACTAAGGGGCTACACTATGGCCCCACGTTTCAGTTTTTACGTTTTTCAATGCGCAAGATTATTCATGTCGACATGGACTGCTTCTTTGCCGCGGTAGAGATGCGCAAGCATCCCGAATGGCGGGATATTCCGCTGGCCATCGGTGGCAGCGCCAGTCGACGTGGCGTTATTTCTACCTGTAACTATCCGGCCCGCCGTTTTGGTATTCGCTCGGCCATGGCCAGCCATCAGGCGCTGCAACGGTGCCCGCAGTTGTTATTGATCCCGGGTAACATGGCCGAGTACAAGGCGGTGTCCCTGCAGATCCGGGAGATCTTTCATCGCTATACCGATCTGGTCGAGCCGTTGTCGCTGGACGAAGCCTATCTGGATGTGAGCGACAGTCCGCTGTTTGGCGGCAGTGCTACGTTGATCGCCGCAGACATTCGTCGGGCCATCAATGACGAGTTGCAGCTGACCGCTTCTGCCGGGGTGGCCCCCAGCAAGTTTCTGGCCAAAATCGCCTCGGAAGAAAACAAGCCGGACGGCCTCTTCGTGCTGCCACCGGCGGCGGTGGCCGATTATGTGCGCCGGTTGCCGTTGGTCAAGTTGCCCGGAGTGGGGCGAAAGACGGCAGAAAAGCTGGCGGCCCTGGGGCTGGAGTACTGTGGTCAGCTGAATGAGGTGGGCGAAGCGGAGCTTATTCGTCGTTTCGGCAAGTTCGGCCGGCTGTTGTGGCAGCGTGGCCAGGGTATCGATGAGCGGGAGGTACAGACCGAACGGATACGCAAGTCGGTCGGTGTCGAGACTACCCTGGTCACCGATATTCATACTCCTGCGCAGGGGCTGTCGGTATTGCAGGAGTTATGGCCGGAGCTGATACGTCGACTGGACGGGCGGGCGATAAAGGGGCTGTGCATCAAGCTCAAATTCGATGACTTTACCCAGACCACCCTGTCTCGGCGCTGCACCGGGCCGGAGTTGGCGCTGGCCGCGCAACTGTGCACCGAAGCCTGGGAGCGAGCCCGGGGGCGTGGAGTTCGGCTGGTGGGGGTGAGTGTCGAGTTATGTCACGAAGGTAACGAGCAGGCTGCTCAGGCCGAGCAACTGAGTTTTGAATGGTAAGCTTGTTTTAATTCTGATTGGTGCCAGATCAGGCTTCCTGATCGTTGTTTTTCTGCGGGGTAGCCAAGGCTGTCTCGTCCGAAGCCGCGCCAAGATAATCTGCGCTCAGAGCCAGAAACAAGGCAATGTACGATCTCTTCATATTGGGTCCTCATATAAGCTTAGATGTCTAAGTATCTTAACATATTGAAATCCAATTTAAAATATGACGGCTCTGCGCCAGGGCAGAAACCGCCGTCAGGTTACTGGTTGCTGCCGTTCAGGTGGTCTTCTTCCACGAAGGTCCAGCCCTGGTTGGCAGCGGGAGAAACCGGTTGCATACCGGTGGAAGACGGCGCCACTATCACGGTGCTCTCGCTGTCTGCAGAACCCTCCAGCGCCGGGCGATCCCGACCGTCGTTCGGTGCCGTTGCGGCAACCGGGGCGGGCGCTTCATTGCGTTTGTCGTTCTGAATGCCGGGTGCCAGCTTGCGGGTTTCGTCCAGTACCTCACGGCCAAACTCGATGATGCCACTGAAGATGTTATCGGCCATTGCCGGCGCGGCCAGCAAGGTCAGCAACAGGTAGAAAGGGGCGCTTTTCATGACATATACCTCTGTTGGGATCTGCCCGAAAGCATAAGCCAAATTATTGCCCTTGAATACCGCATAGACTGCGTGTAGGCCGGTTGCTGACGCTTTGAATTGTGAGGGGAGAGGCGTAAAGGGTGAGGGGAATACTATCACCCCTCACTCCTCACAATTCACTCCTCACTTCTTACGCTTCAGGAATCTGCTTCAGTACTCGCACCAGTAACTGCCAGAAGCGGGACACCGCTTCTATGTGTACTCGTTCGTCCGGTGAGTGGGCGCCCTGAATGGTCGGCCCGAAAGAGACCATGTCCCACTCTGGGTAGGCCGCCTTGAACAGGCCGCACTCCAGCCCGGCGTGGATCACCTTGACCTCGGGCAGCACACCAAACAGTTCCTGGTGGGTATTCAGCACCAGCTGCATCACCGCCGAGTCCGGATTTGGCTGCCAGCCGGGGTAGGCGCCGTCAAAGTCGCAGCGGGCGCCGGCCAGGCGAAACACCGCGGCGGTCATCTCGGCGATCCGGTTGCGGCCTTCATCGTTGAGTGAACGGATCAGACATTGCACATGAATATGCTCGTCCTCGGTGCCGATGACGCCCAGATTGGTGGAGCTTTGCACCACAGCCTCCATGCTGCGGCTCATTTCCATCACTCCGTGCGGGCAGGCGAGCAGGGCGGCTCCCAGTCGCTGCTGCAGGGCTGTGGTCATGACTCGCTCGGGTAGCTCGGTGGGCGCCAGTTCCAGTTGGATGAAGTCGTCGACGCCGTTAAATTCATGGCGGTATTGCTGCCGGCGCCTGTCGACCAGGTTTGCCAGCGTGTCGAGCAGGTCTGCGGGCAGGGTCAGCAGGGCCGAGGCTTCCCGGGCGATGGCATTGCGCAGGGTGCCGCCGTTCAGCTCGCTCAGGCGGATCGCGGTATGCTGATTGATATCGGTCAGCAGCTCGGCCAGCAGCTTGTTGGCGCTGGCCCGGCCCTGATGAATGTTGATGCCGGAATGACCGCCACGCAGCCCGGTGATGATCAGGCGGCGAGCCTGATGGCCGGCCGGTACCGGCTCCGGCTCATAGGGCAGGGTGATATTGGCATCCACGCCGCCGGCACAGCCCATGTACACATCACCGTCCTGCTCCGAGTCGGTATTGAGCAGTATCTCGCCCTGCAACAGCCCGGGCGTCAGGCCAAAGGCGCCGGTCATGCCGCTTTCTTCGTCGATGGTCAGCAGCACTTCCAGCGGGCCGTGCTGTACCTTGTCATCGGCCAGCACCGCCAGACAGGCGGCCAGGCCGATGCCGTTATCCGCGCCCAGGGTAGTGCCACGGGCCCGCACCCAGTCGCCGTCTATATAGGGCTGAATCGGGTCCGTGGTGAAGTCGTGATGGGTGTCGGCGTTGGCCTGGGGCACCATGTCCATGTGGGCCTGCAGTATGACGCCCTTGCGTTTTTCCATACCGGCGGTAGCCGCCTTGCGAATGATCAGGTTACCGATGGCGTCCTGCATCACCGCCAGGTTTTTCTCGGCCGCCCAGTCGGTTATCCACTGGCGCAGGGCCGCTTCGTGACCGGACGGGTGAGGAATGCTGCACTGGGTGTCGAAGAACTGCCACAACAGGCGAGGAGAAAGCTGACGAATGGAAGACATGGCATACCTTGTTCAAAGAGCGGCGAAGGAAAGCGATAGCTTAACGCGCTTCTCCTCTGCTTATCCATTCATTAAGCATCGGCAAGCAATAATCCCGGCTGCCATCACAGCCGGGCAGGCGTCAGGCCCTGAACACGTTAACTTCTTCCGCCAGACGACGGCCGAGGCCGGACAGCGTTTCACCGGCGCTGTCGGTCTCCTGGGTCTTGAGCCGTACTTCTTCCGCCAGCTCGCTCAGGCGGGTCAGGTTATGATTCATTTCTTCGGTGGTTTGCCGCTGCTGGGCCGCGGCGGTGGCAATATGGCTGTTCATGTCGTTGATCAGCGCCATGCTCTGGTTGATGGCTTCCAGTGTTTCGCCGGCCTGATCGGCGGTGCCCTGAGTATCTTTTGCCCGTTGCATCAGGCCGCTCATGCGGTTGACGGTTTCGTCCGCCTCCTGTTGCAGACCCTGAATGATCTCCTGAATTTCATCGGTCGAGCTCTGGGTTCGCGTGGCCAGATTACGCACTTCATCGGCCACCACCGCAAAGCCGCGGCCCTGCTCTCCGGCCCGGGCCGCCTCGATGGCGGCATTGAGCGCCAGCAGATTGGTCTGCTCGGCGATGGCCCGAATCACTTCCAGTACCTTGCCGATTTCCTGGCTTCGCTCGGCGAGCGAGCCGAGGCGGTGTTGGGTTTCGGCCAGCTCGGATACCAGGCTGGCGGCCACCTCCCGGGTATGGGTGACTTTGTTGTTGCCCTCTTGTGCGGCTTTGGCCGACTCGTGGCTGGCCTGAGCCGCCTGCTCGGCGGCATGGGCGACTTCCTGGCTGGAAGCCAGCATCTCGTTCATGGCGGTGGCCACCTGTTCGGTTTCCCGGGACTGTTGTTCCGATACGCCGCGATTGTGGTGCACTATACCTGCCAGTCGCTCGGCGGCGGCGTTGACCTCCAGGCTGATGGGGGACAGCTTGCGCACCGTATCGGCCAGGCGCGAACAGAACTGGTTGAAGCTCTTGCTGAGCTGGGTGACTTCATCCCTGCCGTGCTCGTCCAGCCGCTGGCGCAGATCGGCGTCGCCGTGAGAGATATCCCGCATTGCCCGCACGGTATCGCCCATCGGTTGCAGTATGCTGCGGATGAGGGCGATGGCGACCAATACCGCGATGGCCCCCAGACCGAGTACCACCATCAGTATCTTGAGCGCCGTGGCCGTCAGCTGGGTCTGCACATCGTCGATGTAGATGCCGGTACCGATAATCCAGCCCCAGGGCGCAAATGGCTGCACATAGGATATTTTATCCACCGGCTGCTCGAAACCGGGCTTGGGCCAGAGGTAGTGCACAAAACCCTTACCCTGGCTGCGCACCACCGTCGCCATTTCGACAAACAGCGCCTTGCCGTCCGGATCCTTGAAACTAGTCAAATCTTCGCCGTTGAGGTCGGGATTCATGGGGTGCAGGATCATGCGGGGCTGGGCATCATTGACCCAGAAATAATTGTTGTTGCCATAGCGTAATCCGGCAATGGCGTTGAGTGCCTGCCGGCGGGCCTCTTGGTCCGACAGCAGACCCTGCTGCTGTTGTTGATGATAATAATCGGTAAGGCTGATGACCGACTCCACCTGGCGCATGGCCTGAATTCGCTTTTCTTCTATCAGACCCTGATAGAACAGCCACAACATCATGAGGGTGATGACAACGATGCCCGCAGACAGCAGCAGCAGGTTCAGATAGAGTCGTTTGGCGATGGAAAGTGAGCGCAGCACGATAACATCCTTGTTTCTTTGTCGAGAGCATCAGCTCGGTTCATACCGAGATTCATACTAGATGAAAGGGCAATACAGGTCGGTGGGTGTTGTGCAAAAATGCGATCTTCTCGTCTTAGCTTTTAGTCTTATACGCCGGTATATGAACAACGGAGGGGCAATAAAAAGCTGTAACTCTGGTCAAGAATGGGCGGGATCTCTATAATGCGGCCATTGTTTGCTCGTTGTTAGACTGAGGCCGGCTCAATATTTCAATATTGGCGTGGTCTGAAAGATGGCAGTGAGCAGCGGTGACCATCTTGTCTTGAAAGCTAACACCCAAAGGTTCTTTTTATGTCCAACAAATTCGTCGTCACCTGGGACTCCTTTCAGCGCGAAACGCGCAAGCTGGCCGAACGTCAGTTGCCTGCCAGCCAGTGGAAAGGGATTATTGCCGTCAGTCGTGGTGGTCTGGTTCCGGCTGCCATCATGGCGCGGGAACTGGGAATTCGTCATGTAGATACCCTGTGTATCTCCAGCTACGACCACAATCAGCAGCGCTCTGATCTACAAGTGCTCAAACAGGCCGAAGGCGATGGAGAAGGCTTTCTGATCATCGACGATCTGGTGGACACCGGTAATACCGCCAAAGTTATCCGCGAGATGTACCCCAAAGCCAAATTCGTGACCGTGTTTGCCAAACCAAAGGGCGAGCCACTGGTCGATGACTTTGAAGTGCGGGTAGGGCAAGATACCTGGATAGAGCAACCCTGGGATATGGGGGTGGTTTTTGCTCCGCCGCTGTGCGAGCAGGACAAAGCGTAAAAAAAGGCTCCTCGGGAGCCTTTTTTATCGCCTGCTGTCGAGTAATATGTTGCCTTCCTGCGCCGCCGATGGCGTTTTTTAGGGCAAGGGCGGCGGGTGACCTTTACCCCCGGCCAAAAAAGCGTTACATATAGGCTAGTTAACAGGGAGGTATTCATGACCATAGACAAGGTTACTCATCGTAAACTGGTGCGCAAATTCACCGCCATCGGTCCTTATTTACGGGAGCTGAAGTCGAGCGAGTCGCAATATTTCTTCGACTGTTTATCCGTGTGTGTCAGTGCCAAGGCGGAACCGGAGGCGCGTGAGTTCTGGGGCTGGTGGCTGACGCTGAGCACCGAAGACGGCATCAATTTCGAGTTTCATTATCAGCTCGGCTTTTTCAATGCGAGTGGCGAGTGGCAACCGAAAGCCTTGCCCAAAAAGCACGAAGCGGAGGTGGCTCGCACGCTGCGTGATTTTTACGACAAGCTGGGCGTGTGCCTGGATGAACTGTCGCTCAGTGCTCGTCCTTCTCCCGCGTTGGGAAACAATCATCTGTTGAGCGTAGCCTGAGCCGACCATCACTTGCGACAATAGTCGTTACTATCCGTGGCCCGGATGCGCCTCATTTTATTATCTTGCCGGCTTTGCCGGCATTGCTGTTAGTAAGGAGCCGCAGGGCGTTCCATGAAAGGCAAAACCATTGTTGTAAAACTGGGCACCAGCGTGCTTACCGGCGGTACCCGCCATCTGGATCGGGCCCACATGGTAGAGCTGGTGCGTCAGTGTGCCAGCCTGCATCGGGCCGGCCATCAGATTATTGTGGTGACCTCGGCGGCCATTGCCGCCGGGCGTGAGCACCTGGGCTTTCCCGATCTGGCCGGCACCATGGCCAACAAGCAGATGCTGGCCGCCGTGGGCCAGACCCAGCTGATCCAGAGCTGGCAATCCCTGTTCAATCTGTATGGATTGCATGTGGGCCAGATACTGCTGACCCGGGCCGATCTGGAAGACCGCGAACGCTATCTTAATGCCCGCGATACCCTGCGGGCCCTGCTTGATAACCGCATTATTCCGGTAATCAACGAAAACGACGCCGTCGCCACCAACGAGATCAAGGTCGGCGATAACGATAATTTATCGGCCCGGGCCGCCATTCTGGCCGAGGCCGATTTGTTGATCCTGCTGACCGATCAGAAGGGACTCTTTACTGCCGATCCGCGTAACGATCCCAAGGCGCAGCTGATTGAAGAAGTACAAACCATCGACGACACCCTGCGCAAACTGGCCGGTGGCAGCATCGGCGGACTGGGCACCGGTGGCATGGCCACCAAGCTGCAGGCGGCGGATGTGGCCCGCCGCGCCGGTATCGATGTGGTGATCGCCACCGGTCAGGTGCCGGAGGTGATTGGCCGCCTGGCGGAAGGGGAGCGCATCGGCACTCGTTTTCCGGCGCTGGCCACCCCGCTCGAAAGCCGCAAACGCTGGATCCTGGCCGGCCCGCCTCCGCACGGCGAAATTCATATCGATGCCGGGGCGGTGAAGGCGGTGCGGGAAAAAGGCTCCAGCCTGCTGCCCAAGGGCATAGTACGCATAGAAGGCCGTTTTCGCCGGGGGGAGGCGGTACGCATCGTCAATCCCGAAGGGCGGGAGCTGGCGCGAGGCATCTGTCGTTACGATGCACTCGACCTGACTCGAATCAAAGGACAACACTCTGAGCAGATTGAATCGGTGCTCGGCTATGGCTACGGCAACGTGGCCATTCACCGTGACGATCTGGTGCTCTTGTAGGAGATAGTATGAATCTGGAACAGATGGGGCAGGCCGCACGCGCTGCCGCCTATACCCTGGCTGAAACCTCGACCCGGGCCAAGAATCAGGCCCTGCTGGTGATGGCCGATGCCCTCGAGGCGGCCGCCGCCGACATTCTGGCCGCCAACGGCAAGGATCTGGACGCGGCCCGAGAAAGCGGTACCGGCGAGTCGATGCTGGATCGACTGATGCTGAACCCGGCGCGGATCAAGGCCATTGCCGACGACGTGCGCAACGTGGTGTCACTGCCGGATCCGGTGGGCAGCGAGCTGGACTCGCGGGTGCTGGAAAACGGCATGCGCTTGTCGCGTCGCCGGGTACCGCTCGGCGTGGTGGGGGTGATTTATGAAGCCCGCCCCAATGTCACCATCGACATCGCCGCCCTCTGTCTGAAAACCGGTAACGCCAGCATTCTGCGCGGCGGTCGGGAAACCTTTCATACCAATCAGGAATTGGTCAAGGTGATCCGGCAGGCGCTGGCGGCAAGCCAGCTGCCGCCAGGCTGTGTGCAGTACATCAGCGAGCCGGGCCGGGAATGGGTCAGCGGCCTGCTCAAACTCGACCAGTATGTAGACATGATCATTCCTCGCGGTGGTCCCGGCCTGCACCAGTTGTGTAAAGAGCAGGCCACCATACCGGTGATCATCGGTGGCTTCGGCATCGGTCATGTTTTTGTCGATGACAGCGCCGATCTGGTACGCGCCGTCGAGGTGGTCGATAACGCCAAGACCCACAGACCCAGCGTCTGCAATGCCATCGATACCCTGCTGGTACACGATGCGGCAGCTGCCGAATTCCTGCCGCTACTGAGTGCGCGCATGGCGGAAAAAGGCGTCGAGCTGGTGGCCGAAACCGAAGCATTGAAACTGCTTAACGCAGGACCGGCCAGGGTGCGCGCCGCCGTTGAGGGTGACTTCGACACCGAGTGGCTGGGGCTGACCCTGGGGGTGAAAATCGTGACCGGTGTCGATGAGGCCCTGGCGCATTTGCGCGAGCATAACGCCAGCCATTCCGATGCCATTCTCACCAGCAGCCTGAGCAGTGCCGAGCGCTTTATCAACGGCGCCCCCTCGGCGGCGGTCTATGTCAACGCCTCTACCCGCTTTACCGATGGCGCCCAGTTTGGCCTGGGGGCCGAGGTGGCGGTCTCGACCCAGAAGCTGCATGCCCGTGGCCCCATGGGGCTGGAAGAGCTGACCAGCTACAAGTGGATAGGCCAGGCGGATTATCTGATCCGCGACTAGTGGCAAACGGTTGAATCGATAACCCGGCGGCTCTGGTCGCCGGGGCATGATGAAGAGGGGATATTATGCCATCCAAGCTGTTGGACGCCTTGTTGCTGGCAATGCCGTTATCCCCGACGCTGGAGTCGTGGCGGCTGCATCTCAAGAGCGAACTTCCTTATCCGGTGCAGGGAGCACAAACGCTGTTTATCGGGGATCCCGCCCTGGTGATAGTGGCATTTCAGCACGACAAGGCCGAGGTGCTGCTGCCGGCCATGCAGTGGCGGCATCACGACATTCATACCGTCAAACCCCGCTCCCAGGGCGTGGTAGCGTCGCGCGATGGCAGTCTGGAACAATTGCTGGCGCTGGTGGAAGACACCATAGCACTGCGGTTGAAGTCGTTTCACGAATGCAGCAGTTGCGGCAAACGCTGCGCGCCCGAAGTACTGGGCTCGCTACAGGGCGAACCCGCGTGCCGGGACTGCATCAAGGGACGACGAGTGCTGTTTTAAGGCCGGGATTGGTGAATAGGGATCAGGGAGTGGCCGGTGTTTGCAGGCCCGCTTTTATAACGGTTTATGGTGCTGAATGATGCATGATTTGTCCGAATAAATTCGAGCCCACAGAATACCATTCCCCATTCCCTGGTCCCTGGTCCCTGGTCCCTGGTCCCTAATCCCTAATCCCTAATCCCTAATCCCCATTCCCTAGTCCCCGAGGCGGGCCAGCAACAATCGTAGGTACATGCCCGGCAGTGTGGTAATGCCGGCGGTGGCGAAGCGCAGCTTGCCCTGGCTGGCCACCATCAGGGTGGGCGTGACGCCGACGGCCAGAATTTGCGCCAGCCGGTGATCCTCATCGTTCACCACCGTAAAGTCATATCCCTTTTCACGCACATAGCCGGCAACCCTGGCATTCGGACCCGAGGCGATGGCGATGCTGACTACGCGAGCATGGGGGGCGTCGATCAGGTTCACCATCGGGGACACGATGCGGCACACGCCGCACCAGCTGGCCCACACATACACCAGCACCGGCTGTTGCCGGCTCATGGCATCGAGACTGATGGTCTCGCCGCCTAATGTGGTCATGGCGCCCAGAGCCGCCACCTCGGTGGGCAGATCCCGGCTGCGCCAGAGATCGACGGCCGTGACCACAACTCCGATCAGCAACAGGTAGGCAAGGCCGGAGGTGAATCGCCTGCGCCAGGATCGCTTCATGACTTATTCCTGCTTTCATTCAGGGCCTCGATCACCTTGTCGGTGGTCAGCAATACCTCCAGTGCCTTGCCTTGGGGCAGGCCGGGGCCGAATACCTGATTGAAGGGAATGCCGGCGCGTTGGTTGGCGCGCAGGTAGTCGGTAATGGCCGCGTCGGGGCGAGTCCAGTCGCCGCGCATCAACACCATGTCCTCTTCCTGCAGCGCCGAGTAGACCGGATCCCGTAACACCACGCCTATCTTGTTGGCCTGACAGGTAATGCACCAGTCGGCGGTGATGTCGATAAACACCCGCTTGCCGGCAGCCACTTCGCGCTCGATACGAGCCGGATCCAGCGGCTGCCAGTCAAGCTCGTCGGTGACCGGGCTGACCCAGCGAGACTGGGTCACCAGGGCGCCCACGCCCCCCGCAGCACCAAGCAGCATGATGCCGGCCAGGCCGAAGAGCAGGCCCCGGCTGCCGTAATGGCGCAGCAAAGACCACAGTGGCAGCACTATCAATATGGCGGCCAGCACCAGGGTGGCAGTATTACCTAGGGTCGATTGCAGCAACGACAGCAGCCACAGGCTGGTGGCCAGCAGCATCAGCCCGAACAGCCACTTCACCCGGATCATCCAGGGGCCGGGCCTGGGCAGGGCGCCGATAACACCGGGAAACAATGCCAGCACCAGCCAGGGCAGCGCCATGCCCAGCCCCAGACCGGTGAAGATGGCAATCAGCACCAGCGGTGAAGACGCCAGCGCCACCGCCACGGCGGTGCCGAGGAAGGGCGCCGAGCAGGGCGTGGCGAGCAGGGTAGCGAACATGCCTTGCAGCAGATGGCCGCCGTTGCCGTGGCCGGGGCGGGTGGCCAGCCAGGTGCTCATGGCGGTGGGCAGACGGAGCTCGAACAGGCCGAACAGGTTAAGCGAGAACAGCGCGGTGACCAGCAGCATAAAGCCGATAAAGCCCGGCTGCTGAAACTGGATGCCCCAGCCAAGCTGGGCGCCGGACCAGGTGAGGATCAGCATAAAGCCCGCCAGCGCCCAGAACGACAGCATGATGCCGAGGGCAGACCACAGCAGGGGGCGCCGCACATCGGCCCGGCTGCGGTGACCCAGCAGCAGACTGTTGAGCTTGAGCCCCAGCACCGGCAATACACAGGGCATGATGTTGAGGATCAGGCCGCCGAGCAGGGCATAGAGCAGTACCAGCCCCAAAGGAGGGGCGGTTGCAGCCACCGGGGGCAGGGTGCCACGGGTGATGGCGCCGGCCAGCTCTTCGGCCAGCCCCTCGTCGGTGGCGGTAATCACCACCACCTGCCCGTCCAGATTCAACTCCGGATCCCAGCTGCCGACCTTGAAGCGGGCCTGCAGCCGGGTGTCGTTCACCGTCAGCTGTGGCTGACTGAAGATGCTGCTGTCGAGCTCGTCGACGTATACCGCCGGTTGCTGCCAGCCGCGGGGGTTGGTCAGGCTGATATCGAGTTGTTTGGCGACCGGATCCCAGACCAGCTGCTCGGCCTGTATCAGGCTTGCCGCTCTGGGCACCCGCGACACCGCCTGCTGATACTGATGATTCAGCGTCTCGTCGGTTGCCATCTGCGGATCCAGCGGCAATGTCAGCGAATACTCGGTGAGCACACAGATGGTGGTGCAGCTGGGCAGGGTCAGCAGGCCTTCAAAGGTGGCCGGCTTTCCGGCGTCGGCCGGGGTCAGTTGCAGCGGAAAGTCGACCTCGTGGCGATAGCCCTGGGTTTCGACTCCCAGCAGGGTAAAGCGCTCGGGCAGCGGCCACTGCCAGTTGACCGACAGCGGGTTCTTGGACGACGGCCACTCCAGCCGGGGCGCGATGCCGCCTTCGCCCGGGGAGCGCCAGTAGGTTTTCCAGTCGTCTTGCAGACGAACCTGCAACAGCGCCGGATAATAATTGTTGACCGCATCATAGGGGCCGGTCTGCACCAGTCGCACCTGCACCGGGGGGTGTTCGGGTGCCTGCAGCCAGCCGGTGTCGGCGGCCTGCAGCGGCAAGGTGGTTGCCAGCAACAGGATAAAAAAGCTAAAAATTCTGATCACGAATAGAGTCTCCGATGGATTAACGCAAGCTTACAAGATGGCGGCGTTAATCTCATTCCCGGAATACACACAGCACCAGGTGTCGCCGTCGGCCGGCATAAGGTTGTGGCGAGGGTAACAGGCGGCAGTACCAGCCGACACGAGGTGCCAGCAGCCAGAGAGACAACAATAGCAGCAAGGCGGTGAGCATCGGCTCGAGCTGACTCCAGACCTTGCTCAGCAGTTGCTCCGACAGGCTGCACTGGCCGTTGTTGTCTGCGCTCGATGACTCGGCGGCAGCCCCCTGGTCAGAGAGTATGCCGTGGGCAAACGATGAGATGCTTTCTGGCTGCTGGGCCGAGTAGGCACAGGCGGTCATCACCCCCATTCGTTGGCTCAGGCAGAGACCGATGACGATCAGCACCAGCAGCAACGCCAGCCAGCCAGGCTGGCGTTGCATCAGGCCATGGCCGGCCGCTGTTGTCCGACTGTCAACCACAGTTACCCGACGGCCAGCCACAGGGCTACTCCCAGCATCAGACTGCCGGCGATACGGTTCATCAGTTTGACCTTGCCTTTTTGCTGCAGTACCCGGCTCAGGGTGCGACCGCCGGTGGCGTAGAGCAGCATACAGATGAACTCCAGCGACAGGATGATCGACACCAGCATCAGTAGCTGACCGGTCAGCGGCGCCTTGTTGTCGATAAAGGGAGGCAACAGGGCGATGAAAAAAGCCCAGCCCTTGGGGTTGGCGATGGCGGTAATGAAGCCCTGGCTGATGAGGGTGCGGGCCGGTATATGACGCGGGCCGGCATCCACCGGGCTCAGGGCCAGTTTGCCCCGGGAGCGCCACAGCTGAATGCCGAGCCAGGCCAGGTAGAGGCCGCCGCCGTACTTGAGCACTTGAAACAGTTGCGGATATTGCAGCATGATGGCCGCCACACCGACCACGGCCAGGCAAGCCACCAGGCCCACGCCGACCAGCTCGCCGACCATCATCCACAGGGTGCGACGCACCCCGACCGTCATCCCTAGCGACAGCGCCAGCGTCATGCACATGCCCGGCGTGACCGAGACGAAGAAAAAGGTGGGGATAAACACCATCAAGACTGCAGAGCTAATAGCACACCTACCTGTTTATCTGGCTTGATTTGTAGAGGTTATCCGCCATTGTAGGCCAAATGCCGGACAACAGGCTACGGCTATTTAGGGAGAACCGAGAGGCAGGGCGTGCGTGAGAATAGAACGGAGTGGGGAAGAGCACACCCTTCCATCACTCCGTATCCGGTTAGCTATTATGCCGTCGGTAATCAGTCGCCGAAGCGGGGGCTGAATACCAGGCGGCCGGGGGCGATGTCCATGGCCACCGGCGCCTTGCTCAGCCAGCTGTAGCGGCTGTCGTCGAGCCGGTAGACCGGCTGGTTTTCCAGTACCGAACGCAGCAGTTGCATCATGCCGGCAGAAGCGGCGGTCATGTCACCCTGGTAGCCGAAGGCGTCAACCTTGCTTTGCAGCAGCTTGATATCACGTAAAAAAATCGCATTTTGCCGGCGGTCGTAGACCGGGCGCCCCTCGATGGCCAGATCCAGCTGGGCCGGAAAGCGGGCGATCAGGGCATTGATGGCGGTTTCGCCCTGCAGATTGAG
The DNA here is from genome assembly GCF_947495715.1 of uncultured Oceanisphaera sp. Classification (GTDB taxonomy): domain Bacteria; phylum Pseudomonadota; class Gammaproteobacteria; order Enterobacterales; family Aeromonadaceae; genus Oceanimonas; species Oceanimonas sediminis. Next base: position 100,788 of record NZ_CANLZU010000009.1, read on the forward strand.
GCGCACCACGTCACGGCTCTCGGGACCTATCTGCAGATCCAGGTTGTCGATGCGGGTTTCTACCAGCCCCTGAGTAAAGCGTGGTGCCTGCTGCTCCAGCAGGGTGTAGAGCGATTTTTCTACTTCGTTTTCTGAGACGCTGTACTGGCTGAGTCCGGCACAGGCGCTCAGCAGCAGGGTACTCAACAGGATAATAACGGACTTGAACATGGTATACCTCGATTTAAAGGACAGGTGAGGAGTGAGGAGTGAGGAGTGAGGAGTGAGGGCTCAGAGCAAAACACAAACGTGTCTTTCCCCCTCACTCCTCACGACTTCCTCCTCACGTTTCACCCATCCCCCCTCACCGTTTCAACGCAGCAGTTGATCCAGCTGATTGGCGAAGGTCTGACGGTCGGCGGGGCTCAGGGTGGGCGGCCCGCCTGTGTGTACGCCGCTGGAACGCAGGGTATCCATAAAGTCGCGCATGGTCAGCTTGGCCCTGATGGTGCCCTTGTCATACCGTTCGCCGCGCGGGCTCAGCACCCGGGCGTCTTTTGCCAGTGCCTCGGCGGCCAGCGGAATATCGGCGGTGATCAGAATTTCTCCGGGCTGGATGCGGGCCACGATTTCATCGTCGGCCACATCGAAGCCCTTTGGTACCTGCAACTGCTTGATCAGGGGGGAGCCCGGCAGTGGCAACGGATGATTGGCGACCATGGTCAGCGGCGTCCGGGTACGCTCGGCGGCGCGAAACAGAATATCGCGGATCACCTTGGGGCAGGCATCCGCATCTACCCAAATGTGCATCAATTATACCGGCTCGGTTTTTTCTTGCGATCGATGGCGTCCTGTACTTCACGGGGTTCGACTACCACACCGGTGGCGTCGGGGGTGGGGAACACCGCCACCATCAGTTCATCATCTTCCATACCGGGTACCCAGCGGCTTTGCCAGACCTTGAGGCTGATGGCCTCTGGCTTGCACTGGCTCCAGTCGTCCACGGCCCATTCCTTGGCATAGTCGGCGTGGGGCCACACCGGAATGCAGTCTTCGTCGTCATCCGAGGTCAGCATCATGCAACCGTGCTCGTCGGTAAGGATCCAGAGCTCGTCGTGCTCGCACACCCGTGATACGAAATGGTTGAAACGTTCGTCATCGCGCATGGTCTGGGCGGCGGCTTTGTCTGCGTCGGTCAGGATATAGCTCATGGTTTTTCTCATACAGGGAATCTGCCTGCATGTTCACATCGCAGGCCCTGTGTTGTCCAGCTTAAGCACCCGTTGCGTTGAATTTGTTCCAGGCTTTTTCATGAAAGAAATAGGCGACGGTATTGACCATGGGCTCGACCAGCGCGATCAATCCGCCGACCAGTAAATCGCCGGACAGCAGGTAAGCGACGCTGAAGGCCACGGTAAAATGCACGAGGGCAAAGGTGACGGTTTTAAGCATGGTGAGCCATCTATTGAGTGTGTCGGGGTTGTAGTTAAATGATAATGGTTTTCATTTTGTTGTCCATGAGTTGTTTGTTGCCATATTAATTGGCACTTCCTATCAAACAAATGCGGCCATGGGGTAATTGAGCGTTTACAGTCGTCGCTGGGCGGGATAGATTGAAAACCAGTCTTTTCCGATAAAAGCGAGCCAGGGGCTCGGTAATGTAAGCAGGGTTGCTCATGCACTTTCAAACCGACGATATCCGCATTAACGAAATCAAAGAACTACTTCCACCGATAGCGGTGCTGGAAAAATATCCGGCCACCGATACCGCCTCGTCGACCGTATTCGAATCACGTCAGGCCATTCACCGACTGCTGGCTGACGAAGATGATCGTCTGCTGGTGGTGATCGGTCCCTGCTCTATTCACGACACCGAGGCGGCCATCGAATATGGCAAGCGGCTCAAGGTGTTGCGCGATCACTATGCGGACAGGCTGGAAATCGTGATGCGGGTCTATTTTGAAAAGCCGCGCACCACCGTCGGCTGGAAGGGGCTGATCAACGACCCTTATCTGGACAACAGTTTTCAGATCAACGATGGCCTGCGCACCGGTCGCAAGCTGCTGCTGGATCTCAACGATCTGGGTCTGCCCACCGCCAGCGAATTTCTCGACATGATCACGCCGCAGTATCTGGCAGATCTGATGAGCTGGGGCGCCATCGGTGCCCGCACCACCGAGTCTCAGGTACACCGTGAGCTGGCGTCCGGTCTGTCCTGCCCGGTCGGGTTCAAGAATGGTACCGACGGCACCATCAAGGTGGCGGCCGATGCCATTGGTGCCGCCAGTGCCTCGCACCACTTTCTGTCGGTAACCAAGCTGGGCCATTCCGCCATTGTCGCCACCGCCGGCAACCCGGACTGCCATATCATTCTGCGCGGCGGCAAGGAGCCGAATTACAGCGCCGATCACGTAGCCACGGTCTGCGCCGGGCTGGAAAAAGCCGGACTGCCGCAGAAGCTGATGATCGATTTCAGCCATGCCAACAGCAGCAAGCAGTACCAGCGCCAGATGGTGGTCTGTGACGATGTCTGCACCCAGCTGGCCGCCGGTGAGCAGGCGATCATGGGCGTGATGGTGGAAAGCCATCTGGTCGAAGGCCGTCAGGATCTGGAAGAGGGGTGCGAGCTTACCTATGGTCAGAGCATCACCGACGCCTGCATCGGCTGGGACGATACCGAAGTCCTGCTGGCGCGACTGGCCGACGCCGTGACCGCTCGTCGTCAGGCTTGAGTCGTCCGATAATCCGTTAAAAAAGGAGCCGCAAGGCTCCTTTTTGTTTCTCGCTCCCAAAATGCCGAGAGGCGGTTGTTTGAGTCAGGAAAGAGGACGAAGGGCCAGCTCCGCCGACTCGCCGTACATACATCCTTGTAGGCTCAGCCGCGCCATCCGTGGCGCGGATGGTCGGCTGAGCAGATCCCTCCGTCCTCTTTGATACATCGGCGTTGCCGGTTGGCACCTCCTGCGGGCGACTCCCAAGCCGAAAGGAGGGCAAAGGGGATCACAGAGCCGACCGTGACATGCCATGGATGGCATGTCCGAGCTCACATGGATGTGCTTGTAGCGTGTCGGCGTCGTGACCCCTTTGGTCGACTTGTGCGGTGTTGATTGCTGCACTTTCAGCGAGTCTGGAGTGAACAACAAAAAAGGAGCCTTTCGGCTCCTTTTTAATGCAGGGTAGGGCGATTACTTCACTTCCACACCCTGGGCCTGCAGATCCGCGTGGTAAGACGAGCGGACGAAGGGGCCGCAGGCGGCGTGGGTGAAACCGATGCTGTCGGCAATCACTTTCAGCTCGTCGAACTCTGCCGGCGGCACGTAGCGCTTCACCGGCAGGTGATGACGGCTCGGCTGCAGGTACTGGCCCAGCGTCAGCATGGTGACGTTGTGAGCACGCAGATCCTTGAGTACCTCTGCGATTTCTTCGTTGGTTTCGCCAAGGCCCATCATCAGGCCGGACTTGGTGGCTACCTGCGGGTGCATTTCCTTGAACCGGCGCAGCAGCTCCAGCGACCACTTGTAATCGGCGCCGGGACGGGCGACGCGATACAGGCGCGGGGCGGTTTCCAGGTTGTGGTTGAACACGTCCGGCGGAGTATCCTTGAAGATTTCCAGCGCGGTGTCCATGCGGCCACGGAAGTCCGGGGTCAGAATTTCAATCCTGGTGTTCGGGCTCTGCTCGCGAATGGCGCGAATACAGTCGACGAAGTGCTGGGCACCGCCGTCACGCAGATCGTCCCGGTCTACCGAGGTGATCACCACGTACTTGAGGCCCAGTTCCTTTATGGTCTTGGCCAGCTTGGCCGGCTCTTCCGGATCCACCGCCAGCGGGCGGCCGTGGGCCACATCGCAGAACGGGCAGCGGCGGGTACAGATGGCGCCGAGGATCATGAAGGTGGCGGTGCCGTGGTTGAAGCACTCGGGCAGGTTGGGGCAGGACGCCTCTTCGCAGACCGAATGCAGCTTGTTCTCGCGCATGATGCTCTTCAGGTTCTGTATGCGCTGGTTGCTGGGAGGAAGCTTGATCTTCATCCACTCCGGCTTGCGCAACACTTCCTCGTCTGCCTCCGGCATGTACTTGACCGGGATCAGGGCCATCTTGTCGGCATCACGCAATTTTACGCCGGGCTCTACGCGTACAGGTTTATTCATAATTTCAGTTTCTCTGTGGTGTAGTAGAGATGTTGATAACCAAGCTGATCTGCCAGCAAGGGTACCAGTCGGGACTGAGCTTCTTCAAGGGTCTGGGGTCCGCCCAGGGCACAACACTGGGTCATGGCCATGCCGGCGTACCCGCAGGGGTTGATCCGCAGAAAGGGAGTCAAATCCATATTGACGTTCAGCGCCAGTCCATGAAAAGAGCAGCCGCGGCGTACCCGTAGCCCCAGAGAGGCAATCTTGCTGTCTCCCACATAAACGCCGGGAGCATCGGGCTTGGCATAGGCTGCAATCTGATAATCGGCCAGCAGGTTGACGATGGCGCTTTCCATGCCGGTGACCAGGGGTCGAACGCCGAGTTTCTTGCGGCGTACATCGACCAGCAGATACAGCACCAGCTGACCGGGTCCATGATAGGTAACCTGGCCGCCGCGGTCTGTCTGTACCAGTGGAATGTCGCCGACATTGATAATATGCTCGGCCTTGCCGGCCTGACCCTGGGTGAACACCGGCAGATGCTCGACCAGCCAGAATTCATCCTGGGTGTCTTCGCCCCGCTGATCGGTAAACGTCTGCATGGTATGCCAGACGTGTTCATAGGAGGCCTGTCCCCAGTGCCTGACGGTAAGCTTATCCTGCGGCATCACTATGTCCTAGAGTACGTACTTGACCAGTTCCAGTTCACCCAGTTGCTGGTACAGCAATTCGACCTGTTCCTTGCTGTGTACCGTGACCTGCACGGTCACCGCATGGTAGGTACCCTTGCTGCTGGGGCGAACCTGGGGACTGTAATCACCGGGCACATGCTGTTGCAGCACTTCCACCACCATATCGGGCAGACGCTCGTCGGCCAAGCCCAGGATCTTGAAGGGAAAGCGGCAGGGAAAATCGAGCAACTCATCAAATTTGGTATTCATGGCAACCTTTACAACGTGCGGTATTCGGGGGTAATGGAGACTGTTCCATAACCAATGTCACATTTTTATCATAAAATCGCCGGTTTCGAAACCGGCAAGTCATCGAGCCAGAGAAGAGTCGTGATAAAAAAAGCCGGAAGCGCATTCCTTCCGGCTTGTGGTTTATCCGACTCGGCGATGCTTAGTTGAACAGATCCTGAACCAGCAACTTGATGTAGTCGATCAGACGGCTGAAGATGCCACCCTGCTCGACTTCTTCCAGCGCCACCAGCGGCATGGTTATCACGTCTTTGCCGTCGAGTTTCAGGTGCAGGGTGCCGACCTGCTCGCCTTTGGCCAGCGGGGCTTTCAATGCCTTGTCGAGGGTAAAGTCGGCTTCCAGGCTCTGAGCCTGGCCACGGGGAATGGTCACCGCGACCGTCTTGTCGACGCCGAGGGCGACGGTGTCCTTGTCACCCATCCAGATGCGCTGATCCATCAGCTTGCTGCCCGCCTGATACGGGGTCAGCGTCTGATAGAAGCGAAAGCCATAGGTCAGCAGTTTCTTGCTTTCGGAGGCGCGCATCCGTTCGTTCGATGCTCCCATCACCACGGCGATCAGGCGCATATCTTCCTTGGTGGCGGATGACACTAGGTTATAACCCACGGCCTCGACATGACCGGTCTTGATGCCGTCGACATTCAGCGACTGATCCCACAGCAGGGTATTGCGGTTGTGCTGGGTTATACCATTGAAGGTAAAGGATTTTTCAGCATATATTTTATATTCTTCCGGCACATCGCGGATCAGCGCCTGCCCCAGCCGCGCCATGTCGTAAGCGGTGGTATACATGTCGTCGCTGTGCAGGCCGTGCGGGGTGACGAAGTGACTGTCGTTCATGCCCAGGCGCGCCGCCCAGCCATTCATCAGATCGGCAAAGGAATTGACGCTGCCGGCCAGATGTTCGGCCACGGCCACGGTGGCATCGTTACCGGACTGGATGATGATGCCCCGGTTCAGCTGATCGATGCTGACCTGCTTGCCCACTTCCAGAAACATCACCGACGAGCCGGGAAAGTTCTGTGCCCAGGCCGCTTCACTGATGGTGACCAGATCGTCCCGCTTGACCTTACCTTCCTGCAGCGCCTGACCCAGAATGTAGGAGGTCATCATCTTGGTCAGGCTGGCCGGCGGCAGTTTTTCGTCGGCCTGGTGCGACACCAGTACCTGGCCGCTGGAATAGTCCATCAGTACATAGGATTTGGCAGCGATGGCCGGCGGCTCCGGAATCATGGGGCCCTGAGTCTGTGCCTGAGTGGTAAAGGACACAAAAGCGGCGAGGAATAAGGAGGGGAGAGTGTTAACCATACGCATAACGTCTGCTGGGTCCCTGTGTAAAGAGGCAGTGGCTGCCGGTATAAGATGAATTAAAACAGGCTGTTCAGTTCAGAAAATAGGCCTGTGCATACCCTTCGGCAATCAGCCGGGTCAGGGTTTTTTCTGTTTTATTGGCCGGAATAGGCCCCATCTGCAGGCGATACCATTCAGACTGGCGCTCGACTCGGGCGGGGAAACCATACTCTTTGCTCAGGCGGGCAGCAAGTTCCTTGGCTTTATCGGCAGAGCGGGTGGCCAGTAACTGAATATGTTTACCTTCGGTGACCTTTGCCAGGCGGGTTTCCTGGCCGTCGGGTGCCACCTTGATCAGCTCGATTTTCACCGGCGCGGTGCCGGTATTGAGCATGCCCAGCTTGTAGGCGGCGGCATAGGACACATCGAGTACCCGGTCGTCGTGGAAGGGACCGCGATCATTGACCCGCACCACCACCTGTTTGCCGTTTTCCTTGTTGGTGACCCGCACGAAGGAAGGCAACGGCAGATTCTTGTGGGCGGCAGTCATGGTATACATGTCATATACCTCGCCGTTGGAGGTGTGATAGCCGTGGAACTTGGCGCCATACCAGGAGGCCATGCCTTCATCCTGGTAGTTCTCGACTTCCTGCCATACCTCGTAATCCTGCCCCCAGACGTTGTAGTTCTTGTTGCCCTGGCGGGTATAGGGTTCATAGCGCGGCACCGCGTCCTTGACGTGGTCCAGGTTGGGCGCCACACCCGGTGGCTTGTCCTGGCGCAGGGCATACCGGCCGCCGGCGGTTTCCCGATCGTAGGCATCATCCTGGGTCTGGCCCTGTTCGGGATCAGGCTGGGAACTGCAGGCGGCAAGCATCAGTGCCGCCAACGGCAAAAGGGATTTAGAGAGACTGTTCATAGGCCTGCTTAAGCTGCTCACTGAGTTGATAGACTGCCATGGCGTACAAGGGGCTGCGATTATAGCGGGTAATCACGTAAAAGTTATGTCTTACCACCCAATATTCCGGCCCGTCGACGCCGTCCAGACGGATCAGCTTGACCGGCGTATCGGCGGCCAGCTCCTGATCGACGACCACACCGGCGGCGGCCAGTTCGGCCCAGCTGTGGCTCATTTCCAGTGCCGGACTCAGCAGGGCGTCGGCCGCCTCGGTATCGGTCACTTTAGCCGGGTAGGCGACATCGTCACCCGGCTGCCATTTATGCTCGTGAAAGTAGTTGGCGACGCTGCCGATGGCATCGACCGGCTGAAACAGATTGCGCACGCCGTCGGCGTCGAAGTCGACCGCATAATGACGGTAGCTGGAGGAAATAAACTGGCCCATGCCCATGGCGCCGGCGTAGGAGCCTTTCTGCTCATCCAGCGTCCAGTCCTGCTCTTTGGCCAGTTGCAGGTAATGGGCGAACTCGGAGCGGAAGAATTCGCCCCGGGGCGGGTAGTTGAAGCCCAGGGTATAGAGCGCATCCAGTACCTTGTGGCTGCCCATGTGGGCGCCATAAAAGGTTTCCACCCCTATGATGGCGGTAATGACTTGTGCCGGCACCTGCAGTTCCTGCTCGGCCCGGGCCAGCAGTTCGGCATGTTGCTGCCAGAATTCGACGCCCTGCTGCAGACGTTTGTCGGTCAGAAAGATGGGTCTGTACTGGTGCCAGGGCTTGGCTTCTGCCGGGCGGGTCATGGCATCGATGATCGATTGCTGATAAGTAGCCTGGGTGATGGCGTCGTTCAACTCGGTGACGGGCAACTCGAACTTGCCGGCCAGCTCGTCGAGCCAGCGCTGCTGTTCCGGATTCATCTCTGCGGCCGTTACCGAGGTGGTGAACAGCAAGGCGGCAGAAACAAGGGCAAGACGCATTCGATAATCCTTTTATTTGGCCAACAGGCGCTTATGAGTATGCACGGACATCAGGATGCCAAATCCGGCCATCAGTGTCACCATGGAGGTACCGCCGTAACTGATCAGGGGCAAGGGCACTCCCACCACCGGCAGCAGGCCGCTGACCATGCCGATATTGACGAACACGTACACGAAAAAAGTCAGGGTCAGGGCGCCACCGAGCAGACGGGGAAACGCCCCCTGGGCCTGCATCGAGATATAGAGGCCGCGCCAGATGATGAACAGATAGAGCAGCATCAGCAGGCAGACGCCAACCAGGCCGAACTCTTCACTCAATACCGCAAAGATAAAGTCGGTATGGCGTTCGGGCAGAAACTCCAGCTGCGACTGGGTGCCCTGCAGCCAGCCCTTGCCCCAGAGTCCGCCCGAGCCGATGGCAATCTTGGACTGGATGATATGATAACCGGCGCCCAGTGGGTCACTTTCCGGATTGAGCAGAGTCAGAACCCGTCGTTTCTGATAGTCGTGCATCAGAAAAAACCACAGGGCCGGCAGAAAGGCGGCAATGGCAGCCACGGCGGCCATAATCAGTCGCCAGGACATGCCGGCCAGAAAAATGACGAAAAAACCGGAGGCCGCCACCAGCAGAGACGTGCCCAGATCCGGTTGCTTGGCGATCAGCAGGGTGGGGAGCAGCACCAGCCCCAGTGCCAGAAAGACATGCAACAGGCTGGGTGGCAGCGGATAGCGGCTGATATAGGCGGCGATGGTCATCGGCATCACCAGCTTCATGATTTCCGAGGGTTGGAAGCGAAAAGAGCCCAATTCCAGCCAGCGTTGTGCCCCCTTGCCGATATCGCCGACCAGCAGCACCAGCACCAGCAGTATGACCCCCAGCATAAACACCGGTGGCGCCCAGCGGGCGTAGAAGCCGGGCGGTAATTGCGCCAGCACCATCATTACCACCAGTGACAGGCCGATACGCAGACCCTGACGAGTAAGCGAGTCCAGGCTTTCACCGGAGGCGGAATAAAGAATGGCCAGGCTGGCGCCGAGCAGGGTCAGCAGCGCCAGCAGCAGCGGCCAGTCCAGGTGCAATATCTCCGACAGGGAGCGGCGGCGCTGTCGTTTATTCATGTGTCTGTTCCTCGCCTTCGGGGTCCTGCAATAGCTCGGGAATCATGTAGAGATCGAGCAGAGCCCGGGCCACGGGAGCGGCGTGTGAGCTGCCGCCACCGGCGTTTTCCAATACCACAGATACGACGACTTCCGGATTTTCAAAGGGTGCGTAGGCCACAAACAGGGCGTTGTCGCGCAGATGTTCCTTGGTACTGGCGTGGTCGTACTGCTGGTTTTCGGCCAGGCCGAATACCTGAGCGGTACCGGACTTGCCGCCCGCCTTGTAGGGGGTATCGGCAAAGGCCCGCCGGGCGGTGCCCTCTCTGCCGTTGATTACCCGGTACATGCCGGAAAGACCCACATCCCAGAAGCTGTCTTGCTTCAGTTGAATGGGATTACCTTTACTGACCGGCATCGAGATCATGCCCTCGGGTCCCTTGATGCCATGCAACAGCCGGGGATGAACCGTTTCGCCGTGGTCCACCATGATGGCGACGGCCCGGGCAAGTTGCAGCGGGGTCGCGGTCCAGTAGCCCTGACCGATACCGATCGAGATGGTGTCGCCCTGATACCAGGGTTGCTTGTGGCGTGCCTGCTTCCAGTCGCGGGACGGCATGGTACCGCTGGTTTCTTCGTGCAGATCGACCCCGGAATACTGGCCGAAGCCGAAGCGGCTCATGTAATCGTTGATCTTGTCTATGCCCACCCGGTAGGCCAGATCGTAGAAGAAGGTATCGGCCGAGATTTCGATGGCCCGGTACACATCCATCCAGCCGTGGCCCCAGCGCCGCCAGTCGCGGAATTTACGCTTGGTATTGGGGATCTGGAAATAGGGTCCGCCAAAGAAACGGGTGCTGGGGGTGATGGCGCCTTCGTTCAGCCCCATGACCGACATCATCGGCTTGACGGTAGAGGCGGGGGCGTAGATGCCCTGGCTGGCTCGGTTGATCAGCGGGCGGTCCGGGTTGTTAAGTAGCTCCCGGTATTGTGGGCTGCTGATGCCGTGCACGAACAGATTGGGGTCGTAGCTGGGGCTGGAAATCAGCGCCAGTATCTTGCCGTCTTTCGGGCTCATGATGACGGCGGCACCCCGGCGCTCGGCCATCAGTTTCTGCGCTTTCTGCTGCAGCGCCACATCCACGTTGAGATAGATATCGCTGCCCGGTATCGGCGGTTGGTACTTGAGGGTGCGGATCACCCGGCCGCGGTTGTTGACCTCGACTTCCTGATAGCCGGCCTGGCCGTGCAGCAGATCCTCGTAGTAACGCTCTACCCCCAGCTTGCCGATATCGCGGGTGGCGGCGTAGTTGGCCAGCTTGTTGTCTTCCTGCAGGCGCACCACGTCCTTGTCGTTGATACGCGCCACATAGCCGATCACGTGGGTGAAGGTATCCCGGTAGGGATAAAAGCGCTTGAGATAGGCCTCGATGTTCGCGCCCGGGTATTTATGCTGATTGATGCTGAACAGGGCCACCTGCTCTTCGCTCAGGCGATTGACCAGCACCACCGGGTTGAAACGGCGCTGGCGGCGCACGTCGGCCAGAAAGCGGGCCTTGACCTCGGGATCCAGGTCGAGCAGCGCAATCAACTCGTCGACGGTGGTGTCCAGATCGGGGGATTGTTCGGGAATGATTTCCAGGCTGTAGATGGGCCGGTTTTCCGCCAGCAGCACGCCGTTGCGATCGAAGATCAGGCCGCGGGTGGGGGCGATGGGCAGCACCTTGATGCGGTTATCGTTGGAGCGGGTCTGATAACTCTGGTGTTCGTTGATCTGCAGATGGTAAAGATTGGCAAGCAATACCCCCAGCAATATCACTATGCCCATAAACGCTATCACCGCCCGGCGCCAGTACAGGGATGATTCGGCGCCATGATCGCGCATCTTTACCCGGCCTTTTGCCATCATTATTCCCGGTGATAGGGGTGGTTGTTATTGATGCTCCAGGCGCGATACAGGCTTTCTGCCGCCACTACCCGCACCAGCGGATGAGGCAGCGTCAGTGGCGATAGCGACCAGGATTGTTCTGCGGCGGCCTTGCAGGCCGGCGACAGCCCTTCGGGACCGCCGATCAGAATGGCGACATCCCGGCCGTCAAGCTGCCAGCGGGTCAGCTCGCCGGATACTTGCTCCGTGGTCCAGGGGCGGCCCGGAATATCGAGGGTGACGATGCGCGCCGACTTGGCCACCGCCGCCAGCATCTGCTCGCCTTCCTTGTGCAGAATGCGCTCGATATCGGCATTCTTGCCGCGTTTACCGGCCGCGATCTCGACCAGCTCAAGCGGCAGATCCCGAGGGAAACGCCGCTGATATTCCTGAAAACCGGCGGTTACCCAGGCCGGCATTTTGGTGCCGACCGCCACCAGTTGCAATTTCATCAGGCTACGGCTCCGACGCTATTGCCACCCCAGAGTTTTTCGAGCTGGTAAAAGTCGCGGGTTTCTTCCTGCATTACGTGCACGATGACATCGCCCAGATCGACCAGTACCCATTCTCCGGCGTCCATACCGTCTACACACATCAGGTGCAGGCCGGCATGCTTGGCTTCGGTGGCCAGGTGCTCGGCGATGGAATTGACATGACGGCTGGAATTACCGGAGCAGATGATCATGCAGTCGGTGATGGTGGACTTGCCGCTAACATCCAGAACCTGAATATCGCGGGCTTTCAGATCGTCGAGCTTGTCGACGATAAAGGTATGCAGTTCTTGACCTTGCAAGGGGGCGTTCTCCTCAATTCAAAATGACAGCGAATTATAACACGGGCCTGTTATAGAGTCCCTTATCTCGAATATAGTCCGCGACCGGGTCAGGCAATAAATATTGCGGATTGTTCCCGGCCCGAATGCATTCACGAATCCGGGTGGAGGAAATATCCAGTTGCGGGTTATCGATAAGGTAAATACAGCCGGCCGGTTTGCGATGCAACTGCTCGCTGTCCCGGGTGCCGTGGGCCTGATACAGCGCTTCTATGGTCGGATTGAACTCGGGCATCCAGCCGGGCCTGTGGCTGACTACCAGGTGGGCATGATCGAGCAGCTCCTGCCAGCGATGCCAGCGATCCAGGCTGCACAGGGAGTCCATGCCCATCAGAAAGCACAAGGGAACCCGGGGAAATTCCCGACGCAGCTCGATCAGCGTCTCTACGGTGTAGGAGGGGCGGTCGCGCCTCAGTTCCCGGTCGTCGACGGTCAGGCCCGGAGTCTGAGCTGCCGCCAGTTTTACCATGGCCAGCCGATGTTCCGGCGCGCTGTCGGGCGAGGCCCTGTGGGGCGGAATATAGTTGGGCAACAGCCGCACCTCGGCCAGTTCCAGTCGCTCCAGCACATGAATGGCCGGGCGCAGATGGCCGATATGAATGGGGTCGAAGGTGCCGCCCAGCAGGCCGATGGCTTTTTTCATCAATAGCTCCGTGAGGAGTGAGGGGGGAAAGCGGTGAGGGGTAAGAGGGAACAGACAGGCAAGGATCGTTTGCCGAGTGCGAAGGCCGTCGGCAATTTGGCCCCAAGTGTGTTGAACTGTCTCCTCACGTCTTACACCTCACTCCTGTGTCGTAAAGGGTGAGGCGTGAGAGGTAAGGGGGAACAGACAGACAAGGATCGATTGCCGGCCGTGAAAGCCATCGACAATTTTTCCCCTGAGTGTTTTGAACTGTCTCCTCACGCCTTACTCCTGACTCCTCACGGGGTGATTGTTAGCGGTTGCGCATCGAGAAAGCCGACACACAGGCTGTACAGCCAGCGCCAGGCCTCGTCGTCATCGAATACGGCCACGGCCCGGTCGGCGGCGGCGAGCATGGACTGCAACTGCTGCAGCTTGGGCAGCGGCAGTCGGCCGAGGGCCGCCTGCATCATCGGTTGGCGACTGGACCAGACATGCAGGGTGCCGGCCAGCTGATGAAACGACTGCCCGCCCTGCAACCCCAGCTGCAGTTGCTGCAGGGTGCTCAGCTCCCGGGCCAGCAAATGGCACAGCATGCCGGCTTCTATTCCTTCCTGGCGCAGTTGCAGCAGGATGCGACAGGCCCGTTTGACCTTGCCCTGCAGCAGGGGGTCGAACAGCTGAAAGGGGTTGAACTGATGATGGGGCTGTACCTGCTGCTGCAACAGCGCCAGTGTCAGCGGTTGCGGCAGATTTTGCAGGGCCAGTTTTTCGATTTCTCCGGCTACCGCCAGCAGGTTGCCCTCGAAGGCATAGGCCAGCCAGCGCAGGGCCTCGGGTTCGGCGCTCATGCCATGCTGGTGCAGGCGTTGGCTCAGCCAGCGGGGAAAATGCCGGGCATCCGGGGTAATAACCGGCACCTGGGGGCCCGCCGTCGTCAGCGCCTTGAACCAGGCGCTCTTCTGTTGTTGCTGATTGAGCCGGGGGCCGGTAACGAGCAGCAATAAATCCGGGTGACATTGTTTGAGCAGTTCGCGCAACCGATCCGAGCCGGTCTTGTCGAGCTTGTCCGGCAGGTGCAGCTCGATGATCTGGCGCTGACTGAACAGGCTCATCGACTGACTGGCATCGAAAATGTCGTCCCAGTCCAGGCCCTCGTCGGCATCGAAGCGGTGACGCTCGTCAAACCCCAGAGCACGGGCGGCCTGGCGCAGGGTGTCCAGCGCTTCCTGCTTCAGCAGCGGCTCGTCACCGTAAATGAAATAGCAGGGGGCCAGCCCGGCCTGCAGATGTTGCGGCAGCTGTTCCGGGTAAAGACGCATCAGAACGACAGGCGATTGAGCTGGCGCACGATTTGCGCGGCCGCCTCGAATTCCATCTGCTCGCGCAGTTGCTGCTGCTCCCGGCCGGAGGCCAGCGCCTGCTCGGATTTATCGAGGAAGCTGCGGTTGAAGGTGACATTGAACACCTGGCGCGGCTCGTCGGGCATATCCAGAGTAAAGCGGGTGTTGAAGCGGGTGGCGTATTCGAGCGCATCGGCCCGCGAGTTGACCGAGGCCACGCTGTTGCCCTGCCCCAGGCCCGAAATAGTCAGCACCGGCGTCAGTGCGTCGGGCTCGACCAGTTGCGCACCGGCGCGTTGCAGCCGGGCCGCCACCAGTCGATAAAACTGGGTCTTGTCGTCGCCGACCAGCGCCAGCCGCTGCAGCTCGGGCGCCAGGTTGTCGCCGCCCCTGAGCTGAAAGCCGCAACCGGTCAGCAGCAGCGTCAGCAGTATCAGTAGCCCTGCCTTGATTCGAGTGAGCATGAAAACTCCTTAAAATTAACCGAGAGGGGTAAAGCGTGAGGGGTGAGGGGGACTCCTCACTCCTTATCCCTTACTCTTCGCGTTTCTTGGTAGGGTCGAATTCATTCGACCGCGTCAGACCGCGAGTCACGGTCATTGGTCGATTGAAGTCGACCCTACGACAGATGGTGAGGGGCGAAGTGTGAGGCGCGAGGTATAACCCCCTCACGCCTGACTCCTCACCCCTCACATTTCTCAGTTCGCGACGATGTTCAGCAGCTTGCCGGGCACGTAGATCACCTTGCGTACCGTCTTGCCGTCCAGGTGACGAGCCACGTTGTCGTCGGCCTGGCCGGCGGCTTCTACCGCTTCCCGGCTGGCATCGGCGGCCACGGTAATCTTGCCACGGACCTTGCCGTTGACCTGCACCACCACCAGTTTCTCGTCTTCTACCAGGGCATCGGCATCGGCCACCGGCCACTGGGCGTGATCGATATCGCTCTGGCCCAGGGCCTGCCACAGTTCGAAACAGGTGTGCGGCACTATGGGGTGCAGCATGATGGTGACCGCTTCCAGTGCTTCCTGCAGCAGGGCGCGGTTCTGGGCGTCGGTCATATCGACCTTGGCCAGCTTGTTCATCAGCTCCATGATGGCGGCGATGGCGGTGTTGAAGGTCTGGCGGCGACCCACGTCGTCGCTCACCTTGGCGATGGTCTTGTGCACGTCACGGCGCAGGGCCTTCTGCTCGTTGCTCAATGCGGCCACATCCAGCGCGGCAACCTCACCCAGAGCCTGGTGTTCAAACACCAGTTTCCACAGGCGCTTGAGGAAGCGGAGGGCACCCTCGACGCCGGAGTCGGACCATTCCAGGGTCATGTCGGCCGGGGAGGCGAACATCATGAACAGGCGCACGGTATCGGCGCCGTACTTGTCGACCATCACCTGCGGATCGATGCCGTTGTTCTTGGACTTGGACATCTTGGTCATGCCGGTGTGCACCAGCTCGCGACCGTCTTTATCCAGCGCGCGCTTGATCCGGCCCTTTTCGTCCCGCTCCATGGTGACATCCAGCGGGCTGACCCAGGTGCGGGCGCCTTTTTCATCGGTATGGTAGAAGGCGTCGGCCAGTACCATGCCCTGACACAGCAGGCGCTTGAACGGTTCATCGGACTCGACCAGGCCGGTGTCGCGCAGCAGCTTGTGGAAGAAGCGGGCGTACAGCAGGTGCATACAGGCGTGCTCTATGCCGCCGATGTACTGATCCACCGGCAGCCAGTAGTTGGCCTTTTCCACATCCAGCATGCCCTGATCGTACTCCGGGCTGCAGTAGCGGGCGTAATACCAGGACGACTCCATGAAGGTGTCGAAGGTATCGGTTTCGCGCCGTGCCGGCTGGCCGTTATAGCTGGTCTTGGCCCATTCGGGGTCGGCCTTGATCGGGCTCTGAATGCCGTCCATCACTACGTCTTCCGGCAGTATCACCGGCAAGTCCGCTTCCGGTACGCCGACGACCGAGCCGTCTTCCAGGTTCAGCATCGGAATGGGCGCGCCCCAGTAACGCTGGCGGCTCACGCCCCAGTCACGCAGACGGAAGTTGACGGTGCGACGGCCCAGATTTTTGGCAATCAGGGTATCGGCGATGGCATTGAAGGCCTGATCGAAGTCGAGACCGTCAAACTCGCCGGAGTTGAACAGCACGCCTTTGTCGATATAGGCGGCCTCACCGAGGTCCGGCTCGTCGCCGTCGGCGGGCTTGATCACCGGGGTGATATCCAGGCCGTACTGGGTGGCAAACTCGAAGTCACGTTGATCGTGGGCGGGCACCGCCATCACGGCACCGGAGCCGTAATCCATCAGCACGAAGTTGGCGACCCAGATCGGCACCTGCTTGCCGGTCAGCGGGTGAACCGCGTACAAACCGGTGGCCATGCCCTTCTTCTCCATGGTGGCCATTTCGGCCTCGGCCACCTTGTGGTGTTTGCATTCTTCGATGAAGGCGGCCAGGGCCGGATTGTTCTCTGCAGCCTGGGTGGCCAGCGCATGACCGGCGGCAATGCCGACATAGGTCACGCCAAACAGGGTGTCGGGGCGAGTGGTATAGACCTCGAAGGACTGGTCCTGCTCGGCAACCGCAAAGCTCAGGGTGACGCCTTCGCTGCGGCCAATCCAGTTGCGCTGCATGGTCTTGACCTGCTCGGGCCACTCGTCCAGGTTGTCGATGTCCTTGAGCAATTCGTCGGCGTATTCGGTGATCTTGATGAACCACTGGGGAATTTCTTTCTGCTCCACCGGGGTGTCACAACGCCAGCAGCAGCCGTCGTTGACCTGCTCGTTGGCCAGCACGGTTTCATCGTGCGGGCACCAGTTGACGGACGAGGTCTTCTTGTAGACCAGGCCTTTTTCATACAGCTTGGTGAAGAACCACTGTTCCCAGCGGTAATATTCGGGAGTGCAGGTGGCCAGTTCCCGATCCCAGTCGTAACCGAAGCCCAGCCGCTTGAGCTGGTTCTTCATGTAGTCGATGTTTTCGTAGGTCCAGGGCGCCGGTGCCGTCTTGTTGTTGATGGCGGCGTTCTCGGCGGGCAGGCCAAAGGCATCCCAGCCGATGGGCTGTAGCACGTTTTTGCCTTGCAGCCGTTGGTAGCGAGAGATAACGTCACCTATGGTGTAGTTACGTACATGCCCCATGTGCAGTCGACCGGAAGGATAGGGAAACATGGATAGGCAGTAGAACTTGTCTTTGCCCGGCTGTTCGGTGGCCTTGAAGGTCTGCTGCTCGGCCCACAAGCGTTGCACTGCGGGCTCAATGTTCTGGGGAATGTATTGCTCTTGCATTAGTGACATCCGGATCTGTGAAATGGGTGATAAACCACGGCGATAAATCGCCATAGAATACCCCAGGGGGGGGAGGGCAACAATAGCCGCTCCTCCTGGTACCGCGCATCCAAGGGGGGAACATGGATAATAAAGAGCAAAAACACAAGAAAGGCTACGACGCCTTCGTCGAGGAGCTGCATCGTCAGTGGCAGCAGTCCGAAAACACCAGCATCAGGGACATGGTAGAAACCACCCAGGCTTACATGGAAGCCGCCGGCGATCTGACCAAGGACGAGCTGGCGCTGATTGCCCAGTATGTGAAGCGGGATCTGGCGGAAATGGAAGACAGCGGGGACGAATTTCGTGACAGCCTTTTCTATCGCCGCATCAAGGAAACCGTGTGGGGCTGGCTGGCCGATGTGACCGACAAGAGCCAGCTGGAGTGGCGGGAGCTGGCCTCTGAGCTGGAGCATCACGGCGAATACCGGGCCGGTGAGGTGGTAGGGCCGGGTCTCTACGATTGCACCCTGTGCGCCCACACCCACGAAGTGACCCACCCGGAGGTACTGACCAGCTGTCTGGAGTGCAACCACGAGACCTTTATACGCCGGCCGCTCATGCCGTAGTATGCGATTATATTGATGTATCCAATACGGCCTCTTTTGGGGCCGTTCGGCGCCGATTCATGATACTTTAATGACGTTGACTGAAAATCAAAGGTTTTCATTTGATACTCTTACCTAACGCTGCTAGCATCCGAAATTATTTTACACATAAATTATCTGCGGTTATTCATGGACGATAAAGCGGGTTTTACTTGTGATCCATACTACAGCCTTACAGGGATGGGCTACCCTGCCCGGTCGATATCGAATAGATCACTCCTGCCTCATCCTCCTGATTCCTTTTAAATTCATCCTGTATTTACTATCTCCGGTTAACGTCACTGTTCAGTGAACATAGCCAAACGGATACTGGCTCCCTCAGAAAGTTAAGAGATTAATATATGTTCAAGAAGACCTTGCTTGCCTCATCAATGGTGTTGGCCATCACTGGCTGTGCCGTCACTCCAGAAGCGATTTCTCCCGATAACGTCAGCGCAACGGTGCAGGCAGACATGACGCTGCTCGCACAGGAGCAAGATCAGGTGCTGGATAGTATCGGGCTGGAAGATGCCATTGCCCGCGCGGTGCGCAACAACCGGGATAAAAAACTGAAGGCGCTGGAATCGGCGATGGAGCAGGGCCAGATCGATCTGGTTCAGCATGAAATGCTGCCCAGTCTCGCCGCCTCGGCCGGTTATTCCGAGCGCAGCAACTTTGCCGCCTCCGCCAGCGTTGGTTTTCAGGACGGACACCCCGAGCCCCTTGGACCCAATCCTTCTTATTCCATTTCCCAGGATAAACAGCGTTCCACCTACGATCTGGCCCTGAGCTGGAATGTGCTCGATTTTGGCCTGTCTTACGTGCGAGCCAAGCAGCATGCGGATCGTTATCTGATTGCCAGGGAGCGGGAGCGCAAGGTCACCCATAACATCACCCAGGATGTGCGCGGTGCCTACTGGCGGGCGGTGTCGGCCGAGCGTTTGCTGCAAAAAATCGGTCCCTTGATTGAGCAGGCCTCCGCCGCGCTTGACGACTCGCGTCAGGTTGAATTGCTGCAACTGCGCTCACCGATGGAAGCGCTGTATTATCAGCGTGAACTGCTCGATGTGCTGCGTTCGCTGCAGTCGTTGAAGCAGGATTTGTCCAATGCCAGAACCGAGCTGGCCGGGCTGATGGGGCTGAAGCCCGGCACGGTATTCGAACTGGCGGATGTAAACGAGCCCGACTTCAGTGTCCCCGAGCTGACGGTAGAGCTGGCGACCATGGAAGAGCTGGCACTGAACCAGCGGCCCGAGCTGGTGGAAACCTATTACCAGCAGCGTATTTCAGCCGCCGACACCCGCGCCGCCATTCTGAAAATGCTGCCGGGTATCAGCCTCAATGCGGGCGTTTACCAGGACGACAGTGATTATCTGCTCAATCAGAACTGGACCACCCTGGGTGCCCAGGTCAGCTGGAACCTGTTCGACGTGTTCAAGGTGGGCGCTGAGCGCCGCCTGGCCAAGACCCGTGAGGCGCTTGCCGAAGAGCAGCGCCTGGCGTCATCCATGGCGGTGCTGACCCAGGTGCATCTGTCCAGAATCCGCTATAACGAGTCACGTAAGTCGTTTGATCTGGCTGATCGTTATCTGAACGTGGCCAGCCGCATCAATGAGCAAACCGTTAATGCTGCCCGCATGAAACGGACCTCTGAACTGGACTTGATCCGTGAGTCGCTCAATACCCTGCTGGCCGAGCTGCGGCGCGACGTGGCCTATGCGGATCTGCAAAACAGCTACGGCCGGGTCTTTGTGACCATGGGCATGGATTTGTTGCCGGAAGATTATGCCGCCAGCAGCGTGGATGCACTGGCGGACACCATCGGCGAGCGTTTTGCACGGTGGCAGCGTGGTGAGTTTAGCGACGCGGCGGCGATGGTGCCGTCTGCGAATGCCGACAATGAGCCGGTACCGACCAACAGCGCAGCGTCTGAAAGCACGGGTGACATGAGTTGATGACACCATTCTCGAACAAGGGCCTGCTGCTGGCGGCCCTGCTTTTTTCGGCCTCGCCTATTCAGGCCGAGGAGCACAAGGCCCGGGCGGTGATCAGCGCCTGGGACAGGGCGGTGCTGTCCGGCGAGCTGGCGGCCCGGATCACCAGCCTGCCGAAACGGCCGGGAGAAAGCTTCAACAAGGGGGAACTGCTGGTCGGGCTCGACTGTGCCCTGTATGAAGCGCAGGCCGGCAAGGTAGCGGCAGAGCATACCGCCGCCAGGGTCAAGCTGGATAACGCCCGACAGTTGAACGAGCTGCGCTCGATCGGCAGCCTGGACGTGGCGCTGGCCCAGTCGGAATACGCCCAGACCCAGGCCGAATTGCGTATCGCCCGCATCAACACCCGGCGCTGCCGAATCAAGGCTCCCTACAACGGCAAGGTGGTGACGGTGCTGGTCAACCAGCATGAAAACATTCGCCAGCAACAGGAGCTGATCGAAATTGTCGCCGACCAGCGGCTTGAGGCCGAAGTGGTGGTGCCTGCCACTTGGCTGAGCTGGTTGCAGCCAGCCATGCCGTTGACGCTGCAGATAGATGAAACCGGCGCCAGAGTGGAGGCGACCATTGCCGCCATCAGTCCGGCCATCGACCCGGTTAGCCAGACCCTGCTGTTGCGTGCAGAGCTGGCACCGTCTGCCGCCTTGATGCCGGGAATGAGCGCCACCGCCTACTTCACTACCGATAGCACCCAGTAACCTCATTATATTTTTGCCGGGTGTCTTGTATGGCGCCCTGAGCCGACCAGGGACAGATGCCATGAACAAGCAAGATACCCCCAAAACATTACCCAAATTTCGTCGCAAGCCGCTGATCACCGCCCTCGAATCCCGCATTCTGCTGGATGGTGCCGCCGTGGCGACCGCCGTCGACATGACCACCGATGTAGCTTTTCAGCAGGACCCTGTGCATCAGCCCGCCCCGGATCAGGCCGTGCATTTCAGCGATGGCGACCTGGCGCTGGCGCCGACGGCAGCATCAGAGTCTCCGGCTCCCCGGCGTGAAGTCGCCGTTGTCGATACTCAGGTAGCCGACTATCAGACGCTGATTGATGGCCTGGCACCCGGTGTAGAGATCATGTTGATTGATGGTGGGCAAAGCGGCCTGGATCAGTTGGCAGCCTTTATGGCAGAACAAACGGAAATTGATACCTTACATATCTTCTCTCATGGACGACTTGGTGAGCTGATCTTGGGTACCGATACGTTCAATAGTGGGAACATCAATGACTTTGCTCCTCAATTTGAGTCCATAGGTAACTCCCTTGCTGCCGACGCCGATATCCTTCTTTACGGTTGCGATGTGGGCAGTGAAACTGCGGGACAATCCTTTCTGAATGAACTCTCCCGACTGACAGGCGCCGACATTGCAGCATCGGATGACGATACGGGTCATGCCAACCAGGGAGCTGACTGGGAGCTGGAGGTCGAAGTTGGACAGATAGAAAGTACGGTTGCCATCGGGCAAGAAGCTCAGGCGGCATTTGATGAGCGTTTGTCAACGACCAATCTCATCAACGGTCTTGGTGGGGATGCTGGCTTTGGCGAAAACGCTCACTCTCGAAATGACGACGCAGCAACCAGTGCCATCGATATTACCGGCGTATTTGGCAGTCAAGGTGTTCGTTTTGGTGATAACTACTACACGAATATCTATATCAATAACAATGGAGTATTGAACTTCGGCAGTTCTACAACCAGCTTTACTCCTGGCGGTCTTATCAACGGTGTGGATGGAAAGCCAGCCATTGCGCTTTACTGGACAGACCTTGATACTCGTTATGCCTCTATGGGCGCCAGTGCCGATGGCGGCACCTCTACAGGCAGCAACCTGGTTTATTGGGATATAGATACCGTTAACCAGCGTATTATCATCACCTGGGATGATGTAGGGGAATATGGGTATGGCAGTAGTTCCAAGATTGCCGGCCAGATAGTACTGGAAGCGGCAGGAGCCGCTGGCAGTGGAGATATGGACTTTTCACTTCGTTACGAACATGCCGCCACATTGGATGGCCATAATGTGCAGGCCGGCTGGAATACTGGTACAAGTGATGGTACTGCGGGCGTTGATTATTACGAAATCCCACTGAACGGTTCGGGTTTTTCGGCGCTGGCGGATCTCGATACCCGTGCTGGTAATACCGGCACCGTAGGCTTGTGGGAGTTCTCGCTGAGGAATGGTGGTGTGTCAGATGCCGGTGCTGTATCAGTTGAGGCGGTCGAAGATCAGGCTTTTACCTTTGCGGAAGATACCTTTCAGGTGTCCGGCCAGACCGCAGACAAAATCCAGATAACAACTTTACCTACCAATGGTGTATTGAAATTCAATGGTGTGGACGTTGTTATTAACTCGGAGGTTAGTGCCGCTGATTACGCCAACCTGACCTATATCGCTGATGATAATTACCATGGCACCGACAGTTTTGACTGGAAAGGATGGGATGGAAGTTCGTGGTCCAGTACCGCCGAAGCTCAGATAAATATTGCCCCTGCCAACGACGCGCCGAACGCAGGAGATGACGCCGAGACAGCCACGGAGTCTGGCGGCGTAGCCAACGGCAGCGTCGGCAGTAATGCGACCGGCAATGTACTGACCAACGATAGCGATGTAGACAGCGGTGACAGCAAAGTTGTTAGTGCTATTCGTACGGGCACCGAAGCCGGCACCGGTAGTGCGGGCGTCGTTGGCCAGTCTCTGGCTGGAAGCTACGGCAGCCTGACGCTGAATGAAGACGGCAGCTACAGCTATGTCATCGATGAGAATAATGCGGCGGTGCAGGCCCTGCGTCTCAGCGGTCAGACCCTGAGCGAGAGCTTCAGCTATACCGTGACCGATGCGGCCGGCGCCACCGACACCGCGACGCTGACCATCACCATTGAGGGCCGCAACGACGCCCCGGTGGCGACCAATGACACCGCCACGGCGGTGGAAGCGGGTGGCGTGGCCAACGGCAGCACCGGCACCGATGCGACCGGCAATGTGCTGAGCAACGACAGCGACGTGGACAGCGTGGCCAATGGTGAAACCAAGGCGGTGACTACTGTTGAGTTCGGTGACACCAGCGGCACGGTGGGTAGCGTACTGAATGGCCAGTACGGCAGCCTGACGCTGAATGAAGACGGCAGCTACAGCTATGTCATCGATGAGAATAATGCGGCGGTGCAGGCCCTGCGTCTCAGCGGTCAGACCCTGAGCGAGAGCTTCAGCTATACCGTGACCGATGCGGCCGGCGCCACCGACACCGCGACGCTGACCATCACCATTGAGGGCAGCAACGATGCCCCGGTGGCGAGCAACGACACGGCGATTGCGGTGGAAGCGGGTGGCGTGACCAATGGCACCGCGGGCAGTAATGCCAGCGGCAATGTGCTGAGCAATGACAGCGACGTAGACAGTGTGGCCAATGGCGAAACCAAGGCGGTGACTACTGTTGAGTTCGGTGACACCAGCGGCACGGTGGGTAGCGTACTGAATGGCCAGTACGGCAGCCTGACGCTGAATGAAGACGGCAGCTACAGCTACGTCATCGACGAGAATAATGCGGCGGTACAGGCCCTGCGTCTCAGCGGTCAGACCCTGAGCGAGACCTTCAGCTATACCGTGACCGATGCGGCCGGCGCTACCGACACCGCGACCCTGACCATCACCATTGAGGGCAGCAACGATGCCCCGGTGGCGAGCAACGACACGGCGATTGCGGTGGAAGCGGGTGGCGTGACCAATGGCACCGCGGGCAGTAATGCCAGCGGCAATGTGCTGAGCAATGACAGCGACGTAGACAGTGTGGCCAATGGCGAAACCAAGGCGGTGACTACTGTTGAGTTCGGTGACACCAGCGGCACGGTGGGTAGCGTACTGAATGGCCAGTACGGCAGCCTGACGCTGAATGAAGACGGCAGCTACAGCTACGTCATCGACGAGAACAATGCGGCGGTACAGGCCCTGCGTCTCAGCGGTCAGCCCCTGAGCGAGACCTTCAGCTATACCGTCACCGATGCGGCCGGCGCTACCGACAGCGCCACGCTGACCATCACCATCGAGGGCAGTAATGATGCCCCGGTGGCGAGCAATGACACCGCCACGGCGGTAGAAGCGGGTGGCGTGGCCAACGGTAGCGTGGGCAGTGATGCGACCGGCAATGTGCTGAGCAACGACAGCGACGTGGACAGCGTGGCCAATGGTGAAACCAAGGCGGTGACTACTGTTGAGTTCGGTGACACCAGCGGCACGGTGGGTAGCGTACTGAATGGCCAGTACGGCAGCCTGACGCTGAATGAAGACGGCAGCTACAGCTACGTCATCGACGAGAATAATGCGGCGGTACAGGCCCTGCGTCTCAGCGGTCAGACCCTGAACGAGAGCTTCAGCTATACCGTGACCGATGCGGCCGGCGCTACCGACACCGCGACCCTGACCATCACCATTGAGGGCAGCAACGATGCCCCGGTGGCGACCAACGACACGGCGATTGCGGTGGAAGCGGGTGGCGTGACCAATGGCACCGCGGGCAGTAATGCCAGCGGCAATGTGCTGAGCAATGACAGCGACGTAGACAGTGTGGCCAATGGCGAAACCAAGGCGGTGACTACTGTTGAGTTCGGTGACACCAGCGGCACGGTGGGTAGCGTACTGAATGGCCAGTACGGCAGCCTGACGCTGAATGAAGACGGCAGCTACAGCTACGTCATCGACGAGAATAATGCGGCGGTACAGGCCCTGCGTCTCAGCGGTCAGACCCTGAGCGAGACCTTCAGCTATACCGTGACCGATGCGGCCGGCGCTACCGACACCGCGACCCTGACCATCACCATTGAGGGCAGCAACGATGCCCCGGTGGCGCTGACCACCAACATCGATGAGCAATGGAACTTTGGTAAAGACTACCAGCGTGATATTTCAGTGCTCTTTACCGATATGGACAGTGCAGCGAACGGCGAGGATCTTGATTTTGTTATCAAGGGTTTGCCCAAGGGGCTGAGTTATAACCCGGAGACCGGGCTCATTACCGGCAAGCCGACCGAAGCCGGAAAGTTTGCGGTGACACTGACAGCGGTAGATCAGGCCGGCGCTCAAGTGTCCCGTGAATACCTGCTGGAGGTGCTGGCGCCGCCCAAAGACACGCCGGTCGTCAAGCCGGTAAGCAATAACGATGTGCCGCCTTTCCAGAGGGATAATACGTCGGTGACCAACGAGTTGTCGTCTCTGCCGCAGGGGCTGGTCAACAAGGATGGGAGCCAGGACAATAGTGCCGGCGTCGGCTTTGTCACGCCCAAAACACCAACAGACACCGTCTTGTTATCGGAAACCGGTGTCCTGGTGGTGCAGACGATCGGCACAGATGGTAATACCACGGTCAGGGCATCGGTTGATGTCAGTGTGAATGATAATGGCGAGGTGGTCTTCAGCGAGGTACAGCGGCAGGCCTTTGATACCATCGCCATGAGCGTGTCCAGCATTGTCCCCACATCAAGGGATCAGTTGTCCATTTCTATTGCCGACAGTAAAGCCGAGCAGGGCCAGAGCTACAGTGGCTCCCTGGCCGACGGCTCGGTTCTGCCTAACTGGGTCACGATTGATCCGAACACCGGCAATGTCACCGTGAATTCACCCGGACAGGTAAAAGATCTGACACTCAGGATCCAGGCGGTGGGTAGCGATGGTCAGGTGCGTATTCTGGAGATCAAGCTGGACATTGAAGCCTTGCTGCGTGATAAAGCGGCGGGCGAGTCGGAGCAAACATCGACAGCGTTACCGAATACCGGTTTTGTGCCGTTGTCCGAGCAGCTGGCCACCGAAGTGGATACGATGGAAGCTTATGGCAACCGGCTGTTGAATATGCTGACCACGGTTTAAGGAGTTGATGTGAACCAACAGGTTGCAGCTTTATTGGGGCTGGAACAACAATTGCGCAAGGCGAGCAGCCTTGCGCAGCTGTTTTATACCATCGTCAATCAAACCCATCATTGTGTGCCCTATACCCAGAGCGTGCTGATTCTGGGAGAAGATTTGCGCCAGCTGCAGGTGATGGCGGCGTCGGACATTCCGACGGTGGACTACACCTCACCGTTTGTTGCCTGGACTGAACGTCTTGCCGGGCATCTGTCGCAACGCCAGGACGCCCGGCAGTTGTCGGCGTTTGATGTCGGCCTGGTACCGGATGTGTTGCGCCATGACTGGCAGGACATGGCTCCGGAGCAGCTGCTGTGGGTACCGCTGCCAGCGGTGGTCGAAGAGGGACACATACTCGGTGTCTTGCTGCTGTTTCGTTCCGAACCCTGGACCGAACAGGAGCGAGGCGTCATGGAGCATCTGTCCGATACCATGGGGCATGCCTTGTTTGCGCTGCAGCGTCGGCTGCCGTTCAAAAACGTTCTGCAGCGTATGCGCCAGCGAAAAACCTGGCTGGTGCCGGCGATGCTGCTGCTGGCCGTAATGTGGGCGCCGGTACGGCTCAGTACCCTGGCTCCGGTTGAAGTGGTTGCCCGGGATCCGCTGGTGATCAGCGCCCCGCTCAATGGCGCCGTCAAACAACTGGAGATCATGCCTAATCAGGGTGTCCGGCAGGGTGAACCTTTGGTGCAGTTTGAAGATACCGAACTGGCCAATGAGTACGAGATAGCCCAGCAGGCGTTGCTGGTGGCCCGGGCCGAGCTGAAAACCGTGCAGCAAAGCGGTTTTATGGACCCCTCCCAGAAAGCACGCCTGGCCGAGCTTGAATCGCGGGTAAGATTGCGCCAGGCCGAGCTGCATTATGCCGACTCCCGGTTGGCCAAAACCACGCTGACCGCGCCAGGGGCCGGCATTGCGGTACTGGGTGACCCCAACGAATGGAAAGGTCGGCCGGTGAACATCGGCGAGCGCATCATGCTGCTGGCCGATCCCAAGGCGGTAGAGCTTGAAATCATGCTGGCGGTAAAGGACTCGATTGCCTTGCAGCAGGGGGCCGAGGTCAGAGTGTTCTTTGATAATGATCCTCTGTCTGCCTGGTCGGCACATCTCCAGCACGCAAGCTACGAGCCGCAACGCACCCCCGATGATCTGATGGCGTATCGCCTGATTGCCCGGCTCGACGGACAGAAGTCCGACACCCGGCTGCCGAGAATAGGCACCCGCGGTACGGCCAAAGTCTACGGTAACCGGGTGAGTCTGTTCTTTTATCTGTTCCGCCGGCCGATAACCAGTGCCCGTCAATGGCTGGGTTGGTAGTACCATGACAACCGGTGTTGTATTACCGCCCTTGCGCCAGAACCTGCGGCTGTTACCCGGCGCCCCCGATGAAGACGGTGCCCCGCGCTGGCTGTTGTTTGATGCGGTGCGTAACAAGTATTTTGCCTTGTCGGCCGAGGCGCTTTATCTGATCCGCCACTGGCAGGCGGGCGCCTCGGCGGAAGGATTCCTGCTGGAGCTGAAAACCCGTGGCCATGATTATGGCCCCGAAGAATTGGCGGCCTTTATCGACTTTGTGGTGTCGAATAATCTTAACGAGGCTCGCTCGGCCGAGGCCTCGGCCCGGGTTCATCAGCAGTATTCCGATCAGCTGCTGGGATTCTGGCGTTGGCTGATCCATCACTATCTGTTTATCCGTATCCCGCTGTTTCGCCCGGATCCCTGGCTGAACCGCTGGACGCCCCGCCTGAACTGGTTGTTTGCACCGGTCACCCATTATCTGCTGCTGTCACTCGGTGGGCTTGGATTGGTGCTGGTGGTGCGCCAGTGGGACCATTTCTGGTCTACCTTTCTGCATTTTTTCAGTCTGGAGGGGCTGGTTTTCTATGGGCTGACCCTGGTGGTGGTGAAAAGCGCCCACGAGTTGGGTCATGCCTTTGCCGCCAAGCGGCAGGGCTGTCGGGTTGCGTCCATGGGAGTGGCGCTGCTGGTGATGTTTCCGGTGCTCTATACCGATACCACCGATGCCTGGCGGCTCAGATCCCGAGCCGCCCGGTTGCGCATTGTGACCGCCGGGGTGCGCACCGAACTGTATCTGGCCCTGCTGGCGACCTTTTTGTGGAATCTGTTACCCGATGGCCCCTTGCGCAGTGCCGCCTTCTTTGTGGCCACCACCAGCTGGGTCACCTCGGTACTGGTGAATATCAGTCCTTTTTTGCGCTTCGATGGCTACTACGCCTTTTCCGACTGGCTGGGGATAGAAAACCTGCAGCAGCGGGCCTTCGCCTTCGGCCGCTGGCGGCTGCGCTATTTGCTGCTGGGATTGAAGGATCCTCTACCGGAGCCGCAACCCCGGGGCAGAGCCCGGTTGATGGTGGCCTATGCCTGGGCTACCTGGCTGTATCGCTTCTTTCTGTTTCTGGGCATCGCCCTGCTGGTCTATCACCTGTTCTTCAAGGTGCTGGGGATACTGTTGTTTGCGGTAGAAATATGCTGGTTCATTGTGTTGCCAATCTGGAGGGAGGTGAACGTGTGGTGGAAGCGCCGAAGTGAATGCAGCATGGGCACCGGCCGTCTGCTGTTCTGGATACTGGCGACGGGGTTGCTGATGCTGAGCGTCTTGCCCCTGCATGTGGGAGTGTCGGTACCGGCGGTACTGAAGGCCAAGTCCGAACAGAGCCTGTTTGTATCCGAGCCGGCCGTCATCATGGAGGTGGCGGTAAAACAGGGTGATGCGGTTGAAGCCGGTCAGTTGCTGGTGCGGCTGGAGTCGGAGCCGTTGAACTTCGAGCTGCAACAGGTGGAAGAAGAGCTGCAGCTGGCTCGATTGTTGCTGGATCGCAGCGGCAGCTCGGTACAGGAAAAGGCCGTTCGCGCCATTACCGAGCAGCAATATCGGCGCCTATTGGAACGAAAAGCCGGGCTGCTGGTTCGGCAAGAGCGGCTGCAACTGCGTGCTCCTTTTACCGGCAGGATTACGCAAGTTGAATCATTGCACCCCGGCGTATGGGTGGGTACCGAGATGCCGTTGTTGTCGGTGGTTGAGCCGACCCGGTTCGATGTAGAAGGATATATCGGGGAGCAATATCTCGACCTGATCGGGCCGGGGAGCCTGGGCGTCTTTATTGCCGACCGGCCGGGGATGGCCGCTTTGCCGGTGCAGGTTAGTGATGTGGATATTGGTGCCGTCTTTGCTCTGCCTTATGGTGAGTTGAGCTCGGAATATGGCGGCCCCATTGCGGTGCGACGCGTCACCGATGATCGCCTGGTGCCGGAAGAGGGACACTATCGGGTATCGATGATACTGGATGATATCAGCTCGCTCGGCGACACCGATGCCCGCTTGCCCGGTGTGGTCAGGGTCGAGGGTGAGTCGCGCAGCTGGTTGTGGTATCAGTTACGCAGGGTGCTGGCGATTCTGATCCGCGAAAGTGGTTTCTAATACTCATCGCATTAAACATTAGATCTTTTTGATGGTCATACCAATCCCGGACAAAGGGCCCGCTCCGCCGACCCGCTCGAGCACATCCTTGTGACGCTCAGCACATCACATCCTTGTCATGTGATGGTCGGTGGAGCAGATCCCTTCGTCCTCCTTGATGCTACAGAGTCGCCTGTTGGCGCCGTCTGCAGACCACTCGGTGTTCAAGGAGAGGCAGCAGAGATCGGCTCCCACGACCGTGAAATGCCAAGGCCGGAAAATGCTCCTGCCGTTCCGGCATTCCCGCCATCCCTGGCGGTCAGACGGCATTCCCGAGCCCCCAGGGGGCGAGCTTGCCTCGCCGTGACGAACGGTTGCAGCCTGACCGAACATCCAGTGGATGTTCGCAGTAGGCTGCAACTGTGAGTGTCATTTGCCAGTGGCGTGTCGTGGGAGATGACTCTGTTGCCTCTCGTTCCGGGCTTTAAAATTGATCATATTTTTATTTAGATTGGTATGACCAGAATAAAAAAAGAGGGGAAAGCCGAATCATCGCCTTTCCCCTCTCTCGTTCATCTGCTTCAGCTTCTCGCCTTCACCCGCAGGTTTTCTTTCGCAGCTTGTTTTTGCTGGCGCCAGCGGTATTGCCGCCGGCTCAGGGTTGTCGCCAGTGTCGCGCTGACTAACAGCCAGACCACCAAGGGGGTGCTGCCGAAGCGGGCATAGGGCGTGAGCCCGGCCATGCCGGTCACCTCGGTACGCAGCACACCGGCTTCAAACTGGGGCAGGCTGTCGGTAATGCGGCCTTTTTCATCGGTCACCAGGGTCACGCCGTTGTTGGTGGCGCGGATCAGCGGTCGGCCCAGCTCCAGGGCGCGCATGCGGGCAATCTGCTGATGCTGCCAGGGGCCGATGGACTGACCGAACCAGGTGTCGTTGGACAGGGTCAGCAGGTAATCGGTGTCGGGCTTCATGTTGTTCCGTACCAATCCGGGAAAGGCCACTTCATAACAGATGGCCACACTGAGGTGACGGTCACCGGCGTTGAGATCCGGCTGGCCGGCCTCACCGCGAGAAAACGACGACATCGGCAGGTTGAAGAAGGGGGCCAGTGGCCGCAGCAGGCTGCCGAAAGGCACGAATTCGCCGATTGGCACCAACTGCTGCTTGTAATAGCGATTACTGTGCTCGGGCTGGTAGGGAATGGCGTTGCGGCCCAGGGTGATAACGGCGTTATACACCTCGTCGGTATCGGGGCGGGACACGGTGCCGGTGATCAGGCTTTGACCGCGTTCGCGCATCAGCTGATCCACCTGCGCAAGCCAGGGCGCCAGCCGTTGTTCCGATGCGGGCAGCGCCGACTCGGGCCAGATCACTACCTCCGCATTCCGCTCGGGCAGGGTCAGGCCGATATAACGCTCCAGACTCAGCTCCAGCTGCCCCGGAATCCACTTCAGTGACTGTTCTATATTACCCTGCACCAGGGCGAAGCGACTGCTCTGGGTCGGGGTCACCCACTGCACGAAGCCGGCGCCGAAGGCGATGCCCCACAACAGCAAGGCGGTGAGACCCGGCCACCAGGTGGGACGATGGCGCAGCAGCAACCACAAGGCCGCCGCCGAAAAGCTCAGCAACCAGCTGATGCCCTGCACGCCCATGACGGGGGCGAGGCCGGCCAGCGGGCCTTCCAGCTGGCTGTAACCGAACCACAGCCAGGGAAAACCGGTCAGCACCCAGCCGCGCAGCCAGTCGGCCAGCACCAGCAGCGCCGGCAGTACCAGCAGGGCACGCCAGCGGGGCGAAGGCACCAGCCGTTGTGCCAGCCAGACGGCGGCGGCGGTATAGAGGCTGAGATAGGCGGCCAGCAGGGCGACCAGCACAAAGGCGACCGGCAGGGGAATGCCGCCGAAAAGGGTCATGCTGTTATGAATCCACCACAGACCGGGCAGATACAGACCCATGGCCCAGATAAAACCGCGTTTGGCGGCGGTCACGGGGCCCAGGTTCTGGGTAACGGCATAAAGACCGCACAGCGACACCAGCGCCAGAGGCCAGTAGTCGAAGGGGCTGAAGGCTAAAACGCCGAGGGCCCCGCTAAGCAGGGCCCCGAGAGCAGGTAGATAATGGCGCACGTTTATATGGCTTCCGATGTGGAGGTTTCCTGATTGCTCGGTATCTTAACCTGTAACTGCAGCAAACGTCGACGGTCGGCGTGGGCCACCTTGAACACGAAGCCGTTGAGCTCGAGCTGTTCGCCCTTGGCGGGCAGATGACCGAAAGCGTGCATCACCATGCCACCGACGGTGTCGGCTTCTTCGTCGCTGAAGTCGGTATGGAAGAACTCGTTGAAATCTTCGATATCGGTCAGCGCCGCCACCGCATAGACCCGCGACGTGATCTGACGAATTTCGGCGCTTTCTTCGGCATCGTATTCGTCTTCGATGTCGCCGACGATCAGCTCAAGAATGTCTTCGATGGTGACCAGGCCGGAAACGCCGCCGAACTCGTCGACCACAATGGCCATGTGGTAGCGTTGCTGGCGAAACTCCTTGAGCAGCTTGTCGAGGCGTTTGCTTTCGGGGACCACCACGGCGGGGCGCAGCACCTTGTCGATGGAGAATGCTTCGTCGGTGAGGGCAAAGCCGTACTGCAGCAGATCCTTGGCCAGCAGTATGCCCTCTATGTGATCCTTGTCTTCGTTGACCACCGGAAAACGGGAGTGGGTAGACTCGATGATCATCGGCAGGAAAGAAGAAACGGGCTGGGACTTTTCTACCGTCACCATCTGCGAGCGGGGGATCA
This sequence comes from uncultured Oceanisphaera sp., assembly GCF_947495715.1. Classification (GTDB taxonomy): domain Bacteria; phylum Pseudomonadota; class Gammaproteobacteria; order Enterobacterales; family Aeromonadaceae; genus Oceanimonas; species Oceanimonas sediminis. The sequence continues at coordinate 132,877 of NZ_CANLZU010000009.1, forward strand.
TGATGTCCCGTACCCGCAGCTCGCTGACCTCCAGTACCCCTTCAATCATGTCCTTGGTGTCCTGGTCGATCAGCTCGCGCTGCGTCGCTTCCATGATCACTTCAACCAGTTCTTCACGATTCTTCGGTTCGCCCTGAAAAAGCTGGCCCAGCTTCTCAAACCAGTTTTTCTTGGTGGACGAACCGTTTTCTGAGTTCGAATTATCGTCGCTCATTGACCTTGTTTAACCTTCATCGTCTTGATAGGGGTTGGCAATACCGAATTCTGCCAGCATGGTTATTTCTCTGGCTTCCATGATTTCGGCTTCATCATCCTTAATATGGTCGAAACCAAGCAAATGCAAGCAGCCGTGTATCACCATGTGTGCCCAATGATCCTGCAACGGCTTGTGCTGCTCGGCCGCTTCCCGCTCCACCACCTGGCGGCAGATCACCAAATCGCCCAGCAGCGGCAGTTCGATGCCGGGAGGCGCTTCAAACGGAAAGGACAGCACATTGGTGGACTTGTCCTTGCCGCGGTAATCCCGGTTAAGCTCCTGACTCTCGGCTTCGTCGACCAGCCGCACCGTGATTTCGGTTTCTTCGCGCTCTCCGGCCAGTGCGGCGGTGAGCCAGCGTTCCAGTTGCTGCTCATTCGGCAGCCCCGGTGCTTCATCACAGGCGATTTGCAGATCCAGATACAGGCTCATGATGTTTGCTCGTCCGGGTGCTGTTCACGCTTGTGCTGATCCTCGAAGGCTTCATAGGCACGCACGATACGAGCGACGACCGGATGGCGCACCACGTCTTCGGCGCGAAAGAAGTCAAATGAAAGACCATCGACGCCGGTCAGCACTTCAATCGCATGGCGCAGGCCGGATTTGGCGTTGCGCGGCAGATCGATCTGGGTGATGTCGCCGGTGATCACCGCCCGGGAGTTGAAACCGATACGGGTCAGGAACATCTTCATCTGCTCGACCGTGGTGTTCTGGCTTTCATCGAGAATGATAAAGGCGTCGTTCAGGGTACGGCCGCGCATATAGGCCAGCGGTGCCACTTCGATCACGTTGCGCTCGATCAGCTTTTCTACGCGCTCAAAACCCAGCATTTCGAACAGGGCATCGTACAGCGGGCGCAGATAGGGATCGACTTTCTGGCTCAGATCGCCGGGCAGAAAACCGAGCTTCTCGCCCGCTTCCACTGCCGGACGGGTCAGCAGAATACGGCGCACTTCCTGACGCTCCAGCGCATCCACCGCTGCCGCTACCGCCAGATAGGTCTTGCCGGTACCGGCCGGGCCTATGCCGAAGGTGATGTCGTGGCTGAGAATATGCGCCACGTAATGGGCCTGGTTGGGGGTGCGAGGCTTGATCAGGCCCCGCTTGGTCTTGATCACCACTTCCTTGCCGTACTGGTAGCCTTCATCTGGCTCGGCATTTTGCTCGAGTACCCGGCTTCCCTTGATGGCCAGATGTACCTGGTCGGGGGTGATATCGGGTACCGCCTGGCCGCGCACCGACTGGGTATCGACATACAGTTGCGTGAGCAGCTCACCGCCGACCTTGACCAGATTGGCCGGCCCCACCAGCGTAAAGTGCTGGTTGTGGTAGTTGATTTCCACTCCCAGGCGGCGTTCCAGCTGTTTGATGTTGTCGTCGAAGGGCCCGCACAGGCTGGCCAGACGCGGAGCATCGGCCGGCTGCAGTTCAAGTTCCAGGGTGGTGACTTTTGCTGTCAAGGTAACTCCTAAATATCGGGGATTGGGGATCCGGGAGTAGGGATAAGGGTATCGAGTCCCTATTCCCCAATCCCGAGTCCCTGCTTTTTAGGGTGTAAAGGTGGCTACACCGACGTCGTCGGCCACGCCATCCGGGCGGCGCGCCAGAATGCTCTTGGGCGATACCTGTACTCGCAGCCCCATTTCATTCTCGCCACGCAGGAAGGTGCCGCGCAGGCTGTGGGGCATCACCTCGGTGATTTCCACGTCGGCGAAGCCGCCGATCAGGGTATGGGGGCCGGTGAAGTTGACCACGCGGTTGTTCTCGGTACGGCCGCGCAGCTCCATCGGATCCAGCTTGGACGGGCCTTCGACCAGAATACGCTGGGTTGAGCCCAGCATCTGCCGGCTGATCAACTGAGCCTGATTGTTGATGACCGTTTGCAGGCGATAGAGTCGCGCTTTTTTCTCGTCCAGCGGCACATCGTCCGGCAGATCGGCGGCCGGGGTACCGGGGCGCGCGCTGAAGATAAAGCTGAAGCTCATGTCGAAGCCGATATCTTCAATCAGCTTCATGGTCTTTTCGAAATCGTCGGCGTCTTCACCGGGGAAACCGATGATGAAGTCGGAGCTGATGGTGATGTCGGGACGCGCCAGCCGCAGCTTGCGGATCTTGGACTTGTATTCCAGTGCGGTATGCGGGCGCTTCATCAGGGTCAGGATGCGGTCGGAGCCGCTCTGTACCGGCAGATGCAGGAAGCTGACCAGCTCGGGCGTATCCTTGTACACTTCGATGATATCGTCGGTGAACTCGATGGGATGGCTGGTGGTGTAGCGCACGCGGTCGATGCCGTCGATGGCGGCCACCAGGCGCAGCAGCTCGGCAAAGCTGCAGATATCGCCGTCATGGGTCTCGCCCCGGTAGGCATTGACGTTCTGGCCCAGCAGGTTGACCTCGCGCACGCCCTGATCGGCAAGCTGGGCGATTTCATAGAGCACATCGTCCATCGGCCGGCTGACTTCTTCACCGCGGGTGTAGGGCACCACGCAGAAAGAACAGTATTTGGAGCAGCCTTCCATGATGGACACGAAGGCGGTAGCGCCCTCGGCGCGAGGCTCGGGCATGCTGTCGAATTTTTCGATTTCCGGAAAGGCCACGTCTACCTGGGCGCCGTTGCCTTCGAGCACGGATTTGATCATCGCCGGCAGCCGGTGCAGGGTCTGGGGGCCGAACACGATGTCGACAAAGGGAGCCCGGGCGCGAATGGCGTCACCTTCCTGGGAGGCGACGCAACCACCGACACCGATCACCAGCTTGGGATTGGCGACTTTCAGCGGGCGCCAGCGTCCCAGCTGATGAAACACCTTTTCCTGCGCCTTTTCGCGAATGGAGCAGGTGTTGAGCAGCAGTACATCGGCTTGCTCGGCGTCGTCGGTGAGCTCGTAGCCGTGAGTGGCGTCCAGCAGATCGGCCATCTTGGATGAATCGTATTCGTTCATCTGACAGCCCCAGGTTTTGATATGAAGTTTTTTACTCATGGCTCTCTTTGGATTGCGGCAAGGGTCATGTTTCAGGACCGGGGATTCTACTCTTTTCTGCCGGCAGTGACCAGATAATATCCAGCCGCTGCCTGGTGGCAATATGGATAGATTCTCGCCGAAACACCGTACTTTTTGCGGTAGAATGGTTGAAAAATCGCGAGGTTAGCACGAGGTTAACATATGGAACATTGTGATATCGCCATCATCGGCGGCGGCATGGTCGGGGCATTGGCTGCGGCCCTGCTGGCACCGACCGGGCTGAGCATTCGAGTGATCGAAGCCAGAACGCCGGACGCCTTTTCTCCCGAGCAAGCGCCGGATTTGCGAGTGTCCGCCATCAGTGCCACCTCGGTGCGACTGCTGCAGCAGGCCGGTGCCTGGGAAACTATCGTCGCCATGCGTGCCTGGCCGTATCAGCGGCTGGAAGCCTGTGAATGGCAGGGGTTCAGCACCCGTTTCGAGGCGCACGAGCTGGACTGTGAATACCTGGGGTACATGGTCGAAAACCGGATTATTCAGCTTGGCCTGTGGCAGGCGCTGGCCCAGTGGCACAAGGTGGTGCTCGACTGCCCGAACGGGCTGATTGGCCTGACACAGAACGAGAATGGTGCCGAGCTGAGCCTGGAAGGAGGGCAACAACTGCAGGCGCGCCTGGTGCTGGCCTGCGACGGCGCCGAGTCTCGTACTCGTCAGCTGGCCGGTATTGGCGTCACCGCCTGGGATTACGCCCAGCACTGCATGCTGATCGGCATCGAAGGTGACGGGCTGGAGCCGGACACCACCTGGCAGCAGTTTTTCCCCAGTGGCCCGCGGGCTTTTCTGCCGATGGGCCTGCGGCAGGGCTCTCTGGTGTGGTATGACCAAAAGGCGCGCATCAAGGAGCTGGCGGCACTGGATAACGAGGCGCTGGCAAAACAGATTGCCGCTCACTTTCCGGCCCGGCTGGGCAATTTCACCGTGCTGAACAAGGGCAGTTTCCCGCTGCGCCGTCGCCATGCCAATGACTATGTGAAAGGTGCGGTGGTGTTGCTGGGCGATGCGGCCCACACCATCAACCCGCTGGCGGGGCAGGGGGTCAACCTGGGCTTCAAGGATGTGGCGGCGCTGAGCGAGCTGATTCATCAGGGCGTGGAGGCAGGTCTGGACATCGCCGCCGCCGAGCGCTTGCAGCGTTATCAGCGTCGGCGCCGGCCCGACAACCTGCTGATGCAGTCGGCGATGGATCTGTGTTATCACACCTTCAGCAACGATCTGTTTCCGCTCAAGCTGCTGCGTAACCTGGGGTTGAAAGCTGCCGAGCACAGCGGCCCGCTGAAAACCCGGGTGATGAAGTACGCCATGGGGCTTTAAAGGCAGGTGAGGGGTGAGGGGGAAATGGTGAGGCAGTTTGTCTGTCTCTTCCCCTCACTCCTCACACTTTACCCCTCACCATTTTTCCCAATTCCGGAAAGCAAAAAACCAGCTCGAGGCTGGTTTTTTGCTATTTAAAATGGCTGGGGTACCAGGATTCGAACCTGGGAATGGCGAGATCAAAACCCGCTGCCTTACCGCTTGGCGATA
>NZ_CANLZU010000010.1 GCF_947495715.1 uncultured Oceanisphaera sp.
TTCCACAGCAGCGGCGTGTTGCGTCCATGACTGGTCTGCATGCTCAGCACGATGCTGCTATGGTCGTCGGCATCGAATTCGGTCCAGTCCATCGAGACCACGATTTCCTTGCGTTCAGCTACCACGTAAGGCACCCAGTCATCGAACAGTGACCAGACATTCAGCTTGATGTTACTCAACAAACGATCCACTTGTTTAATGGCGTATTTACGCTCCAAACCATTTGCCTGAGCGAGGCCATTGCCGATGGCATGAATGGCCAGCGAGCTGGATTCAATGACGCCCTGAGTGGCATTGGCCAATGAAAGTACCCGCTTGGCATGCATATCCTGGCCGAAGATGTCGTGGAGGTGTTCAGATATAGTATCGCGGGTGATCATGAGCTGCCGTGTCGTCGAGTTTGGTTCAAAGATGGGTAGTCTGCCCGCGAGGCCGCGCCAGCTCTAGCTCATATGAGGGGATTGATAAGGGTTGGTACCCAAGATTAGAATACCCTTCTCTCGTGACTTTTTTATCTTACTCGGGCCAGCTCGTTTTCCGCAGCAAAGTAGGTTTAGGTGTACGGTCACATCTTTACGGACAGTGAGCCCGACAGCTTCGGCTTTCTGAGACAGTTCAGCTTTTTCGGCTTGAGTGTAACCAGTGAAACACACGTCAAAGGTTTCCCAAGGCCTAGGCTTGGGAACATAAGGAACGATTTCGCCTTTCTCAATGAGATCAGCCATCGCTTCATCGGCTTCACTCAAGCTATCGAAGTAATCTATGACGCGGTCTTTACGAAAGGTTTTCAAGTCATCGCTGCGTAAGCAAATACCCTGGATGTACTCTTCATCTTGACTGGGATCTTCGATTTCGTAAGTTTTTACAATGCCTTTGGTATTGCAGTATAAAAATACAGCAACTTCCATATTGTGTACTCCGTGCTCATATTATTTTTATAATTTTCAGGCTTTTAGCCTTTATCGCAGTTTATTAGGTAGCCACACCGTTAAATCTTTTTCCCTGTCCACTTGGCGATGATGCGTATGTCGTCGGGTTTATTGCTGGGCGATATGTGGATCTCGCGGTAGGCCGGGTTGTCGCTCTTGATGCAGAAGCCGCCCATCAGTTCGGGCTGCAGGCGCTTGACCAGCAGCACGCCGCACATCCACGCCAGTGCAATAAGCCGTTCAACATTGGGCGTCGAAGTGCCTGCACGGTACTTTTTGATGGCCGTATCAGATAAACCACAGCTCCATCCAAACGAACGAGCCGACTCATCCCCCGGAATTTGCCCCATTCGTTCCGTAAAACCCTGCAAATCGAACGAAACAGAACCCGAAACAGTCTCTTTAGTAGGTTCAAAGTTTGCCATGGATCACGCTTAGCGCCTCTGTGGTAACTATTTCGCTTTAAATGGTCCTGATGACCACACCAGATAATCTGATAACAATCTCAGTAACGAACAAATTAATTGAACTTCACGTCGTTTCAAGAGCATATAAACACAATAGGTGCCAAGTATGACTCAAATAGCTATCCATTTCGACACACCGGTGGCCAGTGTCGACCGCTTTTGTGAACTCTCGGGCATGACCAAGGCCACGGTGCAGCGCCGAATAGAAGAAGATCGCATTCCAAGAGCGTGACTGGTCACCCGGAACAAAACTGTTCATTTATGTACAAATAAACTAAAGTAGACCTAAGTTGACTAACACTATAGCGCTCAAGGCTATCGCCTCGGGCGTTACACATAACAGGAGGGTGGTATGATGTCACAAGTGTTACCAGCCCAATCAAAGCAAGGGCCAGACCTGAGCAAGGCGCTTCCGGTCGTGTTCAAGATTTTAGACAAATGGCACTGTTCCACCCAGGAGCAGCTGGCTCTACTGGGCATTCACTCCCGTTCAACATTGAACAAATACAAGGCAAAACATGGCGGCATTCGTCTAAGCCCGGACACACTGGAGCGTATGAGCTACATCCTCAACATCCATAAGAGTCTGCGTATCCTGTTCACTGCCGAAGACAGTGTTTACGGATGGGTACGCAAGCCCAACCAGCACCCCTTCTTTGCAGGCAAGAGCGCGATGGAGGTGATGACTCATGGCCGGGTTGCCGACCTGTATGAAGTGTCTAAAAGACTGAGTGCCTGGCGTGGAGGCATGGCTTGAGCGAAGAACCTCAGGTAGCACAACTTCAAGGACAGGAATGCTACCGGCTGATACCCAGCAAGTATCCGCCGATAGACCTTTATGAAGACGTGGCTACTGTCGACGAACTGGAAGCCGTGTATGCGGTTGAAGCCATGACCAATCCACGGCTACAAGAAGAAGCCGGCGATCTTAATCTGGTGCCCAAAGGGGATTGGCTGGTTGGGATACCTCATGCCAGTTATGCCATGGCCGCGTTCACTCATATCAATCCGGAAGGCGCTCGGTTTACCACGGGCGACTTTGGTGGCTACTACTGTGCCCCCTCGCTCGATACGGCGATTAAAGAGACCTTGTATCATCAAGAACGGTTGTATGGGTATACCAATGAGCCGGCTCAACGCATTCAGATGCGATCTCTTTTCGCTCGGTTCAATGCCGGCCTGATAGACATTACCGATACGCAGCATTTGTCTTCCAGCCTTTACCACCCAACCGATTACAGCCACAGCCAGGCGTTCGCGAACGAGCATCGTAGTAATGGTGCTGATGGATTAAAATACCGCTCGGTCAGGCATGCCGGGAATGACTGTTTTGTGCTTTTCAAGCCAAGGCTTATCAGCGAACTCTGCCAAGCCAAGCATTTTGAATACTGCTGGAATGGCAGTTCTATCACCAGCGTACTGGAGATGCAGCTCTATAGCTGAATGATGACCGTCCCGAACGCTTGGCGCTGTGATACCAAACTAAATAAAAATATGATCTAGGTTAAACTGGATACTCGAGGAAACAGAGCCACCTCCCACGACACGCCATAAACTCATCCCTGAGGGCTCGGGAAATGCCGTCCATGGCATTTCACGGTCGTGGGAGCCGATCTCTGTTGCCTCTCCTTAAGCACCGAGTTGTCTGCAGGTCGCTCCCACAGGCGACGCCGCAGCAGAGGGGCGGATGAAGGGTTCTACTCTACCGACCATCACATGACAGGACGTCATGTGCTGAGCGCCACATGGAGGTGCTTGCAGCGTGTCGGTGGAGTAGACCTTTCGTTCGACCTTTACAGGGCAGCTAAACAGATCAGTTAGTTTGACAGATTGGTATGACCGGCCACTCTGGGATGTCGAGCAAGAGTGTCGGCCACAAAAAAGCCGTTCGCTGTTGGAACGGCTTTTTTGTTGAATATGGTGCCCGGAGCCGGACTTGAACCGGCACGCCCTTACGAGCGAGGGATTTTAAATCCCTTGTGTCTACCGATTTCACCATCCGGGCAGTAGATGCTTCTTGCAGAAGAAGTGGAGGCGCGTTCCGGAGTCGAACCGGACTGAACGGATTTGCAATCCGCTGCATAACCGCTTTGCTAACGCGCCATAAAAGAGGTCTTTCAGATGACTTTGCATTCTAATGATGGCCGTCGCTCAGTCAACTTTAATCTGTGTTTTTTGTTTCGTTCGCACATTTTTTATGCGCAGAACCCTGTTTTACCGCAGCTTTTGCTTATTCATCCTGCTGCCCTCGCCCATTCAGGCTCGGGCAGCGAATGCTGTTTCAGGCCGAGCGGGTCAGGTCGCCCCAGGCGGCTTTAAGATAATCGTACGCCGAATACAGGGTCAGGCCGGTGGCAACATACAAGAGCGCATAGCTGCCCCAAATCATGTACAGGCTCTGCTGCCAGATAAGGCCTATCAGCGCCAGCATCTGTATGGTGGTTTTCCATTTGCCAATCCAGCTCACCGCTACCTGGGAGCGCTGGCCAATTTCCGCCATCCACTCGCGCAGGGCAGAAATGATGATCTCGCGCCCTATCATGATCATGGCCGGAATGGTCACCAGCGGGCTGCTGTAATCTTCGACGATAATCACCAATGCGGCGGCCACCATGACCTTGTCGGCCACCGGATCGAGAAAGGCACCAAAAGGGGTACTCTGTTCCAGCTTGCGGGCCAGAAAACCATCAAGCCAGTCGGTTACGGCGGCAAAGGTAAATATCGCCGCCGCCCAAAAGTAAGCCCCTTCCACCGGCAGATAAAACAGCACTATGAATACCGGGATCAGCAGCAATCGGAAAAAAGTCAGGGAATTAGGTATATTTATCATTATTTTCAGGCCAGTGGATCATGCCGCTACATGGTGCATGATGCGGGTCAGTGATGCAACGCATCGTGAATTTTTTCTGCCAGTGCCTGGCTGATGCCCGGCACCTTGGCCAGCTCATCCACACTGGCCCGTTTTACTTCCTGAATACCGCCCAGATATTTCAGCAGTGACTGTCGCCGCTTGGCGCCGACGCCGGGAATGGTCTCCAGGGTGCTGGTGGTACGCGCCTTGCCTCGCTGCGCCCGGTGACCGGTAATGGCGAACCGGTGTGACTCATCGCGAATATGCTGAATAAGGTGCAGCGCCGGCATGTCTGCCGGCAAGTGCCGCTCTTCATGGCTGCCGCCCATCACCAATGTCTCCAGCCCGGCCTTTCGGGTGACGCCCTTGGCCACCCCTATCAGCAACGGCTGACGCGGGCTGTCGGCCAGCTCACGGGCGATGACCTCTTCGGCTTTGGCCAGTTGCCCCAGGCCGCCGTCGATAAACAGGATATCGGGTAACTTGTCGATATCGGCCTGATGAAAGCGTCGGCTCAGGGCCTGCTCCATGGCGGCATAGTCGTCGCCGGGAGTAATGCCGTTGATGTTGAAACGGCGATACTCGCTTTTCTGCGGCCCTTCCTGATTGAACACCACGCAGGAGGCGACGGTTTTCTCACCCATGGTGTGGGAAATATCAAAACATTCCATGCGAGTAATCGGCGGGCAGGACAGCGCTTCTTCCAGCTGCAGCAGCCGTTGCCGTTGAGTGCTCTTGTGCGCCAGCCGACTGGCCAGGGCGGTTTCTGCATTGGTGCTGGCCAGCTTGATAAAACGCGCCCGCTCGGAGCGGGTACGGCTGCGCAACTTGATACGGCGGCCATAATGCTGGCTCAGGGTCTCGCTCAGCACATCTTCATCCGGCAGGCTGTGGTCGAGCAGAATTTCGGCGGGCGCTTCTCGGCCACCAATGCCGGCCAGATAAAACTGCAGCACAAAGCTCTGCAGTATTTCTTCGGCGTCGGTGTCCGGCGGCATCTTGGGAAAATAGCTGCGGCTGCCCAGCACCTTGCCCTGGCGAATAAACAGCACCTGTACACAGGCCTGACTGCGGGATACCGCCAGCCCGATCACGTCGAGATCGTCCAGTACATTACCGCTGACAAACTGCTGCTCCTGCACTCGGCGCAGCGCCTGTAGCTGATCCCGAAACCGGGCCGCCTCTTCAAAGCGCAGCTCTGTACTCGCCTGCTCCATGCTGTCGGCCAGATTGGTCAGCACCTGCTGGTTCTTGCCCTGCAGAAACAGACGCGCCAGTTGCAGCTGATGCCTGTATTCCTCGTCGCTGACCAGGCCGCTGACACAGGGGCCGGCACAGCGCTTGAGCTGGTACATGAGGCAGGGGCGAGAGCGGTTGGCATAGACGCTGTCTTCACACTGGCGCACCGGAAACAGCTTTTGCATCAGGTGCAGGCTTTCACGCACCGCCGCCCCGTTGGGATAGGGCCCGAAATATTCGCCCTTTTTCTTGCGGGCCCCCCGATGCAGACCGATACGCGGATGGCGATGATCGGTAATGATGATGTAGGGGTAGGATTTGTCGTCGCGCAGCAGCACGTTGTAACGGGGCAGATGCTGCTTGATCAGGTTGTGCTCGAGGATCAGCGCTTCGGTTTCGGTGTGGGTCACCGTCACCTGCACATCACAAATCTGGCGCACCAGGGAGCGGGTCTTCTCGCCGCTGACGTTGGTGCGGAAATAGGAAGACAACCGTTTTTTCAGGTTTTTGGCTTTGCCGACATAAATAATCACCCCGGCTTCATCAAACATCAGATAAACGCCGGGGTGATCCGTGACCGCCTTGAGAAAGGCCTTGGCATCAAAGGGCTGGCTCATACGCCATTAAATCTTTTCTGCGTCCAGCATGCCGTAACGGATTGCCAGATGGGTCAACTCTACGTCACCGTTGATATCCAGTTTGCTGAACAAGCGATAACGGTAACTGTTAACCGTTTTAGGGCTCAGATTAAGCTGCTCGGATATATCGGTAACCCGCTGGCCCCGAGTAATCATCAACATGATCTGCAGCTCTCGTTCGGATAACTGCTTGAACGGGTTTTCTTCGTTGGAAAACTGACTCAGCGCCATGCGCTGGGCAATTTCCGGCGAAATATAACGCTGGCCACTGTGCACCAGGCGTATGGCGTTGATCATTTCTTCCGGCCCGGCCCCCTTGGTCAGATAACCGCTGGCTCCCGCCTGCATGACCTTGGTAGGAAACGGGTTTTCGGTGTGAATGGTCAGGACGATGATTTTTATATCCGGGTTGAAACGCAAAATCTTGCGGGTGGCTTCCAGGCCACCGATACCCGGCATGTTCATGTCCATCAATACGACGTCCGGATGCTGCTCTCTACACCATTGCACGGCCTCTTCGCCGCTTTTGGCTTCACCCAGCACCTTCATTCCCTTGACGTCTTCTAATATGCGTCGGATCCCTGTGCGCACTAACTCATGGTCATCAACCAGGAATACGTTAATCAAAAGATACTCTCCGACTGCGTTAACATGCTTATCATATAACACTTTCACCCAAGCTTGGCATCATAGCGAAGATGCCAACGAAAATAAAACATTCGCCATCGTATGTATCTGCCATCTTTATTATCAAATCAAATAGATATTGGCAATAAAGAGGTGTAATACAGCGGCCGCGGTGAACGAAAAAAAAGGCGCCGAAGCGCCTTTTTTATTAAGCATTATCAGAAGTTGTCATTCTGCAATGTGGGCTGACGATACTCGATGTCGGCCGAGGCCTTGAGCGCACCAATCAGGCTCAAGTATTCACGCTGCCCCTGCAGGCCGCTCTGCCCCTGGCGAATTTGTGCCAGCAACTCGGAGGGCGCTTCCGGAGTACTGACCGCATTCAGCTTGAGCACCACCTGGTCGCCACCGGCCAGCGCTACCCCATGCAGGCTGGGCTGGTCTGTCGGGGCCGGCATGGCAAACAGGGCGTCCAGCACCGCCGGATCCTGCTCGCTTTCGCGGGTCACATCCTCAAGCTCGATCACGGTCAGGCCATGCTGTTCCAGCCAGGCCTGCTGCCCGCCGGCCGCCCAGGCCTGCTGCAGTTCAACCGCCGCCTGCTCGGTCAGCTCAATGGCCTTGGCGGCCACCGCCTGCTCCCGCGCCAGTTCCTGCACCTCGTCAAAGTCGCGTACCGCCGCCGGGCGATAGTCGGTCACGTGAATCACCAGCGCCTTGTTGCTGCCCAGCTCTATCAGCTCGGAGTTCATGCCCTGTTCACGCAGTTCGGCGGAGAAAGCCTGAGTCAGCACCTTGGCGTCCTTGAGGTCGGTCGGCGCATCCACGGCAGAGAAGTAGTCGGTAGAGGTCACGTTCAGGTCCAGTTCCTGTGCCGCCATGTCCAGCGAGTCGGGAAACTCGAAGGCCAGCTCGGCCAGACGCTGCTCCTGCTCGTAGAAGGCATTTGCGGCCTGCTCCTGGGCCAGGCGCTCGGCAATGGCATCGCGCACCTCTGCCAGCGGCCTGGTCTTGCTCTCGCGTTTATCCAGCAGGGTGATCAGATGCAGGCCAAACTCGCTCTCGACCACCGGAGAAATGTCACCGATGTCGGTCAGGGCAAAAGCCGCCTGATCGAACGCCGGATCCAGGGTCCCCTGCTCCATCCATTCCAGCTCGCCGCCCTTGGCGCCGGAGAAGACATCATCCGACTCGGCCTGGGCCAGTTCGGCAAAGGACTCACCGGCGGCAAGACGCTCGCCGATGGCCGTGATGGTCTGCTCGGCATCATCACCTTTGTTGATCATGATGTGGGCTACTTTGCGCTGCTCGGGCTGGCTGTAGTTGCTCAGGTTGGCCTGGTATTCGGCTTCGATGGTCTGCTCGTCGATATCGGAGGCATCAACCGCATTGGCATCCAGTAACAGGTAATTCACTTTCACCTGCTCGGGCCGTTGGAACTGCTGCGGTTGTTGCTGATAGTAGGCTTTCACCTCGTCATCGGTCAGCTCGACCCGGGCACTGAAGTCGGCCAGCGGCAAACGTACCAGTTCGGCATCCCGCTGCTGACGGCTTAACCGGTCCAGCCAGCCGGCTTCGGCTTCCAGAGTAAAACCCGAGCCAACCAGCGCATTCAACAACAGCTGGCGGCTCAGATCCTGCCGCACGCTGTCACGCAGCTGTTCGGCACTCATGCCGCTGCGGGCCAGCAGTTGCTGGTAGCGTTCGTTATCGAAACGGCCGTCCTGCTGAAACTCCGGCAGAGCACGAATGGCGTTGCGGACCTGGTCGTCGCTGGCGTACAGACCCAGCTCCTGCACCTTCTGGTCAATCAAACGCTGTTCCACCATTTGCTCCAGTACCGAACGGCGGATCTGCGCCACATACTGGGGGTCGCCCAGCAGTTGGCTGAACTGGGGACCAAGCTGGTTTTCCAGCCGGGTCCGCTCGTTGCGATAGGCATTTTCCAGTGCCTGAGCGCCAATCTCATCGCCGTTGACCACGGCGGCCACTTCCGCCGTAGGCTGAGTGACATAACTGCCTACCCCGGCCAGCGCAAAAGATAAAATAATCAATATCAGAATGACTTTGGAGACGGTGCCCTGGGCACCCGCTCTTAATTTGTCAAAAAACATAAGCTGTCGTTACTCCCGATAGACGGAGGTGCCGTCTTACCCGAAAAAAAAGCGCACCCTTTGATGCGCCTTTCGAGCCATGACCTTTCGGACCCAAAAGTCCAGTAAAGGCGTCGCTTAATTAACCGCGTCTTTCAGCGCTTTACCCGCCTTGAAAGCCGGCGTCTTGGCGGCGGCGATTTCGATGGCAGCGCCGGTTTGCGGGTTACGGCCGGTACGGGCAGCACGTTCACGCACGGCAAAGGTACCAAACCCAACCAGAGACACCTGATCGCCTTCTTGCAGTGACTCGGTCACCGCCTCAACAAAGGCGTCCAGCGCACGGCCGGCAGAGGCCTTGGTGATGTCGGCGCCGTCGGCAATCTTGTCGATCAGTTGAGATTTATTCACAGTCATTCCCCTTGTCGTTTTTACGTTGGCCGGCTGCCATTGAGCAGCCGACACAAGCTTAACTTCGATATTGTTATTGATGGATGACAGCGCTCATGAGCTTATCAAGCGCTGCGTTTCCGGCCACCGGCATCGTCCATGTCGGTGGCCGGCCACATAATTTCATCCAAGGCTACTGCGAGTCAGGGCCGCTGACAAGCCTGAAACCGTGAGTTACGGCGAAAAAGCTCAGGCAGAGGCCACAGAAAAGCCTTCCGGAGGCTGTTCCAGCGCCAATTCCAGCACTTCCTCTATCCAGCGCACCGGATGGATGGACAGATGCTGCTTGATGTTGTCGGGAATTTCTTCCAGATCGCGCTCGTTTTCCTTCGGGATCAGCACCCGCTTGATACCGCCACGGCGCGCAGCCAGCAGCTTTTCCTTGAGGCCACCGATGGGCAGCACTTCGCCGCGCAGGGTGATCTCGCCGGTCATGGCCACATCGGCGCGCACCGGATTACCGGTGAGGCTGGACACCAGCGCCGTACACATGGCTACCCCCGCACTGGGGCCGTCTTTCGGGGTCGCCCCTTCCGGCACGTGCACATGAATATCGCGCTTCTCATAGAAGTCGTTGTTGATACGCCACTTGTCGGCACGAGAGCGTACCACCGTCATCGCCGCCTGCACCGACTCTTTCATGACGTCGCCGAGGGAGCCGGTATAGGACAGCTTGCCCTTGCCGGGCACGTTGGCCACTTCGATGGTCAGCAGCTCACCGCCCACTTCGGTCCACGCCAGGCCGGTCACCTGACCTATCTGGTTGTGCTCTTCGGCCTTGCCGTAATCGAAGCGACGCACACCCAGGTAGTTTTTCAAGTTGTCCTGATTGATAACGACCTGCTTGACGTCTTTATTGAGCAGAATTTCCTTCACCGCCTTGCGGCACAACTTGGAGATATCGCGCTCCAGGCTACGCACCCCGGCTTCCCGGGTGTAATAGCGGATAATGCCGATAATCGCCGAGTCTTCCACCACGATTTCGCTTTCCTTCAGCCCGTTGCGGCTGATTTGCTTGGACAGCAGGTGGTTCTTGGCGATGTTGAGCTTTTCGTCTTCGGTATAACCGGACAGCCGAATCACTTCCATCCGGTCCAGCAGCGGCCCCGGAATGTGCATGGAGTTGGAGGTAGCCACGAACATCACGTCCGACAGGTCATAATCCACTTCCAGATAATGATCGTTGAAGCTGTGGTTCTGCTCCGGATCCAGCACTTCCAGCAGCGCCGAGGCCGGATCGCCACGCATGTCGGACGACATTTTGTCGATTTCATCGAGCAGGAACAGCGGGTTGCGCACCCCGACCTTGGCCATTTTCTGAATCAGCTTGCCCGGCATGGAGCCGATATAGGTACGGCGATGGCCGCGAATTTCCGCCTCGTCCCGCACGCCGCCAAGCGCCATGCGCACGTATTTACGGCCGGTTGCCTTGGCGATGGACTGGCCAAGCGAGGTTTTACCCACGCCGGGCGGCCCCACCAGACACAGAATGGGCCCTTTGAGCTTGCTGGTGCGGCTCTGTACCGCCAGATACTCGATAATGCGTTCCTTGACCTTTTCCAGGCCATAGTGATCCGCATCCAGGGTCTCTTCCGCCTTGGCCAGATCCTTCTTCACCTTGGACTTTTTCTTCCAGGGCACCGCGACCATCCAGTCGATGTAGCCACGCACCACCGTGGCTTCCGCCGACATCGGCGACATCATCTTCAGCTTGGCCAGCTCGGCGTCGGTTTTCTGCCGCGCCTCCTCGGTCATGCCGGCGTCTTCAACCTTCTGCTGCAGCGCCTCGAACTCGTCGGGCACGTCGTCCATCTCGCCCAGCTCTTTCTGAATCGCCTTCATCTGCTCGTTGAGATAGTACTCGCGCTGGCTCTTTTCCATCTGCTTCTTGACGCGGGCGCGAATACGGCGCTCCACCTGCAGCACATCGATCTCCGACTCCATCATCGCCATCAGGTATTCGAGTCGCTCGCCGACCTCGGCAATTTCCAGCACCTTCTGCTTGTCTTCCAGCTTCAGCGGCATGTGGGCGGCCATGGTATCGGCCAGCCGTGCCGCGTCTTCGATGGCCGACAACGAGGTCAGTACTTCGGGCGGAATTTTCTTGTTGAGTTTGATGTAGCTTTCAAACTGGGTAATGGCCGAGCGAACCAGAACTTCCTGCTCGCGCTCTTCGAGCGCCGCGGTCTCCAGATACTGGGCATCGGCGACGAAGTAACCGTCCTGCTCGCGCAAGTCCTCCATGCGGGCACGCTGACCGCCTTCCACCAGCACCTTGACGGTGCCGTCAGGCAGTTTCAGCAGTTGCAGTATGTTGGCGATGGTACCGACCTGATAAAGGTCATCGGCCAGTGGATCGTCGGTGGCTGCTTCTTTCTGTGCGATCAGCAGTACCTTCTTGTCCTGCTCCATCGCTGCCTCAAGACAGCGGATGGACTTTTCCCGTCCCACAAACAGCGGAATAACCATATGAGGGTATACCACCACGTCACGGAGAGGCAGAACAGGGGTTTCGATGCGTTCGGAACGCTCTAGGGTCATAGTGTCCTCTCGGCTTGATGCAATTATTAGCGCTTGGGCAGTATATGGGGGCGAGATCATCAGATTCAATCACCAGGCACGCAAAAACAGAAAAAGGGGCATAAAGCCCCTTTGATTCGGTCAAAAATAACGCACCTTGGCAAAGGGAGCCGTCATGACCTCCCTTCGATGGCTCATCGCCAATCTCAGTCGCCGGACGCCGCCTGGGTTTCGCCTTTCTCGTAAATAAGCAGAGGCGCAGACTCACCCTTGATCACGGTTTCATCGACCACCACCTTGGTGACCTCGTTCTGGGTCGGCAGATCGTACATGGTATCGAGCAACACCGCTTCCACGATGGAGCGCAGACCACGAGCGCCGGTTTTACGTTCCATCGCCTTGTGGGCGATCGCCCGCAAGGCATCGTCACGGAATTCCAGCTCCACGTCTTCCAGTGCGAACAGGGCACCATACTGCTTGGTCAGTGCGTTCTTGGGCTCGGACAGGATCTGCACCAGTGCAGCTTCATCCAGTTCGGTCAGGGTGGCGACCACCGGCAGACGACCGATAAACTCGGGGATCAGGCCATATTTGACCAGGTCCTCGGGCTCGACCCGGGTGAAAATCTCACTCAGGGAAGAACGATCGTCCTTGGCTTTCACTTCGGCACCAAAACCGATGCCGGTGCCCTTGTCCATGCGCTGCTCAATCACCTTGTCCAGGCCGGCAAAGGCGCCGCCGCAGATAAAGAGGATCTTGGAGGTGTCGACCTGCAGAAACTCCTGCTGCGGGTGCTTGCGACCGCCCTGGGGCGGTACCGATGCCACCGTACCTTCAATCAGCTTCAGCAGGGCCTGCTGCACCCCTTCGCCCGATACGTCACGGGTGATGGAGGGATTGTCGGACTTGCGGGAAATCTTGTCGATTTCATCGATATAGACGATGCCACGCTGGGCTTTTTCCACATCGTAGTCGCACTTTTGCAGCAGCTTCTGGATGATGTTCTCGACATCTTCCCCCACGTAACCGGCTTCGGTCAGGGTGGTGGCATCCGCCATGGTGAAAGGCACATCCAGCAAGCGCGCCAGCGTTTCGGCCAGCAATGTCTTGCCGCAACCAGTCGGGCCGATCAGCAGAATATTGGACTTGCCCAGTTCAACGCCTTCGGTCGCACCCGCGTTGTGCAGTCGCTTGTAGTGGTTGTACACCGCCACGGCCAGCACTTTCTTGGCATGATCCTGACCAATGACATAGTCATCCAGGTTGGCACGGATTTCGTGCGGCGTCGGCAAGGCATCGCCTTCCCGCTTCGGCGAAATATCCTTGATCTCTTCCCGAATGATGTCTTCGCACAGCTCGACACATTCGTCACAAATGTAGACGGAAGGGCCGGCAATGAGCTTGCGTACTTCGTGTTGGCTTTTACCGCAAAAAGAACAGTACAGCAACTTGCCGCCATCCCCTTCGCCCTTGCGTTTGTCTGTCATTCAGTCACCTCGTATGCGTACAGGCTGAGGAGTGCCTACTTGCCTCTTGTTCAAAGAGTGTACAGCACCCCACCCCGCTTTGCTCAATCGCGCTTGAACAGCACCTCGTCGACCAGACCATATTCTTTGGCCTGTTCGGCGGACATGAAGTTGTCACGGTCGGTATCGCGCTCGATAATCGACAGCTCCTGGCCGGTATGTTCGGCCAGCAAACGATTGAGCTTTTCTTTGATATACAGAATTTCCTTGGCGTGGATCTGGATGTCCGACGCCTGACCTTGAAAGCCACCCAGCGGCTGATGAATCATCACCCGGCTGTTGGGCAGTGCAAAGCGCTTGCCGGCGGCACCGCCGGCCAACAGGAAGGCCCCCATGGAAGCGGCTTGCCCCATGCAAACCGTGCTGACGTTCGGCTTGATAAACTGCATGGTGTCGTAAATCGACATGCCGGCCGTCACCGAGCCGCCCGGAGAGTTGATATACAGATAGATATCCTTCTCCGGGTTTTCCGACTCCAGAAACAGCAGCTGGGCGCAGATCAGGTTGGCCATGTGGTCTTCAACCTGACCGGTCAGAAAAATGACCCGCTCTTTCAACAGGCGAGAATAAATATCGTAGGAACGCTCACCCTTGGCGGTCTGCTCTACCACCATGGGGATAAGGGCAGCCAGGGGCCCGTCCATCATCGAATTATGATTATTTGTCATAAGATATTGTCCCCAAAATAAAATGGCCCAAGTGCACTCACACTGGGGCCATTATACGCAAGAGCTTGATGCTTAAGTCAAATGGTTCTTAAGCGCCAGCGCCCGGCTTGTTCATCACGTCATCGAAGTTGACCTGCTTGTCAGACACCTTGGCCTGGCTCAGCACGAACTCGATAGCCTGATCTTCGATGGCCAGATTACGTACGTTTTCCAGCAGTTCCGGGTTTTCGTTGTAGTAGGCAACCACTTCGGACGGATCTTCGTAGGCAGCAGACATGGAGGCGATGATTTCCTGCACCTTGGCGTCGTCGGCCTTGATCTCGTTGGCTTTGATCACTTCACCCAGCAGCAGACCCACGCGTACGCGACGCTCGGCCTGTTCCTGGAACAGTTCGGCCGGCAGTTGCGGGGCATTGTTGGGATCCATGCCACCGAAACGCTGCAGCGCCTGCTTGCGCAGGGTTTCGATTTCGTTGTCGATCAGCGACTTGGGTACGTCAACCGGGTTCTGCTCCAGCAGACCGTCGATAACCTGCTCTTTCACGGACGCTTTCAGGGCCTGAGCCAGTTCGCGTTCCATGTTCTTGCGTACTTCGGCCTTCAGACCGTCAACGTTGCCGTCGGCGATGCCGAAACGCTGTACGAATTCTTCGGTCAGCTCGGGCAGCTGCTGGGCTTCAACCTTGGTCACGGCAACGGCGAACTGGGCCGGCTTGCCTTTCAGGTTTTCGGCGTGATATTCCTCGGGGAAGGTCACTTCCAGGGTGAAGTCGTCACCGACTTTCTTGCCCATCAGGCCTTCTTCGAAGCCCGGGATCATGCGGCCGGAGCCCAGTACCAGGACGAAGTCTTCGGCGGCGCCGCCTTCGAATTCTTCGCCGTCAACCGAGCCCACGAAGTTCATGGTCACGCGGTCGTCGGTGGTGGCTTCGCGCTCAACGGCAACCCAGTCGGCGTGCTGCTTGCGCAGGGTGTCGATCATCTTGTCCAGATCGGCATCGTTCACTTCAGCCTGGGGCTTTTCAACGCTGACGGCGTCCAGACCCTTTACTTCCACTTCCGGATACACTTCGAACGTCGCGGTAAAGGTGAAGTCTTCACCGGCTTTCAGCGCGGAAGGCTCCATGGTCGGCATGCCGGCCGGGTTCAGTTTCTCGCTGATCACCGCTTCGAAGAAGTTACGCTGCATCAGGTCGCCGGCCACGTCGGCTTCAACGGAAGAGCCGAACATTTTCTTGATAACGGTCAGCGGCGCCTTGCCGGGACGGAAACCGTCGATGCGGCGGGTCTTGGCCAGTTGACGCAGGCGGCTGTTTACTTCGCCTTCTACCTTGTCGGCAGGTACGGTAATGGTCAGGCGGCGCTCCAGGCCTTGAGTCGTTTCTACAGAAACTTGCATTCTTCTACCTCAATTTTCTTCAGCACCGTGGTGCTGACCCTGTGATTGATTTAAAACAGCCTGGGCTGCTTCCTTGAATCCTGGTGAAGACAAATGTCTTCTCGGCAAATTAGACGCGGCATTATAACGGGGCATCCCGGCAGCGTCGAGCGTCGCTACGACTCAGGTTAAGCAATATGGGGCCGAACTCGAGCTTTTCAATGAAAACGGCCGCACAAAATGTCGTTATCTGCCACGCCATGAAAAAGGCATGCCGCAGCATGCCTTTTTTTACCCGTGACTGTCGCTCACATTAGAACGAGACGCGACGGTATTTGCGGTATTCCGGCTGCCAGAAGTTGGCTTCAATCGCTTCATCCAGCGCGGCGTCGGAAATCTGCAACGCCTGGCCCTGCAACTGGGCGGTTTTGGCCACCATCTTGGCGATCTGGCGGCTCACCTGCTGGATGTCTTCCAGCGGCGGCAGCAAGGCGCCTTCGCCATCAATGGCCAGCGGCGAGCAGGCCGCCAGGGCACGGCTGGACGACATCAGCATGGCGTCGGTCACCCGCTTGGCGCCACAGGCCAGTACGCCCAGGCCGATACCGGGGAAGATGTAGGAGTTGTTGCACTGGGCAATCTCGTACAGCTTGCCCTTGTGCTCCACCGGGGCGAAGGGGCTGCCGGTGGCAACCAGTGCCTTGCCGTCGGTCCAGTTGATGATGTCTTCCGGCGTGGCTTCTACCCGCGAGGTGGGGTTGGACAGCGGGAATACGATGGGTCGCTCGCAGTGGGCGTGCATGGTCTGAATCACTTCCTTGGTGAACAGACCCGGCTGGCCGGATACCCCGATCAGAATATCGGGCTTGCCGTTCTGCATCACTTCCAGCAGCGAGATGTTATCGCCGGCCACGGTCCAGTCCTGCAGGTTTTCCAGCGACTGGGCCAGCGGACGCTGAAAGTCGACCAGGTTGGGCATGTTGTCGGTGATCAGACCGAAGCGGTCCACCATGAACACCCGCTCGCGCGCCTTGGCATCGCTCAGGCCTTCGGCCTTCATCTGCGCCACGATTTGCTCGGCAATACCGCAACCGGCCGAGCCGGAGCCGAGGAAGGCCACTTTTTTCTCGGACAGCTTGCTGCCGCTGGCCTGACAGGCGGCAATCAGGGAGCCCAGGGTAACGGCGGCGGTGCCCTGAATGTCATCGTTGAAGCAGCACAGCTCGTCCTTGTAACGGTTGAGTACCGGCATGGCATTTTTCTGGGCGAAGTCTTCAAACTGCAGCAACACCTTGGGCCAGCGGCGCTTGACCGCCTCGATAAAGGCATCCACGAACTGCTCGTATTCTTCGCCGGTCACCCGCGGGTTGCGCCAGCCCATGTACATGGGATCTTTCAGCAGTTGCGGATTATTGGTGCCCGCATCCAGTACCACCGGCAGGGTATAAGCCGGAGAGATACCGCCACAGGCGGTGTACAGGGACAGCTTGCCGATGGGAATGCCCATGCCGCCGATGCCCTGATCGCCCAGCCCCAGAATACGTTCGCCGTCGGTCACCACGATGACCTTGACGTTCTGCTTGGTGGCATTCTGAAGTATGTCGTCGATACGATCCCGGTCCGGGTAGGAAATGAACAGCCCCCGGGCGCGACGATAGATATTGGAAAACTCTTCACACGCCTTGCCCACGGTCGGGGTGTAGATGATGGGCATCATCTTGCTCAGGTGGTCGTGCACCAAACGGTAGAACAGGGTCTCGTTGGTGTCTTGAATGTTGCGCAGATAAATATGCTTGTCGAGATCGTTCTGAAAGGAGGTGTACTGTTTATATGCCCGCGACGCCTGCTCTTCGATGGTCTCGATATTGTGGGGCAACAGCCCTTCCAGATTGAACGAAATTCGCTCTTCCCTGGAGAAGGCGCCGCCTTTGTTCAACAGCGGGGTTTCCAGCAGGGCCGGGCCTGCATAGGGTACATAAAGGGCACGTTTTTCATGATGCTCTTGGGGCATAAGACATCTCGCTTAGTTATAAATCCCGAAGGGAAAGTTATGATTTGAATAATAGGGGGCTCGCCGGCCAGTATAAGCCAAGCCCCCTTCCCAAACCACCATCGGCGCGTGCTTATACGGCCAATAGACTACCGATGTGCCACCACGCAATTGCGACCCTGGCTTTTGGCTTCATACAGCGCTTCATCGGCCTGATTCAGCAGCGCCTCGAGATCACTGTCCTTGTGCCCTGCCACCACACCGGCACTCAGGGTCACCATGACTTCACTCTCGTCCAGCGGATTTTCCACCGGCTGGGACTCCACCGCCAGCCGCAGGGTTTCGGCCTGTCGTATACCCTGCTCCAGCTCGGTCTCGGGCAGCAGTACTATGAACTCCTCACCGCCATAGCGAGCGACCGTCGCGTCCTTACCGAAGATATCCATGATGGTGGTGGACACGCTGACCAGCACCTCGTCCCCCATCAGGTGACCATGTTCATCATTGATGCGTTTGAATTTGTCGAGATCGAACAGGATCAGGGTATAGGGTTGTTCGCGACGACTGTGCCGACGGGTATCCTCGAGTTGACGCATAAACAGGCGGCGGTTCATCAGCCGGGTCAGCGGATCCCGGGTCGACTCCCGGTACAAATCCAGCAACATGCGCAACTGCCCGGCCTGCACCCAGATCATCGACAGGCTGAAACACAGCAACAGCCAGACCCGGTCGATCAGCTCGCCATTGTCCAGGGTGCGGGAGTCAAGCCAGTAATCGGTGGCCAGTATCGCCACTATCACCACCACCGCCGCGCGCAGGCCGGAGCGGACCGGCAGCGGCAGCACCGCCAGCAAGGCCAGCAGAAAATAGGGGAAGGCGATGTAGCCGACCGGAATGGGCACCCCGTCACGAAAGCTCCACAGGCTGACCAGATTGAACAGCAGCAGAATGCCCAACAGCGCAAAGAGCGACAACACCATCCAGCGACGATTGAGCTTGCACAGGTAACTGAGCGGCAGCAGCGGGGTAAGCATCACGCTGGTGATCAATCGCACCTTCCACAGCAGCTTGAAATGAGCCGGATCCAGTACCCACCAGTCGACGGCAATCCAGCCGGCAATGCCGATAATAAGCAGGGTCACCAACCAGCGAAAGCGAACGGCAACCACACCGATGCGGATGAGCTTAAAATCCCGAGAGTGATAGTTATCACTCCAGTATTCCTTGAGTTCCAACCCCTTCCCCTTTTCTTTGTTTAATGATTAAACGGCAAACAAGCAGAATAACGCGTTCCATGCCGCTCTGGCCGATGGTAACGCCGATGGTCGCGCGAGCACGGCAGCGGCATCACGACGACAGAAATGGCAAAAAACGCAAACAGTACCCAAAGCTCGCACCGGGCGCCAGTTTATATTGCCGATGGTTAAAAATCATTGAGCCGGTTGAAGTTTTGTTCTTTCCCGGTGGCGTGTTGCAGGGCGCGGGCTTAAGTGACAAAATTCCGCCCATGCCCCAACAGGACTTCATCATGACCATCAAACTCTACGGCATCAAAAACTGTGACACCGTCAAGAAGGCCCGCAAGTGGCTGGATCAACACGGCATCGAATATCGCTTCGTCGATCACAGAGCCGACGGTCTGGACCCGGCCGAGCTGCAACACTGGCTGGAACAACTCGGCTGGGAGCAGGTGCTCAACAAAAGAGGCACCACCTATCGCGCCCTGTCGGACGCCGACAAGGCCAGCCTGGGCCCGGACACCGCCGCCGCCCTGCTACAGGCGCAGCCGGCGATGATCAAACGACCGCTGCTGGTGCTGGACGACGAGCTGCACCTGGGCTTCAAACCCGAACTGTATTCCCGCCTCTTCAATAAGTAACCGATAAGTAATCAAGGATTAGAATGACTGACTCTGCCGTGCTGGCCCTGACCCGGGACCTGATTAACCGCCCCTCCGTCACCCCCGAAGACGAAGGCTGCCAGGAGCTGATGGGCGCCCGCCTCAAGGCGCTGGGCTTTGAACTGGAAACCATGGTGTTTGAAGACACCACCAATCTGTGGGCCCGCCGGGGCAGCGAAGGGCCGCTGTTCTGTTTCGCCGGTCATACCGATGTGGTGCCGCCCGGCCCGCTGGATCAGTGGCACACACCGCCATTTGAAGCCACCGACATCGACGGTTACCTGCACGGCCGGGGCGCCGCCGACATGAAAGGGTCGCTGGCGGCCATGATCGTCGCCACCGAACGCTTTGTTGCCGCGAACCCGGATCACCAGGGCTCCATCGCCTTTCTGATCACCAGCGATGAGGAAGGCCCCTTCATCAACGGCACTACCCGGGTCATCGACACCCTGGAAGCCCGCAACGAAAAAATCACCTGGTGTCTGGTGGGCGAGCCCTCCTCCACCCATGAGGTGGGTGACGTGGTCAAGAACGGCCGTCGTGGCTCCCTTACCGGTGATCTGGTGGTCAAGGGTACCCAGGGCCATGTGGCTTATCCGCATCTGGCCGACAACCCGGTGCACAAGGCGGCCCCGGCCCTGACCGAGCTGGCCAATACGGTATGGGATCACGGCAACGACTATTTCCCGCCCACCAGCTTCCAGATTGCCAACGTGCAGGCCGGCACCGGGGCCTCCAACGTGATTCCGGGCGAGTTCAAGGTACAGTTCAACTTCCGCTTCAGCACCGAGCTGAACGAAGACACCATCAAGGCCCGGGTGCACAGCCTGCTCGACGCCCACGGCCTGGACTACCACATCGACTGGCTGCTCAACGGCAAGCCCTTCCTCACCGACAAGGGGAATCTGGTGCAGGCCACCGTGGAGGCCATCAAGGCGGTCAAGCATCAGGAGCCGGCCCTGCTCACCACCGGCGGCACCTCCGACGGTCGCTTCATCGCCCAGACCGGCGCCCAGGTAGTGGAACTCGGCCCGGTCAATGCCACCATTCACAAGCTCAACGAATGTGTGAAAATTGCCGATCTGGAACTGCTTACCGACATGTACGAAGGCATTCTGGACCGTCTGCTGGCATGAACCCGCTCTGCCTGCTGGGGCTGAACGACGCTCATCTGGTGGCGCTGAACGAGCCGGGCCACCGGCTGCAGGCTGAAGCCAGAGACGCCTTTATGGCCATGCAGGCGGCGGCGACCGAGGCCGGTTTTCAGCTGATGCCGGCCTCGAGCTTTCGCAGCTTCGAGCGCCAGCTGGCCATCTGGAACGGCAAGTTCGAGGGCAAGCGACCGCTGCTGGATGCCGACAGCCAACCGCTGAATGCGCTGGCTTTGAGCGAGCCCGAGCGTATACTCGCCATTCTGCACTGGAGCGCCCTGCCCGGCACCAGCCGTCATCACTGGGGCACGGATCTGGATATTTACGACCCGACTCTGCTGCCCGCGGATAAAAAGCTGCAGCTTGAGCCCTGGGAGTATGAGCCGGACGGGTATTTTTATCCGCTCAGCCAGTGGCTGGCCGCCAACATGGGCCGCTTCGGCTTTTACCGGCCCTTTGCCCAGAACCGCGGCGGCGTGGCCATGGAGCCCTGGCACCTCAGCTACCGCCCGCTGGCCGAAGGCTGCGCCAGCCAGCTGACCCCCTCATTGGTGGCCGAGGCCTTGCGGCTGCAGCCAGTGGCGGGAAAAAAGCATATCCTTAAACAACTGAACGAGATTTTCGCCCGTTACATCACCACTACCGAGGATTAAGCCATGAGCACCTGGCTCTGGATTGCCCTGCCGTTATTGTTTGTCGTCGGCCTTTTTGTCGGCGCGCTCAAGGACACCAAGCAGATTGAAAAGTCGGTCAAGAAAAACCGCGACAAGATGAACCTGAAAGACTGGGACACCGAAGAAAGCAAGAAAGACGACTGGGGTGTGCCCCCCGGCAGCTACCACCCGAATGATGAAAACAAGAAGAAAGAAGACGACACGAGCAAGGATTAATATGTTCGCCTGTCATGTAGGATCGATTTCAATCGACCAACGGGCTATCAGGTAATATCAATCCCAGTAATGATTTGGTCATATTGAGGCCCCAGACCAGAGGCAACACAGCCGCCTCCCACGACACGCTACGGAAAATGACACTCATTGTTTCTGCCTGCTGCAAACATTCACTGGATGTTCGGTCAGTCAGAAACAATTCGTCTCGGCGAGACGAGCTCGCCCCATGTAAGCTCGGACATGCCATCCCTGGCATGTCACGGTCGTGGGAGCCGTTCTCTGTTACCTCTACTTGAACACCGAGTTGCCCGAAGACGGTGCCAACAGGTGACTCTGCAGCATCAAGGAGGATAAAGGGATCTGCTCAGCCGACCTTCTGTTTCAGGGATGAAACAGAGAGCGTACATGGATGTATTCACAGCGTGTCGGCGGAGCGGGCCCTTTGTCCTACATGCTGACGTTTAGCCAACAACCAATCAAAACAACCCGAGTTGCTGGCCAATCAAGGCATCGAAACTCAGGCCTGCGAAAGGCAGTATGGCGTCGGCCACCGGCTTGAGCTGGCGGTCGACGTAATGCTGATAATCGATGGCCGACGTCCGGTATTCCAGCGGCTCGGGGCCATTCACCGTGATCAGATAACGGATCACCCCCTTCTGCTGATAACGTAACGGCACGCCTCGCCGGGCATTGTGCTCGTCCGCCAGCCGTGCCGCCCGCACCTGGGGTGGCTGTGACTTCACATACTGGGCCAATGGCCGACGCAGGCGCTTGCGATACACCAGCTCGGCATCCCGTTCTCCGGCCAGGGTCTGTGCCAGGGTCTGGCGAATGAAATCGCTCGGATCCAGATCGTCGAATACCAGCCGGTACAGCTCGGTCTGAAACTGCTGCGCCAGCGGCGTCCAGTCGGAACGCACCGTCTCCAGCCCCTTGAACACCAGCTCGCTTTCACCCTTTTTGATGCTCAAGCCCGCATAACGCTTCTTGGAGCCCTGCTCCTGGCCGCGAATGGTCGGCATCAGAAAACGGGCAAAATAGCGTTCGAACTGCAATTCGAGGCAGCTGTCCAGCTGCAGCTCCGTGGCCAGTTGCTGCCGCCACCGGTCGGTCATCAGGGTCGCCAGCCGCTGGCCTTCCCCGCTGGCGGTGTCTTCATCGTGATGGCCGGTCAACAGTACAAACACCGAGTCGGTATCGCCGTAGATCACCTCGTGGCCCTCGGCTTCGATCCAGCGGGCGGTCTGCTGCATGATCTCGTGGCCGCGCAGGGTAATGGACGACGCCAGCCGGGTATCGTAAAAGCGACAACCGCCGGAGCCCAGCACGCCGTAAAAGGAGTTCATCAGTATCTTGATCGCCTGGGAGCGCGGTGCATCCCGCTCGCGCTTGGCCTGATCCCGCTCTTGCCACAATCGCTCGATAATGGCCGGCAGAAAGTGCCGCCGGCGGGAAAATCGCGCCCCGCGAAATCCGGGAATGGCGTCGTCTTCTTTCAGCCCCAGTACCAGCCCCAGCGGATCGATTCTGAAGGTGCGAATAATGGCCGGATACAGGCTCTTGAAGTCCAGTACCAGCACATGACGGTAGAGCCCGGGCCGGGAGTCCATCACATAACCGCCGGGGCTGGCCAGGCCGCCACCGGCGGGCAGATTGGGCGCCACAAAGCCGGCCCGATGCAGGTGCGGCAGATAGACCTGAGTAAAGGCCGCCGCCGAGCCGCCGACCCGATCCAGCTCCAGCCCGGTGAGCTGGCTGCGCAGCCGCAGAAAGTCGAGCAACCGGGTGTGTTCGAAAATGTCCCACACCAGGCGGCAGTCTTCCAGGTTGTAGGCGGCAAGCTTCGGCTTGTTGTGGCGAAAGTCCCGGGTGATGGCCGCCAGCCGGTGCTCCACGTCTTCGGTCTGTTTGCCCCGTCCCAGCAACTGGCGAGACACCGACTCCAGGCTGAAGCTGTCGAACTGGTAACAGGCGGTCTTGAGCGCCTCGATGCCGTCTATCGCCACCCGCCCCGGCAGGGTCAGAAACACCTGTCCGGTATAGCTCGACTCCCGCAGAAACGCCGCCTCGCCACCCCGCCCCAAGCGCAGCCTGAGCCCGTGCAGCGCCGCCCGCTGCAGCAACAATCTAAAGTCAAAACCGACCAGATTCCAGCCGATGATAATATCCGGATCGTGACGGCTCAGCGCCTGCTCCAGGGCTTTCAACAGCGCCGGTTCGTCCGCCACCCACTGCATATCGGTCTCTGCGGGCTCGGGTTTGCCTATCATCAACACTCGCGCCAGCCCCTCGCCGTAGAGACCGATGGAATAGAGCTCGCCCCGGCCCGAGCATTCGATGTCGAGCGACAACACTCGAAAGCGAGGGCTCCAGTCGCCGGGTTTGAGCCTGGCCCGGCTGAACTGGCGATAACCGACGGCCGCTTGAGGTTGCCCGATAAAGTCGACCGAGCCACGGATGAAGCGGCTGAGCAGAAAACGCTCGTGCAGCCGCAGATCGTCTTCAAACACGCCGATGCCGTCACGGCGCAAGCACTCAGCGGCGGCCCTGTGTTCGGCCATGGTGGCAAAATAGAGCACCGCCACCGGTTGATACTCCAGGGTCTGCAAACCGGGCTCGGCCCATTGATAGCCGATGCCGGCCTGCGCCAGACTCTGTGCCACCGCCTCCCGCCGCTCGGTCGGCACCATCAACAGCGGCCGTTCGCCGGACAGCAGCAAGCGCACCGGCCCCTGTCCGGTACAGAGCCAGTAGATGATTTCGGTGCTGCCGGCCCGATCACGGCTGTGCCGGGTCAGGATAAAGCCCTGCTCGATGTCGGTCATGGCGGCATTATACCCATTAAGGGAACGTGAGGGGTGAGGGGTGAGGGGTGAGGAGTGAGGTATTTAGTTAAACATGACAGGCCCCGTCGATACGGGGCCTGTCATATTGGAGCAAAGCCGGTCAGGGCTTAGCGGATCAGGTCGGTGCGCTGAAAGGCATCGCCCAGGGTGCGCGCCAGCTGGCTCAGAATGTCGGCAGACACCGGCGTCTTGTTCTTGTCGCTCAGGGTGATGCTGCTTTGCTCGCCCAGATCGCCGAGCTGAATACGATATTGCTGCTCGGGAATATCCAGTGCCGGCAGCCCCAGATCGCGCCACTTGCCCTTGCTCAGGCCGTCGAATTCCACATCGACATAGCCCAATGCCTGCTGGCGGTTGGTCAGATCGAAGCCAAGCTTGGGCAGCAGGGTAACCAGTCGTTTCCAGCTTCTGTCGTAGCCTTCATCGGTCAGCAAGCGGCCTTCCGCTTGATCCAGTGTTAGCTGAATCGGGCTGCGATCCAGCAGATCCTGCTGCTTGGTCAGCGCACGCTGATACGACAGCGAGAAGGCATTCAGCATGGCCGCTTCCGCCCGTTGCCGATCCTGCGTCAGCTGGGCATCGGCCCCCTCGGCGCTCACCTGCACGGCCACCGCGCGGCGCACCGCATCCGGCACCAGCTGCCAGCTGAATTGCTGCTGTGCGTTGCCGATGGCCCGACCATCGCTGCGCCAGCCCTGAGCGGTCTGGCTGAATTCGGCTTTCTGCCCCTTGAAGAAGGCGGCCAGCGCCTGGCTCAGCTCTTGTTCCAGAGGCTGATCCAGCCGTTGCTGATAAAACCAGAGACCACTACCGATGTCGCTGTCCATCGCTTCGGTACCACGTACCAGTGGCAGCACCTGGGTCGGCGGGCGCACGTCTACCGCCTTGCCGGTCACGCCGCCAATAACGCCCTGGGTCGGAGCCGGAATCACATATTCGCTGTTGAATTCCGGTGCTTCCAGTCCGGCCGGGATCAGCAAGGGCGTGGTTCTGAGCTTGGCATCCTGGTAGTCAAACCCCCGGTTTGCCTGCGCTCGGGTTTCGGGATTGCTGCAGCCGGCCAGTACACTCATGGCCAGCAGGCTTAATACTATTTTTTTTGAATTCAACGTTTTATCCACGCCCTGTTAACTCCGCTTTAAGTAACGCTTCCCTTACCTGTTCCTTCCCCGACGCATTCAGGGGGATCAAGGGCAAACGCGGCATTGAGGTGTCGATGAGCCCGAGTTCGGCACAGGCCCACTTCACCGGTATGGGATTGGTATCACAAAACAAATGCTGATGCAGCGGCAACAGACGTTGGTTGATCACTTCAGCCTGCGCCCAGTCGCCGACCAGCGCGGCCCTAAACAGGGCAGCCATGTCGGCCGCCGCCACATTGGCGGTGACCGAAATCACGCCATGACCGCCCAGACGAACAAAATCCAGCGCCAGATGATCATCGCCGCTGAACAACAGAAAATCGTCACCACAACAATGTTTGAGCTCGCTGACCCGATCGAGACGTCCGCTGGCATCCTTGATGCCGATTACCGGCCCCAGTTCCGCCAGTCGTCCCGCCGTTTCCGGCAACAGATCGCAACCGGTACGACCGGGCACATTGTAAAGCAGCTGCGGCAAATCACAGGCCTCGGTAATGGCGGAGTAATGCGCCAGCAAACCGGCCTGTGACGGTTTGTTGTAATAGGGCGTCACCGACAGCCCTGCCGATACGCCCATATCTGCCATGGCCTGGCTCAGCCGAATAGCCTGGCGGGTATTGTTGGAGCCACAGCCGCCAATCACCGGAATGCGGCCATTGGCAAATTCGATCACCCGACGCACCACCTCAAGGTGTTCGTCGGTACTCAGGGTCGGCGACTCGCCGGTGGTGCCCATGGCGGCGATGGCCGCCGTACCGCTGGCCACATGATAATCCACCAGTCGCTTCAGGCTGTCGTTATCGACCTCGCCCGCCGCCGTCATCGGCGTAATCAGTGCCACTATGCTACCGCTGAACATAGTAAATTCCGTTAAGGATCAAGAGCGGCTATGGTAGTGGCGCCCCCTTCGGAATACAAGAGAGGCGCTGGAGCCCCTTGCTATTTGTGCTACCATGGCGCCCTCTTCCACCGACCTTTTCGGATAGCCAGATGACGCATCATCTTGTGGTCACCGCCATTGGTGAAAACAGAGCCGGCATCGTGAACGAAGTGGCGCGCCAGGTCACCGACTGCGGCTGCAATATCGTCGACAGCCGTCTCGGCATCTTCGGCAACGAGTTCACCTTTATCCTGTTGCTGTCCGGCAGCTGGAACCAGATCACCCGACTCGAGACCACACTGCCACTGTTTGGCCAGAGTCAGGCCCTGATCACCATGATGAAGCGCACCCAGGTGCTGAGCCAGCCGAGCTATGCCCTCAGCGCCGACGTGGAGCTGGTGGTGGCCGACCGTCCCGGCATCGTTAACCGCTGCACCCAGTTTTTCAGCGACCGGGGCTGGGATATTCAGGCGATGCAGAGCCAGACCCTCACCGGCGCCGAGTCCGGTCAGTTTCAGGCGCATTTTCAGCTTAACCTGCCCGAGCAGCTGATCGACAGCGAAGCCGAAGACGCCGTCGATTGCCTGTGCCGCGAGCTGGAATGCGAACGACACAGCCTTCGCCTCAAACGCAAATAATTTCAAGGAGTTCGTCGATGACCTATTTACCCGCAGGCAGCCCCGCCCCTTCTTTTACCCTGCATGATCAGAACGACAAACCGGTCAGCCTGGCCGACTTCAGCGGCAAAAAAGTACTGGTGTATTTTTATCCCAAGGCGATGACCCCGGGCTGCAAGGTACAGGCCTGCGGCCTGCGTGACAGCCAGGCCGAACTTGAGCAGAAAAATGTAGTGGTGCTGGGCATCAGCCCGGATCCGGTGGCCCGGCTGAAGAAATTCGAGGAAAAAGACGCGCTCAACTTCACCCTGTTGTCCGACGAAGACCACGCCGTGGCCGACGCCTTCGGGGTATGGGGTCTGAAAAAATTCATGGGCAAGGAATACGACGGTATTCACCGCATCAGCTTTCTGATCGACGAGTCCGGCACCGTGACCAAGGTGTTCGACAAGTTCAAGACCAAGGATCACCATCAGGTGGTGATGGATTACCTGGAAAGCTAATCAGCTGTAAGCCTGTCTTTGGTCACCCATCGGCTTGCGGAATAAAGAGGCAACCCTGTTGCCTCTTCTTGACGTCCGAGTTAGCTGTTGGCATCACCAGCAGCCGACGCCAAAGCTTCAAGGAGGACCAAGGGATCTGCTCGGCCGATCATCCGCGCCACGGATGGCGCGGTTGAGCCTACAAGGATGTATTCACGGCGAGTCGGCGGAGCTGGCCCTTGGTCCGATATGTAAACATGAGCCACAAAACACAGCTGTTTACCTGCTCTGGATTTATAACCAAGAAACCACTTAAAGCCGTATTTTCACTTTCCCCACCAGCCAGAAACCGGTAATCATGGCAGCGATGAAAACGCCGGCCTGCCATTGCAGGCTGGCACCCAGCGCCAGGGCGGGCCCCGGACAGATACCCGCCAGCCCCCAGCCAATGCCAAACAACAGAGCCCCCACCACCAGGCGCTTATCGATAAGCGGCGCCGGCACCCTGGGCAGTTCGGTGCCCAGCGCACACTGGCTGCGCCCTGTTCGGCGCCACAGCCAGTAGCCGGGGGCAAACACCGCCAGCGCCCCGCCCATCACCAGCGCCAGGCTGGGGTCCCAGTCGCCAAACAGATTAAGAAATCCCTGTACCTTGGTGGGATCGACCATACCGGAGACAACCAGGCCCAGCCCGAACAAGCCGCCCGACAGCAGTGCAATCAATAGCAACATGGTTATGCTCCCAATCCAAACAGTGTCACTGTCATGATGCCCGCCGCCATAAACACCAGCGTCGCCACCACCGAACGCCACGACAGCCGCCCCATGCCACAAATGCCGTGGCCGCTGGTACAGCCGTTACCCAGCCGGGCACCGATGCCGACCAGCAAGCCGGCCAGCACCAGCCTGATGACGGAAAAACGTTCCAGTGACGGGGCGGTAAAACCGTCACTGTCGAACAGAAAAAACGCCATCAGCATCAATCCCGCCACAAACGCGATGCGCCAGCGTTTATCCGGCATACTGCCAATTCCCGCAATGATTCCACTAATTCCGGCGATGCGGCCGGCAGCAAGCAGCAACAACAGGGCACTGCTGCCGATGAATATGCCGCCCAGCAATGCAGTCCAGGGGGTGAAGTTCACTATGGTCATCACACCACTCCATTTAAATTAGATAATGCTAATGATACCGTACGCTTTTAGTTTAGCAATGACTTATGTATCCATAGTGGCGAATCGGTGTCCTGTTATTTACAAGACGGCGATCAGTCGGCAAGATGGGCGCCATTCGGCAAGTGTGTACTCACAAGGAACATCAGCACCATGCAGTTACCTGCATTGAATCGCCCCCATCATCATCTGTGTTTTTTCAGGTTGGATCCGCAGTTTTGCCTGGCGCCGTTAACCGCGCTGCCCGCCGATGATATTCGCCTGCCCGATGCCGATCGCTCGCTGCTCTGTCAGCTTGATGATAACGACCGTCGCCAGCTGGAACAGCTGTGCGCCACAGAGCAAGCCGCCAGCATCGGCCTGACCATCGCCGGCCGTCGCTGGCAATGCCACCTGGCCCCTACCGAAAACCGCCACTGGCTGCTTAGTGCCGAGATGGGCAAGGTTCAACGGGACGACGAACTGGGTCTGATGGAATGGCAGCTACAGCAAGGCTGGGAGCAAGCGCCCTCGTCGCTGGCAGCCCAGATGCCGATGCTGATGGACACCCTGATCGGTCAGCAGAACGCCGACCGGGTGATATTGTGGCGCCACTATGCGGCAGAAGAAGTGCTGCGCCCCTTGTACAGCCAGGGATTGCCCTTTTCATTGCAACCGGTCAAGGCCGAACGCCGTTATCTGCGTACCCTGCAACAAAGAGGTGGCTTGAGTTACAGCCACTGTGCCGAGCAGCCACTATTGAGTGCCTTCGGCTACCTGTCAGCCGACGGTATTCAGCATCGGCTCGATGTGCCCCTGCTGGTCGATAAGGCGATAGTCGGGCTGGTGAGTCTGGAATACCGGCGGCAACGCGCGCCGGTCACCGCCGCAGACATGCAGTTTGTTGCGGTCATCGCCGCCCGCCTGGCCGGACTCATTGCCGCACCTGCCATGCCTGCCCCCATCGCCGATATTCATATCGGCCAGCTGACCCCGGTGCTGTCGCACCATACCGGGCAGGACTTTTTCAATCAGTTGATGCAACAACTGGCCACCCTGTGCGGCGCCGATATCGCCCTGGTGGGGTTGCAACATGCTCGAAAAGACAAGGTACGGGTGCTGTCCTGCTATACCGACAATCAGCTGCAGCCCCCGTTCAGCTATCATCTGGCCGGAACTCCCTGTCATTTCAGCCTTCAGCCTTCAGCCAACATCTGTGTTCACCATAACCATACCGCCGAACGGTTTCCCGACGACCGGGTACTGAAGGAAAAAGGCATTCAGGCCTATATCGGCTTGTCGATAAAAGATCA
The DNA here is from genome assembly GCF_947495715.1 of uncultured Oceanisphaera sp. GTDB lineage: Bacteria > Pseudomonadota > Gammaproteobacteria > Enterobacterales > Aeromonadaceae > Oceanimonas > Oceanimonas sediminis. The sequence goes on from NZ_CANLZU010000010.1 coordinate 29,749, forward strand.
GCATCAGCAGCCCATCGGCATTCTGGCCCTGCTGTTCAGGCAACCACTGACCCAGACCACCGCCCTGCAGAGTCTGTTGGATCAACTGGAAAACAGGGTAAGAGACGAACTGCTGCGCCGCCGGGATCAGGAAGCATTAATGGTGGCGGCGGCGGCCTTTGATGCCCAGGAAGGACTCTTTATCACCGATAGCCACATGCAGATACAGCGCGCCAACCAGGCCTTTGCCAACATCAGTGGCTATGAGAGCGACCAGCTGACCGGTCGCTCGGCGTTGAACCTGCGCGCCGAGGATCCGCACAGCACCACGATAGACGCCATTGTGCACGCCATGGAGCAGCAGCATAGATGGCAGGGTGAGCAACGTCTGCTGCGCGCCGACGGTCGCGAGTTGCCGGTCAGCATTCGCATCAGCCAGGTGCGGGATGGCCTGGGCATCATGCACTATGTGTGCTGTGTTGAAGATCTCTCCGAGCAGAAGGCCGACAAGCAGCGCATCGAGCAGATGGCCTATTTCGATGAACTGACCGGCCTGCACAATCGCCGCTTCATGGTGGAGCATATCGCCCATACGGTGGCGCTGGCCGAACATGAATCGACGCGCGGCGCCCTGTTGCTGCTCGATCTTGATGACTTCAAGAACATCAACGACTCGCTCGGCTATGCCACCGGCGACGACCTGCTGGTGCAGGTTGCCGAACGGCTGCATGGCTTTGCCGGCCAAACGGAAGGTATCAGCCTGGCGCGCATTTCCAGCGACGAGTTCGTGCTGCTGTGTCCCGAGCTGAGCCACGGTTACACCGGTGCCAAAACCCGGGCCGAACAGCTGGCTCTGGGCCTGCGTGAACAGTTTCTGTTACCGTTTCAGCTCGGTAGCCTGCGCCTGCATCTCAGCGCCAGCATCGGCATCAGCCTGTTTCCGGTGACCGGCATGGGGCTGGAAGAATACCTGCGTCAGGCCGATACCGCCAACCACATCGCCAAGCGGGTCGCCCCCGGCAGCCATGTGTTCTTCAGCCAGGAAATGGCCGACGAGGTTCAGGAGCGGGTGCGCATATCCAATGCCCTGCAACAGGCGCTTATCAACGATGAACTGGAGCTGTATTTTCAGCCCCAGCAGCAGGTGAATGACAACCGGCCGCTGGGCGTCGAGGCACTGCTGCGCTGGCACCCGCCGGGCAAGAAGCCGATTCCGCCCGGCCACTTCATTCCGATAGCGGAAGAAACCTCGCTCATCTGCGATATCGGAGACTGGGTGCTGCAGCAGGCCTGCAGCCGTATTCAGCGCTGGCAGAGCGAGGGCCATCAGCCGGGCCGGGTATCGGTCAACATCAGTGCCCGCCATTTTCACAGCGCCAACTTTGTTTCCCGGCTGGCGTTGCTGCTGCAACAATACCCGGCCTGTCAACACCGGCTGACGCTGGAGGTAACCGAAGGGGTGATACTGGACAACCTACAGGAAAGCCGCACGCGCATGGCGCAAATCAAGGCGCAGGGGGTGAACCTGTCCATCGACGATTTCGGTACCGGCTATTCTTCTTTCGCCTACCTGCGGGAGCTGCCGGTGGATGAACTGAAGCTGGATCGCTCCTTTATTCAGCATATCGACAAACGGCCACAAGACAGGGCCATCATCGCCTGCCTGCTGGATCTGGCCCGTACCCTGGAAATGAGCGTGGTGGCGGAAGGCGTGGAAACCGAGCCGCAGCTGGCCACCCTGGCCGAGCTGCACTGTCCGGCCTATCAGGGCTACCTGCGGGCGAGGCCCATGCCGGAAGCCAAGCTGCTGCGCTGGCTGGTAGAGTAATAACGGCAGGCCCTCATCGGATCTGCCGTTATGGCCAGCTTGTTGCGGTCACGAGTATTCCGGCGGTCGTTACTTCAATACCGCCTCGATGGCCGCCTCGGCACAGGCCTGATCCAGATGGCCGCCCGGGGCGCCGCCAATCCCGATACCGCCCACCAGTTGCTCACCCACGCGTACCGGCAGTCCGCCACCCAGCATCAGAATGTCCGGATGCATGTCGCGCAATCCGGCCAGGCCCGGTTTTTCGGCGATGAGGTTGGCATATTCGGCGGTAGACTTGCCCAGAGAAGCAGCGGTATAGGCTTTCTTGCGTGCACTTTCTATGGTGTGCGGCCCTGCCAGCTCATCACGCGCCAGCGCCTTGAGCACACCGGAGCGATCCACCACCGCCACCGTTACATGGTAACCGTCTTTGGCACAGTGCTTGAGACCCTCGGTCACCAGCTGCTGGGCGGTGTCGGTGCCGAGCACGGCGGTGTTCACGGTCTGCGCCTGAACACCCAGGCTGGCCAGGGCCAGTAACGCCAGATATTTTTTCATCATTCTTCTCTCCGTGGTCAATGTTCCGGTCACTATAACCATTCCCCTGTGCCGCTGCATTGCCGCTTTACACCAACCTAAGTAAAAATATGATCTATTTTAAAGCTGGCCACGAGAGGCAACAGAGTCACCTTCCGCGACACGCCATAAACCATCCATGGGGGCTCGGGAAATGCCTTCCTTGGCATTTCACGGTCGCGGGAGCCGATCTCTGTTGCCTCTCCTTAAGCACCGCGTTGTCTGCAGGGCGTTCCCGCAGGCGACGCGGCAGCATAGGGGCGGATGAAGAGTTCTCCTTGATGCTGCAGAGTCGCCTGTGGGTACCGTCTGCGGAATATTCGGCGTTCAAGAAAAAGTGTCAACATGATCAGATGCTTAACGGGGTTGGTGTTACCTCGGCAAGCATCGAGTGATAGAATGCAAACATCTCAACATCAGCAGGATAAGTAATGAAATTTTTCATTTTGGCGGTCGTCATTCTGGTCGTGGGCTTTTACATCATCAGAAATTCAAATCATAAAAAGGCGGCGGTTGAGAACATCGCGGCAGCAAACGAGTTTTTAGCCCAGAACAAAACCAATGATGATGTGCAGGAAACCGCCTCCGGTTTGCAGTATCAAATACTGACCAAAGGCGACGGCGATGTTCACCCCAGTGCCAAGTCAACGGTCACCGTGCATTACCACGGCACCCTGTTGGACGGCACCGTATTCGACAGTTCGGTGGATCGTGGCGAACCGATCAGCTTCCCGTTAAATCGCGTCATAAGAGGCTGGACCGAAGGTGTGCAATTGATGGTCGTGGGTGACAAATTCAAGTTTTTCATCCCCTCCAAACTGGCCTACGGCAACAGCCCCGCCGGAACAATAAAACCGGGATCCTTGCTGATTTTTGAAGTGGAACTCTTGGGAATAGAGTAATTTCAATAGCGCCCTTCTTACAGTGCGCCTAGCGCAACAGTAAAAGGGCGTATGGCACTTCGGTTTTATTAGATCGAGGTGTCTGCTCAAACGGGGGAACTACACAGTCCAGCCTGCTTAACTTGTTATATTTTACATTGTTCATTTAATTCATAGAGCCTTTTATATTCATCAAGGCCAATAACTAATGACTCTTTAATCTTAGCAATATCGCCGCCACCTACATTCCGTGAAGCAGCTTTCTCTACTGATTCATTATCTAGAGCCGTTATTGTAAGTTCTTGCGGAGTAGGAATAGTTCCACGGGGAAACTTACTTGATACATTATCACTGTTTTGAGCGATGCTATGAAGCTGACCGCCCAATAGAACATCAGTTACTGATTTTATGTTCTCTCTTAGTTCTAACTCACACCCAAACTCAACAATTTGATCATACAACAACCAAAAGTCTGAAAGTCTAGAATCAACGGTTCCGCCACTACCAAAACCACCAGGAAACCTCATCGCAAGCTTTAACAAGAATCGAAAATTATCTGTTCTGGCTTTCTTTAGCCCAGATATAGATTCTTCGGCTTCTTTCTTCACTTCCTTGAGTTTTACAATATTTCCAGCCACAGAAAACTCTTGAACTTCAGAGGAAAATGAAATGATTAGTCCGATTATTGAAAACGCAACAACTAGGGAAACAAACTCACCTCCAGTTATTTGTTTTTCCTCTAGTAGGTTCATGCCAATGCAGATAATAATTATTGCAATTACTAGACCTAAGAGAGAAAGGAATATCTTCAATGTGTGATCTCCAAATAAATATAAAATTTTTAATACTACACATACGCATGTACGTTCATGCTCAAATTGACCCTTGATTATGCTCGGTGTCAACGGATAAACCAGCTACAACTCATTGATTATTACTACCTTTTAAAACATCAAGTTTTCAGGCCTGCCTACTCATTCATTGTCATGACAAGTGAATTTCAAATGAGACCATATTGGACGGAGTGACGGCGAAGTGCAATTAAAAAGCCTTGGAAAACATCGCCGTAAGCGGCGGCTTCTGCCAACAGGTCATTCCGGAGCATCTGGGAGGACAAAGGGATCTGCTCCGCCGACCTTCTGACCGCCATGGATGGCGGGAATGCCTGGACGGCAGGAGCATTTCCCGGCCGCGCCAGGGATGGCGCGGCGGAGCCTCCAGGTAGGATTGACGGCGTGTCGGCGGAGCGGGTCCTTTGTCCAACGTTTACGCCGAGATGAAAGAGCTCATTTATTTAGTTCTGCTGCGCAGAACCGGCCGGCTGAAGCGGCCTCTACAAGTCGGTTCCACTCTGCCCGCAGACTGTGCCAACAGGCGGCTCCGATACTATAAAGAGGCAACAGAGAACGGCTCCCACGACCGTGACATGCCATGGATGGCATGTCCGAGCTTACATGGATGTACTCGTAGCATGTCGTGGGAGACGGCTGTGTTGTCTCTGCACTCAAGTTGAACCGACCGGCTGAAGGTAATCAAAAGACGAGATCCTGACTTGCGTCAGGAAGACGGCTTAAAACGTAGCTGTCGATTTAGCTACCCTGCCCTTTAGCCACAAAAAAACCGGCCGCAGCCGGTTTTTCATAAAGATTAACGCTCAAACTTAGGTCAGTTTACTTGCCTAACTTACTTGTCTAACAGGGCGTTCGCCTTTTCTACCACGTTGTCGACGGTGAAGCCGAACAGCTTGAACAGATCACCGGCGGGAGCCGACTCACCGAAGGTAGTCATGCCGATGATGTCGCCACCGAAGCCCACATACTTGTACCAGTAGTCGGCAATGCCGGCTTCCACCGCCAGACGCTTGGTCACGGCGGCGGGCAGCACGCTTTCTTTATAGTCGGCAGACTGAGCGTCAAACACGTCGGTACAGGGCAGAGACACTACGCGTACCTGCTTGCCGTCGGCACTCAACTGCTCTTGCGCCGCCATGGCCAGCTCGATTTCGGAGCCGGTGGCAATGATGATCAGCTCGGGCGTACCGGCACAATCTTTCAGCACATAGCCGCCCTTGGCCACGTCGGCCAGCTGGGCGTCGGTGCGATCGATCTGACCCAGACCCTGACGAGAGAAAATCAGCGAAGTCGGGCCGTCTTTGCGCTCGATAGCCGCTTTCCAGGCCACGGCAGACTCAACCTGATCACAGGGGCGCCAGGTGCTCATGTTCGGGGTCAGACGCAGCGCAGCAATCTGCTCAACCGGCTGGTGGGTCGGGCCGTCTTCGCCCAGACCGATAGAGTCGTGGGTATAAACGAAGAGGGAGCGCTGCTTCATCAGGGCCGCCATACGCAGGGCATTACGGGCATATTCCGTAAACATCAGGAAGGTGCCGCCGTAAGGCACAAAACCACCGTGCAGGGCGATACCGTTCATGATGGCGCTCATGCCGAACTCGCGCACACCGTAGTGCAGGTAGTTGCCGCTGGCGTCTTCGGCGCTGATGGGCTGAGAGCCCTTGTGCATGGTCAGGTTGCTGGGGGCCAGATCGGCACTGCCGCCAAGCAGCTCGGGCAGAATGGCACCAAAAGCGTCCAGTGCGTTCTGGGACGCCTTGCGGGTGGCAATCTTGGCCGGGTTGGCCTGCAGCGTCTTGATGAAATCGGCACTTTGCGCGGCCCAGTCGGCCGGCAGCTCGCCGTTGACACGACGCTTGAACTCAGCAGCCAGCTCGGGGTGAGCGGCAGCGTAGGCGGCAAACTGCTCGTTCCACTGTGCTTCTGCAGCGTTGCCTTTTTCTTTGGCATCCCACTCGGCATAGATGTCGGCAGGGATTTCAAACGGCGCATGGCTCCAGCCCAACTGCTCGCGGGTAGCGGCAATTTCAGCTTCGCCCAGCGGTGCACCGTGACAGTCGTGGCTGCCGCCCTTGTTGGGCGAGCCAAAACCGATCACGGTTTTGCAGCAAATCAGGGTCGGGCGTGACGTGTCGGCACGGGCGGCGTCGATGGCGGCGGTCAGGGCGGCACTGTCGTGGCCGTCCACGTCGGCGATTACCTGCCAGCCGTAGGCTTCAAAGCGCTTGGGGGTATCGTCGCTGAACCAGCCGTCTACTTCACCGTCAATGGAGATGCCGTTGTCATCCCAGAAGGCAATCAGCTTGCCCAGACCCAGCGTACCCGCCAGGGAGCAGGCTTCGTGGGAGATGCCTTCCATCAGACAGCCGTCACCCAGGAAGGTGTAGGTGTGGTGGTCTACCACGTCATGGCCGGGGCGGTTGAACTGGGCGGCCAGGGATTTTTCGGCGATGGCCATGCCCACGGCATTGGTGATGCCCTGACCCAGGGGGCCGGTGGTGGTTTCGATGCCCGGTGCGTAACCGTACTCCGGGTGACCCGGGGTCTTGGAGTGCAGCTGGCGGAACTGTTTGAGATCGTCGATGGACAGCTCATAGCCGGTCAGGTGCAGCAAAGAGTACAGCAGCATGGAGCCGTGACCGTTAGACAGAATGAAGCGGTCGCGGTCGGCCCAGTCGGGGTTGCCGGGGTTGTGCTTGAGGTAGTGGCGCCACAACACCTCGGCGATATCCGCCATGCCCATGGGGGCGCCGGGGTGACCGGAATTGGCTTTCTGTACCGCATCCATACTGAGTGCGCGCACGGCATTGGCCAGCACTTGACGAGAAGGCATCGACATCTCCTGAGAACATTAACTTGAAAGGGGTGAAGAAAACGGCGGTATTGTCCCAAAGACGGCCTGAGGGCGCAAATCTAATCTCCCAGCTCAAACGGATAGTCTAACGGATGGCCAAACGGAGTGGGCAAACCAGACAGCCAGACGACTTTTTACTGGCAATCGGGCCGACGCCTCTCTAGAATAGCCATCCAGATGTTAATACCGCCGTATTCGGTGCGTCATTACACCCCAGATTAATTCAAGTTAGGAATGTATCATGGCCAGACTGTTTACCTCCGAGTCCGTATCCGAAGGTCATCCGGACAAAATTGCCGATCAGATCTCCGATGCGGTACTGGACGCCATCATCGAGCAGGATCCCAAGGCGCGCGTGGCCTGCGAAAGCTTCGTCAAAACCGGCATGGTGATCGTGGGCGGTGAAATCTCCACCAGCGCCTGGGTCGATATCGAAGAGCTGGTACGCCGTACCGTGCGTGACATCGGCTACACCAGCTCCGACATGGGTTTTGACGGCGAAAGCTGCGCCGTGCTCAACGCCATCGGTAAACAGTCTCCGGATATCGCCATGGGCGTGGATCGGGTAGATGAAGACCCCTACGCCCAGGGTGCCGGCGATCAGGGCCTGATGTTCGGTTATGCGTCCAACGAAACCGACGTGCTGATGCCCGCCCCCGTTACCTACGCTCATCGTCTGGTCAAGCGCCAGGCCCATGTGCGCAAGGCCCGCGAGCTGCCCTGGTTGCGCCCGGACGCCAAGTCTCAGGTGACTTTCGTCTACGACGACAACGGCAAGCCGGTGGGCATCGACACCGTGGTGCTGTCTACCCAGCACAGCCCGGACATTGACCAGCCCACCCTGCGTGAAGCGGTGATGGAGATGATCATCAAGCCGGTGCTGCCCGCCGAATGGCTGACCAGGAACACCAAGTTCCACATCAACCCGACCGGCCAGTTCATTATCGGTGGCCCCATGGGTGACTGTGGCCTGACCGGGCGCAAGATCATCGTCGACACCTACGGCGGCATGGCCCGTCACGGTGGCGGTGCTTTCTCCGGTAAAGATCCATCGAAAGTCGACCGCTCCGCCGCCTATGCCGCGCGTTATGTTGCCAAGAACATAGTGGCCGCCGGCCTGGCCGACCGCTGTGAGATTCAGGTTTCCTACGCCATCGGCGTGGCCGAGCCCACTTCCATCAGCGTGGAAACCTTCGGCACCGGCAAGGTGTCGGAAGAGTTGCTCGACGCCCTGGTACGCGAGCACTTCGATCTGCGCCCCTACGGCCTGATCCAGATGCTGGACCTGAATCGTCCCATCTATCAGTCTACCGCCGCCTACGGCCACTTCGGTCGGGACGAATTCCCCTGGGAAGCGACCGACAAGGCAGAGCTACTGCGCGACGCCGCCGGCCTGAAATAAGTGATAAAGGGGAAGCAAACGCTTCCCCTTTTTATATGCTGAATGTCAGTTCGTCATGCGAGGCAGCAGTGCGGTTGCGCTCCGCCGACGCGCTTCGAGCCCATCCCTGGGACGCTCGGCAAATGTCGTCCCTGACATTTGACGGTCGGCTACGGCAATCCCCACTGCTGCTTCGTGAAACTGGGGAGTTGCCTGTCAAAAGCTAACAGGCACCTCGGTGCTGACCAAGGAAGGCAAAGGGTGTCTGCTTCGCCGCGCCCTCTGCGCCATGGATGGCGCAGCGGAGCCCCCATGGGGCGAGCTTGCTCGCCGTGACGAAATGTTTAAACCCGACCGAACATTCAGTATGTTCGCAGCGGTTTGAAACATTGAGTGGCATGTCATTACGGCGGGCCGGAGAAGCAGTGCGCTTTGCCTGACGAAAGCGCACGGTACAGCAAACGGCAAGAACCTGTGACTAAGAGGCAAGCCTACAGCTTTACAAACATGAAACCTGATGACGCCCTTTTCCAGCGCGTGCACGCACGGGTAACCGACTGTATGACGCTCGCCGCCCAAAAACTGGGTAGAGAGTTTGCGCCTCCTGCCGTCAGTTTCAACCAGCGCGGTCGCATCGCAGGCTCAGCCTGGCTGGAACGCTGGGAGCTGCGCTTCAATCCGGTACTGCTGGCCGACAACGAGGCCGAATTCATGGCCGAGATCATTCCCCATGAAGTTGCTCATCTGGTGGCCTTTGCCTGCTTCGGCAAGGTCAAACCGCACGGCCGGGAATGGCAGAGCATCATGCGGTCGGTGTTCGGGCTCGCGCCGCGTACCCGGCATCGGCTGAACACCGCCAAAGTAGCCCCCACCTTTGCATACGACTGCGGTTGTCGCCGGCATCAACTGAGTTTACGTCGTCATAACAGCATTCAACGCGGCAAACGGCGCTATCAATGCCTGCATTGTAATAAACTGTTGTTGTTATCCACCGCAGATACACCCAAAAGGAAAGTCCCATGATCAAGATTGGCGATCAACTGCCCGAACAGAGCTTCAGCTTTATCACCGAGTCCGGCAAGAGCAGCGCCGACAGCACAGCGCTCTTCGGCGGCAAGAAGGTGGTTATCTTCGCCGTACCCGGCGCCTTTACCCCCACCTGCTCCAACGCTCACCTGCCCGGCTTTGTGGCCCTGGCCGACCGGTTCAGGGCCAAAGGCGTGGATCTCTACTGTCTGTCGGTCAACGATGCCTTCGTGATGCGCGCCTGGCAGCAGGCGCAGAATGCCGGAGCCATTACCATGCTGGCCGACGGCAACGGCGCCTTTACCCAGGCGCTGGGTCTGGCCAAGGACACCGGTGACTTCGGTGGCCTGCGCGCCCAGCGTTTTGCGCTGGTGGCAGAAAATGGCGTGGTCACCGCCTTGCAGGTGGAGGCACCGGGCAAGTTTGAAGTGTCTTCTGCCGACGCCATGCTGGCTTTGCTGTAACCGCGTATCAACGGCGGGGAGCAACATCATTCCGCTTGTTCCCCGCCGTTAATCCCCCGACTGCCCGCCCTTTCCCCGCCCCTGCTGCGGGTGGTAAACTGCCCCATTACAAAACCATAAAAAATAACGAGTCGTGCGCTATTTCATTTTACTTTTGGGCTTCAGCTCCTGGCTGGCCTATGGCGAAGCCTTGTCTTTTCGTCAGGCCAAGCGGGCGGCGCCCGCTATTTATAACGATCATCCGATCACCTTTTACTGCGGCTGCCCTATCGGTGCCAATGGCAAGAAACTGGTGCCGGATCTCGCACGCTGTGGCTATCAGGTGCGTAAACAACAAAAACGGGCCAGCCGTATCGAGTGGGAACATGTGGTTCCGGCATGGGAGTTGGGTCATCAGCGCCAGTGTTGGCAGCAGGGAGGCCGCAAGAACTGCACCCGCAACGATACGCTGTTCAAACAGATGGAAGGGGACTTGCACAACCTGGTGCCGGCGGTGGGTGAGGTCAACGGCGACCGCTCCAACTATCGCTTTTCAGAATGGAACGGCAGGCCGAATCAATATGGTCGTTGTCAGATGCTGGTCGACTTCAAGGGCCGAAAAGTCCAGCCGCCCACGGCCAGCCGGGGGGCCATCGCACGCACCTATCTGTATATGCAACGGCAATACAAACTGAAGATCGCCTCGCAGCAACTGAAACTGTTTGAAGTCTGGAACCGGCAATATCCGGCCAGCAAATGGGAATGCGAACGAGATCGTCGCATCAGCGCCATTCAGGGCAACAGCAACCCCTTTGTAAAGGAACAGTGCAAACATTATGCGTATACCCAGAATCCATGAACCCGCAGCCCTGTCTTGCGGCGTAGAACTGGCACTGTCTGAAGATGGGGCCAATCATGTGGGCCGGGTGCTGAGAATGCAGCCCGGTCAGCAACTGGTGCTGTTCAACGGCCAGGGTGGCCAGTATCAGGCCGAGATCCTGCAGGCCGATAAAAAATCGGTGCGGGTGCGCGTCGGCGACTTCGACGATGCCGACTGCGAATCACCGCTGCATTTTCATCTGGGGCAGGTGATCAGCCGCGGCGACAAGATGGAGTTCACCATTCAGAAGTCGGTCGAACTGGGCGTCAATGTGATCACCCCGCTGTTCTCCAGCCGCTGCGGCGTCAAGCTGAGCGGCGAGCGACTGGAGAAGAAGCTGCAGCAATGGCAGAACATCGCCATCGCCGCCTGCGAGCAATGTGGCCGCAACCGTATTCCGGAGATCCGCCCGGCCATGACGCTGGAACACTGGCTGGCCGAAGACACCACCGACCTCAAACTCAACCTGCACCCCAGAGCCGACTACAGCGTGGGTACCCTGCCCGCCCCCGACGCCGGCCTCAGGCTGCTGGTCGGTCCCGAGGGCGGCCTGTCCGATGACGAAATCATCCAGGCCCGCACCCGCGGCTTTATTGATATACTGCTTGGCCCCAGGGTGCTGAGAACAGAAACCGCGGCCCTGACCGCCATTACCGCCCTGCAATGCCGCTTTGGAGATCTTGCATGACCATTAAACTGGGAATCGTGATGGACCCCATTCAGTCCATCAATATCAAGAAAGACACCAGCTTCGCCATGCTGCTGGAGGCCCAGCATCGGGGCTATGAGCTGTGGTACATGGAAATGAGCGATCTCAGCCTGCGCGACGGCGAGGCCTTCGGCCACATGGCGCGGCTGACCGTCAAGGAAGACGCCAACCAGTGGTTTACCCTGGAAGAAGCCGAACGCCAGCCGTTGAGCTCGCTCGACGTGATTCTGATGCGCAAGGATCCCCCCTTCGACACCGAATTCATTTACGCCACCTACCTGCTGGAACGGGCCGAAAGCGAAGGCACCCTGATCGTCAACAAGCCCCAGAGTCTGCGTGACGCCAACGAAAAACTGTACACCGCCTGGTTTTCCGAGTTCACACCGCCCACCCTGGTCAGCCGCAAGGGCAGTGATATTCGCGCCTTTCATCAGGAGCATCAGGACATCATCATCAAGCCGCTCGACGGCATGGGTGGCGCCTCGATTTTTCGAGTGAAGCAGGATGATGCCAACCTGGGCGTGATCATCGAAACCCTGACCGAGCACGGCAGCCGCTATTGCATGGTGCAGGCGTATATTCCCGCCATTACCGACGGCGACAAGCGGGTGCTGGTGGTGGATGGCGAGCCGGTGCCCTACTGCCTGGCCCGTATTCCCCAGGGCGGTGAAACCCGGGGTAACCTGGCCGCCGGTGGCCGGGGCGAAGCCCGCCCCCTGAGCGACAGCGATCGCCGCATTGCCGAGGCCCTGGGTCCGGTACTGAAGGAAAAGGGACTGATCTTCGTGGGGCTGGATATTATCGGCGACAAACTGACCGAAGTGAATGTGACCAGCCCGACCTGTGTGCGGGAAATTGAAGCCGCCTTTCCGGTCAACATCACCGGCATGCTGATGGACGCCATCGAAAAGCGTCTATCCTGACAATAATGCCCGACCCGAATCCCGCCGGCGTTGCGCCGGCGGGGCCATTCCCGACCCAAGACGAGATGACATGGACTCACTGCAACATCATTTTCTTATTGCCATGCCCAGCCTCAAGGATCCCTTCTTCGCCGGCTCCGTGACTTATATCTGTGAGCACAACGACGAAGGTGCCATGGGGCTGGTGATCAATATTCCCATCGATATGCCGCTGCATGAGCTGTTGCATCAGCTGGAAATGGAGCCGGACGATGTGCCCGAGATGGACACGCCGGTGCTGCAGGGTGGGCCGGTAGCCGCCGATCGGGGCTTTGTACTGCACAGCCCGGTGGAAGGATTCAGTTCCAGCCAGTTACTGAGCGATAATCTGATGATTACCACCTCGCCGGATGTCCTGGAAACCCTGGGCACCGACCTGGCACCCGAGCATTATCTGGTGGCGCTGGGTTATGCGGGCTGGACCCCGGGACAACTGGAGCAGGAGCTGACGGAAAACAGCTGGCTGACCATTCCGGCCGACACGGCGCTTATCTTCGACACCCCCCTCGCCCAGCGCTGGCATCAGGCCATCGCCCGGTTAGGCATAGACGCCCGTCACCTCTCGTCTCAGGTAGGTCATGCATGAGCCTGACCTTGCTGGGTTTCGACTATGGCACCAAGAGCATCGGCGTGGCGGTCGGTCAGCAGATCACCGGCTCTGCCCGCCCGCTGCTGGCACTGAAAGCCAACGAGGGCGTGCCCAACTGGGATCAGATTGAAGCCCTACTGAAGGAGTGGCAACCGGGCCTGCTGGTGGTCGGCCTGCCACTCAACATGGATGGCACCGAGCAGGACATCAGCCGCCGCGCCCGCAAGTTCGCCAACCGGCTGCACGGTCGCTTCGGCATCAAGGTCGAACTGCAGGACGAGCGCCTGACCACCACCGATGCCCGCGCCCGCCTGTTCGAGGCCGGTGGCTACAAGGCGCTGGGCAAAGACGCGGTGGATGCGGTGTCGGCTCAGTTGATCCTGGAGTCCTGGATGGAAAGTAATTACTTGTGAGGCGTGAGGCGTGAGGCGTGAGGCGTGAGGCGTGAGGCGTGAGGCGTGAAAATACCTGACATCAGAAAACCGAGCTACTTTCTTTATCTTTTTCTCCTCACTCCTCACCTCTTTCCCCTCACCAAAACACAAAAAACCCGCCGAAGCGGGTTTTTTTGGTCTTGAATTACCGAAGGGTAATTACAGAACCTGAATCTGTGAAGCCTGCGGACCCTTGGCACCTTCAGTAGCGGTGTAGGATACAGCCTGGCCTTCTGCCAGAGTTTTGAAGCCACTACCGACGATTTCGGAGAAGTGGGCGAACAAGTCTTTGCTGCCATCAGCCGGAGTGATGAAACCAAAACCTTTTGCTTCGTTAAACCATTTTACGGTACCGTTAGCCATTTTATCTTACCTTTATTTTAGTGACGAGCACGTGCTCGGAAAATGCAACAAAATCAAATAAGGGAAGCTTGGTGATGACTGTAGTGCCGTAAGGAACGAACAATATACAAAGGCCGCGCTAACTTGAAACTCTTGCTGACGTGCACTCTACGGAAGTAAGGGGGTGGCGTCAAACATTATCGTGAATATTTATTGTGTGATATTTAAGCAATAAAAAGGCGCCTTTCGGCGCCTTTTTCTATTCATGCTCTATCTATCGCGATAGTGCTTATTCGCCCTTGGCGATACGAGCATGCATTTCCTGCACCGATATCACGGAGGCGGTGGCGTCGTGCGCCATCGCCATCACGGTGGCGAAGGCACCGTTCAGCGTGGTGGTGTAGGCCAGTTTCTGGGCCAGAGCACCGCGACGCAGCTGACGCGAGTCTTCGATGGCCTGGCGACCCTCGGCGGTGTTCACGATGTAGGTGTACTCGTTGTTCTTGATGCGATCCAGAATATGAGGACGACCTTCGTGCACCTTGTTGACCAGACGCGGGTTGATGTTGGCCTCACCCAGCACCACGGCAGTACCGTGAGTGGCATCCAGCTGATAGCCGGCTTCCAGCAGGCTGGCGGCCAGGTCGACCACCCGCTGCTTGTCGCTGTGGCGAACCGACAGCAGAGCACGGCCTTCTTTCGGTACGCCCTTGCCGGCACCCAGATGGGCCTTGCCGAAGGCTTCGGCGAAGGTTTCACCCACGCCCATGACTTCACCGGTTGAACGCATTTCCGGGCCGAGCAGCGGATCGACACCCGGGAACTTGTTGAACGGCAGCACCACTTCCTTGACGGAGTAGTAAGGCGGAATGATTTCCTTGGTCACGCCCAGCTCGGCCAGTGACTTGCCCGCCATGACCCGGGCGGCCACCTTGGCCAGCGGAATACCGGTGGCCTTGGATACGAAGGGCACGGTACGAGCGGCACGCGGGTTGACTTCGATAAGATAGATATCGCTGCCCTTGACCGCAAACTGAATATTCATCAGACCGACGACACCCAGCTCCAGGGCCAGTTTGCGCACCTGTTCGCGCATCTCGTCCTGAATCGCCTTGCTCAGGGTATAGGGAGGCAGAGAACAGCCGGAGTCACCGGAGTGAACGCCCGCCTGCTCGATGTGCTCCATGATACCGCCGATGACTACGTCCTTGCCGTCACAGATGGCATCAACGTCCACTTCGGTGGCGTCATCGAGGAAGCGATCCAGCAGTACCGGAGATTCGTTGGACACGGTAACCGCTTCGTTGAAGTAACGACGCAGATCCTGCTCGTCGTAAACGATTTCCATCGCCCGGCCGCCCAGTACGTAAGACGGACGTACCACCAGCGGGTAACCGATTTTCTCGGCCAGAGACACCGCCTGCTCCATGGCTGTCACGGTGGCATTCTGCGGCTGTTTCAGCCCCAGGCGCTCTACCGCCTGCTGGAAGCGCTCACGGTCTTCGGCACGGTCGATGGCGTCCGGGCTGGTACCAATGATGGGTACACCGGCAGCTTCGAGGTCGCGCGCCAGTTTCAGCGGCGTCTGGCCGCCGTACTGCACGATCACGCCCTTGGGCTGCTCGATGCGCACGATTTCCAGCACGTCTTCCAGGGTCACCGGCTCGAAGTAGAGACGGTCGGAGGTGTCATAGTCGGTGGACACGGTTTCCGGGTTACAGTTGACCATGATGGTCTCGAAACCGTCTTCCCGCAGCGCCAGCGAGGCATGCACACAACAATAGTCGAATTCGATGCCCTGACCGATACGGTTGGGGCCGCCACCCAGTACGATAATCTTGTCTTTATCGGACGGCTTGGCTTCACATTCCTCATCATAGGATGAGTACATGTAGGCGGTGTCGGTAGAAAATTCGGCGGCGCAGGTGTCCACTCGCTTGTAAACCGGGAATATATCAAAGCGGTGACGCAGCTTGCGTACTTCACCTTCCGACACACCCAGCAGTTTACCCAGGCGCACATCGGCAAAGCCCTTGCGCTTCAGGCTGCGCAGCAGCTCCGGAGACAGGTCGGCCATGCCGAGTTCTTTTACCTGTTCTTCCAGCTTGACCAGATCTTCAATCTGTACCAGGAACCAGCGGTCCACATTGGTCAGCTTGAACACGCCATCGACGCTCATGCCGGCACGGAAGGCATCGGCAATGTACCAGATACGCTCGGGGCCCGGCTCCTGCAGCTCGTGGCGAATGCGCGCCAGGCTGTCCGAGTCGTTGAGGTCAACGATGGGGTCGAAACCATACTGTCCGGTTTCCAGGCTGCGCAATGCTTTCTGCATGGACTCCTGGAAATTACGGCCAATGGCCATGACTTCACCGACCGACTTCATCTGGGTGGTCAGACGGTCGTTGGAGCCGGCAAATTTCTCGAAGTTGAAGCGCGGAATCTTGGTCACGACATAGTCGATAGCCGGTTCGAACGACGCCGGGGTCAGACCACCGGTAATGTCGTTCTGCAGCTCGTCCAGGGTGTAACCGACGGCCAGCTTGGCCGCTACCTTGGCAATCGGGAAACCGGTTGCCTTGGACGCCAGGGCGGAAGAACGGGATACCCGCGGGTTCATCTCGATGATAACCATGCGACCGGTCTTTGGGTCGATACCGAACTGCACGTTGGAGCCGCCGGTTTCCACGCCGATTTCGCGCAGAACCGCCAGCGAAGCATTACGCATCAGCTGGTATTCTTTGTCGGTCAGGGTCTGGGCGGGTGCCACCGTGATGGAATCACCGGTGTGCACGCCCATGGCATCGAAGTTTTCGATGGCACAGACGATGATGCAGTTATCGTTACGATCCCGCACCACTTCCATCTCGTATTCTTTCCAGCCGATCAGAGATTCGTCGATCAGCAACTCGTTGGTCGGCGACAGATCCAGACCACGGGTACAGATTTCTTCAAATTCTTCCCGGTTATAGGCGATGCCGCCACCGGTGCCGCCCATGGTGAAGGAAGGACGGATGATGCAGGGGAAACCCACCTCTTCCTGTACCTTGTAGGCTTCTTCCATGCTGCGGGCGATGCCGGCACGCGGACAGGCCAGACCGATGCTCTTCATCGCCGTGTCGAAACGGCTGCGATCTTCGGCCTTGTCGATGGCATCGGCGGTAGCACCAATCATCTCGACGCCGAATTCGGCCAGTACGCCGTGCTTTTCCAGCTCCAGCGCACAGTTCAGTGCGGTCTGGCCACCCATGGTGGGCAGAATCGCGTCCGGACGTTCTTTTTCGATGATCTTGCGCACCACTTCCCAGTGGATGGGCTCGATATAGGTGGCATCGGCCATCTCCGGATCGGTCATGATGGTGGCCGGGTTGGAGTTCACCAGAATGACCCGGTAACCTTCTTCACGCAGGGCCTTGCAGGCCTGAGCGCCGGAGTAGTCGAATTCACAGGCCTGACCAATCACTATCGGGCCTGCGCCCAGGATCAGAATGCTCTGTATGTCTGTACGTTTTGGCATGACTCTTCCCTACTCCTTACGCGCGGTACTGCTTAATCAAATCAATAAAGTGGTCGAACAGGTCGGCCGCTTCATGCGGACCCGGGCTCGCCTCGGGGTGCCCCTGGAAGCTGAACGCCGGCTTGTCGGTGCGATGAATACCCTGCAGAGAGCCGTCGAACAGCGACTTGTGAGTCACCCGCACGTTGGCCGGCAGGGTCGCCTCGTCTACCGCAAAACCGTGGTTCTGGCTGGTGATCATCACCACGCCTTTATCCAGGTCTTTCACCGGGTGGTTGGCACCGTGGTGACCAAACTTCATTTTGACGGTATTGGCACCGCTGGCAAGACCCAGCAACTGGTGACCCAGGCAGATGCCGAATACCGGAATATCGGTTTCCAGGAAGCGTTTGATGGCTTCAATGGCATAGTCACAGGGCTCGGGATCACCGGGGCCGTTGGACAGGAAGATACCGTCCGGATTCAGCGCCAGTACTTCGGCGGCCGGGGTCTGGGCCGGTACCACAGTGAGGCGACAACCCCGATCCACCAGCATGCGCAGAATGTTGCGCTTCACGCCGTAGTCATAGGCCACTACATGATAGGGCAGCTCGGTCGCGGCCGGCTGGCTGTGGCCTTCGCCCAGGGTCCAGCTGCCTTCGGTCCAGGCATAGGTCTGGGCGGTGGTGACTTCTTTTGCCAAATCCATACCCTTGAGACCCGGGAAGCCTTTGGCTTCGGCCAGGGCTGCCGCTTCGTCCAGGTTTTCACCGGCGATGATGCAACCGGCCTGTGCGCCTTTTTCGCGCAGGAGTCGGGTCAGCTTGCGGGTATCGATATCGGCAATACCCACTATGTTATGGGCTTTCAGGTAATCGGACAGGGAGCGCTGATTGCGAAAGTTAGAGGCGACAATGGGGAGATCACGAATGATCAGACCCTGGGCATGAACCCGATCGGACTCTTCATCTTCAGCATTAGTGCCGGTATTGCCTATATGAGGATAAGTAAGCGTAACGATTTGACGGGAATAAGACGGGTCGGTGAGGATTTCCTGGTATCCCGTCATCGACGTATTGAATACCACTTCACCGACGGAACAACCGTCGGCACCAATGGCTGTACCGCGAAAGACAGAACCGTCTTCCAATACAAGCAGCGCTGAGTGAGTCAAGACAACCTCCAAGTTAATTCTTATAAATCAACAATTTACCTGGCTGTCCCGAGGTGCAGACAAAAAAAATATTACTGCATCTCGGCTAATACTGGGCAAATTCTGCGTATTTTATATAAAAGCGGCGTTTTCGACAAACTTTTTCGTGAAAAACCTTTCGTTTCACCTGAAGCCAGGAAAAATCGAAGTAAAAATCGACAAAAAACGCATAAAAACAAAAAAGGAAGGAAATAACGCGGAGAAAAAACGAATTGAAATGAAATTTCACACTTTAATGCTAAAAATAAAAAGTAAAGAAATAAACCTTTTAAAATCAATATCATATAAATAAGTTAAAGCGATAAACCCAGCCTGGAAAACCCGTTATCCTGCTCAATGACATCAGGTTAAGGCCGAGTTCATCGCATAAATATTATTTCAGGTTCAACACGTCCTGCATGTCGTACAGCCCCGGCTGCTGCACGGCAATCCAGGCGGCAGCCCGCACGGCACCATTGGCAAAGGTCAGCCGGTTGGACGCCTTGTGGGTGATCTCGACCCGCTCGCCGATATCCACGAACATGGCGGTGTGTTCACCCACGATATCGCCGGCGCGCACGGTGGCAAAACCGATGGTATTGCGATCCCGCTCACCGGTAATGCCCTCGCGTCCGTACACGGCGCATTCTTTCAGATCCCGGCCCAGAGTGTCGGCAATGACCTCCCCCATGCTCAGCGCGGTACCCGACGGCGCATCCACCTTGTGTCTATGATGTGCTTCGACGATTTCGATGTCGGTGTAATCGCCCATTACTCTGGCCGCCTGCTCCAGCAACTTGAACACCAGATTGACGCCAACGCTGTAGTTGGAGGCCATGACCATGGCGATATCTTCCGCAGCGGCGTTGATCTCGGCCTTTTGTGCCTCGTCAAAGCCGGTGGTGCCGATCACCAGCCGCTTGCCATGCTGCCGGGCCAGGGCAATATTCGCCAGAGTCGCGTCGGGCCGGGTAAAGTCGATGATCACATCCACCTGCTCGATCACCGCCGCCAGATTGTCGGTCACCATCACGCCCAGACGGCCAACATTGGCCAGTTCACCGACATCGACACCCAGTACCGTAGAGCCCGAGTGCTCGATGGCGGCGGTCAGGGTAACGCCCTCGGTATGGGTCACGGATTCGACCAATACCTTGCCCATGCGTCCGTTACAACCAGCCACGGCGATGCGAACCGGATTTGTCATGCGTTTATTCCTTTCTTCATGCTAAACCAAGGGTAAACCGGAAGTTTGCCAGATAAAAGCGGCCTTTAAAACGAAAAAGCCCTGAAGAGCAAGGCGCGAGCAGTCATGTTGTTCTCACGCCTTGCTCTTCGGGTTTTCCTGTCTTTCAGGACATAAAAAAACCGGCGGCTGCCGGTTTTTTCAGAATCAGACGATTTCGAGCAGTTCAACTTCGAACACCAGGGTCGCGCACGGCGGAATGGAGCCGGCACCCTGTTCACCGTAGGCCAGATCGTGCGGCACATACAGCTTCCACTTGGAGCCAGCCGACATCAGTTGCAGGGCTTCAACCCAGCCTTTGATCACGCCGTTCACCGGGAACTGAGCCGGTTCGCCGCGCATGACGGAGCTGTCGAACACGGAGCCGTCGATGAAGGTGCCGTGGTAGTGCACGCGTACGGTATCGGTCGCGGCAGGCTTGGCGCCCTCGCCTTCGGCCAGTACTTCATACTGCAGGCCGGACTCGGTCTGCTGTACTTCGGCACGCTCACCGTTGGCAGCGAAGAAGGCAACTTCTGCTTCTTTGGCTTCGGCAGACTGGGCAGCCTGCTGCTCCTGCATGCGCTGGGTGATCACCTGAAAGGCACCGTTGATGTCTTCGCGAGAAACGGCGAAGTCCACACCGGCAAGGGCGTCGGCCAGGCCCTGCTGTACGGCCGATACTTCCAGACCTTCAAAGGATTGCTGGCTCAGCTGATCACCGATTTGACGACCAACACCGTAGCTGGCTTTTTGCTCTACTGTCTCATATGACGACATGACATTCCCTTCGTTTGGGTATAAAAAAGGCATGCTAACAAAATAACTCGGTCAGCTAAATGGCAAGGCGGCACGCATGGCCAATAATGCAGCACCTCGTACCCCGCCGCTGCCACCAAACACCGGCGGCCGCACCGGCGCCGGTTCCACATTGTTCATCAGGTATTCGGGCAAGCGACTACTCAGTTCCCGATATAGCCAGGCCTGCTCGCTGAGACCGCCGCCCAGCACCACCACATCCGGGTCCAGCTGGGTCATCAAGCTACCCAGCCCCGCCGCCAGAATATCCAGATAAAGCGACAGACAATCGTTGGCTACTTGCTCTCCCTGTTGCCAGGCACCGATAATGGCCGGGCCCGACAGCGGCTCGCCGCCGACATGGCGATAAAGCCGGATCAAGCCGGTGCCGGAGACATAGGTTTCCAGACAACCATGCAGCCCACATCCACAGGGAAACAAAGGCAATCCCGGATAACGCGCAAGCAGGCCGGCATTGACGCCCCCGTGCCCGAATTCGGCACTGCCACCACGACCACTGTTTACCAGTTGTCCTCGGTGTAACAAGGCGCCGCCAACCCCGGTACCCAGCGTCAGTGCCAGCGCCAGTTCAGCCCCGGCCGCCGCCCCCTGGTGATATTCCGATAGTAGAAAGCAGTTGGCGTCGTTGTCGGCATATACCGGTCTTGCCAGCCGGTGCTGTAAGTCGCCTTTAAGATCATGGCCATGAATCGCCGGCACATTGGGCGCCAGCATCAGGCCGTTACTGTCCAGCACACCGGGAAAGCCGATGCCGACATGACCGGCCGTCTGCCAACGACCATCGGCCGCCGTCACCAGCTCACCCAGCATCTGAACAAAGGCAGAATAACGGGTCGTCGGCGTCTGGAGCACCAAACGCTCACGCTCTACGCCCTGCGCATCAAACACGGCAAAGGCTATCTTGCTGCCGCCGATATCAACACCGTAATACATTGAAAACCTCTGAAGAAAACAGCACGGACTATGGCTTTGAAGATAACATCCGCCAACAGATACCGCGAAGCAGCTGCCAACATCACGGTATGGGAGCTTTAGGTACGAGGGCTTGATATAAAGAAGAAGACAATCCCTTGTCTTTTTCTATCATTCGGCAATCTGCTCCGGACTTATCTGACCGACACTTTCTATGGTCTGATCAGACAACAACCAGAGGGTGAATCTGTGCAGCTCGGGGTGCTGCGCCAGAGCCACCAGAAAAGCACCACCCACTTCCCGGTATCCCAGCTCATAGTTTTTCAAGGTGGTGGGGGGAACTTGAAGCAGTTCGGCAAATTTGGGCCGACTAAGACCCATTGCCTCACGGATTTGCCGGATCTTTTTTCCGACCAAGCTGGTATCTGGATTCATAACCTTGCTACTCCTATCGAAGAATTCCGATAACCACTGGTATCGCTGTCTTATTAGTTTAACACCGCTAAAGAGACTCGTTATGCTCTGCTCCTGTTTTACCGAAAAAAATTCCAATTTAGACTCAGTTAGCGCCTAACTACACTATATAACTCCGATTTCTCCGCAAACTGCAGCGTTGCATTGCAAAAACCCGCGCAAACTGCATCAGCATCTTGAGTCAGTTGCGACAAATTTGGCCTTTCTCACTCGCCGCCTGCTTGTGGGCCTCAATGAAAACCGTTAGTCTGCAATCGTGCGGATGTACAAACACAGGATGAACCTGTTCCATATGGTTCTTCCTCTGAACAATAAAAATATCAAACGGACATTCCGCACTACACTGCCCTCAGTGTGTGCTGATATATCCATTTCGGCCTCGGCCGAATGCAAATAAAATGAGGAAGACGATGATGAAAAAAACAGTGGCTCCTTCCCTGATTGCAATCGCTATCGCAGCCGCCGGTATCTCTACCAGCGTGCAGGCCAATGACTGGTACCTGGGTGCCGGTGCCGGTTACGCTCAGTATGAAGATATCGATGAAAACAACGCCAACCTCGACAAGGATGCTGAAGCCGTCAGCATGTTCGGTGGTTACAACTTCAACCAGTATTTCGGTGCCGAGCTGGGCTTCAACAACTTTGGCGAAGATGCCGACACCAAGGCACTGAACCTGTCTGCCATTGGTCGTCTGCCGCTGAGCGAGCGCGTTTCCCTGTTCGGCGAGCTGGGTGCCCTGGGCTGGGATACCGACACCGGCGCCGGTGACGAAGGTGTTTCTCCGCTGGCCGGTCTGGGTCTGGCCTACCGTGCCTCCGATCTGGTCGACGTACAGGCCCGCTATCGCCGTGTCGAAGACATGGGTGATCTGGTCAACAACGGTTTCGAAACCGATGTAAACAACTTCATGCTGGAAGTGGTGCTGCACCCGAACCGTGGCGTGGCTACCCCGCCGCCGGTTGCCCCGGTAGCGCCTCAGCCGGCTCCCGAAGTGACCTATGAAACCCGTACCGTCACTGCCGATGGCTCCATCTACTTCGCCTTCGACAAGTCCGACCTGTCTGGCGACTCTCGTGCCACTCTGGACGAAGTGGCCCGCTTTGCTCAAGAGAACCCGGATCACCAGGTTGAACTGGCCGGTTATGCCGACCGTCTGGGTAGCGCCGAGTACAACCGCAAGTTGTCCGAGCGTCGTGCCCTGGCCGCCAAGGACTACCTGGTTCAGCGTGGCGTTGCCGCCCAGAACATCCAGACTGCCTGGTACGGCAGTGAACTGGCCGAAGGCGTAACCGAAGCCGAACGTCAGCGCGACCGTCGCGTAGATGCCAAGGCCCAGGCCACTATTCAGGTTGAAATCATCGAATAACAGCGATTGAATTCCTGACCGCAAAAACGGCTCCCCGGAGCCGTTTTTTATTTTTACCTTACTGCGGTCATGGCATACTGTTTTTCTTTTTATCCCGGACTTTCCTTCCCATGCGTTGCCATTGCCACAGCCAGCAGCCCTTCGAGCTTTGCTGCCAGCCCTATCTGCAGGGTGCTTCTGCCGCACCGACGCCCCTGGCCCTGATGCGCTCACGCTACACGGCGTTTGTGCTGGGCCTGGGCGACTACCTGCTGCAAAGCTGGCACCCGGATACTCGAGGGGCACTGACCGCGGCTGAGTTGTCACAAACCGGGCTCGACACCGACTGGCTTGATCTGACCATCGTCTTCGCTCGCGGTACGCCTGCCGACACAGAGGGAGAAGTGGAATTCAAGGTTCGCTACCGGGAAAACAACCGGGTAGTGACGCTGCACGAGCGCTCCCGTTTTATCTCGGCAGCAGGCCATTGGCTGTACCATTCCGGTCAGCTCAATCCGCCCAAAATCGGTGCCAATCAGCCCTGCCCCTGCAACAGTGGAAAAAAATACAAACAGTGCTGCGCCAGACACTGAGCCCCTTCATTCAACTAGCCGACAGACGCCTTATCATGGAACGAAAAATACTGCTGACTCACTGCCCCGATGCCAAGGGGCTGATCTCGAAGATCACCAACATCTGTTACAAGCACCAGCTCAACATCATGCGCAATGACGAATTCGTGGACTACGACAACGGTCATTTCTTCATGCGTACCGAGCTGGAAGGCTATTTCAACGATCATACCCTGCTTGCCGATCTGGACGATGCCCTGCCCAACGGCAGTCAGCGTCGGCTGGTGCCTGCCGGTAACAAGCGGGTGGTCATCATGGTGACCAAGGAAGCCCATTGCCTGGGTGACATTCTGATGAAACGTTTCGCCGGGGCCATGAACATCGATATTCAGGCCGTGATCGGCAACTACGACACCCTGGCCGGGCTGACCGAAAAGTTCGATATTCCCTACCACACGGTGTCACACGAAGAGATGAACCGGGCCGAGCACGAGCTGCAACTGGCCGAGATCATCGACCGCTATCAACCCGATTATGTGGTACTGGCCAAGTACATGCGTATTCTCAGCCCCGAATTCGTGGCCCGCTATCGCCAGCGGCTGATCAATATTCACCACTCCTTCCTGCCCGCCTTTGTCGGCGCCAGTCCCTACCGGCAGGCCTTTGAGCGCGGTGTGAAAATGATCGGCGCCACCGCTCATTTCGTGACCGACGATCTGGACGAGGGCCCCATCATCGAGCAGGACGTGACCCACGTAAACCACACCTTCAACGCCCAGGAAATGGCCAAGGCCGGTCGCGACGTGGAAAAATCGGTGCTGAGTCGGGCGCTCAACCTGGTGCTGGAAGAAAAGGTGTTCGTCTACGGCAACAAGACGGTGGTGTTCAAATAAAACGTGAGGGGTGAGGGGGGTGAGGAATAAAATCCATATCCGCAGATCGGGTGTTTTGCTCCTCACTCCTCACTATTTACCCTTTACGACTGTTACTTGTGGCTTTTCTCGAAGGCCGCCTTTTGCTCGGGCGTCGCTTCCTGCTGGTATTTCGCCTTCCACTCGTCGTAGGGCATGCCGTACACCCGCTCCCGCGCCTGGTCGTAATTCATCTCGACACCCTGTTCTTCGGCGGCGGCCAGATACCACTTGCTCAGACAGTTGCGGCAGAAGCCGGCCAGGTTCATCAGATCGATATTCTGTGCATCCTTGCGCTTGTCCAGGTGCGCCAGCAGGGTACGAAAGGCGGCGGCTTCCAGTTCAATCTGGGTTTGCTTGTCCATGTTGTCTTCTCCATTGGGGTCGGTTAGTGCCATTATAACGATATCGCCCTTCACAACACAGGCACGCCCATGAAACGCAGTCACTTCTTCGCCCACATGGCCCGCATGAAACTCATTCAGCGCTGGCCGCTGATGCGCAGCATAGAGCAGGAAAACGTCGCCGAGCACAGCCTGCAGGTGGCCATGGTGGCTCACGCGCTGGCGGTGATCAGAAACACCAATTTCAACGGCACCCTGGATCCGGCCCAGGCGGCCATGCAGGCGCTGTTTCACGATGCCAGCGAAGTGCTGACCGGCGACCTGCCCACCCCGGTCAAGTACTTCAACGAAGACATCGCCCGGGCCTACAAGGACATCGAGCGCAACGCCGAGCAAAGCCTGCTCAGAATGCTGCCCCCCGAACTGCAGGCAACCTATGCGCCCCTGCTCTGTGGCCATGCGCAGGACGATTACAGCCGACTGGTAAAGTCGGCGGACATTCTCTGTGCCTATCTGAAATGCGAGGAAGAAATCAGCGCCGGCAACCGGGAGTTTGCCCAGGCCAAGCAACGGCTCACCGATATGCTGGAAGCACGCATGAACGATGAAATCCGCTATTTTCTCGAAGTGTTCGTGCCCAGCTTTTCCCTGTCGCTGGACGAAATTTCCAGCCCGGAGTTTTAGCTCGTGAGGGGTGAGGGGAAAGCTGCCCGCCTCACCCTTTACCCCTCACTCCTCACCCCTCACTCCTCACTCCTCACCCCTCACTGTTTTTACGTTCTATCCACAGGGTCACTTCACCGACCTTGAAGCCCCATTTGGTCATTTCGGCCCGGTTGAGCACCCGGTTTTCGTCGAGCAGATACATCCAGTCGTTGAAGTCGATATTCCAGATCTTGCCGTCGACCGGCACCGCCAGGGTATAACGCCAGTTCAGGGCGAAACCTCGAGTCTGGCCGGTGGCCGGCACCACCACATCATCGGCACTACCGCTATACCGGCCGTCCGGGCCTTTTTCCAGCCGCCAGACTCTCCGCTGCTGCTCGCCGTCGTCATAGACGAAGTCTTCTTCCAGTACGCCCTTGTTGCCGTCCCAGCGGCCGATCATCTCGACCGAAAAGCGGCGCAGCACTCGGCCGGATCTGTCCTGTACCATGCCGTGAGCCACCAGCTCGCCGTTGAAGAAGCGATCCAGCTCGAACGCCGGTTGAGTATCCGCATAATCATGAATATTGCTGCTGCACGACATCAGCAGCAAACCGGTGCAAAGAGACAGACTCAGTAACAGAATTCGCATATCAGTTTCCTTTCAGTTGTCGGGTCAAACCGGGATCCCGGCTGTTGGGCGACAGCCAGATGGCCAGAAAAGCGGGGCCAAAGGCGGGATCGGATACTTCCCCCAGTGACTGCCAGTTGAAGTAAAAGCGGCTGACGCCCGTTGCCTCCACCCGCACGACCAGCTCATCGCCATTGCTGACCGAAGGCCAGAGTGCATCCAGCTGGTTGCGCCATTGGGGTTTCCAGTCGATGCCGAGCCGCTGCCACTCGGTTACGGTGGCATCGAGCAAGTCTTCCTTGTCGATATTGCGCCGATAACGCAGGGCCAGCGCCTGAGGAAAGTCACCGGCACGGTATTGCCCGTCCGCGCTGTAAAAACGGGCCTGATACAGCTCCCAGAACAGCCAGCGCATGCTGCCCTGACCGATCTGATTCAAGTCGGACGTCGGGGTCGCCCACAATGGCAGCGGCATGGCCATCAGCCACAGTATCAACAGAACTTTTTTCATCATGCTTCCCTCCGTAAACGCTGATCGAGCCGTACCAACAGCGGTAACAGGGCCGACCACAACAACGCCAATATCATCGCGCTGGGCCAGAATCCCAGCGGCAGGCTCACCGCCCCCAGTTGCCAGCCGGCCAGGTAGGATCCGGCACCGGCCAGTGCGCCGGTTATCATCAACAGCCAGAGCGAAAAGCGCCGCATCCAGTGCAGGCTGTGCCCCAGGGTCAACACAAAACCGACCCACAGCAGCCCCAGCCACAGCGGCCAGTGATCGAAAGCAAACACTCCCGTCAGGGTCAGCAGCAGGTCGACCGCCATACCCAGCAGCGCCAGCCACAGCACCCGCACATCGGCCCGGCGACTGGGAGTAAACATGAAATGCACTCCCAGCAGTAACGCAGTCAGTCCGCTCCAGCTATTTTGTCCCGCCACCGCCAGCAGCCAGAAGCCTTCAAAGGCTAGCAGTTGAGTCCATTGCCATTTAGACATCTGCGTGCTCCCGGCTTGGCCGCCTCAAAATGCACCAGCCCTATGGTGCCCTCGCGAAAACCGCCCTCGCAGTAGGCGAAATAAAACGCCCACAGCCGATGAAAATCCTGGCTGTAACCCAGGCGCTTCAACGCCGGCTCCAGCTGATGAAAACGCTCGGCCCAAATCTTGAGGGTCTCGGCGTAATGATGGCCATAATCCTGTAGTCGGGTCAGGGTCATGTCGGTCTGCTCTTTCAGATGCCGGCACATTTCGCTGACCGAGGGCAGACAGCCACCGGGAAAGATATAGCGCTGAATAAAATCCACGCCCTTGCGATAGGGTTCATAACGCTGATCGGTCATGGTAATGGCCTGGATCAGCAGCTTGCCTTCGGGCTTGAGCAGACGATTGAGGGACTCGAAGTAGGTTGGCAGGTATTCATGGCCTACCGCCTCTATCATCTCCACCGACACCAGTTTGTCGTACTGCCCCTCGAGATCACGATAGTCTTTCAGCAGAAGCGTCACCCTATCGCCCAGCCCTTCCTGCTCGACCCGTTGGCGGGCATGCTTGAGCTGTTCGGCCGACAAGGTGGTGGTGGTCACCCGGCAGCCGTAATGACGGGCGGCAAAACAGGCCAGCCCGCCCCAGCCGGTGCCGATTTCCAGCAGGTGATCGCCGGGCTTGAGCTCGAGCCGGTCACAAATCAGCCGCAGTTTATGCTGCTGTGCTGCTTCCAGGCTGGCATCCGTGGACGGAAACACCGCCGAGGAATACTGCATCAGGGGATCGAGAAACAGCCGGTACATGTCGTTGCCCAGATCGTAGTGAGCGGCAATATTGGCCCGGCTGCCGGTCAGCGAATTACGATTGAAGCGATGCTTGAGCTTGTGCCAGGGCGAGGTCAACCAGCCCAGGCGTCGCTCCAGCCGGTCGAGCACCGGAATGTTGCGGGCAAATAATTGCACCACCGCCGTCAGATCCGGACTGTGCCAGCAGCCATCGACCCAGGCTTCGGCCGCCCCTATGCTGCCGCCGAACATCAAGCGCCGATAGGCACCGGGATCGAGTACCCGCACCCGGGCCTGCAAAGACGCATCCCGGTCACCAAATTGAAAGGTTTCCTGGCCTTCCTCTATGGTCAGCCCCGCGTCTTTCAGCCCGGCCAGCAGGGAAAATGCCAGACTGCGCGTCCAGCGTTCCAGCAGCCTGGGTTCCGACCTGTTGAACGTCGTTTCCATCTTGGCTTCCTTCAATAATGTGAATGGTAGGGAATGCGTTTTAAAAACAGCCGTATCGCCTGCCAGTAAATGCCACGCACTATGGTCAGGGTCATCATCGGCCATTGCAGCAAGGCCGCTTTCAACACGGCCCGGTCAAAGGGATGGCGTCGCAAACTCAGGGTGGCATCAAACAGCAGCGTCGGATCCCGGTTTTCGATGTGTACCAGCGCCCGCTGTGCCGGTGGTTTTATTCGCCAGTGATATTGCATATCCAGGCTCATGAAGGGCGAGACATGAAAATCTTTGTCGGTGGGGGTCGTGCTTTCCAGATCCACCAGGTAACAGTGCCGCTGATTCCAGGGCGTATTGTGTACCTCCGCCAGCAGGTAGCGAGCCTGCTCACCGCGATAACAGAAAAACAGGTTCACCGGGCTGAAATAGAGCCCGAAGCAACGCACCTGCCCCAGCAGCAGCACCCGGTTCAGCCCGCCGGTGTCGCCACCCAGATGTTCGACCTCCTGCAGCACCGCCGTTTTCAACGGCAGGGCCGGGTCACCCAGATAATCGCTGCGGCGAAAGCTCAGGGGCGCAAAGCGTTCGCAGGCGAATAACCGGCTGCGGCTCGCCAATTGCTCCAGCTCATCCAGATCCAGCGCCAGCACATAGAGGCCGTAGCTGAAGCGATGCTCGCGCGGGGCATAACGACGATGGCGTACCTGACCCTGATAGATGGCGCTGTGCGAGGTCATAGGCTGACTCCGAAACGGGCACAGACATCGAGCGCACTCCTGACACCGTCTTCATGGAAACCGTTGTACCAATAGGCGCCGCAGAAGTGAGTGTGCTGTTGTCCGCAAATGTCGCCGCGGCGGTGCTGGGCGGTGATGGCCTCGCGGTTATACACCGGATGGGCATAGGTGAAACGACGCAGTATCTTGTCCGGAGCTATGGCGTGGCTGCGATTGAGGGTGACACAGAAGGTCTGTTGCGCGTCCAGCCCCTGCAGAATGTTCATGTTGTAGGTCACCGCCGGCAGCGCGTCCTCGCCGCCGTCCAGCCAGTAGTTCCAGCTGGCCCAGGCCCGGGGCTCGCGCGGCAGCAGCCGGGTGTCGGTATGCAACACCACCTCGTTATCGCGATACGCCAGCCCGCCCAGCACCTGTTGCTCGGTCTCGGTGGCATCACTCAGCAGTCTCAACACCTGATCTGAATGGCAGGCAAAGATCACCTCGTCGAAATGCTCGACGCCATCGGCGGTTTCGATGCTTACCCCGTTCGAATGCCGACGCACAGACAGCACCGGCGTGTTGAGCCGAATATCCCTGAGCGGTGCGGTCAGCGCCGGAATATAGCTGCGCGAGCCGCCCTGCACCACGTACCACTGGGGTCTGTCCACCAGATTGAGCAGGCCGTGATGATTGAAAAAGCGCAGAAAAAAGGCCAGCGGAAAATCCCGGCTGTCGGCCAGCGACGAAGACCAGATGGCCGCCACCATCGGCAGTATGTAGTGCCCGCTGAAGAAGTCGGAGAAGCCGTAGCGATCCAGAAAACCGCCCAGGGTCTCGCTATCACTCAGGGTACCGTCCTTGATCATCTTCTTGCACAGCAAATTGAAGCGCACTATTTCGGCCAGAAAACCGTAGAAACGCGGCCGCCACAGGTTGGCGCGCTGGGCAAACATGGAGCCAAGGGTATGACCGTTGTATTCAAGCCCGGTCCGGGCCTGATGCACGCTGAAGCTCATCTCGGTGGCCTGGGCCTCGATGCCGATACGAGCCAGCAGCCGCCGGAAGTTTGGATAGGTTCTGTCGTTGAACACGATAAAGCCGGTGTCGATCGCCCGCGATATGCCACCCAGCTGCACATCGACGGTGGCGGTATGACCGCCGAGATAATCGTTGGCTTCAAACAGGCTGATTTCGTGCTGCTCACTCAGCAACCAGGCGCTGGTCAGGCCGGAAATACCGCTGCCAATCACGGCAATGCTGCTCATGGTTCACTCCTTACCGTGCGTCGTGCCAGCCGGGTCCAGAGCCGGTGTGGCAACCAGGACAGCAGACGCAGTACCGTGATGAAAGCAAAGGGAAAACAGATCTCGGCCTTGCCCTTGGCAAGCCCTTTGCGAATGGCCGCGCTGGCCTGCTCGGGTGACACCCGGCCGGGCATGGGGAAGTCGTTTTTACGGGTCAGCGGGGTGTCGACGAAACCGGGGCGGATCAGGCTGACTTTGACATGATGCGGCGCCAGATCAATCCCTAAGGTGCGCACCAGATAATCCAGCCCGGCCTTGGACGCGCCGTAGGCCTCGGCCCGGGTCAGCGGCAGAAAAGTCACCGAAGAGCTGACCACCGCTATCCGCCCGCCCCGCTTGACCCTGGGTATCATCGCAGACAGGCAATTGGCGGTACCGATCAGATTGGCATTCACCACCCGGGCGAAGAGCTCGGCATCAAAGCGACTGGCATCGTCGATGTATTCGCAATTGCCCGCATTGAGGATAATCAGATCCAGTGGCGCCAGCTCGCTCACCGCCTGCTGCATGGACTCGAACTCGAGCATGTCGAACACGCAGAATTCGGCATCGATGCCCGCCAGTGCCTGTTCCAGTTTTTCCCGGTTGCGGCCACAGGCCACTACCTGCCAGCCATCGGCGCGATAATCCCGGGCCAGCTGCAGCCCGATGCCGGAGTTGGCCCCGGTAATCAATACCCGTTTCATTGGTTAAGCCTCCGTTTCAATGCGCGGATCACGCCACCCAGCAGTGGCAACTGCTCATACAGCATGGCGCCCATATCGAAATAATCGGTGTGCTCATAAACCTGTTCGGTAAAGCGCAGATGGCTGACGCCGGGCACCTGAACTTCCTTGCCGCCGTTCAGGCGCGGATGACAAAACACCATTCGCCAGCGCACCAAGGCCTCGCCGTCCTGCTCCATCACCTGCTCGATATCGAAACGGCACGCCGTCACCTGCGTAAACAGCGTGTCGAAATACGCCACCAGCGAGGCGATGCCCTGAATTTCGTGGGCCGGATCGCAAAACCGAATGTCGGGCGCATAAATGTCGTACAGCCCCTCAAGATGATTCGGCGACAAGCGCTGGTACTCGCGGCAGAACACCGTCAGCGCCGGGCTCATACCGCCTCCCGGTCTTTCAGTGCATCGAACATGGCGATGGCATGCAGCCGGGCTCTGGCATGATCGACTATCGGTTTAGGGTAACCGTGCCCTGGATGATGCGTATCCAGCCAGTCGTGCGGGGCATGAATCACCTTGGCCGGCACTCCGGCCAGTTCCGGCACCCAGCGGCGAATAAAGTCGCCGTTGGTATCGAAACGCTCCCCCTGGGTGCCGGGATTGAATACTCGAAAATAGGGCGCGGCATCGGCGCCGGTGCCGGCGGCCCATTGCCAGCCGCCGTTATTGGCCGCCAGTTCACCGTCAATCAGCGTCGACATGAACCAGGCTTCGCCCCGTCGCCAGTCGATATGCAGATCCTTGGTCAGAAAGCTGGCCACTATCATCCGCAGCCGGTTGTGCATCCAGCCGGTCTGCGCCAGGCAGCGCATGGCCGCATCGACGATGGGATAGCCGGTCTGCCCCTCGCACCAAGCCCGGAATCCTTGGTCGTCCCGGCTCCACTGCAACGCTTCGGTGTCCGGCTTGAAGGCCCGCTCCATCGACAATCGCGGAAACGCCACTAGCAGGTGGCGATAAAACTCTCGCCAGATCAATTCATTGAGCCAGACAAAGCCCGGCTCGCCCCGACTGAACGGCAACTGTTCAAGCTCGTATTCCATCGCCGCCAGACATTGGTTGGGCGACAGAACACCCAGCGCCAGATAAGGCGACAGACTGCTGGTGCCGTTTTCGGCCGGAAAATCCCGTTGCTCGCCATAGTCCCGCAACGACGACTGACAAAACTGCGCCAGCCGCTCGGCGGCGGCGGCTTCTCCCGCCGGCCACTCTTCACTCGATATTCGCTCGCCACTCAGACCGAGCGGCGTGCAGGACTGCGGCTCGCCCTGCGCCGCCGGCACCGGCAAAAATCGATAGCCGCTGGCACGCACCCGCGCCAACCAGCTTTTGGCGAAAGGGGTAAACACCTTGTACATGTCGCCGCTGCGCGTGGTCAGACTACCGTGATCGACCACGCAATCGCCGTTATATACACGACAGGGAATCGTCAGTGCCTGCTGCACCGCCTTGTCGCGACGACGCTCGTCGATGCCGAGTTCCCGGTTGGCATACAGGGCATCGAACTGTCTTTCTTCCAGCCACTCGGCCAGCAGCGCCGGGACCTCGGCAAAGCGATCAACGGTCAACACCGTCAGTGAAATACCCAGGTGCGCCAGCTGCTCGTTCAGTGCCTGCAGGTTGCGGGACAAAAAATCACGCTGTATCGGCGCCCTGCCGTGCTGTTGCCACTGGCCCGGGCAGTCGATATAGATGGCCTCAACCTCGGCGCCACCGGCGGTCGCTTCGTATAGGGCGGGGTTATCCGCCACCCGGAGATCAGCTCTGAACCAGACTAAATGACGCATCATGCTCCCTCTCAATCTCGCTGACCGTGACGGCAAAGGGCCGGTTCAACCAGCCTTGCTGCTGATAAAGCGTGCCCAGTTCACCGGTAAAAAAGCTGTGCTGTGGAAAGGCCGCGTCCATGTCGTTGAACCAGCTCTGACTCAGGCCCGCGCCCAGTATTACCACCAGAGTGTCAAATTTGAGTCTTCCCTCTGCCAGCGGTAACGTCAGCGGATCGAGCACCCCCAGATCCAGGCTGCGACATTCCAGTCCCTGCAGCTCATACTGGGTCAACACCGCCTGCTGCTCTCTCACCTGCCCCACCCGGGCTACCGCTATCACGGGTCCGGTTTTAATGGTCAGCAACTGGTGCATCAGCCGTTTCAGCAAAGACAGGGCACTCTGTTCGATAAGCTGGGCATCCGGGCGCTGCAGACGCGCCAGCGCCAGCAACCAGGGCTCGACCACCCGGCGTAACACCAGCTCGGCCGGATAGAGGCTGGTCAACTCCAGCAGTTCGGCTTCCAGGCGGCCAAGGTTGAGCTGCTGCGCGGCCGTCATCAGTCGCTCGCGGGCCTGCTCCCAGTTGGAGCCGGTGACCTCCGGGGCGGGCTCGGCCAGCAGGCCTTTTACCTGACCGATACTGACCCCCTGATCCAGCCAATGCAGTATCTGGCGGATCAGCGCGATGTCATCATCGGAGTACAAGCGATGGCCTTTCTCGGTACGGGCCGGCTTGAGCAAACCATAACGACGCTGCCAGGCACGCAGGGTGACCGGGTTGATGCCGGTCAGTCGGGAAACGTCCCGAATCGGGTACAGGGGTTCAGATGCCATAACGCAGTCGCAATGCCTCGGGGTGGGGATTGAGATAAACCTGCTGGTGCAGGTAGTCGTTGGGGTGCTCTTCCAGGTAGTGACGCAATAAGGTTATGGGCGCCAGCAGGGGGAGGATGCCTTCCCGATATTGATGAATGGTGCGGGCCAGCTCCTGACGTTGCCGTGGGCTGAGCTCCCGCTTGAAGTAGCCCTGCAGGTGCT
The DNA here is from genome assembly GCF_947495715.1 of uncultured Oceanisphaera sp. Lineage (GTDB taxonomy): Bacteria > Pseudomonadota > Gammaproteobacteria > Enterobacterales > Aeromonadaceae > Oceanimonas > Oceanimonas sediminis. The sequence goes on from NZ_CANLZU010000010.1 coordinate 63,798, forward strand.
GCAGCACATTGGTGTGATTCTTGCGGCTGACGTTGTTGCTCAGTGCCTGCATCATGCCTTCGATATAGGCATTCGCCGTTTGTTCGACATCGACCGACAAATCGGACAGCAAGTTGCCAAGTCGCTGGTAGCTGTCACGATGATGGGCCATCAGCAGGTACTTGTAACGACTGTGAAAGGCGATGAGACGGGCCGCGGTAATGCCCTCGTGGCGCAGGCACTGCCAGTCGTGCAGCGCAAACACGCGAGTCACGAAGTTTTCCCGCAGTACCGGATCGTTGAGCCGGCCATCTTCTTCCAGCGGTAATAAGGGCTGCGCCCGCATCAGCTCGGCGGCATAGATACCGATGCCTTCCTTGGCATTGCCTTTGCCACTTTCGTGGTACACCCGCACCCGTTCCATACCGCAGCTGGGTGATTTGGCACAGAGGATGTAGCCACTGAGGCCATCGAACTGTGGCGCCATGGTACGGCCATAGTCGCGCAGCGCCGACGTCACATCGTCACCTTTGGCCGTTTGCGCGATAATCTGCTCGTCTTGGTTTATCAGCCGAATGCTGGGCCGGGGTGTGCCCAGGCCAATGGCCATTTCCGGACACAAGGGCACAAACTCCACGAACCTGGCCAGCTGCTCGGTACAGAAATCGGAACGCTTGTGACCACCGTCGAAGCGCACCTGTTGCCCGGTCAGACAACCGCTGATGCCGACGCGTATTACCTTGGGATCAAACTTGTACATTTTCATTCCTCTTGTACAACTATGTCTTACAAGATAGACCTTGTTGTACAACAAGATCAAGCTTGTACAAGAAAAATTTCAAAGGGATTGGGGATTGGGGATTGGGGATTGGGGATTGGGGATTGGGGATTGGGGATTGCACGGTGCAAACCGTTATGGACTCCGGGGCAAGCCCGGAGTGACGCTCTGTAGGCCCGACTGAAGTCGGGCAAGCGTAACGTAATACCGCTGCCCCACTAAAGTGGGGCCTACAAGGCTCAGTTCAGTTTCTGGCGGGTGATCTCGGCATCATCGCGAAACTGGCGACGCAGCTCGGATTTGCTTTTCATCACCAGCTCGCCTCCCTTGCCGATGGTCATGTGCTCGGGATTGTCGTTGTGCATCGCCTGCCACAGCAGCACCGCCTGCATGCTGCTTTCCTTCTGCTCGGGGGTCAGTGCGGCGCCATCCGGCCACTTGCCGAGTTCAACCGCCGTCTTGAGCTTCTGATACACCTCTTCGGGCATATTCTGGATCGCTTGCTGAAAAGATGACATGACACTTTCTCCTCTTGAACGGTAGCCATGCTACCGTCGCGAAAAAAAAGAGGCAGCCCATGGCCGCCCCTTCTCAACTGTTACGGCACTGCTTTGCCTGTCTCTGTCCTCAGGCGGGCAGATCCATCAGTTCGATACCGGCCATTTTTTGCATCACGCGCACGACCTGACAGCTGTAACCAAACTCGTTGTCATACCAGACGTAGAGCACGGCCCGGTCGTCTTCGGCGATGGTCGCCAGCGAGTCGACGATACCGGCAAAACGAGAGCCCACCATGTCGGTGGAGACCAGCTCGCTGCTGGTGCTGAAGTCAATCTGGTTATGCAGCGGTGAGTCCAGAGACACCTTGAGCAGATACTCGTTCAGCTCTTCGGCGGTGGTGGCTTTATCCAGATTCAGGTTAATCACCGCCATGGACACGTTCGGCGTCGGCACACGAATGGCGTTGCCGGTCAGCTTGCCCTTGAGTTCCGGCAGTGCCTTGGCCACGGCAGACGCGGCGCCGGTGCTGGTCAGTACCATGTTCAGTGCGGCACTGCGACCACGACGATCGCCCTTGTGGAAGTTATCGATCAGGTTCTGATCGTTGGTGTAGGAATGCACGGTTTCCACGTGACCATTCTTCACACCGTAGGCATCGTTTACCGCCTTCAGTACCGGAGTAATGGCGTTGGTGGTACAGGATGCGGCAGACATGATGCGGTCTTCCGGCAGTATCATGTTGTCGTTGACACCGAACACGATGTTCTTGATATCGCCCTTGCCCGGTGCGGTCAGCAGCACCTTGGCGGCACCCTTGGCCTGAAGATGCAGGCCCAGGCCAGCTTCATCGCGCCAGATACCGGTGTTGTCGACGATTAACGCATCGTTGATACCGTACTGGGTGTAGTCGATTTCTGCCGGGCTATTGGCGTAAATTACCTGAATATAGGTACCGTTGGCGATAATGGCGTGGTTTTCGGTATCGACTTCAATGGAGCCGTTGAAGGGACCATGCACGGAATCACGACGCAGCAGGCTGGCACGCTTTTCCAGATCATCAACCGAACCACGTACCACGATGCCGCGCAGACGCAGGCCATGGTTGCCACCGGAGCGCTCGATCAGCAGGCGTGCCAGCAGGCGGCCGATACGGCCGAAACCGTACAGCACCACGTCGGTCGGCTTGTTGTCATGGTCGGTGTTCAGGGCAGAAGCCAGCTCGCTGCGCAGAAAATCGGCCAGGCCGGACTCGTCCTGGTGATCCTGCCAGTAGCTGACCGCCAGCTTGCCCAGATCGATGCTGGCCGGGGCCAGATCCAGCTCGCTCAGTGCTTTCAGCACCGGGTAGCTCTGGCTGACCAACAGGGCCTTCCCTTCGTGGCGACTCACCACACGATGAGCCTTGATAATCTCAATGGTAGAGGCATTCAGCAGGGGACGTGCATGAACGCAGATTTCCACCCCCTGGTTGCGATACAGTTTGCCGATCAGGGGCTGCATGGACTCTGCCAGCTCCTGGCTTTGCTGCCAGGCGGAAAGGTAACTCTCGTGGGTCATCGACCGAATCCTTTTATTTCAGGTAACTGTCATTAGTATTGAAGCGGGCAAAAATCATGCCGCATCAGCTCTATTTAAGTGCGCCCATTTTAGTGGATAGGGGGTATGATTACCAGACTAAGGACAGGCAATAAGATACTCATATGAATACCAAACGCGCTTTTTTGATACTCATGACCCCGCTATTTTTAACAGCATGTGAGCAAGATCGCATCCAAACCATCTGCGAAACAACACCGCAATTCTGTGTTGATCTGCATGAAGACAGCTGGTGCAAGTTTGAACGCTCGGGTCTGATCCGGGCGCGACGGCAGCAGGCAGGCACGCCGAATGATGCCAACACCCATGCGCTGATGGTCAATCTGAAAATCTATCACGATTGCCTGGATCCTCTGCTGGCCATCGAGTATACCAAGCGCAAAGAACGTAAAAACGACAAGCTGGAAGCGGTGATCAAGGCAAAAGCCGCCCTGGCACAGCTCGAGCAGCAGACCGAAAGCTCGGAGTATCCTTATCTGCTGCTCTGGCACTGGCAGCATAGGGGAAATCATCAGGCGAAAGCCCGCTTCATTGCACTGGCCGACCGGCCACAGATGCAGCAACCCGAGTTGCAGAAGGAGCTGGCGGAATTGCTCATTATTCGCGATAGACCGGCGGCCATGCGGGCCTTGCACCGCGCCCTGAGTCTTTATGACGCCGACGCCACCATAGATACCGATATTATCGCCGATCTGCTGACGCTCTATACCCGCGAACGACGCTATCGCGAGCTCTGGATCTGGAGCCGGGTGCTGAGTCATCTGGGACATCCGGACAAGCTGAATCTGGAGCGCATCGACGCTTATGCCCGCTTCGACCAGGAGCAGCAACAACAAATGAAGCAAGAAGTCGACACCATCATTCGGCAGCTGAAAACCGGCACCTATCGTCGAAGCTAACCCTGTTATATTTGGGTATGGTGGATGCGCCGGCAGGGCATGGTTCGGGCCATGAAATGGCTCATCGGCCAGCCTGAAACAGCAGCCCGTCATCATTCAACATGATCCTGCGCAAGAGAAGCTGTGATCCTGATCATACTCGATTGACGGTTTCTCTTTTTTTTGTAACGTTACCAACAGCTTTTTCATCCTTCCTCTTTTTATCCTTCAAATATCAGGTGAATTTATGACGATCAAGGTAGCTATCAACGGTTTCGGACGCATCGGTCGACTGATGTTACGGGCCGCCTGTGAGCGCGACGATATGGAAGTAGTGGCCATCAACGATCTGCAGAACGCAGACTACATGGCGTACATGCTGAAATACGACTCGACCCACGGCCGCTTCAAGGGCGAGGTGGCGATGGAAGGCGGCATGCTTATCGTCAACGGCAAGCCCATTCGGGTGACCGCCGAGCGTGATCCCGCCGCGCTGAACTGGGGTGAGCTCGATGTGGATGTGGTGGCCGAGGCCACCGGCATTTTCATGACCGATGAGAAAGCCCGCAAACATATTCAGGCCGGCGCCAAAAAGGTGGTGATGACGGGGCCGTCGAAAGACGGCACGCCCATGTTCGTGATGGGCGTCAACCATCGGTGCTATGCCGGCGAAGACATAGTCTCCAACGCTTCCTGCACCACCAACTGCCTGGCGCCGCTGGCCAAGGTGGTCAATGACCGCTTCGGCATTGTCGAAGGCCTGATGACCACGGTTCACGCCACCACCGCCACCCAGAACACCGTCGATGGCCCGTCGCAAAAAGACTGGCGCGGTGGCCGGGGCGCCGGTCAGAACATCATCCCCTCCTCTACCGGCGCCGCCAAGGCGGTGGGCAAGGTGATACCGGAGCTGAACGGCAAGATCACCGGCATGGCATTCCGGGTACCCACCCCCAACGTCTCTGTGGTGGACTTGACCGTACGTCTGGAAAAGCCGACCAGCTATGCCGACATTTGCGCCGCCTTCAAGACGGCGGCCGAAGGTGAACTGAACGGTATCTTGGGCTACACCGAAGACGCCGTGGTCTCGACCGACTTCCTCGGCGAACCCTGTATTTGTGTGTTTGACGCCAGCGCCGGCATTGCCCTCAACGACAACTTCGTCAAGCTGGTCGGCTGGTACGACAACGAAATGGGCTATTCCTACAAGGTGCTGGATTTGATCGCCCATATCTCGAAATAAACCTGCATTCTTGTAAAGTGTGAGGGGCAAGGGGTAAAACCAACCTTGCCCCTTTCCCTCGTGAAGCCCCGCTCTTTTTTTATAGCCATTTTCTGTCTTCCCCCTAACGCCTCACGCCTCTCCCCTCACGTCGGTACTGTGACCAAAATTGTCTGATCGAACCCGTATTTGGCCCGATAAATCGTCGGGCCGGCGCGGACCTGAGACCAGGCCATTCGGTTGCGGTTACTATCGGGCGCTCTACTACAAACGGGAGCACCTCGTGAACAAGATACTGATTGCCGCCATCTTCGGGTTATCTGCGCTGACCGGCACGGTTCAGGCCGGATCTGACCACTACTATCGCCAACCCTGGGTGAGCGTAGCTCAGGCGCACTATATGGAAGATGACAGCGAAATATGCCTCACCGGCTATCTTATTGAACAGCTGGACGACGAGGAATATCTGTTTCAGGATGGCACCGGCGTCATGATGATGGACATAGACGATGACGAATGGCGTCATATTCAAGCGACTTCCCGCACCCGCCTGACCCTTTGCGGAGAACTCGATCAGGATGACGACGACGGTGCCGAACTGGACGTCGAACACATGGACCTGGCCTATTGACCGCTTTCGCTGCAATCCGGCTTTGCCGTCTCTGCTCGATATTGGCGGCTCGGGGGAGTAAAATACCCTCCCCGGCCACCATCTGGTGGTGGCCCGCTGACCTGACATCAGACGAGAACCCATGTTGACTACTAAACCGTTCATACCCGAATTACTTTCCCCCGCCGGCTCGCTCAAGAATATGCGCTATGCCTTCGCCTATGGTGCCGATGCGGTCTACGCCGGCCAGCCCCGCTATTCGTTGCGGGTACGCAACAACGAGTTCAATCACGAAAACCTCAAGACCGGCATCGATGAGGCCCATGCTCTGGGCAAGAAATTCTATGTGGTGGTCAACATTCAGCCCCACAACGCCAAGCTGAAAACCTTTCTGCGCGACATGAAACCGGTGGTCGAAATGGGCCCGGATGCACTCATCATGTCCGATCCCGGCCTGATCATGCTGGTGCGCGAGCACTTCCCCGACATGCCCATTCATCTGTCGGTACAGGCCAACGCCGTCAACTGGGCCTCGGTCAAGTTCTGGCAGGACTACGGCATCGAGCGGGTGATACTGTCGCGCGAGCTCTCGCTGGAAGAAATTGAAGAAATTCGCACCAACTGCCCCAGCGTCGAACTGGAAGTATTTGTACACGGCGCCCTGTGCATGGCCTATTCCGGCCGCTGTCTGCTGTCCGGCTACATCAACAAGCGCGATCCCAACCAGGGGACCTGCACCAACGCCTGTCGCTGGGAATACAAGGTGCATGAGGCCAGGGAAGACGACGCCGGCCAGATAGTTCACAGGCAAGAGCCGATCATGGTGCAGCCAGTAGAACAAGTGCAACAGGTCGAGCCCACCCTGGGTGCCGGCGCCCCGCACGATCAGCCGGTGCTGCTGGAAGAAAGCAACCGCCCCGGCGAGTACATGGCCGCCTATGAAGACGAGCACGGCACCTATATCATGAACTCCAAGGATCTGCGTGCGGTGCAGTATGTGGAGCGCCTCACCCAAATGGGCGTGCACTCGCTGAAGATAGAAGGCCGCACCAAGTCATTCTATTACGTGGCGCGCACCGCCCAGGTGTATCGCAAGGCCATCGACGATGCGGTGGCCGGCAAGCCCTTCGACGCCACCTTGATGAACACGCTGGAAAACCTGGCACATCGCGGTTACACCGAAGGCTTTCTCAAGCGTCACGCCCACAGCGACTACCAGAACTACGACACCGGCCACTCGGTATCGACCCGCCAGCAGTTTGTCGGCGATATCACCCGTCGTGATGGCGACTGGGTAGAAGTGGAGGTGAAGAACAAATTCAGCGTCGGTGATCAACTAGAGCTGATGACGCCCGCCGGTAATATCACCTTTACCCTTGAGCAGCTGAAAAACCGTAAAGGCGAGCAGGTCGAGGTTGCCCCCGGCAGCGGCCACGTGGTCTGGTTACCGCTGTCCGCATCGGTCAACGTCGACTTCGGCATACTGCTGCGCCACCTGGGCGCACGGCAAGACAGCCGTCAGCCTCATGCAACGCCGCTGACGGCCTGATTATCGCCAGGAAGAAGAAAAACCAAAAAGCCGGGAATTATCCCGGCTTTTTGGTTGCGATATCACCTCTGCGTCACTTATGTGTTTTGAGAAGCTAACTTATAACAACTGGATCTCTTTTCATGTACTCAATCGATTCTATCCTCAAAGGTACTGAGAGCCCTGATTCTGTCTTCGTCGATCCAGATGCCAAGACCGGGGGCGTCGGATAACTCAATATGGGTCTCGTTGCCGGGCATGTCGGCAACATCACGAGCAATCATGGCCGGCCCCACCATGTCGTTAGCCACTATGTTGCAATGGGCCATCGCCAGGTGCGCGCCCGCCAAAGTAGCAACCGATGACTCCACCATGGAACCGATCTGGCAGGGAATATCTGCGGCGAGACCGATCTCGGCCATGGCGCGGGCGGCGTGTAATCCCCCGGACTTCATCAGTTTGATATTGACCATGTCCGCCGCCTGGAGGCGAACCACCTCAAGCATGTCACGCACGCCGTGAATGGGCTCGTCAGCCATGATAACCGCTTCGGTGGCCTGGGTGATCCGGGCCAGTGCATCCAGATTTTCAATGGAGACCGGTTGCTCGAACCACTCCACCTGATAAGGCGCAGCCTGACGAATAATCTGCAGAGCCTGCTTGGCACTCCAGCCCTGATTGGCGTCCACTCGCAGGGCTACGCCCGGTGCCATCGCCTCCCGGACGCGGGCGATGCGTTCGACATCCAGCTCTGGGGCATCACCGAGTTTGATCTTGACTGATGCATAGCCGCGATCACAAGCTTCCCGCGCCTGGCGCGCCATCTCCTCCGGTGCCAGCATGCTGATCACACAGGGCAGTTCGAGGCGAGCATGATAACGTCCCCCCAGCAGGCTATAGAGGGGAACCTTGCAGTGTCTGGCCAGCAGATCGTGCAGGGCAATATCCAGAGCGGCCTTGGCAGAAGGGTTATGGCGGATACGCGCCTCGGCCATGCTGTGGAAAGCGCCAATACTGTCGATTGGGCGCCCGATCACGAGCGGCGCCAATTCTCTGGTGATGACCTGTCGAGCTGCCCGCCAGGTTTCCCCCGAGACATGCTGGTCGACAACCGCTTCCCCCCACCCCACTTCTCCCGAAGTCGATTCGATCCTGACCAGGATGCTTTCGATATCTTCATAGGTATCGTAGGCGATCTTAAATGGCTGTTTGAGTGGCAAGCGAATGCCATAGACGGTGATTTGTTTAATCTGCATAGGAAAACGTCCTTCAAGACCAGGAAATATAATAGGCAAGGGTAACCATGCTGGCAGCCAGCATCAGCTGTATGAGAAACAATGGCAGAATCCACTTGATCCATTTGCTCCAGGAAACACCGGCCACCGACAACCCTGCCATAAAGTAGCCGGAGGTGGGAGTGATGATATTGGTGATCCCGTCGCCCAGCTGGAAGGCAAGTACCGCAGTCTGGCGAGTGACACCCACCAGATCGGCAAGAGGCACCATAAGCGGCATGGTCAGGGCGGCCTGGCCACTGCCGGAGGGGACCAGGCAGTTAAGCAGCATCTGTACCAGAAACATGCCGACGGCCGTCAACACGGGTGGCATGCCGCCAATCAGTTGTTCGAGATGGTAGAGAATGGTATCGAGGATGCTGCCGTTCTTGAGCACGATCAGGATACCGAAAGCGAAACCGACCACCAGAGCCCCCATGGCGATGTCCTTTAGTCCATTGACAAACTGCTCGGCGATCTCATTGGGGCTCATGCGGGCAAAGGCCCCGACCAGCATGCACATCAGCAGGAACACCCCGGACATTTCGCCGATATACCAGCCATGACGGATGACGCCATAGGCGATTAGCAGGATAGAACCGGCGAAGGCCGACAGGATCAAGCGATCGGAATGACTCAGGGGACTTTCGTCGAGCACATCCTGACTTGCTGCCGCTCCAGGCACGGGTGGCGATTTCACCCTGGCGGCATAGTAGGTCACGAAAGCGATGCTCACGCCGACAAATACCAGCCAGTAAACGACCCGCAGGCCCATGCCCGAAAACATCGGCAGCTGGGCAATATCCTGGGCCACGCCGACGGTAAAGGGATTCATGAACGCCGCGGAGAACCCGGCTCCGGCACCCACCAGCGGAACGGCAGCGGCAACCATGGAGTTATAACCCAGCATCCTCATCATCGGCGCCAGTATGATGATGAAGGCGATGGTTTCCTCGGCGAGACCAAAGGTGGCGCCGCCGATGGCAAACAGCAGCATCAACAACGGGATCAGGATGATGTCATGACCCGACAGGCTGCGGCTGATACTGGCCACCAGCTTCTGCAGCACTCCCGTCGCCTTGAGCACCCCGAAGGCGCCCCCGGAGATAAAGATAAAGAAGATGATGCTGCTGCCTTCCTTCATGCCCTCGAATACCGCGATGAACGGCGTGAGCAAGGTCGCTGGCTGGCCATCAATGGCGGCATAGCTGCCAGGTATCACCACCGTTTTGCCCTGTTCGGAGAGCACCCGCTCATAGCTGCCTGCATCGATCAGATAGGTCATCGCGGCCGCGACACAGATGAAAGTGAACAAGACCACGAAGATATGTGGAAAACCGAGCTGCCGGCGTGGTGCTGCCTCGAACTCGGCAGCTCTTTCTAGATGACTCATATTACCCCCTGGATTCACTGATTGCTGTCGAGAAAACGTCGAGCGGCATGGGAAAGAAAACAGCTGCCTTTGTCCAGAATGTCGTCGTTGAAGTCATAATCGGGCTGATGCAACCGCGGGGCCGAGCCACCGCACCCGTTGCCAATCCACGCATAAACGCCAGGTACCTTTTCCAGGAAAGCGCCCATGTCGTCGGCGCCCATGCTGATCGGATGGTCCACCAGCTGGGATGCTCCCCACAACTCCTCGACCACGCTGCGCGCGAGGGCAGAACAGGCCGGGTCATTGGCCACCGGCGGGGTCGATAGCCGGTAGTCAATGGTCGGGGGGCACCCGGTCGCCAGACCAATGCCTTTCACGATCTCGTGGATACGTTGTTCGATATGCCGTCTGGCATCGGGCTTGAAACTGCGGGCAGTGCCCTTTAGCCTGGCCATGGCCGGAATAATATTGCTGGCATGACCGCTCTGAAGACTGCCGACACTGACGACAGCGATATCCTCGGGATTGATATTGCGACTGATTACCTGCTGCAGGGCGGTTACGAATAACCCGGCAGCAAAAACGGGGTCAGTGGTCAGGTGGGGCATGGCGCCGTGGCCGCCTTCGGAGTTGAACTGCACTTCGAAGTCATCACTCGAAGCCATGTGGGGCCGATCGTGTATCACGAAGCGCCCGGTCTCGACCCCGGGCCAGTTGTGCATGCCAAACATCGCTTCGATGGGAAAGCGCTCCAGCAAGCCATCGTCAAGCATGGCGGGCGCCCCGGTGCCTAGCTCTTCGGCCGGTTGAAAGACAAGCACCACACGACCGGAGGCTGGACGGTTTTGAACCAGGTCGAGGGCGGCACCGAGCAGCATCGCCGTGTGACCATCATGCCCGCAGGCATGCATAACCCCCTGATGGCGGGAACAATATTCGGTGGTGTTGTCTTCTGCCAGCGGCAGGGCATCCATGTCGGCCCTCAAGCCGACACTGCGACCGGCAGACAAACCGTTGATGATGCCTACCACGCCGTGGCCGCCGATGCCCTGATGCACCTCGTCGACACCGATTTCACGCAGCATGCCGACCACCCGTTCGGCTGTCTGTTGCTCGTGACAGGAGAGCTCGGGAAAACGATGCAGCTCACGCCGAAAGGCAATCATGCGTTCTATATCACGCTCTTTCATTAAATAGATCCCTCTATTGGCCATAGCCTGGAAACGGCCTGGTCTTCCATAACTGACTATCATCCTCTTGGCAAGCAACACGTCGCCAGGGGAAAAGTCCATTAAACAGCCGTTTGTGCTGTTGCACTACGCAGCGTTTTTCATCATATTCAATGAATTAAAGGCCGAAAAATACTTGTTCTCGATGGTGTCATGCCTTTTTGATATGCCACAGGCTGTTTGGGGCGAAATAACAATATGGATATAAGAAAACTGAAGTACTTTCTGTCGGTCGTCGATGAAGGTTCAATCACTGCGGCAGCAAGAAAAATTCACATTGCCCAGCCGGCATTGACACGACAAATCCGTCTGCTTGAAGAAGGGATCGGTACCCGGCTGCTCGATAGAAATCACAAGGGGGTGGTATTAACCCGGGCAGGAGAATTCCTGTATGACAATGCCCTGCGCCTGGTGGCCGACGTTGATAATGTTGCCAAGAAAACAAAAGCCATCGCAGAAGGGTATGCCGACAGCCTGTCCATCGGCATCACCACCATTCACCCTTACATTCCCAGTATTTCGGGAGTGATCAGTCGGTTTCGTACGCAGTATCCGGATATCCGGCTTGCACTCGAGTCCATGTTATCCGGCCCTCAGACCACGGCCATCATCCAGGGCAGCATCGATGCCGGCCTGCTGTTCATCGAATCGGACGATGAACCACTGCTGGATACCCTGCCCATCGGTACATTCCGCATGGCGGTGATCACACGTCGTCACCCCGGTTTGCCGGAGAAGGCACCCACATCGCTGCGCGACTTTGATGGGGCCCCTTTCATACGCTTCAAGCGTGATTCGACCCCGGGCAGCTACGATCGTATCGATCGGCATTTTCGAGATGCGGGCATCACGCCAAATATCGTGCAGGAATGTCACGATGACATCACCATTCGCGGCCTGGTGGCCACGGGTATGGGCTACGCCATCATGCCGAGCATTCTGGCCGCGGGTGATGATAATCTCATTGCCTACGAACTGGATGATCTCCCTATTTATTGCCCGCTGATGCTGGCCTGGCGTAAAGGCTGTAAATCGCCCGAGGTAGACTTGTTATGCCGTGTTGCCATGGATGCAGATCAGTTGGCGAGTGAAGCAGAAGAACAAGTATCTATCGTTGAGCATTCATCAACGAGTTTCGTTGTTCAGTAAAAGCCTACTGGTATTGAGGCTACTGCTGCGCCACCTTAACGCGCAGCAAGACACCCGTCAGCCTCATGCAACGCCGCTGACGGCCTGATTATCGCCAGGAAGAACAAAAACCAAAAAGCCGGGAGTTATCCCGGCTTTTTATCTTTCTACATTAGCCTGTCAGGCCATGACGACGTTACTCGGCCTTGTCGGCCGGTGCTGCGTCGGTCTTGGTGGCTTCGGCAGGTGCCGCTTCCACCTTGGCTGCTTCAACCTTGGTTTCTTCAACCTTGGCTGCTTCGGCAGCGGGCGCTTCGGCGGCGACCGGCTCTTTCGCTTCCTTGATGGACAGACGAATGCGGCCCTGGCGATCCACTTCCAGTACCTTGACCTTGACGGTGTCGCCCACGGTCAGGTGATCGGACACGTTCTTGACCCGCTCTTCGGTGATCTGGGAGATATGAACCAGACCATCTTTACCGGGCAGAATGTTAACGAAAGCACCGAAGTCGGCCAGACGCACGACCTGACCGTCGTAGATGGTGCCGCTTTCCACTTCTGCAGTCAGCTGCTCGATACGACGAATGGCCAGCTTGGCGGCTTCACCGTCCACGGCGGCAATCTTGACGGTACCGTCGTCATCCAGCTCGATGGTGGTGCCGGTTTCTTCGGTCAGGGCACGAATGGTGGCGCCGCCTTTACCGATCACATCACGAATCTTCTCGGGGTTGATCTTGATGATGTGGATGCGCGGGGCGAAATCGGAGATCTCGGCACGCGGTGCCTGCATCGCCTCATCCATCACCTTCAGGATGTGCAGACGAGCATTGCGTGCCTGCTTCAGCGCCACTTCCATGATTTCTTTGGTGATGCCTTCAATCTTGATGTCCATCTGCAGCGCGGTAATGCCCTGAGTGGTACCGGCCACTTTAAAGTCCATGTCGCCCAGGTGATCTTCGTCACCCAGAATGTCGGACAGTACTACAAAGCCGGCGTCTTCTTTCACCAGACCCATGGCGATACCGGCCACGGACGCCTTGATCGGCACACCCGCATCCATCAGCGCCAGTGAAGTACCACACACGGAAGCCATGGAAGAAGAACCATTGGACTCGGTGATTTCAGATACCACACGTACGGTGTACGGGAATACGTCGGCACTCGGCATTACGGCGGCAACGCCACGCTTGGCCAGACGACCGTGACCGATTTCCCGACGCTTGGGGCTGCCGACCATACCGGTTTCGCCCACACAGTAGGGGGGGAAGTTGTAGTGCAGCATGAAGCGGTTGGTACGGGCGCCAGTCAGCTCGTCAATCAGCTGAGCGTCACGCTCCGTGCCCAGGGTGGCGGCAACCAGAGCCTGAGTTTCACCACGGGTAAACAGGGCGGAGCCGTGAGTACGGGGCAGCAGACCGGTGGCCACGTTCAGGGCACGAATCATGTCCGGTTCACGACCATCGATACGGGGCTCACCACGTACCACGCGACCGCGTACAATCTGCTTCTCCAGCTTGCCCAGCTGTTCCTGCACTTCCTTGATACCCTGCTCGGGATGAGCGGCCAGCACGGCCGACAATGCCTTGGCCTTGATGGCGCCAATGGCGTCGCGACGAGCGCTCTTGTCGGTGATGCGATAGGCTTCGCCCATCTCGGTGGTCGCCAGCTCGGCAATCTGGGCTTTCAGGCCTTCGTTCTCGGCCTTCGGCTGCCAGTCCCAGGGCTGGGTGCCCACTTCGGCGGCAAACTCGTTGATCGCCTGCACGGCGGTGTTCAGCTGCTCGTGACCGTAAACCACGGCGCCCAGCATCACTTCTTCGGGCAGAATGTTGGCTTCGGACTCCACCATCAATACCGCGTTGGCGGTACCGGCAACGACCAGATCCAGCTCGCTGTTTTCCAGCTCGCTGATGCTCGGGTTCAGCACGTACTCACCATTCATGTAACCGACGCGAGCGGCGCCGATAGGACCGGCAAACGGAATACCGGAAATGGCCAGGGCCGCAGAGGTACCCAGCATGGCGATGATGTCGGGCGCGATATCGGGGTTCACCGAGACCACGGTGGCGATCACCTGTACTTCGTTCTTGAATCCTTCGGGAAACAACGGACGGATCGGACGGTCAATCAGTCGCGAGGTCAGTGTTTCACCTTCCGTTGGGCGGCCTTCACGCTTGAAGAAGCTGCCCGGAATGCGGCCGGCAGCGTAGGTACGCTCCTGGTAGTTAACGGTCAGCGGAAAAAAGTCTTTGCTTTCATCGGCTTCGCGCTTGCCAACGACAGTCACCAGAACGGCGGTATCATCAATGCTGGCCATGACGGCACCACTCGCCTGACGCGCCATGACGCCGGTTTCGAGGGTGACGGTATGCTGGCCGTACTGGAAGGTTTTCACGATAGGATTCACGTTGTAGATTCCTTAATATGTTTGGTCTTTTAATTTACCGGCACAGTATACTTGATTCCCGTTTAAAGGACAGAAACGCACGGGAAAAACAGGTGCGCACGTGAGGAGTAAAGTGTTAGGGGTGAGGCGTAAAACAACGAACTCACAGGCCCGATGTTTTTCTTCTCACGCTTCATACCAAAGGGATTAAATAATTGATCTATTTGGTTACCCTGCAAAGGTCGGACAAAGGGCCCGCTCCGCCGACACGCCGTGAATCCTTCCCTGGAGGCTCCGCCGCGCCATCCTTGGCGCGGAGGGTCGGCGGAGCAGATCCCTTTATCCTCCCTGATGCCAAGGAGTTGCCTGTTGGCGTCGCCTACAGACAACTCGGTGCTCGAGAAGAGGCAACAGAGATCGACTGCCACGACCGTGAAATGCCATGGCCAGCAAAGGCTCCTGCAATGCAGACACTCCCACCATCCCTGGCGGTCGGACGGCATTTCCCGAGCCCTCAGGGGCGAGCTTGTCTCGCTGTGACGAACAGTTGCAGCCTGACCGAACATCCAGTGAATGTTCGCAGCAGGCTGAAACGGTGAGTGTCATTTATCAGTGGCGTGTCGTGGGAGGTGGCTCTGTTTTCTCGAGTATCCAGTTTCAAATAGATCACATTTTTACTTAGATTGGTATTAGCAAGTAAGGCGCAAAACAACGGACCCACAGGCACGGTGTTTTTCTCCTGACGCTTCACCCCTTACCCCTCACACTAAAAATCAGGCAACAAAAAAGGGGCCGAAGCCCCTTTTTCTTGAACCGGATGCTCGATTAACGACGCAGACCCAGTTTGGCGATCAGTGCACTGTAACGCGCAACGTCTTTACGCTTCAGGTAGTCCAGCAGGCTACGACGCTGGGATACCATGCGCAGCAGACCACGACGGCTGTGGTGATCGTGGATGTGCTGCTTGAAGTGACCTTGCAGGTGGTTGATCTGGGCGCTCAGCAGGGCAACCTGAACTTCAGGTGAACCGGTGTCGCCTTCGCCGCGAGCAAAATCAGCAACGATCTGGGCTTTGGTTTCAGCATTTAGTGACATCTTATTACTCCAAAGAGATGAATGTTTTTTCCAGCCGATCACTAATTCAGCCGGAAAGCGAGCTGCGCATTCTACCAGTTAAGCCGATGTTGGCAACCAGAAAATGCCGGCAACAGCAACGAGCCCGGCAAGACCCGTTGCTGTTGACAAGGTCGTGGTTTCAGCGCACCAGGCGCTTGGGGGCAACTTTACCGTCTTCGTCGATTTCACCGACGCCGATAAAGCGATGTTCGTCACCCATGGTCATGCGTACAAAACCTTCAAGCGGCGCGCCGGAAACCTGCACCGCCTGCCCCTGATTGATATAACCGGCCACCAGCTCGGACATGTTCACTTCCGGCAGGGTGGAGACGGCGGTATCCATCGGCAACAGCAGCGGATCCAGCTCCAGGCGAGGCGCTATCTCCTGGGTGCGGCAGTTTTCGAGAATGCATTCCAGCTGCTCCAGCGTCAGCATGCGGTCGCTCGGGTACCCGGCCACGGCAAGACGACGCAGCACGGTCACGTGGGCGCCACAGCCCAGCACTTCACCCAGATCATCGACGATGGTACGGATATAGGTGCCCTTGCTGCAGTGTACTTCCAGCTCCACTTCATCGCCTTCAAAGCGGATCAGGGTCAGCTCATAGACGGTGATGGGCCGGGACTCCCGCGGCACTTCGATGCCTTCACGGGCATACTGGTACAGGGGTTTGCCCTGATATTTGAGCGCGGAATACATGGACGGAATCTGCTGGCTCTCGCCACGAAAACGATCCAGCGCCTCGATCAGATCGCCCATGGCGACGTTGACCGGACGGGTCTCGACCACTTCGCCGTCGGCATCGCTGGTGTCGGTGCGCTCGCCCAGCTTGGCAACCACCCGGTAACGCTTGTCCGCTTCCAGCAGAAACTGGGAAAACTTGGTGGCTTCGCCCAGGCAAATCGGCAGCATGCCGGTTGCCAGCGGGTCGAGGGCACCGGTGTGCCCCGCCTTGGCGGCGGCATAAATACGCTTGACCTGTTGCAGGGCATCGTTGGAGGTAATGCCGGCTGGCTTGTCCAACAACAGAATGCCGTCTACCTCACGGCCACGAAATCGACGCTGACGCCCCATCTTCAGTCCTTCTTCTCTTGATCTTGCTCTTGATCCTGGTCCTGATCTGCCTGACTACCGCCCTGCATACGACGATTGTCTTCGGCAATGGTGCTGGAAACCAGGGTAGAAATACGCATCCCCTCGACCAGGCTCTGGTCGTAGGCAAAACGTAATTCGGGCGTGACTCGCAGACGCATGGCTTTGCCCACCAGGCTGCGAATAAAGCCGCTGGCATCTTTAAGCACCTTCATGCCCTGCTCGATTTTTTCCGGATCATTTTCCAGAAAGGTAACAAACACCTTGGCGTAGTTCAGATCCCGAGACAACTCGACACCGGATACCGTCACCAGCTTGAGACGATCATCTTTGATTTCCCGCTGCAGGATCATCGCAATTTCTTTCTGCAATTCCTGACCTACCCGGCGGGCACGGCTGAATTCTCTGGCCATAATTCTCTTTCCAAGACAAAGGGGGCCAAAGGCCCCCATTTATTTATCAGTACTGAAACCGGGGTTCCTGGTACAGGTCGCCCTTACAGGGTGCGCTGTACTTCCACGATTTGGAAGACTTCAATCTGGTCGCCCACACGTACATCATTGTAGTTCTTCACGGCGATACCACATTCCATGCCGTTACGCACTTCCTGTACATCGTCCTTGAAGCGACGCAGAGATTCCAGCTCGCCTTCGTAAATGACCACGTTGTCGCGCAATACCCGAATCGGGTTGCTGCGCTTGACGTTGCCTTCGGTGACCATACAACCGGCCACGGCACCAAACTTGGGTGAACGGAACACGTCACGTACCTGAGCCAGACCGATGATTTCCTGCTTGAACTCCGGTGCCAGCATGCCGGTCATGGCCTGCTTCACTTCATCCAGCAGTTCATAGATCACGCTGTAGTAGCGCAGATCGATCTCTTCCGCTTCAATCATCTTGCGGGCAGAGGCATCGGCACGCACGTTGAAGCCCACTATGATGGCGTTGGACGCTGCCGCCAGGCTGGCGTCGGTTTCGGTGATTCCACCCACACCGGTACCAATGATCTTGACCTTGACTTCGTCGGTGGACAGCTTCTGCAGCGATTCGGAAATCGCTTCGATGGAGCCCTGAACATCGGCCTTCAGTACCAGGTTGACTTCGGCTACTTCGCCTTCGGTCATGTTGGCGAACATGTTCTCCAACTTGGCTTTCTGCTGACGTGCCAGTTTCACTTCGCGGAACTTGCCCTGACGGTAGAGCGCCACTTCACGGGCTTTCTTCTCGTCACGCACCACGGTAGCTTCATCACCGGCTGCCGGTACACCGGACAGACCCAGGATTTCAACCGGAATGGACGGACCCGCGGTCTTGATGTCGCGACCCAGCTCGTCTCTCATGGCGCGAACACGGCCATATTCCAGACCACAGAGTACGATATCGCCCTGGTTCAGCGTACCTTCCTGTACCAGCACGGTGGCAACCGGACCACGACCCTTGTCGAGACGGGATTCGATAACCACACCGGATGCCATGCCGTCGTATACGGCTTTCAGCTCCAGTACTTCCGCCTGCAGCAGAATGGCTTCGAGCAGTTCATCGATACCCTGACCGGTTTTGGCCGAGATAAAGACGAACATGTTTTCGCCGCCCCAGTCTTCCGACATGACGCCGTGCTGAGACAACTCGCTCTTGACCCGATCGATATCCGCTTCCGGCTTATCCATCTTGTTCACCGCCACAATCAGCGGTACGCCCGCCGCCTTGGCGTGCTGAATCGCTTCAACGGTCTGCGGCATCACGCCATCATCCGCTGCCACCACCAGAATAACGATATCGGTGGCGCTGGCACCACGAGCACGCATGGAGGTAAAGGCGGCGTGACCCGGAGTATCCAGGAAGGTAATCATGCCGTTGTCGGTTTCGACGTGATAGGCACCGATATGCTGGGTAATACCACCGGCTTCGCCGGCCGCCACCTTGGCCCGACGGATGTAATCCAGGGTCGAGGTCTTACCATGGTCGACGTGACCCATGATGGTCACCACCGGCGCACGAGTCTGACGTTCGGCATCGGTATCCCGATCCGACAGTACCTTATGCTCCAGCTCGTTTTCACGACGCAGAACCACCTTGTGGCCCATCTCTTCCGCCACCAGCTGGGCGGTTTCCTGATCGATCACCTGGTTGATGGTCACCATGGCACCCATCTTCATCATGGTCTTGATGACGGCGGCACCCTTGACGGCCATCTTGTTGGCCAGTTCGGCCACGCTGATGGTCTCACCGATTTCGACATCGCGGTTAACCGCCTGCACCGGCTTCTGGAAGCCGTGTTTCATCGAGTTGGGCGTCATCACCTTGGCGCGCTTGCCTTTACGCAGACGCTCGTTGCGGCTTTCGCGATTTTCGCGATCTTCCTTGTTTTTGCCACCCTTGCGCTTCTTGCCGCCGGTACTACGGCGCGCTTTCTGCTCTTCGGTCTTATCGGCTTCGTCTTCGGCGGCCTTGGCATGCTCGTTGGTCATGACATGGTAATCCGCGTCTTCCGGCTTCTTCGCCGCGGCTTCTTCTGCCCAGCGTTTTTCATTTTCTTCAGCCAGCTTGCGTACTTCTTCGGCCTTTTTCTGGGCGTCCAGCTCGGCCTTGCGCAAGGCTTCCTGCTCACGCTGTTGCTTCAATTTTTCTGCTTCGCTCTTCGCCATATCGTCCGCCTTCTTCTGCTCTTTGCCTTGGGGCTTGGTTGCCCCCCGCTCTGTGGTGTTTTGAGCTTGCAGCTGAGCCTGGCGGGCTTTTTCTTCCGCATCACGCTTGGCTTGTTCTTCTGCCTCACGCTTGGCCTTCTCTTCGGCTTCGCGTTTGGCTTGCTCTTCGGCCTCACGCCGGGCCTGTGCTTCTGCTTCCAGACGCGCCTGCTCTTCTGCTTCCTGTTGACGCTGCTGCTCTTCCAGCGAGTCACGTCTTACATAGGTGCGCTTCTTGCGCACCTCAACCTGTACGGCTTTACTCTTGCCGCCGACCACCGGCACGCTCAGGGTGCTGATGGTCTTGCGCTGCAGCGTCATCCGCTTGGGCTCTTTATCGTCAGCGCCATGCTGTTTCTTTAAAAACGTCAGCAAGGCGGCCTTTTCGGTTTCCGATACGGTGTCGGCGGTGGATTTCTCCATGCCGGCTTCGCGAAACTGCTGTACAAGGCGGTCAACCGATGTGTCGATGTCGCTGGCGAGCTGCGTTAATGTAACTTCTGCCATTCATTTACCTCCGCTGATCTTATTCTTCGTTCTGGTCTCCGAACCAGCAGATATTTCGGGCCGCCATGATCAGCTCCCCTGCCAGGGTTTCATTCAGACCTTCAATTCCTTCAAGGTCGTCAATGCCCTGCTCTGCCAATTCTTCCAGATCCGCAACACCTCGGGCGGCAAGCGAATACGCCAGCTCCCGGGTCATGGAGGGCAGTGCGAGCAGGTCTTCTGCCGGCTCCACCCCTTCGAATGATTCTTCCTGCGCCAGGGCCCGAGTGGTCAGGGCATCCTTGGCTCTAGTACGCAGCACCTCCACCGTCTCTTCATCCAGGCCTTCGACGCTCAACAGCTCGCTGACCGGCACATAGGCAATTTCTTCCAGAGAAGAAAAGCCTTCTTCCATCAGCAAGGCGGCGAAATCTTCGTCGATGTCCAGGTCCTGAACAAACAGATTCATGATCTTGTCGCTTTCTACCTGATGCTTGCTCTGCAGATCTTCCACCGTCATCACGTTCAGTTCCCAGCCGGTCAGCTGAGCTGCCAGCCGAACGTTCTGACCGTTACGGCCGATGGCCTGAGCCAGATTGCCGGACTCCACCGCGATGTCCATGGAATGAGCATCTTCATCGACGATGATAGAGGCGACATCTGCCGGTGCCATGGCGTTGATCACAAACTGGGCGGGGTTGTCGTCCCACAGAACTATATCGACCCGCTCACCGCTGAGCTCGCCGGATACGGCTTGTACCCGGGCGCCACGCATGCCGACACAGGCCCCGATGGGGTCGATGCGGCGATCGTTGGTCTTGACTGCAATCTTGGCACGACTCCCCGGATCCCGGGCGGCGGCCATGATTTCGATAATTTCTTCGCCGATTTCCGGCACTTCGATGCGGAACAGCTCTTTCAGAAAGTCCGGGTGGCTGCGGCTGACAAACAGCTGGGCGCCACGGGCTTCAGGACGAACCGCATACAACAGACCGCGAATACGGTCGCCGGAACGGAATGATTCCCGCGGCAGCAAGTCTTCGCGGAAAATCACCGCTTCGGCGTTACTGCCCAGATCCAGAATCACGTTATCCCGGGTCGCCTTCTTGACCACACCGGTAATGATTTCGCCTTCCTGATCCTGGAACTGTTCCACCACCTGCATGCGCTCGGCTTCGCGTACCTTCTGTACGATAACCTGTTTGGCGGTCTGGGTGGTGATGCGATCGAAGGTGACCGAGTCGATCTCGTCTTCCACATAATCGCCAATCTGGATCTCCGGCTCGTCAATCTGTGCCGCTTCCAGGGTGATTTCACCGTAGGGGTTGGTCAGGGCTTCCTGATCTTCCACCACCTGCCAGCGACGATAGGTAACAAAATTACCGCTCTTGCGATCGATTTCGACCCGAACTGCGATTTCGCCTTCATATTTTTTCTTGGTGGCCGTAGCCAGGGCGGTTTCCAGTGCCTCGAAAATCTTTTCGCGAGGCACGGCCTTTTCGTTAGAAACGGCGTCAACAACCAGCAATATTTCTTTATTCATGTCCGACTGCCTCGTTAGTCAAAGTTCGGAACCAGATGCGCTTTTTGGATATTGGCGAAGGCGATGGGAAATTCGGTTCCGTTCACCTCCACCCTGATCATGGTGTCGTCTACCGACACCAGAAGCCCGGTCAGTTTACGATGATTGTTCACCGCCATGCGCAGGGATAACTCTACCTGCTGGCCGATAAGGGCCTGATAATGGGCCGGCTTGAACAGGGGGCGAGCCATACCCGGAGAAGACACCTCCAGATCATATTCGGTAGAAATGGGATCTTCCACATCGAGCACGGCACTGACCTGCCGACTGACTTCGGCGCAATCAGTCACTTCAATACCGTTTTCATGGTCGATGTACAAACGTAAGGTCGAATGCCGGCCGGCGCGTACAAACTCGAGCCCCAGCAATTCAAAGCCCAGAGCCTCTACGGGCTCTGACAGCATATCGGTCAATCGTTGTTCCAATGTAGCCAAAGCTACCCCTCCGAAAACAAAAAAAGGGCTCGCAGCCCAGTGAATGTGCACCGGTAACACCGGCGCTGAAGTGCAGATAACAAAAAGCCCCGATCTTCAAATCGGGGCTATTCACCTGTACCCTGACTGTCGCCTCGCAGCGACCGTTCACCGTACCGACTATTGAATAGTGTGCGATAAACGTGAGGATTGGTTGCGGGGGCCGGATTTGAACCGACGACCTTCGGGTTATGAGCCCGACGAGCTACCAGACTGCTCCACCCCGCGTCCGAACCGTGCGAGAGTATAGTTAATTCGAGACTGAATCTCAACTTAACTATAACTTGGTGCCGAGAGCGGGACTTGAACCCGCACGCCCATACAGGCACTACCCCCTCAAGATAGCGTGTCTACCAATTCCACCACCTCGGCAAAAACCTTTTATTCGGGAACGTCGCTGCTGTTAACGGCAGGAACATCGCCCGGGATAACGCTTTCTTCTACCTGTGGTACAGAAAGGTCTTCCCATTCACTTCCTTGCTGAGTGTTGTTGCTGGACAGATTGCCCAGTACCAGACTCACTACAAAGAAGCCTGCTGCCAGCAGCGTAGTCGCTTTGGTCAGGAAATTACCCGACCCGCCGGAGCCAAAAACCGTGTTCGACGCACCTGCTCCGAAAGAAGCACCCATATCGGCGCCCTTACCTTGCTGAATCAACACCAGACCAATCAATGCCAGTGCGATAAGCAGATACACCACTAAAAGAATTTCGTACATCAGCTTTACCTTTGCTTGACGTCTGAGCCCCGCATCAGACTGCTGTCCGGAGCGGGGCTAATACTAGCCAGACCCTTGCCGGGATACAAGCGCAATTTTAAAAAATAGATTCAAGTGAATAAAAAGAAGACAAAACGATGCTTGAACAACCGTTTTTAGCCGTGAGGTGTAAGGTGAGAAGCGTGAGGGGAACGTCACGCCTCACGCCTCACGCAGGATTATGCTACCGCATCGGCAATATATTGTGCCAGACGCTGTACCAGCTCGGCGTCGGCCCCTTCTACCATCACCCGAATCAGGGGTTCAGTACCGGACTTGCGTAACAAGACGCGGCCCGCACCGGCCAGCTGCTCTTCAGCACTCGCCACCCGCCGCAGTACTTCGCTGTCGGCCAGTGGATCGGTACCCGCCTGAAAGCGCACATTGATCAGCACCTGGGGATACAAGGTCAGCTCCTGCCCCAGTTCATGCAGGCTGCGTCCTTCATCGACCATGGCACGCAACACCTGCAATGAGGCAACTATGCCGTCACCGGTGCTGTTGTGATCCAGGCTGATGACATGGCCGGAGTTTTCGCCGCCCAGTTTCCAGCCGTGCGTTTTCAGCAGCTCCATCACATAACGGTCGCCTACTTTCGCCCGCTTGAACGGAATATCGAGCTCCGCCAGAGCCAGCTCCAGTGCCATGTTGCTCATCAGGGTGCCCACCACGCCACCGTTCAGGGTGCCTCGGCGATGGGCATCTCGTGCCATGATATACAGCAGTTGATCACCGTCAAGCAAGGCGCCGGTATGATCCACCATCGCCAGTCGGTCGCCGTCACCGTCGAAGGCAATGCCCAGGTCGGCGCCATGCTGCTGTACGGCGGCAATCAGGGCCGCCGGTGCGGTTGAACCGACCTGATCGTTGATATTGATGCCGTTCGGCTGCACGCCGGTGCGGATCACCCTGGCGCCCAGCTCTTCGAATACCGCCGGGGCGATGTGATAAGTGGCACCGTGCGCGCAATCAAGCACCATGGTCAGGCCGTCCAGGTGCATTTCGGAAGGAAAGGTGCTCTTGCAGAATTCAATATAGCGACCGGCGGCATCGTTGATGCGGCTGGCCTTGCCCAACAGCTCGGAGGGAACACAGTCCATCGGCTGATCCAGCATGGCTTCTATCGCCAGCTCCACCTCGTCCGGCAGCTTGGTGCCGTCATGAGAGAAGAACTTGATGCCATTGTCGTAATAGGGATTGTGAGAGGCACTGATCACGATACCGGCTTCGGCACGAAAAGTACGGGTCAGATAGGCGATGGCCGGGGTCGGCATCGGGCCCAGCAGTGCCGCCTGTATGCCGGCGGCAGACAGACCCGCTTCCAATGCCGACTCCAGCATGTAGCCGGAAATGCGCGTGTCTTTGCCAATCAGCACCTTCTTGGTACCGGTGCGAGACAGCACCTTGCCGGCGGCCCAACCCAGCTTCATTACAAATTCCGGGGTGATGGGGTAGTCCCCGACCCGTCCGCGAATACCGTCGGTGCCAAAATATTTTCTGCTCATTATATTATCCCTGATATTGTGCTGCCTGCTGCCATACCCGCATGGCATCGGACATTTCTTTTACATCATGCACTCGCAATATCTGCGCGCCCTGACTCAGCGCAAACAAATGCGCCGCCAGGCTGCCGGCCAGACGTTGGTCAACTTCGCGATCCAGTAATTGTCCCAGCATCGACTTGCGTGACATCCCGACCAGCAAGGGCAGGCCCAGGGCATGCAGCTCACCGACCTTGCCCAGCAGCTCATAATTGTGTTCGAGTCGCTTGCCGAAGCCGTAGCCGGGATCCAGGCAGAGTCGTTCGCGGGGAATGCCCGCGTTCTCACAGGCCTGCAGTCGTTGCCGCAGAAAATCCGCCACCTCGAGAGTAACATTCTCATAATCCGGTGCCTGCTGCATGGTTCTGGGCTGACCCTGCATATGCATCAGGCAGACGGCGGCACCACTGTCGGCGGCCACCTGCAAGGCACCCGGCTCGCGCAGGGCACGAATGTCGTTGATCAAATCCGCACCGGCCCTGACCGACTCCCTCATGACCCCCGCCTTGCTGGTATCGATGGATATCCAGCAATCCAGCTCCTTGCGCAACAGCTCCAGCACCGGAATCACCCGATCCAGCTCCTGCTGCTCGGCCACCGCATCGGCGCCGGGCCGGGTCGACTCGCCGCCCACGTCAATCAGGGTGGCGCCATCCTTGACCATCTGCAAGGCATGGCGCAAGGCGGCATCATGACCCACAAAGTGGCCGCCGTCCGAAAAAGAGTCGGGCGTCAGATTAAGGATCCCCATGATACGGGGTGAGGATAAGTCCAGACTTCTGGATGCGCTTGATAACAGCATAACGACAGGTTCCCACAAAATAAAAAGCCCCGGACAGCGATGTCCGGGGCCTAATTTATCATAAATTATCAGTTGCTGGTGGCATCACCTGGCTTATTCAAATCCGCAGTGCCGGACTTGTCTTTGTCAGTCTGCTCTGCATCCTTGTCACCGGTGCTGGCCGTCGGTCCCTGCGGCTTGTCGTCAGACTCTTCTTTCCAGTCTGCCGGTGGCCGCACATCACGACGTGCCATCAGATCATCGATTTGCTTGGCATCGATGGTTTCGTACTTCATCAGGGCATCTTTCATGGCGTGCAGAATATCGATGTTGTCCATCAGTATCTGCTTGGCGCGCTCGAAATTGCGATGAATGACGTCTTTTACCTCGGCATCGATGGCATTGGCGGTTTCATCGGACATGTGCTTGACCTTGGCGGCAGTACGGCCGAGGAAGACTTCGCCTTCTTCATCCGCATACAGCAAAGGACCCAGTTTTTCCGACAGACCCCACTGGGTCACCATCTTGTGGGCAATTTCGGTCGCCCGTTCGATGTCGTTGGAAGCACCGGTTGTCACCTTGTCGAAACCATAGATGATTTCTTCCGCCAGACGACCGCCATACAGGCTGGAAATCATCGACTCCAGATGCTGCTTGCTGTAGCTGAAGCGATCCTGTTCGGGCAGATACATGGTCACCCCCAGGGCGCGACCACGAGGAATAATCGATACCTTGTACACGGGATCATGCTCGGGGACCATACGACCAACGATGGCGTGGCCCGCTTCATGATAGGCGGTCATCGCTTTCTCGGACTCGGACATCACCATGGAGCGGCGTTCGGCGCCCATCATGATCTTGTCTTTGGCTTTTTCAAACTCTTCCATCGATACCAGTCGACGGGCAGAGCGAGCCGCAAACAGCGCGGCTTCGTTCACCAGGTTGGCCAGATCCGCACCACTGAAACCGGGGGTACCACGGGCAATGACGCTGGCATTGACATCGTCACCCAGCGGCACACGGCGCATGTGCACCTTGAGGATCTGTTCACGACCACGCACATCGGGCAGACCGACTACCACCTGACGGTCGAAACGGCCGGGACGAAGCAAAGCCGGATCCAGCACGTCAGGCCTGTTGGTCGCGGCAATGACGATAACGCCTTCATTACCTTCAAAGCCGTCCATCTCTACCAGCATCTGGTTCAGGGTCTGTTCGCGTTCGTCGTGACCACCACCCAGACCGGCGCCACGCTGGCGACCGACGGCATCTATCTCATCGATGAAGATGATACAGGGAGCAGATTTCTTCGCCTGCTCGAACATGTCACGTACCCGTGACGCGCCCACACCGACAAACATTTCCACGAAATCAGAGCCGGAAATGGTAAAGAAAGGCACCTTGGCTTCACCGGCAATGGCTTTCGCCAGCAGGGTTTTACCGGTACCGGGTGGGCCCACCAGCAGAATACCGGTGGGAATGCGCCCGCCCAGCTTCTGGAAACGGCTGGGATCACGCAGGTAATCCACCAGCTCGGTCACGTCTTCCTTGGCTTCATCACAACCGGCCACATCGGCGAAGGTCGTTTTGATCTGATCTTCGCTCATCAGGCGAGCCTTGCTCTTGCCGAAGCTCATGGCACCCTTGCCACCGCCGCCGCCTTGCATCTGACGCATGAAGAACACCCAGACGCCAATCAACAGCAGCATGGGGAACCAGGAAATGAAGATAGACGTCAGCAGGCTCGGTTCTTCCGGCTTTTCGCCCACGACCCGCACGTTGTTGTTCAGCAGATCATTCAGCAGCTGAGGATCCTGCGCAGGCAGAATAGTCGTGAAACGATCACCACTGCGCTTTACGCCGTTGATGGTCTTGCCATCCATACGCACTTCACGAATTTGCCCTTGGGCTACTTCCTGTACAAAGGTGGTATAGTCCGTCTGGCGTCCACTCGGCTCACTCGGGCTAAAGCTCTGGAATACCGACATTAACACCACGGCTATGACCAACCACAGGATCAAATTTTTCGCCATGTCACTCAAATTACTAACCTCACCGGCTGACAGTTTATGACTTTGACAGGGTACTACAGTTTAAAACCTGTAGCCACAATGTAGACTTCTCGCGATCGGGGTCGCGACGAGTCGGGTTTTCTTACCCTTACCGAACTGAAAGACCGGCGAACATCCAGAAGAAATTCATCGAAGCCGGCTCCCTGAAACACTTTTACAACAAAACTGCCTTTGGGTGCGAGCACCTGACGACACATATCCAGTGCCAATTCCACCAGATACATGGATCTGGGCTGGTCGACCTCGGGGGTACCGCTCATGTTGGGTGCCATGTCCGATAACAGGACATCGACCTTGTCTTCCCCTACCCGTTCCAGCAGCGCATTCAGTACTTCCTCGTCACGAAAGTCGCCTTGCAGGAAGTCGACCCCGGCAATGGGGTCCATGGCCAGCAAATCACAGGCGATGACCTTGCCCTTCAAACCGACCTGTTCAACCGAATACTGACTCCAGCCTCCGGGGGCCGCGCCCAGATCCACCACCGTCATGCCGTGTTTGAGCAGACGATCGCGCCCCTGCAATTCTTCCAGTTTAAATACGGCACGCGAGCGCAGGCCTTTTTTTTGCGCCTGTTGTACATATTTATCGTCAAAATGCTCTTTGAGCCAGCGCGTCGAGCTGGCCGAGCGTTTTTTCTTAGTCATTAAATTATCGCTCTGCTATTACCATTGAAGCTTAGATGGGGGTACAATAGTCCCCTTTCAACCTATTAACTGAAGCATTTTGCAATGACCCTGACTAATAAGCAAAGACAATACCTCAAAGGCATGGCCCACAGCCTGAAGCCGGTGGTATTGCTTGGCCAGCATGGCCTGACTGAAGGCGTACTGGCCGAGATCGATCTGGCCCTGAATTTCCACGAACTGATCAAGGTCAAGGTTGCCGCCGAAGACAGGGAAGTCAAAAAGCTGATCATGGACGCCATCGTTCGTGAAACCGGCGCGGTAAAAGTTCAGAATATCGGCCACATGCTGACGTTGTATCGTGCCGGCGAAGAGAAAAAAATCAGCCTGCCCAGAGCCTGAGCCGTCGGCAAGGGCTGGGTTCATCGCCCGGCCCTTTTGCCCTACCCGCTTTCACTTTCCGATATTTCCCTCTGTTTTTCTTGTTCTGCCCTCAACAGCACTATGATTGAGCATATGCTCCCACTGTGTGATTGTCATGCCCAGCCACCGCTATCTTACCGACGAAGAACTCGAGCTGTTGAACGAGGTCAGCCATCAGGAAAGCTCGCAGGCTCTGCTTAGCCTGCCGCTGATGCTCGATGCTCATATCGCGCCCTTGCTCGAGCAAGCCTCGACCCTCGAGCTGAAGCTGGAACTTGGCGGAATAAAACTGAGCTTTCCGGTGGCATTGAAACACCCGATTGCCAGCCAGGAGCAGGCCGAACTCAGCTCCCCCAGCATCATCACCAACGGCGGTCACCCTCGGGCCTGGCGCTTACCCCATCCTCAGTGTCTGCAACTCAGACAGCCCAATGGCCGCCCGCTGGCGGCGGAAATCAGGGATCTGTCCACCAATGGCATGCGCCTGTTGTCACGCCGCTCGCTGTTCGGCCGCGGTCAGCACAAGAGGGTATTGTTGACGCTGGGGCAAGATCAGGAGCTGAGACTGACGCTCAAGCTGGTGCGTCAGCACAAAGGGTCTCACTTCTGGTTAACCGCAGTACGATTCGAGCTGTCCATGGCCGATTGCCGGGCCTTGTCGGACTTCGTCTTCAGGGGGTTTCTGGAGCAAATAAACAAAAGGCAGAAGCCATAGCTCCTGCCTTTGTCATGGCCACAGTGGCCGGACGTCATTATCGCAGCCCGGCGTATTACAGGTACTGGACCTTGATCACTTCGTATTCGACTTCTCCGGCGGGTGTTTTAACCACAGCCACATCGTCCACTTCCTTGCCAATCAGGGCGCGGGCAATCGGAGAGTTGACCGAAATCATGTTGGCCTTGATGTCCGACTCGTCATCACCCACGATGCGATAGGTAATTTCTTTCTCGTCATCCACTTTGAACAGCTCGACGGTGGCGCCGAAAATCACCTTGCCGGTGTTCGGCAGCTTGGTAATGTCGATGATCTGGGCATTGGACAACTTGGCCTCAATCTCCTGAATACGTCCTTCGCAGAATCCCTGCTGTTCACGCGCAGCATGATATTCGGCATTTTCCTTCAGATCGCCGTGTTCACGGGCATCGGCAATGGATGCGATTATTTGCGGGCGCAGCACAGACTTCAGGTGATCCAGTTCTTCACGCAGTTTCTGTGCACCGCGAATGGTCATCGGTGTTTGCTTCATAGTGGAAACCCGGTTCCTTTCAGACAATAAAACAACAAGAGCCCCGCCGGAAACCGGCACAGGGCTCGTATCATAAATAATTCCGTTTCAGCCATCTGGCTGTCATATCAGACAGCCAGATTAATACAGTGGGCTTAGCGGGTCAAATCATCGAAGAAACGCTTCACCCCTTCGAAGAAGCCTTCCGTCTTGGGTCTGTGCTTCTTGGCCGCCAGGCCGCCACAAGAGTCTTCCAGCTTGCGTAACAGCTCTTTCTGCTCGTCGGTCAGACTGACTGGCGTCTCGATATAGACCTTGCACACCAGATCGCCCATCTGACCGCTACGGGCCGAGCGCACGCCCTTGCCTTTCAGGCGGAACAGTCGACCGGTCTGGGTTTCTGCCGGAATTTTGAGCTTGACCCGGCCATCCAGCGTCGGCACTTCCACTTCTCCACCCAGGGCGGCGGCGGTAAAGCCGATCGGCACCTCGCAGAACAGGTTGTTACCATCGCGCACGAATATTTCATGGTCGCGCACGTGCATCTGCACATACAGATCACCTGTCGGCGCGCCGGCTTCGCCTGCCTCGCCTTCACCCGACAACCGAATACGGTCACCGGTGTCGACGCCCGCCGGGATTTTAACCGACAGCGTCTTGGTTTTCTGATAACGGCCTTCACCGTGACACTTGTGGCAGGGGTCGCTGATGATCTTGCCCTTGCCCCGGCACTGGGGGCACGGCTGCTGCACGGTAAAGAACCCCTGACGCATCTGTACCTGACCATGGCCGTGACAGGTCGGACAGGTCTTGGCCTGGGTGCCGGCTTTGGCACCGCTGCCGTCACAGACGTCACAGCCTACCAGGGTCGGTACCTTGATCTCTTTGGTCACGCCCCGCACGGCTTCTTCCAGCGTCAGCTCCATGTTGTAGCGCAAGTCCGAGCCACGGGCCGCACGCTGCTGACGACGCTGACCGCCACCGAAGATATCACCGAACACGTCGCCAAAAATATCACCGAAGTCGGCTCCGCCACCACCAAAGCCATGACCGCCTTGCTGGCCGTTGACGCCCTCATGACCAAACTGATCATAAGCCGCACGTTTCTGCTCGTCGGTCAGCACTTCGTAGGCCTCGGTGGCCTCCTTGAACTTGTCGCCGGCGTCGGCATCGGTCTTGTTACGGTCGGGATGATATTTCATCGCCATCCGCTTGTAGGCTTTTTTTATCTCGCGCTCGTCGGCTTCCTTGGAAACCCCGAGCACTTCGTAATAATCTCGTTTCGACATAGGCTGATTGCTTACCTGAGTCCTGTTCACACAAAGGCGGGCGTTGGAATCCCAACGCCCGCCACTGGCAGCGTTAATACGCTGGGTTTAGCTTATTTTTTGTCGTCTTTGACTTCTTCAAACTCGGCGTCAACGACATCGTCATCGGCCTTGCCGGAAGCAGAAGCCCCCTGTGGCTGCTCACCTGCGTCGGACGCATCGGCCTGAGCCTTGGCCTGGGCCGCTTCCATCAGCTTCTGAGACACTTCCATCAGCGCTTGCTGCTTGGCTTCGATCTCTGCCTTGTCTTCACCGCGAACGGCGGTTTCCAGTTCGGTCAGGGCAGTCTCGATGGCGCTCTTGTCATCGGCGGCCAGGGCCTCACCCGCTTCTTCCAGCTGCTTGCGAGTGGCATGCACCAGACCATCGGCCTGGTTACGGGCCTGTACCAGCTCTTCAAACTTCTTGTCGTCGGCGGCATTGGCTTCGGCCGCACGCACCATGGCTTCGATCTCTTCCTCGGTCAGACCGGAAGAGGCCTGAATGGTGATCTTCTGCTCTTTGCCGGTGTCCTTGTCTTTGGCAGACACGTGCAGAATACCGTCGGCATCAATGTCGAAGGTCACTTCGATCTGCGGCAGGCCACGCGGTGCCGGACGAATACCTTCCAGGTTGAACTGACCCAGCGACTTGTTGTCGCCGGAGCGCTTGCGCTCACCCTGCAGCACGTGAATGGTCACGGCAGACTGATTGTCGTCGGCGGTAGAGAACACCTGGGACTTCTTGGTCGGAATCGTGGTGTTCTTCTCGATAAGCGCGGTCATCACGCCACCCATGGTTTCAATACCCAGTGACAGCGGAGTCACGTCCAGCAGCAGTACGTCTTTCTTGTCACCGGACAGTACGGCACCCTGAATGGCAGCACCCACGGCCACGGCTTCGTCCGGGTTCACGTCTTTACGTGGTTCCTGACCGAAGAAGTCACTAACGGCCTTCTGCACCAGAGGCATACGGGTCTGACCGCCCACCAGGATAACATCGTCGATGTCGGACACGGACAGACCGGCATCTTTCAGTGCGGTACGTACCGGATCCAGCGACTTCTTGACCATGTCTTCTACCAGTGACTCCAGCTTGGCGCGGGTCAGCTTGATGTTCAGGTGCTTGGGACCGGTGGCATCAGCCGTGATGTAGGGCAGGTTCACCTCGGTCTGCTGGGCGGAAGACAGCTCGCACTTGGCTTTTTCGGCCGCTTCTTTCAGACGCTGCAGCGCCAGCATGTCGTTACGCAGATCGAAGTTCTGCTCGCGCTTGAACTCTTCCACCAGATAGGTGATCAGGCGGTTGTCGAAGTCTTCACCACCCAGGTGGGTGTCACCGTTGGTTGCCAGTACTTCAAAGGTTTTTTCACCGTCCATGTCATCGATTTCGATGATGGAGATATCGAAGGTACCGCCACCCAGATCGTATACCGCCACCTTGCGGTCACCCTGCGCCTTGTTCACGCCGTAGGCGAAGGCGGCAGCAGTCGGCTCGTTGATGATGCGCTTCACGTCCAGACCGGCGATACGACCCGCATCCTTGGTGGCCTGACGCTGGGCATCGTTGAAGTAGGCCGGTACGGTAATAACCGCTTCGGTCACCGCTTCACCCAGATAGTCTTCGGCAGTTTTCTTCATCTTTTTCAGCACTTCGGCAGAAATCTGCGGCGGTGCCATTTTTTTGTCTTTTGCTTCAACCCAGGCATCACCGTTGTCGGAGTTGATGATTTTGAACGGCATGATTTTGATGTCACGCTGCACTTCTTCATCTTCAAAGCGACGGCCGATCAGACGTTTGATGGCAAACAGGGTGTTGTGCGGGTTGGTCACCGCCTGGCGCTTGGCGGGCTGGCCAACCAGCGTCTCACCGTCATCGGTATAGGCGATGATGGAGGGAGTAGTACGAGTACCCTCGGCGTTTTCTATAACCCGCGGGGTATCCCCGTCCAGGATAGCAACACAAGAGTTGGTGGTACCCAGATCAATGCCGATGATTCTACCCATAAAATCCTCTCTCAATATCTTGAATTCAATCGTAAGCGTTTCGTGTTTTGCTTTAGAGCCTATATGTGGTTGCCGCTAGTGGCTTTCAAGACTCGCATCACATTTTTTTAGGCAAAAGCCGATATTTTGGCTCGAATCAAGCCTGAGTATCGATGGCAGGCCCCTTGGCCACCATCACCATGGCAGGGCGAAGCACCCGGCCATTCAACTCATAGCCTTTCATCATGACGGCCAGTACCGAATTGGGGGCGACGTCGCCGCTTTCCACCATGCTCATGGCCTGGTGCTTGTTGGGGTCGAAGGCCTCACCCTGGGGGTCAATCGGCAAGACGCCAAATTTTTCCACCGTGTTCAGCAAGGATTTCAGCGTCAGCTCAACCCCTTCGTACACCGCCTCAACAGCATCACTTTCCTTATCGGTATGCTCCAGTGCGCGTTCCAGGCTGTCGATCACCGGCAGCAGCTCGCCGGCAAACTTTTCCAGCGCAAACTTCTGTGCTTTTTCTACATCCTGTGCCGCGCGGCGGCGCAGGTTTTCCATTTCCGCCAGGGCGCGCAAGGCGTTGTCTTTCTCAGACTGGGCGCTGGCAGTGGCGTCTGCCAGCTTTTGCTCCAGCTCGGTTACATAAGCCGCATCCGGTTGGGCTGCCTCGGCGTTGGCGCCGGCTTCGGTGTCTACCGTCAGCGGTTCCTGCTCGGCGGCTTGCTCCGCGTCAACCTGATGTTGTTTCTTGCTCATGTTATCTCCCGTATATATTTACTGACCTGCAGCCTATATGGGGGCTGCAGATCATATTTCAAGAGAATATTTTGACGATAGCGATCTGGTCGGTGGCACACCGCCATCGGGTTATTTAGAATGGCTCCATGTCTCGGTCAGGGAACAGATGACCGCATTGCCTACTCAGTCGGGTCAATATATCAATGGAAACCGAATTCAATACCATAGCGCTTATCGGCAAGCCCGATCACGAAGGCGCCAATCAGACACTGGTGGCGCTGTATAATCATATTGTCGGCCTGGGTCTCAAGGTAGTGATAGAACGCCGGGTCGGCGAACAGCTGCGCCTGGATCAGGCTGAATTGCTGGAAATGGTCGAATTGGGTGAGCGAGCCGATCTGGCGATCGTGGTGGGCGGTGACGGCAACATGCTGGGAGCCGCCCGGGTACTGGCCCGCTTCGATGTGGCCGTGGTCGGCGTTAACCGGGGTAATCTGGGCTTTTTGACCGACCTGTCTCCGGACAGCTTCGAGCAACCGCTTGAACGCCTGCTGGCCGGCGACTACCAGGCCGAGCAGCGCTTTCTACTGGAAACCCAGGTACACCGGCACGGCCAGCTCAAGGCCAGTAATACCGCCATGAACGAAGCGGTACTGCACCCGGGTAAAATCGCCCACATGATCGAGTTCGAGGTCTATATCAACGGGCATTTCATGTACAGCCAGCGCGCCGATGGCATGATAGTGGCCACCCCCACCGGCTCTACCGCCTATTCGCTGTCTGCCGGCGGCCCCATCGTGACTCCCAATCTCAACGCCATTACCCTGGTACCGATGTTTCCTCACACCCTGAGTTGCCGTCCCATCGTTATCGATGCCGACTCGCAGGTTAAACTGGTGTTGTCTCCCAACAACAAGACCGAACAGATGCTGATCAGCTGCGATGGTCATGTCTCGCTGGCGGTGCAACCCGGTGACGAAATTCATATCAACAAGAGTCCCTACAAGCTGAAACTGCTTCACCCTCGTGGTCATAATTACTTTGAAGTGCTGCGCAGCAAACTCGGTTGGGGCAGCAAACTGTTTTAACCCTGTGAGGGGTGAGAGGTGAGGGGTGAGAGGTGAGGGGTGAGGGGTGAGGAACATTGCAGAATTTGCTTCCTTGCCCTCACCCTTTACTCTTCACGCCTCACTACCAACTTGAACTGTACAAAACAACAGTATACTGTATCTCTATACAGCATCGTTTTGTGCAGGGGTTCCACCATGTTGCTTCAGCTCACCATCAGCAATTTTGCCATTGTTTCCTTCCTTGAGCTGGACTTGCGTCCAGGCATGACCAGCATTACCGGAGAGACCGGTGCCGGTAAATCCATCGCCATTGACGCCCTCGCCCTGGCACTGGGTGAGCGTGCCGATGCCGACTCGGTACGCCCCGGTGCCGACAAGGCCGACATCAGCGCCCGTTTTCGTATCGACAAGCTGCCACGCGTCAAGACCTGGCTGAGCGAGCAAGAGCTGGATGAGCAGGGCGAATGCATTCTGCGCCGTACCCTGAGCCGCGAAGGGCGTTCTCGCGGCTATATCAACGGTACTCCGGTGCCCCTGTCTCAACTCAAGGCCCTCGGTGCCCTGCTGATCAACATTCATGGGCAGCACGCCCACCAGGCATTGCAAAAGTCCGACTATCAACGCGGTCTGCTCGACGCCTATGCCGGCCATCACCGGCTGATAGAACAGGTCAGCAGGCAATATCAGCAATGGCGCCAGCTCAGTAACGAACGCAAACAGCTGCAAAGTGAGCAGGCCCAGTGGCAGGCCCAGCGCCAACTATTGGAATATCAGGTAGCCGAGCTGGATGAACTGGCCCTGGCCGAGGATGAGTTCCCGACTCTGGAAGCCGAGCACAAACGCCTGGCCAACGGCGCCGAGCTGCTCAACGACTGTCAGCTGGCCCTCAATGTGCTGGCTGACAGTGAAGAAACCAACGCCCTGCAGCTGTTGCGCCAGGGACTGAAGGTATTGATTGAGCTCAATCAAATGGACAACCGGCTCGGTCCGGTACAGGAAATGATAGAAAGCAGCCTGATCCAGCTGGAAGAAGGTCACGGCGAGTTGAGCCGTTATCTGGACCGACTGGAGCTGGATCCGGAACGGTTGCATGAGGTGGAAGCACGGCTCGGCAAGGTGATGGAGCTGGCACGCAAGCATCATGTACAGCCGGTTGCCCTGCATGACTTTCATCAAGAGATAAAAATCCGGCTGGCGGAAATGGATCATAACGACAGCCGCCTGCAGGAGCTGGATGATGAAGTGGAGCAGAGCAAAGCACTGTTTCTGCAAGCGGCGGAACGGCTCAGTCAGAGCCGACAACGCTATGCCCAATCATTGAATCAGCAGATCACCCAAAGCCTGCATCAATTGAGCATGGAGCATGGTCGCCTTGAAATTACCGTAACCGCGGATAACGGCGCCGGTTACTCCCCGCTGGGTATCGATCGGGTCGAATTTCTGGTCAGCACCAACCCGGGCCAACCCATGAGCCCGCTGGCCAAGGTGGCATCCGGTGGTGAACTGTCGCGTATCAGCCTGGCCATTCAGGTGATTACCGCCCAGAAGGTCGAGACCCCTACCCTTATCTTCGACGAGGTAGATGTAGGTGTCAGCGGTCCGACGGCGGCGGTGGTCGGCAAACTGCTGCGTCAGTTGGGTGACTCCACCCAGGTACTGGTGATCACCCACCTGCCCCAGGTGGCCGGCAATGGCCACCAGCATTATTTTGTCAGCAAAGACAGCGCCGACAACGACACCCAGACTCGAATGCAGAAACTCGATGAACAAAGCCGGCTGCAGGAACTGGCCCGGTTGCTGGGCGGCAACAAAATTACCAGCAACACCCTGGCCAATGCCCGGGAACTACTGGTCAGTTGAAGGTGAGGCGTGAGGCGTGAGGCGTGAGGCTGTCTCATAGTCACAAGTTTTTGTTGAACTTAATGAGGCCATCAGGCAAAGCGCACTGCTCAGTCGACACGCCGTAAACCCCTCCCTGGGGGCTCAAACCGCGCCATCCTTGGCGCGGATGGTCGGTTGAGCAGACACCCTTTGCCCTCCCGTCGGCAGCGGAGTGGTCTGTCAGTGGTGCTCACCGACGACTCGGCGCCTAAAAAGAGGCGGCTGGGATAGCCTCGGCCGACCATCACATGACAGGTCAACAAAAGCTCCTGCAATGCTGACACTCCCGCCATCCTTGGCGGTCGGACGTCATGTGCTGAGCGTCGCAGGGATGCGGTTTAGCGTGTCGGAAGAGGCTACCCAGTTGCCTCTGAGCCTACTTTACGGACTGACAGACTTGTGACTAAGAGACAGGCTTACGACTTAAAGCTGTTTTTCGTCATACCAGGCGGCGCGCGGCACCGATGACGATATCAATCGCCTGCTGCTCGGCCTGCTGCAAGGTGACATCGTCGGGAATTTCCTGCTGGGTACGATTGACGATAACCCCGGCCACGCAACCGGCCCTCAGTCCCTGGCTGGAGCACATGGTAAAGAGGGTGGCCGACTCCATTTCGTAGTTCAGCACCCCCATGCTCTGCCATTCTTTCATGCTGCCCTGAAACTTGCGCAACATGCGGGCCGAATAGGTATCGTAACGTTCCTGACCGGGATAGAAGGTATCAGACGAGGCGGTGATACCGACATAAGGCTCAAGCCCCAGCTCCCGAGCCGCATCCACCAGCGCACAGGTACAGTCAAAATCGGCGACCGCCGGAAACTCCATGGGTGCGAAGTGGCTGCTGGCACCATCGAGTCGTACCGAACCCTGGGTCACTATCATATCGCCGACCTGCACATGACTCTGAATCGCGCCGGTGGTGCCAATACGCAGAAAGGTGGTCACCCCCAACTGGGCCAGTTCTTCCACCGCAATGGAAGTAGAAGGACCACCGATACCGGTAGAGCAGACCACCACCGGTTTGCCGTCCAGCTCGCCCAGCCAGGAGGTGAACTCCCGCTTGCTGGCCAGATGACGGGCATTGGCCAACTGGCCGGCAATACGTGCGACCCGCTCAGGATCCCCCGGAATAATGGCAAGCGTTGCGCCTTGCAGATCCTCATCGGTTATCCCTAAGTGAAAAACGTGCTTTGCCATTGGCTTACTCCCGAAAGAAAGCGTTAAAAACGAAGATGATAGGACAGTGGGTGCCGGATGACCATCATTGCCGGCACGGAACCATGGTCTGACAAGGGGCCAGTTCCCATCGTCGGAGTATTGAGAGGGTGTCGGCTTTTACAAGCTCATCGCCAACAGCTATCATGCCCAACAAGTCACACAGGATATAATGCAGCCATGCAACTCAAAACCTTGATTTTACCCTTGCTACTCACTCTTCCTCTGGCCGGTTGCGGCCTGGTGTACAAGGTCGACATTCCCCAGGGCAACTACATTGAAGCCAAACAGGTCGCCCAGCTGCGCCAGGGCATGAGCCAGGAGCAGGTTCGCTTTCTGCTGGGTAATCCCATGAGCCTGGACGGTTTCAACCATGATCGTTGGGTGTACCTTCATTATCTGAAACCGGGCCGGGGTGACGTAGAGCAGAAACAACTGATTCTGGACTTTACCAACGATGCGCTTGTCTCGGTCAGCGGCGATTATCCCGCTCCTGCCACCTTTGAGCAGGGTCTGTAACAAAGTCTATGGTCATGGGACTCACAGACCATGGCCGGTTACTTTTTGGCTCTCTTGGGGTCGGGACGGCCGCCGGTGACCTTGTCCGCCCGCCCCTCTTCCTTCGCCTGTTCGGCACGACGCCGCCTAATCTCCTTGGGATCGGCCAATAAAGGACGATAAATCTCGATTCTGTCGCCATCAACCAAAGCGTGTTCCAGCTTAACCTGTCGTCCGAATACCCCGACCATGTTGCTATCCAGGTTAATCTCGGGGTATTGCTGCAGAATACCGGATTGTTCTATTACCTGCCTGACGCTGTCCCCTTCCGATACTCTCATGCTCAGCACCGTCTGCTGCTGTGGCAGCGCATACACAATTTCAACCCGAATAAGACTCACGGCCATATACCTCTCTTGCCCGCTCACTGAATGAATGCACCATGGCATTGGCCAACTCTTTAAATACGCCTCCAAAAGCAAGCTCCACCAGACGGGAGGTAAACTCGAAGTGTAACTTGAGTTCGACTTTGCAGGCATCCGCATCCAGCGGCGTGAAGGTCCAGCCTCCGTTGAGCGTCTTGAAGGGCCCATCCACCAGTTCCACACTGATATGCTGATGAGGTTTAAGTTCATTGCGCGTGGTAAAAGTCTTGCGGATCCCCACCTTGGCCACATCCAATGCCGCCGTGATGGAAGTGGCCGACTCGGATACAATACGGCTGGCCACGCAGCCGGGCAAAAACTGCGGATACGAGTTTATATCGTTCACCAATTCATACATCTGTTTTGCGCTGAACATCACCAACGCACTGCGGGTAATACTGGGCATAACCTCTCCTGGCAGCAGAACGGCCTGATTTTAACATTAATCCTGGCCCGGCTCACCACCATTACCGCACAAAAAACAAGCAGTTGCCGTGTAGGCAATTCCAAACCTTCAACCGGACCCGTATAATGGCGTCACTATGACAAAAAACAAAGCCAAGAAAAAAGTCGGTTCCAGCACCATTGCCCTCAATAAAAAGGCAAGGCACGAATATTTTGTAGAAGAAAAATTCGAAGCTGGGCTGGAACTACAAGGATGGGAAGTGAAAGCGATGCGGGCGGGCAAAGCCAACATCGCCGATGCTTACGTGTTCATGAGAAACGGTGAAGCCTTCTTGTTTGCCGCCACCATTACGCCACTAAACGTTGCCTCTACTCACGTAGTATGCGACCCCATGCGCTCGCGCAAACTGCTGCTGAAGCGGCGCGAGCTGGATCGACTCACCGGTCAGGTTGAACGCGAAGGCTATACCCTGGTGCCGCTGGCACTGTACTGGTCCAAGTCGTGGGTAAAGATCGAAATTGGCCTGGTAAAAGGTAAAAAGAGCCATGACAAGCGCCAGGACGTCAAAGAGCGTGACTGGAAGCGAGAAAAAGATCGCATGATGAAGCATAAAAATCGCTAACCCTTGTGATTTGGTAAGAATTGCAATACCATAAGTTTACTTGGGGCTGATTCTGGATTCGACGAGATTCTCGAACTCCTAGGTGCATGCCGAGGTGCGATAGGCCTCGTTAAAAAATCGCAAAAAAATAGTCGCAAACGACGAAAACTACGCACTAGCAGCTTAATAACCTGGTAGAGCCCTTCTGCCCTAGCTTGTCTGTGACTTAGGGAATTGGAAGGTCATCCTTCACAGAATCGCGTGGAAGCCGTGCCTGACGGGTGAAGCGTTAAAACCAATTTAGGCTAGTCATTCTGTGGCGTGTCTGTCCGCAGCAGGTGGCGAATTCAATGACTGACTAAGCATGTAGTACCGACGACGTAGGTTTTTCGGACGCGGGTTCAAATCCCGCCAGCTCCACCAATCGATTGGAAAGGCCCCGCAAGGGGCCTTTTTATTGGGTATCAAATAGTTACCATGCCTTAGCCCACCGTTTCTCATATATCGCTGAATACGGTGCTGCTCAAGGTGGCATTGCACGATGTGTTTCATTAGAATCCCTTTAAATACTAACATCATCGCGTCCGGCTGCTTATTTACAGGCTTTTCATTCTAATGTCCCTTACTTCCCTTCCGAAGCTCAATCTTCGTAGCCTGATTCTGGCTCTGGCGGTGTTCAGCGTGCTGATCACCCTCGGCAACAGTTTTTATGCTACCTACAAGGTTCAGCATGCCCTGCTGATCAACAATACCCTGGAAGCCAACCGGGTCTATGCGGCCAAGCTGGCCGAAATGACGGATGCTTTTCTCAAGTCGGCACAGGATCAACTGGCATACAGCGCGAGTCTGCTTGGCTCGCAGATGCACAATAAGTCCGCCCTGATGGATGAAGTTCGTCGTCTGAACCAACAGTCCGATAGCTTCAATTCGGTGGTGATCGTCGATGCAAACGCGGTGATTGTCGCGACCTCGCCAGAAACACTTCAGGTTAAAGGCTTCACGCTTTCTTCACCCGGAGCACAACAATCCATTGATGCCAAAAAACCGCTGATCACCGATCCTTTTATCTCTCCTGCCGGCAACTACATTATCAGCCTGTCGCACCCTATTTTTAACGATAACGGTCACTATCTCGGCTACATCGCCGGCACCATCTATCTGCAGCAGGACAATATACTGGGCTCTATCCTCGGCAAGCATTATTACCAGGATGGCTCCTACCTTTATGTGGTCGATCGCCATAAAACCCTGATTTACCATCCCGACGCACACCGTATCGGCCAGCGGGTAGCCAATAATCTGGCCATCGACGAAGTCACCGCCGGCACAGAGCATTCGCATACCGCGATCAACTCTCGGGGCATAGAGATGCTGGCCGGCTTTGCACCGGTAACCAGATCCGGTTGGGGCGTGGTGGCGCAAAGGCCAAAACAAGCGACGCTGGCCGGACTCGACGGTCATATCATCAATGTGTTTATCAAGAGCATGCCGCTGGTACTGTTTACCCTGGCCGGTATCTGGTTGTCTGCTACCTTTATTTCCCTACCGCTGTGGCAATTGGCCAAAGGCGCCAGGCTGATGGACAAGAAAGAGATACAGCAGAGTATTTCCGGTATCCCTTCCTGGTACTTCGAAGCAGCTCAACTCAAGCGGGCCATTCTCAAGGGAATGGGCCTGCTCAATGATAAAATCAGCCAGTTGCATAACGACAGTCATACCGATGCCATGACCGGTTTGCTCAACCGTCGGGGCATGCAACAGGTACTCGACGATTATCGGGAAGAACGGCAACCATTTGCCATCATTACCCTGGATATCGACCATTTCAAACGGGTAAACGATACCCATGGTCACGACATCGGTGACAAGGTGATACAGGCCTTGGCCAGACTGATGAGAGATCATGCCAGAAAAGGGGATGCCCTGTGTCGTAGCGGAGGGGAAGAGTTCATGATTTTTCTGCCCGGCCTCGATTTGACCTTGGCGCTCGATATCGCCGAGCGCCTGCGATTGCAGGTCGCCGGTTTTGAAATGCCAACGGCCGGCTTTATTACCATCTCGCTGGGCATCGCCCACTGGCCCGGCCCAGCGCTTACAATCAACGAGGCACTGAAGCAGGCCGACAAGGCGCTCTACCTGGCCAAGCAACAAGGTCGCAACCGTTCGTTGATAACAGAATCGGTCTAAACATCACGCCATAAAAACAGCCAGACCATCTTATCTTGGTCTGGCTGTTTGATTCACTGCCCGGTCAAACATAGCTGTGGCTTACGCTTCATAATGATAGTGATGTTCAGCGGCCTCAAACACCAGCGCTTCTACCTCCGATGCCTGTCCGGGGCGGGCAAACAAGTATCCTTGATACAGGCGGCAACCATTATTCAACAGTATGGCTCGTTGTGCTTCGGTTTCTACCCCTTCGGCAATCACTTCCAGCTCCAGGCTCTTGGCCATGGCGATAATCGCCCGGATAATAGCCAGGCTGTTGCTGTCATCTGGCAGTCCTCGCACAAAAGACTGATCTATCTTCAGCTGATCCAGTGGCAACTGTTGTAGATAATGCAGCGACGAATAGCCGGTGCCGAAATCATCAATGGCAAAACGAATACCGGACTGCTTGAGCAGCCTCATACGTGAGATGGCCTGCGGCATGTCGGTAAGCAGCATCGATTCGGTCAGCTCCAGCTTGAGCAATGCCGGATTGGCGCCGGTTTGTTGCAGAATGTTGAGCACCTCTTGTACAAAACCGGGCTGATACAACTGAATGGAGCTGATATTCACCGATACGGTGACGTTGCTGAAGGCCTCTAACCGGGCCCAGGAAGCCATTTGCGCGCAAGAACGCTGCAGCACAACATGGTCTATCTGGTTCATCAAGCCCGCGGCTTCTGCTACCTCGATAAAGGCACCGGGAGCCAGAATACCCCGCTCGGGATGATGCCAGCGCACCAGGGCTTCGGTGCCGGTCATGCCGCCATCATCGTTGAACTGGGGCTGAAAATAGAC
Organism: uncultured Oceanisphaera sp.; assembly: GCF_947495715.1. Lineage (GTDB taxonomy): Bacteria > Pseudomonadota > Gammaproteobacteria > Enterobacterales > Aeromonadaceae > Oceanimonas > Oceanimonas sediminis. The sequence goes on from NZ_CANLZU010000010.1 coordinate 106,277, forward strand.
ATTGAACTCACCCGCATTCAGACCACGAACGATGTCTTCTTCCAGTAACAACCGCTGGGAAATCACTTCCTGCATTTCCGGATCGAAGAAACGAATTTCCCCCTTGCCGGCCGCTTTGGCCTCATACATCGCCAGTTCGGCCTGGCGTAACAGCTCTTCTGCCAAGAGGCTGTCGGCATCCAGCATCACCACCCCCAGACAGCCACTGCTGCGCAGCTTCAACTCTTCATGAGCATAAGGCTGATCGAGACTGTCCAGCAAGGCATGACTGATATGCTCGAGGCTGTCCATCAGCTGCGCCTGATTTTCGAATTGGGCATCGAGCAAGAGCGCAAACTGATCACTTCCTAACCGGGCGAGTGTATCCTGTTGGCCTGCCACTTCTCGCAACCGACCTGCGACCTGCAGCAAAAGCTTGTCGCCAACGGAGTGTCCCCAGAGATCATTAATATTTTTGAAGTTATCAAGATCGATTAAAATCATGGCGCCAAGCCTGCCGTATTCAACACTTTTTAACCGCGTCTGAGTGATACGCTCAAGCAACAGGCGGCGATTCGGCAGGCCAGTCAATACGTCATAAAATGCCAGGTGATTGATTTTTTCGGCATCGTTTTTCCGATCGGTAATATCGTTAATCTGGGCCACATAATGACTACGTTGTCCCTGAGCATCCTTGACCTCACTGATCGACAACAACTGAGGGTACAGTTTGCCGGACTTGCGTTTGTCACAAATTTCACCCTGCCAGTGACCCCGGGTATTGATGCTGTGCCACATCTGACGGTAAAACTCGCCGTCATGCTTGCCGGAGCTGAATATCGCCGGCGTTTTTCCTATCAGCTCTTCCTGGGTGTATCCGGTGATCTCGCTAAAGGCCCGATTTATTCGCAAGATACGGTTATTTTTATCGGTGACCAGCATGCCCTGAAAACTTTCAAAAGCCACCGCCGCGATACGTAGCTCCGTTTCATTTTTTATCCGGGCGCTGATATCCCGATTCAATGTCACCACCGCCGCCTTGTCACCGGGCTGGCTTTTCAGTATTTGTGCTACACATTCAAAGGTGCGCGGCCCGCCACTCGTCTCAATGTCATAAATCAGGGTATTGACCGTGTTCAGCTTCAAGGTCCGGCGAATAAAGGTCAGAAAGGCTTCTGCTTGTTCGTCAGGGAATATATCCCATACCGTTTTACCGACCATGCTGCCGGTGGTCGCATAAAGCTCGTTGGTATTTTCTGCCATCACATCCAGGTAGCATCCGTCTTCATCGATAACGCACATGGTATCGGGCAGCGCACTGGTAATGGCTATCAGCCTAGCCTTGCTCTCGCGCAAGGCCTGTTGCTCACGTCCTCTCTGCTCTGCATCCTTGAGAATGAAGACCAGAATCAGTGTCAGTGGAACCACGATAATGAGGAACGGCAGGGTCAGGGATAAAATATGTGGCTGCTGTTGCGGCTCCACCATCAGATAAAGCAGCCCCATCTTTATTACATTCAACAGCAGCGTTACCGGCAACAATGACCACACATTCAGTCGTATCCAGCCCTGCTGAAGTGCATAGCGCATACCCAGGCCTGCAGTCAGTGCAATAACCATGCCCGCAATACCGGGGAACACACCCGCACCATCCAGCCAAAACCGGAACCCGCCAGCCATCAGCAACGCCAACCCTCCCGCCAGAGGGCCACCAAATAAACCGGCGACAAAAAACACCGCATCGCGAACATCCAGCAGCACGCCGGGGCCAAGCATAAAGGGTAACGACATGCAGGCTATGGCGATAGCGGCAAACCAGAAAGCGGTAGTCAGCACCATCAGTCGGGGATATTGCTGCCCCCGACGAATGTTCATGGTCAGCAGCCAGCCCGAGGCAAGAATGAGAATGGCCTGCTCAATAACGGAGATCAGCATAAGGAGAAAAATGACTGGGGAAGCGTTGGTAGAGACCGGGAAATAACAGATTCGGTCATATTATTAATCTATTGCTAAGTTGTAGTCATAAAAGTTTAACAGAAGCCCTGCCTAATACCCATATAAAGCTCATGGCGTTATGGCAAATAAAAGCAAAAAAATAACCGATACACCCGTTAATTCGCAAAATGCATCAGTCTGTCCCGGTACCGAGCTGTCATCCTTATTACTCAGACTGCAGCCGATAAACAAGTTTATTGTCATATCGGAGCGCTTCGTCCATTTTGATGCGGTCCGAACTCAAGGAGCCGGGCTGGCTATCTCTGAATACCGGATCTTCCCGCGTGCAGGAGCAGCGGAGCTTTTTCCATAGCAGCCTGACGGGATGACATCCGAATGTCCTCGCCAAAGATTGAACCAGGCAGCAAACCTGTGGTTAATACGTAGACAAACTTGACGTTCATGGGACTCTGGCCAATAACTAGTTAGAGGAAAGGACGGACGCAATCCGTTTTATTCTTGGGTCAGCCACCTGGCAGGAGCCGTCTGGCAATGAAGACGTTTGAGGGGATAACGCTATGATTTTAAACCATATCTGGGGTCTTTATGCGCACCCCAAAGAAGAATGGCATACCATAGACCACCACCACGAGAGCCTGAGCTACAGCCTGGTACACCTGATGTTTATCGCCCTGATACCCTCGGCATGTGCCTATATCTCTGCCAGCATGATTGGCTGGAATTTCGGATCCAGCGTCAATAGTACCATCATGCTCACCACAGAAAGCGCGCTGGTGATGTCTGTCGGTATGTACTTCACCCTGATCGGCGGTGTCTTTGCCCTCGCCTATCTGACGTTCTGGATGGCAAAAACCTTTGGCGCCAATCCGAGTTTTACCCAGAGCATGGAACTCGCCGCCTATACCGCCACGCCCCTGTTCATGACCGGGCTGGGCCTGTTTTATCCCGAACCCATCTTTCTGATGATGGTCGGGTTGGCGGGGCTGAGCTATTCGGTCTATTTACTGTATTCCGGCGTCCCCATCATCATGCATATTCCCGAAGAGCGCGGCTTTATCTACGCCAGCTCGGTGGTGACCTGTGGCCTGGTGCTGCTGGTGTGCATCATGGTTGGCTCCGTTATCGTCTGGAGCTGGGGCTTTGGCCCGATTTACACCCACTGAGTCCTGTTGCCACTGCATTGAAAAAGGGGTCCGAGGACCCCTTTTTTTTGCTTTATTGCCGGTCGTTATTACGACTGACCTTCGTTATAGATTTCCAGATGACTGTTGTCGATACTGTCATTCTGCTTGCTGTTGTCGTTACGTAACGCATTCAACTCATCCAGATATTCCTGGTTCACATCCTGAGTCACGTACTCACCGGTAAAGACCGAGGTCTCGAAGCGGCGCAGCTCCGGATTGAAATGGCGCACCGCATCTTCCAGATCTTCCAGCTCCTGATAAATCAGGCCGTCGGCACCAATCAGCTGACAGATTTCTTCCACTTCACGGCCGTAGGCTATCAGCTCGTTCACGGAAGGCATGTCGATGCCATACACGTTGGGGAAGCGAATTTCGGGGGCGGCGGAAGCAAAATACACCTTCTTGGCACCCGCATCCCGTGCCATCTGAATAATCTGCTCGGAGGTAGTACCACGAACGATAGAGTCATCTACCAGCAGTACATTCTTGCCGGCAAATTCCGACGGAATAGCATTGAGCTTGCGACGTACCGATTGCCGACGCTGCTGCTGGCCGGGCATGATGAAGGTACGGCCGATATAGCGATTCTTCACGAACCCCTGGCGATAAGGCAATTGCAGGTTGTGGGCAATTTCCAGCGCGATGTCGCAGGAGGTTTCGGGAATCGGGATCACCACGTCGATGTCGAGGTCTTCCCACTCCCGGGCGATTTTGGCACCCAGCTTCTGACCCATGCGTACCCGGGCACCATAAACCGATACCTTGTCGATAAAGGAATCGGGCCGTGCGAAATACACATATTCAAAGATACAGGAGTGGTGCTGCGGCTCGGCGGCACATTGCTGGCTGAACAGCTCACCCTGTTTGGTGATATACACGGCCTCGCCCGGCGCGACATCACGGATCAGGCTGAAACCGACCGCATCCAGCGCCACGCTTTCGGACGCCACCATGTATTCGGTGCTGCCGTCTTCGGCGTCACGCTTGCCCAGTACCAGCGGACGAATGCCGTTGGGATCGCGAAATGCCAGCATGCCATGGCCGATAATCACCGCCACTGTGGCGTAGGCACCGCGAATTTTTTCATGCACCTTGCTCACGGCGGCAAACACATGGCCCGGCTCGAGGTGCAGGGTTTGTGTTTGTTGGTCCAGCTCATGCGCCAGTACGTTCAGCAGCACTTCGGAGTCGGAAGTGGTGTTGATATGACGGCGTGCCACCCGGAACTGCTCTTCTTTCAGCTCGCGGGCATTGGTCAGATTGCCATTATGCGCCAGGGCAATGCCGAAGGGAGAGTTCACATAGAAGGGCTGCGCCTGGGCAACGCTGCTGCTGCCGGCGGTAGGATAACGCACATGGCCAATGCCTACGTTGCCGATCAATCGCTCCATATGACGCTCTTCGAATACATCCCGCACCAGACCATTGGCCTTGCGCTGGCGGAAGGTATTTCCCGAGATGGTAACGATGCCGGCAGCATCCTGACCTCTGTGCTGAAGTACCGTCAGGCCGTCATACAGCGCCTGATTTACCGGGGTCGTGCCTTGAATACCGACAATCCCACACATGTCCTAATTTCCTCAATTCACTATGGCTTGGGGGGTAAAAAGCTGGATGAATTTTGCACCAGGCTGAAAAACCACTGGATCACGATACCGAACTCCGGAATCAACCGGGATTCACGCCACCACAGACTCTGTGAAAAGGCGGTCATGGTATCGATAAATAACAGCAGGGCCGCTACGACAAGCACGCCCCGCACTGCCCCGAAACAGACGCCCAGTACCCGATCGGTACCAGAAAGCCCGGTTTTGGTCACCAGCTCACCGATAACGTAATTAATCAGTGCGCCCAGGATCAGGGTTAATACAAACAGGATGGCAATGGCTGCGCCGTTGCGGAATAAGGGATCGGAGATATCGAGATGAACGGCCAGATCGGCGTAGAAGCGACTGGCAACGAAGAAAGCAGCCAACCAGGTAGCGAGTGACATCGCCTCTTTCACAAATCCCCTGACCAGGCTGATGAGTGCAGAAAGGCCGATAATGCCGAGAATTACGTAGTCTATCCAAACCATCATGTATTGCCGGGAACCTCTTGAATGCCGCGCATTCTACCAAAGGAGGGTGGCAAAAGGCGAAGAAAAAGCGGATAAATTTCATTCAAGATAAAACTAAATTCTGTCTGAAAATCCCGTAAAAAAGCCGGAGCATGGCCCCGGCTTGCTTGACTCAAGTCATCAGGCTCAACCGATGTACTGCAGACCGCCCATATAAGGCTGCAGGATCTCGGGCACCGCGATGCGGCCGTCTGCCTGCTGGTAATTTTCCAGTACCGCCACCAGGGTACGGCCCACGGCCAGTCCGGAGCCGTTCAGGGTGTGCAGCAACTGGGGCTTGCCATCGGCACCCCGTACCCGCGCCTGCATGCGGCGCGCCTGGAAATCACCACAGTTGGATACCGACGAAATTTCACGGTAGGTGTTCTGGGCCGGCAGCCACACTTCCAGATCGTAGGTTTTGGCGGCGCCAAAGCCCATGTCACCGGTACACAAGGCCATCACCCGGTAGGGCAGATTCAGGCCCTGCAGTACCTTCTCTGCGTGGCCGACCATTTCTTCCAGGGTATCCCAGGAGTGATCCGGATGAACCAGCTGTACCATTTCCACCTTGTCGAACTGATGCATGCGCACCAGACCGCGGGTATCGCGGCCATAGGATCCCGCTTCGGAGCGGAAGCAGGGAGTATGGGCGGTAAATTTCAGCGGCAGCTCCTTGGCATCGAAGATCTCGTCCCGACCGATGTTGGTCAACGGTACTTCGGACGTCGGGATCAGCGAGAAACGGCGGGTCTTGCCGGCTTCGTCGCCTTCCCCTTCGATGGCGGTATGGAACAGGTCGGCGGCAAACTTGGGCAGCTGACCGGTGCCGTATAGACTGTCGCTGTTCACCAGATAAGGCACATAACACTCGATATAACCGTGCTCGTTGGTGTGCAAGTCCAGCATGTACTGCGCCAGGGCCCGGTGCATGCGGGCAATCTGGCCCTGCATGATCACGAAGCGGGAGCCTGAGATCTTGACCGCGCCCTTGAAGTCCAGACCGGACAGCGCTTCGCCCAGCGCCACATGGTCACGCGGTTCAAAATCGAAGGCGGTAGGCTCACCCCAGACCCGAACCTGCTGGTTGTCATCTTCGCTTTTACCGACCGGCACCGACTCGTGCGGCAGGTTGGGAATGGCGGCACCGAAGGCTTCAATTTCACTCAGCAACTGGTCCAGCTCAACCTTGCAGCCGTCCAGCTCGTCATTGATGGCCGTGACCGCCGCCTTCAACGGGGCTATGTCTTCACCGCTGCGCGCCGCCTGGCCAATGGCCTTGGAGCGGGCATTGCGCTCGGCCTGCAGTTCCTGGGTACGGGATTGCAGAGACTTCCGCTTTTCTTCGAGGCCGTTGAACAGGTCGATGTCGAGTGTAAAACCACGGCTTGCCAGCCGCGCCGCCGTGTCGGCGATATCGCCGCGCAGGTATTTGGAGTCCAGCATGAGTTACCTTATTTGATGCTTGTACTGCGTGTCATACGCAGGGTCGGAAGTCACTAAATCGATGTCAAGTTTATCAGCTTAGCGGGGTGGGAGCCAACTAGCCACCGGCCTGCTCGTCGAGACTGCTCAGGTAGTCCAGCTTGGCCCTGACCTTTTGCTCGAAGCCTCGCTCGCTGGGCTCGTAATAACGCCGTTGTGTCAGCGCCTCCGGCAGATACACTTCGCCGGCGGCATAGGCACCCGGCTCGTTGTGGGCGTATCGATATTCGGCGCCGTGACCCAGCTCTTTCATCAATCTGGTCGGCGCGTTGCACAAATGTACCGGCACCTCATAATCGGGCAGTTCGCGGGCATCTTTCAGCGCCGCTTTCCAGGCGGTATAGAGCGCATTGCTCTTGGGGGCACAGGCCAGATAAACGATGGCCTGGGCGATGGCGCGCTCTCCTTCCGCCGGGCCAACCCGGGTAAAACAGTCCCAGGCGGCCAGCGCCACCTCCATCGCCTTGGGGTCGGCCAGACCGATATCTTCCGAGGCGATGGCCAGCAGACGACGGGCGATATAGAGCGGATCGCAACCGGCGGTAATCATGCGCGCATACCAGTACAGGCCGGCGTCCGGGTTGGAGCCGCGAATCGACTTGTGTATCGCCGAAATCAGGTCGTAATAGAGATCGCCCTGGTTATCGAACCGGGCCAGCCGCTCGCCGGTCACCTCCGCCAGCAGCGTCTTGTCGATACGGCGAAGACCCTCGACGTCTTCGGCCATGTCTGCCAGCAGCTCCAGATAATTCAGCGCCTTGCGACCATCGCCGTCCACCAGCTCGGCCAGCGCCCGCTGCACCCCGTCGGCCAGTACTATGCCCTGCCCGGCCAGTCCGTGTTCGTCGGACAACGCCTGAGCAATCATCTGCTCGATTTCGGCCGGCTCCAGTCGCTTGAGCAGATAAACCCGGGCCCGGGACAGCAAGGCGTTGTTCAGCTCGAAAGAGGGATTTTCGGTGGTGGCACCGATAAAGGTGACGGTGCCGTCCTCGATATGAGGCAAGAAGGCATCCTGTTGGGATTTGTTGAAGCGGTGTACTTCGTCCACAAACAGTATGGTGCGCCGGCCGGCCAGTTTGTGCTCCCGCGCCCGCTCGATGGCGGCACGGATCTCCTTGACCCCGGAGGTGACCGCCGAGACCCGCTCGACCTGGGCATCACAGTAGTGGGCAATCAACTCGGCCAGGGTGGTTTTGCCGGTACCCGGCGGCCCCCACAGTATCATGGAATGACAGTGACCGGCTTCCAGCGCCCGGCGCAGCGGCTTGCCCGGCCCCAGAATATGCACCTGGCCCAGGTATTGTTCCAGCCGCCGAGGGCGCATGCGCGCCGCCAGTGGGCGAAAATCATCCTGCTCAAAGTCCAGACTCAGGGTACTCATGTCATTTCATCCCCTTCAAATAAAGCCGTAAGCTGTCAGCCTGTCTTTTGGTCACACATCCCGAGTACGAGAACGGCTTAGTTTTTAGCACTATATTTGCATGTCGGCCAAAGGGCCTGCTCCGCCGACTCGCTATGAATACATCCTGTACGCTCTCCGTTTCATCCCTGAAACGGAAGGTCGGCTGAGCAGCTCCCTTTGTCCTCCTTCAAGCATCGGCATCGCCTGTTGGTGATGCCAACAGCGAGCTCCGGCGTCAAGAAGAGGCAGCAGGGATTGCCTCAGCCGACCGTCACATGCCATGGATGGCATGTGCCGAGCGCCACAGGGATGTGCTCGAAGCGTGTCGGAAGGGGCAACCCTGTTGCCTCTTTGTACGCTACGGCAAACCGGCAGATTTGTAGCCAATAGAGACCTAGAGCTACTCATTGCTCAGCGTTGGTCGTCGACCATGACCCCGTCCGGGGGCGTAAAGCTAAAGGTGTCGGCCCCGGTGGCGGGTTTGGTATTCACCTGCTGCAGGGTAAATTCGCTGCGCTGGCCGCCGGACTCGATCACCGTGAAACGCTGAATCCGGTTGTTACCATCGAAGCGCAGGCTGAACTGGCTGATCAGCTCGCCCGGATCCTTGCTGGTCACCACATAATCGGCGCCCTGACGGGCCACATCGTATTGCTGCCAGCGCCGTCCGTCACCGCCGGCAATCAGCAGAAACGGCGTGTTCTGTATCGCCTGCTCCAGCGGCGCTATGCTCACCTGCTCCACGAAGGGGTCGTACACCCAGACATCATTGCCGTTGGACACGATCAGACTCTCATCCGGTGACACCGTATGCCAGCGAAAACGGTCGGGCCGGGCCAGCTGCATGGTGCCTTGGGCACTTTGCATCGGTGCCCCCTGCTCATCGAATACCTGCTGGCTGAAGCTGGCTGAGAATCGGTCGAAGGAGGCCAGCTTCTGCTGCAATTCGGCGCGTACATCGGCCAGTGCCACGGCACTTACCGACCACAGCAGTATTCCCACGGTTGCCAGTTTTTTCATGGTTACTCCCTGGCTGGCGGAGGCGCCAGCACTTCACGTTGACCGTTGCCGCCGGCGGAACTGACGATACCCTGGTATTCCATCTGTTCGATCATCCGGGCGGCCCTGTTGTAGCCTATTTTTAACTTGCGCTGCACGCTGGAGGTAGAGCCACGACGGCTCTCTACGACAAAAGCCACCGCTTCGTCAAACAGCGGGTCCAGCTCTTCATCACCGCCTTCCGGCGCTTCGCCGGGCAGCAGGCCATCGGCGCCCACCTCGCCGCTCAGAATATCCTCGATATAATTCGGTTCACCCCGCTCCTTCCAGGCGGCGACGACCCGATGCACTTCATGATCGTCCACAAAGGCGCCGTGTACCCGGGTGGGGTTGCTGTCACCGGCGGGCAGATAGAGCATGTCGCCCATGCCCAGCAGCGATTCGGCCCCCTGTTGATCGAGAATGGTGCGCGAGTCGATTTTGCTCGACACCTGAAACGACATTCGGGTCGGAATATTGGCCTTGATAAGACCGGTGATCACATCCACCGACGGCCGCTGGGTAGCCAGAATCAAATGAATACCCGCCGCCCGCGCCTTCTGGGCGATACGGGCGATCAGCTCTTCCACCTTCTTGCCGACGATCATCATCATGTCGGCAAACTCGTCGATCACCACCACGATATGGGGCAGCTTTTCCAGCGCCGGCGGATAGGTGTCCATCGACTGGGTCGGCTCCCACAGGGGATCCCGCAGCGGCTCACCGGCATCAATGGCATCCTGCACCTTGGTGTTGAAGCCCTTGAGATTACGCACCCCCATGGCCGACATCAGCTTGTAACGACGTTCCATTTCGCCCACGCACCAGCGCAGGGAATTGGCGGCCTCTTTCATGTCGGTGACCACCTCGGTCAGCAGATGCGGTATGCCTTCGTAGACCGACAATTCCAGCATCTTGGGATCGATCATGATAAAGCGCACTTCGTCCGGCGTGGCCTTGTACAGCATCGACAATATCATGACGTTGACCCCCACCGACTTACCGGAGCCGGTGGTACCGGCCACCAGCACGTGGGGCATCTTGGCCAGGTTGACGATCACCGGCTCGCCGGCAATATCCTGCCCCAGCACCAGGGTCAAGGGATGATCGTTGCGGGCGAAGGCGTCGCTGTCCATCACCTCGCGCAGATAGACGGTTTCGCGCCGCGTATTGGGTAGCTCAAGACCCACATAGGGTTTGCCGGGAATGACTTCCACTACCCGCACACTGATGGCGGACAGCGAGCGGGCCAGATCCCGGGCCAGATTGGTGATTTTGCTGACCTTGACCCCGGGCGCCAGATCCAGCTCGAAGCGGGTGATCACCGGGCCCGGATAGACTCCGACCACGTTGGCCTGCACGTTGTAATCCGCCAGCTTGGCTTCCACCAACCGGGCGATGCGGTCGAGTTCCGCCTCGCTGACCGTGTGTTGCCGGGGTTTGGGCAAGTCCAGCAGCTCGACCGAGGGCAAGGGAGACAGATCGTTGCGCTTTGAAGCCACCGGCGCCGGCTGTGGTGGCGCCGGTACCGAAGCCGGTTCGGCCTCGCCCTCACCCTCGTTTACCCAGGGCAGATCCAGTTCGTCATTATCGTCATCGTCCAGGGCCCAGCCGTTCGCCTCGGCGAGGGTGGCAATGGCCGTGTCCTGCTCGGAAACGGCACCCAGTACCGGCTCTTTGCGTACCGGCGGTGTTTTCTTCTGGATCGGAGCCCGTTTTTCTACATGAGCGGCAGCCGGGGCCAACAGGGGATCGTCCTGTTCCGCTTCCTGTACCCGCTCCCATTCCGGCTCCGGACTCGTGTCTGATTCCACCTGACCACCCAGTCGCTCCTTGAACCGGCGCCAACCCACGAATCCCGCCTCGGCCGAAGTCGGCTCGGCCTCGGCAACTGCCGCTGTTTGAGCCGGTATGGCGGGTTCGCCGGGGCTCTCGCGGCGACGCCCGGCACCACTCTGCCAGTCGACCAGCCGCTGCGGAATCTGACTGAACCAATGAGGCGCATTCAATACCGCCGCGCCCAGCCGCTCGACGATCAACAACCAGGACCAGCCGCTGAAGAAGGTGACGCCGGTGGCAAAGCCGCACAACAGCACCAGGGTCGTGCCCAGGGAGCCAAATATCGAGCTCAGGGCCGACGCCAGCATATCGCCGATAAGGCCGCCGGAAGAAAAGTAATAGATATTGCCCACGTTCATGCTGGCCAGCGCCAGCAGACTGAGCAATAACATCAGAAAGCCGATAATGCGCAGGCTCAGGGTCAGATAGCAGATATCGCTCAATGCCCGCGGGCGCCACAGGGTCACCCAGCCGATCAGCACCATGAAAAATGGCACCAGATAGGCCGAGAAGCCGAAGGCAAACAGCAGTATGTCTGCCAGCCAGGCCCCCGCCGGCCCGGCAGCATTGCGAATGTCTCCGCCCCATGCGGTTTGCGACCAGCCCGGATCCGAGGGATGGTAAGAAACCAGCGATAACATCATGAAGATCGCCAGTAAAATAATGCTGATCAATCCGGCCTCAAACAGACGCTGTAAACCAGACATGGGAGTAAACAGCTTTTTCTCCGCCAAACGCCCGCTCCTCGCTCTTATAGGTTGTGTCACGCAATAGAAAGGCTGCGACAGTAAAAGTCGTCAGCCATCAAACGACAAACGAGCGGCCGGGGCCGCTCGCAGAGTCAGGTTCACATCGGTCCCCGCCCGGCATAAAAATACCAGAGCCAGACTCATTAGCACAGCTTATCGGGTATTTATCACCAGACGGTTGCTCTGCTTTACCTCCTCCATCACCACATAGGTGCGGGTATCGTTCACGCCCGGCAGCCGCAACAGGGTTTCGCCCAGCAGCTTGCGATAGGCAGACATGTCGGCCACCCGGGTCTTGAGCAGGTAGTCGAAGTCACCGGATACCAGATGGCATTCCTGTATTTCTTCGAGCTTCTGCACCGCGTCGTTAAATTCGTCAAACACATCCGGTGTGCCGCGGTTAAGGGTAATTTCAACAAAAACCAGCAGCGACGCATCCAGGAACTGGGGGTTGAGAATGGCGGTATAACCTTCGATATAACCCTGGCGCTCCAGACGACGTACCCGCTCGAGGCAAGGCGTCGGGCTAAGCCCGACACGCTTTGACAACTCTACGTTGGAAATACGACCGTCTTGCTGCAGTTCATTGAGTATGTTGCGATCGATACGGTCGAGCTCTTTGGCCGGCCTGCTGTTTAAATCCAACACTTCATCCATCCTTTGACTCATTTTCGATACATTCCACTATGAACATTAAACCTATATGGCATAAAACCATACATCTCTGCAATAGCCCTTTCACCAGAAGCCAGTTTTTCAACCAGTTGCCAACGCTCGGCGGCGATATCCGGCATTGCAACCCACAGGCTAAAAGCAAATAAAAAAACAGAAAAAACGATTATGTATACAATCGAGATATTCAGTAGCTTAACATGGCAAATAGCAAACAGATAGCACATACGTTTGATATTCATATGAAATAACTATCATTACCAAATTTTTATGCCTGCAACCGGCTATTTTAACTACGGAGACGTCAAGCCTGATCGTTTTGGTCAAAAAACAGGTTAAGTATCCGCCAGTTATCTACATTACCGATACTACACCTGTGAATTAACATAAAAAACCTATTTTATGTTGATTTAATGCCACCATCACCGCTCATGTCGGAAAACGTTATATTGCATAACTATTCGTTATAACTTGCCATCGTCATAATATTCTCGTTAAAACAAGCCCTTTTGCACCATGCCGGTGGCGACAATCGCCCTCGTGGCGCTTTATTCCCTCTGGCCTATCCCCTACAATCGGACCACTTTTTATCTGCCTATGTGCCAAGGTTGGAGAGACAAATGAGCCAAGCCAAACACGCCAAACTGCTGATTCTGGGTTCTGGCCCTGCAGGGTATACCGCCGCCGTTTATGCGGCCCGCGCCAACCTTAATCCGGTACTGGTAACCGGTATTCAACAGGGTGGTCAGCTGACCACCACCACCGAAGTGGAAAACTGGCCGGGTGACGCCGAAGGACTGACCGGTCCGGCGTTGATGGAGCGCATGAAAGAACACGCCGAGCGCTTTGAAACCGAAATCCTGTTCGACCATGTCAACAGCGTGGATCTGCAGCAACGTCCGTTCCGCCTGAAAGGCGACGATGGCGAATACAGCTGTGATGCCCTGGTAATCGCCACCGGCGCTTCCGCCAAATACCTGGGCCTGCCCTCGGAAGAAGCCTATCAGGGCCGTGGCGTATCCGCCTGTGCCACCTGCGACGGCTTTTTCTATCGCAACCAGAAAGTCGCCGTGGTCGGCGGTGGTAACACCGCAGTAGAAGAAGCGCTGTATCTGTCCAATATCGCCGCCGAGGTACATCTGGTACACAGACGCGAACAGTTCCGCTCCGAGAAAATTCTGATCGACCGCCTGATGGACAAGGTAGAGAACGGCAACATAGTGCTGCACACCAACCGTACCCTGGACGAAGTGCTGGGCGACGAGATGGGCGTGACCGGTGTTCGCCTGAGAGACACCCGGACCGATGCCACCGAGCAGCTGGAGCTGGCCGGCGTTTTCATCGCCATCGGCCATCAGCCCAACACCCAGATCTTCGAAGGTCAGCTGGAGATGGAAAACGGCTACCTCAAGGTGCAGTCCGGCCTGCATGGCAATGCCACCCAGACCAGCATCGAAGGCGTGTTTGCCGCCGGTGACGTCATGGATCACGTTTATCGCCAGGCCATTACCTCAGCCGGTACCGGTTGCATGGCGGCACTGGATGCCGAACGCTACCTCGACGGCCTGAAGTAAAACACCAGCCACATACGGTAATAAAAAACGGCGCTGTTGCTACAGCGCCGTTTTTGTTGCTATGGAGTAATACCAATTTGAATAAAGATCTGATCATTAATTTAAATCTGAGATCAGAGGCAACACAGCCACCTCCCACGACACGCTACAAGTACTTCCCTGTAAGCCCGGAAATACCGTCCCTGGCATTTCACGGCCGTGGCAGTCGCTCTCTGTTGCCTCTCCTTAAGCACGGAGTTGTCAGTAGGTCGCTCCACAGGCGACGCCGCAGCAGAGGCGCGGATGAAGGGTTCTACTCCACCGACCATCACATGACAGGGATGTCATGTGTTTGAGCGCCACATGGAAGTGCTTGCAGCGTGTCGGTGGAGTAGATCCTTCGTTCGACCTTTACAGAGCAGTTACTTAGTCAGATTGCTATAAAGCCGGCTTATCCGACCGCGGTCAGCGGTGCCTTGGCCACCTTCTCCATCGCTTCCTGCAGGGTCGAGTAAAAGGTCAGCTCACCGGAAACCGGCTTGACTCCGGCTCTGGCCAGCGTCTTCAGTGGTTGATATTGCAGATCTGCCATCACCACCTCGATCTGCTCCTCTCGGCACCGCTCGATAAAGCGACCCAGCGCCGCCATGCCGCCCGCATCCAGAATCGCCACCCCATCCATATAGAGTACGACGCCACGCCGTTGCCGGGACATCTCGGCCAGCTCGCTGAACACCCGGTCGGCGGCGGCAAAAAACAGCGGGCCATTGATCTTGAACACCGACCAGCCCGCCGGCAGCGGTGTTTCCAGCAGTCGCCGATGTCCGGAAATATCCGACACCCGGGTCATCTCGGCGATGTCGCGTACGAACAGCACCGCGGCCACCAGAATACCGACGGTAATCGCCAGCACCATGTCAAACAGTATGGTGAGCGAAAAGCAGGTCAAAAACACCAGCATGTCGGCCACCGGAGCGGTTTTCAGCAACTTCACCGCCTTGTGGGCCTCACTCATGTTCCAGGCCACCACCATCAGCAGAGCCGCCATGGCCGGCATCGGCAAATAGGCCAGCAGGGGAGCCAGCAACACCAGTCCGGCCAGTACCACCAGCGCATGCACCATGGCCGCCACCGGTGACTCGGCACCGGCCTTGACGTTGGCGGCCGAGCGGGCAATGGCGGCGGTGGCGGTAATGCCGCCGAAAAACGGCGCTATGATATTGCCAATCCCCTGCCCCAGCAGTTCGCTGTTGGCGCTGTGACGCTTGCCGGTCATGCCATCCAGCACCACGGCGCACAACAACGACTCGATGGCCCCCAGCATGGCGATGGCGAAGGCCGCCGGCAGCAAGTCACGCAACAGCGCCCAGCTCAGCGTTAACTCGCTCCCACCCGGCCCCGGTTGCAGCCAGGGCCAGATCCATTCGGGCAATACCGGCGGAATGCCCTGCCCGCTGCTGCCATCCGGTAGCAGATAACTGAACTGGCTGCTGATGGTGGCGATGTCCATGCCCTGGCGATTCAGCAACAGGGTGATGACACTGGCCAGGATCACCGCCGGCAAATGAGCCGGTACCCCGGTTTTCAGCCGGGGCCAGAGCAGCATGATGGCCAGGGTAAGCAGCGCTATGACCAGGCTGGGCCAGTGCAGCCCCGGAAAGGCCGACACCAGGGCTGCCACCTTGCCCGCATAGTGCTCGGGCAACGCCGTCAGGTTCAATCCCAGAAAGTCTTTCAACTGCAGGGTGGCAATCACCACCGCTATGCCACCGGTAAAACCGAGAGTGACCGGCTCGGGAATGTACTCGATCAGACGACCCAGTCGCACCAGCGCCATGCCCACCAGGATGACCCCGGACATGACGGTCGCCAACAGCAGGCCACCCAGGCCGTATTGCTGAGCGATGGGATAAAGAATCACCACAAAGGCGGCGGTAGGGCCGGAAATACTGAGCCGGGAGCCACCGGTCAACGCAATGATAAAGCCGGCGATAATGGCGGTGTACAACCCGTACTGAGGGGCAACCCCGCTGGCAATGGCCAGCGCCATGGCCAGCGGAATGGCGATAATGCCCACCGTGATCCCGGCCAGCACATCCTTGAGCAAACGTTGGCGACCATATTGTTCCTGCAGGCAGCTTTCGCGTAAAGCATGCCCGATTCGTAACGAAAACAGGTGGGCCCGATGCGGCATGGTTCTCTCCCGGCGATAATTTATATTAGTATTATTCAATCGATTATATGCTCATCAATTAATCATTCAATGTTAATATGATTAACATGTTTTAGTCGTTATCGGAGCCGATATGGAACAAAGAACCGCTCGCCTGACCCTGCTGATAGACCCTCGAAAAAAGGCGTTGTTTGAACAGCTTTGCGCCGAAGAAGACGTGACCCCATCCCAGAAGGTACGCCAGTTCATTCGCGACTATATCGAGCAACAAACCGGTAAAGACTGGCTCGATGCGAGTCAGGACTGACCGGGGCTGCCATGCTGACCTTACTCGATAACCGGCTCTGGTTTCCGGATCCGGCGCTGGCGCTGAACGATCCCGATGGTCTGTTGGCCATGGGCGGTGACTTGAGCTGTGATCGACTGTTACTGGCCTATCGTATGGGGATATTTCCCTGGTTCGATCAAAGCCAGCCCCTGCTGTGGTGGTCACCCGACCCCAGGGCCGTGCTGGAGCCGGCGCAATTGCACATCAGTCGCAGCCTGGCCAAACTGGCACGCCGTAACCAGTATCATTTTACCCTCAATACCGCCTTCGACCGGGTCATTCGTGCCTGCCGCCAGTTACGGGAAAATCGCGAGGGCACCTGGATCACCCCCGGCATCGAGCAGGCCTATTGCCGACTGCACCGGCAGGGCCACGCCCACTCGGTCGAAGTCTGGCAGGAGGACAGCCTGGTGGCCGGACTCTATGGCATCGCGCTGGGCAAACTGTTTTGTGGCGAGTCGATGTTTCACCGGGTCGATAATGGCTCCAAGCTGGCCATGCTCGCACTGTGCCGGCACCTGAGCCTTCATGGTGGCGAGCTTGTCGACTGTCAGCTGCCCAACCCGCACCTGATGAGCCTGGGGGTAACCAGCTGGCCGCGCACGCGTTTTTTACATAAACTCAAAGAGCTGCAACAGCAGCCGCTAACACATGGGTGCTGGCAACCAGGTGAGCTGATGTTATGAGAGAAGTGAATCTCAAGGTGGGGCTGACGCCCAAACACCAATGCAGTTATCTGCCCAACCGGCAGGAACAACTGCTGGTCTTGCTCGACAAGGACCTGCTGTGTCCGGAAGGGTATGAACAATTGCTCAGCGCGGGCTTTCGTCGCAGCGGCTCGGACATTTATCGCCCGCACTGCCAGCTATGCCACGCCTGCGAGTCACTGCGCATCGACGTCGCCCGCTTTACACCCAGCCGCAGCCAGAAACGCATCAAGCGGCAAAACCGGGATCTGAGCGTCAGCCTGAGTGAACAGGAAAAGCCGGAGTATTTTCGATTGTATCAGCGGTATATCAACGAACGGCACCAGGATGGGGCCATGTATCCCGCCAGTCGCCAGCAGTACGACGGCTTTCTGCTATGTGACTGGCTGCCGCCGGTATTTATGGAATTCCGGCTGGATCAACGGCTGGTGGCGGTGGCGGTCACCGACCTGCTCGGCCATGCACTCAGTGCCATGTACACCTTTTACGATCCCGATCTGGAGCACAGATCCCTGGGTACTTTCGCCATTTTGAGCCAACTGGAACTGGCGTCCAATTTAAACAAGAGCTGGGTTTATCTGGGCTACCAGGTGGATGATTGTAAAAAAATGAATTATAAACAGCACTTCCGCCCGCATCAGCGACTCGTGGCCGGACACTGGCAGGCGATGAAAGACTGAGCGGAAACTTTACACTTGAGGCGAAATCCGGCATGATCGATGCCGTTTTTATTGCCTGCGTTAACAAGAGGACTCAATGGCTAAAGAAGACAGTATTGAAATGCAAGGGACCATTCTGGACACCCTTCCGAACACCATGTTTCGCGTAGAGCTGGAAAATGGCCACGTGGTCACCGCTCATATCTCCGGCAAGATGCGCAAGAACTACATCCGCATCCTCACCGGTGACAAGGTCACTGTTCAACTGACTCCCTACGATCTGTCAAAAGGACGCATCGTCTTCCGCGCTCGCTAATCCGTTCGCTAGTCACTCCGAGTGTGACATGGCGGCGTCTGTTACCGGTAGTTGTACCTTTGGGTAATTTGCTCGCCCCCTGTTCCGTCAGGCATACACCTCTTGGATAAAAAATGCCCGGCACCATCATGGTGCCGGGCATTGTAGTACTGAGTTGTGGTGCTATGCCCCAAGGCCCGATTTCAGTGGGCCAGCGAGGCTTCCGACTGATAGTCAAAATGCAGTTTGTCGTCCTCTAGCGTGACTTTGACCGAGCCGCCACCGACCAGTTCGCCGAACAGCAACTCGTTGGCCAGCGGCTTTTTCAGTTTTTCCTGAATCACCCGCCCCATGGGACGTGCGCCCATCGACTTGTCGTAGCCTTGCTCTGCCAACCAGTGACGAGCCTGCTCGCTGACTTCCATCGAGACACCCTTGGCATCCAGCTGCGCCTGCAGTTCGACAATAAACTTGTCCACCACCCGGTGAATCACTTCCATGTTCAGGTGGTTGAACCAGATGATATGGTCGAGCCGGTTACGGAACTCCGGAGCAAAGGTGCGGTTGATTTCGGTCATGGCGTCATGGCTGTGATCCTGCTGCTGGAAACCGATGGACTTGCGTATCGTCTCCTGCACCCCGGCGTTGGTAGTCATCACCAGTATCACGTTGCGAAAGTCCGCCTTGCGACCGTTGTTATCGGTGAGGGTACCGTTGTCCATCACCTGCAGCAGCAGGTTGAACACGTCCTGGTGCGCCTTTTCGATTTCATCGAGCAGTACCACCGCGTGCGGATGCTTGATCACCGCATCGGTGAGCAAGCCCCCCTGATCGAATCCCACATAGCCCGGCGGCGCACCGATAAGGCGTGACACCGTATGGGACTCCATGTATTCGGACATATCGAAGCGAACCAACTCGATGCCGAGCACCCGCGCCAACTGCTGGGTCACCTCGGTCTTGCCGACCCCGGTCGGGCCGGCAAACAGGAAGGAGCCGATGGGCCGCTTCTCGTTGCCGAGGCCGGAGCGACTGAGCCGGATGGAGTCGGTCAACACCTCTATCGCCTTGTCCTGACCGAAAACCACCATCTTGAGCTTGGGCTCCAGGTTCTTCAGCGCTTCCTTGTCGGAGCTGGACACCGATTTCTCGGGAATGCGGGCAATTTTGGCCACGATGGCTTCGATATCGCCCACCCCTATGGTCTTCTTGCGCTTGGAAGGGGGCATCATGCGGATTTGCGCCCCGGCCTCGTCGATAACGTCAATCGCCTTGTCGGGCAGATGCCGGTCGTTGATGTACTTGGCCGACAGCTCGGCCGCGGCCCGAATGGCCTTGCCGGTATAGCGCACATCGTGATGTGACTCGTAACGGCTCTTCAGCCCCAGCAGTATCTTGGTGGTATCTTCCACCGATGGCTCCAGGATGTCGATTTTCTGGAAGCGCCGCGCCAGCGCCCGGTCTTTTTCGAAAATCTGGCTGTATTCCTGATAGGTGGTGGAGCCGACGCAGCGGATCTGACCACTCGACAGCATGGGTTTCAACAGGTTGGCCGCATCCAGCTGGCCACCCGAGGCGGCACCGGCGCCGATGATGGTGTGAATTTCATCGATAAACAGGATGGCGCCTTTCTGTTTCTCGAACTGTTTGAGCAACGCCTTGAAGCGCTTCTCGAAATCACCACGATACTTGGTGCCCGCCAGCAAGGAGCCCATATCCAGCGAATAGATGATGCTGTCGGCGATGATTTCCGGCACATCACCATGTACGATGCGATAAGCCAGGCCCTCGGCGATGGCCGTTTTACCGACCCCGGCCTCGCCTACCAGCAGCGGGTTGTTCTTGCGCCGACGACACAGCACCTGAATGGCGCGATTCACTTCATGATCCCGGCCGATAAGCGGATCGATGCGACCTTCCTTCACCCACTGGTTCAGGTTGATGACAAAGCCTTCGGTCTGGTTGTTGGCCGCCTCGTCGGTGTTTTCTTCCAGTTGGGCGGGTGGTGCCTCTTCCTGCTGGCCGTCTTTACGCACACCGTGGGACAGAAAGTTAACCACGTCCAGTCGACTGATCTGCACCTTTTTCAGCAGGTAGGCGGCCTGAGACTCCTGCTCGCTGAAGATGGCAACCAGTACATTGGCCCCCGTCACTTCGGCGTTGCCGGAAGATTGCACATGAAAGACCGCCCGCTGCAGCACACGCTGAAAACCGAGGGTCGGTTGCGTTTCTATTTCATCGTCTCCCGCCGGTATCAGCGGTGTGGTCTGTTCGATAAAGAGATGGGTTTCACGGCGTAGCTGTTCGAGATCTGCGCCACAGGCCGTCAGGGCCTCCTGGGCAGACGGATTGTTCAACAGCGCGAGTAGCAGGTGCTCCACCGTCATAAACTCGTGGCGAGCACGGCGCGCTTCGTTGAAAGCGTCGTTCAATGTGCTCTCAAGGTCTTTGTTCAACATAGGCACCTCCCCTAAAAAACTGCGGTGTCCCGTTGCGGCGGGTACTGACTCATTCCTGCTCCATGGTGCACAACAGCGGATGTTCATGCATACGGGCAAACTTGTTCACTTGCGCTACCTTGGTTTCAGCTATTTCTGCGGTAAACAGACCACAGACTCCTTTCCCCTGATAATGAACCGCCATCATCACCTGCGTGGCCTTGTCCACATCCATTACGAAGAATCTTTGCAGTACCTCCACCACAAAATCCATGGGAGTGTAATCGTCATTGTTCAGGATGACCTTGTACATAGGAGGGGGTTGCAGCGCTGTTTCTTCCGCCTCTTTTAACTGATCACCATCTAGCTGCTGTGTTCTCCTGCTCATATATTTACTCTAAATCACTGTTCCGGATCTCGCTACAGCAGTCGGTGCCGGATGTGGTGCCGCTGCCGGGCGTCGCTTTCAGGCCAAGAGCTGGCTCTTTTGGTCAGGATATCAGGAACGCGGCTGTCAGTCTTTCCTTCACACTACCGCTTACACCCGTGCTGTCAACCGTCTTTCTTTGGCAGAATGCGATAACAAACAAACGCTTGACTCGCCCCGGTGTTTGGCTAGAGTGATTGATTGGTAACCGATGTAATCAAGTGTCATCTGGCACTTTACATTCGGATTACCGCATCCGGCGGGTTCGCCTGTCGTAAAAACTGGCAGTGGTCAGTTACTCAATGTTGTTTTGGATGTTTGAGCAAAAGGATGCAGACGTTATGACGACCGGTACGGTGAAGTGGTTTAATAATGCTAAGGGATTTGGCTTTATCTGCCCACAGGAAGGCGGTGACGATGTGTTTGCACATTTCTCCACCATACAGATGGACGGATACAGAACCCTGAAAGCGGGCCAGTTGGTACAATATAAAATCGAAGAAGGCCCCAAAGGTAACCATGCAACAAGCATCATACCTGCGGCCGACAATAATTAAGCACGGATACACAGTATCTGGAAATCAGGGCGCTTCGGCGCCTTTATTGTATCCGCAACGCCCATCCCGGGATGCCCATCAAGCCGACAACCACCAGTGAACGCCATAACCCACCAACGCCAGTGCCAGCAGTGCAAACCCCACGGGCCGGGCATGCCGGCGAAACAGTGTCATGGCCTGCTCGCCAAACAGCTGTACCAGTAGTGCCAGACCGAAATAGCGAACGCCTCGCGCCAGCGTCGCCGCCAGTACAAACCCGGTCAGCGAGTATCCGGCGGCTCCCGCCGCCAGCATGGCCACCTGAAATGGCACCGGCGTCACGCCCATCACCACTATTGCCATAAAGCCTTCCTTTGCCAGCACCTGTTGGAAATGCTCAAACTCTTCGGCGGCACCGAGCGTGTCAAGCAGCCACTGACCCAGACTGTCAAACAACAAGGCACCAAACCAGTAGCCCAGCACGGCACCCGTCACACAGCCTGCCAGGGCCACCCATGCCAGCAACCAGCGTCGCCCCCGTTCCAGCAGCAACAGCGGGATCAAAATCAGTTCCAGCGGTATAGGAACGATAATCGCTTCCAGCAAGGAGGCAAAAAACAGCACCGGCAGCAGGTATCCCGAACCGATAAAACGACGGATCCAGGAGGGCAATTCAGCACGAGCTGTCATCATCAATACCATGTGTCCATGTAAACAGAGGACGTCATCATAGCAACAAACGGCCGCTTATCTCTGCCCTTCACCAAGGGATCCGCTTTCCCGCCGAAGCCGACTTTGCTAACGTAGTCGTTACTTACGCCTACAAGGATATCGCCGCCTCATGGACGCCAGCCTGCTCGCTCCGGCCCTGCTTTCCCCTACCGAACTGACCTTGCCCAAGTGCAAGGAAATACTGGCTCGCCTGCAAGACTGGCTGGAACAACGCTTCAATGCCGGCGACGATATCATGGAGCTGGTGGTCACCCGCTCCCAGCATATGGATCAGTTACTCACCGGCTTGTGGCAGCGTCATGGCCTGGACAAGGATCCACAACTGGCGCTGGTGGCGGTAGGCGGCTACGGCCGGGGCGAACTGCATCCCTATTCGGATATCGACCTGCTGATCCTGTGCAACGGCACCCCCGATGCAGCGCTGAATGACCGTATCGGCAGCTTTGTTACCCTGCTGTGGGATCTGCACCTGGAAGTCGGCCACAGTGTACGCTCGGTGGCCGAATGTATTCGCCAGGGCGACAAAGACATCACCATCGCCACCAATCTGATTGAAGCGCGACTGATCACCGGCTGCTACGACACCTTTGCCGCCCTCACCCAGGCCACCCAGCCCGACAAATTCTGGCCCAGCCAGGCCTTTTTCGAGGCCAAACGCACCGAGCAGGAAGAGCGCCATCGCCAGTTTCAGGACACCAGCTACAAACTGGAGCCGGACATCAAGAGCAGCCCCGGCGGCCTGCGCGACATTCAAACCATCAGCTGGGTCGCCCGCCGCCACTTCGGCGCGGCCACCCTGAGCGAAATGGTCAGCCACGGTTTTCTGAGTCGGGCCGAGTATCATGAACTGCTCGACTGCCAGAATTTTCTGTGGAAGCTGCGTTTTGCGCTGCACATGGCCATTCACCGCCCCGACAACCGCCTGCTGTTCGACCGCCAGCGGGCCGTGGCCACAGCGCTGGGCTTTGCCGGCGAGGGTAACGAGCCGATAGAGCAGATGATGAAACGCTTCTATCAGACGGTACGGCGGGTAGCCGAACTCAACGAAATGCTGCTGCAGCTGTTCGATGAAGCCATTCTTGGCCATATCGCCATGGACGTGAAGATGCTCACCCCCGAGTTTCGTCTGCGCGGTCGCCTGATCGATGTCATCAATCCCGAGCTGTTCAGAGCCGAGCCCGCGGCCATTCTGCGGCTCTTCTACCAGATTGCCGCCAACCCCAAGATCACCGGCATCTATTCCACCACCCTGCGCCAGTTGCGGGATGCCCGCCGTCGCCTGACCGGATTTCTGTGCGAACGGCCCGATTGCCGGCGGCTGTTCATGATGCTGGTACGCCATCCACGAGGCTGCGGCCTGGCACTGACGCTGATGCACCGCTACGGCATTCTCGCCGCCTATTTCCCTCAGTGGAGTAAAATTGTCGGCCAGATGCAGTTCGATATGTTTCACGCCTACCCGGTCGACGAACATACCCACCGGCTACTTAAAAACATCTACCGGTTTCGCAAGCCCGCCGCCAAACACAGTCACCCGCTGTGTTTTGAAATCTGCACCCGCTTGCGCAAGCCCGAGCTGCTCAACCTTGCCGCGTTGTTTCATGATATTGCCAAGGGCCGGGGCGGCGATCATTCCGAACTGGGAGCAGAAGACGCGCTGGCGTTCTGCCTGCAGCACGATCTGGACAAATCCGACGCCCGTCTGGTGGCCTGGCTGGTACGCCACCACCTGCTGATGTCGGTCACCGCGCAACGTCGTGACATCTACGATCCGGATGTGATCGGCGAATTTGCCGGCCTGGTCAGAGACGAGCTGCGCCTGGACTTTCTCTATAGTCTGACGGTGGCCGATATCTGCGCCACCAACGATCATCTGTGGAACGACTGGAAAGGGACCCTGCTGCGCGAGCTCTATTTCGCCACCCAGAAGGCGCTGCGCCGGGGCCTGGAAAACCCGCCGGATCTGCGTCTGCGCATCCGCGAAAACCAACGTCAGGCCCGCCAGATTCTGGAGCACCTGGATACCCCGGTCGCACAAATAAAGCCGCTGTGGGCCCGCTTTACTGCCGATTATTTTCTGCGCCACACGCCGGATCAAATCGCCTGGCACAGCCGCCATATTCTGGCCCACCACGACAGCCGGCGCCCCCTGGTACAAATCAGTCAGCAACCGGGCCGGGGCGGCAGCGAGCTGTTTATCTACAGCCCCGACTCCCCCAATCTGTTCGGCCGGGTGGCGGCGGCGCTGGATCAGAAAAATCTCAACATCCACGATGCCCAGATCATGACCTCGAAAGACGGTTATGCCCTGGATACCTTTATCGTGCTCGAACCCGACGGCCAGCCGGTGAGTGGCGACCGACTCAGCGATCTGTGCCACAGCCTGAGCGAGGTGCTGCTGATCCCGGCGCCACCCACGGTGCGTATTCGTCCGCCTTCACGACGGCATCGGGAATTTACCGTCACGACTCAGGTCAATTTTCTGCAGCCCCAGCGGCTGACCAAACGTACCCTGATGGAGCTGGTTGCGCTCGACACCCCCGGCCTGCTGGCCCGCATCGGCTCGGTCTTCAGTCGACTGGGTCTCAACCTGCACGCCGCCAAAATCACCACCATCGGCGAACGGGTCGAAGACTTTTTCAGTCTCACCAACAAGGAAGATCGACCATTAAACGAGCAAGAGCAGGTGTTGTTGCGAGAAAAAGTGGTCGAGGAGCTCAACCAGGACGGCAAAATATGATAAAAGATGCACCAGAATTGAATTAAGAAACAGGAAGGGGGTTTTGGATGTCTGCACTGCACGCCATTATCAACATCCCCTTCGAGCCTGGCGACATCGTTCGCCGCTGAGTGGTTCAACGAAACAGTCGGGCTCGGCCTGCAACTGATTAACACCCGGCTGGCCGCGGTACGCGCCAGCCGATTACGAGTTCAAACCAAATAAACGGAGTTACCACGATGGCACACTTTGCTTTCGGTCTGGGTGTGGGCACCAAGTCCGCCAAAGGTGAATGGCTGGAGGTTTACTACAACCTGCCACTGCTGAACGCTAATGACGCACTGGTTAACGCAGTCGCTGCGAAAATCGGTTACCAGGGCGGCAACGCCGCAATCGAGATCAGCGCCGCGCAACTGAACTCCCTGGAAGCGGCTTTCCTGTCTGTGGACGCTCAAGAGCAGGCCGACATCGTCAAGGTTCTGGAAGGCACCAGCCAGCCGCTGGTGGTGACCATTCTGGAAACCGACGCCGCCCCCACCAGCACCGCCGAGGTTTATCTGAAGCTGGCGCTGCTGTCCCACCGTCTGGTCAAGCCGCACGGTCTGGACTTGTCCGGTATGTTCGGCCTGCTGCCCAACGTGGCCTGGACCTCGGAAGGTGCCATCGCGGTCGACGAGCTGGCCAAACGTCAGCTGGCAGCCCGTGCACAGGGTCGCACCATCAGCGTCAACTCGGTCGACAAGTTCCCGAAAATGACCGACTACGTGGTGCCGGCCGGCGTGCGTATCGGCGATGCCTCCCGTATCCGTCTGGGTGCCCACGTGGGCGAAGGCACCACCGTCATGCATGAAGGTTTCATCAACTTCAACGCCGGTACCCTGGGTGTCAGCATGGTCGAAGGCCGTATCTCTGCCGGTGTGATCGTCGGTAACGGCTCCGATCTGGGCGGCGGTTGTTCCACCATGGGCACCCTGTCCGGTGGCGGCAACATTATCATCTCTGTAGGCGAAGGCTGCCTGCTGGGCGCCAACGCCGGCCTGGGTATCCCGCTGGGCGATCGCTGCACCATCGAATCCGGTCTCTACATCACCGCCGGTGCCAAGGTAACCGTGCTGGACGATCAGAACCAGGAAGTGCAAACGGTGAAAGCCGCCGAGCTGGCCGGTAAGTCCGACCTGCTGTTCCGTCGCAACTCCCAGAACGGCCGCATCGAGGTGAAAACCAACAAGTCTGCCGTCGAGCTGAACGCCGAGCTGCACAAGCACAACTAAGCAACCAAGCAAGATCGCAAGACAGCAAAGCCCTCGCATGCGAGGGCTTTTGTTTAACTAATGGCCAAAAAACACCACTCTCATCGCTTTTCTGCTATGATGCAGCCCCGCCTCAGGGTCTGTTGGCCTTAGTGCGCCCCTATTTATTTTATTCGATATCAAGAGCTTCCCCGTGACCAACACCGAATTTTCCACCCTGTCCCTGGACCCGTCGCTGATCGCCAACCTGACCAGCCTGGAATACACCCGGATGACCCCGATTCAGGCCCAGAGCCTGCCACTGATGCTGGAAGGCAAAGACGTCATCGCCCAGGCCAGCACCGGCAGCGGTAAAACCGTCGCCTTTGGCCTGGCGTTACTGGCTCGTCTCGACGTCAACCGCATGGGCGTGCAGACCATGGTGCTCTGCCCCACCCGCGAGCTGGCCGATCAGGTCGCCCGCGAGCTGCGTCGTCTGGCCCGGGCCATGGCCAACGTCAAGCTGGTGGCGCTTTGCGGTGGCTCGCCCACCGCGGCACAGACCGCCTCGCTCGAGTTCGGCGCCCACATCGTGGTCGGCACCCCGGGGCGCATCCTCAAGCACCTGGAACAGGGCAGCCTGGTGCTGGACGACCTCAACACCCTGGTACTGGACGAAGCGGATCGCATGCTGGACATGGGCTTTGTCGACGACATTGAACGGGTGGTGGCGTTCGCGCCCAAAACACGCCAGACCCTGCTGTTTTCGGCCACCTATCCCGAAGGCATCGCCGAGCTGAGTCGCGGCCTGCAGCAACAACCGGAGCGGGTATCGGTCGCCGACGAGTTTCGTGCCGATACCATAGTCCAGCTGTTGTTCGAAGTGGTACCCAACCTGCGCAAACAGGCGCTGGCCACCCTGCTCGCCCACTATGCACCGCGCTCGGCGGTGGTGTTCTGCAACACCAAGCGTGCCTGTCAGGAAGTGGCCGAGCACCTGACCACCCTGGGCTTCTCCGCCCTGGCGCTGAATGGTGATCTGGAACAGCGCGAGCGGGATCAGGTACTGATCCGCTTTGCCAACGGCAGCGCCAATATTCTGGTGGCCACCGATGTGGCGGCCCGCGGCCTGGATATCAAGGAACTGGCGGCGGTCATCAACTACGACATCACCCAGGATCCGGAAGTACACGTGCATCGAGTCGGCCGTACCGGCCGTGCCGGCCAGCAGGGTCTGGCGCTCAGCCTCTACAGCCCGCAGGAAGCCTACCGGGTCAACATGATCGAGCAATATCAGCAGGCGCCCATCGTGCAGGGATCCCTGGCCGACCTGAACGGCAACACGGCGCCGCTGCAGCCGGAAATGGTCACCCTCAATATCGCCGGCGGTCGCAAAAGCAAGATTCGCGCCGGCGACATTCTGGGTGCCCTCACCGGTGAGGCCGGCATTGCCGGTGCTCAGGTGGGCAAGATTGATATCTCAGAGATGCAGTCTTACGTGGCGGTACACAGAGATGTGGCCAAACAGGCGCTGAAGCACCTGCAGCAGGGTAAAATCAAGGGCCGTACCGTCAGGGCTCGCCTGGTAGGCTAACGCGATTCAATCCAACCCGATTGCCCTTTTTGGGTGATCGGGTTGGATTTTTGCTGCTCGTGCACGAGAGAACGAGTCATACCAAACTGATTAAATAACTGATCTATTCGGTTGCTTTGCAAAAGTAGGGCAAAGGGTCCGCTCCGCCGACTCGCCGTGAACCCCTCCTTGGGGGCTCAGCCGCACCATCCGTAGTGCGGATGGTCGGCTGAGCAGATCCCTTTGTCCTCCTTGATGCTACAGAGTCATCTGTTGGCACTGTCTGCAAGCAACTCGGGGCTCAGAAAGAGGCAACAGAGACTAGCTCCCACGACCGTGAAATGCCAGGGATGGCATTTCCGAGCCCTCAGGGACGAGTTTACGGCGTGTCGTGAGAGCCGGCTGTGTTGCCTCTGAGTTCGGGCTTGAGAAGATCAGATCTTTATTCAGATTGGTATCAGTTGTCTTGCTGACGATCGTTGTAATGGTGATGAATATAATCAATCTTCGCCATGAACTGATCTTTGAGTTTGTCGGTGCTGTAATCGAAACGATAACTCTGGTGAAAGTTCAACTGCAAGGTCACCCCGCTGCCGGACAACACCACGCTGTAACCGTCAAAGTCACTGCTCGCCACCACGCCATCCAGAATATGACCATCTTCATGGGGTTCACCAAAACGCTGAATCTTGTCGAAGACCTCCAGCACGATTTTATTATTCAATTCATTCTGCATCGTTATCTCCTTCCTTATCCATTCGGTTCCGTTACAACGGCCATACCCACAATAACATAGGGACCGTGACCAGTATTACCAACAAATCCAGCGGCAGTCCCAGACGCCAGTAGTCGCCGAAGCGAAAGCCCCCCGGCCCCAGGATCAGGGTATTGTTCTGGTGTCCAATCGGCGTCAGAAAGGCACAGGAGCCGCCGATGGCCACCGCCATCAGAAAGGGATCCATGCTCACACCCAGCTGGTTGGCGGTACCGATGGCGATGGGGCACATCACCGCCGCCGTCGCCGCATTGTTCATCAGATCCGACAGGTTCATGGTCACCACCAGAATCAACACCAGCGCCACCACCTCATGCCCCTGGGCCACCTCGTTCAACAGCAGGTTGGCAATCAACTGGGCGGTACCGGTGGACTCCATCGCCTGGGCGACCGGGATCAGGGCGGCCAGCAGCACTACCACCGGCCAGTCGACGGCGGTGTAAACCGAACGAGGGGGCACGGTGCGCAGCACCATGGACGCCAGCACGCCGGCGGAAAAAGCCACCGCCGCCGGCAGCAGCCCAAGCGCCGCGGCAGCAACCGATGCCGCCATGATGCCGGTGGCCATCAGCGCCTTGCGCTTATCGGGTATGCGCAGGTCACGCTCGGCCAGCGGTACACAACCGGTGCTGGAGGCAAATTCGGCGATGGCTTCCGGCCCGCCCTGCATCATCAGCAAGTCACCGGCTCTGAAGGGCAGGGCCCGCAGCCGCTTGACCGAACGCTGGCCCTGACGTGATACCGCCAGCAGATTCACGCCATAGCGGGTTCGCAGCTGAATGCCTGTCGCCGTGCGTCCCAGCAGCCCGGAGCTCGGCAGTATCACCAGCTCCATCAGCACCACTTCATCGGATGCATCCGATCCGCTGCCCTCGCCGTTGTCTTCTTCATTCTGTTTGGCAGCCGCGGGCATGATCTGGGCCTCGGCGTTGCCACTGTCTTTGGTTTTCTCTTTTTCTTTCCCTTTTTCTTTCTCTTTTTCTTCTCTGGTTGCCTTGGCCTCTTCCAGTTTAAGCCCCAGGCTGGACAGCGCATGAGGCAGCGCCTCCACTTCCGCCTCCAGCATCAGAATGTCACCGGACCGGGCCCGGCGGCGCGGACTGGGCGGTGTTACCCGCACCTCGTTACGAACCAATCCCAACACCTGCGCATCCGCCTCCACCAACGCCTGCTCTATTTCTCTCAGGGTCATGCCCTCGGCCTTGCAACCGGCCGGCACCCGCGCCTCGGTAATATAGGCGCCGGAGTCGAAGGCCTCGGCACCCGACTGTTTGCGGCCCGGTACGATACGCCAGCCAATCAGGGCCACAAAACCGACCCCTACCGTAGCCACCGTCAATCCCACCGGGGTGAAATCGAACATGCCGAACATGCCCTCGCCGCTGGCCTGGCGAAAACCGGACACAATCAGGTTGGGCGGCGTACCAATCAGGGTGGTCATGCCGCCCAAAATGGTGCCAAAGGACAGCGGCATCAGCACCTTGCCGGATGACAATTTTTGACGGCGGGCCATCTGAATCGCCACCGGCATCAACAGCGCCAAAGCACCGACGTTGTTCATGAAGGCAGACAGTATGGCGCCCAGCCCGGTCAGGGCAGCAATAGAGAGAGTAGGACCGGCCTGGGACGGCAACAGCAGCCGGGTCAGTACATCGACGGCCCCGGAGATCTGCAGGCCCTTGCTCAGCACCAGCACGCAGGCCACGGTGATCACGGCCGGATGACTGAGTCCGTCAAAGGCAATCTCGGCCGGTACCAGCCCGGTTATAATACAGGCCAGCAAGGCCCCCGCCGCCACCATGTCGTGACGCCAACGGCCCCACAGAAACATCAGCACGGTGGCAACCAGAATGACAAGGATGGTGATCTGTGATGGGGTCATACTATTTTCGGCTCCTGATCATGGCGGAGTAGCTGCCTGGAAGTGTGTACTGTAGCCCTGTCAGAATCACGTATTATCTTTAACCATCAATGCGACCGCTCAATTTCTGCAGTGTAGCCTCAGAGATCCCCTCATTTTTATTGCTCAGATAATGCCGAAGATGCGCTTGTATAATTTGTGCTGTGACAGATAGTAGGAAAATTTTTCCAGCAGTTTGATAGCGTTCTCCTCTTTCATCTTTGGCAACATTTGATAATAGATGCCCCCTTGTCGGAAGAAGGAGTAGGTGCGGGTTTTACTGGT
>NZ_CANLZU010000011.1 GCF_947495715.1 uncultured Oceanisphaera sp.
TTGGAGCGGGAAACGAGATTCGAACTCGCGACCCCAACCTTGGCAAGGTTGTGCTCTACCAGCTGAGCTATTCCCGCAGTAATCTTTAACTCTGTGCATGGGGCCGCGTCGCGACCCTCATCAACTTCAGCAAGGTTAAGCTCTATCAGCTGAGCTATTCCCGCACTCTGGTATAACCTGTAGTAATCAGCGGCTTGCTTCACAATTGCGACTGGCTACGGGAGGCGAATTATACGAGCCGATTGATCGAATGCAAGAGTTTTTTCTTTCCTGCATTCTGTTTGGCTAAAACATCGACACAAGCACAAAAAGCACTCAGATCTTGAACACCGTTTCCCGATAGAACTGCAATTCGGCGATGGACTCGCGAATATCATCCAGTGCCTGGTGGCTACCTTTCTTGGTGAATTGCTCCAGCAATGCCGGTTGCCAGCGACGTACCAGCTCCTTGACGGTGCTGACATCCACATTGCGGTAATGGAAGAAGGCCTCCAGCACCGGCATGTGCCGCACCAGAAAACGCCGATCCTGACCGATGGAGTTGCCACACAGCGGCGACGCCTGCTCCGGTACCCATTCACGCAAGAACGCCAGCGTCTGCGCTACCGCATCGTCCTCGCTGACGGTACTGGACTGAACCCGCGCCACCAGCCCGGAGCCGGTATGAGTACGCACGTTCCACTCATCCATCTTGGCCAGTTCGGCCTCGCTTTGATGAATAGCCAACACCGGCCCTTCGGCCAGCACATTCAGCTCTTTGTCGGTGATGATGCTGGCGATTTCGATGATCTTGTGTTCATCCGGCTCCAGGCCGGTCATCTCCAGATCAATCCAGACCAGGTTTTCTGCGTTTTGGCTCATGTTATCTCTCGAAGCTCGGTGGCAATAGGGACAAGTTCTAGCGGGAAAGTGTATCATAGCCGGCAATGAAAGCAGGTTCGAGGATATCGTGACCAAGAGAAGAAAACTCAGCAAAGGCCAGTCTCGACGGGTCAGTGATAATCACAGTCGCCGCCTGAAGCGCAAGCCGGCCGACACCATCGACGACAGCCAGCTCGGCCCCCAGCAGGATGGGCTGGTGATCAGCCGCTTTGGTCAGCATGCGGATATTGAAGACAGTGAACAACAGGTTCACCGCTGTAACATGCGGCGCACCCTGTCGTCGCTGGTCACCGGCGACCGTGTGGTATGGCGCCCGGGTCTCGATACCACTCAGGGCATCAGCGGCGTGGTGGAAGCAGTACACCCCCGGCAAACCGTGCTGACGCGTCCAGACTTCTACGACGGCATCAAGCCGGTCGCCGCCAATATCAGTCAGATAGTGCTGGTGTCCTCGGTGCTGCCCGAACTGAGCTGTCACGTCATCGATCGTTACCTGGTTGCGGCCGAAGACGTCGAAATGCCGCCGATGATAGTACTGAACAAGGTCGACCTGCTCAGTGCGGAACAGCGTCAACAGGCCGAGCAGGCACTGCAGCGTTATCGCGATATCGGTTATCAGGTGTTGCTGGTCAGTTGCGATACCGGCGAAGGGCTGGAAGAGCTCAAAAATGCCTTTAAAGATCACACCAGTATCTTCGTCGGTCAGTCCGGGGTAGGTAAATCGTCGCTGGTCAATGCGGTGATGCCCGAAGTAGAGGCCGTGACCGGCGCCGTGTCCGACAACTCGGGGCTGGGCCAGCACACCACCACCACCGCTCGTCTCTATCATTTTCCGTCCGGCGGCTCGCTGATCGACTCACCCGGCATTCGCGAGTTCTCGCTGTGGCATCTGGATCCGGAGCGGGTGGCCTGGTGTTTCCGCGAGTTTCGAGACTACCTTGGTGGCTGCCGCTTTCGTGACTGCAAGCACCGCACCGATCCCGGTTGCCTGTTGCAGCAAGCGAAAGAAGAGGGACGCATTCATCCCGAGCGCTTCGAAAGCTACATTCGCATCATGGACGCCATGGCCGACAAGCCCACGCGCCATCATCCTACCGCCTGATTATCACCGTCATTTTTCGGAATCACCATGACAGACCATTTGAAAATTCTGCTGCAATACCTGCTTCCCAAGCATCTGTTGTCCCGCCTCATCGGCCGACTGGCCGCGATGGAAGGCGGCAAGCTGACCCAGTGGCTGATCCGGCGTTTCATTCGCCAGTATCGGGTGGACATGAGCGAGGCCCGGCATGAAAACCCGGCCCACTATGCCAGCTTCAACGATTTTTTTACCCGCGCGCTGAAAGAAGACGCCCGCCCGCTGGTGGCCGATGACGAGGTGCTGGCCATGCCGGTAGACGGCGCCATCAGCCAGCTCGCGCCCATCGAGCAGGGCCGTATCATTCAGGCCAAGGGCCACGATTACAGCGCCCGCGCCTTGCTGGGCGGCGACAAGACGCTGGCCGAGCCCTTCATGGGCGGCGACTTCGCCACCATCTATCTGGCACCGAAGGATTATCACCGCATTCATATGCCGGTCGACGGCGTGCTGAAAACCATGATTTACGTACCCGGCGAGCTGTTCTCGGTCAATCCGCTGACCGCTTCCCGCGTGCCGGAACTGTTTGCCCGCAACGAGCGGGTGGTGTGTATTTTCGATACTCCCGCCGGCCCCATGGCGCTGGTGCTGGTGGGCGCGACTATCGTGGCCAGCATAGAAACCGTCTGGGCCGGCACAGTGACACCGCCCGCCGGCAAGCGGATTCAGCGCTGGGATTACGATCCGGCTACCGCCCCCCGCCTGGCCAAGGGCGACGAAATGGGCCGCTTCAAACTGGGCAGTACCGTGGTCTGTCTGTTTGCGCCCGGCAAGGTTACACTGTCCGAACAACTGCTGCCCGGCACGCCCACTCGCATGGGAACCGAGTTTGGCACCCTGAATCGGGATTAACCCGAATAGCCGCGGCCCGAATTGATGGCCGCGGCCTGAACTTTCTTTTTGTCGAGAGCCAACCGTGTTTGCCCCCATCCTGTTGTTGTTAGCGTTACTGCTCCCCTCCCCGCTGTTGGCCGATCAAAGCGTGGCCGATATCGAGGCCCTGCTGTCGGAAGTGCCCGAGGGTGATAAACCCGAACTGAAAAAGCTGCGCGACGATTATAACCAGGCCCTGCAGCTGGTGCGCGAAGGCGATCGTTATCAACAGCAGGCCAAAGACCTGAAGAAATTCATGGATGACTATCCGGTCGAGCTCAAGAAGCTGGAACGAAAGCAGGCCGGGCTCAAGCCGACCGACACCAGCCATATTCCCCAACTGGATGAAGAAGCGGTGCAGCAGGAGCTGGTGGATGTGCAGGCCCGGCGGCTGGAACTGCGGCGTCAGCGGGAAGAATTGACCAATGCTCTCAACCTGCAGGAGCTGAGCAACAGCGGCCTGCACGACCTGCTCGACGATCTGCGCCAGCAACTGCGCAACACCCAGCAATCACTGGAGAAGCTGCAATTTTCCGAGACTCAGGGCCAGCAGGAAACTGCCACTCGCATCCTCGCCATGGCGCGGGAACAGAGCCTGCAACGCCGAATCCAGACGCTGGAGCTGGAGCAGCTGTCTTCCGGTAACAGAGACAGCATCAACCGGCTGAAACTGGACATACTGCAACGCCAGATACAGGATCTGGACGTCACCATAGACGCCCTGCAAAACCGCCAGAACGAATTGCGGCGCGCCACCACGGAAGCGGCCATTGCCGAAAGTGATCGCTTGCTGGATGAAGTGGAAACCGACTCCCTGCTGCTGGCCGAACAACAGGCGGCCAACCAGCGGCTGTCCGGGCTGCTGAGTGAAAAAAGCCGGGAAGTGGAATCGCTGCAGCTGGAGTATCAGGCGGTGGAGCGGGCCGCCTCCGAGCTGGCGGACATGAAGGTCAATCTCAAGGAGCAACTGGAGTGGTTGCAGGTCAGCCGTGGTTTCGGTGAAAACCTGCGTAATCGCCTGAGCGACTTGCCCGCCCCCTATTCCCTGCCCCAGCTCGAAGCCCGTATCGTACAAAGCCGGGTCGACAAATATGGCTATCAGGAGTCGCTCGATAACCTGCGCAACAACAGCTATCGCACCGAATTATTGCTGAGCGACAAGGCCAGGGGGATCACCCAGCAACAACGAATGCAGATCGACGAACTACTGGCCACCCAGCGGCGACTGCTGGAACGACTGATCAGCGCCACCGACAATCAAATTCATGAGCAGACCCGGCTGAAAGTCGCCTACAGCCGGCAGAACAGCCAGCTACAGGAGATTCGCGCCCTGACCGACGAGCGTCTGTTCTGGCTGCCGGATTTGCGCCCCATCGGCAGCCAGTTTCCGGCGGCACTGATGGAAACCCTGGGCTGGCTGCTGACCCTGTCAACCTGGACCGCCCTGCCCCAGACGCTGCTGCAGCAAAGCGGCGCCAGCCTGACCCTCTACGGTCTCAGCTCGCTGCTGGTGGTCTATCTGTGGATCCTGAGTCGTCGCAGCCTGCGCGCCTATCTGGACAAAATCAGCCCGCATATCGGCAACGTGACTCAGGACAGATACGACTACACCTTTAATACCCTGCTGCTCAGCCTGCTGACCGCCATGCCGATACCGGCCCTGCTGTCGCTGCTCGGCAATGCCATCGACTCGCCCTGGGCGCCGCAGGTGGTAATCGCCCTGGCGGATGCCCTGCATCAACTGATGCTGCCGGTGTTTATTCTGCTGTTGGTCGGCAACCTGATGATGAGCAAGGGACTGCTGGTGGTGCACTTCAACCTGCCCCACGATCGAGTGCGCCGGATCTGGCGCCAGTTTCAGACCCTGATGCTGGCTCTGCTGCCCGCCTTGCTGCTGTTTTATGTCGCCGATGAATACCGGGAATTCTCTCTGTACGACACCCTGGGCCGACTCAGCTTTGTGGTGATTTGCCTGCTGACCAGCCTGTTTTCCTGGCGATTGTACCGGGAAGATTTGCCGCTGCTGGTCTCTCCGCCCCGCCAGGAACAACTGACTCTGATGAACCATATGCTGTGGGGGCTGCTGATCATATCGCCCCTGCTGGCACTGGTTGCCACCATCATGGGCTACCTGTTCACCGCCCATACTCTGCTGCGCCAGCTGGAAGTCTCGGTGCTGATGGGCATGGGCTTTCTGATATTCTACTACCTGGTGCGCCGCTGGATGCTGATCCAACGCCGGCGGCTGGCATTTGAGCGGGCCAAGGCCCGGCGGGCCGAGATACTGGCCCAGCGCAAGGAAAAGGAAGACACCATCGAGCATACCACCAGCCCCGAGGCGGAAGCCGCCGCCGTGGCCGAAGTGGATCTGGATACCATCAGCGCCCAGTCGCTGGGGCTGCTGCGCTCGGCGCTGATGCTGGGCTACATTCTCGGCCTGATGCTGCTGTGGTCCGAGATCAACAACGCCTTCAGTTTCCTCGACAGCATAGAGGTATGGCAGGTTTCCAGCTCTCTGGCCGGAGAAGACACCCTGGTGCCGATCTCGCTCAAGGATCTGGTGATCGCCGTGCTTCTGGTGGTGCTGACCCTGATCACCGCCCGCAACCTGCCCGGCCTGATGGAGCTGAGCCTGTTACAGCATCTGAACCTGTCACCGGGCACCGGCTTTGCCATTACCACCATCTCCAAGTATCTGGTGCTGATGATCGGCGCCTTCACCACTTTCGCCATGCTCGGCATCGACTGGTCCAAGCTGCAGTGGCTAGTGGCGGCGCTGTCGGTGGGCCTGGGCTTTGGTCTGCAGGAAATCTTCGCCAACTTCGTCTCCGGCCTGATCATCCTGTTTGAAAAACCGATCCGCATCGGCGACACCGTCACCATCCGCGAGCTCACCGGCACCGTGTCCAAAATCAAGACCCGCGCCACCACCATAGTGGACTGGGACCGACGCGAGATCATAGTGCCCAACAAGGCCTTTATCACCGAGCAGTTCGTCAACTGGTCGCTGTCCGATGCCATCACCCGGGTTAAACTGCTGGTGCGGGTGCGGCTCGACGCCGATGTCGATCTGGTACAGCGCCTCACCCACGAGGCCATTCAAGAATGCGGCCGCATTCTGGATAATCCGGTACCGGAGGTATTTCTGGTGGAGCTGACCGACTCGGCACTGGTCTATGAAGTCCGGGTCTATGTGGAAGACATGAGCCACCGCATGCCCATGACGCACGAGCTGCACAACCTGCTGCTGGCCCGGCTGCGCCAGCACGACATCAAGATACCGCACCAGCAGGTCGATATTCGCCTGCTGGGCGAACAACCCATGTCGTCCGCCCAGCGCGGTACCGGTGCAAGCAAAGAGCAGCCTGAGGCATAACGGCGGCTGAACTCCCTGATGCCAGACCTGGAGGCGGCTAGCGAGGAGTTCACCACGTCCGCCCTCGGATCCGCTGTTGATTTTATGAGCAGAACAGGTGTAAATAACCCATCACTCCCGCTTGGAGTTCTGCTCATGTTTACCTTGCGCCTGTTCGTCCTGACACTGCTGCTAAGTGGCTGCGCCGCCCCCTACGACTATGCCGAAGACGTCAATTTTCGTACTTTTACCAGCGTGGCGCTGGCACCATCGAGCGATGTCAACTCGCTCGATGGTGCCCGCATCGGTGCCGCGGCCGAGGCCATGCTGCCGGCCCGCGGCCTGCGCCTGACCACGCCGGATCAGGCCTCGCTATGGCTGCATTATCGCTTGCTGCAGGAAACCAAACTGCTGACTACCATGCCAAGCATGTTTTCTCGTCACGGGAGCGTCTGGGACGATGAAGAACGGGTCTATGGCGCCGTGCGCCAGCAAAGACTGGAACTGTGGCTGACGGAGCCGCAAAACGGCAAGGTACTATGGCGCAGCAAACACCCCAAGGCCTTTCCCGCCGACAATATCAACGGCATGGCGCGCAGTCGGCGCATCGAACAGCAGGTCGCGGAGCTACTGAGCAACTATCCGCCCCGACCACGACACGCCACTGATAAATGACACTCACCGTTTCAGCCTGCTGCGAACATTCACTGGATGTTCGGTCAGACTGCAACCGTTCGTCACGGCGAGACAAGCTCACCCCCTGGGCTCGGAAATGCCCCTGGCGGTCAGATGTCATGTGCTAAACATCACATGGGTTTGTGCAGCGGGTCGGCGGAGCGCAACCGCGCTGCGGCCTCGCTTAGCGCCATTCCGAATAGGGTGTCAGCGGTGTCACCGGCATATCCAGATCGCCCAGCCAGGGTGCAAAATGATAGCGCAGGTACAAAAAGCCGTGTCCTGGGGCATAATCATCGCTCAACTGCCAGTTCAGGCCGCCCCCGACTATCCAGTGCTCATTCAGCCGGTATTCTCCCCGGGCCGCCAGGCTGATGCTCGGGCCGTCGCCGCTGTCCGAGTCGTTGGTTCGAGCCGCATTAGGCCGCAGCGGTTTGCCGCTGGCTTCAATGGCCGACCACTGCCCCGGATAAAGATCGTCGCCTTCAGAGCGGGACCAGGACCAGCCCGGTGATGCCTCAAGCACACCAGACCAATGCTCGCTACGACGGGTATAGCGCACCGGAAACCCCAGCGACACATAACGCTGGGGGCTGTAATAACCGCCCTGGCCCAGGGTGTCTTCGCTCAGATCTTTCTGGTACTGAAAATACAGCAGAGAGGCGCCTGCGCGCAGCTGTTCGTGAGGTTGCCTGATCAAGCGGTAGTAATAGCCGGTCATGGCGCTTAAACGCTGATTGCTTTCTACCCGCTCGCCATCCAGTGAGTGTGCCCCAAGACTACCCCAGACGCCGTGATCCTCTCCCTGATCGTGGCTAACACCCATAGTCAGGCCGGTAGCGGTCACCCCGCCCCAGCTCAAGCCGGTCACCGGATCCACCGCTCCGGCATAGGATACCAGTGAGTTGCTCATGGGCCGGCGCGACAGGGTCAGGCTGTAGCCCAGTCTGTTCCAGTCGCCATTGTAGTTCAGCCCACCCAGCCAGTTGCTCACTTCAAAGCCAAATGGAGAATGTCCCAGATCCCAGCTCCAGTGCTCACTCTGCCAGCCCACCGCCAAGCCGGTGCCGGCGGTATCGAGCGAGCCGAAGGTGCAGCCGCCAATCACCGTATTGCAGCCACCAAAGCGCTCATCGGCGTCGGGCGTGCCCGCATTCAGGCCCACCCGCTCGGCCTGCAGCCAGGCACGGCCGTTTACCCAGGGCCACTCGGCCCGCAGCTGGGTGGTGTTCAGGGTGAGGTCACTCACCCCTGTTGGGTTGTTATCAGTACGCCATCCCAGATCATGCTGCAGTTGCAGCGTCATATTTTGCCGGCGATAAAGGTCGGCGCTTTCACGCTTCAGGCTACGCTGCAGCCAGTCGTCTTCCGCTCTGGCCCGGCTGGCCTGGGTCAGTGCCGCGCCGTCGAGGGGAGACAGCGCATCGTGGGGAAGCTCACCTGACGCCACCAGGCCTCGCCCGTAGAGCCGCAGGGCCTGTTCTGGCATTGGTTGCAACCGGGCTGCATCGCGCAACAACAAGGGATCCGTCGGCGCCCTGGCCACCAGAACGGCCATTTGTTGCTCCGCCTGTTGCGACTCGCCAATACCGGCCAGCAGGTTAA
The DNA here is from genome assembly GCF_947495715.1 of uncultured Oceanisphaera sp. Classification (GTDB taxonomy): domain Bacteria; phylum Pseudomonadota; class Gammaproteobacteria; order Enterobacterales; family Aeromonadaceae; genus Oceanimonas; species Oceanimonas sediminis. The sequence continues at coordinate 8,529 of NZ_CANLZU010000011.1, forward strand.
TATACCGGCGGCGCTGGTTAACGCTGGCATTATCCGGCAGCGATTGGGTCTGTAACCATTGCCGGGTCTGCTTCGGCTGTTTCAGCGCCAACCGGCTTTCCGCCACGCCCAGCCAGGCATCGATACTATCGGGGACCTCATTATAAAGCTGCTCATAGGCACTCTGTGCCTGCCGGTGTTTCCCCCGCTCCGTCAACCAGCCGGCCAGCAGCAGGCGATTTTCCACCGTGCCCGACTGCTGCAACAAGGCTCGAGCCTGCTCCTCACGGCCCTGTTCACGCAGCTGCACTGCCTCGGATCGGCGCAGACTGTCTTCAAGCCGGCTGGCAAGCACACTCATGTCCTCTGACCAGCGTTCGGGAGCAATCTGTTGAAGACTGGCAAGGGCAGCTTTGCCGTTATTGCGTGAAGCCAGAAACTGGGCATGGGCATGACGGACTTGTGGATCGTTTCCATGGTTGCGCAACAGGGGCGCAAACACCTCTGCCGCGGCTGTGTCTTGCCCTTGCTCCTGCAGCAGGGTCGCCAGACGGTAGCTCAGCCAGGGTTGCGGCGACACAGACCGCGGTGCCTTTTGCAGCAGAGCAATAGCTTTCTCTGGCATCTCCCGATAATAATCGACCAGGGCATAGAGCACTCGGGCATCACTTGGGGCCTGCTTTCGGGCTTGCAGCAAGCGGCGCTCGGCCTCGGCGTCATGACCCAAGGCAAGGGCGGCATCAGCCAGGCCCAGCAAAGGCAATGCATCGCCGGGCCTCAGGTGCCGGGCCCGTTCAAAAGCACCCTGCGCCCGCGCCGGATCTTCACTGGCCAACGCCTGTCGGCCACGCTCATACCACACCAGGCTTTGCGCATATTGATGCAAGTCCTGCCACTTCGAGATGACCCGCCCACTCTGCTCCAGTCGTACCGCCCGGGCCAGAGCGGCTTCTGCCTCTTTGTAGCGCTCTAGCTGGATCAGCGCCTGACCATGTGCACCGTGCAGTCCGGCATCTTGCGGATACTGTTTCAGTGCCCGGCGAAGCCGGGGCAGAGCCTGGTTGTAACGGCTCTGTTTCACCAGGGCGATACCCCGTTGTCCGGCCCGCCAGGCAGGATCCTTCAGCAAAGCCTGTTGTTGCTGCCACTCTCGCCGACCGCCCGTCTCGTAACTACTGCCTTCATAACGACGAAGAAAACGTTGCCACAAGGCTTCACTCTGATCCGATACCGGCAGCTCGATAAGGTAGTTGTATTCCAACTCGGCGGCCCGGCTAAGCGCCGACGGGTTACTGGCCAGTTCCCCCAGCAGCGCCAGCGCTCGCTGTGGCTGGTTTTCCGACAGCCAGAGCCGGGCCAGCAGCAAACGCAGATCGGGGCTGCCCGGGTAACGCTCATCCAGTTGCTGTAGCCGCTCTAGGGCTAGGGCGCGCTGGCCATCCACTCGGGCCTGGGTGCGCCAGTGCTCTAGCCCCAGGTTCAGGCCGGGCGGCGTATCTCCCCACAACCGCAGGTATAGGACCATGGCCTTCTCGGGCTGGCCACTGGCTGCCAGCAACTGCGCCTGCTGCCGTAGCGCCCGGCCTTCGTCCTGGTGGGCTTTGACCATGGCCCGGGCCTGTCGCAGCAACTGCGGATCTCCCCCTGTCTGTATCAGGTTCTGCAGGCTGGCCCTGGCCTGCTCCATATCATTCTGACTCAGGCTGAACTCAATCTCTGCCAGCAGTACCTCCGCGTCCCGGGGGGCCAGTAACGCCAGCCGCCTCAGGGCGTTTTCAACCATGTCATCCCGGTACAGCGCCTGCCCCGCACGCATCTGTTCCAGCAACAGGACGCGCTGTTCGGCGGTACTGCCCGGCTCGGCCAAGGCGGCCGGAACAGCCATTAACAGGCAGACACTGGATAAAATACCTATTCGCATGAATCCTCCCATGGCACGAGTAATCGGCCTTTTTTATCGAAACGATAACGTTGCTCCTCCCAGCCAAGCCCAAACAACAGCAGGGAGCGATCATAGTAGGCTTCGGGCGCGGGAGGGCGGGTACGCAGCCGCTCCCGCTGACGCGCCTGTTCCGCCTCGAATCCGGGAATAGCCGCCAGCATGGGCAGCAGAGCGGCAGAGAACCCCGCCGGACCGACCCCCTCGGTGTGTCCGGTCACCGCATTGACCCGCTCCGGCGGCACGCCGGCTTGCCGGGTCATCGCCAGCATGGGGGTGTAGTGCGCCAGCAGCTCATCCCGCCCCGGTGTGTCCGGCGCCGACAGCCCCAGCCACAAATACACGCGAATCGCATCATAACTGCCGATCTCCCCCAAGCCGGACTGTCCGTCGACAGACCACATGACCCAGTCTGGTGCCAGCCCGGCCGGTGCCGTATTCAGCAACAGCCGTCGGGTACTGATGGCCAGGTCTTGCCACACCGCCGCCTCGCCACCAAAGCGAGCCAGCAACGGCAAGGGCAGGTAACTGGGGTTAAGCATCCAGCCCCGGGGTTTGTCAAAACCCGTGTTACCGGGCAACAGTCCCAGCCCCAGCCCGGGCATCATGCGCAGGCTCTGGGCCGCCGAGCGCCACAACAGTTCTCGCCCCAGGCGCCTGTACTCGGGCTGCTGCCAAAGCCGGCCCGCTTCCAGCAGGCTGTAGGCTATCCACAAATCCGAGTCGGCGGCATTGTTGCCATCCAGTATGCGCCAATCGCCATCTTCTCCCTGCCCCCATTGCCAGGCCGGCAGCCGGGTACTCAGATCACCGCCGGCAAGGTTATTTTGAGTCCAGCGCAACACGCGTTCAAAGGCGGCTTTGTCGTTGGCCACCAGAGCAAAGAACAGGGCATAGCTCTGCCCTTCCGAGGTGGTGATGGCCTGCGGCGACGAGTAATCAATAATGCGACCGTCTTTGCTCATCATGGCTGCCTTGTATTGCTGCCACAGCGGCCAGTCACAGTCCGGCCAGGCCGGCAGGGGCAACAGCAACCACAACAGCACCATCAGGGGCGCTTTCATGGCTCAGTCCTCGTTGCCCGGATTACGCCGGTGGGCCAGCCAGCGCAGGCTGCGCCACAACAACACCGCCAGCAGCAAGGCACTCAGCGCCGACAACAGCGCCAGCCATACCGGGTGGGGTGCCAGCAGGTACCATAGCTTCAGCCACCAGGGCAAGTAGCCAACAAAGTACTGCTCCCCCACCAGCTGGCTGCTGACCCCGCTGTCCCGGAACAGGGCTATAGAGCCAAACACATTGCTCATGCTGCCCTCATCGTGAAGAGCCTGCCGCAATAACGCGTAGTCCTGGTCGTTATTACCCAGCAATGCCACCAGGCTGCGTCCGGAGACATAGGGTGACTCCATGCCGATCAACGCCGCCAGTGGCCCTGTCGCCGATACCGCCACCCGGGATCCGGCGGAAAAGCTATCCTGGCTCAGCCGTTGTGGTGCACTGGCCTGTACCGGTGCAGCATTGGCGGCTTGCAGCAACCAGTTCGAAGCCGGCTCAAGATGGGCACCCGCCGCCTGTTCCAGGCCAGCCGGCAACCGGCCTAATACCAGCAAATCCATATCGCGCTCGCCGGCCTGTTCCGGGTCATGGGTCACCTGCAGCGCCATGGCCGGATAGCCGGTCTGGGCCGAAATCCGGGCCAGAGTGTCCAGCATCAGCCCGGTCAGCTGGGAAGAAGGTGTTGCGGGCATCAGTACCATGGTTTCTGACAGATCCGCCATACGGCTGAATGGAAAGCCGCTGTGTACAAAGGCCGTCAGATCCGGCATGGCCTTGAAGTGATAAAAGCCGGAGAAGTCGATGCTCGAGTCCTCGTCGATCACCGCCTGACTGTCTACCGCCAGGGTGGTCTGGCACTGCCCGGGCTGGGCACTGCCAAAGGTGGTGGCAAAGCTGAAATCGTAACGAAGGGTATTGCGGGCGCCGATCTTTATCGACGGCACCATCAGCCGGTCATGGGCATTGGCGGTTTCATTGGAGGTCATCGCCAGGCGCAGCTTTTCCAACTGCCCGGCCTCCCCGCCGGCAAGCGGCAGGCTGCCGATAAACTCGCCATTGATACTGATATTGAGCCGGGAGTCATCCTTCGCCGAGGGCGTGGTATAACGGTAACGGGTTTGCAGCGGAATACCCTCGTTTCGCCAGACGAACAGATCCGGTGGCAGGCGAACCGCCAGCTCGATGGGGTCAGGAATCAGTCCGCTGGCCTGAAGCTGGCCCGGGTATTCCACCAGCTCGGCAAAGCGTACCGGCCTGTCGGTAGGCGTCCAGTTGGGTGCATCATAGGGTTTGCGCGGCGCCAGGGGCTGTACCTCGTCGATCACGACCCGTTCCCCCCGCAACAGTTTGCCACCCAGCGCCAGGGCCCGCACCGCCCGGGCAAGGTGCTCGCTGTTCTCCCCCTGTACCAGCAGCAATTTGGTATAGGGGTCGTCCGGGTGGCCCATCAGCCGTACTTCGGCTCCCTCGACCGGTGGAAAGCGGCCGTTATCACGCATAAAGGCGGGCCTGTGTTCATTGGTGGCCAGCACCAGAATGCGGCCAGGTGGCTGCCGCCGTACCACAGGTGGCAGGCTGTCGTAACTCACGTCAAACCCGGCACCGCGCCAGCCCGCCAGGCTGCCGAAATAGGAAGCCAGCACTCCCGCCGCCTGCAGCTCGGCGGGTCCGGGATCCTTTGCCAGCACCATATCAAGCCGCAATGGCTGATTATCATGACGATCAAAAAAAGGTAACGGGAAATGGGACAAATCATTGCTCAGCGCCAAAGCCTGCTCGGTCAGCTCCACCCGGCTGTTCTGGGCCAGGTTGAGCCAGAGGGAGCTGTGGGCGGGGTCTTCGCAAATGTCCTTGTAATGACCCACGAACTCGATGCGCAGCTGGTTGAAATCGGTGATCAGACGCGGATCCAGCCGAACACTTTTCTCGACCAGCCGGCCCGGCTCGCCTCGCTTGATCACCAGGGTATCCATCAATACTTCATTCAGATAGACCCGCAAATGTGACAACTCCGGCAGCAGGACCGGTGACGGCGTGTAGGACAGTTTCAATGCTGCCTCACTGGCCAGCCGATCCCGCCGCAGGGCAAAGGTGATTTGCTGAGTGTTTTTCACCCCTCTCAGCAGCATGTCCCTGTTTTGGGTCAGCTGACCAAAACTGTGACTCTCCGTCCAGGTGGGCAAACGGCCATTACCAGACGGTATTTGGGCAAGGGCGGCTGTCGCCCACAGCATAACAAGGCTGGCAATCAGCAGGCTCGACAATCGGCTCATCAGGTGGTCCACTCCCGTTTTTCTGAATCGACACTAGCCTGGGGCCAGCGCGGCAAAAAGGTGCCCAACCAGTGCAACAACGCCTGCAAGGGCTCACACAGCAAACGCAGCCAGCGGGGCATAAACTGCCACAGTCGGACATAGCCACGGATGCCAATGGCAAACACCTCCAGCAGGCTCTGCAAGGGTCGCTCCCGCCCTCGCGGCTCCAGCCAGTTCATCCAGGCATCGGCCCGGGCAAAGGTGCACTGCACAAAATCAATGCGTTGCTCCCGGCTGAGCCTGGCAAGATGAATGACCAGAACATTGTCATGGGAACGGCAGACCACACCTGGAAAGACATGCTCCCGCTCGCCACGCCGCAGCAACAGGGACACTTCGCAGCCCATCGCCAGCGACGCGACACCGGGCACCCGAATGGCGACCCCGTCATCGGAATAGTCCAGTAGCACACCGGAATAAAGGTGCCCGCCGGGCAGTCGCAGGGTAGCCGGCAAACGAGTACTGACTCTGGGACTGTGCCGCACCTGACGGGCCTCGGCAGCGATAGCCACGGCGGCCCCGATGATCAGCAGGTTGTACAGCACCCACAGACTGGTCACCACCACCGTGCCCTGCTCGGCGGCGGGACCATGAATAAAGCGCCATACCCCCACTCCCAGGCCGGCCAGGTTAAGCAATGCCAGCACCAGATAAGGCCGGGCTATGCGCCAGTCGAACTGGGTCTGCTCCACCAGTCCACCCTTGGCGGTGACGTTGAACTTGCCCCTGGACGGTGCCAGCAGCGCCACCATGGTGGGACGGGCGATATACCAGGCCAGTACGGTTTCATAAACTTCACCCCAGAAGGTTTTGCGGTAGCGACCCTGCATGCGCGCCGCGGTCAGACTGGAATGCATCATGTGCGGCAGCACATAGAGAAGCAGCAGGGTGGCCGGCGCATAGATGATGTAGGCATGCAGCAGCAAAAAGGCCAGCGGCGCCAGCAAAAATACCAGCCGGGGCACTCCGGCCAGAAAGTGCAGCATGGCGTTGGCATAGCACAGCCGCTGAAACAGGGTCAGGCCCTTGCCCAGCAGAGGGTTGTCGATACGAAATATTTGTGCCATGCCCCGGGCCCAGCGAATACGCTGGCCCACATGGGCCGACAGACTTTCTGTGGCCAGCCCCGCCGCCTGGGGAATGCGCATATAGGCCGAGTTCCAGCCCCGGCGGTGCAGACGCAGGGCGGTATGGGCATCTTCGGTTACCGTGTCCACGGCTATGCCGCCCACTTCTTCCAGGGCGCTGCGCCGCAGCAGGGCGCAGGAGCCACAAAAGAAGGTGGCGTTCCACATGTCGTTGCCATCCTGCACCAGGCCATAGAACAGCTCCCCTTCGTTGGGCGTGCGCCGGAACAGCCCCAGGTTGCGCTCTACCGGATCCGGCGAAAAAAAGTGGTGGGGAGTTTGCACCAGTGCCAGCCTGGGATCCTGCAGAAAACCGCCGGCAGTAAGCTGTAAAAAGGAGCGCACCGGTACATGATCGCAGTCAAAAATCGCCACCAGTTCACCACTGGTCTGCTTCAGGGCATGGTTGAGGTTGCCGGCCTTGGCGTGATGGTGCTCGATACGGGCAATGTAACCGACCCCCGCCTCGTCGGCGAAACGGCGAAACTCCATGCGTCCGCCATCATCCAGTATGTAGATATTCAGTTTGTCCGCCGGCCAGTCGATGCCCAGGGCCGCATATACGGTGGTGCGCACCACCGACAGGGGTTCGTCATAGGTAGGAATCATCAGATCCACCGACGGCCACAACCGGGTATCTTGGGGCAATGGCACCGGCTGTCGTTTAAGCGGCCAACAGGTTTGTACATAGCCCAACAGCAGGATCAGCCAGGAGTAGGTTTCCGCAGCCAGCAAAATCAGCCCCAGGGTCAGATCCAGGCTGTCGTTCCAGTTAAGGGTCGAGCTGTAACGCCACCACAGGTAGCGGCAGGAGATCAACACCGATAACGCTATCATCAGCAGTATGGGAAAACGCCCGGAAAGACGACGTACCACCATGGCCAGCGACCACAGCAGCAGAACAAAAAACAGCTGTGCTGTGTAATCAAAAGGCTGGGTAACCCCCAGCAGGGCCAGTAACAAGGCCAGTACCAGTATCAGCCAGATGGTCAGGCGGCGCTTGCTTCGGCCTCGCTGGCGCCACCAGGTTCTGCCTCTCACCGCCCGAGGTACTGTTACCCTGTCTACCAGGGGGCGAAAAAGCCGGCGGTGCAACCAGCTCTGGAGTTGCTCCTGCTGCAGCCGAAGCCAGGCCAGGCTCTCAAGCAGCCACGCCTTAACACCGGTGCGACGTTCGGGCCTGGGCCTGAACAGCAGCAGCCAGCACCCCTGAATGAGGTAACGCAGTGGATCTCCCGGTCGTGGCGGCTGGCATTCAAGATGCGACACCCCCCGTGCTTTCAGCAGTCGGTGCCAGTTCGCCTGCTCCAGAGGCAATATCAACCAGGCCATCAACTGCCAGCCGGTCAGCCACAAGGCGGTGACCCGGCCGGCCCCGCGCCGGCGCAGTGCGGCATAGGCAAACGCCGGACTCAGCATGCCGCCTCCCGTTTGCCCATACACCACACCGCCAGACTGTGAATGCGTTCGGCGGTTTCACTCTGGGGGGCATAGACCCCCAGGGGAAGCTTGTACGCCAGCGCTTCGGCCATGGCTTCGTCCTGATGCAGCACCAACGGCAGCAAACAATCGGCAAACTGCTGGCGCCACAACAGCAACAAATCCTGCTGCAGCCGGCTGACGGGATCATGGCCGTTTATCAGCAACCACTCCGGTTCGGGCTGCTGCTGCAGCAACACCTGACAGGCCACGTCGGGACGGATCAGCCGCAAATCCAGATCGGGCTCCAGGCTTTCCGCATGTCCGGGCAGGGCCTGAGGCGTATCAAACAACACCCAGTCAAAATCATCCCTGAGCCCCGACAAACGCCGGTTCCATTCACCAGGGCGGTTTCTGAACCACAGCTCGAGGCGCTCCTGCTCTTCACGGACCAGTCTTCCATAGGGCAACAGACACAGGCCAGGCTGCAATTCCAGGGCTTTTTCCCGCCAGCTTTCCCCCTGCGCCCAGCCGTCGGCATGGGTAAAAGGCAGCTCAAAATGCAGGCCCAGCATATTGCCGGGAGACAGATCCACCATCAATACCCGCTGGCCGAGCCGGTGCAGTGCCTGCGCGAGTGCCGCCAGCACCGATGTCACCCCCACTCCGCCACGAATACCACTCAGACGAAGCAGGGTCATGAACCGGCCTCCTCCTGCTGCTGTACTTCCGCTTCGGCAAAAACAAGCTCGGCCAGCAGCGGCCAGCGCTGCAACGCCTGCTCAAGGCGCTGTTGCTCGGCGATATCCCTGTGCTGCCACCGGCCGAACTGCCGGCGCAGATACAGGGTATCGTCCGCCGGCCTTACCGTTTCCTTTACCTTGTCGTGTAGGTTAACCAATCGCTGTTCTCCTTCAGCCTGATATAAGTCGCATCCTGCTCCTTCACCACCAAACTACCCGCATTTTCCGCCACCCAGGACGTGACGGGAAGCTCCTCGATCAGCCGGGAAAGCTCCACCTTTCCGCCCTCGGTCACCTGCTGACGATGCAGCCGAGCCACCAGCTCGCTCAGAGCCGAATAGCTGCTGTCCTGTGTCACATGCAATGGGCCGGCGGCATAGCTGCCCATGCCGAACAACCTGACCCCCACCGGCACATGGGTAATGGCGGGAACGGGCAGCTCGCGCATGCCCGGGATCTGCATGCGGTCACCACGCAAATTGGCCCCGTGCTCCGGCACCAGCACCACCATCACGGGCCGGCCGCTTTGCTCCAGTTGATCAAAGAGCTGCTCGATATCATTAAACAGCTGCCTGGCCCGCTCCCGGTAACTGGCCGGCTGGGTGCCACCGTCCGCCATGACCCGACGATTGCCGTCATGCAAGGAGATGGAGTTGTAATACAGTGCCCTGGCCTGTCCGCCCTGTTGCAGACGGTGCTGCCACCAGCGGCCAAGTACTTCCCCATCCCGTCGAATGGGAGCACCGTCAAAACCAATCAGGTAGCGCGACAGTCCCTGCTGCTCTACCACTGGCTGTGCCAGCCCGCCCTGACGCTGTACCTCGCCCAGAAAGTCGTCGAACTGTCCGTTGTGGTTAAGGGCCAGATCGGTGCCAAAGCCCAGATTGCGCAAATTATCCATCAACATGCACTGCTGTGGTGCCGATTCAAACAGACTGGCATGACTGCCCTGGCCGCAACCGGCACGCAACAGGCGAATGGCCGCTGGCCCACTGTAGGAGGTTGCCGCGTTGAAACGATCAAAAATCACATCCAGGCGTTCAAACAAGGGGTGGGATCTCAGCCCTACGGCGTCGAGATCATCCCAGCCAAGGGAACAAATATTGAGCAACAGCAAATCAAAGGGCGCCGGCGTGCTCGTCGAGGCCGGAAAGTCCGTCTTCAGCGCTTGCTGGGTACGATAAAAGTACTGCAGTTTTTCATCCAGCGTCTGCGCTGATGAGCCGGCCGGTATGACCGTTCCGGACGATGCCATCGGCAGAGGCGCTACCATGCCTGTAGACTGCAGCGTCAGCCAGGCCAGGCCGGCCAGAGTAAAGGTCGTAAAACGAACCCAGGTATGCAGATAAACGTAGGCAACTGCCGTAGCCAGCAAGAGGCCACATAACTGCCAGTTGACGAAACGACCTGCCAGCTCCATCAGATAGGCCCAGGTGAAATCGGTAACACCGGGCTGGGCCAACAAACGGGAGAAAGGGGGCAGCCAGCTGTCCTGGTACAACAATGCCAACGCCAGTGGCAGAACCAGCAGCAGGCGCAGACGATGGGGCCACCGCCCCGGCAGGGGAAGCAACAATAAGGCCGCCAACGCCAGGTTGGGCAGCGGTTGCAGATTCAGGTACCCCAGCCACAGCAGCAGCAGCTTGCTCAGAAAATACAGGTTCCAGTGCCCCAGGCCTCGCCATGCCGACCCGGATTCAGCCTTCACTCCGCTCATGTCCGGTCTCCCTTCCCTTCGCCCGCCGCACGCCCCTGTGCCTGAGATAACGGTTGGGCCGGCACCGCCTCAACAGGGCGAGCAGCTCACGTCCACAACAAGCCAGTGCCCACCACAGGAGCAGCGTCAAGGCGGCATTCACCAAAAACAATAACCACAGATCCGAATACATTTACTGCTCCCGGACGTTAAGGTGAAACGGACGCCGGCCAAAATGACGCTGCCTGGAGGCAAAAGCCGGCTCCGATGGCGTTTCATACGCCAGAGCCGGTCTCTGCTGGTCCTGCTCGAACCGCTGCCTGGGCAGCATTTTCGTATCGAACAAGGGGCGACACTCGCTGAACAGCTCCTGCCAGGGCAAATGAAAGGCATTGGCCAGGGCTGCCTCCCTTGCCTCGTCCGGACAGGAAAACAAAAACAGATAACAGCAGTCGTCCAGCAAACAGGCCAGATCGCCCTGCCGGCGCAGATTGAGCTGGCTCAGGCATAATTCTGCATTCAGGCCCAGGCGCAGGGGAAAGGCCAGCAACTGATGGGGGATTTCTCCACTGGCAGCCCGGAACACCCCATCGACGTAACGGTAAAACTCCCTCGGGCTCAGCAAGCCGCTGGCAGCCGGGGGCTGATAACGTCGCAATAATTGCTCGATATCACCGACCGGTGGCCGTTGCCAGCGTTGCCCCGGCAGGCAACGCAGCAAAGACAGAAACTGGGCATGAGACACCCCGGAAGGGATCACCAGGTTGGCACCACACTGCAACAGCAGCTCCTGCTCCACCTCCCGCAGGCAGGGGTGCAGTTTGCGTATCGCCAGCCTGAGCCCGGGGCCGCGAAAACGGCGCAGGGAATGAATGCGCTGGGACAGAACAGTCAACTCTTCGTTGCTTTCGACCGCAGCCACCAGAGTGCCTTCGCTCGCTGTCATGGCCTGCAGCCAAAAATCCTCTTCTGGCTCCATTATCTGCCAGTCGGCCGCCGGTGCCGGCATATGCTCCAGTGCCGCACGCTGAATCAACACGCCTTTTTCGTTATGAGCGGAGTCATGCTGCGCCACGCTGGCAGGGCGCACGGCAAACCGGTCGTCCTTCAGCAGGAGTTCATAATCGACACCGGCCAGCAACCCGAGGGCATTACGCCAGCCATCAACCCGCAACTGGATGCTGTTATCATTTCGCTCGAGTCGCAACAAACCATTCACCTGTCCGGCCAGCGTGGCCGGCAATACCTGCTCCTGGCCATGGCACAACACCAGCATGGTGAGTCCGTGCCGGCTGGCCCAGGCCTGCAATGACAGCGCCCACGCCTTCTTCCTGCCCTCCTTCATCTGTACCCGGGTTGCAGGCAGCAACAGCAACAGCACCCCTGTGTTTACACCACTTCGCCCCAGCTCGGCAGTCAGCCATTTCAGATCGGCGCCACGCCGGCCCGGAGCCAAAGAAAAGAGAGATATCTGATCAGGACCAGCCTCATCCGGGACCATGGCCAGCAATTCATCCTGCTCGTCATCGGCACACACCAGCGTGGTTTTCAGGTTTGCAGGCAGCGCCGTTAGCAGGCTGGCGGCCAGCAGCAACATATCGTCCCGCCTGGTAAACGACAGCCAGTACAGACCCGGCTCACTTAATAGGGCTGCTTCTCGTGGCAGATGTTCTACAGCAAGGGCAAGAGACAGCATAAGGTGTAAGTTCCCCTCGAGCGATGACGCAGGGTGCACAGAAAAGGATACGTTCGAAACTTAAATCTAGACCCCGACGCCATATGCGTCCAATCGCCTTTAGATATCTTTCATCGTATTGAAAAGAGGCAACTAGAGAACAGAACCCACGACCGTGAAATGCCAAAGCCGGAAAATGCTCCTGCCGTTTCGGCATTCCCACCATCTCTGGCGGTCAGACAGCATGCCCGAGCCTACATATATGTACTCAACTCGTGTCGTGGGAGGCGGCTGCGTTGCCTCTCAGCTCGGGGTTAAAATGATCAGATGCTTCTTCAAATTGGTATCACTCGCCAAATCGTTGCAACTGCATCTCCTGCAAGCGGCTGAGGGTGCGACGAAAGGGAAAGGCCAATGCGCCCTCGGTGTATAACTCCTGCAGCGGCACCGCCGCGTCGATATAAAGCGGAATACCGCGGTCGTAGCATTCGTCGACCAGGGCGATAAAACGGCGCACGCCGTCGTCTTGCTGGGTCAACATGGGTAGCTGGCGATCTCCCGCCGCCACCTGCTTGATGCCATCTTCGGTACCACGCGCGATATTCGCCTTCAGGCCGCTGCCGGTGAGTTTGGGCACCTCGCCCAGCAGAATATGGTGAAAGCGGTCGCACAATTCGATGAAGTCCGGCGCCGCCAGCGGTTGTTCACACAAATCGTGATAACGACACCAGAGCACCTCACCACCGCGATTCACCACGCGTATCTGCCGATGGCCCAGCAGCAATGGCTCGGCACTGCATTCACCCGCGGCCAGCTCGGCAAACACCGCCGCCAGCGCCTGCGGCTGCTTTATCCAGTAGCGCTGTTGTTGTTGCCCCGGATGCAGCCGGTGATCTTCACCGCCGTTCACACTCACCAGTTGCATATGATGATGGATGGCCGCCACCGCCGGCAGAAAGCGCTCGCGATTGAAACCTTCCGCATAGAGGCCGTCGGGCGGCTGATTGGAGGTGGTCACCAGCACCAGACCCTGCTCGAACAGCTGTTGCAGCAGGCGGCCCAGCAACATGGCATCGCCGATATCGCTGACAAACAGCTCGTCCAGACACAACACCCTTACCTCGGCCGCCAGCTCCTGCGCCAGCAAGATGAGAGGGTCTTCCTGTCCGGTCAGTTGAAACAGCCGCTTGTGTACCCAGCGCATGAAATGATGAAAATGCTGTCGTTTCGCCGGCACGGTCAGACTCTGGTAGAAACTGTCCATCAGCCAGGTCTTGCCTCGTCCCACCGGCCCCCACAAATAGACGCCGGAAATATTCGACTCACCGGCCTGCAACTGCCGGTAGCAGCGTTCCAGGCACTCGGCGGCGCCGTGCTGGGCCACGTCATTCTTAAAACCGGATTCAATGGCCTGCCGATAGGCGGCATAGGGAGACAAGAGCGACATCAGATCCTCTATCTGAACGGGTATCAGCTGACTATTAAGCCAGATTCTGCGACAGACTGACAATCCGGGTGGCGGCAGAAATAAAAACGGCCTGCCCGACAGCGCCGGGCAGGCCGTTAACCCAAGGGGTATTTCAATCAGGCCAGCGCTTTCACCAGCTCCAGCACGTCCAGCTCGATGCCATCCAGCTCGGCGTCCCAGTTGGGACCAATGCGTACACCGTCTTCCGACATGTCTTCTACCCAGACTTCAAGAAACTCGGGCAGGGTGATTTCAAAGGGTTCGTACTCGGCCCATTCGTCTACACACTGCACTTTTGCTTCATTCTCGGTAGACCACACCGGCATGACTTCGGTATCTTCAAACTCGGACGAGTCGCAAACGACCCACTCATCGCCGAAGCGCAGCCCCCACATCACCCGGTTGGCTGTGACTTCATCGAGAAAACGCTGGTAATTTTGCTGGTGGCTATCGCTCATGTTGTTCACCTTTGGGCTGATAACGGGGAAGATACCCCAGATGGGGCGATACTGAACCAAATTCCCCCTAGACTCAATCAAAAACAATACTAATACAGCGCGCCACAAGGGCCAAAGGTCCACACTTAACATAGGAGGTGGTGTATGAAATTACCCGCCAAAAACCGGGTCGCCAGCCTGGATGTAGACGCTCAATATACCTTTACCCCCAGCTGCCCGGACGAGCTGCCGGTCCCCGGCGGCGATACCATTGCCGATGAGCTTAATCGCCAGGCCGCCTTTGCCGACCGGCGCCTGGGTTCCAAGGATGCCCACTCGCCCCGGGCGCTGTGGGTCAGTAGCGACAAGCAACCGCCGTTCAGCCCCATAGAGGGCGCCAACATGGACATTCGCTGGCCCCGTCATGCGGTGCCCGGCACCCGCGGTTTTGAACTGCTGGACGGCCTGCCCCACCCGGCCGATTATGACTTTTTCGTGTGGAAAGGTGTGGAGCCGGACATGCATCCCTACGGCGCCTGTTATCACGACTTGGCCGGAAACATGAGTACCGGCATGATTGAATATCTGCGCGATCGAGAGATCAATACCGTGCTGGTGGGTGGCTTGGCCACCGACTACTGCGTGCGTCATACCGTGCTGCAGCTGCTGGATGCCGGCTTCAACGTGGTGGTCAACCGCTCCGCCATTCGCGGCGTGGCCGACGAGTCCAGCCGCCACGCCATTGCCGAGATGATACAACACGGTGCCCACTTCGTGCACGACAGCCGTCAGCTGGAGCAAGCCGATGACTGAGCCCGTGATTCGCTCGCTGCTCGACACCGATCTGTACAAGTTCACCATGATGCAGACGGTGTTGCATCAGTATCCGGCTGCCGAGGTGGAATACCGCTTTCGCAGCCGTAATGCCGACCTCGATTTCGGCGACTGCGTCGAAGAGATAGCAGCCGAAATCGAGCATCTTTGTCAGTTGCGGCTGACCGAAGACGAGCTCGCCTATCTGGGCCGGCTCGACTACATCAAGTCCGATTTCATTCACTTTCTGCGCCTGTTCCGGCTGGATCGGCGCTTTATCCAGTTGAGTTGCCATCAGGGTGAGCTGGAATTGAGCATCAAGGGACCCTGGCTGCACACCATACTGTTTGAGGTGCCGCTGCTGGCGATCATCAGCGAGGTCTATTGCCGGCGCCATGCTGCCGGCACCGACCTGGCGGCAGCCAGAGCGCGACTGCAGGATAAAATCAGCCTGGTGCAAGACGGCAGCGATAACGACGATTTCCGCTTTTCCGACTTCGGTACCCGCCGCCGCTATTCCCGCGCCTGGCAACAAGAGGTGGTGACACAACTCGCCCGGCAGTTACCGCTGCAGTTTGCCGGCACCAGCAACCTGGATCTGGCCCGGCGACTGGGGCTCAAGCCGGTCGGCACCCTGGCCCATGAGTTCATGCAAGCCTTTCAGGCGCTGGGGCCGCGGCTTATCGACAGTCAGAAGATGGCACTGGAAGCCTGGGTGCACGAATACCGGGGCCGGCTCGGCATTGCCCTGACCGATGTGGTGGGCATGGACGCCTTTCTGCGCGACTTCGATCTTTACTTCGCCAAGCTGTTCGATGGCCTGCGCCAGGACTCGGGCGACCCGGTGGAATGGACCGAAAAAGCGCTGGCCCACTATCGCCGCATGAACATAGACCCGCGCAGCAAAACCCTGGTCTACAGCGATGGCCTGACCATGCACAGCGCCCTGGATCTGTACCGGCGTTTTCGGCATCAGTGTCGTCCGGCCTTCGGTATCGGTACTCACCTGACCAACGATCTCATGAGTCATTCGCCCATCAACATGGTGATCAAGATGATCAGCTGTAACGGTCAGGCGGTGGCCAAACTGTCGGACAGCCCGGGCAAGGCCATGTGCGAAGATCCCGGCTATCTGGCCTACCTGGCGCAGGTGTTCGACGTCGATCTGGCCACAGTCAAATAGTCACATACTGTAACGCTGTCTGTTGGTCACAAACCCGAGCCTGTGTATTCAGCTAAAGCGACACCTCGGCCAAAGGGCCCGCTCCGCCGACTCGCTGTAGACCCATCCATGGGCGCTCTCTGTTTCATCCCTGAAACAGAAGGTCGGCTGAGCAGATCCCTTTGTCTTCCTTGATGCTCCGGCGTCGCCTGTTTGTGATGTCAACAGCTAATTCGGACGTCAATAAGAGGCAGCAGGAATTGCCTCAGCCGACCGTCAAATGCAGGGATGGCATTTGCTGAGCGTCACAAGGATGTGCTTGCAGCGTGTCGGAGGAGGCAACCCTGTTGCCGCTTTATTCCATACGTTTATTTATGACCCATAAGCAAACCGTAAACTTATAATTACATCAACTGTAAACCCGGCCCGGGTGCTGCCCTTCTCAATCGTTCGCCGTCTCTCTACATTAGAGACTGAGATTGATTGAAAGGTGGGAATGCCCGATGAATGCGACCCAGTATGTGGCCCGCAAACCGGACGCTGATGGTGTTATCCATTACAGCGACGAAGAAAATGCCATCTGGCATACTCTGATCGCACGCCAGCTGGCGTGCGTGGAGGGCCGGGCCTGCGACGAATACGTGGCCGGTCTGGCCCGGCTGGCACTGCCTCATGACCGCATTCCCCAGCTGGACGACATTAACCGGGTGCTGAGCCCAGCCACCGGCTGGCAGGTGAGCCGGGTGCCGGCGCTGATCTCCTTCGATCGCTTCTTCGAACTGCTGGCCAACCGGCGTTTCCCGGTGGCCACCTTTATTCGCAGCCGGAAAGAGCTGGACTACCTACAGGAGCCGGATATCTTTCACGAGCTGTTCGGCCACTGCGCCCTGCTCACCAACCCGGCCTTTGCCCGCTTCACCCATATCTACGGCCAACTGGGGCGCGATGCCAGCCCCCGGGATAGAGGGTTTCTGGCACGCTTGTACTGGTTTACCGTGGAATTCGGCCTGCTCAACACCCCGAGCGGACGCCGTATCTACGGCGGCGGCATCCTGTCTTCGCCGGGTGAAACCCGTCATGTGTTCGAATCGGACATTCCCGAATTCCGCCCCTTCGAGATACTGGATGTGCTGCGCACCCCTTACCGTATCGATATCATGCAACCCATCTATTATGTACTCGACTCCATCGACGATCTCTTTGCCATCGCCGAGATGGATATCATGGCCGAAGTGAAAAAAGCCCGCCGTCTGGGGCTGTTTGCCCCCACTTTTGCCGCCAAACAAAACGCCAGCTAAAGGAGTAAACATGACCGAACTTGCCCAACAACACTGCGAAGCCTGCCGGGCCGATGCCCCCAAGGTCAGCGACGCCGAACTGGCCGAGCTGATGCAAAAGCTGCCGGACTGGGCACCCATGGCCCGTGACGGCGTGCTGCAACTGGAGCGGGAATTCAAATTCAAGAATTTCAAACTGGCCTGGGCCTTTGCCGACAAGGTGGCCGAGCTGGCCGAAACCGAGTTTCATCACCCCACCATCACCCTGGAATGGGGCAAGGTCACCGTCACCTGGTGGACTCACGCCATCAAGGGCCTGCACCGTAACGACTTCATCATGGCGGCCAGAACCGATTTGCTGCTGAATTGATATTTGCTCAAACGACTCGGCATCTGGATCTCACTGTGCTGCCGGATTGCGCCGCATGAATGGGCGCCGATGGTAGGGTCGAATTTATTCGACCGATGTAGCTGCGGTGCCAGGCTCGTTGGTCGAATAAATTCGACCCTACGACATCTTTAGTCACGAGGACTGCACAAACGACAAACAAAAACGCCCGGCGCAAGGCCGGGCGTTTTTGGTCGGGAAGCCAGTCGCTGTCAATTGGCAGTCAGGGCGCGACCGTCGGCGGCGAAGATCAGCAGAGTACCATCACCCTGCTGCTCGACACGCCGGCTCTGACCCAGAATATCCAGCATGATGCGCTCCCGCTCCATTTGTTTCGGGGTACACAGCATCATGGTGCTGGCCAGATCGCCGACGCTGAGCTGATCCCTCTGCAATTGGTAACTGCCGTTGAAACTGTTGCAGAAGGCCTGCCCATACAGGCGGCCATCATCACCAAAATTCAGGCTCGCCCTGGACGAGGCAGGAACGGCCACGCCGTTGAGGTTACGCACCTGCCACTCACTGCCCGGCAGCGGCGTAACCGCGCCCTGCTCGCTCACCTGACGCAATACCAGATTACCCAGCTCGGTCATGCCCGCTTCAGCACTCACTCCAACCGGTGCACTGCGCCAGTTTGTCTCGCCGTCTTCCATGATAACGGCGCTCAGGCTGTAGGCCCCGCCGTTCATGTCTTGGGTATTCACTGCCAGGGTAAAGGGAATCGGCAGTGGTTGGCCGTCGAGGTCGATACGCTGCTCGCCGATAACGGCACCGTCGGCCACCGAGCTATCACGCACCGTGACCACCGCCACGCTGTTCGGCGACAAGGCAATACGGGACAGATAAGACAGGGACCCGGTCAGTTGATGCTGCTGGGTCACTTGCTGTTGTGCAGCACAGCCGCTGAGCGCGGTCACGGCAACCACGGAAGTCAATGTGATGGAAGTCAGTCGGTTCATCAAAACGCCTCATTCAAAAGAGAAACGTCGTCCCTGAGCAAAGGGGTGCATCCGATTGCGACCCACGAATTAGAGTAAAAACGTGAATACTGTAACGACTTTCAGCCACAAATGCGTCTTCTATTACTCGGTGCAGCAGATAACCCGGATGACACCGCCTGTACGCGACATGATGTGACTCTGTGTGTGACAGGCGACTCTTCACACGCCCAGCTTGTCGCGCAGGCTGTAGTAGGCGGCTCCCATGGCAGTGAACGGCACCTGAAAGCGGCGTCCGCCGAAGAAGGGCAGATGCGGCAGCCTGGCGAAGGCTTCGAACCGCTCGGCCTGCCCCTTGAGCACTTCTGCCAGCAATCGGCCCGCCAGGTGGGTACAGGTTACCCCGTGGCCGCTGTAACCCTGCATGTAATAGACGTTGGGCTCCAGCCGCCCGAACTGGGGCAGGCGCGACAGGGTCAGCAGGAAGTTGCCGCTCCAGCGATAGTCGATCTTCACCCCCTTCAGTTGGGGGAAGGTTTGCAGCAACTTGGGCACTACCAATCGCTCTATGTCATCCGGATCCCGGGCGCCGTACACCACGCCACCGCCGTAGATCAGCCGGCGATCGCCGCTGAGGCGAAAGTAATCCAGCAGGTAGTTACAGTCTTCCACACAGTAATTATTGGGGATCAGGCTGGACGCCTGCGCTTCGCTCAGCGGCTCTGTGGTGATCACCTGACTGCCACAGGGCATGGCCTTGGCCGCCAGTTTCGGATCCAGATTACCGAGGTAGGCGTTGCCCGCCATCACCACGAAGTTGGCTTCAACTCTTCCCTTGGCGGTCACTACCGTCGCCGGATCTCCGTGTTTGATGTCGACGGCCGCCGACTGTTCGAAGATGCGCCCGCCAAGCTTGCGAATCGCTTCGGCTTCGCCCAGCGCCAGGTTGAGCGGATGAATATGACCACCTCGGTGATCGAGCAGCGCGCCCTCATAGGCTTGAGTGTCTATTTCTTTGCGCACCTGTTCGGTATCCAGCAGCTCCAGATCCTGATGGCCGTAACGCTCCCAGTCGGCTTTTTGCGCCCGCAGCGCTTCCAGCTGCCGCTTGTTGAGAGCGGCGAAGATGCCGCCGGGGCGAAAATCGCAATCGATCTGGTACTGCTCGATGCGGCTGCGAATGATGTCGCCCCCTTCGAACATCATGCTGCCCAGCATGCGGGCGGTATCCTGGCCATAACGGGATTCGATCACCCCGATATCCCGACTATAGGAATTGACGATTTGGCCGCCGTTACGGCCACTGGCGCCATAGCCGATGCGACTGGCTTCCAGCAGCACCACGTCGAACCCGGCCTCGACCAGAAACAGGGCGGTAGAAAGCCCGGTGTAACCGCCGCCGACCACACACACATCGCAGCGAATGTCGTCGGTCAGTTGCGGCCAGGGCGCATGCTGGTTGGCCGAGGCGGCGTAATAGCTGTTTACATGCTGCATGTACAAATTCCTCCTGTGTCTACCTCAGTATCCATCACGGGGTCATACCGGGCTTGACCCGGTATCTTTCTGCAAGAAGATCCTGGCTTTCGTCAGGATGACGCTCTGAGGGCTTAATCCAGCGACAGCCAGGTGGTCTTGAGTTCGGTGAATTTTTCCAGCGCGTGCAACGATTTGTCCCGGCCATTACCGCTTTGCTTGACGCCGCCGAAGGGCACCGTCATGTCGCCGTCGTTGTAGTTATTGATGAATACAGATCCGGCCTTGAGCTTGCGGGACAACCGATGCGCACGACGCAGATCCGAGGTCCAGACCCCGGCGCCCAGGCCGTATTTGCTGTCGTTGGCCAGCCGCAGCGCTTCTTCCTCATCGGTGAAGGTGGTGACCGCCAGTACCGGGCCGAAGATTTCTTCCTTCGCCACCGTCATGTGCGGATTAACCTGCTCCAGCACGGTCGGTCCCATGAAGTTACCGTTCTGACTGCGACCGTCCAGGCTCAGCACGGCACCGGCGTCCAGCCCTTCGGTGATGTAACGGCACACGCTGCCATGATGTTCGGCGTCGATAAGTGTGCCCATTATCGATTCGGGATCGAGCGGATCCATCGGCTTGAAGGCGGCGGCGGCTTTCTTCAGCTCGGCCATGAAGGCGTCCTTGATGCTTTCCTCCACCAGCAGCCGGGTGCCGGCGATACACACCTGCCCCTGGTTGTAGAAGATACCGGCGGCGGAAGCCTTGGCCGCCCTGGCCAGATCCGGACAATCGGCAAACACCAGGTTGGCGCTCTTGCCGCCGGCTTCAAGCCAGATGCGTTTCATGTTCGACTGACCGGCATACTCCATCAGCAGCCGCCCCACCCCGGTAGAGCCGGTAAAGGTCAGGCAGTCCACATCCTGATGCAGCGCCAGCGCCTTGCCCGCCTCGTGCCCCAGGCCGGGCAGCACGTTGAGCACGCCGTCGGGCAGGCCGGCTTCTTTGGCCAGGGCGCCGAGACGAATGGCGGTGAGCGGTGATTTTTCCGAGGGCTTGAGGATCACCGAGTTGCCCGTCGCCAGCGCCGGGCCCAGTTTCCAGCAGGCCAGCAACAGCGGGAAGTTCCACGGCACTATGGCCGCCACCACGCCGATGGGCTCGCGGCTGATCAGCGCCAGGGCGCCGGGGTCGGTAGGGGCGATTTCGCCGTAGACCTTGTCCACCGCTTCCGCATACCAGCGAATGGCGCGGGCGGCACCGGGAATATCATCGCGCAGGCTGTGGCGAATCGGCTTGCCGGTGTCCAGGGTTTCCAGCAGCGCCAGCTCTTCTTTGTGCTCGTCCATCAGCTCGGCCAGGCGCAGCAATACCGCCTTGCGCCGGCTCGGGGCCGACTCGGACCAGACGCCGGACTCGAAGCTGAGACGCGCCACCGCCACGGCGGCGTCCACATCCGCCTGCTGAGCCCGGCTCACTTCGGCCAACGGCCGCTCGGTGGCCGGATTGATGCGGCTAAAGGTTTCACCGCCCCGGGCTTGCTGATATTCGCCGGCAATAAACAAGCGGTGCTCTATGGTCAGCGCTTTCGCCTGTGCCTGCCAATAGGCCTTGTTTCTGTGTTCCATAACGATCTCCCCGTTTCGTTGCAGCAAGCGACCTCGGCACTAGCGCCGATCCTTACCCTTGCCGGCATGATACCGGCGACAGGCCGCAATAAAGCCATCAAACAAGGCGCGAGACAGGGAGTTATTCCGGCTCTGCCACTCCGGATGCCACTGCACCCCCAGGGCGAAGGGATGATCGAGCAGGCTGATGGCTTCCACCAGACCGTCGGGCGCCGTGGCCTCGACCCGGGCACCTTCCCCCACCTGTTTCGTGCCCTGCATGTGTAACGAGTTAACCTGCTGTGTCTCCGAACCTGCCAGCCGACTCAATAGGCCGCCGTCACTCGGTATTATGTTGTGCGCAGGGCCGTATTGCTGTTCCAGAGTCAAAGTCTTGTCTTCCCGGTGTTCCTCGAACAGATTTGTCTCGTGCAGCCGACGATGCAGGCGGCCCCCGCTGGCCACCACCATTTCCTGAAAGCCCCGGCAGATGCCGAGCAGCGGCATCTGCCGCGCTTGTGACGCCGCTATTAGTTGCAGGCTGAGTCGATCCCGACCAGGATCTGTGTGGGGCTCATCGCCACTTTCACCGTAATGATGCGGCTCCATGTTACTGTAGCTGCCGGTGAGCAGCAGGCCGTCGAGCATGGTCAGCGCCTGGGTCAGACTCTGTTCGTCTTCTACCAATCCATGCGCCAGCGGAAACGGCAGCGCACCGGCAGCCAACAGGGCATCAAGGTATTTCTGCTGCAGCGTCATCGCCGGGTGCGGCCCCAGCTGTTGCCGACACATCACCACACCAATCAGCGGTCTGTACGCTGCTTTCACCATCACACTTCCCTCTCAGAGATGCTATCCAGTGCTCATTTTGACCATAAAATATCCGCTGGTAACAGACTTATATCAAAAATCACCTCATGGCATTGTGCTGTTGGGTATAGGCAATAAACGCCGCCGGCTTCAGCGGCGGAGAATACCAGTAGCCTTGCACCAGGGTGCAGCCCATGCCCCTGAGCAAGTCGATATGTTCGACCCGCTCCACGCCTTCCGCCACCGTGACGCAGCCCAGGTTACGGGCCATGTTGATCACCGTTTCCACCAGCCGCCGGTCCTGGCAATCGGTATCCATCTCGTCGATAAAGGCGCGGTCGATCTTCAACACAGATACCGGCATTAATTTGAGGTAGGCCAGCGAAGAATAACCGGTACCAAAGTCATCGATGGCAATCGAAATGCCCTGCTCCGCCAATTGCTGCAACTGACTCAGTGCCAGCTCCATGTTCTGCATCAGACCCGACTCGGTCACCTCCACTTCCAGCGCCCCTCTGGGCAGGCGGCTTTGCTGAAGCCGGGTGATCAACTGGTCGGCAAAGCCGGGCTGCATCAGCTGCAATGCCGCCACATTCACCGCGACCTTGAAGTCCGCTGCCACCGATTCCTGCTCCAGCCAGCATTCCAGCTGACGGATGGCGGTGTCGATCACCCAGTCTCCCAGCCGCAGAATATCTCCACTGGCTTCGGCAATGGGAATGAAGTCCACCGGTGAGATAAAACCCAGCTCGGGATGAACCCAGCGCAGCAGGGCTTCGGCGCCGGTTACCCGACCGCTGTGCAGGTTCACCTTGGGCTGATAAACCAGAAACAGTTCTTGATTATCTATCGCGGCATGCAGCGCCTGGCGGCGACGGTTAATAGCCAGCAGATCCTGCTCCAGTACCGGCTGATAGCATTGCCAGCAATTATGCTCGGTCGGCAGCGCCATCGAGGCCAGTCGCACCAGGTGCTCGGGTGACCGATGAGCAAAACCGCTGTGACTGACCCCGATGCGGACTTTCAGGTACAACAGCAGATGCTCGACTTCAAACGCCAGGCTGACCACCGCCACCAGTTCATTCGCTCGCCGAGCGATGTCCTGCTCGCCGATGCCGTCAAACTCCAGCAGCAGCCATTCGTTGCCGCCCCACACCCCCAGTTGCCGACGCAGCGATCCCGGTAGCCGCTGCAGGCGCTCCCCCACCGCTCGGCTCAGGGCTTCTGCTATCCCGTAACCGTGCACCCGGGCAATGTCGTCCATTCCCTCCAGCACAATAAAGTACACCACCGCCTCGCGGCCCTGCTGCAGCCACTCGAGCAGGCCACGGCGGTTGGGGAGTTCGGTCTGCGGGTCGGTCAGCGACAAACGATGCAGGTCGGCGGTACGCTGCTTCACCAGCTCTTCCAGCAGCTCGGCCCGACTGCTGCGCTCACGCAACAGAAAATGCAGCTCCAGGGTATTGTGAATGCGCTGCAGCACCTCGAAACGGTCGAAGGGCTTGGGCAAAAAATCCCGCGCCCCCAGATTCAGCGCCTGCAGACGTGTATCGGGATCGGTCTGGGCACTGAGCACAATCACCGGCGGCGCCTGATTTTTCCAGTGGGTCTTCAACCGCTCCAGCACCTGATAGCCGTTGATATGGGGCATGTGAATATCGAGCAGCAACAGGTCGGGCATGCCGGCTTCCAGCAGCGCCTCGAGTCGGCGTGGGTCGGTTTCGCCCCGTACGCCCCGATAGCCATAGTCTTCCAGCTGCTGGACCAACAATTCGACGTTAATCGGGTTGTCGTCGAGCACCAGAATATCGGCATCTTTGTAAACCAGAGGAATTTTTGGCATCAGTCCACAGGCTCCAGCAAGTCATCCAGCACCTTCAGCAGCCGGAGTATATCGATGGGTTTGGTCAGATAATCCCGAAATCCGGCCTTGCTCGCACGCTTGATGTCTTCCGGCATGGCATTGGCCGACAGGGCGACGATGGGAATGGTACGGGTCAGCGGATGGCGCCCGAACAGCCCGGCCGCTTCAATCCCGCTCATGCCCGGCAGGCTGATGTCCATCAGGATCAAATCCGGCGGGTTCGAGCAGGCTATTTCAAAGGCCAGCTCGGCCGAGTGCACGCACTCGAGTTGCATGCCTGGCCGCTCTTCAAATACTTCAGCCATCAGCCGCTGGTTGGCCGGGTTGTCTTCCACATAGAGCACGGTGCGCCGCGCCCCTGCAACCGGTTCGGCCTGGGGTTCCTGGTACAGATCAGCCACCGCCTTTCGCGAAGAAGACACCGCCAACGGCAGGCAGAACCAGAACTCGCACCCTTCACCATGATGATTATCGACCCCGATACGTCCTCCCATCTGTTCGAGAATACTCTTGGTCAGTGCCAGCCCGACACCGGTGCCTTCAATGGCGCCATTTTCCGCCCCCAGTCGATTGAAGGGCTGAAACAGCTGTTCCAGATACAGGGGATCTATGCCCGGCCCCGTGTCTCGTACCGAGACCCGCAATAGGTCGGCGTGCTGACGGCAACCAATATAGACCTTCCCCTCGGAACGGTTATATTTGATAGCATTGGAAATCAGGTTGATCATTACCTGTTTCAGCCGGGTGTAGTCGGCCAGCACCGCCGGCATGCGGTTCAGCGCCGCATCAATATGCAGCGCCACCCCCTGTTGCCGGGCGATGGGCATCAGGGTGTCACAGGCATCATCAATCACTTCGCGCGGCTGTATCGCTTCGAGCGACATATTGATGCGACCGGCTTCGATGCGCGCCAGATCCAGCACTTCGTTAATCAGATTGAGCAGATGGCTGCCACTCTTGTAAATCTGCTCCACCTGTCGCAACTGCCGTTCGTCAAGCGACGCGCGTTTATTGCTCTGCAGCAGCTGGGCAAAGCCCATGATGGCATTAAGCGGTGTGCGCAGCTCGTGGCTCATGGATGACAGAAAATCGGTCTTGGCGCGGCTGGCCTGCTCGGCCTGATCGCGCGCCTGACGCAATTGCTCGGTAAATTGCTCACGTTCGTTTAGCTGGCGATACAACTTGATCAGCAGGGCGCAAGTGGAGGTAAAGGGCTCCAGCCAGGACACCAGATCCTGATCATAGTCTTCACCGCCATTGGCGATGGCATACATACCGATGACGGTGCCCTCGTCGAGAATGGGGACACCCAGATAATTATGCAACGGCGGATGACCCGGTGGAAAACCACCCCGGCGCTCGTCACTGTCCATGCCGTTGCTGAGTACGGTATTGCCCTGGGCAAACACCTGGCCCAGCATGCTGTGCGGGTTGGTCAGCTTCATCTCGCCCGCCTGCAGTTTCTGCATCAACTGGCGCGATTCCTCGTTCCAGGACAAGTCAGTAATAGCGTGAATTTTCAGCTCGGGTTGCCCCTGTTCCGACAAGACTTCGCCAATCAGCGAATAGTCACTGTCGGTCAGCTCGCGCAGGGCTTCCTGCAGAAAGCTCCACAAGCGGTTGCCGGACATCAGCGCATGGTAGTCGGTCAGTCCCTTGTGCAACACGCTCAGCAGGCGCTGCTGCTTTTGCAGCTGGCGGGCCGCGCTCCGCTCGCGCTGTTCCGCCTCATGCATTTCGGTCAGATCGGTCAGAATGCCGATAAACTCCATTTGCCGAGGCTGATGCGAATCGACCACCCGACCCACCGCCAGATGCACCGGCACCTGATGACCGCTCTTGTGCAACGCCGACACTCGACGTCCCTTGCCGATCACCTTGGGCTGCCCGCTCTCGATATAATTGTGCAAATACTGATCGTGATGGGCGGACCACTGTTCCGGCATCAGAGCACTGACATTTTTTTCCAGTAATTCCGCTCGCCGATAGCCGAGCAGGCTCAGGGCATAATCGTTGATTTCCTGAATGATTCCTCGACCGTCAATCCGCACTATGCCGGCTGCCGCCCCCTGGGTAATGGCTTCGTAACGCGCCAGCCGATGATCGCTGACCATGCACTGGTTGCCGAGCAGCTGCCGTTGCTGATGCAGCTGAATCAATTGCTCGGTCTGTTTTGCCAGCAATTGCAGTTGTCGCCATTCATCCTCATCGAGACGGCGCGACCGAGTATCGATGACACACAGGGTTCCCAGACTCATCCCGGATTCCAGCACCAAGGGAATACCGGCATAAAAGCGAATATGTGGCGCACCGGTTACCAGCGGATTATCGGCAAAACGGGGGTCCAGCGTGGCATCTTCCACCACCAGCGGCTCGCCATCGGCCACCACATGACCACAAAATGAAATATCCCGCCCGGTTTCACAGCTGTCCACGCCGACTCGGGCCTTGAACCACTGTCGATCTTTATCCACCAGTGACACCAATGCTATCGGAACCTTCAACAGCAGCGCCGTCAGCTCGACCAGCTGTTCAAAAGCAGGTTCGGACGGCGAGTCCAGCAACTGCAACTCATGAAGTTGAGCCAACCTGGCTGCTTCGTTTTCGGGAAACTGGGGAGTGATCATAAAAATCCGGCAATATGGAGGCGAAATGGAACCCGTTGTAAGCGGCACTGATTGGGGACTGTAACCGTTTATAAGCTCCATGTGGAGCATGTTTAGACCTTTTATTGATCTTGAACCGCGTCGGTCACCCACAATGAAAAAGGCTCCCGAAGGAGCCTTTTTTATCAGATGCCGAGGGCCAGTTTAATGGCCATGCCTACCAGAGTCACGGCCAGCACACCGGCCAGATAAAGCACGGCAAACCAGAGCCAGCTCTTTTTACGATTCGCCATCAGTAACCCTCTTCGAAATCCTCGACCTTGCCGGAGAAAATGCGATAGCCCCACAGGGTATAGGCGCAGATCAGCGGCAGAAAGATAAGAATGCCCGGCAGCAGAAATTTGAGGCTGGAATCCGGCGCGCTGGCCTGCCACAGGGTCAGTTGATGGGGAATAAGATAAGGGAACAGTCCCACCACCAGACCGGCAAAACCGAGCACGAACAGTCCGACCGCCAGCCAGAAGGGCCGGGTCTCGTGGGGTTCACCATCCAGATCCCGATACAGTAACCAGCCGAGCAAAGCGCTGAGCAAGGGCAGCGGCAGCAACAGCAGGAAATTGATGCCATCCAGCCAGCGCGCCCTTACCTCGGTGTTGGCGTACAGGGTCCACAGGCTGACGATCACCAGAATCGCCATGATGGTCAGCACCAGCTTGCGCCCCAAATGAGCAGAGCGCGCCATGATCGGCCCCCGGCTTTTCATCACCAGATAGCAGCAGGCCAGCAGCGCATAGGCCACCATCAGCGCAAAACCGGTGAACACGCTGAACGGTGTCAGCCAGTCCAGCGCGCCCTGCTGACCCGCTTCCACGCCCTGCACCACGGCGCCGAGAATGGCGCCCTGGCAGAAGGTGGCTACGGTAGAGCCGAGAAAGAAGGACTTGTCCCACCAGGGCTTGGAGCGGTGCGACTTGAAGCGGTATTCAAACGCCACACCCCGAAAGATAAGCCCGATCAGCATGATGATGATCGGCGTATACATGGTGGAAAGAATACCCGCGTAAGCGGCGGGAAAGGCGGCAAACAGCACCACGCCGCCAAAGACCAACCAGGTTTCGTTACCGTCCCACACGTGGGAGATGGAGCGCATCATGTGATCGCGCTCGCCTTCGCTCCTGAACCAGGGGTAGAGGATGCCGAGGCCGAGGTCGAAACCGTCCAGCACCACGTACATCAGCACCGCAAAGCCCAGCAATAAATAATAAAACAGCGCCAGATCCATGTTAATTCTCCACCACGTCACGTTGCAGTTTCTTCACCCAGGCCAGGGCAAAGCCGGGCGCATTGACACCAATCATGTGCTGTTCCAGCCGCGTCATGTCCGGCGGCCCCTTGCGGATCAGCTTGGCCATGAAATAGAGATAGACACACAGCAGCAGACTGTAGGTCAGCACAAACAGCGTCAGCGAGAACAACACCCGCTCGGCCGGCAGCGGCGTCACCACTTCCATGGTGCGTACCAGGCCGTGCACCAGCCAGGGCTGACGGCCCACTTCCGCCACATACCAGCCGGCCAGAGTAGAGATAACGCCCGACGGGATCAGCAGCGTCATCAGCAGCAGAAAGGGTTTGCTCTCGAAACGACTCCCCCGGCGACGCAACCACAAGCCCCACAGGGCGGCACCGATCATCAGCACCCCCAGCCCCACCATGACGCGGAAGGAATAGAACACCAGCGGCACATAGGGTCTTTCGTCGGCAGGCACCGATTTCAGTCCCTGCAACTCGCCATCCGGCTCGTGGGTCAGGATCAGCGAGGCCAGCTTGGGGATCCTGATTTCAAAATGGTTGGTCTCGTTTTCCATGTCGGGCACCGCAAACAACAGCAGCGGGGCACCGGCTTCCGTCTCGGGCCAGATACCTTCCATCGCCGCCACCTTGACTGGCTGATGCTCTTTCACGTTGAGGCCGTGAAAATCACCCACCACCGCCTGCAGCGGCGCCAGCACCAGAGCCGCCCACAACGCCATCGACAGTCCCTTGCGGGCAAAGGCGAGATCCCGGTTCTTGCGCAGATACCAGGCACTGACGCCGCCAATCACGAAGGTGGCAGTGAGCATGGCCGCCAGCAGCATGTGCACCAGCCGATACGGCATGGAGGGGTTGAAGATCACTTCCATCCAGCTGGCCACCTCGAAGCGGCCATCGACGATCTCGTAGCCTGCCGGGGTCTGCATCCAGGAATTGGCAACGATAATCCAGAACGACGAAATCCAGGTGCCCACCGCCACCACACAGGTGGCGAAATAGTGCAGCTTTTCCCCTACCCGTTGCCAGCCGAACAGCATGACCCCGAGAAAACCGGCTTCCAGGAAGAAGGCGGTCAACACTTCGTAGGCCAGCAGAGGCCCCAGTACCGGGCCGACCAGTTCGGAGAAACGAGAAAAGTTGGTGCCGAATTCGTACGACAGCACTATGCCACTGACCACGCCCATACCGAAGGTAATGGCGAAGGGCTTGATCCAGAATTTGGCCAGTTGAAAGTAGACCGGATTCCGGGTTTTCAGCCACAGCCCTTCCCAGATGGCGATGGCGGTTGCCAGACCTATGGTGATAGCCGGAAAGATAATGTGAAAACTGACGGTAAAGGCGAATTGGATCCGCGACAGTATGGCAGCATCAAGTTCCATCTTGTTCCCTTAACGAGATTGAAAGCGGTTTACTACCGCCGGCAGGATAGCCAGCAGCAGAACAATAAAAATGGCAGAAAATTCCAGTACCAAAGTAGTCATGTTCATAAAACGTTTCTCCAGGGTGGACTCAATCCGGTTGGTTTACTCGAGGGTGAACCTGCTGTCGCTAGATAAAGCACGATGCATGCCACAAATAGGAAAACCTGCACCCGCCTTGGCCTGGATCAAAAAAACGATGAATACTTGCCCCGGGTGACAACCAGGTTTACAGTCTTTCCCCGTTAAAGTGTCAACGATGTTTACATGACGGGAACCCAGCATGGCGTTGGATCTGGCTTTTGAATTGATGATGTTGCTCACCGGCGGCTGTGCCCTGCTGGTGTCGGCCTGGCTGTTCTGGCGCGCGCGCCGCCAACGCAGCATGAAGGCGCTGGCCGGTTTCGGCATCATGATGGCGCTGTGGTGCAGTGGCCATGTCTCGGTGTTTTATGGCTGGGAACGGCTGGGCAAGATGCTGATCCTGGCCAACCCGCTGATGCCCACCTTCTTCCTCGACTTCGCCATCGGCTTCGTCAATCAGGGGCCGGGCCGACGACCCTGGCTGGATAATCTGGCCCGCCGGCGTGGCCTCTTCTATTCGGCGGCCCTGCTGGTGCTCGGCATCAGCCTGGCGCTGGGCGGCGGCGACATCATCTCGTTCGGTCCCTTCAGTCATTACTTCGTGTTCAGCGGGGCCGGCTGGTTCAACATCATTTATACCATCGTCATCGGAATACTGGCGCACGCCCTGCTGTTGTGGGGCTGGCGTATCCATCGCGGTAACCGCCGCCGCTCCATCGCCGCCATGTTTGCCGCCGGCGCCTGGGGGCTTTGGCTTGCCACCAGCTTTATTTTCCCTTCACTCGGTCTGTACTGGTATCCCTGGCCCATGCTGCTGCTGCCCACCTATGTGGTTTTGCTGGTGTATGGCGTGGTGCGCTACCAGATGCTGGAAGTCAACGCTTGGGCCAACCGCGCCCTGTTGTGGATACTGATGACGGCACTGGTGATGGGCCTGATTGCCCTGCTCAGCTCCATGGCCGGTCCGTTCGGCATGCAGGCGCTGGCCAATGTGCCCGAATGGCAGCTGTGGCTCTATTCCATGCTGTTGCTGATGCTGGCACTGGCACTGTATCAACCGGTCAGCAAACTGGTAGAGCGGCTGATTTATCCCGGCAGCCGGCTTGGCGAGCAACTGCTGGATACCTGGCTCAATCGCCTGGCCGAGCCCAGTCACTGGGCCGGGCTGAGCGCGGTGGCCGAGCAGTTGCTGTCCCATCAGATGGGGCAGCCGGTGCAGGTACGGCTGTTACCGAACGAACAGCGGCCCCCTGTCGTCGAAGGTCCCTGCATTATCTGTCGCCACCAGAATCCGGGCTGGCAATCCCGGCTGCAGGGCTTTGAGGACGTCACCCCCGGGCTGCGGCTGGCGGCAGAAGTGTTTGCCTCGCTGCTGACCACGCGCTGCAGCCTGCTGGAACGGTCGCTGCAACTGGCGGAAGCCGAGCGCAAGCGGCTGTCGGAGCAGCATCTGGTGGAGCTGGGCGGCCTGTCGGCGGCCATGGCGCACGAGCTGCGCAACCCGCTCAATATCATCTCCATGGCCTCCGCCGGGCTGGAGCCTGAACGCAAGGCGATGATCCAGACCCAGCTCAAGCGCGCCGACCGCCTGATCTCGGACATGCTCGCCTACTCCGGTAACATCGGCGTGCAGCGTCAATCGGTACCATTGCTCGCCATGCTGAACAGCCTGCGCCCCCAGTTCGACTGGCAGCACACCCGCTTCGAGTGTGCCCTGTCCGACGAGGTTCGCCTGAGTGCCGATGCCTATCGACTGCAACAGGTGCTGGTCAACCTGATCGACAATGCCCTGGCCTTCGTGCGCAATCAGCCGAATGGCGTGATCCGCATCGAGGCCGGTGACAGACCCGGCATAGTCCGGGTGCACAACAACGGCCCGGCGGTTCCCGAAGACATGCTTAATCACCTGTTTCGTCCCTTCGTCGGCAAGCGCAGCGGCGGCAGTGGCCTGGGACTGTCTATCGTGCGCCGCATCATGGATGCCCACGGCGGCCGCATTCAACACCGCAGCGATATGGGCTGGCCGGTGACCTTTGAACTCTTTTTCCCCGAGGACAGATCATGTTGAACCCACCCCGTATCCTGCTGATTGACGACGAGCCCGCCTTTCGCACCCTGAGTGCCCAGTGGTTGACCTCGGAAGGCTATGAGGTCAACACCGGCGCCAGCCTGGACGAACTGAGCGCCAAGCTGCCGCACTTCGACGCAGACTTGATCCTGCTCGATCTGTCGCTGCCGCCGCACTTCGATCCCCAGCATACCCTGGCGGCACTGCCCAACTTCATCGATCGACCGGTGATCATCCTCACCGGTCACGGCGAGCGCGAGCTGGCGCTGGAAGCGCTGCGCCAGGGTGCCTG
The DNA here is from genome assembly GCF_947495715.1 of uncultured Oceanisphaera sp. Lineage (GTDB taxonomy): Bacteria > Pseudomonadota > Gammaproteobacteria > Enterobacterales > Aeromonadaceae > Oceanimonas > Oceanimonas sediminis. Next base: position 40,488 of record NZ_CANLZU010000011.1, read on the forward strand.
GGATTTTCTGGCCAAGCCCATCGATCCCGACATGCTGGCGGTGGTGGTCAAGCGCGCCCTGACCAAACACCAGCTGGTGCGCGAGCTCAACAACCTCAAACACCAACAGGTCGATCAGCAGGGGCTGGATACGCTGATTGGCGCCTCGCCGTCGATGAACAGCATTCGCGCCCTGGTCGGACGCATCGCCCCCACCGATGTGCGGGTGCTGGTGACCGGCCCCTCGGGCACCGGCAAGGAGGTGATCTCGAAGGCGGTGCACGCCCTCAGTGCCCGCGCCGGCGGCCCCTTTATTTCGGTGCATTGCGGTGCCATTCCCGCCGAATTGCTGGAAAGCGAGCTGTTCGGCCACACCAAAGGCGCCTTTACCGGTGCCGACAAGGCCCGCGACGGCCTGCTCAAGCTGGCCGACGGCGGTACCCTGTTTCTGGACGAGATCGGCGACATGCCGCTGGCGATGCAGGTCAAACTGTTGCGGGTGCTGCAGGAAGGCAGCTATTACCCGGTGGGCGGTCGTGTCCTTGAAACCATCGATGTACGGCTGGTGTCGGCCACCAACGCGGACTTGCCCGAAAAGGTGAAAACCGGGGAGTTTCGGGAAGATCTCTACTACCGCATCAAGGGCGTGAACATCGAAACCCGGCCTTTGGACGAGCGGCCCGAAGATATTCCGCTGCTGATCACCCACTTTCTGGGGCTGCCGGCCCGGGGGGACAACCGGGCGCCGCTGCATCCGGATACCGCCGCCTTCAACTGGTTTATTCAACGCCGCTGGCCGGGCAATGTGCGCGAGCTGAAAAGCGCCCTCGACAGCGTGGCCGCCATCGCCAGAAACGGCATCATTACCCTGGAAGACATTGCCCTGCTCTACCCGGACGCCCAGGCCGGCAGCGAACACGCCACAGCCCGGCCCGGCGACAGCCTGGAAGCCCAGGTGCGGGCGCTGGAAATTTCACTGATAAGCCAGGCGCTGGCCAGATTCGACCACAACCGCACCCACGCCGCCCAGGCTCTGGGCCTGTCTCGTCAGGGGTTATTGAAAAAAATAGAGCGCTACGGACTGTGAATACGGCGGCAAGCCGTTGCCATGTTCCGGCTGAGCCCCCTGATGAAAGACGCAAATAAATAGCCATTCAGAACCCTCTCCCTCGGCCTAATCGGCAGAGGGGATTTGGTTGAATCTTGCACGTCGGCTTATCCTTCCTTAACGATCCTTCTATTGATCTTTCGCAAACAATACCCGGGATGGCGCGACTATTATCGGCGCCAATTCACACCCCCTTTCCAAGGTATGGCTATGCTGCGACAACTCAAAATCGGACCCCGCTCCATTATTTCCTTCGGCCTGCTGGGAGCCATTACCCTGCTGTTGGGAATCATGGCCATGGTGCAGTTTGGCAACATAGGGCGAGAAGTTGATGTCATGGCCCACAAACGCATGCCCGCCGCGATTAAAATCGGCGAGATACGGCGTGACTTTCTGCTGATCCGCCTTTACACCCTCAACGCCCTCTACGCAGACAACCAGCAACGTCGCCGCGATGCCGTCAACCGCCTTAAAAGTCTGGAAGACAGTTTTCTGACCAACGTTCAGGAGATGAAGGCCTATGTAGAATCGAACGAAGGCAAGCAGCTGCTTGGCAGCATTATTCAGAGTAAAGCCAACTACGATACCGTTAATAACCGCCTGCTGAGCATGATCAACAGCGGCCAACAGACCCAGGCCGAGCAGTTTCGCCATCAGGGGCTTAACGAGCTGGGCATCAAGGTGACCACCGATCTGAATAACCTGGGCAGTTACCAGAAACAAAGAGCCGATGAGGTATCGGTTTCAGTCGATGACATTATCTCGACCTCCAATCTCATCATGGTGCTGGCCATTGTTCTGGCCATGCTGCTGGTGGTGACGCTGGCCCTGCTGTTCAGCCGCAGCCTGCTGCTGCCGATTCGCAAGGCGCTGGAGGTCAGCAATATCATTGCCTCCGGCAATCTGACCTCGGAATTCGGTGACGACGCCAAGGATGAAGCCGCCGACATGATTCGCGCCCTGGCCCAGATGCAGCAAAAACTCAAACAGACCATTTTCGATATCAATGACTCTGCAACCCAACTGGCGTCGACCGCCGAACAGCTGAGTGTGGTGACCGACCAGTCTACCCGCACCCTGCAGCAGCAAAGCGACGAGCTGGAGCAGGCCGCCACCGCCGTGAACGAAATGACGGTGGCGGTGGAAGAAGTGGCCCGCAACGCCGCCTCCACTTCGCAAAATTCCGACATGGCCGACGACAAGGCCCGCACCGGCCGTACCAGAGTCACCAACACCATCAATACCGTGACCGAGCTTGAACATGAAATTACCAATACCAAGCAAGGAGTAGAAAGCCTGGCCAATCGGGTACGCGATATCGGTACCGTGCTGGACGTGATTCGCTCCATTGCCGAACAAACCAACCTGCTGGCGCTGAACGCCGCCATTGAAGCCGCCCGCGCCGGCGAGTCGGGCCGCGGATTTGCGGTGGTGGCCGACGAGGTACGGGCACTGGCTCACCGCACTCAGGAGTCGACCAAGGAAATCGAAGCCATGATGCACGCCATTCAAAGCGACACCAGCAGCACCGTTAACGCCATTCAGATGAGCACCGATCGCACCATGCAAACCCGTCAGGTCGCCCAGGAAGCCGGCGAAGCGCTGGAGCTGATTACCGAGGCCATCATGCAGATCAACCAACAGAACCAGACCATTGCCAGCGCCGCCGAAGAGCAGGCCACGGTGGCCAGAGAGGTAGACAAAAACCTGATCAACATTCGGGATCTGTCGGTGCAGACTTCGGCCGGCGCCAACGAAACCAGCGCTTCCAGCAACGATCTGGCCCGCCTGGCCGAACGCCTCAACGAGATGGTGGGCCGGTTCCGGATATAACTACCACTCTCCCCTTGGTTCGGCGCCTGCACATAGACTCGTGTGCTGGCGCCGAGCTTCTCGAATGCGCAGGCCTGTCGCGCCCGCAAACAGGGATAATGGTCGTTCGGCTCATATTCCAGCTCGAAACCGCAACCTCATTGCTGCTATATTGCGCCATCCTCCCATATTCAAGAGCACCACGATGGCACTGGACACCTGGCTTGTTTATCTGGCGGCCATGATTGGTCTGTCGCTGACTCCCGGCCCCAACAGCCTGCTGGCCCTGAGTCACGGCGCCCTTTATGGCCGGCGCAAGACCCTGTTTACCGTGGCCGGTGGTGCCGTCGGCTTTGCCATGGTCATAGCGCTGTCGCTGTTTGGTATCGGTGCCCTGTTGCAGGCCTCCACCAGCCTGTTTATGGCGCTGAAGATTGTCGGGGGCGCCTATCTCGTCTGGCTCGGCATTCAGCTGTGGCGAGCCCCCGCCCCCAGTGCCGATTTACATCAGCAGGCCGGTTCCCGTAGCGGCGGATCCCTGTTTCGCCAGGGGCTGCTGTCGGCGCTGACCAACCCCAAGGCGGTGCTGTTTTTCGCCGCCTTTCTGCCCCAGTTCATCGACCCGGAGCGCGAGCTGTTTATCCAGTTTGTGGTGATGGCGGCGACCTTCGCGCTGACCGAATTTGTCACCGAAGTTTTTATTGCCAGCTTTGCCCAGCGCACCCGCGCCTGGCTGGCCCGCAGCGGAAAGCGCTTCAACCGCATTTGCGCCGGCCTGTTCGTACTGCTCGGCGGCTGGCTGCCGCTGGCCCGTTAAGCCACCCGCCCATAAACACGAAACCCTGTAGAAGCCTGCTTCAGCTGGCTGGTAGCGCGCAAGCGGTACGTCAAAAAACAAATCGCGCAGCTGAAGCAGCGCCTACAAGGCCGGAGTCATTTGTAGACGCCTGCATCAGCTGGCTGGTGGCACGCAGCGGTACCTCAAAAAACACACCGCGCAGCTGAAGCAGCGCCTGAACATAAAATGCCGCTCATAAAAAAACCGGCTGGCTCTGTCGAGCCAGCCGGTTTTTTGGCTTGCCGAGCTGTCTTGCTTATTTCAGATTGAAATAGAACACGATTAACAGCGCGATAGGTGACAGGTAGCGGACCACCGGAAACCAGACCCGGTGCCAGCCGCCCAGCTCGCTGGCGGAGTGTTCCGGCTTCATCTTCCAGCCCACGAAGATGGCGGTAAACAGGGCGCCGAGCGGCATCATGATGTTGGCGGTCAGGTAATCGTACAGGTCAAACAGGGTCTTGCCTTCGAAGCGCGCAAACATGTCGAGCGGGGTGAAGCCGGACCATTCGTTGAGCGACAGCACGGTCGTTATGCCTACCAGCCAGGCCACCAGACCACCGCCGATGGCGGCCTTGACCCGGCTCACGCCCTTTTCGTTCAGGTAGCTGACCAGCGACTCCAGCATGGAGATGGACGAGGTCCAGGCCGCAAACAGCAGCAACACGAAGAACAGAGAAGCGAAGAAGCTGCCGCCGGGCATCTGGCCAAAAGCCACCGGCAGGGTCACGAAAATCAGCCCCGGGCCCGCCCCCGGCTCCAGCCCATTGGCGAACACGATGGGAAAAATGGCCAGCCCCGCCAGCAGCGCTACACCGGTATCCATAATGGCCACTACCACCGAAGTGCGGGCGATGGACACGTCTTTTTTCAGGTAGGCGCCATACGCCATCATGGCGCCGCTGGCCAGACTCAGGGTAAAGAAGGCATGGCCCAGCGCCACCAATACCGCCTCGGCGGTGAGTGCGGAAAAGTCGGGCGTGAACAAAAAGCCGACCGCCTCGCCGAAATGGCCGGTGGTCATGGCATAACCCACCAGGATCAACAGCAGCACAAACAGCGCCGGCATCAGCTTGGTGACCGCTCGCTCAAGACCGTGGCGTACGCCACCGGCCGACACCAGCACCGTCAGCCCCATGAAGATGGAATGCCACAACAGCAGCTCGCCCGGCGAGGCCAGCAGGCCACCAAACAGGGCACCGGACTCTTCCGCCGCTATGCCGCTGAAGTCACCGCTGACCGCCGAAACGATGTAGGGCATGGTCCAGCCGGCGATGACGCTGTAAAAGGAGAGGATCAGAAACGCCGCCAGGGTCGCCATGATGCCGATACCGCCCCAGCCCTTGCTGCGCCCCTCGGTGGCCGCCACCCGTTCCATGGTGCCGATGGGACTCTTGCCGCCACGGCGGCCCAGCATGACTTCGGCCATCATCAACGGCAGACCGATAACGGCGATACAGGCCAGATACACCAGCACGAAGGCGCCGCCGCCGTTTTCACCGGTGATATAGGGAAACTTCCAGATATTTCCCAGACCTACCGCCGACCCCACCGCCGCCATGATAAAGGCAAAACGGCTGGACCACTGGGCCGGGTTGCCAGCCTGCTGATTGTTCTCCGCCACGGGTACTGCCACTCCTGTTACTGGACACAAAAAATGTCAGTCACACTCCACAACAGGTGTAAAGAATGACTGACAGTATGTCCTGCTAGTTTGCCATCAATGGCTAAGATAAAAAATGGCCCGTAGTAGAAAATTCAGTTTTATGCCAATTTCATCACTTAATCGGGGGTAGCTCACTCTCGTTTCAGTACCCCACGTCGGATCTGGTCTTCCTCAATCGACTCGAACAGCGCCTGAAAGTTACCCTCACCGAAGCCTTCGTTGCCCTTGCGCTGGATAATTTCGAAGAAAATCGGCCCTATCACCGTATCGGTGAAGATCTGCAGCAACAGGCCCTGCCCCTGTGTGGGGGCACCGTCCAGCAGAATGTGATTTTTCCGCAGGCGGGCCAGATCCTCGCCGTGCCCAGGCAAGCGGGCATCGAGCTTCTCATAATAGGTGTCGGGTGTAACCATGAAGCTCATGCCCCCGTCACGCAAGGTTTCCACCGTATGGAAGATATCGTCGGTGCCGAGGGCGATATGCTGGATACCCTCGCCTTTGTACTGCTGCAGAAATTCCTCGATCTGGCTCTTCTTGTCCGCCGATTCGTTGATCGGAATGCGAATCTTGCCGCAGGGGCTGGTCATGGCCCGGGAACGCAGTCCGGTGAGCTTGCCTTCGATGTCGAAGTAGCGGATTTCACGAAAGTTGAAATACTGCTCGTAGAAACCGGCCCACAGATCCATATGGCCCATTTCCACGTTGTGAGTGAGGTGGTCGATGTAGGTCAGGTCCACGCCTTTGGGGTGCTGATCCACGCCGGGCAGGCGCCGAAAGTCCACATCATAGATGCTTTGTTCCCCGTAGCGATCCACCAGATAAATCAGCGAGCCGCCGATGCCCTCAATGGCCGGGATCTGCAATTCCATCGGGCCGGCACCGGACGCCACCACGGTCGCACCCTGCGCCGCCAGTTGCCGAATGGCGGCGGCCGCGTCTTTGACCCGAAAGGCCATGGCATTGGCGCCGGGACCGTGCAGGTGGGAGAACTCCGCGGCCTGGCTGTCGGGTTCGGCATTAAGGATAAAATTGATGTCGCCCTGGCGATACAAAGTTACGTCTTTGCTGCGATGGCGGGCAATGGCCACGAAGCCCAGCCGCTCGAACAGCGCTGCCAACTGCGCCGGCTGGCTGGAGGCATATTCCACAAACTCGAAGCCATCGGTTCCCATCGGATTGTCCCAGATAGCCGGTGTGTCGGTATGACCGGTTTTAGACACCATGATGCCCCTCCTTCATCCATCGCAACAAAATAACGGTTCAGGTGATGCTGCCAGCCCTAAGTCTAGTTTTTAACCGCCAGCTTGCGTATTTGAAGGAGCATTACCGGCAGCCATCGGCGGCCGGGGTGAGGACGAAAGTAAAAACCATGGCGCCGGCCAATCAGCCGGCGCTATGGTGACGGCGATGAATCAACCGGCCTGCTTGTCGATAGTAGAGCGAGCCGCCTTGTTCACCAGCGGGCCGGCCTTGGGTTCCAGCAGGCAGATCAGTGCCACCAGTCCCAGGCTGGGCAACATCACCAGATTGAGCCCTTCCCAGCCAAAGGTGGTCAGTACCTTGCCGGAGAAAAGTCCGCACACCGCCACCACCATGAAGACGCAGAAATCGTTGAACGACTGTACGCGCGCCGCCTCATCGGGTTGGTAAAAACGGGTCAGCCAGCTGGTGGCACTGACGAACATCAGGCTCCAGGCCACGCCCACCAGCAGCAGGCCACTCAGGTAATGCCAGAATGACATGCCCTGCAGGTTGATGATGATCGCCAGCATAAACACACTAATGCCGGCCAGGATCAATCGTTTGGGACCATGGCGTTTGAGAAAGGGGCCGATAAAGAGCCCGGGCAGAAACATGCCCAGCGAATGAAACTGCACCACCGTATTGGAATCGCTGACATGAAAATGGGCATGGCTCATCGACAAGGGCGTGGCGATCATCACAAAGGACATCATCGCAAAAGAGACCGCTGCCGCGACCATTGGCCGCCAGGCCCCCGCTTTCAGTATCTGGCCGAGAGAGCGCCCTCCGCCGGTGGTGGCTGTTGCTTGCCGCGCCGGAGGACGCAAAAACAACACCCCGGTCATCACCAGCAAACACAGCGGAATAATGGCGGCGAAGCTGCCCACAAAAGGCACGCCGTAGCCGAAGGACTCACCCCAGGTCGACAATCCGGGCCCGACGATGGATGCCACTACCGCCGCCCCGATCACCAAAGAAACCGCCTGTTCCTTCATCGATGCAGGCACCAGTTCGGCGGCGGCAAAGCGGATTTGCTGGGTCAGGCTGAAATAGATGCCGAACAGCACGCAGGCGGCAATCAGCAGCCAGAACTGGGACATCATCAGCGCCGCCACCGTCAAGCTGGCGCCTCCCATGCCGAACAACTGGCCCAGCACTATGCCCCACTTGCGGCCCAGCCAGGCCATCAGATAGGCCACGGGAAAACTGGCCAGGGCTGAAAATACCGACTGAATAGCAAACGGCAGGGTAGCCAGCGCCGGTGACGGCGCAAGCTGAAAACCGACCATGGAGATCAGACTCAGGTAAATCAGCATGCCCGACTGTGACAGTGCCATTCCATAAGACAGAAGGCCGACATTGAGCCAATGCCGTGAAGGTGCAGACATAACAAACTCCGGGCCCGATCAGGCCATTGCAGCAATAAGGGAAAGGAAAAAACAAATCGCCTCGCCACCATGAGTGGTGGAGAGACGATTTATAATAAATGTTGGGGTCAAATGCTACCCAATCCGACCACAACACCGCCGGGCTGGCTGCTTGCTCAGTCGAGAGACAGAGGGTAGTGACAGGCTACCTGCTGGGTGGCACTCATGTCCTGCACTGCCGGTGTGGCCTGTTTGCACTGGTCGGTAGCAAAGGCACAGCGAGGGTGAAACGCACAGCCGGAAGGTGGCGAGATGGGGTTTGGCACTTCACCGGTAACCGGGGTTCGTTCTTTATGAATCACGTCCATGCTGGGGATCGCATCCATCAGCATGCGGGTATAAGGGTGACGAGGCCGGTTGAACACCTCCTCTACCGTACCCACTTCCACCAGTCGTCCCAGATACATGATGCCGACCCGATCCGAGAAGTGGGACACTACCGACATGTCGTGACTGATAAACAGATAGGTCAGCCCCAGCTCGTCCTGCAGATCCTTCATCAGGTTGAGCACCTGGGCCTGCACCGACACATCCAGCGCCGAGGTCGGTTCATCACAGATCAGGAATTCCGGCTCGCCGGCCAATGCCCGCGCGATGGAAATACGTTGACGCTGGCCGCCCGAAAATTCATGGGGAAACTTGTCCATGTCCGACGCCGCCAGCCCCACCTGCTCCAGCAGCTTGCCGACCCGCTGACGACCTTCATCCCGGTTGTTGATCATGCCAAACAGCACCAGGGGTTCGGCAACGATACGTTCCACTTTCCAGCGCGGATTCAGGCTGGCGAAGGGATCCTGAAAGATCATCTGGCAGCGACGGCGAATATGCTGGCGCTGCTCACGTGTCGCTTCGGCCAGCATGGTGCCCTGATAACTGATGTCGCCGTCGGTCGGCTGATACAGACCAGACAGCAGCCGCGCAACCGTCGACTTGCCACAGCCGGACTCCCCCACCAGACTGAAGGTCTCGCCCTTGCGGATGCTGAAATCGATGCCGCGAACCGCATGCACATAGGTTTTTTCCGCCCGGTTCAGCAGCCGATGAATAAACGGCTTGGAGATATCGAACTTGATATGCAGGTTACGGACTTCCAGCAAGCCACGATCTTCTATCATCTCGCTCATCACACCAGCTCCTCTTGCATCACTTTCAGACAGGCAACCCGGGAGTCACCGACGGTTTTCAGCTCAGGCTCATGCTGCCGGCATTCGGCACTGCTGTTAGGGCAGCGCGGATTAAAGGCGCAACCCTGGGGAATAGCGTTGAGCCGGGGCATGGATCCCGGGATCTGGGACAAGCGCGGCTCGCGCACCCCAATGCGCGGAATCGACCCCATCAGCCCCACCGTATAGGGGTGGCTCGGCGACTTGAGCACCGCCTCGACCGGGCCTATTTCCACCAGCCGCCCGGCATACATCACCGCTACCCGATCGCAGATCTCGGCAATGACCCCCATGTCGTGGGTCACCAGCATCACAGATGCGTCGTGCTGCTTGCACAGCCGCCGCAGCAACTGCAGCACCTGGGCCTGTACCGACACATCCAGTGCCGTGGTCGGCTCGTCGGCGATAATCACCTTGGGCTCGACACAGAGCGCCAGGGCGATCACGATGCGCTGGCGCATACCGCCGGAAAACTGGTGCGGGTATTGATCGATGCGTTGCTCCGCCGCCGGAATGCCGACTTCCTTCATCAGATCCAGCGCCTTCTGCCGGGCCTGGCCATGGGACAGGGGAAGATGGGTCTGAATGGTTTCTATCAGTTGCCGGCCAACGGTCAGCACCGGATTAAGGCTGGTCAGCGGATCCTGGAAGATGGCACCGATCTCCTTGCCGCGCAGCAGGCGGCGCTGATCTTCTGCCAGGTTGTCGATCCGTTCGCCATAGAGGCGGATCTCGCCGCCGGCAATGAAGCCCGGCGCCTCCAGCAGACCGGTGATTGCCGAGCCGGTCAGCGACTTGCCGGCGCCCGACTCGCCCACCACGCCGAGGATCTCGCCCTTGCGCATCTCGAACGACACATGCTGTATTGCCTTCAGGTTGCCCTTGCGATGGGCAAACTCGATACACAGATCATCGGCTTCCAGCACCACCTCACCGCGGTTGTTGCTTGCATTTTTCATATGTCTTGCTCCTTAACGCAGTTTGGGGTTGAGGGCATCGCGCAGCCAGTCACCCACCAGGTTGACCGACAGGGCCAGGATCACCAGTACCAGGGAGGGGAACAGCACCACCCACCACTGACCGGAGAACAGGTATCGGTTGCCTTCGTTGATCAGGGTACCGAGCGAGGGCTGATGCGGCGGCATGCCAACCCCAAGAAACGACAGGGTCGCCTCGGTCAGTACCGCCAGCGCCAGGTGCAGGGTGGCCAGCACCATGACCGGGCTGAGCACATTGGGCAGGATATGCTGGAACATGATGCGCATATTATTACTGCCCATCACCTTGGCGGCCTGCACATATTCCTTGTTGCCTTCCAGCAGGGTACAGCCGCGCACGGTGCGGGCATACTGCATCCAGCCGGTCAGGGTGATGGAGATAACGATGATGTACACCGCCATCTGATCGTGCATTTCCTGGGGCAGCAGACCTCGCGCCGCACCGCTCACCAGCAGTGCAAACATGATGGTCGGGAAGCTGAGCATGGCATCGGCCAGACGCATGATCAGAGCGTCGATCATGCCGCCGAAATAACCGCTGATCACCCCCAGAGTCACCCCAAGCGCCATGGCACAGAGCACACTGATAAAACCGACAATCAACGATACCTGCAGACCATGGAGGATCAGCGAATAGACATCCCGCCCCTGAATATCGGTGCCCAGCCAGAAGCGAGCCTCGCCTCCTTCAACCCAAAAGGGCGGCAGCTCGGAGTCCATCAGATCGAAAGCCGCCATATCGAAGGGGTCATAGTGCGACAGCAGGGAGGCACCGATGCCGGAAAACAGCAGCAGGGCCAGCACTGCGGTGGCAAACATCGTCAGCCGGGAGGTTCGGAAGTTATAGGCGATGTCGCTGTCGTAAGCCGCCAGCAGCTGTTGCCATATCTTTTTCAGCCCCCCGGGCCGAGGACTGTTCTGGCCGGTCAGGGCCGCTTTAGTAGTATTGATAGCCATACGTTACCTCGTCCTTGTGCTTAACGTTCAAGCGGTTTTCAAGCGCGGATCGATCACCCGGTAGAGAATATCGACCAGGGTGTTGATGCAGATAAAGATCAGGGAGATAAACACCAGATAAGCGGAAATAACCGGTATATCGACGTAGTTCACCGCCTGGATAAACAGCAGTCCCATCCCGGGCCACTGAAAGACCGTCTCGGTGACTACCGCGAAGGCGATCAGGCCGCCGATTTGCAGGCCTATGATGGTGATCACCGGCAGCAGGGAGTTGCGCAGCGCATGGGTGTAGTTGATGCTGCGCTGCCTGATACCCCTGGCCTTGGCAAACTTGATGTAATCGGTGCGCAGCACCTCTTTCATCTCGCTGCGTACCAGGCGCATGATCATGGTGATCATGAACAGGGCCAGCGACAGCGCCGGCAATATGATGGAAGCCCAGCCCGTCTTGCTGAACAGGCCACTGCTCCACCAACCGAACTCCACTATGTCGCCCCGGCCGTGGGAAGGCAGCCAGCCCAGCCAGACCGAAAACACGATGATCAGCACGATACCAGCGATAAAGCTGGGCAGAGACACACCAATCAGGGAAATGGTCTGTACCAGGCTGGTCAGCCACTTGTTGCGCGACAACGAGACCCAGACCCCCGCCGGCAGGCCCACCAGCAGCGAGATGATCACCGCCACGAACACCAGCTCCAGGGTGGCGGGCAGCCGCTCCATGATCAGGTTGAGCACATCCATCTTGTTGTAGTAGGAAATGCCGAAATCGCCCTGGGCGATATTGCCGACGAAGCGCCCGTACTGGGTGATGACACTGTCGTTCAGGCCCAGCTTTTCACGCAGTTCGTCCCGTTCAAACTGGGTCGCGCTTTCCGGCAGCATGCCGTCGATAGGATCGCCGACAAACTGGAACATGGTAAAGGCGATCAACGCCACCGTCAGCATCAGGCCGCAGGCCTGGATCAGCCGCTGTATGATAAAAGCCAACATCATTCACTCCTTTGAATCGCAATAACGGATTAGGGGCTATCGGGCCCCTGTTTGCTAGTTCAGGCTGGCGTACCAGAGCCGTACCACGTTGTCGGAATTCTGGGTAATGTTCAGCTTGTCTGAGGTCACCCAGGCCACCGGTTCGAAGTGCAGCGGAATAAACGGCAGATCCTGCTGGGCCATGGCCAGGGCATCGCTCATCAGCTGTACCCGGGTCGACTTGTCCAGCTCGGACACCGACTGTTCAATCAACGCGTCCACCTTGTCGTTCTGGTAACGGGGAATATTGAAGGCACCGAAGATGCCGCCGTCCTTGGAGTGGAGCAACTGCTGGTTGATGCTGTAGGCGTCATAGAGCGGCAGGTTGGCCCAGCCCAGTACCGCCACATCGGTGCGGCCGTTGTCGCGGATCTGGGAATAGACACTGCGGCTATGCACGTTCAGGTTGGTTTTTACGCCAATCTTGGACCAATAACGCTGCACCGCCTGACACCACTGCTCTGCATTCAGGTAAGCACCCTGTACGCAGTCAAAGGCCAGTGTGAAGCCATCGGGATAACCGGCTTCGGCCAGCAAGGCCTTGGCCCGTTTGGGGTCATAATCAAGCTCGATGGCGCGCTCGGCGTCATAACCGGCAATGTCGGGGGCTACATAGGTGTTGGCTACCTCGGTCATGCCGCGCATGATCTTCTTGACGATCGCTTCACGATCGATGGCCATATGCAGGGCCTGGCGTACCTTCTGTTCCTTGAGCGGGTTCTTGCCATCTACATTACCCGCGTTCAGCTCATCCGCCATGTTCAGCGACAGGTAGTCAACCCGCAACGAGGGCCGGACCTTGACGTCTATGTCTTTTTCCCTTTCCAGCCGGGGCAGGTCCTGCAACGGCACATCGTTCACCAGGTCAAACTCGCCGGACAACATGCCCGCCAGACGGGTTGAATCGGACGACACCGGCTGGAAGATGATGCGGTCGATATTGTGCCTGGACTGCTCTGCCTGCCACCAGTTGTCGTTCTTGACCAGCACCATTTCCGCATCGCGCCGCCGGCTTTCCAACTTGAAGGGGCCGGTGCCGTTGGTGTGGTTGGTGGCATAGCCCTCGGTGCCCTTGCTCATGCTGGTGGGTTCGGTGGCCTTGTGTTCTTCCAGCCATTCCCGGTCCATCATCAGCACCCCGGACAATTCATTAAGCGCCATGGGCGACTTGCCATTCAGACGGATATCGACCGTGTAGTCATCTACCTTGACCGCGTCCTTGAGCGAGGAAGCATTGCCGCGAATGCCCGAGTCCGGGTGGGTCACCCGATTGATGGAGGCCACCACATCATCGGCGGTGAAATCATTGCCGTTGTGAAACTTGATACCTTTATTCAGATAAAAGCGGAGACTGGTGTCATCCAACTGCTCCCAGTGCGTGGCCAGAGTCGGCTCCAGCTGCAGGCTGTTATTCCATTGCACCAGACCTTCGTAAATATGATTTTGAAAGCTCAGGGCATGGGTTGAGGCGAAGGCGTAAGGATCCAGGGTGGGAATGTCCGCCTGCTGGGCCCAGCGCACCACGTTTTCGGCCTGGGCCTGCTGGGTGATCAGGCCACAACTGGCAAGCACCAAACAGGCCGATATCGTCTTTAATTTCATCATTCATCATTCCTTTGGGTGAACAAACTGATGGTTGATTACGGCTTTGTTATTCAGAACAGGTTCTGCTGCCTGTCGACGATTCTCCTCGGGTTTCGCATTCACTCTTTGCGTATTGAGGCCACCACTCCTCGGGTGGCCCCTTGCCCAATCAACCCTGCTTCATGCTGGCGTACCAGAGGCGTACCACGTTGTCGGGGTTCTGGGTGATTTCCAGCTTGTCGGAGGTTGCCCAGGCCATCGGCTCAAAATGCAGAGGCAGGAAGGGCAGGTCTTGATGCGCCATCGCCAGCACATCTTCCATCTGCTGGGTACGGATTGCCGAGTCCAGTTCGAACGAAGACTGTTCGATCAGGGTATCGATGGTGCCATTCTGATAGCGGGGAATATTGAAGGCGCCGTAGATGCCACCGTCTTTGGAATGCAGCAACTGCTGGTTGATGCTGTAGGCATCATAGAGCGGCAGGTTGGCCCAGCCCAGTACCGCCACATCGGTGCGGCCATTGTCGCGAATTTGGGAATAGACGCTGCGGGTGTGCATGTTCAGGTTGGACTGGACTCCCACCTTGGACCAGTAACGCTGCACCGCCTGACACCATTGCTCCGCGTTCAGGTAGTAACCCTGCTCGCAGTCGAACGCCAGCTTGAAGCCATCGGGGTAGCCGGCCTCGGCCAGCAGCGCCTTGGCCTGCTTGGGGTCGTAGCTGGTGGTCACGCCTCGCTCGGCGTCAAAGCCGGCGATGGCGGGAGCCACATAGGTGTTGGCCACCTCGGTCATGCCCCGCATGATTTTCTTGACGATGGCTTCACGATCGATGGCCATGTGCAGGGCCTGACGTACCTTCTGATCTTTAAGTGGATTCTTGCCATCCACATTGCCCGCATTCAGCTCGTCATTCATGTTCAGGGTCAGAAACATGACGCGTAAAGAAGGCCGGACTTTTACCTCTATGCCCTTTTCCCTTTCCAGGCGGGGCAGATCCTGCAGAGGCACATCGCTCACCAAATCAAATTCGCCGGCCAGAATGCCCGCCAGACGCGTAGATTCGGATGCCACCGGTTGAAACACGATGCGATCAATATTGTGCTTGGCCTGATCGGCCTGCCACCAACCGTCATTCTTTACCAGCACCATCTCGGCGTCGCGGCGTCGGCTTTCCAGCTTGAAGGGGCCGGTGCCGTTGGTGTGATTGGTGGCATAGCCTTCGGTTCCCTTGGTCATGCTGGTGGGCTCGGTGGCCTGGTGCTCTTCAAGCCACTCCTTGTCCATCATCAAAATACCGCTGAGCTCGTTGAGGGCGATCGGTGATTTGCCACTGAGCCGAATATCGACCGTGTAGTCGTCCACTTTTACCGCATCCTTGATCGAGGAAGCGTTACCGCGAATGCCCGAGTCCGGGTGGGTAACACGAGCAATGGAAGCGACTACGTCGTCGGCATTGAAGCCGTTGCCGTTGTGGAACTTGATACCTTTATGCAGGTAAAAACGGATGGTGGTATCGTCCAGTTGCTCCCAGTGGGTAGCCAGGGCCGGCGACATTTCCAACTGCTCATTCCACTGCACCAGACCTTCATAGATATGGTTCTGAAATGCCAGCGCCGGCGTAGAGGCAAATGCATACGGATCCAGCGTTGGAATATCCCCTTGCTGAGCCCAACGCACTACATTTTCAGCCAGCGCCTGCTGCGTCACCAGACTGCAGGAAGCGGCCACCAAACAAGCGGTTATCGTCTTTAGTTTCATCATTCATCGTCCCTGTGAGTGAAAACATAACGGCCTGGTTATGACGACCGTTGCTGGAGCTGATTATCAATCAACCGCGCCAACAGTTAACATCGTAGATTCAAAGTGATAATAAAAACAAAACAAAGTGCTAACAATTGGTTTGTTTGTGATGGCAACCACAAAACACAAATTCAACTCTGGGTAGGATGATCGGCAAGTTATGGCGCGGATCGTTACGACGTCCCTTGCCATCGTTAACACAGTCGAGCACAAGCCATTCGGGGTTAATAGGACCAAAGGGAGCAATCATGGTAGCCACATTGATCAGACAAGTTCGTCTTGCACCACAGCAGGGAAGCCAGGATGTATTGATTGAGCAGGGCCGAATCGTGCGTATCGAGCCGAATATATCGTTACCACACGGCGCAATACTGCAGGAAGGGCACCACCGCCTGGCCCTGCCCGGGTTTATCGACGGCCATGCGCATATCGACAAATCCCTGTGGGGCATGGACTGGTATGAAAACCAGGTTCCCAGAGAGCTGCCCGCCATTATCGAAAACGAACGTCATTTTCGGCGCCAGCATGAATTTGACGCACAGCAACAATCCGAACGCATTACCCGTCAGGCTATCAGCAAGGGCACGACTCATATCCGTACTCATATCGATGTGGATACCGAAATTGGCCTGCAACATATGGAAGGTGTGCTGGCTACCAAGGCCAAGCTGGCCAAGCAGATTTATATCGAGACGGTGTGTTTTCCCCAGAGTGGCCTGCTCGGTAGGCCCGGTACCCGGGCGCTGATGGAAGAGGCGCTCAAGCTGGGTGCCGATTACGTCGGCGGTATCGACCCTTCATCTTTTGAGCGCGATCCGGTGGCCCATATCGACGCGGTATTCGACATGGCCGTTAAGTACGGCAAGGGCGTCGATCTGCACCTGCACGAAGCGGGCGAGCTCGGCGCCTTTTCGGTCGAGCTGATAATCGAACGTACCCTGGCGCTGGGTCTGCAGGGCAAGGTAACCATCAGCCATGCCTTTTGCCTGGGTGAAATAGACCCGGCCTATCAGGATCGGCTGATCGACGGGCTGGCCCGGGCCGATATTGCCATTGCGACTACCGCCCCGGCCAATCGTAATGTACCGCCCTATGAAAAACTGCGTGCCGCCGGCATCAAGGTCACCGCCGGTAACGACGGCATTCGCGACACCTGGAGCCCTTATGGTAATGGCGACATGCTGCAGCGGGCCATGCTGATGGGGCTCAAATATCGCTGGCGCCAGGACAAGGAGCTGGAACAGGCGCTTCATGCCATTACCCGGGGCGGCGCCGAGGTGATGGGGCTGACCGACTATGGTCTGGCGGTGGGTTGCCAGGCCGATCTGGTGCTGCTTGATGCCCGGACACTGGCCGAAGCCATTGTCGAACCGCCTCAGGCTCGCACCGTGTTCAAGGCCGGCACTTTGGTCGCTGACCAGGGCGAATGTTTATTCTGAGCAGACACATTCGTTAGCAATCACGCCATTGAATGGCGCACAAGAGCAGGACGAGACACCCTCACACCGACTCGCCGCAGCCCCCATTTTGGGGTTGGATCGACGGCACCAACGGTTGGCGCAGAGGATCTCCCCATCCTTCTTCATCAGACACTGACGGAGCCCCACTTACATGAAAACCACCAAAATCACCGCCAAATACGTTATCGGCTTCAAGGACGGTGGCCACCATATCTACGAGCAGGGTGAGCTGGTCTATCGCGGCGACACCGTACTGTTTGTCGGCCACGGCTATCAGGGCCAGGTCGACGAAACCCTGGCCATGGGCAACGCCCTGGTCGGCCCCGGCTTTATCGACCTGGATGCGGTGGCCGATCTGGACTCCACCGTGCTCGCCTTCGACCATCAGCCAGGCTGGAAAAAAGGCCGCCTGCCCGCCAGCGACTGGCAACGGCGCGAAACCTACAGCGACGCCGAACTGGACTTCAACAAGCGCTATGCCTTCAGCCAGCTGCTACTAAACGGCATCACCACCATAGCGCCGATCACCTCCATTCTTTACCGGGAGTGGGCCGAAACCGCCGACGAGTTCCGGCGTGCCGCCGAGATTGCCGCCAGCCTGGGGGTGCGCGCCTATCTGGGCCCCGCCTACATGTCGGGATATGGCGTGGTGAACCCGGATACCCGTGTCGAAATGCGCTTCGATGAACAGCGTGGGCTGAAGGGGCTGGAAGAAGCGGTGCGCTATGTGGAGCAGCTTCACCAGTACGGCGATACTATCCAGGGCATGCTGGCCCCGGACCGCATCGAAGGCTGCACCCCCGAGCTGCTGCGCCAGACTGCTAAAGCCATGCGTGCGCTGGACTGTCCGGTGCGGCTGCACAGCTGCCAGGGCGAGTTTGAAGTGGACATGATTCACGAGCTGTACCACGGCATGTCGTCGGTGGAGTTCATGGCCGAACATGATCTGCTCGACTCTCGTTTGCTGCTACCCCATCTGCAACTGCTGGGCGGCAAGCAACCCAGTCCGGAGAAAATACAACGAGAGCTGGCTCTGCTTGGCCAAAGTGGTGCCAGCGCCGTTATCTGTCCGCTGGTGGCCGGCCGCCATGCCAAATACTTCAACGGCGTCAGCCGTTTCCGTGAAGCCGGCATCAATATCAGCCTGGGCACCGACACCTACCCACCAGACATGATCCAGAACATGCACGTCGGCGCCATGCTCAGCCGGGTCACGACCGGCAATATCACCGAGGCCTCCGCGGCGGATTATTACAATATGGCCACTCTGGGCGGCGCCAGGGCTCTGGGCCGGGAAGATATCGGCCGCCTCTGTGCGGGCGCCAAGGCGGACATTATGGTGTTCGACTTTGACGGCATTCATACCGGCCAGGTATTCGACCCCATCACCAACCTGGTGATCAACGGCAACGGTCGCGACATCAAGGGAGTCATCGTCAATGGAGACAAGGTGGTGTGGGACGGACGACTGGTGAAGCCGGGTCTGGATCTGCAGCAACTGCATCATCAAGCCCAGCAACAATTCGACGGCTTTATTGCCAGCTATCCGGAACGCAGCCACCGGCATCCGCCGTTAGCAGAGATTTTTCCGCCTTCCTTTCCCACCAGCCGACCTTAACGAAAACGCCGACCGGTATGAACCGGTCGGCGTATTGACATAGCCCAGACTGATGCGCCAGACATCATTAATCTATTCAGTGGGTACACTATCGGCAAACAAGGCAACAAAATCGGTAACCTGCTCTTCTTCCTGGGTCAGATCCAGGCTCGACTCCAGATTGTCCAGGTGCTGGCGCATCGACAATACAGCCGTGTCCACATCACCGGCAGCCAGCAACTCAACCAGCTGAGTGTGTTCGTCACAATGACATTCATGGCTTCGGCTGTCTTTCTGATACATGCTGACTATCAGCGAACAACGCCCCAGCAACCGCTCCAGCATATCCGACAGCACCTGATTACCCGCTATTCGCGCCAGCTCGATATGAAAGCGAGCCGCCAATTTTACCGCTGCTGGCCTCCTGCCCTCTTCCACCGCCTGTCTTTCCTCTTCAATCAACTTGCGAAGCGCGGCCAGGTCAGTGTCTTCTATCCGTTCAGCCGCAAGTACCATCGCTTCGGCTTCCAGCAAACGGCGCACCACGAACACATCAGCCGCCTCCTGCTGGCTGGGACAGGCCACCATGGCGCCCTTGTTGATGGTAATGCTGACCAACCCCTGATGACTCAACTCCAGCAAGGCAGCCCGTATATGGTTACGGTTAGCACCAAGAGCATCGACCAGTTTCAGCTCTACCAAGCGAGTACCCGGCACCAGTCGTTGCTCGACAATGGCACGACCGATGGCCTCGACAATACGCCGGATTTCCTTTTTCTTTGCAGTAGACAAGGGCTGCTCCAACACGCCAAAACAGTACAACGGATAGGGCAGTAATGTTAACAAATGCTAACCTGCTCAACCAGAACAAGCTCTCAGCCCCAGCCCCAGCGGCTGACGCCCGGATAGCCGCCTTCGAGCAGTTCCTTGATGAAAACAGAGGGGATTTGCCGGTCGGCCAGCAGAAAGACCTGATGCCGGGCGCGGGTCAGGCCAACGTAGAACAGCCGGCGCTCTTCCGCATGGGGGAAGGCTTCGGCGTCCGGCAGCAGCAATTCCAACAGGGCGGCGCCGTTCTTATCGGGCGGAAAGCCGTACTTGCCCCGGCACAACCCCAGCATGATCACGTGATCCGCCTCCTTGCCCTTGGCCCCGTGCAGGGTCTGAACCTCCAGCTTGAGCTCGGGAAAGCGTCGGCGCCAGCCGGCCAGCTGTGATTCGTCCGGCAGGCTGAAACGAAAGCGGGCCAGCAGATACACCGAGGCATCCGCCTGCTCGGCGGCAATCAGCCCAAGCAGTCGGGTCACAGTATCCATCTGGCTGTCGCTGGCCACCGGCAGCACATGCACGCACGGCCCGTCACTATGGTGATGAGTGGTTAGCGTTTTCGGCAGTTGCGCCGGGTTGCGGGTCACGAACCGGCTGGCCACCTTTTCAATCTGATTGTTGAATCGAAAGGTCTTGTCGAGACGGGTCATGCGGCTGACACCAAAGTATTCGCCAAAGCGGGTGGTCAGCGACACATCGGCGCCGCTGAAGCGATAGATCGCCTGCCAGTCATCGCCTACGCAAAACAGCGACAACCCGGGAGCGGCATCGCGCAAAGCCTGCAACAGGGCGGCCCGGGGAGCGGAAATATCCTGAAATTCGTCCACCAGAATATAGCGCCAGGGCACCTCGAAGCGGCCACGCCGCACCAGCTCGGTGGCCTGCTCTATCATGTCGTCGAAGTCGATCTCGCCCTGCTCGGCCAGATGTTGCTGGTAGCGCTGCAACAGCGGGCGCACCAGATCCAGTTGCTCAACCAGCGCCGGCGTCAGCTCATTCGGCTCTGGCTCGCCGTAGAGCTTGAGTGCCGCCACCAGCGGTGCCCAGTCGCGTGCCAACCGCCGGTAATCCGGCTGGGGCAGTACCTGAAAACGATGCCGCCGCAGCCAGTCATGCAGCCGATTGCCGTAGTCCTCGTCCAGCTGACAGTTCTGCTCCAGCCAATGGGCGAAAATATTGATGCGAGCACTTTCCTGCTGGGCCAGCGGGCTGAGTGACGGGCTTCTGCCGGCTACCCGCGCCAGAATCATCAAGCCCAGGGCATGAAAGGTGCTGGCCTTCACGGTTGCGGTGCTCGGCTGGCGCGCCAGCCGCTCACTCATTTCCGTGGCTGCCTCGTTACCGAAGGCCAGCAACAGTACTTCATCGGCCCGGGCCTGACGTGATGCCAGCAAGAAGGCCGCCCGCGCCGCCATGACACTGGTTTTGCCACAACCGGCACCGGCCAGCACCAGGTTGTGATCTTCATCCACCACGCAGGCCAGCCGCTGGGCCTCGGTCAGCGGGTGCGCCTCAATACTGTCAAACAGGGCGCCGTATTCGGCCAGCGCCTGGGTGCAGTAATCCTGACAGCATTGCTCGCGCCAATGCTCATCCGCCGCCGTCAGGGTCGCCACCAGCTCGAAGGCCGCCCGCGCTCTGTCGCTCAGCGCCTCGGGCGGCGCATGCTGACGCCAGTCTATCGACTCTTGTCGCAACAGCTGCTTCAGTTGTTGCCAGCGGGAATGGCGCAAATAGCCCAATTCCAGCAATGCCAGGCAGGATTCGGCCAAGGGCACCACCCGAGTGGCATGGTGTTGATACCAGCCCAGGGTAATGGCGTCGCACAGCGGCTCGGCCACCGTTTTCGGCAACCAGCCCAGCTCGATATCCCCCTGAGTGCAAAACAGCCGCAACCGATACAGCCACCGTGCCTGCTCCAGACTGGGCGGTGCACTCAGCTCGGTCCAGTGCAGGGCGTGGCGTTCCCGCCGCAGGTGCAGCACCAGGCCTTCCACCGTGGGTTCGGTGGCAAGAAAGGGATGATTGAACCAGGGCGCCAGCCAGTGCGCCCGAAAGATCTGCATGCCGCCGCCTCAGGAAAGGGTGTTGATTACCTCACCCAGTATCATGTGCGTGCGCACCGTCTTGATATGGGGGGTGTGTTCAATGATGTGACGAATGGCGTCCAGCCGCTCCATGGAGGCAGCCTCCACATAAACCAGCATGTCGGTTTCGCCGCTGATGGTATAGCAGAGTTTAACCTCGGGCACGGCACGCAGCGCCTCGGCATATTGCTCGCACTGGCGCACGTGATAGCAGAGGGCGAAATAGGCGCGCACCAGGGCGTGTGTGTTGCCGAGCCGGGCGTGATAACCACGAATAACACCACGCTCTTCCAGACTCTTGATGCGTTCGGATACCGCCGAGCGGGACAGATTCACCTCGCGGGCAATACTGGCCACCGCCAGACGGGCGTTTTCCGTCAGCAGGGAGACGATTTTTTGATCAAACTTGTCCACTGCACCCTCTTTTTCTACGTCCCCGACCAAACGTCGGCCAAAAGCGACGTTTCGCCGTGCTCAAGCAGCAAAGTGCCAGGCCTTATTATTGTTAGCAGGCGTTAATATATCAGAATTCTTGCATACGGATTTGAAACAACATGGGGCGTTTAAATAAAGAACTGGGGCTGGGCTACGGCACCGGCATGATGGCCACTTCTCTGCTGGGCAGCGGCATCTTCGTGGTACCGGCGGTGGCCGCCAGCCTGGCGGGTGCCGACTCTCTGTGGGCCTGGCTGATATTGATGGTGCTGGTGCTGCCGGTAGCCTTTACCTTCGCTCGCCTGGGGCGCGCCTTTCCCCATGCCGGTGGTGCCCCGCACCTGATTGGCCGGGCGCTGGGAGTGCCGATGGAAAAGCTGGCGGCCTTTTTGTTTCTGGCGGTGCTGCCGGTGGGTCTGCCCGCCATGCTGACCCTGACCGCCGGCTTCTGGCATGCGCTGTTTCCATTGACGGATAATGGCGACCTGCTGGTGCAGCTAGGCACCCTGGGCCTAGTGCTGGTGCTGGGCAGCCGCAAGAGCGGCGCCTCGGGTCTGATCCAGCTGCTGATTGCCCTGGCCATTATCGGGCTGCTGACTCAGGTGTGGATCAGTGGCGATCTTCTCCACGAGCCGCTGGCCATATTACCACCGGTCGAACAGGTGCAGTGGACGGCACTGCCGGCCGTGCTGGCGGTGATGTTCTGGTGTTTCGTAGGGCTGGAAGCCTTTACCCACATGGGCGAGGAATTCAAAAATCCGGAGCGCGATTTTCCGTTGGCGCTGCTGTTTGGCGTGCTGCTGGCCGGTTTCATCTATCTGGCCTGCGCCATGGCGGTGATCAAGTTCGGGGTATTCGGTGACGAACTGACCAACACCACTTCTTTTCCGGTGCTGGTGGCCGCGCTATTGGGAGAAAAGGGCCGCTGGGCTGCGGCCTTGGTGGGGTATCTGGCCTGCTTTGCCAGCCTCAACCTCTATGTACAGGGCTTTGCCCGCCTGCTGTGGAGCATGGCCGACGAGGGTAAACTGCCCGCCGCCCTGGCGCAACTTAACCGCAACGGTGCGCCCTTTCGCGCCCTGAGCTGGGTGGTGGCGGCCTGCGCCCTCTGCACCCTGGCGGCCTGGCTGTTCAAGCTGCCGCTGGAGGTACTGATCCGCTATGCCAACGGCAACTTTATTCTGGTTTATTGGCTTGCGATGGTGGCGGGGGTAAAACTGCTGCACGGCGGCTGGCGCTGGCTGGCACTGCTGGCCAGCCTGCTGTGTCTGGGGGTGTTTGTCTCGCTGGGGCTGGAAGCCGGCTATGCACTGGTACTGGGCGCCGCCTTTATCGGCTGGCGCCAATGGCGTAAACGCAAAGCCGGGCGCAGCGCTAGTCCAGTCGCTTTCTGAAGCGCCGGGCCGCCAGGGCCAGGCCGAGCAGAGTAAAGGCGGCCAGCCAGAGTGCGTCGGGTGCCAGCGCCAGCAGGTCGGCATCGCGCAGCAGTATGCCCCGGGCCAGGCGCATATAGTGGGTGGCGGGCAACCCTTCGGCCAGCCATTGGGCCGCCACCGGCATACCCTCATAGGGGAACATGAAGCCGGACAGTAAAATCGAGGGGATCAGCACAAACACCGTCATCTGCATGGCCTGCAGCTGGCTTTTGGCCAGGGTGGAAATCACCAGCCCCAGCACCAGGCTGGCGGCGATAAACAGCAGGGTCGCCAGCAGCAACTGCAGCGGGCTGCCGTTGAGCGGCACCGCGAAGATAAAAAAGCCCAAGCTCAGGATGATCACCAGTTGCACCAGGCCGGCGAAGATGTAGGGAATGATTTTGCCGATCATCAGCTCCATCGGCGTCACCGGGGTGGTGATCAACAGCTCCAGGTTGCCCCGCTCTCGCTCGCGGACGATGGCCGAGGCGGTAAACAGCACCATGGTCATGGTGAGGATCACCCCGATCAGGCCCGGAATGATATTGACCGCCGCCCGCCGTTCCGGATTGAAAAACAGCGCCACCTCGAAGTTGCCTTGCGGCCGGATCAAACCGGGATCGTCCGGCAGGCTGGCCAGCTGCAGTATGGCGCTGGCGATCAGGGTGTCGGTGCCGTCCACCAGCCACTGCCCCCGGGGCCGTCCGTCCTGGCGGCGGCGCTCGAGATCGGCGGGCAGGATCAGTGCCGCCCGCACCCTACCGGCGATAATGGCGGTTTCGGCCTCGCGTGGCTGGGTAAAGCGCTCGGTAAAGGTCACCAGCTGGCTGGCCCCCATCCGGGCCACCAGCTCCCGGCTTTGACTGGTCGCCGCCTGATCCACCAGCGCCACCGGAATATCCCGCACCTTGGTATTGATGGCATAGCCGAACAGCAGCAGCTGGAGCAACGGCACCATCACCACCATGGCGAAGGTGAGCCTGTCCCGGGACAACTGGCGAAACTCCTTGAGGGTGATGGCCTTGATGCGCCGCAGGCTGCTCATGGCTTTCTCCTGTCGCTCATGGCTGTGTACCCCCGCTGGCTGTGCCGGTGCAGCTGACAAATACGTCTTCCAGGTTGGGCCGCACCCGGTTGATCTCGGCGCCGGAATCCAGCTCCGGCAGGCGCTGGCGTAGCCAACCGACCGGATCGGCGACGGTACCGTCTACCAGCACCCGCAATCGCAACCCCAACTGGGCGGCGGAGCGCACTTCATCCAGCGCCAACAAACGGGCTTTCAGCTCGCGCAGGCCGGGGGCCGCCACTTCCAGCACGGTCACGCCCATGCCATTCATCAATTGTTCCGGCGAGCCGTCGGCGCGCTTGCTGCCGTTTTCCAGTATGGCCAGGCCATGGCAGCGCTCGGCCTCATCCATGTAATGGGTGCTCACCAGTATGCTGGTGCCCGCTTCGCACAGATCGAACAGCTTCTCCCAGAAGTCCCGCCGGTTTTCCGGATCCACCGCCGAGGTCGGCTCGTCCAGAAACAGCAAATCCGGTTTGTGCAGGGTGGCGGCGGCCAGCGCCAGCCGCTGCTTCTGCCCCCCGCTCAGGGTACCGGCAAAACGACCGGCAAAAGATGCCAGCTCATAGGTGCCCAACAGTTCGCGCAGACGATTCCGGGTGTCTTTCGCATTCAGGCCGTAGATCTGGGCGACAAACTCCAGGTTTTCGCGTACCGACAAATCCTCGTAGAGCGAGAACTTCTGGGTCATGTAGCCGACCCGGCGGCGCAGGGCTTCGGCCTGTTCGGGAATCGACAGCCCGAGCACCGTCATTTCACCGGCACTGGGCAGCAAGAGACCGGTGAGCATGCGGATGCAGGTGGACTTGCCGCTGCCGTTGGGGCCGAGAAAGCCGAAGATGGTACCGGCGGGAATGGCCAGATCCAGCCGGTTAATGGCCACCAGATCGCCGAATTTTCGCGTCAGCCCCCGGGTCGAGATCGCCAACTCAGTCATGGCCTTTCTCCGGCAAGGCCTGGGCGGGCACGCCGGAGGGCAGCTCAACCGCCGCCTCGGGCAATTGCACCTTGGCCAGATACATCAGCCGGCTGCGCTCTCCCTCGGTCAGGGCATAATAAGGCGTAAAGGCCGGCTCGGTGGCAATCCAGCTCAGCCGGCCATCATAAGGCTCCTCTATGCCGTCTACCCAGACCCGTAACGAGTCGCCGATGCTCAGCCCGAGACGGCGGCTTGCCGGTACGTAAATGCGGGCATAAGGCGCGCTCTGTGCCTGCAACACCGCGACCACGGCGCCCTGAGCGACCCTGTCACCCGGCTGGTAAGGCAGGGTTTCCAGAATGCCGGCTCGGCTGGCGTGAATCGTCAGTTCATCCAGCCGATAACGGGCCAGGGCCAGCTCGGCCTTTATGGCGTCTCGGGCCGCCTGGGCGGCGTTGATGTCTTCGACCCGGTTGCCCGCCGTGGCTCGTGCCAGCCGTTGCCGGGCCGCCTCTGCCTGCGCCTGCAACTGATCATGATTCGCCTGAACTCTGTCCAGCTCGGCCTGATTGGCCAGTTGCCGGGATGCCAGGGTACGAATACGTTCCAGATTGCGCTTCGCCTCCAGCAGCAGTGCCTGTAACCGGGCCAGCTCGGCCCGGGCGGTATTGATATCTTCGGCTCGCGTTCCCGCCAACAGCAGTGCCAATCCGGCCTCGGCCTGGCGCAGCCGTGCCTGCTGGCGATCCACTTCCAGCCGCTGCCGCGTATCATCCAGTTGCAGCAGCAGGGTGCCTGCCGTTACCCGCTCGCCCTCGGCCACCGGCTGGGCCGTCACCAGTTCGCTGGCGGTAGCGGTCAGCTCGATGCGGTCTCGTTCCAGGGTACCCAGCCAGCGCTCATCGGCCGACGGCTCGCAGGCGGTCAGCAACAGGCAACTGAGCAACAGGATAAGGCGGGGAAAATTCGGCATATCGGTGTCCAGCGAAACTCGTGAATTGAGCTTAGCCGAAGCGTGGAAGGGATTTGTTGCGGTGGATCAGGAACGAGGAACAATACGGCTTTTGGTGTACAGAAACGATACATGTTGCTGTGATTCACCGTCACTGCAAGTCATGCGCCATGCCTGAGAATCCCGATGTGCCTGCCGGTTCGCGCCGCATAAATGGGCGCCTTACAAAAAACACCAGTGCTAACAGAAGACCCGGTAAAGACCGGGCCTGAAAGCTTAGTTACTGGCCAGATGCTCCGCATGAAACCGCAGATGGTCTTCGATGAAGCTGGCGATAAAGTAATAGCTGTGGTCGTAGCCGGGCTGCATGCGCAGGGTCAGGTTGGCGTCCACCTGCTCGGCGGCCTGCGCCAATGCCTGAGGCTTGAGCTGCTCGGCCAGGAAGTTGTCGGCCTCCCCCTGATCCACCAGCATGGGCAGTGTGCAGCCATGCTCTTTCAGCAACAGGCTGGCGTCAAATTGGGCCCATTGATGACGATCGTTACCCAGATAGGCACCCAGCGCCTTGTGGCCCCAGGGGCAATCGACCGGGTTGGAAATCGGAGCGAAAGCCGACACCGACAGAAACCGCTCGGGATTGCGCAGCGCCAGCACCAGGGCGCCGTGGCCGCCCATGGAGTGACCGCTGATGGCACGCTTGCCAGACAGCGGCAGTTCGGCCTCGACCAGCGCCGGTAGCTCGCTCAGCACATAGTCATACATCTGGTAGTGCTGCTTCCAAGGCTCCTGGGTAGCGTTGACGTAGAAGCCGGCCCCCAAACCCAGGTCGTACGCCGCGTTTTCATCATCACTCACGCCATCGCCACGGGGGCTGGTATCGGGGATGATCAGCGCCAGACCCAGTTCGGCCGCTACCCGCTGGGCACCCGCCTTGCTGGAAAAGTTTTCGTCGCTGCAGGTCAGGCCCGACAGCCAGTACAAAGCCGGCACCGGGCCCTGCTCCGCCTGAGGCGGCAGAAACACCGAAAACTGCATGCTGCAATTGAGGGTGCTGGAGTCGTGCCGATAGCGGATCTGACGACCACCAAAGCTCTTTTGTTCTTGTATCAGTTGCATGGGGATCCTTACAGGTCAGTAGGCGTTCCCTCGAAGAACATGGGAACAAAATGAACGGGAGGTAAAAACATGCTCCACGCGATAATGGGAGCGAAAGGAACGATGGAAGGTACAGCACACCGACCCGCAGCAAGTACATCCATGTATGCTCGACGACGGCATCCCTGCCGTCGACGGTCGGTTTAACTGTATCCCTCCATCGCTCTTATCCAATCACCTTCGATTTTCTTATTTGTCGAAATGGATGACCGAGCGGATCGACTTGCCTTCATGCATCAGGTCGAAAGCGTGGTTGATGTCTTCCAGACCCATGGTGTGGGTGATGAAGGTATCCAGTTCAAACTCGCCGTTCAGGTACTGCTCAACGATGCCCGGCAGCTGAGAACGGCCTTTAACACCACCGAAGGCACTGCCGCGCCATACCCGGCCGGTAACCAGCTGGAACGGACGGGTGGAGATTTCCTGGCCGGCACCGGCAACACCGATGATAACCGACTCGCCCCAGCCCTTGTGGCAGCATTCCAGGGCGGAACGCATCACCTTGACGTTACCGATACACTCGAAGGAGTAATCCACGCCGCCGTCGGTCAGCTCGACGATCACGTCCTGAATCGGCTTGTTGTAGTCTTTCGGGTTGATGCAGTCGGTGGCGCCCAGCTTGCGAGCGATGTCGAACTTGTCTTCGTTGATGTCGATGGCAATGATGCGGCTGGCCTTGGCCATGACGGCACCGATGATCACGGCCAGGCCGATACCGCCCAGGCCGAATACCGCGACTGTGTCGCCTTCCTGCACATTGGCGGTGTTCTTGACCGCGCCCATGCCGGTGGTGACGCCACAACCCAGCAGGCAGACCTTCTCCAGCGGGGCTTCCTTGCTTATCTTGGCCAGTGAGATTTCCGGTACTACGGTGCGCTCGGCGAAGGTAGAGCAACCCATGTAGTGGAAAATCGGCTTGCCGTCCTTGAAGAAACGGGTGGTGCCGTCGGGCATCAGACCCTGGCCCTGAGTGGCGCGTACCGCCTGGCACAGGTTGGTTTTGCCGGATTTACAGAATTTACACTCGCCGCACTCGGCGGTGTATAGCGGGATCACGTGATCGCCCACTTCCAGGGTGGTCACGCCCTCGCCTACTGCCTCGACGATACCGCCACCTTCGTGGCCGAGGATTGACGGGAAGATACCTTCGGGATCATCACCCGACAGGGTAAAGGCATCGGTATGACACACACCGGTGGCGACAACACGCACCAGCACTTCGCCTTTTTGCGGCGGCATCAGATCCACTTCTTCGATGCTCAGCGGTTTGCCGGCTTCCCAAGCGACGGCGGCACGGGTTTTGATCATGTCCATTAGCTTCTCCAGTGAAATGCAGTGCGATAACCGATTCAGTATAACGGGCGTACAGAACGCTGCCGTTACAACATCTGTCGCCATTGTATCTAGCTCAAGCACCAGTGAGAATGGGGGCAGATACAAATGATTTTTACAGCTGAGTAATAATATGCGACAAGATCAGCTGTGCGCTACATCATGCTCCCGGCGACCCGGGCTGTATTATGGTTCTCCCCGGTGTAGAATTCGTGTCTGCACAGGTAACGACCTTTTGACAGACCACACCGCCACCAGCCCAAAGGAAAGTGAAATGTCTGCTTTCAAGCCCTTTGAAGTCATGGCCCTGCCCACCGAAATGGCCCACCACCAGCATCACTATCACCAGATTGTTATCGGCCTCAACGGTCAGACCGACTTCGACATCGGCGGCCGCGGCAACCTGGTGGGCCCGGGGCAGGGCTGCCTGGTGTCTTCACAGCTGAATCATGCCTTTGGCGGTCTCGGGTCCAATAAAATACTGGTGCTTAACCTGTCACCGACTCAGTCGCCGGCACTGCCGGGGCAGCAGGAGCGCATACATCATTTGTTTGAACAACCCCGCTACTTCCAGCTTCATCCCCAGGCTCAACAACTGATTTCGGTGTTGAGCAACGAGATGCACAACAATCCGCATGACGAGCTGCTGGGGCAGGCCTGTGCCAACACGTTGATGTGCGCCCTGCATCGGCATATGCAGTTACCTTCCCGCCTGCAGGCCAAGCGCCTGAATATGGAGGTGATCGACAGCTACATCGAACAGCATATGGATCGCAAAATCACGGTGGCTCAGCTGGCGGGCTGCGCCTTTCTCGGCGAGAGCCAGTTTCATACGCTGTTCAAGGAGCAGACCGGTATCTCCCCCTATCAGTACCTGCTGGAAAAGCGGCTGAGTGAAGCACGCCAGATGCTGGCTCACAGTCATCACAGCCTGGCCTATATCGCTCAGCATTGCGGTTTTTCCAGCCAGAGTCTGTTTACCCAGGTATTTTCCAGCCGACTGGATATTTCTCCCGCCCGTTACCGCAAGCTACACCACTAGACTTTTCCCCAAACAGCGTCCAGCATGCTCATGAAGGACAATTGGTATCCATTTGTAACCAGAAATACCGTATTTGTGATCACTCTTTTCGAACTGGCGGAGTTTTCCTGAAAAATAACGCAGCAAAGCAAAAGATCCCGGCCACGATTCTCCCTACTATCCTTGTGATGTAACAAGGTTTTAACCATCGATTGCGCACGCATGGCAATAAAACAACTGTGCTCTACTTTGATAGAAAACAGGAATCCATTCTGGAGGAACAGGGAATGATTGAATCCAACTATGCCATTACCGGCACCTTTCTCGTGTATCTGATCGGCATGATGGCCATTGGCTACTACGCCTATAAGCGCACTGCCAACTCGGCCGACTATTTTCTTGGTGGTCGCTCTCTGGGTCCCTGGCCTGCGGCCATCTCTGCGGGTGCCTCGGACATGAGTGGCTGGTTGCTGCTGGGTCTGCCCGGCTTCGCCTATGCTGCCGGCTTCGAATCCTTCTGGCTGGCCGGCGGCCTGCTGCTGGGCACCTGGGCCAACTGGAT
Source organism: uncultured Oceanisphaera sp. (assembly GCF_947495715.1). Lineage (GTDB taxonomy): Bacteria > Pseudomonadota > Gammaproteobacteria > Enterobacterales > Aeromonadaceae > Oceanimonas > Oceanimonas sediminis. Next base: position 70,927 of record NZ_CANLZU010000011.1, read on the forward strand.
GTTCTGTGCCAAACGACTGCGCACCTATACCCTGGAGGTAGATAACGCCATCACGATACCGGCCTACCTGTCTCGCCGCTTCGAAGACAAATCCAAGGTGCTGCAGATTATCTCGGCCCTGATGATATTGATGTTCTTCCTGTTCTACACCAGCTCGGGTCTGGTTGCCGGTGGCAAGCTGTTTGAAACCGTATTTGGCCTGGATTATCAGATTGCCGTGGTGCTCGGTACCCTCTGCATCGTGTCTTACACCATGTTCGGTGGCTTTCTCGCCGTGTCCTGGACCGATCTGGTGCAGGGTCTGATGATGGCGGCCGCGCTGATGATAGTGCCGATTGCGGCGATGGAAGGCGGTTTCGGCCAGCTGGAAACCGATCTGAACAATCTTAATCCCAATCTGCTGACACTGTGGAGCAACATCGATGGCGAGTCCCTGTCCGTCATCGGTATTGTCTCGCTGGCCGCCTGGGGGCTGGGCTACTTCGGTCAGCCTCATATTCTGGCTCGCTTCAATGCCACCCGCACCAACAAAGACATCACCACCGCCCGCCGCATCGCCGTCACCTGGAGCTTGCTGTCCATGGCCGGCGCCCTGATGGTCGGCCTGGTCGGGCTGCTCTATGTGCAGAAAAACATGGGTGGCGAGCTGGCAGATGCGGAAACCATCTTCATGGTGCTGGTCAACGCCGTATTCCACCCGGTGATCGCCGGTATCCTGCTGGCCGCCATTCTGGCCGCCATCATGAGTACCGCCGACTCCCAGCTGCTGGTGTCTTCTTCTGCGCTGGCCGAAGATTTTTACAAGCAGATGTTCCCCAACACCAGTGCCAAAACGCTGGTCAACATCGGTCGTTTTGCGGTGGTTGGTCTGTCGCTGGTAGCCTTGATGCTGGCGATGAATCCGGACAGCACGGTACTGGGGCTGGTGTCTTACGCCTGGGCCGGCTTTGGCGCCGCCTTCGGCCCGGCGCTGCTGTTCAGCCTGTACTGGCGCAACATGAACCGCAACGGCGCCCTGGCCGGGGTGCTGGTCGGCGGCATCACCGTCGTGGTCTGGAAACAGCTTTCCGGCGGACTCTTCGATCTCTATGAGATCGTCCCCGGCTTCATTCTCGCTTCCATTGCCATCGTACTGGTCAGCAATATGACCGGCGGCCCCAAGGCCTCGGTTACCAAGACCTTCGACAGCTATCGGAAGAGTCTGGATACCCTGGACTAACCCCATATCAGCCCGGCACCCGCCGGGCTTTTTTCTGCGTACAACATTTGATGGCCCAGGGTGAAACCCGTGCACCAGATCCTGCGGTGCCGGATTTCGCAGCTGAAGCAGCGACTACATCCGTGCTGTATGTTGGCCACGACGTGGCCGCTAAATACAAAAAAGCCGCAATAGCGGCTTTTTTATTTAACATTCAGCATTGCGCGATATTTTACATCTGCGATTGCAGGTAGTTGGGCAGACCGATACGGTTGATCAGGCCCAGCTGCTGCTCCAGCCAGTGGGTGTGGTCGTTTTCGGTGTCTTCCAGCAGTACCTGCAGCATGTCACGGCTCTGGTAGTCTTGTACCTGTTCGCACAGGGCCATGACGTTGCGCAGATCCTCGATTACCTTGTATTCCAGGTTCAGATCGCTCTGCAGCATGGCCGGCACGTCCTTGCCGATATTCAGCGGAACCCGGGTAACCATGTCCGGGGTGCCACCCAGAAACAGGATGCGTTCAATCAGCTTGGAGGCATGACCCTTTTCATCTTCAAATTCATGATCGATGCGCTCGAACAGCTTCTTGAATCCCCAGTCGTCATACATGCGGGAGTGAATAAAATATTGATCCATGGCGCTCAGTTCGCCGGCCAGCAGCTCGTTCAATGCCGCTATTACCTTTGCATTACCTTTCATGTTCGGCTCCCGTTACATTTGCGACTGTTGGTAGTTTTCGAGTCCGATCTTGGCGATCAGGTCGAGCTGGGTGTCTACCCAGTCGAGATGGGCTTCTTCGTATTCTTCTATTTCACAGAGCAGTTCGCGGGAAACGTATTCCTGTATCGACTCGCAATAGGCGATGGCGTCTTTCAGCACCAGTAACTGTTCTTCCACCTGCTGCTTGTCGCATTGCAGCATTTCTTCGGTGTTTTCACCGATACGCAGCCGGTTGAGGTGTTGCAGGTTGGGCAGCCCTTCGAGAAACAGGATGCGTTCTATCAGCTTGTCGGCCTGCTTCATGTCCTTGATGGACTTCTTGTATTCGCGCTCGTCCAGCTGATGCAGGCCCCAGTTCTTGAACATGCGGGCATGCAGAAAATACTGATTGATGGAGGTGAGCTCTATGCTAAGCACCTGATTCAGGTACTCGATGACTTTCTTGTCGCCTTTCATATCTTCCCCCTCTGAATAATGCGGTCATCATAGTCTCAAACAGGCTTATTTTCAAATAAAGTGCCACTAAGCCATTGATTTAATTTAAATAAGGTAGTGTTAATAAAAACAAATCCGATTTATAGCCAAGCTCACCCATGGTGCCGATGATGACTACAGAATAGTCGTATATTCGAGCCGCAACTTGTTATTCAGCCATATAGCGCCAATCGCAGAATCGAAAAGGGCTTCCCGGCGTGGGAAGCCCTTGAAGAAGACCTTTACTTGATCCAGATGGGGTTGGAGTAAGCCCGGTTACCTTGCTTGTCTTCCACGACCCATTGCATCCAGGTGCGCTTGGGCGGCACCGGTACTCCGGTTCTGAACCACTTGGCACCGTTGATTTTCCAACCGGCTACCTGTTTGCCATCCAGCCAGACTTCGGCCTTGGCCAGCCCCACACCGGAGCGGAATTCAACCTGGGTTTCACTGTAAGGTGTCGCCTCGCCACCGAAGTTGGTGGTAATGGGGTAAACCTCGGGACCAAAGCTGACAAAGCTGTGACCGCGGGCCGCAGAACTGGCGAAATCGGCGGTGATACGGCCCTTGGGGGTATAGGCGTAGAGCTTGCCACTGTTGTGCCGCGCATCCTTCAGCAGAGGGCCGGCATTCAGATAGACGCGCTCGCCCCGGTTCCAGCGCTGGCGCATCACCGACAGATAGGACTCGAAGTTACCGGTCACTGGTTTCAGATCAAATAGCCCCAGCTCGGCCTGAGGGCTGGCAGTGGTATACATTTCCTTGTCGGACAACAGGTTACCGAGCGAGCCGGCACTGAGCCAGGCGGTGAAGTCACCGCCCTCGCCTGCGGCATAAGAACGACGCAGATCATCGGTTTCATACAACTCATTCAGGCTGTTCTGCAGCTGGGCCGCGGTCCAGTGGCTCTGCACCATGCGTGTCATGTCGTTATAGCTGGACAGATCCTGATTAACCGGCTCGTTACGCTGCAATCGGTAGCCGGCGAACAGGGTCTCCTTGACCGGATCGAGCAGTTTGGTGCTGAGCTTGATACCCGGGTAGTCTTTGCCCACTTCGTAACGGCTCAGCAGGCGGTGCCCATTCCATTGTCGCGTCAACTCAATCACCAGCTGTTCCGGGGTGTGCTTGACCACCTCCAGCTTTTCAACGGTCAGCTCGCCCTCGCCGGGCACAAAATCAACCGAGTCGATCAGGTCTGCGCCAAAGACACCGTTTTCCACCATCGCCAGATCCACGATCCCGCCTTGAGCAATGGCAAAGGTAAAATGCGGGGTACTAACGGTAAGATCATCGGCACCACGGGCATCGCCAGCGGCTATCTGGGTCGGGCCATGCACCAGTTCGATTCCGGCAGGCGGTGCATTCTTTGCGGAGTGGGATGAACAGGCGGTCAAAACCATGGCGGCCAGCAGCGACAGGCCGGATTGATAAAAGCGCATCTTGAAGAAACCCTGAATGAAAGAACGACGATGAAGCCGCGATTCTGACAGCTCCCTGCCAGAACTCAAGCTCCGCAAAAAAGAAGCCGCGGCGGTAAAACGGCACTCCCCTCGTCAACGCCGGAATGCTTGCCAAAGCGTATAAAACTGTGTGTCTGGCGTCGCGACGAACCGGGTCGCTCAAGGCTCATCCTGCTCCAGCCAGGCCCTGGCATCCTGCAGGTGCTCGAAATACTGCACCTGGCTGCTGAGCAGAAACCAGTCCACCACCATGGCCATCAGTTTTTCCCTGAGATCAACGCCGACAATCGCCAGCTTGCTGAATTCATCGCCATGCTTGCGGGTAAACTGAATGTCTTCCCACAGGGCTTTTGCTTCCCAGCCGTTGAAGTCAATCATGTCGACCAGGGCCTTGATTCGGGGACTGTCCATGTCTTCCAGTGCCTGTTCGAGCTGCTGCTCCATCTCCCTGAAATCATCATAGGCGATATCGCCATAAATCTTGATGGTGAGCCACAGGGTATGGTTATCCTGTTTGCTCATTTCGACAGACATGCCGTGTGCTTCCAACATAATGGCTGCTCCCTTAACTGCGCCTCGTGGTCATAATTATGGTCGTTCTCGTCGCTTGCGCCTTTGGTTGTCGCGAAAAAGGGACTAAAAATGCCGGCTCGTCGATTTCAGCTTGCCTGAGAATCCCGTTACAGGCAGCCTTGACGCGAATATTGGTTTCCTGGAGTTTCAAGTCCGTGCGCAAAACAAAATATGTGCTGTTATTGCTGATCCTGTACGCTGTTGGCTATGTCGCCGCCGCCCCCTGGTTAACCGCCTACCGGATCAGCGACGCCGTCGACCAGCGCGATAGCGTGGCGCTGGCCGAACGGGTGGAATTCGACAGTGTACGCCTGAGTCTGAAACAACAACTGAACAGCCGGGTGTTGCGCGAGCTTGGCGCAGACAACAAACAAAATCCCTTCGCGGCCCTCGGTGCCAGCCTGGCCAATATCATGGTGGACGGCCTGCTGGATACCTACATGACCCCGGCCGGCATAGAGCGACTGATGCGGGGAGAAACGCCGGCGCCCGGCATTCCCGAAAGCCGCCCGCTGCCGCCCTCCAATACCAACGGTAACGGCTCCGACTCCGGCAAGCCCCAGGCCGAGCGTAAAAAACTGTTCTCCGACGCCCACATGGGTTACCGGTCGCTGCATCGTTTCGTGGTCACGGTCACCGACGACGAGGGCAAGCAGGCCGATTTTGTGCTGAGCCGACGCGGACTGGACTGGAAACTGACCGCCATCGTACTGCCGCTGAATTAACCGACGCATGACCGAATACGACTGGAACCAATGCTGAGTGAAGACCCGGGCAGAGCCGGTGGATCGATGCCAGACTGAGGATATGAATGGCGAGCCTGTGCGGGCTTCGCCGGCTCCGTGTTGATCCAAGGAGAATCATGCCATGCGTCACTGGTTCCAGTTTCCCATTCGTGAAGGCGACACCTCGCGCCAGGCCCACTGCGACATGCCAGCGGGAACCTTCGAACGAGAAATCGGCAAGGAAGGTTTTTTCGGCCCCGCCACCCACATGTACCACCGCCACCCGCCTACCGGCTGGAGTGCCTGGGAGGGGCCGCATCGCCCCCGCGCCTTCGACACCAACAAGCTGCAGCCAAAGGGAAACAGTCCCTGGGATGCCACGCTTCTGCTGCACAACGCCAGCCTGAAGGTACGACTCTGGCAAAGCGACCAGTCGATGAATCATCTGGTGCGTAACGGCGACGGCGACGAGTGTCTGTTTGTGCATCGGGGTAAGGGCCGGCTTTTTTGCGATTATGGCCACCTGAGCTTCGGCGAGGGTGACTATATTATCCTGCCCCGTGCCACCAGCTGGCGGCTGGAAATCGAACAGCCGGTGACCCTGCTGATGATAGAGGCCACCCACGGCGCCTACATGCAGGCGGAACGCGGCCTGGTGGGCCGTCATGCGATATTCGATCCGGCCGTACTCGAATACCCCAGGTTGGACGATGCCTTCAAGGCCCAGAGCGAGCAGCCCGGCGAGTGGCAGGTGTTGCTCAAGGCCCGGGGGCAGATAAACCGCATCAGCTTCCCCTTCAATCCACTGGATGCCCAGGGCTGGACCGGCGACCTGACCGTGTTCAAGCTCAACTGGCGCGACATTCGTCCCTTGATGAGCCACCGCTACCACCTGCCGCCCTCGGCGCACACCACCTTCGTCGCCAACGACTTCGTGATCTGTACCTTCGTGCCCCGGCCTATCGAGTCCGATCCCGGTGCGCTCAAGGTGCCCTTCTACCATAACAACGACGATTTTGATGAGGTCATCTTCTATCATCAGGGCAATTTCTTCAGTCGGGACAATATAGAAGCGGGGATGATCACCCTGCACCCCTGCGGCTTTACTCATGGTCCTCATCCCAAGGCCTTCGCCGCCGGTGCCAAACACACTCGTACCGAAACCGACGAGGTGGCGGTGATGATCGACTCACGGCAGCCGCTGGAGGTGGCCGAGTTGCCGGACGGGATGGAAAACATCGACTATGTTCACTCGTGGCAGGCAAAACCATAACGCGATAAAGCGCACTGGATACATCAAGGAGGCGATGGTGAAACTGGCTTCTCTGAAACAAGGTCGTGACGGCCAACTACTGGTGGTGTCCCGGGATTTGAGTCGGGCGATCACCGCAGACGGCATTGCCCCCACCCTGCAGGCGGCACTGGATTACTGGGCCGAAACCGAGCCGGCATTACAGGCACTTTATCAACAACTGAACCAGGGAAACTGTGCCGACAGCTTCGCGTTTGACCCGTCCGCCTGTGCCTCGCCCCTGCCCCGCGCCTATCAGTGGGCCGACGGCAGCGCCTACGTCAATCATGTGGAGCTGGTGCGCAAGGCCCGCGGCGCCGAGATACCGGCCAGCTTCTGGACCGATCCGCTGATGTACCAGGGTATGTCCGACGGTTTTATCGGGCCATGCGAAGATATTTGTCTGGCCGATGAAGCCTGGGGCATCGACTTCGAAGGCGAAATCGCCATTATTACCGGTGATGTCCCCATGGGTACCCCCGCCGAAAGGGCCGACGCTCATATCAAGCTGCTGATGCTGGTCAACGATGTGTCGCTGCGCAACCTGATTCCGGGAGAACTGAACAAGGGCTTCGGCTTCTTCCAGTCAAAACCGGCTTCGTCCTTCTCGCCGGTGGCCATCTCCCCGGATGAACTGGGCGATGCCTGGCAAGACACCAGGGTGCATCACCGCCTGCGGGTTCATCTGAACGGCGAGCTGTTCGGCGAGCCGGATGCGGGCACCGACATGACCTTCAACTTCGCCCAACTGCTGACCCATGTCAGCTTTAGCCGGGACCTGTGCGCCGGCTCCATCATCGGCTCCGGCACCGTCTCCAATGTGGATCGCAGCACCGGCTCCTGCTGTCTGGCCGAACGACGCATGCTGGAAGTTCTGGATCAGGGCGAAGCTCGCACCCCCTTCATGAAGTTTGGCGACCGGGTGCGCATCGAGATGCTGGACGCCCAGGGCCAGTCCATCTTCGGTGCCATCGACCAGCAGGTGACGAAATATGAAGCTCTATGATTATGTCCGCTCTTCCGCCGCCTACCGGGTACGGATTACGCTTCACCTGAAAGGACTGAGCTGTGAGACCCTTCCCATCTCCTTGCTGGATGGCACCCAAAGAAGCGATAGTTATCGGTCTGTGAACCCAACCGGCCTGGTGCCCAGCCTGGATACCGGTCACGGCATCCTCGGCCAGTCGCTGGCCATTATCGAATATCTGGACGAAAGCTATCCCGAGCCGCCGTTGCTGCCGGCCATGCCCTTTGCCCGCGCCCGCTGCCGGGCTCTGGCGCTGCAGGTGGCCTGCGACATACACCCACTCAACAACCTGCGGGTGCTCAACTACCTGACCGGTGATCTCGGACTCAGTGAAGAGCAAAAAACCACCTGGTATCACCACTGGCTGCAGCAGGGGCTGACTCCGCTGGAACAGCAGCTGAGCACCAGCGACGCACCGTTCTGCTGCGGTGACTCCCCTAGTCTGGCGGATATCTGCCTGGTGCCCCAGCTCACCAATGCCCGCCGCTTCAAGCTGGATCTGGCGCCTTATCCCAGGCTTGTCGCCATCGAGCAGGCCTGCAACCGGCTCGAGGCATTTCAACTGGCGCACCCGGATCAACAGCCCCCCCATCCCGGCAACCCCCTGATCAGGAGGTGAACATGTCCCGGCAACTTGCCCCCTTGTGGCGCCCCTCTCCCGCCCGGATAAAACGCAGCCAGCTGTATGAGTTCATGCAACAGGCAAACCGCCGCTACGGACTCGAGCTGACCGACTATCAAAGCCTGCATGCCTGGTCGGTGCAGGACAGTGCCGCCTTCTGGAACCTAGTGTGGGACTTCGCCGAGGTAGTGGGTGAAAAGGGTGAGCAGCCGGTGCTGAACGCCGCCAGCGCCCGTGACGCGGTCTGGTTTCCCGAAGCCCGGCTTAACGTTGCCGAAAACCTGTTGCGCCATGCCACAACACACCCGGATCAAGCTGCCCTGCTGTTTATGGCCGAGGGGCAAAATGAGCGGAGCCTGAGCTGGAGTGAACTGACCGAACAGGTGGCGGCCATTCGTGCCGGTCTGGAGCACGCCGGTATCAAACCCGGTGATGTGGTAGCCGGTTACCTGCCCAATCTGCCGGAAACCCTGGTCGCCATGCTGGCCACCACCGCACTGGGGGCAATCTGGACCTCGACCTCCCCCGACTTCGGTGCCGACAGCGTGATAGAACGCTTCGGTCAAACCCGGCCAAAGGTACTGTTCAGCGCCGACGGTTATCGTTACAACGGCAAGCGGCATGACACCGGCGACAAAGCCAGAGCCATAGTCGCGGCCATCGACAGCATCGAACACTGGGTGAAAATCCACTACCTGGGGGCAGACCAGCCTGACTCCGACGACAGGGTGCAACACTGGTCTGAATGGCTGCGCCGCCACGCCGGGCAGCCGCTGCATTTTACTGCCATGCCCTTCAACGCGCCGCTCTATATTCTGTATTCTTCGGGTACCACCGGCCAGCCCAAGTGCATAGTGCATTCGGCCGGCGGCATCCTGCTCAACCATCTGAAAGAACATCGGCTGCATTGCGATATTCGCCCCGGCGACAGGGTATTCTATTTCACCACATGTGGCTGGATGATGTGGAACTGGCTGGTCTCGGCACTGGCCAGCGGCGCCACCCTGCTGCTTTATGAAGGCGCGCCTTTCTTTCCCGATGGCAAGGTGCTGTGGAACTGGGCCGAAAAAACGGGCATGACCCTGTTCGGCACCTCCGCCAAATACCTAGAAGCCATGGAAAAGCAGCGGATTCATCCGCGTGACCACCATTATCTGGGGGCCCTGCGCACCCTGTGCTCCACCGGCTCGGCCCTAGCGCCCGAACAATTCGACTTTGTTTACCGGCGCATCAAGTCCAATCTGCAGCTGGCTTCCATCGCCGGCGGCACCGATATCTGTGGCTGCTTCGTGCTCGGCAACCCCATCAGCCCGGTTTATCGCGGCGAGTGTCAGGGCATTGGTCTGGGGCTGGATGTGCGGGTGTACGACGAACAGGGCCGGCCCTTGCTGGAACAGCCAGGCGAGCTGGTCTGTTGCAACAGCTTTCCCAACCGGCCGGTGGGGTTCTGGGGCGACGATGACGGCAGCCGCTATGACGCCGCCTACTGGCAGACCTACCCGGGCTGCTGGCATCACGGTGACAGAGTGGCGTTGACGGTACACGGCGGCATGGTGTTCTATGGCCGCTCGGATACGGTGCTCAACCCGGGTGGCGTGCGTATCGGTACCGCCGAAATCTATCGTCAGATCAGCCGCTTCGAGCAGGTAGCGGATGCGGTGGTGGTGGGTCAGCACTGGCACAAAGATGAGCGGATATTGCTGTTCGTCAAACTGGTCGAGGGCGAGCGGCTGGACGGCGCACTGAAAGCGGCCATTTGCCGACGCATTCGCAACCAGTGCAGTCCGCGTCATGTGCCGGACAAAATACTGGCCGTGACCGATATTCCCAGAACCCGGTCGGGCAAGACGGTCGAACTGGCGGTACGCAATGTGGTGGAAGGCAAGCCGGTAAAAAACATCGGTGCCCTGGCCAACCCACAAGCACTGGAACTGTTCCGCAATCTGCCCGATCTCAAGGAGTAATCCCTATCTGAATAAAGATCTGATCTTTCTCAAGCCCGAACTCAGAGGCAACACAGCCGGCTCCCACGACACGCCATTTAGCCTTGCCACTCGCTGTTTCAGCCTACTGCGAACATTCACTGGATGTTCGGTCAGGCTGAAACAACTCGTTACGGCAGCAAGCTGCCCCATGGGGGCTCGGAAATGCCGTCTGACCGCCAGGGACGGCGGGAATGCCGGAACGGCAGGAGCATTTTCCGGCCCTGGCATTTCATGGTCGTGGGAGCTCGTCTCTGTTGCTTCTTTTTGAGTCCCGAGTTGCCTGCAGACAGCACCAACAGATGACTCTGCTGTATCAAGGAGGACAAAGGGATCTGCTCAGCCGACCCTCCGCGCCACGGATGGTGCGGCTGAGCCCCCAAGGATGGGTTCACGGCGAGTAGGCGGGGCGGACCCTTTGTCCGACCTTTGCAGAACAACCGAGCAGATCTGTTATTTAAGCTGTTTGGCATTACCACCTGTGTCCGGACGGCGGGGCAATCACCCGATAACCACGCTGATAGGAACGATAGTAATTACCGCCGTGGTAGTAATAGGGATCACCACCCAGGTTGAAGCTGACATAACCACCGGGCAGGCCATGCACTATGGTACCCAGAGGCAGGGTCACCGAGATATGTGCTCGCGAAGAACGGTGCTCACGATAATAGTGACGGGGCGGCTGATAATAATACTGCTCTACCACCCTTGCCCTGCGCGGAGCGTACCGATAGTGACGATGATGCCTGTGATGCCGAGCGTGTTTACGGTGCTTGAAACGCTTGCCGTAGTGCTTGCCATAGTACTGATTCTGGTGCCTGTCGTAGCCCTGCTGGTATCCTCGGCCATCACCGCGCCCCTCTCTGTCTGCCAGCACCTGCGGTGCCATCAGGCCAAAGGTCAGCGCCCCGAGCAGAGGCAACAGCCATCGACGACGTTTGAAAAGTTGCAGTATCATGGGTGTCTCCTCCTCTTGACAACTATCGGCATGGGGTAACCGATGAGTGTGGAGATACCTTGATTATGGGCCAGATCCAAAGATAACGACAGCCCGGCCTGACCTTGATGGTCAGCCTGTATCAGGAGTAATCGAGAGCTATTGCCCCGTTTGACTCACGTTGTGCTTATTGATCGAGAAAACGTCCCTGCAGCATTTCACGCTCACGCTGACATTCGGCCAGATAGATGGCGGCAACAACGGCAGAGTGAGTGTGATAATCATCAACGGCTTTGGATACCATTAATTCCAGTGTCTTGTCATTCTTGGCCATGCGAAATTTACGCAGCCAGTAAAGCTTGTCGGTCAATTCCCGATCAAGGGTGTTTTCTTCTATCATAGATGGGAAATAATCCAGTGAAGTTATCGAACCGGTGAGACTGTCGGTTCGGCAAAATAATCGAAACAATGAAACCGTCGAAAAAGGAGCCTTGACGGCTCCCTTAAGTATTAACGGCTTTTGGGTACAAAGCCAATCACATCATATACCTTTTCCAGGGTCTGTACAGCTTTCGCCCGGGCCTTGTCGGCACCCAGCGTCAGTATTCTGCACAGCTCTGTCTCGTCTTCACGCAGCTCGTGAAAGCGGCGCTGAATCGGCTCCAGCATGGCGAGTACCGCTTCGGCCGTCTCGGTTTTGAGGTGGCCGTACATCTTGCCTTCGAAGTGCTGTTCCAGCTCGGGAATGGAGCGACCACTGGCACCGGCCATCAGCGTCAGCAGATTGGAAACCCCCGGCTTGTTTTCCACATCGAAACGTACCACTGGCGGATCTTCGGAATCGGTGACCGCCCGCTTGAGTTTCTTGGCGATGACCTTGGGGTCTTCCAGCAGTCCGATGAAGTTGTTGACGTTGTCGTCGGACTTGGACATCTTTTTGGTCGGCTCCTGCAGGCTCATGATGCGCGCGCCGTCTGCGGGAATGAAAGGCTCGGGCACGGTGAACACCTCACCGTAAAGCTGATTGAAACGGTAGGCCACGTCCCGGGTCAGCTCCAGGTGCTGCTTTTGATCGTTACCTACCGGAACCTGGCTGGTCTGGTACAGCAGTATGTCCGCCGCCATCAGCGCCGGATAGGTGAACAGGCCGGCGTTGATGTTTTCGGCATAGCGGCTGGACTTGTCCTTGAACTGGGTCATGCGCGACAATTCGCCGAACTGGGTATAACAGTTCAGAATCCAGGAAAGCTCCGCATGCTCGGGCACATGCGACTGCACGAAAATGGTGCTCTGGGCCGGATCCAGGCCGATGGCCATATAAAGTGCCGCCGCATCCAGACAGGCCGATCGCAGTGCTTGTGGGTCCTGACGGACGGTAATGGCATGCATGTCCACGATGCAGTACAGGCAGTCGTAGTCCTGCTGCATCTTCACCCACTGGCGCAGGGCGCCCATGTAGTTGCCTATGGTCAGCTGCCCGGAAGGCTGGGCGCCACTGAAAACAATTGGTTTAGCCATGATTATCCTTTCTGTGTTCATTTTTTAGCAACAGGTCGAGCAGCCCGCGAATATCGCTCATCACCCGGTCCGGGTGGCTTTCGGCAATATCCCGGCCGTAGTTGTAACCATAAGTCAGACCCACCACCGCCATGCCGGCCGCCTTGGCCGCCAACACATCATTTTCGGAATCGCCGATCATCAGGGAGCGCGCCGGCGTGATATTCAGCTCACGACACACATGCAGCAGCGGGGCCGGATCGGGCTTTTTCTGCGCCAGGCTGTCACCGCCCAGCACCAGCGAGAAGTAATCGCTCAGATCCGCCGCCGCCAGAATGGCAGGAACAAAGCGGTAGGGCTTGTTGGTGACGATAGCCAGCGTCTTGCCGGCCTGGTGTAACTGATGCAGGGTATCCAGCACACCGGGATAAAACACCAGCTCGTGCTCGGCTACCCCTTCATAGGCAACGTCGAACGCCGCTCGCGCTTCTTGCTGCTGTGTGGCGTCCGGCTCGCATTCGAGCGCATTGATGAGGGCGCGACGCACCAGCATGTCGGCCCCGTTACCCACCCAATGGCGTACCGCCAGCTCGTCTGCCGACACATGGCCCAGCTGTTCCAGCATGCGGTTTACCGCCAACGCCAGCTGGGGCACGCTGTCGATCAGGGTGCCGTCCAGATCGAACTGGATAAGCTCGATGTTATCCACGAACGCTGGCCAGTTCATTGCGCATTCGGTCGATCACCGTCTTGTAGTCGGGCTGGCTGAAGATGGCGGAGCCGGCCACAAACATGTCGGCACCGGCCTCGGCGATGGCACGAATATTGTCGACCTTGACGCCACCGTCGATTTCCAGCCGAATGTTGCGACCGCTTTCATCGATGCGACGACGAGCCTGACGCAGCTTGTCGAGGGTGCCGTCGATAAAGGACTGGCCGCCAAAACCGGGGTTGACCGACATCAGCAGGATCACGTCCACCTTGTCCATCACGTAATCCAGGTAGCTCAGCGGCGTAGCCGGGTTGAACACCAGGCCGGCCTGACAGCCCTGCTCCTTGATCAACCCCAGGGTGCGGTCGATATGATCGGACGCCTCGGGGTGAAAGGTGATAATGGAGGCGCCGGCCTCGGCAAACTGGGGCACCAGGCTGTCTACCGGCTTGACCATCAGATGAACATCGATGGGCGCCTGAATGCCGTAGTCGCGCAGCGCCTTGCACACCATGGGGCCTATGGTCAGGTTGGGCACATAATGGTTATCCATCACATCGAAGTGCACCACGTCGGCGCCCGCTTGCAGCACCTGGGCCACGTCGTCACCCAGGCGGGCAAAGTCGGCAGAAAGAATAGAGGGGGCAATCAGGTAATCGGTCATCAAAGTTCCCTTGAGCGCAAAAAACCGTCCAATTCTACCCCAGTGCCCGGTGATTCTCTAGCAAGCCGTCTATGCTTGGCTGACATTCGCCAGGACGAGGAAATGATGAGCTGGAAACACAGGCTACAGGCGGTGGCGGCGGCGCTGTTCGGGGTGCAGTCACAAAAGAACCGGCAGCAACAGTTCAGCGGCAGCCCCTGGCCCTATCTGGGCCTGGGGGCACTGGCCATCGTCGGGCTGGTGCTTGTCTTGCTGCTGGTGGTACGGCTGGTGCTTGATATCTGAGGAGTGAAGGGTGAGGGATAAAGGGTGAAGAGCGAGGGGTGAGGGGTGAGGCGATACTCCCCTCCCCCCCCTAACTCCTTACTCCTCACAAGCAGAACCGGGGCTGAACAGGGCCAGCAGTTCGTCTACTTTCTTGCGGTTGTGCGCATGGCGGCTGATGGTACGCTTGACCGCCACCACTTCCAGATCCGCATCTCGATACAGTTCCCGCGTCAGCGGAATATCATGGTTGCTGATCAGCACCGGTACACCACGGGTGGCGGTTTCCCGCGCCAGCCGGGCCAGAATCGCCTGATCGTCCAGCGTAAAGCCGTTGGCGGCGTAGGTGGTAAAGCTGGCGGTGGACGACAGCGGCGCATAGGGCGGGTCGCAGTAAAACACCTGATCCGCATCGGCCCGGGCAAACACCTCGGTATAGCTCTGGCAGACGAAGGTGGCCCTCTGTGCTTTCTCGGCAAAGAACCACAGCTCCCGTTCGGGGAAATAGGGTTTTTTATAGGCGCCGAAGGGCACGTTGAAACCGCCTTTCTTGTTATAGCGGCACAGGCCGTTATAACCATGCCGGTTCAGGTACAGGAACAACAAGGCTCGCCGGTAGTGATCCCGTTCCTGATTGAAATCGACCCGAAAGTCGTAATAGGTGGTCTTGTCGTTGTTGGCGGCGGTAAACATGGCGGCGGCATCGCGGATAAAGGCGTCCGGCCGGGTCTTGAGCAGCTGATACAAATGGATCAAGTCCGCATTGATATCGGCCAGCACATAGGCTTCAAAGTCGGAATTCAAAAATACCGAACCTGCGCCTACAAAGGGTTCCACCAGCACTCGGCCTTCGGGTAGACGCCGATTGATGCTGTCTACCAGGCCGTATTTACCGCCGGCCCATTTCAGGAATGCCCGAGTTTTAGTCATTGTCGTCATCAAAGCCTAACCGGTGAAGGGCGCGCATTGTAACCTCAAGCCAACCCCATGACTATGGTTTGACTTCTTTTTGCACCTGAGCGAAGGGTTTGGGCCAGGGTTTGGCCGCCTGCAGCTCGGATGGCAGTGAGCCGATACCGCGACGCGCCAGCTCCGGTGACACAAAATCGCCAAATACCAGTACAAACCAAGGCTGGCCGTTGATGCTGCGGGGATACACCCAGCTCGGGGCCAGACGATGGCGCGTGGCCATTTTCTCCAGTGCCGTCCGATCACGACTGGCCATCAGCTGCAGCGTATAACGGCCACCGGACTTTTGCATCAGCGCCGACAGGGGGCTCAGCCCCCCGGTGTTGGCCGACTGCCGACCTGCAGGTGCAGGCTGCGCCGAACCTGCCGAGGTATCCGGCCTGGCCGCCGGTTCGGGGGTCGCCTTGCGCTGCATCAGCTTGCTGACCACCTTGTCTTCGATCACCACCCGCTCCTTGTCGCTGTCGTCCGGTGTTTCGGCAACGCGCGTACTGATGGCCGGCGTATCCGGCAAGGGTTCGACCGGCCATTCCCGCACCACGCTATCACCCGCTGACTCGGGTGTAGACGTTTCGGTATCGGGTACCGGAGTCGGTATCGGTGGCGGTAACGCCAGCTCTTGCTCCTGTTCGAACGGCTGAACCAGCTCGGGCGCCGACGAGTCGGAGTCATCCAGCAGACTGACGATAATAATCAGCAGCACCACCACGATCAGCGCGGTGAGCAGTATCTTGACGGACTTCTGCTCCACCAGCTGGCGATAACCTTGTGTTTTCATCTGCGGCTCCATGGTGTCAATCACATCGCCGGGATATTGAATCTCATGCGATGTGGCGGGGGGGGATTGGTATCCCAAAGCGTGCCATAAGTCCTGCTTGTCCGTCGTGGTCAACGGCGGCACTTCCACTTCAAGCACCCGGGATCTCATCTCGTCATCAAGCTGAAGACACACCTGCCCGGCCCAGTCGGCCGAGCCGATCAGCACCATGAAAGGCCTGACCGAAGCCGGCAACGCCAGATACAGCTCCACCAGCTCCTGTAACAGTATATCGGTCAGCCACTCGGCATTGTCCACCACCAGCAAGCGTTTGTGCAGACTGGCCGGCAACAGCCTGGCCATGGAGTCCGATAACGAGTCTTCGGAGTCGAACACGGTTCCCGGAAACCAGCGGCCAAGCAGTGCATCACGAAAACGGGCATGACTGTCGAGCGCTTCGGCATCCAGCAGCACCGGCAGCATCAAGGTCGTTTCTTCGGTCAGCCGATGGGCCAGGTAGGACTTGCCGGCACCTTCGGGCCCGGTGAGCAGAATAAAATCGGTATCGAGGCGGGAAAGGTGCAGCAGCCGCGCCAGCAGCTGCTGCTGAGAGGAGAAGGGAAGATTAACCGCGTCGGTCACGGTGTCCGTTCCGACGCCACCACCTGCGCCAGCTGCCGCTCGGTGACATCATCCACCACCTGAGCGCGGCCGATGCCGACCGGCAGCACCAGACGCAACTTGCCGGCCAGCACTTTCTTGTCACGCAGCATATGCGGCAGATAATGGTCGAGTGTCATCTCGGCAGGCCCCAGCACCGGCAGATGCGCCTTGATCAACAGGCTTTCTACCCGGGCGACCTCCTCGCGACTCATTTCACCGCGCAGGTGGGCGGTATGGCAGGCCTGCATGGTGCCGGCGGCGACCGCCTCGCCATGCAACCAATTGCCATAACCCATTTCGGCTTCGATGGCATGGCCGAAGGTATGCCCCAGATTGAGCAGGGCACGAACGCCATGTTCCCGTTCATCAGAGGCCACCATGTCCGCCTTGATTTCACAACAACGACGAATGGCATAGCTCAGCGCATCCGCCTCGAGCCGTTGCAGGCGCGGCAGATTCTGCTCCAGCCAGTCGAAGAAGTCGGCGTCCCAGATAATGCCGTACTTGATCACCTCGGCCAGGCCGGCGGCAAATTCCCGCTCCGGCAGCGTTTGCAGGCACGAGGTATCGATCAATACCATTTGGGGCTGATAGAAGGCACCGATCATGTTTTTGCCGAGGGGATGGTTGACTGCGGTTTTACCGCCCACGGAAGAGTCAACCTGCGCCAGCAGCGTGGTCGGCACCTGAATAAAGGGCACCCCGCGCTGGTAACAGGCGGCAGCAAAGCCGGTCAAATCACCAATCACACCGCCACCGAGGGCAACCAGGGTGGTATCTCGCCCGTGATTGCCGGCCAGCAGGGTTCCCATCACCTGATTGAAGGTGTCCAGGGTCTTGAACTGCTCGCCGTCGGGTAACACCAGTGACTCGACCTGCAGCGGCGCCAGCGCCGTCAGCAGGGTATCGAGATACAGGGGTGCCACCACCTCGTTGGTAACAACCAGCACCTTTTTACCCTTGACCATGTCCCGCAGCAGCGAGCCCTGTGACAGGGTGCCTTCGGCAATAACAATGGGGTAGCTGCGCTCACCCAGATTGACGGTTAACCTTTCCATGGAGCTCCTGTCCGTTACAGGCCGATCAATTCGGCTATCTGATTGGCGACCAGTTTGGCGCCCTGTTCGTCGGTGCGCACCACATAATCGGCAATTTCCAGATACAGGGCGTTGCGCTCGGCAGCCAGTCGCTCCAGCACTTCCTGCGGCGGCTCTTCGGTTTGCAGCAGCGGACGGCGCTTGTCTTTCTGTACCCGGGCCAGCTGCTTCTCGACCGGCGTTTCCAGATACACGACGATGCCACGGGCCGACAGCCGGTTACGGCTCTCTTTGCTCTTGATGGAACCACCGCCGGTAGCCAGCACTATGCCCTGCAGTTCGCTCAGATCGTTGATCACCTTTTCTTCGCGTTGGCGGAAGCCTTCTTCGCCTTCGACATCAAATACCCAGCTGATATCGGCACCGGTACGATGCTCGATCTCATGATCGGAGTCATAAAACTCCATATGCAGTTGCTGCGCCAGGTATTTACCGATGGTGCTCTTGCCCGCACCCATAGGCCCTACAAGGAAGATATTGCGTTTCTCAGCCATGTTACACGAAATTCTCACAAACAAATGCGCCCCACGAACACCGCAGGGTCGACGATGGACCTGACCTTAACTTTCTGAAATTGGACGCCGAATTATCGCAACTGCGCCGGTCGCTGGCAAGGGTAATACCCGCCACGGGGCCAAAGAAGCCCGGAGCGAGACACGGCTCCATGCAGTTGCCCTTGCGCCCAAGTTCCCGTTTCTGGTCTGTTTGATGACGGCTTTGCCCCGGCTTGCAGGGGCAAAGCGTCCTGGAGTTCAAATACTGTCGTGCACAATACGGGGGGTGACGAAGATAATCAACTCGCGTTTCTTGTTGCTGTCACTGGTGGTTTTAAACAACCGGCCCACCACCGGGATGTCGCCAAGCCAAGGCACCTTGGTCACACTACGCAGGATATTTTGCTGAAATATTCCCCCCAGCACCAGGGTTTCACCGTCGTTCACCAGCACCTGGGTGGTGATCGACTGGGTATTGATCGCCACCGCCTCTCCCCCCGTCGCCTGGGGAATGCGCTCTCCAATAGAGTCCTGAGTAATGGTCAAATCCAGTACCACCCGGTTATCGGGGGTGATTTGCGGCGTGACCTTGAGGCTGAGCACCGCATCCTGAAACTCGACTTGAGTGCCACCGTCACTGGCAGAAGAAAACGGTACCTGGGTCCCCTGCTCGATCAACGCCGGCTTCTGACTGGAGGTGGTGACCCTTGGACTTGCAATAATCTCTGCCCGGTTCTCCCGCTCCAGCGCCGACAATTCCAGATCGAGCAACCGGCCGCCGCCGAGCTTGGCCACCTGAAAGGCGATGTTACCCGCCGCTCCCGCCGCCGGCAGATTCACGTTCAGCGAGTTGTCATCATCACCGGCACGAATGCCCTCCAGGGTACCGCTCACCGACTGTTCATTACGGCCGGAACTGCTGTCGTTGCTGTAGCCCCAGCGCACCCCGAACGCCTCTTCAAAGCCGTCGTCGATGGTCACCATGCGCGCTTCGATCACCACCTGCTTGATGGGAATGTCGAGCAGAGACAGCATGCGCTTGATGTTATCGATGCTTTGTTGAGTATCCTTGATCACCAGCATGTTGGTTCTGTCATCGACCGCGATGGCGCCCCGCTCGGTCAGCAGACCGGTGCTTTCATTGGTCAGCAAGGCCACCACATCCACCGCCTTGGCATAATTCACCTGCAAAAACTCGGTGACCAGCGGTGCCAGCACTTCCTTGGCCTGACGATTCTCGAGCTGTTGCTGCTCTTGTTGCGCCAGCTCCGCCGCCGGCGCCACCAGCAGAATATTGCCGTCCAGCCGCTTGTCCAGCCCCCGCACCTGCAATATGGTATCCAGCGCCTGCTCCCAGGGCACCCCATCGAGCCGCAGGGTCAGATTGCCCTGTACCGAGTCGGTGGTGACCAGGTTGAAGTTATTGAAATCGGCGATCAGCTGCAGCACGGTGCGTACCGGAATATCCTGAAAATTCATCGAGATCGGCTTGCCGGTATATTGTCGGCCCGATTTCACCGAGGACTTAGCCTCGGTCGGTCTGGCCAGTTCCAGCACAAACAGACGCGCCGATTGATCGTAGCGATAATCGAAGCGGCCAGAGGTCTCGACCATCACCAGCACATCGCTCCCTTCACGGCGGCTGCGAATACGGTTGACCAGGGTGCCGAAATCGTTGACATCCAGCACCTGCAGCAGGGCATCGTCAATATGGGTGTTGTGAAATTTGGCGGTCAGCCGGTTTCCCTTGACCTGCATGTCGACCGCGGCGGTGGACTTGTCCAGTTGCACCAGCACCTGCCCCTGACCATCGCGACCACGACGAAAATCGATACCGGTAATGACATTGATCGC
The DNA here is from genome assembly GCF_947495715.1 of uncultured Oceanisphaera sp. Classification (GTDB taxonomy): domain Bacteria; phylum Pseudomonadota; class Gammaproteobacteria; order Enterobacterales; family Aeromonadaceae; genus Oceanimonas; species Oceanimonas sediminis. The sequence goes on from NZ_CANLZU010000011.1 coordinate 90,911, forward strand.
CCCCGGCGGCAGAACAGAACCCCGGTTGTCGACACCGCTGACGCCCTCGCCCAGCAGCAGCAACACACGATTATCCTCGCGTTGTAACCGGTATGGCTGCATGGACTCCATCATCAGGGCTACCTCCAGATTGGAGCCAACCCGGCGCACATCCACGGAGCTGACCCCCTGCCGTTCGATGGGGATTAAATTTTCCTGCAGGGCAGAGAAACCATCGGGAATTTGCAGCACCAGTCGATCCGGGTTCTGGCGCACCACATCGGTCAGCAGCGACGGAGGAGCATCAAACTCCAGCTCCAGCATCAACTGATTTCCAGCCAGAGGATTGACCCGCAGGCTTTCCAGGCTAACGGCGGCCAGTAGCTGGCCAAATGGAACCAGGCTGAGTACCAGGCTGCACATCAGCTTTATCACCATCTGTCTTGTCATAGCGCACTCCATGCCTATTGTTTTTATTTTGCTTCGGATAACACCAGCCGGGTTGTCCTGGTTTCCCAACAGCCTCTGCCATCGGGAATATATTCTTTAAGCGTTAACTCGTTGGTGGTGATCCCCACCACCTCACCGAGATTCAGCCCCATGCGTTGTCCTGTCTTTACCCGATGCGTCACCCCGTCCTGGGTACGGATCAGTGCCGACAGACCTCGCTTGTCACCCAGGGTACCGCGCAGTGACAGATTATCGAGCGAATAACGTTCCAGTACCTCTGCCGGTCGCTCATGATCGGGCAGATCGCAATCGGCCGTTGAATTGTCCGGTTTTTTGATGTTCTCCGGTTGTGGATGTCCGAAGGGGCTGCGTTGCGAGTCGGGCTGATAGGTCTCGGGTACAAACGCCTCGGTCTTGGGCTGTGGCTCCGGTGGCGCTACAGGACGCGCTTTCACCTCGGCCACGTAGTGATTCAGATCCTGATCATCGATGCACGCCGTCAACAGCAGCCCGGCCAACAGGCAAAAAAACCTCATTTGGCCTCCTGCTCGTTATATTTGTAGGTCTTGGCCAGCATCGACATGCTCAGCTGATCGGCCCCGGCCCGGGACAAATTGAAGCTGTCGATGATCACGATGCGGGGCAAGGCCGCCACATCGGCCACAAAATGCCCCAACTGATGATAATCACCGCTGACAATAATGCGCATCGGCAACTCGGTAGAAAACTCGCTCGGTTTTTCCGCCTCCCAGTTGATGCGCTCCAGGCGCAGACCATTGTCGGTCGCCATAAAGCTGATGTCATCGAGCAGGCCGGCTATTTCCAGCGTGTTGGGCAGCTTGCGTAACTGGGCGTTCAACTCCGCCTGCAACTCCTCCAGTTGCAGCCTGGAGCCGGGCAAACCGCCCGCCTGCTGTGCTTTTTCCTCGAAGGTCAGCTTCAGCTTTTGCTCCTGCGCCTTGCTCCGGTCCAACCGGGCGAGGCTGTCCGTAATCAGAAAATAACCGACCGCACCGGCCAGGAGCGCGCACGCAAGAGCAATGGCAATGACCTTGGCCAGCCGCGGCCACTGGCCGATATTCTCGAAGTCCAGTTCATTCAGCTGTTGCCAGTTCATTGGATGACTCCCGGTGTTTGCGCCTGCACCCTGAGCTGCATCGAAAACTGACTCAGGGCAATAGGCTGCCTGTCACTGGCGAAGATGGAGCTGATACGGGGTTCATACAGCCAGTCACGGCGCTCTACCTGTCGAATCATGTTGGCCACCCGAGGATAGGCTTCGGTTTTGCCGACAATATCGATACGATTGTCGACCACATTGAGCGAACTGAGATAAACCCCGGGCGGCACCAGCTCGGGTAACTGATTGAACAGCCGCACCGACAGGTTGCGTCGCTGCTGAAAACTGTCGATCAGACTCATTCGCTCCAGCAGTTTGATACGCTGCTCCCTGATATCGTGCATCTCTCCCAGTATCAGATCCAGTTTGGCCGTCTCGTTCTGTAGAAACTGGTTTCGCTGCTGCTGTCGGGCGGTCTGCTGATTAATCCACATGTTCACCATCAGCATCACCGACACCGTGATCAGGGAAGCGACCGCCAGTGCCACCATGAATTGTTTTTTCTGTGCCGCACGAACGCTTTCGCGCCAAGGTAACAGGTTTATATTGGACATGGGGTAAAACTCCTCAGGGCCAGCCCCAGCGCCGTGGTAAAGGCCGCCGCATCGGGGGAGTGCTGCGGCATACCGTGAAACAGCCGCTCAAAGTCCGGCAGCAGTACCGGCAGGCTCAGCTCCTGTTGCAGTATCTGCGCCAGCTCCGCCAACTGGCTCCCGCCGCCGCTGAGAAACAGGGCGGAGGGCGGCTTATTACCGGAGCTGCTGCAAAACAGCTGAATATTCCGGCGAATATGCTGCAGCAAGGCATTGATATACAGCTGTTCGATATCTTCCCGCAGTTCGGCGGGATAGGTGTTGTCTACCTTGGCCTGCTCCACACGCTCTGCCGGCATATCACTCATTCTGGCCAGATCCCGACTCAGCTGGGCGCCCCCGAAGTTCTGCAAGCGACTATGAATGACTTCGCCTTCGTCCATCACCGCAAAGGTCAGGCATTCGGCGCCGATGTCCACCACGGCCAGCAGACTGGCTTCGGTCTTTTCTGCCGCCAGACAGGCATTGACTCCTCGCGCCAGGGCATGCACACCGATATCCACCACCCGAGTGTTCCAGCCTGCCAGCTCCAGGGCACTGACGCGACTGTTGATGCTTTCGGTACGGGCGGCACTCAACAGAATATTATCCCGGTCCGGGTGGTTGTCATTGATGCCAAGGCGTTCGTAATCCAGGCTGATCTCGTCGAGCGGAAAGGGAATATGCTGTTCCGCTTCCAGTAAGATCTGGGTTTCCAGCTCTTCGTGCGACAGACTGCGCGGCACCAGAATCGTCTTGGTGGTCACACTGCTGCCGGTCACCGCGGTTGCAACCTGGTCACAACGGCTGTTCAGTTTTCGCCGTAACAGCTTGAGCGCCATCACTACCTGCTCCATATCCTGTAACTGGTGATCGACGATACTGCCCTTGGGCGTGGGAACACTGGCCATGGCTTCGAGCTCATACTGACCCGGTTTTCCTTTCAGGGCCAGTGCCTTGATGCTGTTCATCCCGAAATCGATTCCAATCATTCCCTGGAAGCCTTTGCGTCTGTTCAGGTTCAACATAATCATCCATGTGGTTGTTATGATGGGTCTTGATAATAATATATAGACTCAAATAAATCGCTGAGGTTAGCGCAGTATAAAAACAAAGCACTCGAACAATACCGCCGACACAGGATATACTTGCTCACTATTTGATTAAAAAATGATTATCGGGTGTTATCTTCATGCTCAAATGGCTCATTCGCCTGTTTTTATTCGGTCTCTTTCTGGCTCTGAGCGGCGTGGCCGCCGTGTTTGTACTTTATCAACAGATCAAGCCCGAACTTCCCGATGTGTCCGCGCTCAAGGACATACGCCTGGAAACGCCGATGCGTATCTTCAGTCAGGACGGCGAACTCATCTCTCAATATGGCGAACAGCGCCGCTATCCCCTTACCGTGGCACAGATGCCCCCCTTGCTGATCGACGCCTTTCTGGCCACCGAAGACGACCGCTTCTATGAACACCCGGGCATCGATCCCATCGGCATCAGCCGGGCGGCATTCGTCTGGCTGACCACCGGCGAAAAACGCCAGGGCGCCAGCACCATTACCCAGCAGGTGGCGAGAAACTTCTTCCTCACCCGGGAAAAGACCGTGATCCGCAAGATCAAGGAAATTTTCATTGCCCTGCATATTGAATCGCTGCTCAGCAAAAACGAAATCCTCGAGCTCTATCTCAATAAAATTCCGCTCGGTCATCGCTCTCATGGGGTCGGTGCCGCCGCCCAGGTGTATTACGGCAAAGAAGTCGGCGACCTGACGCTGGCGGAAATGGCGATGATCGCCGGTCTGCCCAAGGGGCCCTCCATCTTCAACCCCATCAGCAACCCCCGTCGCGCCGAAGAGCGCCGGGCCGTGGTACTGGGGCGCATGCTGGACACCGGCAAGATCAACCGCTCGCAATATAACGAGGCGATGGCAACGCCGGCGGCGGCCCGCTATCACGGTGCCGAAATTACCCTCAAAGCCCCCTATCTGGCAGAGATGGCGCATCAATTTGCCCTGACGATGTTCGGTAAAGAGGCCTACACCCGCGGCCTGAGCGTGTACACCACGGTGCAGTCAAATGAGCAGATGGCCGCCAATACCGCTTTGGTCGATGGTCTGCTGGCCTATGATCTGCGTCATGGTTATCGTGGCCCGGTGGCCAGCCTGTGGCAAAACAGTCCCTGGAGCCTGGAGCAGATTGAACAGCATCTTGAGCAACAGCCGAGCTACTGGCCGCTGGAGCCGGCGGTAGTGACCGCCGTGGCCGAGCGCAGCGCCACCCTGATCATCAAGGACAGAGGTGAGGTGCAACTCGACTGGGATGGCATTAAATGGGCTCGTCGTTACATCACCGACAAGCGTCAGGGTCATGCCCTGCGCCAGGCCAAAGAGGCACTCAGTCCGGGCGATCAAATCTGGGTGCGCCCGCGGGAAGAGCAACAGTGGATGCTGACCCAGGTGCCCGAGGTCAACGGTGCCCTGGTGGCACTGGAGCCGTCCAGCGGCGCGGTCACGGCGCTGGTGGGTGGCTTCAACTTCACCCTCAACAAGTTCAACCGCGCCCAGCAAGCCGAGCGCCAGATGGGCTCCAACATCAAGCCCTTTATCTATTCGGCGGCACTGGACAGCGGCTTCACCCTGGCCAGCATGATCAACGATGCGCCCATCAACCACTGGGACGCGGGCAGCGGCAATGCCTGGAAACCGCGTAACTCGCCCAATGTCTATGATGGCCCGATCCGCATTCGGGAAGCGCTGGCCCGCTCCAAGAACGTGGTGTCCATTCGCTTGCTGCGGGATACCGGCATTCCGGTGGCCATGCAGCGGCTGAATGACTTTGGCTTCGACACCAGCAAGATTCCCGCCACCGAAAGTCTGGCGCTGGGCTCCCCTTCCGCCACCCCGCTGCAGATGGTGACCGGCTATGCGGCCTTTGCCAATGGTGGCGCGCGGGTGACGCCCTTCGTGGTACAGCGCATCGAGGATGCCCAGGGCATTGTGCTGTATGAGGCCGAACCCGGCCGAGTGCCGGTGATCAGCGAAGAAAATGCCTTTCTGGTCAGCCAGGCACTGAACTCCGCCATTCTGGGCGGAACCAGTAACGGCCGACGCTGGAACGGCACCGGGTGGCGTGCCGGTCGGGCGCTGCAACGCCGGGACATCTCCGGCAAGACCGGTACTACCAACGACTCGCGCGACGCCTGGTTTTCCGGCTTTACCCCCGACAGGGTAGCCACCGCCTGGGTCGGGTTCGACGATTTCGGCCGTCCGCTGGGCCGCACCGCGCACAATCCCAATCTGGGCGCGAAGCAAACGGCCGGAGGCGAGTTTGGCGGCAGTACCGCCCTGCCCATCTGGGTTGATTACATGAAGGTGGCGCTGAAAGAGCATCCGGAGCAGCCACGCCCGGTGCCGGAACATCTGGTGACCGCCACCATCGACACCGGCAGCGGCCTGCTCAGCCATGGCGATGGCATGACCGAGTACTTTATCGAAGGCACGGAGCCAAAGCGTTACGGTCGTCCGGAGAACCGGCAACAGTTTGGCGGCACCAGCCTGACCGACGAGCTGTTCTGAACTACCGGCATATGATCAGATGGGTATTATACCAAACAGATTAAATAACTGATCTATTTGGTGGCTCTGTACAAGTCGGATAAAAGACCCGCTCCTCCGACACGCCGTGAATACCTCCATGTAGGCTCCGCCGCGCCGTCCTTGGCGCGGAGGGTCGGCGGAGCAGATCCCTTGATCCTCCCTGATGCCAGCGAGTTACCTGTTGGCACCGTCTACAGACAACTCGGTATTTGAGAAGAGGCAACAGAGATCAACTCCCACGACCGTGAAATGCCAGGGACGGCATTTCCGAGCTTAGATGGGGCGAGCTTGTCTCGCGTGATGAACTGTTTTGGCCTGACCGAACATCCAGTGAATGTTCGCAGCAGGCTGAAACGGTGAGTGTCATTTATCAGTGGCGTGTCGTGGGAGGTGGCTGTGTTGCCTCTGATCTCAGATTTAAATTAATGATCAGATCTTTATGCAAATTGGTATTACAGCAGCCCCTTGATCAACTGGCTGATCACCTTGGCCATTTCATTGAAACAGGGGCGGCGCACCGAATGAATACGATACAGCAGAGAGATGGTGCGGTGGGGCTCGGGATTCACTACCGGCAGGTAACTCACCCCCAGATTGCCATTGTGCAAACCAACCGCCAGCTGAGGGATCAGGGTCAGCCCCGACCCTGCCGCCACCATGTTGCGCAGGGTTTCCAGGCTGGTGGCCTGAAAATGGTTGTCTTCACCGATACCGGCGGCAAAGCAGAAACCCATGGCCTGATCCCGCAGGCAATGGCCGTCTTCCAGCATCAGCAACTTTTCTCCCTGCAGCTCGTTCAATGCAATCTGTTCACGACCGGCCCAGGCATGCTCGGTCGGCAACGCCAGCATCATTGGCTCGTCATATAATGGCAAGGAGCCGAAGTTATCCATGCTATCGAGCTGAGCCAGGATCAGGCAGTCCAGATCGCCGTCGGCCAGTTGCTTCAGCAGGGTATGGGTCTGGGCTTCGTACAGGTAGATGTGCAGCTCGGGGAAATGCTGTTTCAGTACCGGAATGATATGGGGCAGCAGATAAGGGCCGACGGTCGGGATCAGGCCGATGTGCAACTCGCCCGACATCGGCTCGGTAAAGGTGCGGGCGGTATCGCGCAGTTCCTTGGTTTCTGCCAGTACTCGGCGGGCCTGGGCGGTAATGGCGTCACCGGCCGGGGTAAACAGCACCTTGCGCGAGGTGCGTTCCATCAGCACCACGCCCAGCTCGTCTTCCAGCTTGCGCAGCTGGCCGCTCAGGGTCGGTTGACTGACAAAACATTTTTCCGCCGCCTTGCGAAAGTGGCGCTCTTCGGCCAGCGCCACCAGATATTCCAGATCCCTTAAATTCACGTCTTCCCCGTTATCAGCATGCGCGTTTGCGGCCATCATTACCGATTTAACCGCAAATGAAAAGCCGGCCCGGGGCTAGCTCCCCACCCCGCACTCCATGCAGGGATCCCCCATGGCGGCTCCCTGCCGCAGGCTGGTGTGCAGATCCCGCAGTGCGGTTCTGAGTCCCTCTTCCACGACCGGGTGATAAAACGGCATGGTCAGCATTTGCGCGACCGTCATTCGACTCTGATGCGCCCAGGCCAGCAGGTGAGCCAGGTGCTCCGCATCCGGCGCCGTCATTTCGGCACCGAGAAACAAGCCGCTGCCCGGCTCGCCATAGAGCCGCAACATCCCCTGATTACGCCGCATCACCCGGCTGCGGCCCTGATCCTCAAAGCTCGCCTGACCGATGGCGAAACCGCCATCCCCGTAACGCCGCTCAAGCTCAGCGAAACTGTTGCCTACCATGGCGATTTGCGGCGCGGTAAACACCACCGACAGAGTGCTGTGGCGCAAACCGGCCCGCACCTCGGGATAACGACCCGCGTTATCCCCGGCGATGCGTCCCTGATCGCTGGCCTCGTGCAACAGCGGCAACAGGTTACTGGCGTCACCGGCCACGAAAATATGCGCCACACTGGTCTGCATGGTGCAGGGATCCACCACCGGCACGCCCCTGTCGTCCTGCTTGATGTTCAGCGACTCAAGGTCCAGGCGGTCAACATTGGGCTGCCGACCGGTGGCGGCAATCACATAGTCCACCGTAATGCCTTCGGTCACGCCCTTGGCATTGCAGAAGTCGATGTCCACCTGCTCGCCGTTGCGCTCCATGCGCTGCACCTCGGCATCCGCATCGAGAAAGAATTCCTGCTGTAAATGATGTTCGGCGCAGGCCATCACCCGAGGATCGGTAAAGGGGCCAATCTTGCCTCCCATGCCAAACATCCAGACGCGAACGCCTAGCCGGTGCAGCGCCTGCCCCAGCTCCAGGCCGATAACGCCGGGGCCGAACACCGCCACCGAGTTCGGCAAGCTGTCCCACTCGAACACATCGTCGTTGATCAGCAGTCGATCACCGAGACGACGCCAGTCATCCGGATAGACGGGCCGGGATCCGGTGGCGATCACCACGGTTTTCGCCTCGACTCGAGTGTGATCATCCACCAGCAGTGTGTGTTCATCCTGGAAACGCGCATGACCGACGATCTTGTGCTCGTCCGCTATCGAGGCCACCGAATCGAGCACAAAGCCGACGAAGCGATCCCGCTCGGCCTTGAGCCGGGACATGACCGCATGCCCATCGATGACCAGCTCGCCCGGATAAATGCCAAAACCGGGCGCCTGGCGCACCTGATGCGCGCTGTCGGCGGCGGCAATCAACAACTTGGAAGGCATGCAGCCCACCCGGGCACAGGTAGTACCATAGGGACCGTTTTCAATCATGATCACATGCTTATGATGGGCACGGGCGGCACGCCAGGCCGCCAGCCCGGCGGTACCGCTACCAATAATGGCGACCTCGGCGCTGATATGCTTGAGCACGACGAACCTCCGGGATTGAAAGAGCGGGAATGGGAATAACCGGAACAGGAAAAAGGGGCTTTCGCCCCTTTACTCTAGTTTATGCCAGATGCTCTGCCAGCTCGTCGCTGCCGCCGATATGTCGGCCATCGATGAAGACTTGTGGCACCGTGCTGCGGCCCGATACCGCCTTCAGGCTGATGCTGGTGGCATCCTGACCCAATATCACTTCTTCATAGCGCATGCCCTTATCCAGCAGCAGTTGCTTGGCGCGGGCACAGAAGGGACAACCCGGCTTGCTGAACAGGGTAATGGCCGAGGGCTTGGCCGCCTGCGGGTTGATGTGCGCCAGCATGGTATCGGCGTCCGATACTTCGAAGGGGTCACCCGGCTTGTTGGGCTCGATGAACATCTGCTCTACGATGCCGTTTTTCACCAGCATGGAATAACGCCAGGAACGCTTGCCGAAGCCCAGATCCTGTTTGTCGACCAGCATGCCCATGCCATCGGTGAACTCGCCGTTGCCATCGGGAATCACCCGAATGTGCTCCGCTTCCTGATCCTTGAGCCAGGCGTTCATGACAAAGGTATCGTTGACGCTGATACAGATAATGTCGTCCACCCGGTTTTCAAACAACACCGGCGCCAGCTCGTTGTAACGCGGCAGGTGAGTGGAAGAACAGGTCGGGGTAAAGGCGCCGGGCAAAGAGAACACCACTACCGTCTTGTCCTTGAAGAGCTCGTCGGAGGTCACGTCGACCCACTGCTCGCCCTGACGGGTTCTGAAGGTAACCTGGGGAATGGCCTGGCCGGTTTTATCAGTCAACATAGAGTGATCCTTATTCGGTACGTTTCGCTTGAGTAGGGTCATTATGCCCACAACCGACCTATTGCTTAAATCGTTATAATCAACAACTTTGATAACCTTTAACTATCAATAACCATAAAAAGCGGGAACCCTGTATGACCAGGGTTCCCGCTTAAATACCTCACACCTCTATGCCGGCATGGGAGAGCATTATGATCAGCCGGTAACACCCAGGCCAGGCTCCGGCATGGTCTCGGGTACCGACTCCGGCACCCTGGCCATGGCCGCTTCTACCACCTCCGGGCCGGCACCGGGTTTATGGGCGTTTTCGCTCAGGTGACGGCGCCAGGCCCGCGCGCCCGGCAATCCCTGAAAGATGCCCAGGGTATGGCGGGTAACATTGCCAAGATAGGTGCCCCGGGTCAGTTGCTGCTCTATGTAGGGCAGCAGGTTGCGCACCACCTGATGGCGGCTGGGCACCTCATGCCGGTCACCGAACAGCTCGGCATCTACCTGCGCCAGCAGGTAGGGGTTTTGATAGGCTTCGCGGCCCAGCATGACGCCATCCAGATGCGTCAGGTGCTGTTTCGCTTCTTCCAGTGTCTTGATGCCGCCGTTCACGGCGATGGTCAGCGCGGGATAGTCGCGCTTGAGCCGATACACCCGCTCATAGTCGAGCGGCGGAATTTCCCGGTTTTCCTTGGGGCTAAGGCCCTTGAGCCAGGCCTTGCGGGCATGTACCACCAGCGCATCGACTCCGGCGTCCACCAGTCCGTCGACCAGGGTGCAGAGAAACGCGTAGCTGTCCTGTTCATCGATGCCGATACGGGTTTTCACCGTCACCGGAATCGCCACCGCCGCTTTCATGGCAGCCACGCTGTCGGCCACCCGCTGGGGCTCGGCCATCAGGCAGGCACCAAACATGCCGTTTTGCACCCGATCCGAGGGGCAACCCACATTGAGGTTGATTTCGTCATAGCCGCGCTGTTCGGCAAGCTCCGCACAACGGGCCAGCGCTTGCGGATTACTGCCACCCAGCTGCAGCACCAATGGATGCTCCTGCTCGTTAAAAGCCAGATAATCCCCCTTGCCGTGAATAATGGCGCCCGTGGTCACCATTTCGGTGTACAGCTGGGCATGGCGGCTGAGCAGGCGATGAAAATAACGGCAATGACGATCCGTCCAGTCGAGCATGGGAGCAACGGAAAAACGGGCGCTGGGATAATGACTCATGAAGGTGACGACTTTTTGACCAAAGAGCCGGGCATTATACCCAAGCTGGCTCACAGACCCAACCTTGATCGGGTGAAGGCGGATCCGGCTGTGGTAAGATGCGACCAGAAGTCATTAAAGGTCATCATCATTCATGTCGATTCAACACCAGCTTGAGCGTGCCGAGCAATTGTGTCAGCAGCGTGGCGTGCGTTTTACCCCCACCCGCCGCCACGTTTTTACCCTGATGGCCGGGCACAAGGGTGCGGTCAGCGCCTACGATTTGCTGGACCGGCTCAAGGAGCTGGAGCCCAACGCCAAGCCGCCCACCGTGTACCGGGCGCTGGACTTTTTGCTGGCGCAGGGGTTCGTACACAAGGTGGAATCGCTCAATGCCTTTTTGTTCTGTGATCATTTTGCCGAGCATCACCCCATGCAGTTGCTGATTTGTACCCACTGCGGCCAGGTGGTCGAGCTGCACGACGAAGCCATCAACAATGCGTTCGAGCATCAGGCCCGATTACACGGCTTTGCCATCACCAGCCAATCCATCGAGGCGCATGGTCATTGCCAACAGTGCCAGGCGGAACATTCGAACTGCTGATATAGTTAATGCATTCCATCTCGACAAGGATGCACGATGGGTACGCTAATCAAAGGACTGTTACTGCTGCTGGTCGCCTTTTTACTGGCGAGCGAGGTCAACATGAGTACCTCGCTCTACCGCTACCAAGATAACCAGATTGAAATCACCTTCCCGGTCTGGCAGACCGATACTCCCTGGTATTATCTGAAATGGAACCCGGCCAAGAACGAGTTTATTCATCGTCGTGGATCCGAATCATGATCCGGATCAGCCCATAAAACACCGGCCATGCTACCCTCGCCTGTTGTTCATCAACAACTGTCGAGGCCATGGCCCCTGTGCTGACCATACTGTTGCCCCTGATGCTGGCGCTGATGACCCTGGTGATGGGCATGACGCTGGAAACTCGCCACTTTAGCCGCTTGCGCCAGAAACCTCGGCCTCTGGTATTGGGGCTGGCGATGCAATGGGGATTGCTGCCGCTGCTGGCCTGGTTACTGATCGTGACCCTGGAACTGCCCACCAGCACTGCGGCGGCGTTGATCCTGATTAGCGCCGCGCCCGGCGGCGCCACCTCCAATATGTTCAGCTTTCTGGCCGACGGCGACACCGCCCTTTCCGTCAGCCTGACCGCATTTGTCGGCCTGCTGGCCCCGCTGTGGATGCCGGTGGCCATCATGATCCAGTTACCCTGGCTCGGCATCGACAGCGGCACCCTGGCGCTCCCCCTTGGGCCGACCATGGCGCAGCTGGCCTTGATCTGCATCGTGCCGGTGGTGGCCGGCATGATGATTCGCCGCTACCACCGCACCTGGGTGGATCGGCATCAACCTCGCCTGAAACAGCTGGTCGGGTTTCTGTTCATGCTGCTGCTGCTGGCGCTGGTGGCCCGCAACCTGCAGCAGCTGCCATCGCTGCTGGGTCGCTCGGCGCTGGCCATGTTGCTGCTGTGCGCCCTGGCGCTGAGCGCGGGCTACCTGCTGGCCTGGCTGGCCCGCTGCCCGGCGGCAAGCTGCCGCAGTCTGGCGTTTGAAGTCGGCATTCAGAACGGCGCCATCGCCATTCTGGTGGCCTATACCCAACTGGGATCCGACGAGCTGGCGATGATGGCGCTGCTGTACGGCATTCTGATGAACCTGCCGGCGCTATTGCTGCTGGCCTGGTTTCGATCTCGGACACCGACGCCCTTGTTCAGCCGTCAATAACCCTATTACCACAGACGTAAGCAGGTACAAAAAAGGCCAGCCCGTGCATGCACCGAGCTGGCCTTTTGGCACCCAACGGCGGCGTCAGTCGACGTATTCGAGTCGAGGACGCGCCGTCATGCGGGTGACCAGCTCGTAGGCGATGGTGCCTATGTGACGGGCCACTTCTTCCGCCGCCAGGCCTTCGCCCCACAGCAGCACCTCATCACCCACCTGGTCGGTGGCATCCGGACCCAGATCGACGGTGGCCATGTCCATCGACACCCGGCCCGCCAGCGTGACCCGGCGACCGTTGATCAGCACCGGGGTGCCGGCAGGTGCCATGCGCGGGTAGCCGTCGCCGTAACCGACCGCAATCACCCCGATCCGGGTATCGCGCGGGCTGACCCAGGAGCCGGCATAGCCCACCGGCTCCCCGGCCTTGTGCTCGCGCACGGCAATCAGGCTGGTGGTAAAGTTCATCGCCGGACGCAGCCCGAAATCGGTGCCCTGCCGATCGCCAAACGGGGTAATGCCATAGAGCATGATACCGGGACGAATATAGTCGGCGTGGGCATCGGGAAAGGCGATAACGCCGGCAGAGTTGCACAGGGCGGTATGCTTGACCTTACCGGCGGTCACCTGCTTGAAGCGAGCAATCTGCGCCTCGGTCACCGCCTGCTGCTCTGGCTCGTCGGCCCGGGCGAAGTGGGTCATGGCATTCACCGGCTGCACCACCTGAGCGATGGCCGCCAGCCGGGCAAAGACTTCATCGGCCTGCTCGGGGGAAAACCCGACACGGTGCATGCCCGAGTCTATTTTCACCCACACCGTCACCGGTGCCGCCAACGGCGTCTGTTCCAGTGCCTCGAGCTGGGCATACTGATGAATGCAGAGGTGGAAGTTGTTCAGCGCAGAGAATTCAAGCTGGGCCGAGTTGAAAAACCCTTCCAGCAGCAGAATCGGCTGGCGAATGCCGCCGGCACGCAACTTTTGTGCTTCTTCAAACCGGGCCACCGCAAACAGGTGGGCGTCGTCCTTGAGCGCCGCCGCCACGGTCAAATCGCCGTGGCCATAGGCATTGGCTTTCACCACCGCCATGGCTTTGGCCGTGGGTGCCAGCTGCCTGGCTACTTGCAGGTTATGCCGAACTGCTTCCAGACTGATGCGGGCCACCGCCCCATGTGCATCCATCTCTGCTCCTTAATAGTCATCATCGAAATCCGGTCCGGCATAGTTATCGAAGCGGGAAAACTGCCCCTGAAACGTCAGCCGAACCTTGCCTATGGGTCCGTTCCGTTGCTTGCCGATGATGATTTCGGCGATGCCTTTCTCCGGCGTGTCGTCGTGATAGACCTCGTCCCGGTAGATAAACATGATCAAGTCGGCATCCTGCTCGATAGAGCCGGACTCCCGCAGATCCGAGTTAACCGGCCGCTTGTCGGCCCGCTGCTCCAGGCTTCGGTTAAGCTGGGACAGCGCAATCACCGGTACCTTCAACTCCTTGGCCAGCGACTTGAGCGAGCGGGAGATCTCGGCGATTTCCAGCGTACGGTTATCGGACAGACTGGGCACCGTCATCAATTGCAGATAGTCGATCATGATCATGCTGATGCCGCCGTGCTCCCGCGCCACGCGCCGGGCACGGGAACGAACTTCGGTGGGTGTCAGGCCGGAAGAGTCATCGATATAGAGCTGACCTTTTTCCAGCAGCATGCCCATGGTTGAAGACAATCGAGCCCAATCTTCATCATCCAGCTGCCCGGTCCGTATGCGGGTTTGATCGATACGTCCCAGGGAAGCAAGCATCCGCATAATAATCTGCTCAGATGGCATTTCCAAGGAGAATATGAGTACAGGTTTGTCACTTGTTAGTGCAGCGTGCTCACAAAGGTTCATTGCAAAAGTCGTTTTACCCATAGAAGGTCGGGCTGCCACTATAATCAGGTCCGAAGACTGGAAGCCCGCAGTTTTTTTATCCAAATCCGAGTAACCGGAAGACACACCGGTAATGCCCTGATGGGGATTTTTATATAACTCTTCGATACGATCTATGGTCTTTTCGAGCAACACCCGCAGCGGTTGCGGCCCCTCGTTGGCATTGGTGCGGCTTTCGGCAATCTTGAATACCTTGGTTTCGGCCAGATCCAGCAGCGCGGTGGAGTCACGCCCCTGCGGATCGAAACCGGCCTCGGCAATCTCGTTGGCCACCGAGATCATTTCCCGTACCACGGCCCGCTCGCGCACTATGTCGGCATAGGCACCGATGTTGGCGGCGCTGGGGGTATTCTTGGCAATTTCCACCAGATAAGAGAAGCCGCCGACCGTATCCAGCGACTCGTGCCGTTCCAGCTCTTCCTGCACCGTGATCAAGTCGATCGGATTACTGAGCTGGCTCAGCCGCTGCATGGCCTGAAAGATAAGCCGGTGCGGCCGACTGTAAAAGTCCGGTTCCGAGACCTTTTCCGCCACTCGATCCCAGGCATTGTTATCCAGCAGCAGCCCACCCAATACGGACTGTTCCGCCTCGAAGGAGTGAGGCGCCATCTTCAGCTGGGCCACGGCCTGATCGGCTTTGGTGACGGTTTTCTCGCTCATCGGTTCTCTCTCTGGTTTGGCAGCAGACCCTATTATCAGGATTTTTCATCGGCTCTGAAAGGCCCATTCTTGTCTCTGCACTCGGCAATAGCCACGCAATCTCGCCGCAAGGTCGATGTCGTATCGCTGCCATGCTGTTCCGGGATCGGAATGACCGGCATCATCCGCAGCCGTCACCGTTCGCCCGGGTCAGGCAGACTGGGGCTTTATTAATCACCAGTTGACATAACATGTCGCTGCTTTAGGATGTTGCCTGTCTGTCACTCAAGGAAACTACAATGCGTAAACTTCTTGCCCTGTTTACCCTGATTTTCGCCGTTGGCATCACTGCCACCGCCTTTGATGCCGAGGCCCGTAAAATGGGTGGCGGCAGCCGTTCCGTCGGCAAATCCTACAAAACCGCGCCCAGCCAGCCGGCTGCCCAGCAACAAACCGCGGGTAAAAACACCGCCGGCCAGACCCAGCAACCGAAAAAATCGGGCCTGATGGGTGGTCTGCTCGGTGGCCTGCTGGCCGGTGGCATGCTGGCCTGGCTGATGGGCTCTGGCGCCTTCGAGGGGTTCCAGATCATGGACTTCCTGATGATAGCGGGTCTGGCCTTTGCCGGCGTCATGGTGTTCAAGGCTTTGCGCAAGAACAAGGCGCCGGCCCCCAGAGCGGCCTACAACGGCCCGCAGCAGTTTGAAGCACCCAAGCCGTTTAACGCGCCCGGTCAGTCTGCTACCGGTGGCAACGCCGCTTCCGGCTTTGCGCCCAGCGATGTACCCTTCGACCTGCCTCAGGGCTTCGACATGCAGGCGTTTCTGCAAGGCTCTCGCGAGCACTATCGCACCCTGCAGCAAGCCTGGAACCAGAACGATCTGGAGAAGATTCGCGAATACGTGACGCCCGAGCTGTTTGCCGAGCTGAGCCAGGAACGCGCCAAGCTGAGCGGTGACCAGCACACCGAGGTGATGTTTGTGGATGCCGAACTGGTACGCGCCGACCACACCTCTTATCAGGCCCAGGTCAGCATCCAGTTCAGCGGTCGCTACCGCGACAGCAGCGAAGGCGTTGAGCAGGACATTCGCGAGGTATGGCACCTGGAACGCGATCTGACCAAGGACAATGCGCCCTGGTTGATCGTCGGTCTGGAAGACAACGCCTAAGCGTTACAGCTACTGAATGACAAAGGCGCCTGCGGGCGCCTTTTCTGTTTGGCGGGTAAAGTCCGTTATACCAATCTGTAAAACTAACTGATCTATTTGGCTGCCCCGAAAAGGTCGAACGAAGGGTCGACTCCACCGACACGCTGAACCGCATCCCTGCGACGCTCAGCACATGACGTCCTGTCATGTGATGGTCGGTAGAGTTGAACCCTTCATCCGCCCCTCTGCTGCGGCGTCGCCTGTGGGAGCGCCCTGCAGACAACTCAGTACTTGAGGAGAGGCAACAGAGATCGGCTCCCGCGACCGTGAAATGCCAGGGATGGCATTTTCCGAGCCCCCATGGATGGGTTTACGGCGTGTCGCGGGAGGTGACTCTGTTTCCTCGAGTATTCAGTTTTAAACTAGATCATATTTTTACTTAGATTGGTATAAATCGGACAATGGGCCCGCGCGCCATAGTGTCATCATTCGGTCGAATGAATTCGACCTACGGAAAACAGCACACTGGCGGCCAGCATGCGGGCAGATTGTCAGCTCCCTTTGTCCGAGGTGTGAACAGCCCACTGGTTTGCTCCGGTAGGCATTACAAAAACGAGGTGCCGTAATCCATCGGGCTGGTGCCGAAGTAATGGGCCAGACTCTGGCCGATGTCGGCGAAGGTGTCTCGCCCGCCGAGCGTCCCCGGCCTGAGTCCGCCGCCGAGGCAGATCACCGGCACATGTTCGCGGGTATGTTCGGTGCCGGGCCAGGAGGGATCACAGCCGTGATCGGCAGTCATGATCAGCAGATCCTCCGGCTGCAGCCGCGCCAGCAGTTCGGGCAAACGGCGATCAAAGGCTTCCAGCTCGGCGGCATAGCCGGCGACGTTGCGTCTATGACCGAAGCTTGAGTCAAAGTCGACGAAGTTGGTCATGATCAGGGTCTGATCCCCGGCTTCTTCCAGCGCGTTCAGGGTGGCCTCGAACAAGGCATCCAGCCCGGTGGCCTTGATCTTCCGGGTGATGCCGCAATGAGCGTAGATGTCGGCTATCTTGCCGATGGACACCACCTCGCCCTGTTTTTCCTCCACCAGCTTTTGCAGCACCGTCGGTGCCGGCGGCGCTATGCTGTAATCCCGCCGGTTGCCGGTGCGGGCGAAATCGGCGGCGCTGTTACCGATGAAGGGCCGGGCGATGACCCGGCCGATGTTGTAGGGCATCAGCAGCTCGCGGGCGATGTTACAGACCCGATAGAGCCGCTCCAGACCGAAGTGTTCTTCGTGAGCGGCAATCTGAAACACCGAGTCGGCCGAGGTGTAGCAGATAGGCTTGCCACTCTTGATGTGTTCTTCACCCAGTTGTTCGAGAATGGTGGTGCCCGAGGCATGGCAATTGCCCAGAATGCCGGGCAGCTGCGCCTGCTCGATCAGCGCATCGATCAACGACGAAGGAAAGCTGTGCTCGGGTTCGAGAAAATAACCCCAGTCGAACAGCACCGGCACCCCGGCCATCTCCCAGTGGCCGGACGGCGTGTCCTTGCCGGAAGACAGCTCTTGCGCGTAACCGTAACTGCCCACCACCTCGGTCGGCAGGGTCACGCCCTCGGCGAGCCGGCCGGTGCTGCTGGCATGGGCATGAAAAAGACCCAGCCGTGCCAGATTGGGCAGGCTCAGCGGCCCCTGACGACCCTGATTGGCCTTGCCGTTGGCGCAGGCGGCAGCTATATGGCCCAGGGTGTCGGCGCCTTCATCACCAAACCTGGAGGCGTCGGCGGCGGCACCGATGCCGAAGGAGTCGAGTACCAGCACAATGGCGCGTTTCATGTTTTCTCCTGTGACTTGTGGTCATTCAATGTCGGCCAGGCTTCAAACCCGGAGTCGACAAACCATCAAGACCGGCTCAGTAACCGGTTGCTTGCGTGTTCACATCATCGGCACCCAGGGTCTGCAGCAGGTTATTCAACAGGCTGGAGGCACCGAAGCGAACATGCCGGGGGCTGATCCAGTCCGGCCCCATGATGCGAGCCGCCAGGCGTAAATAGTGTTGGGCCTCTTCGGCGGTACGCACCCCGCCGGCGGCCTTGAAGCCGACTTCCCTTCCTGAATCGCGGATGGTCTGTAGCATCACCTCGGCCGCCGCCAGGGTCGCATTGACCGCCACCTTGCCGGTGGAGGTCTTGATAAAATCGGCACCACCCTCGATGGCAAGCTCGGCGGCGCGACGAATCATGACGGCGCTATTCAGCTCACCGCTTTCGATAATCACCTTGAGCTTCACCTCGCCACAGACGGCCTTGCAGGCGGTGACCAGCGCCAGCCCCAGCTGTTCGTTACCCGCCAGCAGGGTACGCCAGGGAAACACCAGATCCACCTCGTCGGCGCCGGCGGCTACCGCCGCTCGGGCCTCCCGCACGGCAACGTCGATATCGTCACCACCGTGAGGAAAATTAATGACGGTGGCAATCTTTATCTGCCCCGTCGATTCCGCCTCATTCAGGGTCTGGCGCGCCACACCGATAAAACGCGGGTAGACACAGACGGCGGCGACAGCACCAAACGGAGTCACCGCCGCTCTGCACAGGTCGGCCACCTTTTCATCGGTGTCGTCGTCATTAAGGCTGGTCAGATCCATCAGGCTCAGGGCCTGGCGGGCGGCAGCCTGCAATAGGGTGTCAGTCATCTTTTCTCCTGCCGTCATGTCATGACGATGTTGGCCCGGTGCAATTACTGCATTCCTGCCAGCGCCAGGAAGAAACCGGCGATGGTGGCGGACATCAGATTGGACAGGGTACCGGCCAGTACCGCCTTGAGGCCGAAACGGGCGATATCGTGTCGACGACCGGGCGCCATGCCGCCGAGGCCACCCAACAGAATGGCCACCGAGGCCAGGTTGGCAAAACCGCACAAGGCAAAGGAAATAATAGCCTTGGTATGATCAGACATCATCTGCCCGGTGCCTTCCACCAGCAGTTTGTTGTCGAGGTAGGGGGCAAAGTTGATATAGGCAACGAATTCGTTAAGCACCAGTTTCTGGCCGATGAAAGAGCCGGCGATAATCGCCTCTTCCCAGGGCACGCCGAGTAAAAAGGCCAGCGGCGCAAACAACCAGCCAAGCAACAGCTCCAGGCTCAGGCTCTCCATCCCCACCCAGCTACCGAGCCCGCCCAGCATGCCGTTAACCAGCGCAATAAGACCGATAAAGGCAAGCAGCATGGCCCCCACATTCACCGCCAGCCGCAGGCCGGAGCTGGCGCCGATGGCGGCGGCATCGATGATATTGGCGGGCCTTTCGTCTTGTTCCTGCTCAACCTGGTCCAGAGATTCATTGGTGGCGGGCATTTCGACTTCGGGCATGATCAGCTTGGCGAACAGCAGGCCGCCCGGCGCCGCCATGAAGGAAGCGGCAATCAGATACTCCATCGGCACCCCTATGGCCGCATAACCGGCCAGCACCGAGCCGGCCACCGAGGCCAGGCCGCCGCACATCACCGCAAACAGCTCGGAGTCGGTCATGTTGGCGATAAAGGGACGCACCACCAGCGGGGCTTCGGTCTGACCCACGAAGATATTGGCGGTAGCCGACAGCGACTCGGTGCGCGTGGTGCCCAGCAGCCGCTGCAAGGCGCCACCCAAAAGGCGGATCACCCATTGCATGATGCCAAGATAATAAAGCACCGCGATCAGCGAAGAAAAGAAGATAATGACCGGCAGCACCCGCAGCGCAAAAATAAAGCCCAGACCGCTGTTAGAGGCCGCCTCCCCCACCAGACCGCCAAACAGAAAGTTTATGCCGTCGTTGCCGTAGGCAATCACCTGGGTTACCCCGGCCGACAGTGACTGCAGCATCTCCTTGCCTATCGGCACGTACAGCACCAGAGCACCCAGCCCGGCCTGCAGGGCGAAGGCGCCGCCTACGGTACGCAGCCGAATGGCCGCCCTGTTGCTTGAGAACAGAATGGCGACAAACACCAACACCATCATCCCTACCAGACTCATGAGCAAGGTCATATCTCTATCCTTTCAGCGCCAGCCAGAACCGTCACCTTCATTCGACAGTCATTGTCATCTGGCTCAGCTTATACGAAGTCGTTGCTCACAGAATAGGTAACCGGCGGTAATAATCGATAAAAAAGTCAATAAAATTATCATGTTCAGAATGAGGCACTGCCAAAGCAGATTCAGCGCCAGCCGAACAGCCGGTTCACGTTGTCTTCCAACTGCCCGGCCAGGGTGGTCTGATCCTGCCGGCGCAACCCGGCCAGCGCGCTCAACACGCGTGGTAATTGTGCCGGGTGATTGGGTTGGCCCTGAAAACCGCACAATGGCATGTCCGGCGCATCGGTTTCCAGCACCAGGGCCTCCACCGGCATGGCGGCGATGGTCTTGCGGGTTTTACTGGCGCGCGGATAGGTGATGGTGCCGCCGATGCCAAGATGAATACCCAGCTTCCAGAACGCTTCGGCCTGCTGCAGAGAGCCGGAAAAGCCGTGCAGCACGCCCCCCACCGGCGGCGTACGGCGCAGCCATTTCAGCAGTTGATCGTGGGTTTTGTGGCTGTGCAGTATCACCGGCAACGCCCGCTCCCGGGCCAGCCTGAGTTGAGCATTGAGCGCCGCCTCCTGCTCGCTCGCCGACAGTGCCAGTGTGCCATCCAGCCCCATCTCGCCCAGGGCGACGCAGCGCGCGTCGGCCCGGTCCAGCGCCTGCTCCAGTTTTTTCTGCCAGCCGGCGGAGGCATCGGCCACCCACCAGGGATGCAGCCCCAACGCATAGTAAACACCGGGCAGCGAGGCACACAGTCCCGGCAGTGCCGGCCAGCGTGCTTCCTCCACCCCCGGTATCACCAGCCGGCGCACGCCCACGGCCTGCGCCCGCCGCCAATGGCCGACACGGTCGTCATCGAAGGCGGCAAAGTCGAAATGGCAATGGCTGTCGGTGAGATGCATGGGTAAGTCCTGGGTTTGTTTAGGTTCAAGCTTAATACCAGTCTAATTAAGCATCTGACCATCTTTTAAGCCCTAACTCCAGAGGCAACACAGCCACCTCCCACGACACGCTACGAGATATGACACTCATTGTTTCAACCTACTGCGAACATTCACTGGATGTTCGGTCAGGTTGAAACAATTCGTCGCGGCAAGACAAGCTTGCCCCATCTAAGCTCGGAAATGCCGTCCCTGGCATTTCACGGTCGTGGGAGCCGTTCTCTGTTACCTCTTTTTGAACTCCGAGTGGCCTGCAGACGATGCTAATAGACGATGCCGGTGCATAAAGGAGGACAAAGGGATCTGCTCAGCCGACCGTCACATGACAGGGATGTCATGTGCTGAGCGCCACAGGAATGTGCCTGAAGCGGGTCGGCGGAGCGGGCCCTTTGTTCTAGGATTATACGTCCATCAAACAGCTCTATTGTTTAATGAAAAAAAGCCCCGGCACAAAGGCCGGGGCTGTTATCGGGAGCGATTCGATCAGTGCTCGCGGGTCTTGCTGAACTGAATATTCGGGTAGCGTTCCTGCGCCAGGTTCAGGTTGACCATGGTGGGCGCTATGTAGCTGAGGTTGTCACCGCCATCCAGCGCCAGGTTGTTCGACACCTTGCGCCGGAACTCGTCCAGCTTCCTGGCGTCATCACAGTATACCCAGCGAGCGGTGGAGACGTTGACCGACTCGTACAGGGCGTCCACGTTATATTCGGACTTCAGTCGTGCCACCACCACTTCAAACTGCAGCACACCCACGGCGCCGACGATCAGGTCGTTGTTGTCGAGCGGGCGGAACAGCTGTACCGCCCCTTCTTCCGACAGCTGAACCAGGCCCTTGAGCAACTGCTTCTGCTTGAGCGGATCCCGCAGTCTGATGCGACGGAACAGTTCGGGGGCGAAGTTGGGAATGCCGGAAAACTTGATGTCTTCCCCCTGAGTGAAGGTGTCGCCAATCTGGATGGTGCCGTGGTTGTGCAGGCCGATGATATCGCCGGCGAAGGCTTCTTCTGCCCGCTCCCGATCGCCGGCCATGAAGGTCACCGCATCGGAAATGCTGATGGTCTTGCCCAGGCGCACATGCTTCATTTTCATGCCCTGGCTGTATTTGCCCGACACGATACGCATGAAGGCGATGCGGTCGCGGTGACGGGGATCCATGTTGGCCTGGATCTTGAACACGAAACCGGAAAACTTCTCTTCGCTCGCGTTCACCTCACGGTCATGGGTAGCACGCGGCATCGGCGCCGGCGCCCAGGTGCTCAGGCCGTCCAGCACATGATCCACACCGAAGTTGCCCAGGGCGGTACCAAAATAGACCGGCGTCAGTTCACCACGGAGAAACAGCTCGTGATCGAATTCGGTAGCGGCACCCAGCACCAACTCCAGCTCTTCACGCAAGTCGGCAATTTCTTTTTCATCCATCACCTCATCCAGCGCCGGATTATCGAGCCCCTTGATGATTTTCACATCCTGGATGGTATGCCCCTTACCCGGCTGATAGAGAATGACTTCATCGCGGTGCAGGTGATACACCCCCTTGAACCACTTGCCACTGCCGATGGGCCAGGTGATGGGCGCGCACATCATGTTCAGCTCGGTCTCGACTTCGTCCAGCAGCTCCATGGGATCGCGAATATCCCGGTCGAGCTTGTTGACGAAGGTGACGATGGGGGTGTCGCGCAGCCGGGTTACTTCCATCAGCTTGCGGGTTCTGTCTTCTACGCCCTTACCGCCGTCAATCACCATCAGGCAGGAATCCACCGCGGTCAGGGTGCGGTAGGTATCTTCCGAGAAGTCTTCATGCCCCGGGGTGTCGAGCAGGTTGATCAGGCAGTTGTTGTAGGGAAACTGCATCACAGAGGTGGTGACCGAGATGCCCCGCTCCTTTTCCATTTCCATCCAGTCGGACTTGGCATGCTGGTTGGAGCCCCGGCCCTTGACGGTACCCGCGGTCTGAATGGCATGCCCGTGCAACAGTACCTTTTCGGTGATGGTGGTCTTACCCGCATCCGGGTGCGAAATAATGGCGAAAGTACGGCGCTTGGCGACTTCCTGCTGGAATTGCGGTGATGACATGGTCGGCTTTCTTCTACTTTGATGAAGGAGTAAAGGGCAACGGTCGGCGCTTCACTCGGGGAACGACAGATAAAACGGAGGCTATTGTCCCCGATCCGCGCCGGATCCTCAATCGGCAGTTACGTTCAGCCTGCCTGAAAAGTCGATTTTATCACCGGCCTTCATCCCGGAACCGCTTGTCGTTATCATGCTCTTTTGTACTCGTGAAGCTCACCGTATCATGTCCCGATCCTACTGCCACGCCTGCCACCTGCCCCAGAGCGCCTGCCTGTGCGCGCATGTTTTGCCCCAGCCCTGCCCCTTGCCGGTGCTGATACTGCAGCATCCGCTGGAAGCCAGGCACGCCAAGAGCACGGTGCCCCTGTTGCGGCTGGCATTACCCGACATGCAACTGGCCATCACCGAATACCTGGATCCCCTGCCTCCACCGGCCAAGGGACGCTGGTGGCTGCTGTATCCCGATACTCATGCGCTGGATGTGGATGCCGAGGGAGCGACACTGCCGAAGGCCGACATCGGAGGATTGATCGTACTGGACGGCACTTGGCGCAAGACCCGCAGGCTGTTGCATCTCAACCCCTGGCTACGCGAACTGCCGGCCTTAAGCTTCAGCCAGGCACCGGCCGGCGAGTATGTCATTCGCAAGGGGCCCGGTGGCCAGGCACTGTCGACGCTAGAGAGTCTGGCTCATGTGCTGAACCGACTGGATACCGGTTTTGACCCGGCGCCATTACATCAGTTGCTCAAGGTCAGGGTCGCTCAGTTCAAGGCCCATCAAGCCCCTGCTAACGAGCTGGCCCAGCCCACGCAACGGCGATCGAGAAGCGGTACAGGGCAGGCCGACAAGATTTGATGCAACATGTAGCCATCTTCGATACATTTTTTTCGGAATTTAACTGCTCATTTGATCACAAGATCCGCTATTATTATGCCGCTTGGTTTCAACTGGGCATTTTTTAGCCTGAAACCGATTCCTGAACGCTTTCATCGAGGGCAATCACCAAGGCTTTGATATATATAGCTTTTACCTTTGTCGAAAACGTTAATTCAGGATTTGCAATAGGTTTAATATGATTTCACTGTTAAATAACATTGACATTCATCATATAATTGAAAAAAATCTACACACAAATTGTCAACATTTTGAATTTCAATCCGTACACAATTTGAACACGAGAAGGCAGCGCATGTGGTCTCAGCACCCGGCTCAACGCAAGCTGGGCATCTGTTTCGATGCGCTAGGGTCCCAACTAAAAATATGAAACAGAGAAGGTAAGACCATGGAAGCGTATCTGCTGGATTTTGGTAACTTATTAATAAGATGGCTGCACGTCATCGCAGCCATCGCATGGCTGGGTGAGTCAATTTACTTCGTTATGCTGGATAACGGCCTCAAGCCACCCAAGGGTGAAGCCTGTAAGAAAAAAGGCGTATTTGGTGAAATGTGGGCGGTACACGGTGGTGGTTTCTATCACAACCAGAAGTATGCAAGCAGCCCGGAAGATCTGCCGGAAGATCTGCACTGGTCATTCTGGAAGGCCTACACCACCTGGTTGTCAGGTTTTGGTCTCTTCACCCTGTTGTATCTGACCAAGCCGAGCTTCTACCTGGTTAATCACAACAGCCCGTGGGAATGGGCCGCCAACATGACCGGCACCCAGGCAAACATTGCCGCTCTGGCCTTCCTGGCGCTGGGTTGGATTGTGTATAACGAGCTGTGTAAGCGCATCAGCCCCAACATGACCCGCGATGGTATCCTGAGTGTTGCCGTTGCCGTGATGATGGTCGTGGTGGCTTACCTGAGCACGCACATCTTCTCTGGCCGTGCCGCCTTCCTGCTGACCGGTGCCGTTATGGCCACCGCCATGTCTGCCAACGTGTTCTTCTGGATCATCCCGGGCCAGCGCCGCATGGTTAATGCCATGAAGGCCGGTGAAAAACCAAACCCGATTGATGGTTTGCGTGGCAAGCAACGCTCGGTACACAACACCTACTTCACCCTGCCCGTTGTATTGCTGATGCTGAGTAACCACTACTCCTTCACCTTCACTCACTCGCTGTCCTGGGTGATCATGGTGCTGTTCATCTTTGCCGGTGCCTTGATTCGTCAGTACTTTGTATTGATGCACGGTGGCAAAATCCGTCCTGGTTACCCGATTGCCGGTGTGGCACTGATTCTGGTTGCCGTCTGGATTGGCGCTCCCAGCACTTCCAAGACCGTAGCGGCGCCTCAGGCTCCGGCTCAAAACAGTGCTACCGTGACCGACGCCGAACAGGCAGGTGACGCCGTGCAAGCAGTTGAAGGTGCGGCCTCTGGTGAAGTCACTCTGGCGCAAGTAGAAACCATCATGGACAACCGTTGCGTACAGTGCCACGCGGTCAACCCGACTCAGGCCGGCTTTGCCGCCGCCCCGCTGGGTGTGATACTGGACTCTGCCGAGCAGATTAAACTGCAGGCCGATCGCATCAAGCAGGTCGTTGCCAGCAAGTACATGCCGCTGGGTAACATGAGCGGCATGACCGACGACGAGCGCGCCATGATTGCCGCCTGGAACGGTCAGTAAGCTGAAAACGACGTAGCAACTCGCTAACGTTAAAAGGCCCGCATCATGCGGGCCTTTTTTATTGGCCGCCCGCCGGCACCCTGCACTTCCCGCCTCTCGGACTGACCATACGGTCATAAACGCCTTTCGCTTTTTCATTCGGCAACAACTACACTGCAGCGCACAATCGAAAGCACAGTGGCGACTAAAAACCGCTTGTCTTCAACATTAAATTAATATTATTTCGACCTCATTCAACAATGCGCCGCAAAATAAAGGGTAGACTCCAGAGTGGGCCATGAGTAACTGCCCCCTGTCACTCACACACAAGGACTCGCCAGCATGAATACGCCAAACCACGATATGAATGAAAAAATCTGTGTTGTCACCGGTGCCGCCAGAGGCCTGGGCCGCGCCATCAGTGAAACCCTGGCCCAGGCCGGTGCGGCACGCGTCTATGCCTGCGACATCAACATGGCACCGGCCGAAGACTGGATCGGCGACTACGCCAATATCACCGCCATTACCCTGGATGTATGCGACCCGGTCGCCCTGAGCGCCTTGAACAGCCGCATCATGGACGAACAGGGCCGGGTGGATGTGTTGGTCAACAATGCCGGTATCACCCGCGACGCCCTGCTCGAAAAAATGACCGAATCCGACTGGGATCGAGTGCTGGACGTCAATCTCAAGGGCGTATTCATGATGACCCAGGCCATGCTGCCGCTGATGAAGCTGCAGGCCAGGGGCAGCATCGTCAGCATCTCCTCCGTGGTGGGGACCGACGGCAACATCGGCCAGAGCAACTACGCAGCCAGCAAGGGCGGCATTATCGCCATGACCAAAGGCTGGGCGAAGGAGTTTGTCTACGGTGGCGCCCAGATCCGCGCCAACTGCATCGCCCCCGGCTTTATCAATACCGAGATGACCCAGGCGGTACCGGAAAAAGTGCTCGAGAAGATGACGGCCCGCATTCCGCTGGGCGCATTGGGTGAAGCGCAGGATATTGCCGAGGGGGTCTTGTTTCTGGCCAGCGACCGGGCCCGCTACATTACCGGCCAGGTGCTGAAGATAGACGGTGGCCTGGTGCTGTAACCACGAAAAAACTGGCCGGCAACCCGGTAACTAACGGGCCACGAGCCGGTTTATGACAAAAAGACGGCCATGAGCCGTCTTTTTAGTTACAGCATTTCGGCCCGGCTGCTCAGATGCAACCGACGCCGCAGCCGTCGCGCCAGCGAGTCCACCAGCATGTTCAGTCCGGCACAGACCAGCAGCAGCACCATGGCCCGGTCGAAACGGAATTCGCTGAATGCCGAGTCGATAAAAAAGCCCAGCGTCGGAATGCCCAGCATGCCGAGGATGGCGGTTTCCCTAATCAGATTTTCGAAGCGATACAGGCTGTAGGCCAGAAAGGCCCGGTACAAACGGGGCAATACCTCGAAGCAATACAGATTAAGCCCCCTGGGCGCGTCTTCACGCAACGTCAGGGTATTGAGGTGATGGCCGAGCAGGTGAGCGATGATGGCGCCGTTATGCAGCCCCAACGCCAGCACCGCCGGCAACATGCCCGGCCCCAGCAGCAGCATGCCGATAAAGGCCAGCAGGTATTCCGGCAAGGAGCGCATCAGCACCAGCCAGCCATGGCTGCCGGCGCGGGTCAGGCCATTGCCGAAGCGGCGTGAAATCGCCGGAAACCACAACAGCGCCAGCACGCCGGTCACCAGCAGCGCCAGCATGGCCAGCACCAGGGTATTGAACAAACCGGGCACGATTTGCTGCAGCCACAGCTCCTGCAGCCAGGGCAGCAGCCCGGCCCAGTCACCGTTGCGCAAGGGCGCAGGCACCACATCTTCGGTAAAGAAGCGCGCCATCAGCGACCCGTTCAGGCTGGCCACCGGCGGCAGCCAGAGCAGCGATGCCAGCAGATACAGCGGCACCAGCCTGGGCCTTAACCACCACTTGAGGGTAGCGATAAGCAGCACCAGGGCATAAAAGAAGCAGGCCGCCTCACCGTAATAGCCCTGCCGCAGCAAGGACTCCAGGTGATAACCCAGGGTCGGCAGACCGATAAAGCCCAGCACCGCCGAGCTGCGAATGCCACACTCCAGCCGGTAGCCGGTATAGGTGGCCATTTGCCGCCAGCACAGCGGCAACTGCACAAACAGCAGCCGCGAGGCCCAGCCCATTCCGGGTTCCAGCGCCTGCTCGGGTGACGGATCCGCCTCTTCAAACAGCTCGCCGTAGATCTTGGCGAAGGTGCCCGCATAGGGCAGCGCGATGGCCAGCATGCCGGCCGGGGCCGACAGCCCCAGCAACTGAATGAACAACAGCGCCCAGAACAGCTCGTGCACCGCCCTGAGCGACGCCGACAGCCGCCGAATGGCCGCGTGCCGATAGCCTGCCGCCAGCCCCAGGCCCAGTACGGCGCCCAGCGCCACGCCCTGCAGGGCAAAAGCCAGGGTGTTGGCGATGGCGCCGCCCAGCGTGGCCAGCGCCGGCAATTGCGGCTGCAATAATCCGGCGCCCAGCCGGGCAAGCTCACCCCAGGGATCCACCGCCGTGATCGACAAGTCGGCCCAGGGCAGGCACAGCAATGCCAGCAGCACCAGCAACAGGCTGCTGTGCACCATGGCGCGAGCGGGTTCCGGCCGAGCCTTCAGCATATGCGTTCCATCAACGCCATTGGTACTGGGTGTGCTGCTGATACAGGGTATGCAGTTGGCCCGCCGTCAGCGTATGGCTGGCGGCATCCAGCACCACTCGCCCCTCGCGCAGACCCACCACTCGCGTGCAGTGAGTGAGTGCCTGCTCCACGTTATGCAGCGCCAGCACCACGGTGTCGTGCCGGCGACAGATCAGCCGCAACAGCTCGTCGGCCTGGCGCTCGTCCAGTGCCGACACCGGCTCATCGCCGATGAAGATGGGCTTTTGCTGATACAGGGCCCGCCCCAGGCTGACCCGGCTCTGCTGACCGCCCGACAGCCGCTCGGCGGCAGCCCATAACTGGTGTTGCAAGCCCAGCTCCGCCGCCAGGGCGGTAATGTCTGCCTTGGGCTTCGCCAGCGGCCGCACCAGATTGGCCAGGTTGTACCAGAACGGGTGACGATTCAGCCGCCCCATGTAGATGTTGTGAAAGGCCGACAGCATGGGCACCAGTCCCGGCTGCTGCGGGCACCAGGCCACCTCGGCCGGGCGCAGCTCACGCAATCGACGCAGCAGGGTGCTCTTGCCGGTGCCGGACTCCCCCAGCAGGGCCACTTTTTCACCCCGGCGCAACTCGAGCGACAACTCGCGCAGCACCGGGCTGCCCGCATAGCCGAGGGACTCCTGCCGAAAGCGGAACAGACAGCTGTCGGCACTCATTTACTGGACGGGATCCATGATGCCGATGGCCACGGCGGTGTCACGAATGGGCGCGTAATCGGCGTTGGTAGCCTTGACGAAGCCGGAACGGGGAAAGGCTGCCAGCAGTGCCGGATCGGTCATTTCCAGCAGTGCCTGCTGTACTTTTTCCTTGAAGCCATCACCGAAGCGAGCATTCACATCGCCGCGAATGCTCCACTGGTAATCCGGGTAGCTTGGCGTGGACCAGATCACACCGACCTTGCTGTCGTCGATGTTGCCCTTGGCTTTTTCCGCATCCCACACCGCGTAGTTCACCGCACCCACTTCAAAGGCGCCGGACTGCACCAGGCTGATGGTGCGGTTGTGATCACCGGAAAAACCGACCCGGGAAAACAGCTGTTCCGGCGCCTGGCCGAAGTGCTGACGCAGGAAGAATTCGGGCATCAGACGGCCGGAGGTCGAGCCCTTGTCGCCGAAGGTAAAGCGCTTGCCGGCCAGTTCCGCTGGTAACTGCTCACTTGCGGTCAGACCCGTGCTGTGGTGGGCGATGATGTAGCTGACGAAGGTGGTGTCTTCCTTGCCCTGGGCGATGGCTTCGCTGCCGGGGACCAGTTCGCGTGCCTGCACACCGGTCAGGCCACCAAACCAGGCCAGCTGCACCTGATCGTTACGAAAGGCGCTCACCGCCGCCGGGTAGCTCTTTACCGGAATGTACTGCACTTCCACGCCCAGCTTGTCGGTCAGGTAATCGGCGATCTTGCCGAAACGCTCGGTCAGGTGGCGTTCGTCCTGATCCGGAATGGCGGTAAACACGAAGGGTTCGGCTTGCGCCGGTACCAGGGCACTCAGGCACAGGGCGGTGAGGCCCAGCAGACGGGTTCGAAGAGCAACGGCAATGGTCATGATCACGGGTCCAAAAAATGGGGGGCCCGGATTATAACCGATGACGGGCCCGGATCAGAGTCCGAACCAGCCATTCATCTGCGTCATATACACCAAAGTGCCGGAAAGAATGCTGAGCAGCGCCTGCCGACGCCACACCTGCAACACCGCCACCACCATCACCGCCACTATCTGGGCCCGGCCATCGATCGGGCTGCTCCAGTTGTGTACCCCCATGGCATAGAGGGTCAGCAGCACCATCATCGCCACCGGCAAGCGCCGTCCCAAAATCTGAATGCGGCGGTGGTGGGCAATGAAGCCCCGCGCCACGAAGGGAAAGGCGCGCAGGCCGAAGGTGACTGCCGCCATGATCAGCGCCGCCAGCAGATAATCCAGTTCAGTCATGGGCGGGCTCCGGTTGTGATTGTGGCCAGGCCAGCAATACCAGTACCAGCATCATAGAGGCCGCCAGCAGGAAGTACTCACTTATCCAGATACCGGCAACGGCGGCGGCCACCAGCCCGAGCAAGACCGCTCCCCAGTCACGCCGGGCGCGAATTTGCTCCACCGCCAGCACGGTAAAGAGTGCGGTCAGGGCGAAGTCCAGCCCCTGCAGTCCCGGCGGCAAGCCACGCGCCAGCACCATGCCGGCCAGGGTGCCCAGCACCCAGTATGACTGATTGAACAACACCACCAGCAGCGCGGTTTTGCTGTCGTTTACCTGACCCGGCGCACTAAGCAGGGAATAGGTTTCGTCGGTAATACCGAAGATGAAATAGGGTCGGCCCAGCACGCCTTTCGGCAACAGGTGATAGAGCGACAGGCCGTAAAACAGATGGCGAAAATTGACCAGCAGCGAGGCCACCGCCAGATCAAGCCAGCCGATTCCCGCCGACAGCATGCCCACCGCCAGATACTGCAACGCACCGGCATAGACAACAATGCTCATCAAGGGGGCCCAGTACCAGCTGAGCCCGGCATCAATCCACAACACCCCGAACACGGCGCCCAGTGGCAAATAGCCCATCATCACCGGCAGGGTGAGCGGCAGTACGCCGCGCCAGCTTGTCATCACCTTATACTCCGACATCCATAAGACATTAGAAAATAAGGGTTTTGTCGACGAGTAGCAAGGCGCGACCGCTTAATGGCGTAAATCAGTCGACCGCTTCAGTTTTCTCCGGAAAGGCCAGCATGAAGGCGGTGCCGCCTTCATCACTTTCCACCTGAACCCGCCCCTCGTGCAGTTGCATGATGGAGCGCACAATCGCCAGCCCCAGACCACCGGTATTACCGGAGTTGGTACGGGAAGCGTCACAGCGATAAAAGCGGTCAAACAGCCGTGGCAGGTGCTCGGGGCCAATCGGCGTACCCTGGTTATGCACTCGAACCACACAGTGCCCCTGCTCCACCGAACTGCTGATCACCACGGCGCCGCCGGCACGACCGTAACGCAGGGCGTTGGCCAGCAGATTGGCCAATGCCCGGCGCAGCAGATCCGGATCGGCCCAGACGGTGCCTTCGGCCTGGTTAAGCAGCAGCATGTCTTCGTCTTCCGCCACGCCTTCAAAATACTCGCACAACTGCTCGACCAGCTCGTTCAGATCCAGCGCCTGTCGATTGATCGAGGCCTTGGGTTGTTCGGCACGCGCCAGAAACAGCATGCTGTCGACCATTCGCGCCAGCCGCTCGTATTCTTCCTGATGGGAGGCCAGCAGGCTTTCGTATTCCTCGGTGGAGCGCGGCTTGCGCAGCGTATGCTCGGTGTGCCCCATCAGGTTGCTCAGCGGGGTGCGAATCTCGTGGGCCAGATCCTCGGAGAAACGCGACAACTGTTCGAAGCCGCCTTCCAGCCGGGCCAGCATCTGGTTAAGGGTGCTGCCCAGGGTTTGCAGCTCCTGGGGCAGATGGGCCGTATTCAGCCGACGGTGCAGACGCTGCACATCAATGGTCTCGGCCTGGCGCGCCAGCAGGCGTACCGGCCGCAATCCGCGCCGGCTGACCAGCCAGCCAAGCATAAAGGCCGCCAGGGCACCGGCCGCCATCGCCAATAGCAGCTTCAGCTTGTAGGCCGCCAGCATCTGATTACGGGGCTCCAGCTGTTTACCGGCGATCAGCAGCAGGGGCTGCTGTTCGTATTCCACATAGCGCCAGGCCAGTCGCGCCTGGTGATCTTTATCGAAACCCAGCTGGGACTGATCACTCTGCCCCAGGGTCGGCAATGGCAGGTCGGCGGGATTCACCGAGATCAGCACCTCGCCTTCAGAATCCAGCACCCACAGCAGGCTGTCCTGATTGCCCAGCATGTTGGCGTACAGCTGGGGCCGGTTACGCAGGGTGGCAATGCTGTCGCTGTCGCTGAGCAGCGCCTGCATGTGCTCGAGCCGCCCCAGCAGGCTTTGATCGTCTCGCCAGATCAACTCTCGCTGCAGCGAGTAATACAGATAAAAACCGATGCTGCCGAGCAGCAAAGTGCTCACCAGGGCAAACATCACCGCCAGCCGCACACTCAGCGACGAACCGATTTTACTCACGCTCTTACCTCGCACACGTAGCCCATGCCACGCACCGTGTGGATCAGCTTTTGATCATAGGCATCGTCTATCTTGCCGCGCAGGCGCCGAATGGCCACGTCCACCACATTGGTGTCGCTGTCGAAGTTCATGTGCCAGACCTGAGAGGCAATGTAGGTGCGTGACAAGACCTCACCTTCGTGGCTGAGCAGCAGCTGCAACAGGGTAAATTCCTTGTTGGTGAGATCGATGCGCTGGCCGCCACGGGTGACGCGCCGGCTCAATGGCTCCAGTTGCAGATCGGCCAGCTCATACAGAGACACCTCGCGTTGGGGCCCGCGCCGCAGCAGCTTGCGTGCCCTGGCCAGCAGTTCGGCATAGGAAAATGGCTTGGCCAGATAATCATCCGCGCCCTGCTCCAGCCCGCGCACCTTGTCTTCGACCGCATCGCGGGCACTCAGGCAGATAACCGGGGTGTCCGAGGTACGGCGAATGGTTTTCAGCAGTTGCCAGCCATCGAGACCCGGCAGCATGATGTCGAGAATAATGAGGTCGAAGCTCCCCTCTTCTATCATGTACTTGCCTTCCAGTCCGTCCTTGGCCACTTCCACCAGATAGCCGGACTCGCTGAATCCCTTTTTCAGGTAATCGGCCGTTTTTGGCTCGTCTTCCACCACTAGAATTTTCATCTTCTGCTCCTCTCGCCCGCCGGCTGCTGTTGATGGCGCCGACTGTATCACTCAATACACAAGCCCGGGTAATGCCTCGACCCAAGATGACAACTTTGTAATCCAGAGGTAATGGGTTTGATATGCCGACTAAGGCACTATGGCTCCATCAAAAGGCAAGCACATCGGCAGCGCGACAAATAACCCGTTGCAACCACTGCAGACCACCTTGTCTTATTTAATGTAGAAACTGACGAACCTCAGGAGAAATAATATGAACAAGCTTAAATCTGTAATGGCCGGCGTGATGCTGACCGGTGCTTCTACTCTGGCCGTTGCCGCCGGCAACCCGCTGAGCGTTCACGTACTGAACCTGGAAAACGGTCTGCCTTCACCCGGCGTTCAGGTGGTTCTGGAACAGCAGCAAGGTAACGAGTGGACTCAGCTCAGCACCGGTGTGACCAACGAGCAGGGCCGTATTACCGCCCTGTTCCCCGAAGGCAAGTCACTGGAAAACGGCAACTACCGCGTGACCTTTGAAACCGGCGAGTGGTTCAAAGAGCACGACACCGCGACCTTCTTCCCTGAAGTACCGGTTATCTTCTCTGCCGACGCCAGCGTAGAGCACTACCACATTCCGCTGCTGCTGAGCCCCTACGGTTTCTCTACCTACCGCGGCAACTAAGCCCTGCGGCAACACCGAGTTTTGTTTTAACCTGTGTTAATGAAAACACCAGCCTCACGGCTGGTGTTTTTGTTTTAAGCGTTTATACATAGGCCTCAGCCCTGTGGTCTTTTTCTCCAATGTTATCAACATAATCGGATAGCTGATGTGATACAAATTTGAATAAACATCTGATCATTTTAACCCCGGGTTCAGAAGCAACACAGCCGCCTCCCACGACACGCCATGAACTCATCCCTGAGGGCTCGGGAAATGCCGTCCATGGCATTTCACGGTCGTGGGAGCCGATCTCTGCTGCCTCTTTTCGAGCATCGAGTTGTCTGTAGACGGCGCTAACAGGCAATGCCGGTGCATCAAGGAGGACAAAGAGATCTGCTCAGCCGACCATTCGCGCCACGGATGGCGCGGCTGAGCCTCCAGGGAGGGATTCACGGCGAGTCGGCGGAGTGGGCTCTTTGTGCGAATTTTATACAAAAGCGGAATAGATCATTTGTTTAATGGGATTGGTATGACCGGCACTCATCCGCCTGAATAAAAAATCCGCTCTGACGGCAATAAAACACCCACCCAATAAAAAAGGGAGCCGAAGCTCCCTTTTTTCATGTTTTAACACCGATTACAGCGCCTTGAGGATGTTATCCACGCTGTCTTTGGCATCACCAAACAGCATGACGCTGTTTTCGCGGAAGAACAGCGGGTTCTGTACCCCGGCGTAGCCGGTGTTCATGGAGCGTTTGAACACCACCACCTGCTGGGACTTCCACACTTCCAGTACCGGCATGCCGGCGATGGGGCTGGCCGGATCTTCCGACGCCGCCGGGTTGACGGTGTCGTTGGCGCCGATCACCAGTACCGTATCGGTATCGCTGAAATCGTCGTTGATCTCGTCCATTTCCAGCACAATATCGTAGGGTACCTTGGCTTCCGCCAGCAGCACGTTCATGTGCCCGGGCAGACGACCCGCTACCGGGTGAATACCAAAACGTACCGTGACACCGGCCGCACGCAGCTTGGACACCAGCTCCGCTACCGGATACTGGGCCTGGGCTACCGCCATGCCGTAACCGGGAGTGATGATGACCGAGCTGGAATTCTTCAGCATCTCGGCCACGTCTTCGGCATTCACCTCGGTGTATTCGCCATCTTCTTCATCGCCACCGCTGCTCACGGCACCGTCGGAGCCGAAACCACCGGCAATCACCGACACGAAAGAGCGGTTCATCGCCTTGCACATGATGTAAGACAGAATGGCACCGCTGGAGCCCACCAGGGCACCGATGACGATCAGCAGGTCGTTGGAGAGCATGAAGCCCGCCGCCGCCGCCGCCCAGCCCGAGTAGGAGTTGAGCATGGAGATCACCACCGGCATATCGGCACCGCCGATGCTGGCCACCAGATGCCAGCCAAAGGCCAGCGCAATCAGGGTCATCACCAGCAGCGGGAAGGTAGCGCCTTCCACCTGCACAAACCAGATCAACAGAATGGCAGAGAGCACCACCGCCAGCAGGTTCAACTTGTGGCGATGCGGCAGCATCAGCGGCTTGGAGGACACCAGACCGCGCAGCTTGCAGAACGCCACGATGGAGCCGGTAAAGGTAACGGCACCGATGAAGACGCCGAGAAAGACTTCGGTGTTGTGAATATTCAGCATGGCGCCAGACATGTCGCCGTGGCTGATGTAGGTGTTGATACCCACAAACACCGCCGCCAGACCAACGAAGCTGTGCAGAATGGCGATCAGCTCCGGCATTTCGGTCATTTCGACTTTAAGTGCCAGACGAATACCGATGGCGGCACCGATGGCCATGGCCACGATAATCCAGCCCAGGCCGGTGACCTCGGGGTTGAAAATGGTGGCCAGCAGGGCAATGGTCATGCCCGCCACACCATACCAGTTACCGGCCTTGGCCGACTCCTGCTTGGAAAGACCGCCCAGGCTCAAAATAAAGAGCACGGCGGCGATAAGATAAGACGCAGTTACAAGTCCTTGTGACATTTATATTAGCCCTTTCTAAACATCTTCAGCATGCGGTGCGTAACGGTAAAACCGCCAAACACGTTGATTGACGCTATCAGTACCGCCACGAAGGCGAGGAAACTGACAAAGCCACCGGCTCCAACCTGGGACAGGGCCCCCACCACTATGATCCCGGAAATGGCGTTGGTGACCGACATCAGCGGCGTATGCAGCGAGTGAGACACGTTCCAGATTACGTAATAACCCACGATGCAGGCCAGCACGAACACGGTGAAGTGCGACAGAAACTCCGCCGGGGCAACGGCCGACAGCCAGGCAAACAACAGAATGCCAGCGCCACCGAGGTAATACTTGAGGTTGCTCGGTTTCTTGGCATGGGGCTCGGCAGCGGGCTGGGCCGCGGCCTTGGCCTTGGGGGCGGCAGACACACTGATGGCCGGCGGCGGGAAGGTCACTTCACCGTCTTTGACCACCGTCATGTTACGCAGTACCACGTCGTCGAAGTCGACCTTGATATTGCCGTCTTTTTCCTTGCACAACAGCTTGGCCAGGTTGACCAGGTTGGTGGCGTACAGGGTGGACGACTGGGTCGGCAGGCGACCGTTGAGATCGGTATAACCGATGATCTTGACGCCGTTGTCGGACACAAACAGCTCGCCGGGTTTGGTCAGCTCGCAGTTGCCACCGTTCTGGGCCGCCAGATCCACAATCACCGAACCCGGCGCCATGGCCGCTACCATGTCGGCGGTAATCAGCTTGGGCGCCGGTTTGCCGGGAATAAGCGCCGTGGTAATGATGATGTCGACTTCTTTGGCCTGGGCCATGAACAGCGCCATTTCGGCGTCGATGAAGGCCTGGCTCATTTCCTTGGCATAGCCGTCGGCAGAGTCGGTGTCTTCTTCATACTCGAGTTCCAGGAACTCGCCACCCATGGAGTTGATTTGCTCCTTCACTTCGGGACGGGTATCGAAGGCACGTACGATGGCGCCCAGTGAACCGGCGGCACCAATGGCGGCCAGACCGGCCACACCGGCACCAATCACCAGCACCTTGGCGGGGGGTACCTTGCCGGCGGCGGTGATCTGACCGGTAAAAAAGCGGCCAAATTCATGGGCGGCTTCCACCACGGCACGATAGCCGGCAATGTTGGCCATGGACGACAGGGCATCCAGTGACTGGGCGCGAGAAATTCGCGGCACCATGTCCATGGCCATGACGGTAACGCCCTTGTTCTTGAGCTGCTCTACCAGCTCGGGGTTTTGTGCCGGCCAGATAAAGCTGACCAGAGTAGTACCGGCCTGCAACCGCTCGATTTCTTCGGTCGTGGGGGCATTGACCTTGTAGATAATGGCGGCTTGCCAGATTTGCTCGGCGGCGACCAGTGTGGCCCCTGCCGCTTCATAGGCCGCATCGTCAAAGCTGGCCTTGCTGCCCGCGCCTTGTTCGATACTGACCTCAAAACCCAGCTTGCGTAGCTGCTCGACCGACTTGGGGGTCGCTGCCACCCGTGTCTCGCCGCTAAGCGTTTCCCTTGGAATCCCGATTAACATAATAAATCCCTGATTAATGTTGATATCACAACCGAATACGCAGCGCGGATCCGGCTCAGGGCAAGCTGTTCCCTCAACCTTCAGGCAGCCTTGCCGTTGATAATGACAGTCTGAATAACCTGTTCAGCCTGGGTGTCTCTTTTATGGCTATACCAAAACGACGCATTGATATTTTTTAATGCTACAAACATCGAAATCTCGATATTTATCGCTAAAAAGCGTGACAAGATAAGGAGATAGCACAACAAAAAGACAACACCACAAGCACTATACTGCCTCTTTCATAAAAAGATAAATCGATCTTTCCTCGAGGCTTAATAGGTAATGACTTTCAATCTCTAAAACATCATCGATTGCAGGGCCATATCGCGGAGATTGAGTGATGGGAATCACAGAAATAACAGCAATGAAAAAAACAGGGGCTCAAAGGCCCCCGCTTACCGGTGATTCAGCGCACCGCTGGTATTTGGCAAACCGGTGTTATTTCACAAACAAGTACCAGTAACCGAACAGCACATTGAAGCCGGCAAAGAACAGGATGCCGACCCAGCTCAGTACCTTGATGCCGCCGCCCAGACGATACTGTTCTGGCACCTGCGGCAGCATCATCAAGCGGAAGTTGAGCCAGGAAAACACCAAGGCACTGACAAAGGCCGAGATCATGGCAAATTCCAGCATCGCCAGCAGGGCGCCCTTGAAGAACATGATGATCAGGGCGCCGACAATGCCCATTGCCACCATCAACGGATAGGTATAACGGCTACCGTGGCCGGTGGGGCCGCTCCCCTGCGGCTGGCCCAGTTGCACCAGACACTCGCTCAGGGCACGGCTGTAGCCATCGAGCACCGTTACCGTGGTAGAAAACATGCACAGGAAGGCAATCAGGGCAATCAACCAGCGGCTCCACTCCCCCATCACACTGGCATACACATTGACCAGCTGATGTGCAAAGGCGATGCCCGAAGTGGCCAGGCTCTCGCCGCTGCCATGCAGCACCAGAGCCCCCAGGGCAACGAAGGCCAACGCCAGCAGGGTAGATGTGACATAACCGACATTAAAGTCGACCAGGGCGTCTTTGTAGTCCAGCTCGCCGCCCAATGCTTTTTTCTTCTGCCGTAACCAGACGCTGTTCCAGGAAGAAAGCTCGATAGGGGCCGGCATCCAGCCCATCAACGCCACCAGAAAACCCACCGAGGCCAGGTTCCAAGGGCTGGGAGAGACAAAGTCGGGCGGCGCCACGCCACCTTTATTCAAGGCAATAAACACGGCGCTAACGGTGGCCACCGCCAACCCCACGATAATCCACTTGGTTACCCGATCCAGGGTCTTGTAATGGCCGGTGATTAAAAATGCCAGGGAGCCCGCCAGTACTATCATGCTGAGCTGGGTCACGTTCAGGCTGTCGCCGACAAAGAGTCCCAGTATGCTGCCGCACAGCATGGCGACTCCGGCCGTGCTGATCACGGAGGCGAAGAGGTTCAAGAGGGTGAAAAAATAGAGATAGCCCCGGCCGATGCGATCATACCCCTGGATCAGGGTTTCATCCGCCGCCATGGTGTAACGGGCGCCGATTTGAAAGAAAGGATATTTAAGCAGGTTGACCAGCAGGATTAATCCCACCAGCTGCCAGCCATAAATGGCACCGGCCTGAGTGGATGCCACCAGATGCGATCCGCCGATGGCGGCGGCAGCGCCAAGAATGCCCGGCCCCAACACTCGCATATAGTGGCTTATGCTGCGTGAGCCTCCGTTTTCCGCTTCGACTAACTCTGTCATCTTGCTTTCCTGCCTGTTTACTTTGATTTTAAAGATGAAAACAAAGTAAAAGGCCACAGCAATATGGATAAATCAACTGATTTATCCATCCACCAATAGAAACGAGAAAAACAAAAAACTACCGAATAAAAGTATTAAGGTGGATAACTTCAAATAAAAAACACAGCGCTTACCTATACCGATCGCCATCAGTTAAATAGCCACATATAACTCCAATCAATAAATTGCAGGATATAATACTATTCATCTCCCCATTCACCGGCCAGTAGCCAGCGTCCGGCAACGGGGTAGCTCCCTTGCAGAGTAAAGGGAACCGACTCCCTTCTTCCCTGATTATCGATCTGTAGTGCCAGATGCAAATGCGGCCCCGAGCTGTAACCGGTATGACCGGACGCCGCTACCCGCTGCCCGGTTTTGACCTTGTCGCCTTTTTTCACTCGCAGCGAACCGGTTTGCAGATGCGCATAAAGGGTCATGGTGCCGTCGGCATGGCGCAATCGCAGGTGATTGGCTTTGCCCCGATATTTAGCCTTCAAGCCTCCTCCCACGTGATGGTCCACCGCGGCCATTACCACGCCGTCCCGGGTGGCGTAAAGAGGGGTGCCAATCGGCAGGGCGATATCCAGCGCATAGCGATTGGACGGCTTGTTGTGGCTGAACTCGCCATTAAAGCCCTGAGACACCCGGTAACGACCCGCCACCGGTGACGCCAGGTCCACGGTTCGAGCAAGGTAGGAGGGCGGAAACGATGACTGACGAGAAGCGGGTGCCGAGCGGATAAAGGTAGCACCGGCAATTTTCTGCACCTGCTGCGCACTGGCCGCCGGCCGTAATGCCGCGTTGCTGTAGGCAAAACCGTAGTCGTAACGCCAGCTTCCGGCTTGTTTGGCGGTCAGCTTGCCGACAAATTTTTCTTCTCTTGCCGGCAGGCTGATCATCTGCTGCATGGCGTCGGGAATGGCCACATTCTGCATGCCGGAAAAACGCAAGCTCAGTTGAGTGTTGGTGGGCAGGCGGTTCAGGGCAAAAAAGTAGTGGCCGTCTTTCTTTTCCACCACCCGCACCAGCACGGCGTCGCGATTGACCGCATCCTGCTGCCAGCGTGTGGTCGAGTGTTTGACGGCATGCAGCCGGTTATCGGTGTAGTGCACCCCACCAGTGGCATCCTGATAACGGTAGATGCCGGCGTGTGACCCGAGTGGCCATATCAGGAAGGTACTCAGCAGGCAAATCCATGAGCCTCTCATTCTTCATCCTTGTAGAACAGAGTGTTTGCCCCTGAGTATAGGAGCAAGCCGGCTATTTGTTCATCGGCACTTTATTCATCAACACCTTGTGCATCAGTACGGCATCTTCAAAACCGGTATCGGTTCGATAATAGTGCCGTCGGCGACCGCCTTCCACATAGCCACAAGACAGATACAGCGCCTGTGCCGACGTGTTCGACGCCCTGACCTCCAGCCACAGCCGAGTGAGGCCCTGCTGTTCACAAAGACGCAGATAATTCGCCATCAGCTGGCGACCCAGGCCCTGCCCTTGCCAGGCGGGAGACACGCAGATGTTCATCAGGGTGCTTTCATCGAGGATGCGATCGGCAATAAAATAGCCGAGCAACTGTTCCGGCTCCTGCCGCCGCGACTCTGGAAGCCCCTTATCCTGCAGCCCCGGTCCTGAAAGCCAGAGCGAGCCGGTAAAATAACGTTCGCCGAAGCTGTCGGCCAGCAGGCTGCGGCTCCAGGGGTGCGTATGGGCCGCCTGCTCCACCGCCAGCATGGCACCCAGATGGTCGGCGCTCAGTGGGCGAAAAATAGGTGACATAGCCGGTTCCAGAGTTCTTGTTTTTTGGCGGGCGTCAGCGGCAGAGCATCATGCCAGCCGAAAGGGGTAGTATCGCCGGTCAGATTCAGCCCCAGCAACACCTTCGCCGACGGCATGCCGGCCGCCAGCCAGGCTGCTTCATCCATTACCTGCAGTTGTGTTTCATTCAGCGACAGGGCCTGCATCAAGTCCCGACTCAGGCAAGGTGGCAACAGCTTGCCCTGCCCGGTCACCAGCAGCACTTCTGCCATCTCAAGCGGGGGGGCAGGCGCATGTGGCAATCGCTCGGGATGAGCACAGCGCCAGGTGGGCAGTTTCAGCAATTGCCATAATTGCGATTGTAACGGCGTCATAAATACTCCATAACGCAAAAAGCCAGCTGTTAAGCTGGCTTTTCGAGAAGAAGTTGGCAGGGGCGGAGGGATTCGAACCCCCAACCGTCGGTTTTGGAGACCGCTGTTCTACCAATTGGAACTACGCCCCTGCAATGCGAACGAATTATAACGATCGGTTTTTAAAGGTAAAGCGCTTTTTAGCAGGCATGGGTTCGTTCGCTTGTATTTTCGCCGCATCAAGGCCGACGGCCTGTCAGATTTTGCTTTGCGCGCGCATTTCTCTATAATCTGCTCGATTTGCAAGTGCCCGGAGTAAGTGGAATAAATGCTCATTTCTGAACCCGAACGTCTGGCTGGTTTTACGCCCGTACGTCGTGAAAACGGCGGCGCTTGCACTGATTTAGCTCTAATGGCCCCCTTCAGGGGCTTTTTTATGGTCTTCACTTTACACCTTAAAGAGCGTTGCTGATGGCAAATCCCCTATATCAAAAGCATGTAATCTCCATATCCGACTTCACCCGTGCCGAGCTGGAACTGATCATCGACACCGCCGTGATGCTCAAGACCCATCCCAGGCCCGATTTGCTCAAGCACAAGGTCGTGGCCAGCTGCTTCTTCGAAGCTTCAACTCGAACTCGCCTGTCGTTTGAAACCGCCATCCATCGCCTGGGTGGCGGCGTTATCGGTTTTTCCGACAGTGGCAGCACCTCGCTGGCCAAGAAAGGGGAAACCCTGGCCGACTCGGTGAAAATCATCAGCTCCTACAGTGACGCCTTTGTGATGCGCCATCCGCAGGAAGGGGCCGCGCGGCTGGCCGCCGAATTTTCTTCGGTACCGGTGATCAACGCCGGGGATGGCTCCAACCAGCACCCGACCCAGACGCTGCTGGATTTGTTCACCATCTACGAAACCCAGGGCACCCTGCAGGGGCTGACGGTCGCCTTTGTCGGCGATCTGAAATACGGCCGCACCGTGCATTCGCTGACCCAGGCCCTGAGCCTGTTCGGCTGCAAGTTCTACTTTATCGCGCCTCAGGCGCTGGCCATGCCCGACTACCTGTGTGACGAACTGACCGAAAAAGGCATCAATTTCGAGTTCCGCGACAGCATGGAAGAGGTAATGGACGAGCTGGATATTCTGTACATGACCCGAGTACAGAAAGAACGCTTCGACGAAACCGAATACGTGCATGTGGCCTCAAGATACGTGCTGACCCCCGAGGTGCTGGACGGCGCCAAAGACAGCCTCAAGGTACTGCATCCCCTGCCCCGGATTGATGAAATCTCCGCCGAGGTGGACGACATGCCTTATGCCTATTACTTCGAGCAGGCGGAAAACGGCGTCTATGCCCGCCAGGCCCTGCTTGCCCTGGTGCTGAACGAGAGCCTGTGAGAGAGATGATGAACAAGAGCCAATTGCAAGTCGAAGCCATTCACAACGGTACCGTGATAGATCACATTCCCGCCGGCCAGGGCATCAAGATCCTGCAACTGTTCGGCCTGGTGCAGACTCACGAGAAGATCACCGTGGGCCTGAACCTGCCCTCGAAGGAACTGGGCGCCAAGGACATCATCAAGGTGGAAAACACCCGCCTGACTCCCGCCCAGGCCAACCAGCTGGCACTGTTTGCACCCGATGCCACCGTTAACCTGATCGAAGACTTCGAAGTGGTGAAGAAGTTGCAACTGCAGCTGCCCGAGCGGGTAGAGGGGGTATTTTCCTGCCCCAACTCCAACTGCATCAGCCATAACGAACCGGTGACCAGCAAGTTCAAGGTACGCGCCGTGGCCGGCCAGGTGCGTTTTCGCTGCAACTACTGCGAAAAGTCGTTCCACCAGGATTTCATGACCATATAACAACGACAAGCCGTCGGCGATAAACCATCAGCAGCCCCTGCGGGCTGCTGATTTAGCCGTTTCCTTTCACTCTCCAGTCTTTTCCCCTCCCGGCTCACAACCCGCGTTTTCGGTTGCCAAAGCCGGTACCGCACGCCAAGCTGTGTGCATCGGTATTTCAAGGTTTCAATTCCATGACTCTGCTCCACACCCTGCAACAGCATTTCGGCTTTTCCTCGCTTCGTCCCGGCCAGCAACAGGTGATCGACACCCTGATGGCCGGGCACTCGGCAGCGGCGATTTTTCCTACCGGCTCCGGCAAGTCACTCTGTTACCAGCTACCCGCGCTGCTGTTGCCACAGCTGACGCTGGTGATATCCCCCTTGCTGGCGTTGATGCAGGATCAACTGGCTTTTTTGCAGCGGATGAACATTCCCGCCGCCAGCATCGATTCCACCCAAAGCTGGGAGGAAAGCCGCCGCATCATGCAGGAGGTGCGCGAGGGGCGCATCAAGGTATTGATGATCTCCGTCGAACGACTGAAGAACGAGCGCTTTCGCCAGTTTATCGGCCAGATACCGATTTCGTTACTGGTGGTGGACGAAGCCCACTGTATCTCCGAGTGGGGTCACAACTTTCGTCCCGACTACCTCAAACTGCCGGATTATCGCCGGCAGCTCAATATTCCCCAGGTGCTGTTGCTGACTGCCACCGCGACCCCGAATGTGATCGATGACATGCAGCAAAAATTCGGCTTGTTACGGGAAAATGTGGTGATCACCGGCTTCTATCGGCCTAACCTGCATATTGAGGTCATCCCGGTTACCGAGGCAGAAAAAATGCCCGCCCTGATCGAACAGTTACGCGAAGATCCGGCGTTGCCCAGTATCGTTTATGTCACCCTGCAGCACACCGCCGAGCGAGTCGCCGAACAGCTGGCGGCGACCGGCATTCAGGCCCAGGCGTACCATGCGGGCATGGATCAGGATCGACGCCGCCAGCTGCAGCAGGCGTTTATGGCGGGCCAGGTGCCCTGCATCGTCGCCACCATCGCCTTTGGCATGGGGGTGGACAAGGCCGATATTCGTCGCGTGATCCATTACGATCTGCCTAAATCCATCGAAAACTACAGCCAGGAAATCGGTCGCGCCGGTCGTGATGGCAAGCCATCTCGCTGCATACTGCTCGGCAACCAGAGCGGGTTGAACG
This sequence comes from uncultured Oceanisphaera sp., assembly GCF_947495715.1. Taxonomy (GTDB): domain Bacteria; phylum Pseudomonadota; class Gammaproteobacteria; order Enterobacterales; family Aeromonadaceae; genus Oceanimonas; species Oceanimonas sediminis. The sequence goes on from NZ_CANLZU010000011.1 coordinate 135,187, forward strand.
TGCTGGAAAACTTCGTCTACGGCGACACGCCGGAATCGGAAGCCATCACGCGCCTGCTGAATGAACTGCAGCAGGCAGGAGAACAGTGGGAGCTGATGCCACTGCGGCTGTCGAACAGCACCAATATTCGTCTGCTGCCGCTGAAAACCCTGCTGGTCTACCTGGAACTTAACCGCACCATAGAGCCGCAATACAGCTATTTTGCCGATTATCGCTTCAAGTTTATCAGATCTAAAGAAGAGATCCTGAGCAGCTTCAATCCCGAGCGCCGAGCATTTCTCACCGCTGTTTTCGATGGTTCCCCTCTCGCCAGAAGTTGGTGCCAGGTCAATTTTGACGCCATCTGGCAGCAGTATGGAGGCGAAAGAAAACGGGTGATCAGTGCGCTCGACTATCTGCACCAACAAGGCTGGATCAGCCTGGAAAGCAAACAAATGATTGAAGTCTATCGGGTGTTACAGCGGAACATCGACTTGCAAGCCGAAACGGCTCGACTCCACGAACTGTTTCAGCAGAAAGAAAAAAGCGAAATCACCCGGCTTGCGGAAATGATCGGCTTCTTTGAAAGTGACCGTTGCCTGAGCCATCGCCTTGCCGGCTACTTTGCCGATCATCAAGCGCCGGAACGCTGTGGTCATTGCTCTGTCTGCACCGGCCAGCCGGCGCAGCTACCCGCACCCAGGCGGCCGCCGCTGCCCGCCGCCGAACAGTTACTGCACTGGTGCCAGGCGTTACAGGCCGACAGTGAACAGCACTTGAGTAATCATACTCTCGCCTGCTTCTTATGCGGCATATCCACCCCGCTGCTCAACCGCCTGAAAGCCAGAAAAAGGCCCGGTTTCGGTCAGCTGGAGCAGCAGCGCTTTGGCGAAATACTGCAGCTTTTGAGCCAGCTGGGCTGATAAAAATCACATTGGCGATGTCCTGGTTCCGTGAGTCAGCTCCGGCAACACTCTGTTTTTATTCAAGTTAATGCAACTACGGAAGAGAGCAGATACACGGGAAACAATAGTTAACTCATGCATAGATAATGAGATTGTCGGTTAGAGGCCTATTTGCCATTATAAAGAACAATTACCACTATCAGAGGAACCGAAAATCATGCCGACACTATTGCAAATTGACTTCAAATTTCCCACTGAAATGATGGGGGATGCCCTCACTGAGGGGGCTAAAGAGCTCGCTCACTCCATCAATCAGGAGCCAGGCTTTATATCCAAAATCTGGACGGAAAATGCCGAAACCGGCGAAGCAGGCGGTATCTATGTGTTTACCGACAAGGCGTTTGCCGAACAGTATGCCCATATGCACAGCCAGCGAGTGGCAGCGATGGGGGCTACCGAGATCCGGACAAAAATCTTCGATATCAATACCACACTCACCGATATCAACCGGGGCCAGTATACCGCCTGAGCAATACCAGCAAGATTGGTATAATACCAATCTTGCAAACTAACTGATCTGTTTAGCCGCCCTGTAAAGATCGAACGAAAGGTTCATACCACCGACACGCTGAACCGGGATGAATTTACCGAACGACAGACAGCAAAAAGCCCTGCTCTAACGAGCAGGGCTTTTGAATAATGGCGGAGTGGACGGGACTCGAACCCGCGACCCCCGGCGTGACAGGCCGGTATTCTAACCAACTGAACTACC
>NZ_CANLZU010000012.1 GCF_947495715.1 uncultured Oceanisphaera sp.
TGCTGCTCCCGAGTCCGTTCGTCAGGAGATCGGATCACGGGAGAAGCAGATAGTTCCCTGATTTAGGAAACAACGCCCCTTCAATGTGGCACTACACCGCTTAGGGCGTTCTGCTTCCCTGCAACCACTTGTTCCAGCTGGCGACCACCCACTCCCGCTCTTGAGTGAGCTCGGTGTCCGGTAGCAGACCCGGCTTGTCCGACAGGCTCAGTCGGTGGCCCCGGTCGCGAATGGCGCAGTAGGCGGTTTTCAGCCGCCGGGCTTCGTCTTCTTCCAGCAGTCCTACTTCCACCGCCGACTCCAGAATACGGATATTGTCCGACCAGCGGGTCAGGGCCTGCGGGTGCTCATGGCCATGAGCCAGCACCAGATACTGGGTCAGAAACTCGATATCGACCAGGCCGCCTGCCGACTGCTTGAGATGAAACTCGCCGGGGCCGGCCTTGCTCAGGTGAGTGCGCATCTTCTCGCGCATCTTGATCACCTCTTCGGCCAGGGTGGCGCGATCGCGCGTGGCGCTGAGGGTTTCTCGCCGAATACGCTCGAACTCCCGGTGCAGCGCCGCATCGCCCACTATCAGCCGGCTGCGCACCAGTGCCTGGTGTTCCCAGATCCAGGCCTCGTTCTGCAGGTAATGCTGATAGGCATCGAGCGGACTCACCAACAGACCGGCGTTGCCGCTGGGCCGCAGCCGCATGTCCAGCTCGTAAAGCACGCCGCTGGGAGTACGGGTGCTGAACAGGTGAATGATGCGCTGAGCCAATCGCAGATAGAACTGGCGCACGTCCAGCGGCTTGTTGCCATTGGTCTGACCCTTGAGCCCGGCCTGCTGCACAAATACCAGATCCAGATCCGAACTGTAGGCCAGTTCGATGCCGCCCAGCTTGCCGTAGGCCACCACGCCAAAGCCGCGGCTCGGGCTGTCGGCCAGCACCTCGGGCACCCCATGGCGCTCGCTTATCTGAATCCAGGCCTGGTTGACCACCTCCTCGACTATGGCTTCTGCCAGCCAGGTCAGGTGATCGCTCACCTTCATCAGCGGCAGGGCTCCGGCGATATCGGCGGCGGCGATGCGCAGCAGATGAATCTGCTTGAACTGGCGCAACGCCTCCATCTGCTGCTCCACGTCTTCTTCCGGCACGCGCAACAGAAACTGGCGCAACTCCCCCTTGTAGGCCTCGAGCGGCATCGGGTTGTACAGCAGCTCCGGCACCAACAGCTCGTCCAGCAATATCGGGTAACGGGCCAACTGCTCGGCCACCAGCGAGCTGGCCTCGCACAGGCGGATCAACTGGGTCAGGGCGCCGGCGTTTTCCACCAGCAATTGCAGATAGGCGGTGCGGGTCACGATTTGCAGCAGCAATTTCTGCAGCCGGGCAAACAGGATGCCGGGGGTATCCGACTGGCTGACCTTGTCCAGCAGCACCGGCATCAGTTTTTCCAGCGCCTGTCGCCCCTGCGGCCCCATGGCCCGGCGCGGACATTCTTCCTTGAAGGTATTGAGCGCCCGGGCCAGCCGCATCGCCTTGTCTTGGTCCATGCCCTGCTCTTGCAGCATCGGCAGCAGCTCCGACTCGTCCAGCTCTGTCTGCCACACATCGAACCAGATCTGGTCTACCCCTTCGTCTTCCACCTCGGTGCTGTCACCGATGAGGCCGCCAAACTGCTGGTGCACTCCGTCCATCGCCTGGCGCAGCGCCTGATAAAAGCCGTCCCAGCTGTCATGGCCCATCAGCCAGGCCAATCGGCTGCGGTTGAGCTCATCCTGAGGCAGGGTCTGGGTCTGTTGATCGTCAAATGCCTGCAGGAAGTTCTCGACCCGCCGCAACAGCCGATAGCTCTGGTGCAACTGGTCGGCCTCGACGGCGGTCAGTGCCCCCGACGCCTGAATGGCTGCCAGCGCATCCGGCAGGTGGCGTACCTGCAGCGCCGGCTCTCGTCCGCCGCGGATCAGCTGAAAGACCTGAGCGATAAATTCCACCTCGCGAATGCCACCGGCGCCCAGCTTGATGTTGTCATGCAGACCCTTGCGCCGCACTTCGGCGGCGATCATCGCCTTCATCTGACGCAGGGAGTCGATCACCCCGAAGTCGATATAGCGGCGAAACACGAAGGGTTTGAGCATGGCGCGCAACTCGGCGGTATATTCGCCCTCGTCGTTGAGGATGCGCGCCTTGACCATGGCGTAACGCTCCCAGGTACGGCCATGATGCTGGTAATAGTCTTCCATGGCGGCAAAGCTGACCGCCAACGGCCCCGACTCGCCAAAGGGCCGCAGCCGCATGTCGACCCGGTAGACCTGACCGTCAACCGTGGTCTGGTGCAGGGCGTTGACCAGCTTCTGCCCCAGACGGATGAAGAACTGCTGATTGGCCAGCTCGCGACGCCCGCCTTGAGTGACGCCGTTATGGGGAAAGGTGAAAATCAGGTCGATATCGGACGAAAAATTCAGCTCGCGCCCGCCCAGCTTGCCCATGCCCAGAATCAACATCGGCACCGCCTCGCCGTCGGCGTCGGTGGGGGTACCCAGCTCGGCGCACTGGCGTTGATACCACCAGCGATAGGCGGCCAGGATCAGGGCATCGGCCAGCGCCGAGATATGGGCGAAGCTTTCTTCCACCTCGGCGCCCAGCAGCATCTCGCGCCAGGCAATCAGCAGCAACTCACGGCGGCGAAAGCGGCGCAGGGTGCGCTGCAGGCCGGGCTCGTCATTCACCTCGGCCAGCAACTGCGCCAGCTCCGGTTGATAGCGCCCGGCACGGTCGGCGTTATGCAGATCCCGCTCGTCGTCCAGCTCCAGCGCCAGCTCCGGTTGCCGGCACAGGCTGTCGGCGGCAAAATCGCTGCAGGCAAACAGGGTGCGCAACTGGTCGCGACGTGCGTCACTCAGTTGCGCCACTACGTCGGCGGCGCGCTCTTCGAAACCGGACCAGTGTTTGTCGGCCTGGGCGTGCAGCAGGGTGGGCATCTCAACCATATCGTTATCCTTAATCCTTGGCGGCGGCATCTGAGCCCAGATTATCATTGTTGTGCGCCTTGCACAGCGCGCCGAAGCAGATTGTGGTGCGCCCGGTGCATCGCAGTGCATGCTTGCGCTGAGGGTGACAGCTGATTTAGTCTGTACCGGACTTATTATGTCAGGACTTCTTGATGGATCTTTCAGTTATCGGCCACCACCTCGAACGGCTCGACGAGCAATCGACCACCGGCTTTCGTTTTCAATGCTTTCCCATCTCCGGCGACGTCGAGGTGCTCAAGGTCACGGTCGAAGGCCGGGAAGAGTTACCGCTGTTTATTTCGGTCTCCGACGATCAGATTCTCTGCATCAGCTACCTCTGGGATGAACGCCAGGTTGATCCCGGCCGCCGTCAGGCCATGCTTGAGGCCATGCTCGACATGAATATTCCCATGCCGCTGTCGGCCTTTGCCCGACTCGATGACTGGTATGTGGTGTTCGGTGCCCTTTCACTGACCTCCGCGCTGGTTGATATCGAACACGAGCTGGCGGTGCTGAGCGACAACTGCCTGGAAGTCATCGAAGACATGGCGGAGTTTCTATTATGAGGGCCGTCCGATGAGCACCCTGAGTCAGGTACTGCGCAGCCTGCATAACGCGGACAATGGCGATCTGGAGTCGGACCGGGTCTGTGTGCAACTGCTGCGCGATGGTCGCCATGCCGAACAGCATATGCAGGGGCTGGCACGCCAGTGCCGACAGCTCGACCTCGATATCGAGCAACTGCGCCGACAACTGCCGGTGTTGCAGCAACAGCGGGCAGAGCGGGAACAGGCGGTACTCACCGCATTGGCCGCCGGAGAGCAGGAGCAGGCCCGCCAGCTGGCCATGGCGCTTGCTCGCGAAGAAGACCGGCTCGACGCCGGCCAGCTGGCGCTGACCGGGCTGCTTAAACGACAAAGCTACTATCAGGGCCGCTGGCTGAGTGCCGAGCGCCATTATCACGACTTGTGCCGCCAGCTGGCCATGGCCAAAACCACCGCCTGTGTGCGCAAGACCATGACCGCCATTCGCCGGCACCCGGCGGTAACGCTGATCGATGCCAAGCAGGCACTGGCCGATATACGGGCTCGTGAGCGACAGCAGGCGGCAGACGCCGAGCCCGAGGCCACGCCGGCCACCCTCGAGGAGCGCAGTGCCGATCAGGTACTGGCACGATTGGAGCAACAACTGAGGGGCCGCTCATGAGCCAACGCAAGCTGCCGGATAAATGGCAAAGCTCGGTGCGTGCCGCCAAGGCGGTACAGGTGGCCTTTGATATGGACGAAACCCTGCAGTATCAGATCCGGCGCGAGGCGCTGGATAACGGCCTGAGTCCATCGGATCAGATCCGCCATATTCTGACCCTGCCCACCGCCGACAAACCCAAACGTCCCCGGCTGACGGTGTCGCTCAGCCCGGACGATTATGTTCATCTGGCCGAGCGCTACGGCCTGCAGCCCGAGCAGCAGCTGGAAATAAAACACAAGGTGATGGATGAATTGCTGAGCTATAGCCAGCAGATGCTGAAGTCCTGAGTTGCCAGCCGCGCAGTATCGTTACCCCCGCGAAGGCGGGGGCCCAGTGCCTTTGCAGACCCCCCCCTCAATCTGACCACTCAACGCCATAAGCCCCGGATTCCCGCCTTCGCGGGAATGACAAGAATAATACCAATCCTACTAAACAAATGATCTATTTCATTTTTGTATAAAAGTCGAACAAAGGGCCCGCTCCCCCGACTCGCCGTGAATCCCTCCCTGGAGGCTCAGCCGCGCCATCCGTGGCGCGGCCGGGAAATGCTCCTGCCGTCCAGGCATTCCCGCCGTCCATGGCGGTCAGATGGTCGGCGGAGCAGATCCCTTTGCTCTCCTTGATGCACCGGAGTTGCCTGTTAGCGCCGTCTACAGACAACTCGATGCTCGAGAAGAGGCAACAGAGATCGACTCTCACGACCGTGAAATGCCATGGCCGGAAAATGCTCCTGCCGTTCCGGCATTCCCGCCCTCCCTGGCGGTCAGACGGCATTTCCCGAGCCCTCAGGGGGCGAGCTTGCCTCGCCGTAACGAACGGTTGCAGCCTGACCGAACATCCAGTGGATGTTCGCAGTAGGCTGCAACTGTGAGTGTCATTTGCCAGTGGCGTGTCGTGGGAGGCGACTGTGTTGCCTCTGATCCCGGGGTTAAAATGATCAGATGTTTATTCAAATTGGTATAATTCGGTGTTCAGCAAGAGCCGCCTCAGCGCCAGTAGGGTTGCAGCAGCAAGGCCTGGGCCCGGGACTGCTCCAGCGCTTCCAGCAAAAATCGCTGCTTGCGCGCCAACCATTCGTCCAGCTCGGCGGCGTCCTGCTCGTTCAGCTCATCACGCAGATCCAGCAGCGGCGATAACATATCCAGATCTTCGATGCCGCGCAGAATGTCGAGCCAGGGCATGCGAAACGTCATGCGCTCCGTCTCCGGATACAAGTCGCTGAAGCAGAGTCCAACCATCAGGTTGCGTCTGAGCTTGCCCTTTTGCTGTATGTATTGCGCGCCATTCAGTTCCGGCTTGCCCAGCGCGCTGTGACGCAGGGTATGCCAACTGTCATCCAGTCGTTGTCGGGCCAGCTCGGCCACCGGAGCGGCCAACTGGGCCGTCTGCGCCGGAGCCAGTCCGGCTCGCCAGTCCTGGCGGTACAGCCAGTGGGTCAGTCCCAGCATCAATCGTGCATAACGGGGGCTGTAGAACAGAGTGCGCAGCTGGGTCGCGTCGGGCAACTGCGCCTGCTGAGCCAACAATTGACTGACCAGGGTTTTCCGGCAGTCCAGTCGACGCAGGTAGTGACCCTTGTCGGCGGTCAGGTGAACCAGCATCTGGGCCCGATCCAGCCATGACAGCTGCTGCTGTAACCACAGTAAATCATCTATCCAGCCGCTGTTGATCCGGTGCGAAACCAGTTCGCCAAACAACAGCAGGGTCTGATGCACCAGAGAGACTCCCTCTCTCAGCTGTACCAGCCATTCGAGACTCGCGTTGGCCAGCCAGCCCTCTTCATGATGTTGCCAGTGACGCAGCCCCTTGTGCAGCAAGGCCACCATGGTCTGCTCACACACATCCTGCGGTTGCAGCGCCAGCGGTTCCAGCATGCACAGCCGGGGGCTGGAGCTGAGCCCCGCCAGTTGATAGCCGCGCCTGGCCTTGGAAACGGCCCCCAGTCGCAAGCCGCCCGCTTTCACCAGTTCCTCGGCCAGCTCGAACAACTGAGAGACATCGCCTTTTACCAACTCCAGCTCCAGCTCGTGAATGGGCTCTCGCCGTTCTCCCGCCTGTACTTCCCCTTCATCCAGTGCCAGCTCTATTTCGGTGCCGTCGATCGCCAGCAACCAGCGCCGACGCAGAAAATCGGTGCTGAACAACGGCTGCAATGACGCCTGTATCTGCGCCACATCCAGCCCTTCGGGCCAGATCCGGGCCGGAAACAGCGACAGATCAGGGGAGTGTACCGTCAGGGGAACATTATACTCCGGCCGTTGATGCAGCCCCCCCACCTGATTGCCCGCCAGCTTGATGGTTTGCTCCATCTCCCCGTTCTGACTGCGGATACGCAAACCGGCATCCATTTTGCGCAACGCCAGATCGGCGGTATCGAAATAGGTGTTGGCCAGATGTTGCTGGTCCTGCTGGAGGATTTGGTAAGATTGCAACTGTGTGGACAGCTGAGCGCCCACCTCGGGTGAGACAAGAAACTTGAGTTCGATTTCTGTATCCATAAGGGTGTCCGGGAGTTCCAACCTTTTGATTTAAAAGTACAATAATAAAATACCGATGAGCCGAGACCCCGGCATCATGAAAAATGCTGTTTTCTTGCCTTTATAGTTAAGTTACCATTCGCGCCACTTTAATGTATCGAGTGTTTTTTCACCGACACAGGGTTGGCCATGCCAGTAAATACTATTTTAGGACTCTTTGCCAAGTCCCCAATCAAGCCCCTGCAGAAGCATGTGATTAAAGTCCATGAAGCTGCACAGCAATTGGTTCCCTTCTTCGACGCCATGTGGGAGCAGGACTGGGAGCAAGCCGAGATCATTCAACGCCGCATTTCCCAGCTGGAACGGGAAGCCGACACGCTGAAACGGGAAATTCGTCTCAAACTCCCTCGCGGCCTGTTTATGCCGGTTGAGCGTACCGATATGCTGGAACTGCTCACTCAGCAAGACAAGATCGCCAACAAGGCGAAAGACATCTCCGGCCGTATTATAGGTCGTCAGATGGGTATTCCGCCGCAGCTCAAACCCGCCTTCATGGATTATCTCAGCCGGTGTATCGATGCTACCGCTCAGGCCGCCAAAGCCATTGACGAGCTCGATGAACTGCTGGAAACCGGCTTCAAGGGCCGGGAAATGGATTTGGTGTCCGAAATGATCCACCAGCTCGACCTGATCGAAGATGATACCGATGTGATGCAAGCCAAACTGCGCAAGCAATTGCAGGCCATCGAAGACGGCTATAACCCTATCGATATCATGTTTCTGTACAAGATCCTCGAGTGGGTCGGTGACCTGGCAGATCAGGCCGAACGGGTAGGTGCCCGTTTAGAGCTGATGCTGTCCCGTTCCTGAGCGAAATAACAAGGTATTACAATGGATATCATTGCTAACTACGGCACCACGCTGATTCTGGTGGCGGCGCTCTTCGGCTTTTTCATGGCCTGGGGTATCGGTGCCAATGATGTGGCCAACGCCATGGGCACCTCGGTGGGCACCCGCTCACTGACCATCAAGCAGGCGATCCTCATCGCCATGGTCTTCGAATTTGCCGGCGCCTATCTGGCAGGGGGTGAGGTCACCTCAACCATAAAAAACGGTATTATCGACTCCAACGCCTTTGCCGGGCATCCCGATTTGTTGGTGTTTGGCATGATTGCCTCATTGCTGGCCGCCGGTACCTGGCTGCTGCTGGCATCCTACTTCGGCTGGCCGGTGTCCACCACTCACTCCATTATCGGCGCCATCATCGGCTTCGCCCTGGTATCACTGGGCTCGGAGGCGGTGCACTGGAACAAGGTGGCCGGCGTGGTCGGCTCCTGGATTATCACCCCGGCGCTGTCTGGTGTGCTCGCCTACTTCACCTTCATCAGCGTACAGCGGTTGATTTTCAACACCGACAATCCGCTGGCGGCCGCCAAGAAGTACGTGCCGGTTTACATCTTCATGACGGTGATGGTGATCTGTCTGGTGACCCTGAAGAAGGGTCTCAAGCATGTCGGTCTGGACATGAGCGATGCCCAGAGCTGGGGGCTGTCGATTCTGGTTTCCCTGATCAGCGCCGTGCTCTGCAGTCTTTATATCAAGCGCCAGCAGTACAACCCGAACGATGACAAGGACATGCACTACTCCAACGTGGAGAAGGTGTTCGGCATCCTGATGGTGGTCACCGCCTGCGCCATGGCTTTTGCCCACGGCTCCAACGATGTGGCCAATGCCATAGGGCCGCTGTCTGCCGTGGTCAGCATAGTGCAAAGCTCCGGCGAAATTGCGGCCAAGTCCAGCATCGCCTGGTGGATACTGCCGTTGGGCGGCATCGGCATCGTCATCGGCCTGGCCTCACTCGGTCACAAGGTAATGGCCACCGTAGGTACCGGTATTACCCACCTGACCCCCAGCCGAGGCTTTGCCGCCCAGCTGGCCACCGCTGCGACAGTGGTGATCGCATCCGGCACCGGCCTGCCCATTTCCACCACCCAGACCCTGGTCGGTGCCGTGATGGGCGTCGGTCTGGCGCGCGGTATTGCGGCGCTCAATCTTAACGTATTGCGCAATATAGTGGTTTCCTGGATAGTCACGCTGCCTGCCGGCGCTATTCTGGCCATCATCTTCTTCTATATCATTCAGTGGTGCTTCAGCTAAGCACCGACTTCAAGGGGGCAAAACGCCCCCTTGTTCTTGTTCTCCCCCCTTGCACCCATTACCATGTTCCCACTGTTGACAATGAATTATCGAGAACGAAGGAACCCCAGGTGAAATCGAGACTTCTTGTGGTACTGCTGTGCTATCTGCCGTGGCTCGGCGCGGCCGAAGCCGCCAATCGTTACATTTCAGATAACGTATATACCTATCTGCACTCCGGTCCCAGCAACCAGTTCCGTATCATCGGCACCGTCAATGCCGGCGAGCCGGTCGAGCAACTGGATCATGATGCCAAGACCGAGTACGTACAAATTCGTGACGCCGAGGGTCGTACCGGCTGGGTAAATGGCGACTTTATGCAGACGGAAGAAAGCTTTCGCTCACGGCTGCCGTTGCTGGAAGAGGAACTGACCAACACCAAGCAGATGCTCGCCTCGGTAGATGAACGTCATGAGCTGGATATGCAGGACAAAACTACCCGGCTATTGCAACAGGAGCAGGAATTGAACCTGATGCACGATCAATTCAACGAGCTGCGTCAGCAACACGCCAAGCTGGAAAGTGAAAACCAGCGTCTGAGCAGCCTGATGGATGATAAGGAACACAAAATGCGTCTGGACTGGCTGCTGAACGGCGGCATGGTAGCCGGCGCCGGTATTCTGTTCGGGATACTACTGCCGATGATTCCGTTGCGCCGCAAGCGCAATCAGAGCCGCTGGATGAACTAATACCAATCCCAGTAATAATATGGTCATATTAGGCCTCAGATCAGAGGCAACACAGCCGCCTTCCTCGACACGCTACGAGTACATCCATGTAAGCTCGGACATGCCTTCCCTGGCATGTCACGGTCGTGGAAGTCGTTCTCTGTTGCCTCTTCTGGAACACCGAGTTGTCCGCAGGCTGTGCTAACAGGCGACGCCGGAGCATCAAGGAGGGCAAAGGGATCTGCTCCACCGACCATCACATGACAGGGCCAACAAAAGCTCCTGCAATGCTGGCACTCCCGCCGTCCATGGCGGTCGGACGTCATGTGCTGAGCGTCACAAGGAGGTGCTTGAGCGAGTCGGTGGATCGAGCCCTTTGTCCGGGGTTGGTATGACAGTCAAAAAGATCGAGTGTTTAATGTAATTGCTATAAGACCCAGTTACGACAAAGGCGCCCTGGGGCGCCTTTGTCGTAACTCGAGATATGAGCGGTTCGTTAGCTTTGGTCTTGCTGGTTCAGGGCGAAATGCCGGTTGGGCTTGCGATAGACGATGCCGTCCTGCAGCAACCAGTGAAAGATATCTTCCACCTCTTCCAGCGGCTTCTCCAGCATGCGCGACACGGCTCCCTTGGCACAGCGCAGCTCACCCGCCTGCAACCGGGCCACCAGCTCATGATAATAATCCGGACGGGCCGGCATGGCAGGCTCCGCCGGTACTTCTGGTGCCACTGCTACCTGCTGCTGCTCCTTCTTCCTTCGACTACGCCGGAAACGGGTTTCTTCCCCCAGCAGCGAAATAAAGAAGGCCGCAAAGAAATCCAGCAGCACAGACAGGGCGGCAACAACACCAAACTGCACTCGCTCCAGCGGCCAGCCCAGGCCATCGGCCAGGCTGGACATCAGGCCCATCAGCGAACTCTGGCTGGTAATGGCCACCTTATCCCGCTGGCGCCGTAACTCATCCTGTCGGGCCCGTAACTCCTGATTGCGCGCCAGCATCTTGGTCATGCCGTTGGCAATGCGTTTCATGTCGATATAAGCCTGGGCCGCCTGCTCGTTGATCTCGATTTCCCGATCCAGAGACACTATCTTGTCGTTATAGCTCTGCACCTCGGCCGCCTTGGCTTCATCCCCCTGCATCAGGGTGTTGGTGGCGGCGTTAATGCCGCCGACACTGCCGGCGATGGAAAGCCCCGCCAATACCCCATAGAAACAGAGCGCCTTCAGCGACCCCATCGCATCACCACGGTTGGTGCGTTCGCCCATTTCATACCAGATATAAAACTTGCCGACCTCGAACACCAACGCCAGGCCACCAAACATCAGCTTCATCAGCAGGCCCTGCTCCAGCGACAGGAACAACAACAGAGAAAACACCATGGAAGCGGCAATGGAGGCGCCGGTGATCAGATAAACCACAGACAGGGCGAAAGGCCCCTTGGGAAGACGTTGATAGTGCACTTGGCTTGCTTACCACAGACAAAAATGAGCGCGCATTATAGGGCCAGAGCCACCGACAAGACAATGGCACCGGTCGGTCGAGTATTAACGCCGGACTCCCTGTTGTCGCCAACCTCCATTCGGTGCGCCCCCACTATCGCACACCGGCACATCATCCATATCGCCCCCACCGCCAAGGCACGCACCATCACCATCGACAACTGCCGGCGACGGCTTCAGCTATATTGATAAAACCTGACAGATAAAGCATGGCGCCCCCGACTTCGTATACAGAAACAGACGTTAAATCAGATATAAACCGATTGAAATGCCATAAAAATCTCACTTTAGCGTTCAGGTCGATGTGCAAACTTTTGATTACCCATTAATCGTATACATCAATATCCCTAACAGCCGCCTCGCTCGGGCAGCCGTTACCTCGCGACATCAGGAGTGCCGTTATGTTTACTGCCGCCACCGTCTTTGCCCCCGACTATGCCCCCAGAGATCTGCCGTCTCTGCGCCAGGACATCACCCAAAACTACATCGTCGACGAGAACACCTATCTGGCTGCCTTGCTGGAGCAGGTGCCCGCCAGTGGTCAGACTCTGACGCAGATAAATGAACAGGCCCACCAACTGGTCACCCGGGTACGAGAAGAAAGCGACGGCGGTGACGGCATCGACGCCTTTTTGCAGCAATACAGCCTGGATACCCAGGAAGGCATTATCCTGATGTGTCTGGCCGAAGCCCTGTTGCGCATTCCCGACAGCCACACCGCCGACGAGTTGATAAAAGACAAACTGTCCGGCGCCGACTGGGCCAGTCATTTCCGCCAGAGCGACTCCACCCTGGTCAATGCCTCTACCTGGGGGCTGATGCTGACCGGCAAGATAGTGCGCATGGACAAGAAGCTCGATGGCAATCCGGCCAATGTGCTCAATCGCATGATCAACCGCATGGGCGAGCCCATGGTGCGCTCGGCCATGTATGCGGCCATGAAGATCATGGGCAAGCAGTTCGTGCTGGGCCGTGACATCAAGGAGGCGCTCAAGGCCAGCCGCAAGTCTCGCGAGCTCGGCTATACCCACTCCTACGACATGCTGGGCGAAGCGGCCATGACCGCCAGTGATGCCGAGAAATACCGCGCCGACTACGCCAATGCCATCGCTACCGTCGGGGCCGAGAAACTCAACAACCCCAAGGTGCCGCGCCCCTCCATTTCCATCAAATTGTCGGCCCTGCATCCCCGCTACGAAGAAGCGAATCGGGAACGGGTACTGACCGAGCTGTACGCCACCGTGCTCGGGCTGCTGGAGCTGGCCCGCAAGCTGGATGTATTTATCACCATAGACGCGGAAGAAATGGACCGGCTGGAGCTGTCGCTCGACTTGTTCGAGGCGCTGTATCGTTCGGACATCAACCAGGGCTGGGGCGGCCTGGGGCTGGTGATTCAGGCCTATTCCAAGCGCGCCCTGCCGGTATTGTGCTGGCTGACCGCCCTGGCGCGCGAACAGGGCGATGAAATTCCGGTACGTCTGGTCAAAGGCGCCTACTGGGACAGTGAAATCAAACTCTGCCAGCAGAGCGGCATCGACGGCTATCCGGTCTATACCCGCAAGGCCGGCACCGATGTGTCTTACCTGGCCTGTGCCCGCTACCTGCTGAGCGAAGCCTGTAATGGCGCCATTTATCCCCAGTTTGCCACCCACAACGCCCATACGGTGGTGTCGGTGATGGCCATGGCCGGTGAGCGAAACTTCGAATTTCAGCGCCTGCACGGCATGGGCGAAGAACTGTACAACGCCGTGCTGGCTGAAAACCCGGGACTGAATTGCCGCATCTATGCGCCGGTTGGCGCGCACAAGGATCTGCTGCCCTACCTGGTGCGTCGCCTGCTGGAAAACGGCGCCAATACCTCCTTCGTACACAAGCTGGTGGATCCCAAGACGCCCATCGACACCCTGATCACCCATCCGCTGACCAGCCTGGCGGAATACGATACTCTCGCCAACGACAAGATACCGCTGCCGCTGGCCATCTTCCCCGACCGGACCAATTCCCGGGGCCTGAACATGAATATCGAGGGCATTCGCGTCCCCTTCTTCAAGGCGCTGGATAAACTGGCCGGCAAGAGCTGGCAGGGCGGCCCCATCGTCGGCGGCAAAACCCTGACCACGGGCACCGCCAACGCAGTACTGAGCCCCCAGAATAACGGCCATCAGGTCGGCCGGGTTCACTTCGCCGATAAAGCCACCGTCGAGCTGGCCGTCGGCAAGGCGCAGGCCGCCTTCGGGGGCTGGCGCAACACACCGGTGGACGTCCGCGCCCAGGCACTGGAAAAGCTGGCGGATCTGCTGGAAGAACACCAGGACGAGTTTATTTCCCTCTGTACCCGGGAAGCGGGCAAGCTGCTGCAGGACGGCATCGACGAGGTGCGTGAGGCGGTGGACTTCTGCCGCTACTATGCCAATGAAGCCCGCGTGCTGATGGAGCCGAAGACGCTGCCCGGATACACCGGCGAGCTGAACCTGCTGTTCGCCCAGGGCCGTGGTCCCTTCGTCTGCATCAGCCCCTGGAACTTCCCGCTGGCGATTTTCCTCGGTCAAATTTCCGCCGCCCTGGCCACCGGCAATACCGTGCTGGCCAAGCCCGCCGAGCAGACCAGCCTGATCGCCCATCTGGCGGTTACCCTGGCTCACAAGGCCGGTATTCCTGCCGATGTGCTGCAGCTACTGCCCGGCGACGGTGCCACCGTTGGCGCGACGCTGACCGCGGATCCGCGCATTGCCGGCGTCTGTTTCACCGGCTCTACCGACACCGCCATGCTGATCAACCAGACCCTGGCCAAGCGTAAAGGCGCCATCATACCGCTGATTGCCGAAACCGGCGGCCAGAACGCCATGATCGTCGACTCCACCGCCCTGCCCGAGCAGGTGGTACGGGACGTGGTGCGCGCCGCCTTCCAGAGCGCCGGCCAGCGTTGTTCCGCCCTGCGGGTGCTCTATCTGCAGGACGACATCGCCGAACGGGTACTGGGCATACTGAAAGGTGCCATGAACGAGCTGAGCGTGGCCGATCCGGCGCTGTGGTCGACAGACGTAGGCCCGGTGATCGACCAGGACGCCCAGTCCGGCCTCGAAGCCCACCTGAGCAGGATGCAGGCCGAAGGCAAGAATATCATCGCCCAGACGTCGCTCGGCAAAGGCTGCGATCAGGGCTTCTATATTCAACCCACGGCGCTGGAGATCGGCGCCATCGGTGAACTGGAGAAAGAACAGTTCGGCCCCATACTGCACGTGGTGCGCTTCAAGGCCAAAGACATCGACCGGGTGATCAAGGATATCAATAATACCGGTTACGGCCTGACCCTGGGCATTCACAGCCGTAACGAGTCCTTTGCCGAATATGTGGCCCAAAGTATCGACGCGGGCAACGCCTACATCAACCGGGATCAGATCGGCGCCATGGTGGGCGTACAACCCTTCGGTGGCCAGGGCCTGTCCGGCACCGGCCCCAAGGCCGGTGGCCCCCACTACCTGACTCGCTTCATCACCGAGAAGACCATCACCAACAACACCACGGCCATCGGCGGCAATGCCACCCTGCTGTCACTGGGCGAAGGCTAAACGGAAGCGGCAAGCCGAAAACTTTAGGTTGTAATAAGAAAAGACGCTGCGGCGTCTTTTTTCATATTCAGCCGTTATAATGACCTTTTTAGAGAAAGAGGGCCTGAATTCGTGGAAGTCTATCTGGTGGGGGGCGCGGTACGGGATGAGCTGCTGGGTCTGAAGGTCAGGGAGCGCGACTACATGGTGGTGGGGGCGACTCCCGAGCAATTGCTCAAGCTTGGCTACAACCAGGTCGGCAAGGACTTTCCGGTGTTTCTGCACCCGACAAGCCGCGAGGAATACGCCCTGGCCCGTACCGAGCGCAAGTCGGGCAAGGGCTACACCGGTTTTATCTGCGAATTCGGCCCCGACGTCACATTGGAACAAGACCTGCTGCGTCGGGATCTGACCATCAATGCCATCGCCCGGGACAAGCAAGGCACACTGCATGATCCCTACGGTGGCCAGGCCGACATAGAGGCGCGGGTGCTGCGCCATGTGTCCGACGCCTTCGGAGAAGATCCGCTGCGGGTCTTGCGGGTGGCGCGCTTCGCCGCCCGCTTTCACGCCCAGGGTTTTACCGTGGCCGATGAAACCCAGACTCTGATGCAACAGATGGCTGCCGGCGGTGAGCTTGGCGCCCTGACGCCGGAACGAGTGTGGA
This sequence comes from uncultured Oceanisphaera sp., assembly GCF_947495715.1. Classification (GTDB taxonomy): domain Bacteria; phylum Pseudomonadota; class Gammaproteobacteria; order Enterobacterales; family Aeromonadaceae; genus Oceanimonas; species Oceanimonas sediminis. The sequence goes on from NZ_CANLZU010000012.1 coordinate 15,304, forward strand.
AAGAAACGGAAAAGGCCCTGGCCAGCGACAACCCCCAGGTGTTTTTCGAGGTATTGCGCCGGTGCGGTGCACTCAAGGTGCTGTTTCCACAAGTGGATGCCCTGTTCGGCGTGCCCGGACCGAAAGAATGGCACCCGGAAATCGACACCGGTCTGCACACCATGATGGTACTCAAACGCGCCGCCGAGCTGGGCGCCGGCATCCCCTGTCGCTTTGCCGCCCTCTGCCATGACTTCGGCAAGGCGCTGACCCCATCGGATAAATGGCCCAGCCACCACGATCACGGCGAATTGGGAATAGAGCCGATAGCGACGCTGTGCGCCCGCTTCAGGGTGCCTACCGAACACAAGGAACTGGCCCTGCTGATGAGCCGCTGGCATATTTGCCTTCATCGGCTGGTCAAGCCGGCGCCGGAGCAGGCCGAGGCGGTACTGGCACTGTTTCAGCATACCGATGCCTGGCGCAAGCCCGAGCGCTTCGCCCAGTTACTCTTGTGTGCCCAAGCCGATCTGCAGGGCAGAACCGGCTTCGAACAGCGTCCTTACCCGCAGCGGGAGCGACTATGGCAGTGGTTGTGCGAACTGAGAGCCATTACCGCCGCCCCCTTTGTGGCTCAAGGTCTCAGGGGCTCGGCCATCGGCGAGGCCATTGCTGCCGCCCGCCTGCAGCAGTTGAAACGCTGGCTGGCTTAAAGCTGGCCGGCCATTACCCAGAACAACACGGCGCCCAGCCCTAATCGATACAAGACGAAAGGCATGACACCGATACGGTTGAGCAGCGCCAGAAAAAGATGAATGCAGGTCAAGGCGCTGGCAAAAGACACCACCACGCCCAGGCCGATGGCCGACCAGGGCATGGTCAGGCCGGAGCCGATTAAACCGCTCGCCTGATGGCTGCCGGCCAGAAAGATGATGGGGATGGACATCAGAAACGAAAAGCGAGCGGCGGCAGCCCGGGTCATGCCCAGCATCAGGCCGGCGGTCAGGGTGATGCCGCTGCGTGAAGTACCCGGGATCAGGGCCAGCGCCTGAGCGCATCCCAACAGCAAGGCACCCCGCCAGCCGGTCTGATATTCGTCTTTGTACAGCTGCGCCATCTTGTCCGCGAACCACAGCAACAAACCAAACACCACGGTGGCCGCCGCAATGACCCAGCCGGAGCGCAGGTAGTCGGCAATGATACCGCCAAACAGCGCCCCAATCACACAGGCCGGCACCGTTGCCAGCACTATGCTCCAGGCCAGCCGCGACTCGGCATTATGTCCTTTTCCGCGCACCGAGCGAGACCAGGCCCGGGTCAGGGTAACGACTTCCTTGCGGAAGTAATACAGCACCGCCAGCAGGCTGCCCAGATGTACCGCCACGTCGAAGGCCATACCCTGATCGCGCCAGCCCAGCAACACCGAAGGCAGAATCAGGTGCGCCGAGCTGGAAATGGGGAGGAATTCGGTAAACCCCTGAATGAGCGCCAGCAGTATGACGTGCACTTCCATCTTGTTATTCCTTTGAGTGATTACATTCGCAAGCTAGCAGTATTCAGTGACGCGGTAATGACACCTCAGCTCAATCCGTGAGCGTGGGCAAAGCGCTCTATTTCTACGCCCACGCCGGCGGCATTGGCCACCGCGCCCGGCTTGGTCAGCCGAACTTTTACCGACTGAACCGGAAACTCCGCCAGGATCAACTGGGCTATCTGTTCGGCCATGGTTTCGACCAGCTCTACATGATTTTGTTCGGCGTGCTGCGTCACTTTCTGTGACAGGGCGGCATAATCGAGCGCCTTGGTCAGATCGTCGCCCAACGCCGCCGGCCGATTGTCATGCATCATCTCCAGATCGAAGCGGATCTTTTGTTTTATGCTCTTTTCCCACTCATAAGCGCCAATGGTAGTGAGCACTTCCAGGGCTTGTACAAACACTTTATCCATCGTTTATATCTTCTGTTAAGCTGTGGTTATTTTCGGCGATCGGGCCTTGCTGGCTCAGCCAGCAGCTCGGTTTTTAAGCGCGCAATAGTAACGGATTGACCCCGAGGTATAAACCGAGAATGACGGCTCTCACCCTGTTTATGATCATGTTTGCCTATCTGGGGGGATCCATCTCCAGTGCCGTGTTGATCTCTCGTCTTTACCGTCTGCCGGACCCACGACAGCATGGCTCGGGCAACCCCGGTGCCACCAATGTGCTGCGCACCGGCAACCGCAGCGCCGCGGTCTGGGTGCTGCTGCTCGATATTCTCAAGGGAACACTGCCGGTTTATCTGGGCTGGTTTCTCGACATCAGCCCTCTGTATCTGGCCTTGATCGGTATGGCTGCCTGCCTGGGACACATGTTCCCGCTGTTTTTCCACTTTCGCGGTGGCAAGGGGGTGGCAACCGCCCTGGGTACCCTGCTGCCACTGGGCATGGACATGACCGGCCTGATGCTGCTGACCTGGCTGGTCTGCCTGGGATTGTTTGGCTATTCCTCGCTGGCCTCACTCATTACCGCCCTGGTGGCACCACTCTATGTGTATTTCATCAAGCCGGAATATACCCTGGCGGTGGCCCTGCTCTCCTGCCTGCTCATACTGCGCCATCACCGTAATATCAGCCGTCTGTATCACCGGCAAGAAAAACCGATTCTGGACAAATTCAGAGGAAATCGTGGGGAATAACCCTGTGAGGGGTGAGGAATAAGGCAACGTTCTTTCCTAACACCTCACTCTTTACTCCTCACGGGGTCACGTCAATCAACCGCTTCCAGCTCATCCAGCGGCCAGCGCGGTCTGGCGCGTACCGCCAGCGGCTCGGTTTCACCGGCTTTCAGTCGTTGCAGGCCGGCGAAGGCAATCATGGCACCATTATCGGTACAATATTCGTTACGCGGATAAAATACTTCGCCGTTCAGCCCCTTCATCAGCGCTTCCAGTTGGCTTCGCAACGAGACATTCGCGCTCACACCACCGGCCACCACCAACCGGTTGAGCCCGGTCTGTTGCAGGGCCCGCTTGCACTTGATGGCCAGAGTATCGACCACCGCCTGCTGAAAGGCGTGGGCGATGTCGGCCCGAGTCTGCTCGTCGTTACCCTCTCGGGCAATGGTGGTGGCGGTGGCGGTTTTCAGGCCGGAAAAGCTGAAATCCAGCCCGGGCCTGTCGGTCATGGGCCGCGGAAATTTAAAGCGGTTGGGCTGGCCCAGCTCGGCAAGCTTGGCCAGCCGCGGGCCACCGGGGTAATCCAGTCCCATCAGTTTGGCGGTTTTATCGAACGCCTCGCCGGCGGCATCGTCTACCGACTCGCCCAATATTTCGTAACGACCAATGCCATCGACCCGCACTAACAATGTATGACCACCAGAGACCAGCAAGGCGACAAAGGGAAAGGCCGGCACCCGCTCTTCCAGCATGGGGGCCAGCAGGTGGCCTTCCATATGATGCACCGCCACCGCCGGCTTGTTCCAGGCAAAGGCCAGGCTGCGCCCTATGGTGGCCCCCACCAGCAAGGCGCCCATCAGGCCGGGCCCGGCGGTATAGGCCACACCGTCGATATCATCCCGACTGCAACCGGCGTCGGCCAGCGCGGTCTCGATCAGCGGAATGGTCTTGCGAATATGATCCCGACTGGCCAGTTCGGGCACCACGCCACCATAGTCCGCATGCAGCGCGACCTGGCTGTATAACTGGTGAGCCATGATACCGAGTTGGTCGTCGTAGATGGCGATGCCGGTTTCATCACAGGAGGTTTCTATACCTAATACACGCATGTCGGTCTAATCATTCAAGGCTGTCGAAAAAGAGGGGTCTATGTTACCCTCCCCGTGATTTTTTAACCAGCGAAGGGCTGCCGGACTTTACTTTAGGTTCCGGTTCAGAGTAGAATTTCGCACCATTTTTATTAGTCAAACTGGTCGGTGACAGACCAGTTAACCGAGGTGAGAGGCACATGCCAGTAATTAAAGTACGTGAAAACGAGCCCTTCGACGTAGCCCTGCGTCGTTTCAAGCGTTCCTGCGAAAAGGCCGGTATCCTGTCTGAAGTGCGTCGTCGCGAGCACTACGAGAAGCCGACTACCGAACGCAAGCGCGCCAAGGCTGCTGCTGTTAAGCGTCATGCCAAGAAACTGGCTCGTGAAAACGCACGTCGTACTCGTCTGTACTAAGTTGTTGTTGATCTCATGTCTTTAAAAGACCAGCTGTCAGAGCAACAAAAGATTGCCATGCGTGCCAGAAACAAGGCGCGCCTCGGCACCTTGCGTATGCTGCTGGCAGAGATCAAACAAAAAGAGATAGACAGCCGCGAGACCCTGGATGATGACGCCATCATCACCATCGTCACCAAAATGGTGAAACAGCGTAAAGACGCCGCCACTCAATTCGAGCAGGCCGGACGTCAGGAGCTGGCCGATGGTGAACGCCAGGAAATCGTGGTGCTGCAGGAATTCCTGCCGCAACCTCTGACCGCAGACGAACTGGATGCCTTGCTGACGCAAGCCATCGCCGATACCGGTGCCACCGGCATGCAGGATATGGGCAAAGTGATGGCGGTGCTCAAACCGCAAATCCAGGGACGTGCAGATATGGGCAAGGTCAGCGCCAGCATTAAAGCCAGACTGGCTTAAAGCGCTCACGCTGTTCCCTGCCGACGGGCCGTGCCTCTTCTTGAAGCACGGCTTTGTTTTTTTCGCTTTCCGGTGAATGATGACAGGCAGAATCCCCCAATCTTTTATTGACGATCTGCTGGCCAGAACCGACATCGTCGATCTGATCGATCAGCGGGTAAAACTCAAAAAAGCCGGCAAGAACTATCAGGCCTGCTGCCCTTTTCACAACGAAAAATCCCCCTCCTTTACCGTCAGTGCCGATAAACAGTTCTATCATTGCTTCGGCTGTGGCGCCCACGGCACCGTGCTCGGCTTTCTGATGGAATATGACGGACTGGAATTTCTCGATGCCATCGACGAACTCGCCGGCATGCACGGCGTCACGGTCCCGCGGGAAAGCGGCGGCTCATCGCTGTCTCCGGCACAACAGGCGGCGGCAAAGGCGGTACGCCAGGATCTCTACGGTCAGCTCAACGATATCAGCCGTTTCTATCAGGGACAGCTGCGCCAGTCCCAGGATGCCATCAGCTACCTCAAGGGCCGGGGCCTGAGCGGCGAGGTAGTCAAACAGTTCCGTATCGGTTATGTGCCGGATCAGTGGGATGGTGTAAAAAAACAGTTTGCCCGCAATCCGGAAGCCGAACGCCAGCTGATAGAAGGCGGCATGCTGCTGCAAAGCGACAACGGCCGGGTCTATGACCGTTTTCGCGATCGCATCATGTTCCCCATCCACGACCGGCGCGGTCGGGTTATCGGCTTCGGTGGTCGCGTTCTGGGCGACGGCACCCCGAAATACCTGAATTCACCCGAGACACCGGTGTTTCACAAGGGGCGTGAACTCTACGGCCTCTATGAAGTACGGCAGGCACACCGCAATCCGGATCGTATCCTGGTGGTGGAAGGCTACATGGATGTAGTGGCGCTGGCCCAGTTTGGCATCGACTATGCGGTGGCCAGCCTCGGCACCTCCACCACACCCGATCACCTGCAGTTGCTGTTCCGTACCACCCGCGAAGTGATCTGCTGCTACGACGGAGACCGGGCCGGACGCGAAGCCGCCTGGCGCGCATTGGAAAATGCCCTGCCATTGATGCAGGATGGTCGCAGCCTGAAATTCGTGTTTCTGCCCGACGGCGAAGATCCCGACACCCTGGTACGCAAACTGGGCGCCGCCGTGTTTGAACAGCAACTGGGTCAGGCCCAGGACTTTGGCGACTTCCTGTTCGAGCGCCTGGCCCAGGACACCATGAGCGGTGACGCCGGCCAGCACGAGCTGGCCAACAAGGCGGCGGAAGCCATTATTCGAGTGCCGGAAGGCTTTACCCGTGAAGGCCTGATCACTCACCTCTCCCGCCAGCTGAACTGGGGCGAAAACGAACGCCGGGTGCGAGAGCTGTTCGGTCGTTTGCAGAAGAGCGGCGCAGAGCCGTCCACCCCGACCAGACAGCCCGGTAAAAAGATAAAGCTGACCCCTATTCGCCGGGCCATTGCCCTTGTGCTACAATATCCGGCTGCCGCTGCCAGACTACCGGCCATGCCCGAACTGGCCGAATTGCCATTACCCGGCATGGAACTGCTGCAGACGCTGTTGGGTCAGGTGCAACACCGACCGGAAATGACCACGGCCCAGTTGCTCGAACACTGGCGCGGTCATGAATCCGAGCCGGCGCTGGCTCGCCTCGCAATGGCCGAAGGCCTGTTTGCAGGCGAGCATATCGAGCAGGAGCTGCAGGATATCTTTGTGGTGCTGATCAACGAATACCTGGCCAGCCGCATCGAATCGCTGCAACGAAAAAGCAGTCAGCACGGACTGACCTCGGCAGAAAAACAGGAATTACTGCTGCTGCTCAGCGAAAGCAAGGGTGGGAGCGGATGAACATTGAAAAGTGGGCGTGACGCCCCAATATCGTAAAGCAGGCCCGGCAAACGGGTAATGATGAACCATTGAACGCTGCAGCACTCTCACCGATTATTGAAGGCGAGGCGTGTTGGCAAGCTCAGACCAGCATAGCGAGGCTGGTCAAATTTTGTTATAATCGGCTACTTGCGCGCCATAAAAGAGTGCCTAATGCCTACACCCTCTTGCAACATCTAACCGGACGAGTTCTATGGAGCAAACCCCGCAGTCTCAGCTTAAACTTCTCGTTGCCAAAGGTAAAGAACAGGGTTACCTGACCTATGCCGAGGTAAACGATCATCTTCCTCAGGATATCGTCGATTCCGATCAAATCGAAGATATCATTCAGATGATCAATGACATGGGTATTCAGGTGGTGGAAAGCGCCCCCGATGCCGATGATCTGATGATGTCTGAAACCACCGCCGACGAAGACGCCGCCGAGGCCGCCGCTCAGGCGCTGGCTTCTGTTGAGTCGGAAATCGGCCGCACCACCGACCCGGTACGCATGTATATGCGCGAAATGGGTACGGTTGAGCTGCTGACCCGTGAAGGCGAAATCGACATCGCCAAACGGATCGAAGAAGGCATCAACCAGGTGCAGAGCTCGGTGTCCGAATACCCCGAGACCATCACCTCTTTGCTGTACCAGTTTGACCGCTTTGAAGCCGGTGACATCAAACTGAGCGATATCATCTCCGGTTTTCTCGACCCGGACGCCGTCGACACCGTCGCCCCCACCGCGACTCATATCGGCTCTGAACTGAGCGATAAAGAGCTGGAAGACGAAGACGAAGACGATAAAGACGACGAAGACGAAGAAGAAGTCGATACCGGCCCGGATCCCGAGCTGGCGCGCGAAAAATTCGGCATCTTGCGTGAACAGTACGACATCATGCGCGGCGTGATTGAAAGCAAAGGCCGTACCTCGCCGGAAGCCGCTGCAGAAATCGCCGGGCTCGCCTACATTTTCCGCGAGTTTCGCCTGGTGCCCAAGCAGTTCGATCGCCTGGTCAATGCCATGCGTAACACCATGGACCGCGTACGCATTCAGGAACGCCTCATCCTGAAGCTGTGTGTAGAGCAGTGCAAAATGCCGAAGAAGACCTTCGTGCAGGCCTTTGCTCAACACGAAAGCGAGCAGGAATGGTTCAAGAAGCAGCTGGCCGCCGGTAAAGCCTGGTCTGTGAAGATGGAAGAAGTCGCCGAAGACGTGCTGCGTTCCATCGGCAAGCTCAAGCTGGTTGAAGAAGAAACCGGCCTGACCATCTCGCAGATTAAAGACATCAACCGTCGCATGAGCATCGGTGAAGCCAAGGCCCGCCGCGCCAAGAAAGAAATGGTTGAGGCCAACCTGCGTCTGGTTATCTCCATCGCCAAGAAGTACACCAACCGCGGCTTGCAGTTCCTGGATCTGATCCAGGAGGGCAACATCGGTCTGATGAAGGCAGTGGACAAGTTTGAATATCGTCGCGGCTACAAGTTCTCGACCTACGCTACCTGGTGGATTCGTCAGGCCATTACCCGCTCCATCGCGGATCAGGCCCGTACCATCCGTATTCCGGTACACATGATCGAGACCATCAACAAGCTCAACCGTATTTCCCGCCAGATGCTGCAGGAAATGGGTCGTGAACCGACCCCGGAAGAGCTGGCGCATCGCATGGCCATGCCGGAAGACAAGATCCGCAAGGTGCTGAAAATCGCCAAAGAGCCGATCTCGATGGAGACGCCCATCGGCGACGATGAAGACTCCCATCTGGGCGACTTTATCGAGGACACCACCCTGTCCTTGCCGGCCGACTCCGCCACCAGCGAAAGCCTGCGTAATGCTACCAAAGACGTGCTTTCGGGCCTGACGGCTCGTGAAGCCAAGGTACTGCGCATGCGCTTTGGTATCGACATGAACACCGACCACACTCTGGAAGAGGTGGGCAAGCAGTTCGACGTTACCCGCGAGCGTATTCGCCAGATCGAAGCCAAGGCATTGCGCAAACTGCGCCATCCCAGCCGCTCCGAAGTACTGCGCAGCTTCCTCGACGAGTAAGCGGCAGTCAGCGACAAGCAAGACGATAAAAGGGCGCCTCGGCGCCCTTTCTCTTTTTGTGCCTAATGTTCCAACCGTTTAAAAATCAAACTGATATAGAGCTACCCTGACTGGACAGCCAAGGCCGCTTTCCCTATAATCAGCTCCACTTTTGGCCCCTTAGCTCAGTTGGTTAGAGCACACGACTCATAATCGTTAGGTCCCCAGTTCAAGTCTGGGAGGGGCCACCAAATACCAAGGGTTAGCAGGTTAAGAGCCGCTAACCCTTTTTTTATGGGGATACTTCGGGGATACCTCAGCGCAGATAATAAGAGCCTGTTTGCCTGCTTCTCCCACAAACACCAGGCCGGTTGTCAGCTGTTTAACAGCACATAAAATCCAGATTATCCCGCATACCTCCTCCCTGACGCAAAAGCGCCAACCCTATTGGGTTGGCGCTTTTTTGTTTTTGCTCCTAGCCCCCCCCACCATCGCTCCGGAACAAAGACCAAACCTTAGTCAGGCGGGCATCCGCATACCGCACCTGGCTTGAGAATGCCCACTAACATTAGGTAGGGCGGGGATTACTCCCCGTCCCTCCCACAGAACCGTGCGTACGGACCTCGTACACGGCTCCTGCATACTGTTATCCCTTAACACCAAGGGGCGAGTTGGCCTGTCTTGATCTTGGTAAGATTAAACAAGCCCTGTTCGTCGAACCAGGCATTCGGCATCGCGTAACTCGCAAGCGGACTCGCGGCATTGCGCCATGACCTCATCTTGATGCGCTTGAATTTACCTTTATATCCCAGCTGCCTCAGCCGCCTGTGCAGCCGAGCCGGTCGTTTCCAATGCACCAACTGAATACAGCGCAGTCTGCGCCGGACCCATTGCATGAGTTTGACGAACTCGCGGCTACTGTTGCTGATCCTGAAGTAATAACCGAACCCGCGTAGCACGGCATTCAACTCGCTGATGATTCTCGCCAGTTGTCTGCCGCGATTACGTTTCGTCAGCTGTTTGACTCGGGCTTTGAATGAACTGAGCTTCTTCGCTTGGATCCGGGTGTAATGCGTATAAATTTCCACACCCAAGAACTTAACCCCCTCGTCGCTGTGGGCGAGATGGGTTTTCTGTTCGTTAACCTTCAGCCTGAGATCACCTTCCAGTAGTTGGGTTGCTACCCGGCGTGCATGCTCTGCCGCCGCCTGTGAGCCGCACAGGATCAGGATGTCGTCCGCATAGCGGACTATCCGATGGTTGCGGCGTTTCATCTCTTGATCGAACGCATCAAGATACACATTGGCGATCAGCGGACTGATCACCCCGCCTTGCGGGCTGCCCACGCGGGTCGCTTGCCATTGACCGTCGACCATCACCCCACTTTGCAGAAACTGACTCAATAATGTCAGTATGCTGCCGTCTGTCACCCGCCGTCGGAACGCCTTGATGATCAGCTCATGATCGAGCATATCGAAGCATTTCGACAGATCCATGTCGACCACCCACCGCCGATGATACTGGCGAATAAAGAGCGTCGCTTTGGAAATGGCCTGGTGTCAACTCCGACCCGGACGATACCCGTAGCTTGACGGATGAAAGTCCGCATCGAAGATGGGATTCAGGATATCCAGCAGCGCCTGCTGAACAATGCGGTCCCGCACTGCGGGGATCCCCAGTTGTAGTGTGCCGCCATCCTCTTTCGGGATCTCGACTCGCCGCACCGGAAGCGGTTGGTAGCGCTTTTCCCGCAGTTCACTCAGTAGTTGTTCGAGGTTCACATCCAGTTTCGAGGCGAAGTCGCTCAGGCTCTGCCCATCTATTCCGGCCGCGCCTTTCGCTTTCCACACCTGTTTGAATCCGGCGTATAGCGCCTGCTTTGACAGCAGCCGACCATACAAGCTGTAATACACTCTCACATCTTCTCCTCACAGCGTGCTTGACCTCGTCGCACTTCTTCGGTGATGAACGCTTGGCAACGGTTGACCGGCGTACTAGCACGACGGCAATCTACCGGCTCGTCCGTTGTTACTCCCTTGTGCGGCCCTGTCATTTCAGTGCAGCGGTTCCCCGCGTTACCGGCTGAAGGTGCCCCGCCTCGTCAGGCAGCTTGTGCACGTCACCTTGGAAACATGACGCGGTGTCACGCGTTTACAGTATGCTTCACCCCTTCGCAATGATGGGTGCTTTTGGCGACCCACCACTTCAGCAAACATGATCGGCCCAGTTTTCTCCTCCACACCCTTACGGGCTTTCATTGGCTGGGCCTTACTCACTACTACGGGATCATCTGCCACCTCACACCCACAACCGCCTTGAGTCACCTCTCGTGCGGCTGCGTCCGGCTCTGCCGGAATCGGTGCCAGGCTTCCCCAGTTACTGCACTGGCTCCCTGTCTGGAATGCCACCCTCAAGCACAGCATGAGTCTGACTGAGTATCGGGCTTCGCGTTATTTCGCACGCTGACCACCCTCATGCTGCCGAAGCAGGTTCACTTGCGTTGTGTACTCCAGACTTCCTATGGCTTCCTTCAGACCTTGCCGTTGGCCAACAACGCCCTTGCCACTCGGATTGTCTTCCCCTCAGTCGGGGTGACGTGGACTTCTTTCAGTCCACCGGGGTTGCCAGCTTCGCTGGGCAAACAAAAAGACACCGTCGGGTTCGGACGGTGTCTGCTAATACTGTCGGTATCGGACCTTGGCATTCAAACGATCACCATTTAGACTCACTTAGTACCGTAGAAAAACCACTCTGTAACTGCTTACACTGCAGGCGCGTGGTGTGAAAGGAGCACCAATGAACCGCTATAACGCCACCGGACACGAAGCTGAAGATCAGCCGGGAACAGAGCCTGGTGTACTACGCAACCTCCTTGGCCTCACAAGCATTCAGGATATAGAGGATGCGGAAGCCGAGCTATTAAACGACCTGTATATCCATGTGTTGCCACAGCCCTGCGACACGCTGACTTTTGCCGACATTCAGCGCTGGCATCGACAGTGGTTGGGGAAGCTATATCAGTGGGCAGGCCAGCTACGTACCGTAAACATGAGTAAAGGAGACTTTCACTTTGCTGCCGCAGACCAGCTACCCCGTCTGGTCTCGACGTTCGAGCTGGATTTCCTGTCACAACTAGCCGATCTGAACACCTGGCCGGAAGATGCCGTGATCCGTTACCTGGCGCAAAGCCATGTGGAATTCATTCTCATCCATCCGTTTCGGGAAGGTAATGGCCGTGTTTCACGGCTGCTACTCGACATAATGGCGTTGCAGGCAGGATATCAGCCCCTCGACTATCGGCTATGGGAAGAACATAAAAACTTTTACTTCCGGGCTATTCAGGCCGGTGTAAGTGGGGATTATCAGTACGTAGAGAGATTGGTCAGGGACGTGCTGACGCAAGAGCAAATCTGAGAACAGGCTTAGTCGGCAAGAGACAGTTGTGGAAAGCGGCGCTTACCGGACTTTAGCCGAGTTTCGATAACGGCCGTGGCTTCACCGGTTTCAATGGCGGTTGAACTGGCCACGGAACGGCGGATTTTTTCTGGAGTGAGCTGATTGCGTGCAGCTGTTTTGCTTCGACGTATCATGATGGACCTCCTAGCTAGTTATCACATTATAACAGAATCGATAACATATACAGTGGTTGCCTGGCAATGCAGACGAGCAGAGCCGAGAAGGACGATATCATGCCGTGACTCCCGACCTCTAAGATCTTGAGTAGCTGGCCAACCAAAAGAAACAACATCCCCTGACCAACGACAACCTCCTTGATCTCACAATCATTCAGGATATAACGGAAGCCGAGCTGCTAAGCGACCTGTATGCCCATGTGTTGCCACAGCCTTGGGGCACGCTGACCTTTGCCGACATTCAGCGCTGATATCAACAGTAGTTAGGATAAAGCGCATCATGCTCACATTCTATATGCCAAAAGAACCCAAGCCTCGTCAGGCTCGATCCAAGGATCTGGTTGGGATAGGATATCTCACATACTTTCGAATGGGATACTGACGACTTGCGTAGCCTTGGTCGAACTGGCCGGCACTATGAGCACAGGCCGTCTGAACGCCGACACCAGAATACAAGGAAGCCCGAGCCCTATGCCCAGCACTGAGCCCCATATCGATCTGGTCGAATTCATCCGTACCCACCCTCGCCTGCTGGTGCTGACCGGTGCCGGCATCAGTACGGATTCCGGCATTCCCGACTACCGCGATCAGCAAGGCCAGTGGAAGCGCGCCCAGCCGGTGCAGCATCCGGACTTCATGCGCTGCGAGCACACCCGAAAACGCTACTGGGGCCGCAGCCTGGTCGGTTGGCCGATGATGCGCGATGCCCACCCCAATCCGGCGCATCAGGCCCTGGCACGACTGGAGCAGCTGGATCATATTGACCTGCTGGTTACCCAAAACGTAGATCGACTTCACCAGCGGGCCGGCAGCCGCAAGGTAGTCGACCTGCATGGTCGTTCAGATCAGATTATCTGCATGAGCTGCGACTATCGCTGCAGCCGCGACGAGTCACATCAGCGCAGTGCCGAGCTGAATCCGGATTTCCCCGGGCTCAGCGCCGCCGCGGCACCGGATGGCGATGCCGATCTGGAAGTGGATTTCAGCGGCTTTCACATTCCCGACTGCCACCAGTGTGGCGGCATTCTCAAACCGGATGTCGTCTTCTTCGGCGATAACGTGCCCAAACTGCGCGTTATGGAAGCACTGAACGCGCTCGAGCGCGCCGATGCCCTGCTGGTCATCGGCTCTTCATTGATGGTCTACTCGGGCTTTCGTTTCTGCCGAAAAGCCCAAGAGTGGAACAAGCCCATCGCCGCCCTCACCCTGGGAAAAACCCGGGCCGATGACTTGCTCAACCTCAAGCTGAATGCACCCATCACACCGGTACTGCAAGCAGCACTCAACGTGCTGTCCTCCCAACCATGCCAGACGATGACTGATTAGCCCCCACCAGTACACTGCTAGATTGAGTTAGCAGCCTCAACCAAATGAGGTAACACCTCCCGTACGATACGCTCTCTGTCCCACTCAGAAGCGGCCATTGGAGATTGTATTGCTGCTAACGGGTTGCCCCGACCATCTATAACGGGAACGGCAATGTTGATAAGGCTGCTGCTGGCCCCTTGTGACTCACTAATGCAGTACCCCTGCTTTCGAGCAAGCAGGATCTCTTCGAAAATCTTGTCTCGATCATCGATCACCTTATAAGTCAAAAACAGCGGATTCGTCCCATCCCAACTGTCAACGATTGCACGTACCTCGTCGTCAGTTTTAAAAGAGAGCAGGACCCGACCGGGAGTGGTCAGAACTGCTGGTACCCGCCGGCCCAGAAAAGTCGAGTAATAGGGGGCTTGATTGTATGGGTTTCGAATCGTGAAAACGATGTCTGTACCATCCAGTTCCGCCAGATTGACGGTAATTTTCAGCTTCCTTCCCAGGTCGATGAGCCGAGGCGTGGCCAGTCGTACCAGTTGGTCTGAGTGCAGATAGCTCCAACTGAAGTCCAAGTACTTGAGTGTTGGCCGAAAGCTCTTCGATTTTTCTTCCTTCTGCAGGTATCCAAGCTCGTGAAGGGTATGGCATAGACGCTGTACCGAACTCTTACTCAGCTCTGTCTTTAATGCTATCTCGCCAAGCGTCATCTCGGTGCTTTCAGGCGTAAAGGCTCTCATCACCCGAAGTCCTTTCTCAAGTGAATTAATGAATAGCGGATCGGGTCGTTTTGAATCTGTCATCAGTCGCACCTTTTACCAGTGGAAAGCTCATGGTTGGCGCCAATCTATCACGATGATAGCTAACACACCAAATCGCTGATCGTGATTCATACATCGAAAGTCTTGACTGAGAAATTTAATAAATATAGAGTTAATTGTAAAGCGATTGTTGTGAATCGCATAGCGATATATACATACCGCGAAAGCTTCACAAGCTGCGCTCACTAACCCTTGTAACAAATCTTGTAACAAAAGAGTGAGGACGATATGAAAACTAAAATATTCAAGGCGGCAACAGGGCTGGTCTTGCTGGGAGTTTCTGCTGGCGCATTCGCTGGGAAGGCAGAAAACAGTATGGTAGTGGCCATCAACAAGGAGATTCAGAGCCTTGATAGCCTGTATTCAACGTCCCGCGAAAGCCTCATTCTCAGCCACCTCCTTTCCGATCAACTGGTAAGCGTTGATCCTACAACCGGCGAATATATGCCGGCACTTGCTGAGTCGTTCAGCTTCGTAGATCCCAGCACTATTGAATTCGTGATCCGAGAAGGTGTGAAGTTTCACGATGGGAGCGACTTGACCGTTGAAGATGTAGTCTATTCGATCAACTGGGCCGCAAGCGATGAAGGCCAAACCTATCGTCGCACTATGGTGAGTCTGTGGTTTGATCGCGTAGAGAAAGTGGACGATCGCAGGCTTCGTCTGTACTCGAAGTTTCCCTATCCTCTCGCACTGCGTGATATCGCCACCTTCGTACAGACTCGCAAAGCGGGTAGCTACCACAAAGATGGCAAGGTCAATATCGACGCGTTTGCCTCAGACTACAACGGAACCGGTCCGTTCAAAGTGTCCAGTTTCTCCATGGGCAGTGGCTTGGTGCTGGAGCGTTTTGAGGACTACTACGCAAACAGTCCGAAAGGCGTTCTCAGTCTGGACAAGCTGGTGCTGAAACCGGTCACCGACTGGGGAACTCTGACCGCAGAGATGATGGCAGGCAATGTCGACTGGAGTTACAGCATTCCAGAAGATGTTGCTACGAGTGTCGCCTCGATGCCGACAATCAAGCACATTAGCGGTCCCGAACTTCGCATTGCTTTCATAAATCTGGATGCCAAGGGGATGACCGGTGAAAACAACCCTCTGACGAAACTGAAGGTTCGCCAAGCGCTCAATTACGCGGTGAACCGGAAAAGTATCGTCAAGAATCTGGTGAACGATTCTGCTTTCGTAATCAATGCGGCCTGTCACCCCTCACAGTTTGGTTGCGCCAGCGATGTAAAGGCGTATGAATACGACCCTGAAAAAGCAAAAAAACTGCTCACAGAAGCTGGCTACCCCGACGGTTTCGAGTTTGAAATGTGGGCACATGTGGATAAGCCGGTGGTCGAGGCCATTGCGGCAGATCTGGCCAAGGTGGGCGTGAAGGTCAAAATGAATTGGGCCAAACTGGGGACGCTCGATAAGGCTCGTAATCAGGAAGAAACCCAAGCCTATTTGGGCACATGGGGGTCTTTCGGAACCTTTGATGTTGCCGCCAGCGCCGACCACTTTATATCCGGCTCAGACCGTAATCTGCACAATGACACCACGATCGAATCCCTGTTCGTTGATGCCCAGAAAACGACCGATTCGCAAGCACGCGAGCAAATGTATAAGGAAGCGCTGAAACGCTTTGCTGAGCAAGCTTATTGGGTTCCGATGTTCTCATACTCTGTCAACTTTCTGGCCAACAACGACGTGGAATTCACCCCTTGGGCGGATGGCGTTCCCCGCCTTTACGAGCTGAACTGGAAGTGATCTTGGCCCCCAAGGTCGCTGACTGACCTTGAGGGGTATCGACTTAACTTTAATCTAGAGAAATATAATCATAAAGGAGGAAGGCGTGTGATTCTGTTTATTCTCAAGCGATGCCTGTTGGCCACGTTAGTTGTGCTGACCGTATCTATTGCAACTTTCTTTCTGCTGAATGCTTCGACCGATCCGGCTTCTGCCATTGCTGGTGAGAATGCGGACCAAGAAGTGGTTGAGCAGATTCGTATCCAGTATGGCTTTGATCGCCCTCTCGTTGTTCAGTACGCCTCATGGATTGGCCGCCTCGCTCAGGGGGACTTCGGTGACAGCTATTACTGGAAGCAGCCGGTGCTTGATTTGTTTATCGAGCGGGCTCCGGTGACCGTCATGCTTGCGGTCAGTGCACTGTCCATCAGCATTATTGTTGGGCTGACCCTCGGTATTTTAGGCGCTCGCAATCCCGACGGCTGGGTGGACCGTTTTGCACTGGCATTGGGTACCTCCGCCCAAGCGATCCCCAATTTCTGGCTGGGTCTGATCATGATCATCCTGTTTGCGGTGATGGTGCCGATCTTTCCGGTCTCAGGTGATGCTACCTGGCAACACTATGTACTGCCGGCCTTTGTTCTAGGTATGAGTACCGTACCGCAGATTCTGCGATTGACCCGTGCCGGGATGATCGAAGTGCTGGGTTCGGACTTCATCCGCACGGCCCGAGCCAAAGGGTTTATGCAAGGTCAGGTGATGCTTCGCCATGCCCTGCGTAACGCAATCTTGCCGGTGGTCAGCGTTATTGCTATCCAGCTAGGGTACAAGCTGGGCGGCTCTCTGATCACCGAAACTATCTTTAACATGAACGGCCTGGGACGCTTGGCCTACGAGTCCATTCTAGGTGCTGACGTGCCGACTATTCAGATGCTCGTCTTCATGTTTGCGCTTATTTTTATCGTGTTGACGACGCTGGGTGAAATTCTCAATGCCTTGCTAGATCCGCGAATTCGTATGGGGCAATGAGTCATGACAACAACAGCTAAATCAATCATTGGCGGTACCGAAACGAGTCAACCAAAGGCCATCCTCTGCGAGGACAAAAAGGTCGACGAAGTGCTGGACCTCACCCCGAGACAACGGATGTGGATTCGGGCGAAAAAGCACCGTGGTCTGCAATTCGGGGCTTTCGTAGTTCTGTTTATGGTACTGGCAGCCGTTCTGGCACCCTGGTTAGCACCCCATGACCCCTTTGTGCAGGATCTATCTCAACGATTAATTCCACCCGTATGGACTGAAGGAGGAAGCTGGTCACATATCTTTGGCACCGATCATCTAGGACGAGACTACCTGAGCCGCTTGATGTACGGAGCCCAGGTTTCCCTAGGGGTTGGCTTTGGCGCAGCAGCGCTTGGCTGCGTGCTAGGAGTAACGATGGGCATGCTGTCCGGTTACTACGGAGGGCGGATTGCTCACGGCACTTCCTTTCTTCTGACCTGCCAGCTATCACTGCCTAATCTGTTAATGGCGATGTCCATCGTGTTCTTTGTGGGTACATCTATCCCTACTCTGATTATTGTACTGGGCTGCCTGCATTGGACTTATTTTATGGCGGTGAGCCGTACGGTCACTCGCCAGATAGTTGAAATGGAGTACGTGAGCGCGGCGCGGTCCATTGGGAGTAGCGACCGGCAAATTCTTCTGCACGAAATTCTGCCGAATATCGTTAATCAGATCATCGTTGTATTTTCCCTGGAGATCGCGGTGCTCATCATTGCCGAAGCGTCGCTGTCCTTCCTAGGTGTTGGTGTTCAACCGCCCACTGCGTCTTGGGGGCTGATGATTGCCGAAGGCAAATCTTTCATGTTCTTCAAACCTTATCTTGTGATTATTCCTGGAGCAGCCCTCTTCCTGTTGGTGCTGGCGGTCAACATGTTTGGCGATGGCATTCGTGACGTGACCGCCCCCGAGCATCGTAACTAGATTGGCCGTTTAGCTCTTTATCCACACAAATTTCAGGAGAACACTATGTCTGCATTACTCGAGGTTGATGGCTTGTCAATTACCCTGCCTCTGGCGCAAGGGGAGCTCAACGCGGTGTCTGACGTCTCTTTTACTCTCAACAAGGGTGAAACTCTGGGGATCGTTGGCGAGTCCGGTTCGGGAAAATCCCTTTCCTCTCTAGCCGTGATGGGTCTGCTGTCAAAGTCCGCCAAAGTGAATGCCAAATCACTGAGGTTCGACGGCCAGGACCTGCTCGATATGGATGAGAAAAGCCGAGCGAAACTCCGTGGTAATCGCATTGCGATGATTTTTCAGGAGCCGATGACCTCCTTAAATCCGGTCTATTCCATCGGACGGCAGATGACAGAGGTGCTGATGCTACACAAGAAGGTCTCCATGGCTGAAGCCAGAAAACGGGCGATCTATCTCTTGGGCCGGGTTGGCATCACCTCGGCGGAACACCGGTTGAAACAGTACCCTCATGAGTTGTCCGGCGGGTTGCGTCAGCGTGTCATGATAGCCATGGCGCTGATGTGCGAACCGGATCTTATCATTGCCGATGAGCCGACCACCGCGCTGGACGTCACCGTACAGGCGCAGATACTGCTATTGCTCCAGGAGCTGCAGCAGGAGTTCAAGATGGCGATCATTTTTATCGCCCACGATATGGGGGTGGTTGCCAGGGTGTCCGACAGGGTGTCGGTGATGTATGCCGGGCAGATCATCGAAACCGGTAAGGCGAGTGAGATGTTTCGAAACCCCGTGCACCCCTACACCAAAGGGCTGATGGAAAGTATTCCAGTACCCGGCCAGATTGAGCCTGGCCAACACCTGGGGTCGATCCCCGGCATGGTGCCTTCGCTGACAACAAAGATCCTAGGCTGTCATTTTGCAGGGCGTTGCCGATACAAGAAGAATGCCTGCGAGGCCGGAGATATTCCCTTTGTAGCCCTCTCCGAGAGTCGTGGCTATCGCTGTATCCTGCCGCCGGAAGAAACGCAATTACTCATGGGCATGCCAAGGGGCGAGCAGGAAACCGGTACAGGCTCGGGTGACTTGGCCTATGGGGAGGACATCGATCATCAATCACAACCCATTCTCTCCGTCGTCGAAGCCGAGTGTGAGTTCAGGGTCAAACAGGCTTTTTTTTCCCCAGCCACGCCTTTGCGGGCGGTAGGCAACGTGTCTCTGGATCTCAGGAAAGGCGAGGTTCTGGCACTGGTAGGAGAATCTGGTTGTGGAAAAAGCACCCTGGCCAAAATTATGCTGGGTTTGCAGAAGCCCACGGCCGGGGATATCCGCATCAACGGACAGTCCCTAAAGGACGTTGACCTCAAGGAGCTTTCGCGGCGAGTTCAGCCCATTTTCCAGGATCCCTATTCATCGCTTAACCCTCGAAAGACCATCGGTGAAATTATCCGGCGCCCGCTGGTAATCCATGGCATCGGTGATGCCGAAGAGCAGAAGACCATGGTCGATGACGTGATGGAGAAGGTCGGTTTGCCGAAGCGGTTCTATCACAATTATCCCAACCAGTTGTCCGGCGGTCAGCGGCAACGGGTGGCGGTTGCTCGTGCCCTGATTACAAAGCCTGATATCGTCATTTGTGATGAGCCGACTTCTGCGTTGGATGTATCGGTGCAGGCTCAGATATTGAACCTGCTTTTGGATCTTCGCGAAGAGATGGGGTTGACCTATCTACTTATCACCCACGATATGGCGGTGGTTGAGCATATAGCGACTCGTGTCGCCATTATGTATCTGGGCCAGATCGTCGAAATCAGCGATACCAAGTCACTATTCAAAGACGCCAAGCACCCCTACAGCCGCGTGCTGCTGGATTCGGTTCTGACACCAGAAGCAGAGCTGGGGGTACCGGGTTGTCATCTGGTTGGCTCGAGCTACCCCAACCCGATCAATCCACCCTCGGGGTGCAAATTCCACCCTCGTTGTGAAAAAGCGATGGGTATCTGTAAGAGCCAGGCACCGATAGAGGTAAGGACCGGTAATCAGCTGGTGAGTTGTCACCTTTATGCTCAAACCGATCCTACATCGATCATTGCCAAAACGGGCTAGGACTTATGTAGCGCTTGGAGCGACGGTGCCTATAGCTAAATAGATCGAACCAGTTCTCCTTTCATTATTCAGAGAAGACATCAGCACAGATCTTAATGGGCTCTGTATGAGGCCTT
Organism: uncultured Oceanisphaera sp.; assembly: GCF_947495715.1. GTDB lineage: Bacteria > Pseudomonadota > Gammaproteobacteria > Enterobacterales > Aeromonadaceae > Oceanimonas > Oceanimonas sediminis. The sequence goes on from NZ_CANLZU010000012.1 coordinate 35,508, forward strand.
TTTTTGTCCTGATAGAGCTCAATAGAGAAATGCCAAATGTATCGATACAGCCGTCACTCACCAAATTAATGTTGTATCGAATACCAATATCTGTGCTCACTTAACTTTAGTTTATTTAAGAGACAGAAAAGGTCAATCCAATTGGAGTAATACGACATGGGTCGCAAGGTTATTATTGGGCAATTGGAACATGAAACTAATACTTTCAATACCTGCCCCACTGAACTGGTTAATTTCGCCAATCGACTTTATTTTACTGGCGAAGACATTTTACTGAGCATGAGCAATCGACAACTTTCAACCACAGGTTTTATCGATGTTGCCAAGGAATATGGATGGGACGTCATTCCCAGTGTAGCGGCAGCGGCTAATCCCGGCGGAAAAGTGTCTAAAGAGGCCTGGGATATTCTGGCCGGCGGCATTCTTGATGCTGTGAGAAATACATCAGATTTGGATGGTATCTGCTTGGGACTGCACGGTGCCATGGTGACTGAAGATCATGACGATGCTGAAGGCGCTCTGATCAGCCAGATACGGGAGATAGTGGGACCGGATGTACCCATCGCGGTCACGCTGGATCTGCACGGTAATATTTCTGACGAAATGTGCCAGCAGACCAACATCGTCGTGTCCTACAAAACTTACCCTCACGTCGATATGCGCCAATGTGGGCGGCGAGCCGCTCGTCTCCTGGAGGAGGCAATGTCGGGCAAGATCAAGCCTCGATGCACAATCGTACGTCGCCCGCTTCTCGTTGGAGCAAACAACGGACGAACCACAGAAGGGCAGATGGTCGACCTGTTGGCCTGCGCAGAAGAGATGATGCAGGAACCGGGGGTTCTTGATATCAGTATCAACGCCGGTTTCACCATGGCGGATACGCCTTATATCGGACCGAGTGTCACTGTGACTGGTGACGGGAAAAGCCCGCGCTATGTTGAGATCGGGGAGGAGTTGATGGATCGGATCTGGCAGCTTCGGGATGAGTTCAGTATGAAACCCATTCCGGCAGAGGATGCGATCAATTTCGCCAAGAATCGTCAATATGATGGCAAGCCGTTGGTGATATCAGATTACTCTGATAACCCTGGAAGTGGTGCTTATGGAGATGCGACCAATCTGCTCAAGGCGATGATCGACGCGAATTTAGAGGATGCTGCATTTGGTGCCTTTTGCGATAAGGAACTTGCCAGCGACCTGTGCAGTGAGGGGGTTGGAAAATATGTGACCTGCGTTCTTGGTGGAAAAAATGGCTCGGCTATTGGTGGAGGGGCCTTGGCGGTGAGTGGGCTTGTCGTATCCACCGGCGATGGGAAATACATCGGCGATGCGCCAATGTCTACCGGGAATCTTGGGCCTTGCGCCGTATTGCGAGTAGAGGGAATTGATATCTTGATCATATCCTTCAGACAGCAGGTCGTAGACCTGCAGATGTTCACTTCGAACGGCATCAATCTGCTGGAGAAGAAGACTATTGTCGTTAAATCAAAGCAACATTTTCGTGCTGCGTTCGATCCCGTAGCTTCCGAAGTGATCTTTTCGGAAAGTTTTGGCCTGGCCAGCCAGGACGTTACGGCGAGGGTATATCGGAAAGTTCGTAGGCCTATCTACCCATTGGATAAATGAATTCACATATCTCATATAAAAATTTCCGATAATAAACCGGTAGATAGATATTTGACTTATTACCACTTATTACCACTTATTACCACTTTTCATCTTTTTTAGATTGAATCTAACCGCTCTAACGGGGCTTAAATAAAATGAAAATTAATTTTCACGTTGCGATGTACCTGAAAGAATAACATGCAAGATAAAATAGAAATCAAGACGTACATTTAGTTCAAGCGTGATAGTCAGGTAGGATAGTGAATACAATGTATAATCAAACCATAGCCATTGTCGGGGCCGGTATTATCGGCGTGACCTCGGCCTATTTGTTAAGCCGCTTGGGACATCGGATTATATTGATGGATGCGGCAGAGGGACCAACCCAAGGAGCCAGCTTTGCGAATGGCGCACAGCTCAGTTATTCCTACAGTGATGCGATGTCATCCCCATCTCTGCTAGGAAAAATCCCAGCGATTCTTGCTGGCAAAGATCCTGCATTTCGGATAAAGCCCTCGCTTGATCCTGATCTGGTGCGTTGGGGTAGCAGCTTTCTATCTAATGCCAGATCTCATAAAGAAGAGTTCAATACACGCACAACGCTCAGGCTGGCCCTTCACTCAAGAGATGTGCTCCATCAAGTATTGGAAGAGCACGAAATCAAGTTTGACTATCGACGGTCAGGCAAGCTGCATATCTACACCTCTGAGAACGACTTACAAAAAGCCCGTATACGCGTCTCGCAGAAATCAGAATGGGGAGTTGGGCAGCAGATCCTGTCGAAGCAGCAGAGTCTGGAGGTGGAGCCAAGGCTTGAGCAGCTTTCTGCTCCCTTTGCAGGATGCGTTTACTCACCTATTGACGAGGTGGGTAACTGCCCTTACTTCGCAAACGCCCTGTTGCAGGAGATGCGTGATAAAAATGCGATTGAGGAGCGCTATAAGTGCGAGGTACACCGACTGATCTCTTCTGGTGGCTCTGTCTCTGGATTGGAAACCTCCCAAGGCCGAGTGGATGCGGATTCCATCGTGCTGGCGACGGGCTCTGTCAGGGGACACCGACTGGCCAAAACCGCGGGGATTCGGCTGCCTATCCATCCGATCAAAGGTTACAGCATAACGGTACCCGCTACTGATGAAGCACCGGATGTCTGCATTACCGATGTTGACAACAAAATCGTATTTGCCCGGGTTGGTGATCTGTTACGGATTGCTGGCTGTGCAGATATTGTCGGGTACGACGAACGGCTAGATCCTGACCGTATTCGGCACCTTCTCAATACCAGCCGCAAACGCTTTCCCAAGGCGGGTTTGTATGGCGAGGTCCTGGACCAATGGACCGGCTTCAGGCCTGTAACACCAAGTAGCACTCCCATTATCGGGCGTACCGTATTATCCAATCTCTACCTGAACACCGGGCATGGGATGCTTGGATGGACCTTGGCTATGGGGTCGGCGTCGCTTCTTGCATCCATCATAGCGGAGCTTCCTGCACCGATCGACAGCACTGGGTTTCGCCCGGTGGACCACGGTATCAACTGATCGATACCAAACTACCAAAGACACTTTGAGAGAGTCATTCATCTGATGAGTACTGTAGAAAGCAAACTGTCTGAGCTTAATATTCAACTACCTGACCCCGTCGCTCCGGCGGGAAACTACGTTCCTTTCTTACAACAGGGGAGCAGAATCCTACTGAGCGGACAAACCTGTAGACAGGATGGCGCCATGGCTTACAGCGGGCAGGTGGGGGGTAAACTCAGCGTTGAGGAAGGAAAGGCGGCAGCCAGGATCTGTGCATTGAATCTGTTGTCGCAGCTCCGCACCTCTTGCGGAGGGGATATGGATCGGGTGAAACGCTGTATCAAGCTGAATATCTATGTGAACAGCGCCAGTAGTTTCTCGAGTCAGCCGGCTGTTGCCAATGGAGCGTCGGACCTGATGGTGGAAATATTCGGCGAGAAGGGAGTCCATGTGCGCTCGGCCGTTGGAGTAGCTGCCCTACCAGGCAATGCGGCAGTGGAAGTTGACGGTGAATTCGAAATTCTGATCTAACTAACCGGATTGCCCCCCCCCACGTCCATCTAATTTAAATGGCTCGGGTGGTATGACATCGTATGGTCGCTAAATCCTAAAATGTGTCGTCTAATCAAGCAGATTCACGGGCATAGCACCAGCCGGTGTTATGCCCGTAAATTGAAAGACTGAAACTGAAGTGGAAGGTTATACGGGTCTCTTGTAATAGATTTCCTTGTCCAGCTCACCTTCACTGTGGGCGATCAACACGGATACCGCCGCATCACCGGTGACGTTGATGGTGGTACGTGCCATGTCCAGAATTCGGTCGATACCGGCAACCAGGGCAATCCCTTCGAGTGGCAAGCCGACCGAACTCAGCACGAGAGAAAGTACAATCAGACCACCGCCGGGCACCGATGCAGTTCCGATAGAAGCCAGGACCGCGGTCAGCAATATCATGCCGTATTCAGCCATCCCCAGATCAATACCGTAGGCCTGGGCAATGAATACTGCGGTCAACGCCTGATAGAGGGCGGTGCCATCCAGATTGATCGTGGTACCCACGGGCAGAACGAAGCTGGACACATCCTTGGATACGCCCAGATTATCACGCGCACAAGCCATGGTGACGGGCAGTGTACCGGCGGCAGTGGTCGTGCTGAAGGCAACCAGTTGGGCTTCGAAGATCCCCTTGAAAAACTGAATTGGATTCAGGCGAGCTAATAAAGCCAAGCCGCCACCCAGGGTAACAATCGCATGAATGATGCAGCCGAGGTAGACGCCAAGAATAACCTTACCTAAGGGCAGCAACACATCCAGACCATATTGGCCAGTAGTGGTGGCAATCAGTGCAAAAACACCGTAGGGAGCGAAGGCAATCACCAGGTCGGTCAGCTTGTACATCACGTCGGCAAAGGCATCGAATACCTTTCTCACCGGGTCTGCTTTTTCGCCAACCAGGTTGATGGCAATACCAAGAAAAATGGCAAACAGGATGATCTGCAGCACATCACCGTTGGCAAAGGAGGCAAAGGGATTGGTAGGGATAATGTTCAGCAGGGTATCGACGATACTTGGCGCCGACTTCACATCAATAGCCGTCGCACTCCCCAGCTCCATTCCAACTCCGGGTTCAAGCCAGACGGCCAGTGCCAGGCCAATCGGAATGGCGATGGCGGTGGTTACAATATAGGCAACAAAGGTTTTTATTCCTATCCGCCCCATGCGAGTCACGTCCTTGATGGCGGTGACACCACAGACCAGAGAGATAAAAATCAGCGGGACAACCAACATCTTGATAGCGGCGATAAAAGCCTTGCCGATGGGATGCAAAATCGCCGCATCTTCTCCCAGCAGAAAGCCGGTGGCGGCCCCCAGAATCAATCCAATCAACACTTTCTGCCAGATCTGCAGCCTTTTCCACCAGTTGGCATCTTTCATTTTTACCTGCGCCGTTATGGTACTCATCGTCGAACTCCTTTTCTTTTTATTCATAGCCTTAGAGACACAAAAAATGGCATTACTGGTGTTCCTGGAAAAGAAAAACAGAATGCCATTCACATCACGTCAAAACCTGAGAAGCAGCAATTTCAGTGTCACAGCCAATGTCATCAAGCTGACTCTTTTATCACCCCTTTCACCCTGTAAACATATGCCCAGCCAACAGTTGAGAGGCATCATAAATTGGCAGGTCTATGTCGGTTTATGGGCAACGCCAGTTTCTTTTGCTTGGACAAGAGATAGTCTTCCAGCCATCAAATTATTTGGCATATTCGCCCACCAACAACTCCCCCTCACGGGTCAGCATTTCCTTGATACCAACCTGCTTGCTCTCCCTACAGAGAACCGGGCACGCATATTAACAATATTTAGGGAGGTTGAAGACATCGCGATAGCCGAACAACGCCTGGCTGCCACCGGTATGCAGGAAGACAACATTTTCCCCTTTCTTGAAGTGGCCCTTGCGGATCAAATCGATAAGACCTGCCGCACCTTTGCCGGAGTAGACCGGATCCAGCAGTATGCCTTCATGGCGGGCAAACAGTTCGATGGCTTCCAGGGTGCTTTCGGCAGGAATGCCGTAACCTTCTCCCACGTAATCACAGTTGGCCACCACGTCTTCGCGCTTGATGGCACCGGGGATGCCCAGTTTCTCGGCAGTACGCTCGGCCAAACGGAATACGTTGGCTTCCTGCTGCTCACGGGGTACCCGCACACCGATGCCCAGCACCGGGATCTGGCTGTTGCTGCCGTACAACCCCGTCACCAGACCAGCCTGAGTACCAGCTGAACCGGTCGCATGTACCAGATGATCGATGCGCAAACCGCGATCATTGGCCTGACCCAGCAACTCCAACGCACAGTTGACGTAACCCAGGGCACCAATTTCATTAGAACCACCACCGGGAATGATATAGGGCTTCTTGCCTTCAGCTTTCAGCTTGGTGGCAAGTTCTTCCATCGCCGCATTCATGTCGGTACCGCCTGGATATTTGCGTAGTTGACCACCAAACAGTTGATCGAGCATGACGTTGCCGTTATAGACGTAATCGGCATCCTCGGAGCCGGTGCGATCTTCCAGCAGGATATGACAGTCCATTTCCAGCTTGGTGGCGATGGCCACGGTCTGGCGAGCGTGGTTGGATTGGGTAGCTCCTTGGGTAATAATGGTATCGGCACCTTGCTCCAGGGCATCAGCCATTAGAAATTCCAGCTTGCGGGTCTTGTTGCCGCCACCTGCCAGACCGGTACAGTCGTCGCGCTTGATCCACAGGGTGGGACCATCCAGTAATTTGGTCAGCTGAGGCATGGGCTCAAGGGGGGTATTAAGGTGGGCGAAATTAAGACGCGGGTAACGGGCCAAAAGCATGGGTAACACTCCTATCTCATTTAAAACATTGTTAATACAATTTGGTAACACAACCATCTTGAAATAAGATTCCCTGACCGACCAATGCTATCTTGGCTTCGTAGACGATTACTTTTCGGTATACCCAGAATAAAACATACACAAAGGGTTGATTTAAATGGAATTAAAGTGGTTAAAGGATTTTGTCGCCTTGAGTGAGTACGGCAGCTTTTCCAAGGCTGCAGAAGCACGTTTCGTCACTCAACCGGCCTTTAGCCGACGTATCCGTTCGCTGGAAAATTGGCTGGGTATTGCTCTGGTCGACCGAGACAAACATCCGACCACCCTATCTGTAACCGGTCTGGCGTTCGTTGAAGAAGCCAAACGGATGATTCACGACACTTACCGGGTGCGTGAGCGACTGCAGGGACAGGAGTCACGCCAAAGTCTGGTGTTTTTTTCCCAGCATTCCCCTGCGGTCTCGTTTTTTCCTCACTGGATCCGGACTCTGGAGCCCCAGGTGGGCACCACTCTGGTCAAGCTGAATGCCGGTAATCTGCATGATGTGATGGAATCCTTCATGGCGGGAGTGGGTGACTTCCTGCTCAGCTACTCATCCGGCGAAAATATCTCTCAGCTATCACGTAACGACACAATCTGTATTCAGGTGGGTACCGATAAGCTGGTGCCGGTATCGGCGGTGAAGGCCAATGGCACTCCGCTCTATTCGATCGACAACCACGCCCCCTTCAAACTGCTGGCCTACCCTGATGATTCCTATCTAGGCGGCATCATCAAGGAGCAGTGTCTCGCCAGGATCCCGCCCGACATTCAATATACGACGGTCTGCGAAAACGCCCTGGCTGAAGGCCTGAAAGCCATGGCGATACAGGGTTACGGCGTCGCATGGCTACCATCCAGCCTGATCCAGAACGAACTGCAGAACAAGCAGCTAGTGATACTGGACGGCCCACTCCGGGCGGTCGAACTGAGGATACTGCTGTATCGCTTCCGTCATACGGTCAAGTCCGAGGTGGACGTTTTCTGGAAGTACCTGCTCGAACTCTACAATCATGGATATGCGTGAAGAGCCGACCAGCCGATACCGGGAGCGACATGGCGCCCCCGGCCTCTGAGTGTCAGCCAAAAGTCACTTCATAACCGGTGAACTTGCGCAGCTTGATGACCCCGGTGTCGAGCATCAGATACCGGCCCTTGATGCCGAGCAGGGTGCCCGAAACCACCGGGTTCTTGTCGAAGTTGTGGCTGGCAATTTTGGTCGGGTATTCCAGCACCGGATAGTTATAACAAACACGTCAATTAGAACTCGCAAGCTCGCGCTTATTATGCAGGCGTTCCCGTAGCGATCATGGCAAAAGCGGTACCGGCTATTATTTAATCAGTATTTTCCACTCCAGAAAGGTCATTACCGGCTTGCGCCGAATCCGGTATCACGCTATTACCGGGGCATTACCCGTCTGCCACCAGCATACGTCCACCACACAAGGAGTCTTGATGTCGCTCATCCTGTTTCTGATCCAGCAGATGTCCCTGTATCTGGTGATCGTTTACTTGGTCAGCAAGACGCCGTTGTTCAAGCTGTTTACCGAAGCTTCTACCCGCCTGCCCCACAAGATTTTCATCTATCTGGTGTTTTCCGGCTTCTGTGTCATGGCGACCTACTTCGGTGAGCAAACCAACGGCGCCATCGCCAACACCCGGGCCATGGGTGCCGTGCTCGGCGGTTTACTCGGTGGCCCGGTCACCGGATTTCTGGTCGGGCTCACCGGTGGTCTGCATCGCTATAGCCTGGGTGGTTTTACCGATATGGCCTGTGCCATTTCCACCACAGTTGAAGGTCTTTCGGCCGGTCTGCTCAGCCATTACCTGCGGCGCAGCGGCAGAAGCGAGCTGATTTTCAATCCACTGGTGGTGTTTCTCATCACCCTGTACGCCGAAATCATGCAGATGAGTATCATACTGCTGGTTGCCCGGCCTTTTGATGAGGCTCTGGCGCTGGTCAAGCAAATCGCACCGTCCATGCTGCTGGTCAATTCGGTCGGTGCCGCCCTGTTCATGAGCATGATCCGTGACCAAAAAACCATGTTCGACAAGCTGTCCTCCGCCTTTTCCACCAAGGCTCTGAAAATTGCCGAACGCAGCGTGGGTATGCTCAGCAAGGGCTTCAATGAAGAAACCAGCGCCCAGGTGGCCAGAATCATGATTGAAGAAACCAAGGTCGGCGCCGTGGCCATTACCGACCGGGAAAAGCTGCTGGCCTTTATCGGTATCGGTGCCGACCATCATCTGCCCGGCGCCCCCATTTCCTCGCGCATGACACTGGATGCCATCAACCACAACAAGGTGATGTTTGCCGACGGCGTCGAGGTACCCTATGCCTGCTCCATGTCTCCCCAGTGTTCGCTGGGGTCCAGCCTGGTGATCCCGCTCAGAAGCGACAATGAAGTCATCGGTACCATTAAGCTGTACGAACCCAAAAACAAGCTGTTCCTCAATATCAACCGTACCCTGGGCGAAGGCATCGCCCGATTGCTGTCCAACCAGATCCTCTTCGGCCGCTTTGTGCAACAGCAAAACCTGCTGACCCAGGCCGAGCTCAAGCTGTTGCAGGCCCAGGTCAACCCGCATTTCCTGTTCAACGCCCTCGGTACCATCGGTGCCATTACCCGCCAGGATCCCAACAAGGCACGGCAACTACTGCAGCAGCTGAGTCAGTTTCTGCGGATTAACCTCAAACGCACCACCGGTCTGGTGACACTCGGTGATGAGCTGGAGCATATTCATGCTTATCTGACCATAGAGAAGGCCCGCTTCATCGATAAACTGCAGGTGGATCTTCAGCTTCCCGAATCTCTGCTCGGCATTCAGGTGCCGGCTTTTACCCTGCAGCCGATTATCGAAAACGCCGTCAAGCACGGCACGTCACACCTGCTGGAAACCGGACGGATTAATGTCACTGCCAGTGTGGACGGGGACGTTCTGCTACTCGAAGTGACCGATAATGCGGGGCTTTATCAGCCCAAAGAAGACTCGGACGGCCTGGGCATGAACCTGGTGCACAAGCGCATTCAAAACCTGTTCGGGCCAGACTACGGCCTGAATGTCATCTGTCAGCCCGGTGAATATACTCGGGTCGAGATTCGTTTACCCATCACGGAAACAGCATCATGATCACCTGCCTGATTATCGACGATGAGCCCTTCGCCCGGGACGAACTGGCGGCCCAGCTTGCCGAGGCCGATGACATTGAAATTGTCGGTCAGTGCAGTAACGCCATCGAAGCGATGCAGGCCATCAGCCGACTCAAACCCCAGCTGATTTTTCTGGATATTCAGATGCCCAGAATTACCGGCATGGAACTGATCGCCATGCTGGATCCGGACACCATGCCCCGAGTGGTATTCGTTACCGCCTACGATCAATTTGCCGTGCAGGCCTTTGACCGGCATGCCTTTGACTACCTGCTCAAGCCGGTAGACGAGCAGCGACTGCAGCGCACGCTGGAAAAAGTTCGCCGTGACCTGCACCCACAGGCGATCGGTGACCTGGCACCGAGTCAGTTAGAGCACCTGCCCTGTTACACAGGCCAGCGCCTTAAAGTGGTGCCGGTGCAGGAGGTCGAATATGTGTTCAGCGATCTCGGTGGGGTACATGTGGCCACCGCCAAAGAGAAGGTACATACCCACATGACCCTGAAAGTCATGGAAGAAAAAACGCCGCTCATCCGCTGCCATCGACAGTATCTGGTGGCCCCCGCCGCTATTGCCGAAATCGAGCTGCTGGATACCGGCGGCGAGGTCATCACTCGCTCCGGCGCCAAGGTACCGGTCTCGCGTCGTTACCTCAAACCGCTGAAACAGATATTCGGTTTCCACTAAGACTGATGCACTGGAGTGAGCGAGCGATCGTTCACTCCCGCTGACAACCGCTTACCCTTCGTTTTCGACCGCTGACCCATTTCCCGCTATACCCGACGCACCGGCACCTTACACTGACGGCCATCTAATAAGGGAGATGACGTTATGACCTGGTTTTTACTCTGTGTCGGCCTGTTGCTCGGCGGATATTTTATCTACGGCACCTTTGTTGAAAAGATATTCGGCATCAAAAGGGAACGTCAGACCCCGGCGTTTACCCAAGGCGACGGGGTGGACTTTGTGCCCATGTCCAAGGGTAAAGTCTATCTGATCCAGTTGCTCAACATTGCCGGTGTCGGTCCCATCTTCGGCCCTATTCTCGGTGCTCTTTATGGCCCGGCTGCCATGTTGTGGATTGTGCTGGGCTGTATCTTTGCCGGTGCCGTGCACGATTACTTCTCCGGCATGCTGTCGGTACGCAACGGCGGCCAGTCGGTTCCCAACCTGGCGGGTAAATATCTGGGCCGGGGCGCCAAAAACTTCATGAACGTCTTTGCCATCGTGCTGCTGCTGCTGGTGGGCGTGGTGTTCATCTCCGCCCCTGCCGGCCTGCTGGCCAAGCTCACCGGTGTCAGCCTCTCGGTATTTGTCGGTGTGATCTTCGTCTACTACCTGCTGGCCACCATAGTGCCGGTCGACAAGATCATCGGTCGTCTCTATCCCTTCTTTGGCGCCCTGCTTATCTTCATGTCGGTCGGCCTTACCGTGGCGCTGGCGCTTTCCAGCGAGCACAGCATGCTGCCGGGCTTTGAAGTAGGTGACTTCTTCCAGAACCTGAACCCCAACGACATGCCGCTGTGGCCGGCACTGTTCATCACCATCGCCTGCGGTGCCGTGTCCGGTTTTCATGCCACCCAGTCCCCGCTGATGGCCCGCTGTGTAGAGAATGAAAGCAATGGCCGCTTCGTGTTCTACGGCGCCATGATTGGCGAGGGCATCATCGCCCTGATCTGGTGTGCCATCGCCCTGTCTTTCTTCGGTGGTGTTGAAGGTCTCAATACCGGCATGGCCGGTAACCCGGCCAACGTGGTGTACGACGCCTCTACCGGTCTGCTCGGCGCGGTAGGCGGCTTCATGGCGGTACTGGGCGTGATAGTGCTGCCGATTACTTCCGGTGACACCGCCTTCCGCTCTGCCCGTCTGATCCTGGCCGAGTATTTCAACCTGCCGCAGACTCAGCTGCCCAGGCGCCTGCTGCTGGCCATACCGCTGTTCATCGTCGGAGCCATGCTGACTCAGGTCGATTTCGGTATCATCTGGCGCTATTTCGGGGTGGCCAACCAGGCAACCGCCGTAATGATGCTGTGGACCGCCGCCGCCTACCTGCTGCGTCACAACAAGCTGCACTGGATTGCGACCATACCGGCGATGTTCATGACCACTGTGGTCATCAGCTTCCTGCTCAACTCCGCCACCCTGGGTGCCGGACTGCCGATGACCCTCTCTACCGTCGCCGGCATCGTGCTGACCCTGGCGATTACCGCCCTGGTCATCACCAAAACCAAAGGCAAGGATGTCGAACTGCAGGCAGAAAAAGCCTAAGCCCACCCGCTCGCTGCCCACAAAAAGCCGGTCATCAAGACCGGCTTTTTTATTGCTTTATGCTCGCTGAGTCTAAAGTGATACAAATAATGCCACGCGGTCATTGGCCGAGCAGGCTGTATTATTCGGCACCACACAAAAGCCGCCTTACGGCGGCTTTGATTATTTGCACCTGTGCAGCGGCCATAAGGCCATCACACTGTTCTAGGGCAGATCCACAGCGGCTTCATCGCTAAAGGTTTTCAAGTAGGAAACGATGGCCGCTTCGTCACATGCGCTTAGCCCCAGGTTACCGGTGAGACCAAAAGTAAAGGATGCTCCGGCTTCATGACCTGGTGCTGGCCAGCAATTGTTAGCCAATGCTTCCTGCTCTGTGGTTTCTCCATTCATACAGCGCTGCACATCATGCTTAAGCACTGGCGGTGGGCCGGCAATAAAGTCGGACGGATCAACAAGAGACGTATTGTAGAAGTGCACCAAACTCTCCAGGCTTTTGAACCAGCCATTTCTGGTATAGGCCTTGATAAAATCAGGTGTGGGCCGTAGATCCACATTACGTATGGAAGGAGTCTTTACAAGTCCGGCATGGTTACTGTCACCGGTATGATCCGCTAGGCCATCATCCGATGCGGTAACACCGGGAATGTCGTAATTCACCGGGCTACCAATATTGTGGTAACCATGATCGGCATAAGTCTGCAGCGGCTCGGTACCGTTATCGGTGGCGTTGTTACTGTGACAAAGAACACAGCCGGCACCCATTCTTTCTTCCGTTAATGCCACCCCTTCAGGAAAGAAATTGCCATCCGCATCACAGGTTGCAATATCGCCCACTTGAATAGGTTTAGGCTGAGCAGGATTAAACAGAATCGCTGCTGCATAGAACAGATCGTGGCCCCAGTTTTCTTCGGGGGTCAGTCCTGCCAATGGAAAGGCGCCAGGGCTGTTATCCGCTTCACACATAGACGGCTGGTCAGACACCAACCCGAAGCGGGATGCTATGTCGTCAAACTCCGCATCGGTCAGATTCTGGGCCCAGGGTAACGCTTTTATATCCCCTTCGGTCAAACACGCCAGCTCGGCGCGCAAGGCATTATCCCGTTTGGAGCTGAAAGAATTCACCTCGGGCGAGTCCTGATAAGCGGCAAGCGCCACGCCAAATCGTTTGAAACTTCTCGACAAGTTGTCTCGATCGCAGGCGATACGTTCTCCCCACGTCACCTGATACAAAGAGCCAAAGCGACCTATTTTTTTGAGCTGCTTACAGACGCCTTCCTCCGTAATGTGCTGTTCAACCGGGTTCGGGAAGGGATTAAGAGCCTGCTCGGCTACCGGCCCCAGAAAACGCGTGATTGCCGCTCTGAAGCTCGAAGAATCGCTTGATTTGACCACATCATTAATCGAGATATGTTCTGTGGCACCGCCCGGATAAAGGGGATCCCGACCTTCGGCACGACCATTCCAGAAAGCCCCCCCAAAGGCGGGGACAAAAGGATTGTTTACACTCAAGGCAAAAGGAGGAATAAAGGTCGCGTAGGCATTGGTGGGTGGTTTCAGCTGCCCTCTGGCATCAGGATCCCGGTGAATGTTCGCCCCGGGCTGCGCCACTTCAACCAGATTGATGTTTGAACTGGCTCCCGTCCAGCCAGTGGCGGGGTCATGACAGCTGGCGCAAGACTGCTTTTGCTTGGGCCGTGAAATAGGCGTAAAAAACAGCTCTTTACCAAATTCAACCAGGGCCGCCACCCGCTCCTCATCACTTTTTACCGGCGATCCCCTCCTGTCATCCGATCCTCTTCTGGCTTCTGCCTGACTGGAAGCCAGGCTTAAACTACCCGCAAGCACCACGAGTGTCACTGCCTTGGCTATCGAAGATATCCGAAATATTGTTGTGGCCATCACTGTTGCTCCTTAATTAATTATTACTACTTCCTCTTGTTACCATTGTATGTAACGAGACCTACATATTTTTATTTTTTGCAGACGCAGAATATAAATAACAGCTACACCATCAAAAAAGGCAGCACTGAAAAATACCAAATAAAAAAAGCTCGCATCACCACAACGCAAAAATATAAGACACGAAACTAACAAGCATCATGCAACTGCCACCTGCACCATAAAAAATGATGTCATGTAAAGCCAGCTACCTTTAGCGTTAAACTGGTTCATTAAGCTTTAATGAAAAAAAATGATTTGCAAAGTACACTGCCACAAGAAAAAAGGTTCAAACACAAAAAACCAATCTTCAGGGCAAGGCAAGGGAAGGATAAACCATTAAGGTAATAACATTAAAAAACAACCACTTAACCAAGATCTCAAATATTGAAACCAATATAAAAAAACAAAAAAATCAAAAACTTAACAATAAAAAACCATTATATGGAACTTACCAAAAACTTTCTTAAGATAAACCACCAATTCTCTTTTAATGCTTTAAAAATAAAAAATTAATAACAAAAAGATATTTTATTATCTCATTAATGATACATCAAAATGCCTCATATGAATCTTTTCCTGGTCTCGTTGACTCGGACGACATCATGGATAAATAGAGTTATTTCTATTTGACAGGGAATAACTCATACGACCGATGATGCGCCTGGATGGGAAGAAGAGTAGTACGCAATGATCAGACTATTGCTGCTAAGTAATACCCTATGACTGGTGTGGATTATGGAGCTCGTTTGCCTTTATCGTCACCCTCGCGAAGGCGGGGGGCCAGTGTTTTGCAGGCGACTCACAGTGTAGTGGTCTGCCCGCTCTTCGTGACAAGCTCTGGACTCCCACTTCGCGGGAATGACAAGAGGGCGCGCGGGAATGTCGACAAAACCAAACCTGTTATGCAGTACTGCTACCGGCATGGTACTGATCTTGGCAACGACCACCTGATCATGACCATACCGTAATGCCGCGCAGACTGTTAGGCAGGATGCTAACCCACTCCTTGCTCGGTCAGCACTTGGGTAATGATGGCAACCGGGCTTATCAGATGCTCGCGCATCATGGCGCTGGCCTGTGGGTCGCGGGCCAATAGGGCATCAAACAAGGCCTGATGTTCCTGCTGCTTGTCGGCCAGCGCCTGTGCGCTGAACACGGTGCGTTTCAGCCACAGATAGCGATAACGCGCCGCCTGATCCATCAGCGTCCGGCGCACCACCAGCAACTGGGGCGAACAACAGCCGGCGGCCACCGCCTGATGAAAGGCCTGATGCCGTTGATCCCACTGGTTAAGCTGATCTTCCACCGACTCAAGATGGGTCACCTTGCTCAGCGCATGATGCGCCGCCACCACCCCGGCCTCCCACAAATCATCGCCCCGGGCCAGCGCCAGCTCCACCACCAGCCCTTCCAGCTGGGCGCGCGCATCGTAAATGTCCTTCAGCTCCGCCACCGACATGGGGCTGACCCGAAAGCCGCGCTGGCTTTCGGCCGTGACCAGCCGCTCGGATACCAGCTGCGACAGCGCCTCCCGCAACGGACTGACCCCCAGACCATAACGACTCTTCAGGCTGCTCATCAGCAGTTTTTCACCCGGCCCGAAATGGCTCTGAATGATGTCTTGCTTCAATTGCTGGTAGGCCGTGCGCGCCAGGTTTTCCCGCGGGGCATCGAGGTTGCTCATGCTCTGTTCCTGAATGAATTCATGGCGCGATTATAGCGAAATTGTAACGGCGATCATAAAACAACCACAAAGAATTGACAAAAAGACAAAATGTCGACATTTTATAGGTACAGCGACATTAAGTCGTCTCGACCCAATACATAAAGTAACAAGGAAACCACCATGTCTAACGTTGCCACCGCCGATTTCGTTCATCACCAGCATCAGGGGTTTACCCTGGCGCCATCTGCTCACTCTGCCCGCCTGCTCGAGCTTCGCTTCGACGAGCACACCGTTAACGCGTTTCTGGAGGCCACCGCCGAATGGCCGGTTCAGGCACTGGAATACAAGTCGTTTCTGCGTTTTCGCGTGGCAAAACTGCTGAATGATCTCTGTGGTCAGGCGCTGCAGCCGCTGCTGATCAATACCCTGGTCGACCGTAATACCGGCGCCCTGCTGATCACCCCGGAAGGATTGAATCAGGTAGAGCAGGCAGAAGACATGGTCAAGTTCACCACCGCCGTGGCCCACCTGATGGGTCGTTCCAACTTCGATGCCATGAGCGGCCAGTACTATGCCCGTTTCGTGGTCAAGAATCAGGACAGCTCGGACAGCTATCTGCGCCAGGCGCATCGAGTGATGGAGCTGCACAATGACGGCACCTACGTCGAGCAGGACACCGACTATGTGCTGATGCTGAAGATCGACGAGCAGAACATGGAAGGCGGCAATTCACTGTTGCTGCACCTGGACGACTGGGAACACCTGAACCGCTTCTATGCCGATCCCATGGCTCGCCGGGTGATGCGCTGGGCCGCTCCGCCCAGCAAGAACACCACCAAGGACGTGTATCATGCTGTGTTCGATACCGATCGCAGCGGCCAACCCATCATGTCGTATATCGATCAGTTCGTGCAGCCGAAAAACTTTGACGAAGGCGTATGGCTGGCTGACTTGTCCGAAGCGCTGGAAACCAGCAAACAACAGCTGTCGGTGCCGGTGCCTGCCGGCTCCTTCCTGCTGATCAACAACCATTTCTGGCTGCACGGTCGCGACAAGTTCATTGCCCATGATGGCCTGCGTCGCGAGTTGATGCGCCAGCGCGGCTACTTCACTCACGCCAAGACCCTGAAGCAGCCAAATCAGGGCTAAAGACTTTGACAAGGTGCCGCCTGACGCGGCACTTTGAATAATAACAACAAGCTAACATCATGCCGGGGCTGGTCTCCGGCTTTTGCCTCTTTCTCACAGGTGAACCTACAGTGTTTGACTTCATTATTATCGGTGGCGGCATCGTCGGCATGTCCACCGCATGGCAGCTGAAAAAAGCCTATCCCGACCACAGAATACTGCTGCTGGAAAAAGAGTCCGGCCCGGCCCAGCACCAAACCGGCCATAACAGCGGCGTGATTCATGCGGGGGTTTATTACACCCCCGGCAGCCTCAAGGCCAGATTCTGCCTGGAAGGCAACCTCGCCACCAAGGCGTTCTGCCGCGAGCATGACATTCCCTTCGACGAGTGCGGCAAGCTGCTGGTAGCCACCAGTGCGCTTGAAATGGAACGAATGAAGGCGCTGTGGGATCGCAGCGAGGCCAATGGCCTGGAACGCTACTGGCTGAATGCCGACGAGCTGAAGGAACGTGAGCCCAATATCACCGGCGTGGGCGGTATCTTTGTGCCTTCCAGCGGCATCGTCAACTACAAGCAGGTGACGGCGGCCATGGGCCGGGAGTTCCAGAAGCTGGGTGGCGAAATTCGTTATAACGCCGAAGTGACCGGGCTGGTGGAAGAAAGCAGCCAGGTAGTGGTGCAAACCGCACTGGGCGAATTTCAGGGTCGGTATCTGGTGTCCTGCTCCGGCCTGATGGCGGATCGAGTGGTGCGCATGCTGGGTATAGAGCCCGAGTTCAAGATTTGCCCCTTCCGCGGCGAATACTACCTGCTCAAGCCCGAGCACAATCAGATAGTGAACCACCTGATCTATCCGATTCCGGATCCGAACATGCCGTTCCTTGGTGTGCACCTGACCCGCATGATCGACGGCACCGTCACCGTGGGCCCCAACGCGGTACTGGCGTTCAAGCGAGAAGGCTACCACAAGCGCGATATCTCACTGCGGGACACCCTGGAGATGTTTACCTATCCCGGCATTCTCAAGGTGTTGATGAAGAACCTCAAACCGGGTCTGATCGAGATGAAGAACTCCCTCAACAAGAGCGGCTATCTGGCGCTGGTGCGCAAATACTGCCCCAGCCTGCAGGTCGGCGATCTTACTCCCTACCCGGCCGGCATTCGCGCCCAGGCGGTGTCGAAAGACGGCAACCTGGTGGACGACTTCCTGTTCGTGAACACCAAACGCACCATCAACGTCTGCAACGCCCCGTCACCGGCGGCCACCTCTGCCATTCCCATCGGCGGCTACATCGTCGACAAGGTGAAGGCTCAGGTCGAGGAAGGTACCGCCATCGCCTGATTCGATTAAGCCACAACATAAAAAGGCAGACTCACGGGTCTGCCTTTTTGATCCGCTTTCACACAGCCAGTGCTACCCCAAGCGGTAAACTTATACCAAGTCCACTAAAAAATGCTCAATTTCTGACAACCATGCCGTGTTTAAAACTCTGTCATACCGGGCTTGCCCCGGTATCTTTCTGCAGGAAGATCCTGACTTTCGTCAGGATGACAGTCTGACCAAATGATGAGTCTGTTTGGTATTAGTCCCATTGGCCAGGGGTTCTGCCGCCTGCACGCAAAATGAATCAGGGTCTGAGACGTAAAAAGGGCTGCTCATGCAGCCCTTTTTTTCATCACTCAGAAGGGTTAGCCCAGATGCTGCCGAATGCTGGATTCGAGAATGCCAATGGCCTGATCAACATGCGGTTTATCGATGATCAGCGGCGGCGACATGGCGATGGCATCGCCCAGCGAGCGCAGCATCATGCCCTGCTCCCAGGCGGTGGTCTGTATCATGCCGCCGCTGGCGCCGGGCTTGCCGGCCAGAGGTTCAAACTCGACCGCCGCAATCAGCGAGTAGTTACGAATATCCACCACTCCCGGCAGCCCTTTCAGGCTATGCAGGCCCTGCTCGAAATAACGGGCAATATCGCCGTCGGCGGCACCACGGTGGAACAGCGACTCCTGCTCGTACACATCCAGGGTCGCCATGGCGGCGGCGCAGGCCAGCGGATGGGCGGAATAGGTATAGCCGTGGAAGAATTCAACCCCGTGACCACCGTGCTCGACCACCGCATCGTAGATATGATCCCCGGCCAGTACCGCACCCATGGGCGCGGCGCCGTTGGTCAGCCCCTTGGCGATGGTCATGATGTCGGGCACCACGTCAAAGGTCTGGCTGGCAAAGACATCGCCGGTGCGACCAAAACCGCAAATCACCTCGTCGAAAATCAGCAGAATGCCGTGCTGATCGCAGATTTCACGAATGCGTTTCAGGTAGCCGACCGGGGGTGGCAGCACGCCGCCGGCACCGGTAATGGGCTCGATGATCACGGCGGCAATACGGCTGGCATCGTGACGCTTGATCAGCTTTTCCAGCTCATTGGCCTTGTCGATACCACCGTGCAGCGGCAAACCGCGGGAGAAGGCGTTGAGCTCCAGATCCTGGGTATGCGTCAGGTGATCATTGGGGATCCACTGACCAAAGGCCTTGTGGTTATTGGTCAGTCCACCCACCGAGATACCGCCGAAATTAACGCCGTGGTAGCCGCGTTCCCGGCCGATAAACAGCTGCTTGCCGCCATTACCCTGCGCATGATGGTAGGCGAGCGCCATTTTCAGAGCGGTTTCTACCGACTCGGAGCCGGAGTTGGTATAAAACACCTTGTTGAGGTTACCCGGCGCCAGCTGAGCCAGCCGCTCCGATAATTCAAACGACAATGGATGGCCAAAGCCGAAACAGGGGGCATAGTCCAGCGTTCTGGCCTGACGGGCGATAGCCTCGGCAATATGCGGGTGGCCATGACCGGCGTTACAGCACCAGAGGCCGGCGGTCATATCCAGCACCTGACGCTGATCGTCCGTGGTCCAGTACATTCCCTTGGCGCCGGTAAGCATGCGCGGCTTGGCTTTGAAGCCCTTGTTGGGGGTAAACGGCATCCAGTGTGCGGCTAATTCGTTGGCATTCATCTTGGCACTTCCTCTGACTCTCGATACAAATGTGGTGTGAGCTAATAGTCGGAACAGTGTGAACAAGATGAAATGTTTGAAAAATCACGGTGCTTAAATGCTTAGTTTGACCAGGTTCAACATGAAGCATGGTAAACGCTTTTAGACCACTGGATGACACCTGTGGCCGTGCAATAAAAAAGCCGGTCATCGAGACCGGCTTTTTGTCGTCAGACTTTAAATTACCCGATCAAGGATGGCAGCTGACCGACAAGCATCAGCCCAGCGTGACTTCGTAGCCGGTGAATTTGCGCAGGTTAATCACCCCGGTGTCTAGCATCAGATACTGGCCCTTGATGCCGAGCAGGGTGCCCGAGACCACCGGGTTCTTGTCGAAGTTGTGGCTGGCGATTTTGGTCGGGTATTCCAGCACCGGATAGCTCAGTTCCACTATCTCTTCGTCCAGCACGGTTACCGCGTCTTCACCGTATTTCAGCAGCAGATCGCCGATCTTGTCCTGAATTTCCGGCAGTAACCGCGCAGCTTCGGCTTTAAGATCCATATCGGCTTCACCGCCCTTGAGCATGGCGCGCCAGTTGGTCTTGTCTGCCACCATTTCGGCCAGCGCCACTTCCACCAGACCGGAGAGCTGACGGGTCGCCACCCGTAAAATCGGCAATGCCTGAGTGGCGCCCTGATCAATCCAGCGGGTCGGCACCTGGCTATGGCGGGTAATGCCCACCTTCAGGCCCGAGGTGTTTGCCAGATAGACGATATGCTCCACCATGCAGTGACTGTCGCCCCATTCGGGCTCGCGGCAGGTGCCTTCAAAATAGTGGCAGGTCTCCGGCTTCATCACGCACATGTCGCAGCGGGCCAGTTTCTTCATGCAGGGAAAGCAGTGCCCCTGGGAATAACTCTTGCTGGTTTTGCGCCCGCAGGCATTGCAGTAGATGTTGCCGGTGTGAGTCAGGGTCAGCACCTGCCCCAGCAAGGGGTTGAGATCGACGCGATGTTCGCCCAGCGCCAGCTGGTAGGTCACGGGAGAAGCCAGTTGCCCCGGCATCTTGATCAGGGTTCCGGTAAGGTTGCTCATGCTGCCTTGTCGTTGCTGTTGAGTAAGCCGCTCATTCTATCAGCCACCCGGCAGAGTGTCCTGCCGGCAGGCATTCACTTCCCTTCATCGGTCAATTCAGGCACGGATTGGCCAACCGTGTCGGCCTTGTGGCCCGACAGGGCATGCGCCTTGAACCGGGCGCCGATCTCGGTAAAGGTGGTGATATTTTCTCCCGCCAGCCTGACGGCCAGATCGGCATCCCCGGCACAAATGGCATCCACCAGCGGCTGATGGCTGCTCGCGATCTCTTCAGGCTTGTAGCTGACCAGATCGATGTTGAAGTAAATCAGCATCTGGTTGGCCACGTTCTGGTAGATGTTATGCAGGCGGCCATTGCCACTCAGCTCCACAATCAGGCTGTGCAGGTTCAGCTCCTGCTTGCTCATTTCCTGACTGCTGACATTCGGCTCGGCCGCCTTTTCCAGAAACGCGTCCATCATGCCCTGCAGTCGCCGCCGCCCCTCATCGGTAAGACGCTCGGCCGCCAGCCAGGCCGAGCGGGTTTCCAGCGCGACCCTGAGGTGAAAAATCTCCCATAAATCGTGCTCGTCCAGCTCGATCACCTGCCATCCGACATAGGGTTTTTGCACCACTATGCCCTCGTGAGCCAGGTTGTTGAGCGCCATGCGCACGGTACTGCGGGACAGTTCCAGCTCTCTGGCCAGCGCACTTTCCACCAGTTTTTCTCCCATGCGGTAATGTCCGCTCAGGATCAGCTCGCGCAGGTACCCGGCGGCTTGCTCTTCCAGGCTACTTTTGATGATTTTTTTCATTATTTATCAACCGCTACGGTGAGTCATGCCATCGCATTGTAACGCATCTGCGGCCACAAAAGCGCCCCAAATACACCGGCAGACTGTTCGACAATCAAACAACTCCGACCAGAATAGGTGAAATTTTCGGTGTTCCTCGCTTATTGATTGTCCTACAATCCCCTCCGCCGATTGTAGGACAATCAATAGCAGGGAGAGGTGAAGATGACAGTCAAAGCCATTCGCTTGGCCCAGCAGGACAATGTTGCCACATTACTGAGTGATGCCGACAAGCATCAGGTAGTGGAGGTAATTGATGATAAAAATCAGTCTGTTGGTCAATTCAAGGCGCTGCAGGCCATTCCCTTTGGCAACAAGATAGCGCTCACGGCCATCGCGCCACAGCAGGCCATTCAGAAAGCGGGGTATTCGGTCGGCATCGCCGTGAAACCCATCCCGGTCGGCGACCTGGTGCATGTTCAGAATGTACGCAGCAGCCGGGTCGATATTCCGCAAAACATTATCGAACAAATTATCCAACAGATGCGGATAGAGACCCCATGATGCAGTTTTTCCAGGGATATCGACGCCCCAACGGGCAAGTAGGCATTCGCAACCACATTCTGATTCTGGTTATCGACGAGTGTGCCGAGGGCATCGCTCAGGCCATTCGTCAGACCGTGAGCGAGTGCGTCATCGTCACCAACCATTACACCTGCATGTATGGCGGCAATGAAGAGCTGGTCAACGTGATGATCGGCGCCGCACTCAACCCCAACGTGGCGGGTGTGCTGGTGCTCAACATGGGCTGTGGCAGCATAGACCCGAGCATTCTGACCACGCCGGTAGAACAGGCCGGCAAGCCGGCTCGTAGCCTGCCGGTGATCAAGAGCAACGGCACCCGGCAAACCATTCGCCAGGGTATCGCCCTGGCCCGGGAGCTGGTGGCGCTGGCAAAGGAAGTACCGGTTGAACCCGTATCAATCAGCGAGCTGCTGGTCGGGGTGAAATGTGGCGGCTCGGACACCAGCTCCGGCATTGCCTCCAACCCCGCCGTGGGCAAGGCGGTCGACACCCTGGTGGACATGGGCGCCAGCTGTGTGGCCGGCGAGCTTATCGAGCTTATCGGCTGCGAAGAGATTCTGCGTCGGCGTGCGGTCAGCGACACCGTGGCCGACAAGATAGAGCGCCTGATCTTCGAGGAAGAGCGCCGCTGGCATGTGCCGGGCACCGATGTAGAAACCATGAGCATCGGCAACAGCGTCGGCGGCCTGACCACGCTGGAAGAAAAGGCCCTGGGCGCACTGCACAAGACCGGTACCCGCCCGATTCAGGATGTACTGCAAATCACGCCCACCGGCATCGAAAAACCGGGCGCACCGGGCATGTACCTTTCCGAAACCACTCACCTGTGTGGCGCGGCCGGCATGCACTTTGCCGCGCTGGGCGCCCAGGTAATCCTGTGGACCACCGGCGGCGCCGGCTTTAACAACCCGATAGTGCCGGTCATTCGCGTCAGCGGCAATGCGTCACTGATCACCGAAGATATCGACGTGGATGTCAGCGGCATCATGTCTGCCACCCAGAGTGTCGAGCAGGCGGCCACCGAGGTGCTGAGCTGCCTGAATCAGGTGATTCAGGGGGAGCAGACCGCTATCGAAGAGGTCGGTTTTGCCTTTTGCTCGCTGTATCAGAAAGACCAGCGCCTGGAAACGCTGATCCATTCTCAACCGGTATAAAGAGAAACTCATGAAAATTACCGATATTGAAGTGATCTGCCTGCGGGTGCCCGCACCGGATCAGGAATGCGAGTGGGGTGAAGATGCGGTCATCGTCCGCGTGCATACCGACACCGGCCTGATCGGCATCGGCGAAGCCGACAGCTCGCCCGAGGTGGTCAGGGCCTGTATCGAAACGCCCCAGTCCAATCTGTATTGTCACGGCCTCAAGTCACTGCTGATCGGTGAAAGCCCGCTGGAAATAGAGCGGCTGTGGAACAAGATGTACTGGGCCTCGAACTACTTCGGACGCCGCGGCGCCGGTATTCATGCCATCAGCGCCATCGATATTGCCCTGTGGGACATCGCCGGCCAGTTTTATGGCGTGCCCCTGCATACCCTGCTCGGTGGCAAGTATCGCGACCGTATCAAGGCATACGGCACCTTCATTCCCGCTCCCCGGCCGGAAGACAACCGCGCCATTGCCGCCCGTCTGGTGCAGCAGGGCTTTACCAGCATCAAGTTTGGCGGTGGCGTGTTTGGCGATGATCCGGAAACGGATTACCAGATAGTGAAGCAGGTGCGCGAAGCCGTCGGCGAGCATATCGAGGTGCAGATCGACCTGGCCTCGAAGTGGCGCACCGCAGGGCATTCCGCCTACATGGCCGAGAGACTGGAGCCCTTCAATCTCAACTGGATAGAAGAACCGGTACTGGCCGATGATCTGGCCGGTTACAGCAAGCTGGCCGGCAAGGTACGGGCCAAAATCGCCGGCGGCGAGTCGCTGACCACCCGTTACGAGTTCAAACACTTTCTCGAGCATTCCCGGATAGACATAGTGCAGCCGGATATCACCCGCTGCGGTGGCATCACCGAGATGAAAAAGATCTATGACCTGGCCCAGATGCACGGCGTTCAGCTGGTGCCTCACGGATTCAGCACCGGCATTCTGCTGGCCGCATCGGTGCATTTTCTCGCGGCCAGTGAACACGGCACCCTGATGGAGTACTCGCAGAGTCAAAGCCCCCTGTCCACCGCTTTGGTGGCGAATGGTTTGCCGTTTGAAAACGGTTATGTCCCTGTTCCGAATCAACCGGGCTTAGGGGTAGAGCTCAATGAAGACATCATCGAGCGTTACAAAGCATAAACATGTCAATATGGATGGAATCATTAGTTATGAAACACGAAAAGAGAAACATAGATAAACCCTTGATGCTGATCAGCCTCTCCACGATTCTGTTTATCGTGGCCGGGCTGTCGATCTATCCCGAACAGGGCAATGCCATTGCCAAGCAGTTGTTCAGCATGATTACCGACCACTTCGGCTCGCTTTACCTGCTGTTCGGCTTTTTCAGCGTGATTGTTCTGGCCTGGATTGCCCTTAGCAAGCATGGCGCCATTCGCCTGGGTGACAGCAAGCCCCAGTACGGTTTTTTCACCTATCTGTCGATGATGATCTGTGCCGGACTGGGCTCGGCCACCGTGTACTGGGCCTTTCTGGAATGGGGCTACTATTACATGGATCCCCCTTACGGTATCGCGCCCTACTCGTCTCAGGCAGCCGAGTGGGCCACCGGTTACAACATGTTCCACTGGGGTATTTCGGCCTGGTCGCTGTACTGTCTCGCCTCGCTGCCCGTGGCCTACTCCTTCCATGTTCGCAAGAATCCCAAGCTCAAACTGAGCGCGGTGTGCGAAAGCATCATGGGCCGTTTCTATAATGCGGCCGTGGGTAGAACCATAGATACCATCTTTATCTTCAGTTGCGTCGGTGCCATGGGTATTACCCTGGGTCTGAGTGTTCCCATGGTGACCGAGGGCATCGCTTCTCTGCTGGGCACCGAAAGCAGCTTCGCCATGAACGTGGGCCTGATGTTGTTTATCACCGCCCTGTTTACCATCAGCTCCTACGTCGGCATTGAAAAGGGCATGGCCAAGCTGAGCGACATGAACACCAAGCTGGCCATCCTGTTTGTGGTGTCGATTCTGCTGATTGGCCCCACCACTTTTATCATCGATCAAACGGTCAATGGCTACGGCCTGATGCTGCAGAACTTTATTCGCATGAGCCTGTGGACCGATCCGGTAGAAGGCGGCTCCTTCCCGACCTCCTGGACCGTCTTCTACTGGGCCTACTGGATGACCTATGTGCCCTTTATGGCGCTGTTTGTCACCAAGGTGTCTGCCGGTCGTACCCTGAGAGAAGTGATTGCCAGCATGGTGCTGGGTGGCAGTGCCGGCTGTTTCATCTTCTTTGGTGTGCTGGGCAGCTTCAGCATGAGCGCGCACCTCAATGAACTGATCAACCTGACCGAGTCACTCAACACCGCCGGCGGCTCCGCCACCGTGGTGGCGGTGATGAAGACATTGCCGTTCAGCTCGCTGTTTATTGTGATGTTTGCGGTGATGTCAGTCCTGTTTCTGGCCACCACGCTCGATTCCGCCTCCTTTACCCTGGCGGCAACGGCGGCAAACCAGCTGGATGAAAATGCCAACCCGCCCACCTCGTTGCGTCTGTTCTGGTGTCTGATCCTGGCGGCGGTCCCCCTGGCCATGATGTTTATCGACGCACCGCTCAGCACGGTGCAAACACTGGCCATCGTCACCTCGCTGCCGCTGATGGTGGTGATCTTCATCATGCTGTACGGCTTCTTCCGCTGGATAAATGGCCAGGAAACCGTAAGTGAGCAACAAGAGCAAACGGTGGAGCAAGCAGCCGTGATATCGGTACCGGCCGACTGAGGCCGTGGCTGAACACCTGATGTGAAAGGGCAGAAGCGCAAGCTTCTGCCCTTTTTCATATTGAGCCACCGTGGCACAACCCTCGGCTCGCCACCATACTCAGCACCGAGTGATACCAATTTGAATAAAGATCTGATCATTTTTTAAACCCGAGCTCAGAGGCAACACAGCCGCCTCCCACGACACGCCATGGGCTAAGGCCATCTGCGCTTGGCGATGGCTGCAAACATTCACTGGATGTTTGGTCCATCACCAAACTTGATGCAGACAGCAAGCTGCCCCCTGAGGGCTCAGGAAATGCCGTCTGACCGTCAGGGATGACAGGAATGCCGAAACGGCAGGAGCATTTTTCGGCCATGGCATTTCATGGTCGTGGCAGTCGATCTCTGTTGCCTCTTCTCGAGCACCGAGTTGCCTGTAAACGACGCTAACAGGCAACTCCTTGGCATCAGAGAGGATAAAGGGATCTGCTCCGCCGACCCTCCGCGCCAAGGATGGCGCGGCGGAGCCTACATGGAGGTATTCACGGCGTGTCGGCGGAGCGGGGCCTTTGTCCGATCTTTACAGAGCAACCAAATAGATAGGTTCTTAATCCCTTTGGTATGAGATCAACTCGAGGAGTACAACCCATGGCGCACATTCACTACCCCCGCCTCACCCACATCGCCCTGCATGTGCAGGACATAGAAGCCTGCATCCGTTTCTACCGCGACTTCTGCGGCATGGTCGAGACTCACCGGCGCGACAAGCCACCGCAAATCATCGTCTGGCTGGCGGAGCCCGGCCGTGAACGAGACTTCATCTTCGTGTTGATGAACGGCGGCGAGGATCTGCAGCTGTCCGAACACGACTACCGCCATTTCGGCTTCGCCCTGCCCAGTCGGGCGGCGGTGGACGAGATTGCCCGCCGGGCCGACGCCGCCGGGTGCCTGATCTGGCTACCCAGAGACGAGCCCTGGCCGGTGGGCTATTACTGCGGCGTGAAGGATCCCAACGGTAACTACGTGGAATTCAGCCACGGCCAGCCATTGGGGCTACCCGAAGAGTAAGCGCCTGCCGAACGCTCAGCGTCCTTCCCGATTCAGGGCCGCCGCCGGCTCGGCCGCCTTGTCGGCGACAAAATCCACCGCGCCCTCATTGGTGATCTGCTGCACCAATACCGGCTCGCCGGCGTCGTTGAAGCGCACATAGCCGATACCGGAACGGTTCAGCAATCGCTCGCCTTTTGATGCCGATACCGGCGGATGCGGGGTAATCTCCAACCGCCGCCGCCGGGTAAACCAGTTCAGCGGTGAACGGGGGGCATAGAGCCAGCGGTTGAGCCGGTCCAGTACATCCAGCAGCCGGGCCGGAAACTCGTTCTTGATGCCGCTGCTGGTGATTTGCCAGATATGCGGCTCCCCGCCCCGATGCCGCAACTTGATGTCGTACATGAAGGAGTAATGCACGTCTCCCGACAGGATCACGTAGTTGGCCGGGGTGCGGGCATGGCGGAAGATGTTGAGGATCACGTTGGCGGTGCCCTTGTGAGCCATCCAGTTTTCCGCATCCACCAGCAATGGCTTGCCGAACCAGGTGAAGATCTTCTGGATCACCTCGATAAGCTTGACCCCGAACACCGGCGTCGGTGACACGATCACCACGGCGTCATGGTGCAGCAACTCCCCCTGCAGCTCGGTCAATGCTTCCCAGTCCATCAGCCCCGAAGGGCGATCGAAATTGGACTCGGCACGCCAGCGGCGGGTGCGGGTATCCAGCACCAGCAGCTTGGGGCTGGTCGGCAGGTGATAGTGCCAGCGTTCGAATTTCAGCAGGTGATCGATCAGTCGATCCTGTTGCTGTGCTTCCGGCTTTCTGCTCCAGGCATAGAGCAAGGCCAGCGGATCACCCTTGAAGGCATCCGGATCGTTACCCCAGCCCTGACAGATCGAATAGCCCACCAGCGCATTGCCGATGATCCGGCGAGAAAAAGGGTGGCCGTAGGCACTCTGCTCCCAGGCGGCGGTCAGGTTCCAGTCGTCGGTGACATCATGATCATCGAAGATCATCAGGGTCGGCAGGTGTGCCAGCAGACGCCGTACCGCCGACAAGCCTTCCACAAAGGCCGCCAGCCGCGTGCGCTCGGTCTGGTATTGACGCTGTCGCTCCGGGCTCAACTCCGGCTGATAATCCGACAGCCCACGCCAGGGCTCCGGCGACCAGACCAGCAGATACATGGCCAGTACCTCGGCCAGGGTAATCAGGTGGTTGTCGGCACTGCTGGTGGTAAAAATGGGCTTGCGCGCCCCTTCGAAGAAACGCTGCTGCAGCGTCCGGTTGCCTTGATTACTGGGCAGCAGTTCGCTGCGGCGGTAGTAGTTGAGCGGGCTGGCAAACAGCTCTTCACTATTGGCAACCAGGGCGCCGTCCAGCGTTTCCGGATACAGGCCCAGCTCTTCAATCAACTGATGAATGGCGGTCAGCATGGGGCCGGCCACATCGTCCGCATAAATCTGATCGCCGCTCAGCATCAAGACCGCCGGGCGCTTGAGTGGCTGCTGGTGGCATTGTTGCAGCCAGCTATCGGCCGCCACCAGCCCGTCGTCTGCGGCGTGATGAGGCTTGCGACAGGAGCCGTGCAGTATTTCTTCCAGCCGGCTGCGGATCACCAGCTGCGGCAGCGGCTCGCCCGGGTAGCACAGATCCGGCGCCCAGTCGGCCATGCCGTGCCATTCATCCTGCTCCGACGCACGCCACTGCAGATCGTAGGCCACCAGGGTATCGGCCGGCAGCGGCGTGTCGAGTTCGAGATCCAGTAACTGAATAAAGCAGCGCTCTCCTACCCGCACTTCTTGCTGCCGGTCTCCGCTGAATACCAGTGGGCTGCGCTCCGGCAGCAACAGGCGAAATTGCAGTGGGGTTCGGCTGGCCAGCCAGAATACCAGCCGTTCGCAACTGGTCCGGCGCAGCATGGGACCGGCGAGAATGGTTGAACGCATGTGGTGCTCGATGAATAAAGTCATGTCCGCATCATAACGGGGCCGGTCATCGCTTGAAAAGACAAGCCGCCCACGCTGCCGCTGGCATCGCTCGAAATCGTGCACTTTATTGTCTTAAATTGCAGCTTGCGATACTAGTTTCAATGACAAATGGAAGGCAAAATGATACAAGATTGTGAACAACTGATAACACAGTGAGATCAAGGATGAACCGACTTTCCATCAGGCAAAAAATACTGCTGCTGGCACTGCTGCCCCTGACGCTACTCGCCGCCGTCAGCACCTGGGTGAATGTAAACCAGTCGCTGCGGCTCAAGGAGTTGAGCGGTGAAAGCCTGCATCGCTCTTTGTTCGATGCCCGCAAGCAACAGCTGGCCAATTACATGGAACTGGCGGTAAGTGGCATTAGTCCCCTGCTGCAACAAGGCAGGATCGACGCCGCCAAGGCCCAGCTGCGCCGGCTGCGCTTCGATGACGGCAGCGGCTACTTCTTTGTTTACAACGGCGACGGGGTACAGGTAGTCAGTGCCGATAATCCGGCGCGGGAAGGGAACAATTATCTCAACTCCACCAGCCCGGACGGACGCCATCTGGTGCAGGAATACGTAGCCCTGGGTCGCCAGGGCGGCGGGTACGTCGAATACCGCTGGCCGAGACCGGATTCGACCGAGGGCGCACCCAAGCTGGCCAACATTACCCCGATTCCGGGTAGCGACTGGCTGCTGGGCACCGGCTTCTACATCGATGATCTGCAGGCCACCGTGGCCGGGCTGGAGCAGGAGCTCTCCGCGTCGGTACGTCAGGGCCTGATTAACTCCGCCCTGTCTGCCGCCCTGCTGCTGGCGCTGATTGCCGCCGCCGGTCTGGTGATGGCGCGCAGTATTCACGCCCCCATCCGTCAGGCGGTGTCCACCATGGAAGACATTGCCCGGGGTGAAGGCGATCTGACCCGCCGGCTCGATACCGGTCATGGCCATGAGCTGGGCGTGCTGGCCCGCTCGTTCAACCACTTTGCCGGCCAGATCAGCACCCTGGTGCAAAGCACCCGCCAGTCGGCCGATACCCTGCAGGAAGCCAGTGCCGAGCTGCAGCGCTTTATGGACGAAACCGAAACCGGCATCAGCCGCCAGCATCACGAAAGCGATCAACTGGCCACCGCCATGAACCAGATGTCGGCCACCGCGCAGGAAGTCGCGGCCAGTGCCGCCCAGGCCGCCGATGCGGCCCGCCAGGCAGAACATCAGGTCTCGGGAGCCCAGCAGCTGCTGCAGGGCGCCATCACCGTCATCGACGGGCTGGAAAGCCAGGTAGCCAGCGGCGTGGAGATCATTCAACGACTGGGGCTGGAGTCGGAACAGATTGGCTCGGTACTCGACGTGATCCGCGGCATTGCCGAACAGACCAATCTGCTGGCACTCAACGCCGCCATCGAGGCGGCCCGGGCCGGCGAGCAGGGCCGTGGCTTCGCGGTGGTGGCCGACGAGGTGCGCACCCTGGCCGGACGCACCCAGAGCAGCACCGAAGAGATTCACAACATGATCAATCGGTTGCAACAGGGGTCCAAGGACGCGGTACAGGCTATCGAAAGCATTCGTGATCGCAGCAGCCACACTGTGACCGAGGCCCGTCGCATCGACGATGCGCTGGTCGATATCGGCACCGCCGTC
This sequence comes from uncultured Oceanisphaera sp., assembly GCF_947495715.1. Taxonomy (GTDB): domain Bacteria; phylum Pseudomonadota; class Gammaproteobacteria; order Enterobacterales; family Aeromonadaceae; genus Oceanimonas; species Oceanimonas sediminis. The sequence continues at coordinate 66,163 of NZ_CANLZU010000012.1, forward strand.
AATACCATCAACTGCATGAACGAGCAGATTGCCAGCGCCGCCGAAGAGCAGACCCAGGTGTCGGAAAGCATCAACGTCAACGTGCATCAGATTGTGGCCATTGCCGAGCAGACCAACGCCGGCTCCCGCGCCGCCAGCCAGACCAGCCGCCAGGTTGGCGAGCTGGCCAACAGCCTGCAGCAACTGGTAGGTCGCTATCGCACCAGCTGATCTGCCGCTCACTCGGCAAACAGGAGAGTAACGTTAACGTGCGCCAGTCAGGATGAAAGTCCCGACTGGCGCAACGCGTTTATAGCGGCGCCACTCGCTTGCGAATGACTTGCAGATGAATAGGTAGCTTAGACTCCCGCCCTTCTTTACCATGGGCTCAGTGTCTTATCAGGAATCACCTACCCATGCGTGAAAAACTCGAACAACGCTCTTTTCTGTTTATGCTGCTGCTGGTCAGCCTGCTGTTCGGGCTGGTGCTCAAGCCCTTCTGGGGCGCCATTTTCTGGGCCTGCGCCATCGGCGTCATCTTCTCTCCGCTGCAGGAGCGCATTCTGCGCCTGATTGGTCACAAGCCCAATCGCGCCGCCCTGCTGACCCTGCTGATCTGCATGGTCATAGTGGTGCTGCCGGTACTGCTGATCGCCACCTCCTTCATTCAGGAAGGGCTGGCGCTGTACCAGCGCATCGACAAGGGCGAGATAAATCCGGCCGGCTGGCTGGAGCAGATGCGCCACGCCTTTCCGCTGGTGCCCGAGCTGTTCGAACGACTGGGCGTCGATGTCGACAGCATTCGCCAGAAGCTGTCCGAAGGCGCCGTCGCCACCAGTAAACTGATGGCAGAAAAGGCGCTCGGCGCCGGTCAGAGCACCTTCACCTTTCTGATGAACGTGGCGCTGATGCTCTATCTGAGCTTCTTTCTGCTGCGCGATGGCCACCATCTTATCGAGGTGCTGGTCAAGGCGCTGCCGCTGGGTGATGCCCGTGAACGCCGGCTGTTCAGCAAGTTTTCGGAAGTCACCCGGGCCACGGTCAAGGGCAACATTCTGGTCGCCATGGTACAGGGCGCCCTGGGGGGCTTTATTTTCTGGGCGCTGTCCATTCCCGGCCCGCTGCTGTGGGGGGTGGTGATGGCCTTTCTGTCGTTGATTCCGGCGGTGGGAGCCGGTCTGGTATGGCTGCCGGTGGCGTTATACCTCTATGCCAGCGGCGACTGGATTGCCGGCTCGGTGCTGGTCGGCTTCGGCGCCCTGGTGATTGGCCTGGCCGATAATGTACTGCGCCCCTTGCTGGTCGGCCGTGACACCAAGCTGCCCGATTATCTGGTGCTGTTTTCCACTCTCGGCGGGCTGAGTCTGATGGGCATCAATGGCTTTGTGATAGGCCCGCTGGTCGCGGCACTGTTTCTGGTGGTCTGGGACATTTTCACCCAGGAATTCAACGGCGAGGATCCGTACAAGTCTTGAGATGTAAGATGTGAGGTGTGAGGTGTGAGGTGTGAGGTGTGAGGTGTGAGGTGAAATAAGATTTCCTCTTGCCGGGCGGCAAGAGGAAAAGGGCACAACTTAGTCGAGTTCTACGGTGAGCTGAATGGACTCATCGAAGAAGAATTCGTCACAGTTGTTACCGGGACCACTGCGGTCAACCACCAGGAACTCGTCGTCATCGCGCAGCGCCATGATCGGATGGTGCCAGACGCCACTATGATAGTTGACGCCCTGACGAGCGCTTGCGCGGAAGGCGCGCACCGTGCTGGGGTCTATGTTCAGGCTGCCGTCGCCAACGGGCGCCACCACCAGCAGAAACTCGTGGCCAAACAGCGGAATGAAAGACTGGGAACCGAACGGGTGACGTTCCAGCATTTTCACCTGCAGCGGATATTCCAGAGTCTTGGCACGAAAAATATTGATAATGCCCTGGCCTTCTTCATCCAGCTGCACATCACCCAGCTTGTGATAACGACGGGTAGAACCGTTGTTGATCATGAAGTAGTCACGGCCTTCAGACTCGATAACGTCGCCAAAGGGGGCGAACGCTTCTTTGGTCAGCGGCTCTATCTTGAGAGTCTTGATCATTTCTGTCTCCGAAAACGAATAAAAAAACGGGGTGACTGACACCCCGCCTCTCTTCTAGATTACATAGCGCTCAGTCGAAACTCGGCAATCTTGTTGATTTCTTTGACCGCACGAGCAAATTCGGTGTCGTAGTCGTTGTGAATACGCTCTTCGAATGCCGCCAGGATCTGGTGCCGGTTAGAGCCTCTTACCGCCATGATGAACGGAAACTGGAACTTTTCCTTGTAGGCGTTGTTCAGGAAAGTGAAGCGCTCGAATTCTTCGGCGTTGCACTCGCTGATGCCGGCGCCGGCCTGCTCGCTGGTAGAGGCTTCGGTCAGCTCGCCGCGCTGGGCAGCCTTGCCGGCCAAATCCGGGTGAGCGTTGATCAGGTCGAGCTGTGCTTTCTTGTCGGCGTTGCCCATCACTGCCGCCATGCGGCCGTGCAGTTGCTCGATGTTGTCATCTTCCGTAGTCAGGCCCTGATCGAAGGTCTGCTCGGCCACCCAGGGAGAGTGCTCGTAGATGTCGGCGAACGCGGCCACAAACTCGTCGCGGCTCATGGAGCTAGGAGTACAGGTAGTAAAACGGCTCATTACTTGTTTCCTTTATAGGGGTGATGCTCGTGCCAGTGCTTGGCAATGTCGATACGGCGGGTAAACCACACCTGATCATGACTGCGGGCGTACTTGATGAAACGCTCCAGACCCGCCATCCGGCCGGGACGACCCAGAATGCGACAGTGCATACCGATAGACAGCATTTTCGGCGCTTCGGCACCCTCTTCATACAACACGTCGAAGGCGTCTTTCAGGTACTGGTAGAATTCTTCGCCGTTGTTATAGCCATTCAGGCCAAAGCGCATGTCGTTGGTATCCATCACATACGGCACCACCAGGTGGCCCTTGCCGTTGTTGTCTACCCAATAAGGCAGATCGTCGGCGTAGGAATCGGAGTCGTACAGGATGCCTTCGTCTTCCATCACAATCTTGCGGGTATTGGGGCTGTCGCGGCCGGTATACCAGCCTTGTGGGCGCTGGCCACAGACACGCTCGAAGATTTCCATCGCTTTATGATAGTGCTCGCGCTCTTCTGCTTCGTCTTTGAACTGATAAGAAATCCACTTGTAGGCGTGAGAGCAGATCTCGTGACCTTCATCCATGAACGCCTGGGCTACCTCGGGATAACGCTCGATGGCGGTGGCCACGGCGAAGATGGTCATGGGAATGTCGTAACGCTTGAACAGACGCAGCAGGCGCCATACACCGGCACGGCTGCCATACTCGTAGATGGACTCCATGCTCATGTGACGCGCATCGGGGAAGGCGACGGCGGTCGGCATTTCGGACAGGAAGGCTTCGGATTCGCCATCGCCATGCAATACGTTGCGCTCACCGCCTTCTTCGTAGTTCAGTACAAAGTTGATGGCGATACGGGCCTTGTTCGGCCACTTGGGGTGAGGCGGGTTGGCACCATACCCGACGAGATCGCGAGGATAGTCGTTGTTTTGGCTCATCGGAAAAACTCCTTGAAACGCAGGTTGAGACACCAGCCGAGACAAGAATTTGCAGAGGGCTGGCCAGTCATGGTAATGATTTTATTGTATACAATAGAACCAATATATGTAAATAACAGGTTTGATTTTTGTATCCGCTCTCGCGGGAAATCTTGCTTTGAACCACCAAAGCAAAGACAATCCTGTCTTGTCAGGATAATGAAGATCACAGTGGTGCCGGCAATTGTAAACATATTGCACGCCAATGTTAACTAAATGTGGACCTCGAGTATTATCTTGATGTAAAATTACTTCTGTCGCCGTACCCTTCCTACGCCAACCGGCAGGGAAAATGCGAAGGCAGTACCTTGAATCAATGAAGACGCTACTACGCGCAAGGTAACGAAACCATGGGAAGATTAACCACACACGTCCTCGACGCCTCCAAGGGCCTGCCCGGTTCCGACATCAAAATCGAACTGTATCGGGTTGAAGGTGAGCACACCACGCTGATCAACACCGTGTACACCAACAGCGATGGCCGTACCGACGCACCGGTACTGGAAGGCGAAGATTATGTACCCGGTAAATACCAGCTGGTATTCCATACCGGCACTTATCTGAGAGCTTCAGGCGTTGAGCTGCTCGAGCCCGCCTTCCTGGATGACGTGGTTATCCGCTTCGGCATCGCCGCCGGTCAAGAGCACTACCACGTACCCCTGCTGATCTCACCTTACAGCTACTCTACCTACAGAGGCAGCTAACGGGTAGAGACAGCCCCTGTCAATGCCGGCCGATGAAACATCGCCGGCATTGACAGTCTGCCACCCCATCTATTCGAGGATTTCCGGTCATGGAAAACACCAAACATGAGTCAACCCCGCACGCCACTCCCGCCTCCGGGGGCGTGCTGGACAAATGGTTTAAGTTAAGTGCCCACGGCACCTCGGTCAAAACCGAACTGGTTGCCGGCCTGACAACTTTTATCACCATGGCTTACATCATCTTTGTTAACCCCAACATCATGGCCGCCTCGGGTATGGATGCCGGCGCCGTCTTCGTTGCTACCTGCATCGGTGCCGCCATCGCCACTCTTTTCATGGGTCTGTACGCCAACTGGCCGGTCGGCCTGGCGCCGGGTATGGGCCTGAATGCCTTTTTCGCCTTCACCGTGGTCGGCGAAATGGGTTACAGCTGGGAGATAGCGCTCGGCGCCGTGTTCTGGTCCGGCGTGATTTTTACCGCCATGAGTTTCTGGAAGATTCGTGAATGGGTGCTCGACGCCATTCCCGAGTCTTTACGCTATGCCATGACCGCCGGTGTTGGCCTGTTTCTGGGTCTGATTGGCCTCAAGACCGCCGGCATAGTGGTGCCCAGCCAGGCCACCATGGTCACCCTGGGCGACTTTACCCAACCCAGTGCCTGGCTGGCCGCCGTCTGCTTCCTGACCATCGCCGTTCTGGCCCATCGCAAAATTTTCGGCGCCGTCTTGATCGGGGTAATCGGCGTGACCCTCATCGGGCTCTCGATGGGAATCGTGGAATATAACGGCGTATTCGCCATGCCGCCCAGCATAGCGCCGACCTTCATGAAGCTGGATATCATGGGCGCGCTGGATGTAGGCATGATCACCGTGATCCTGTCGTTTTTGTTCGTCAACATGTTCGATACCGCCGGCACCCTGATGGGCGTGGCCGAACGGGCCCATCTGCGTCGTCCGGACGGCTCGATTGAAGGACTGAAAAAGTCCCTGAAGGCCGACAGCGCCTCTTCGGTCATCGGTACTTTCGTCGGCTGCCCGCCGGTGACCAGTTACGTAGAAAGCGCCGCCGGCGTGGCCGCCGGTGGTCGTACCGGCCTGACCGCCATCACCATTGCCGCACTCTTTCTGCTGTCCATGTTCCTGGCGCCGCTGGCGGGCATGATTCCGGCCTACGCCACCGCCGGCGCCCTGCTCTACGTCGCCTTTGCCATGATGAGCAGTCTGGCCAAGATAGAGTGGGACGACTACACAGAAATGGCTCCGGCTGCGCTCACCGCCCTGATGATGCCGCTGACCTTCTCCATCGCCAACGGCATCGCCATAGGCTTTGTCAGCTACGCCGTGCTCAAGCTGGCCACCGGTCAGGCAAACAAGGTCTCGATCGGTGTCTATGTGCTGAGCGTCGTCTTTATCGCCAAGTTCGTTTACATGTAACGCTTCCATGTAATGACTCGGCCAAAAAAAACCACCGGTGCATACCGGTGGTTTTTTTATAGCTGAATCTGCGATGCATCCACGGGATGCTCGCCGCTACAACTCTGCCAGCCGCCGACGGATTTCCTCCATCTTGGCATGCATCACCTGCTCCAGGCTGGCCAGGTTGTCGACAATCTCTGCCTTGGCATCCGCCGACGGCGCTTCTCCCTGCAACCGGTTCAGCTCGCTCACCGCCTGCTTCAGCACCGCCTGATCGTCCGCTAAAAAGGCGAACTTGAGGCTGGCCGGCTGACTGCCTTCCTGCCCCGGATGAAAATAGACTTTCAGTTCATCTTCACCCTTTGCATGGCGCACCGTAAATCGTGCGATATCACCGGTATTCTCGATACCCATGGCGGTCAAGGTTGGAAATTCGGACATGGACATATAGCTACCCCGTGACGGATGAAACACGCTGACACGCTGAGTTTACAGCCTGTTAACAAAGGCTCACGCTAATGGTCTTGACCTTTCCCGGCTAGAGCCAGAGACCCGACATTGATAAGGCCAGCACTACTGGCCCCAGGCTAACCGATGAGCTGGTTCTAACGTGGAGCCGTCAGGCTCTCTAGATTGCCATTCATACCCAGCCGAATAGCCACAGGAGTGACCATGTCAGAGAAGACCGAGCTGAACATCGCATTGAACAATGACACCGCCCGTCTGTTTGCCGAATACGAGGCCTTTACCCAGGTGTCACCGGAAGTGTATGTACAGCAGTTGATTGAAAAGACGATGCCGACCCTGGAAGCCATGGTAGGTGCCTTGCGTGATGCCAATGGCGATGAAGAGGCGGTGATGGAGTTGTTTGGCAAGAAAATGGCGGAGTCGATGCTGAAGCAGCAACAGGCGCTGGCCTCCTGAGCCGGCATGGTTGCCAATGAAAAGGGGCGGCTCCTGGCCGCCCCTTTTCGGTTATTTCAACGCGTCTATCTGCCGACGCAGCTCGTCCAGCTTGTCCTTCATCACCCGTTCCATATGCTCCAGATCGGCCAGCAACTGCTGCTTGGTCGCCTGCACCGAGGTGTTATCTTCGGCTGGCGCCTCGGCCGGCTGCAGCAAGGCATGCAATTCCACCAGCGCCTGGCGCAATATCGGGCTGGTATCTTCCAGCTGATGCCAGGCATCGGTTTTCTGAAACTCGACCGGCACATTGGCCCTGGGCCGGGCAAAGGTAAACTTCTTGCTGCGTGACAGAAAGGAGCCGCTCGGCCGGTGATAATACACCTTGAGCACGTCGGCCCTGGCCTCGCGGCGCAGGCGGTAACGGCTGATGCTGTCGAAAGAGGTGATCCCCATCTGTTCCAGGGTCGGGTATGGTGCTGTCATCTGATGTGGCCCAAAAAGGTGATGCAACTAAAAGATGCCGCCACCAGCAAGGCGGTGGCAGCGTATCGGGGCATCCGAGCCGTGACCGTCGATGAAGACAGTGCCGTTCCTGGCGAGCGCACTAGGCGATAGATGACGAAATTATAAGCGAGCCCCGTCGAAAAACGACAGGGCCAGATACCGGGAATGGCTGGAACCAGGGGATCAAACCGAGACGAGCAGCGTCTTCAGGTGACAGAAGGCCTTGATGTTGAATCGCCCTTCCGGTGCCGGGTTGAACCCGGACGGATAACCCTTGCCCTGATGAGGATCCATGTTGATCAGGCAGCGGCCAAACGACAATCGCCGCGCCAATTGCTCTCCCCGTGCCAGATCCCGGGTCCAGATACTGGCGGTGCCGTCGGGCCCCAGTTCCCGGCAGAGATCGGTGATCGCATCCAGATTCGGCACCCGGATCACGCAGGCCAGCGGCCCGCTCAGCTGTTGCCGAAACACTTCCATCTCCGGCGCTACGCCATCCAGCAAGGAGGCGGGATAATGCCAGCCCTCGCCTGCCGGCAGCTCACAGCCCACTACCGCCCGTGCGCCGGCGGCCAGTGCGGCGGTAACCTGCTGATGCAATTCATCCCGCTGCAAACCGGTGGCCAGTGGGCCCAGAGTAGCAGCCTCCTGCTCCGGGTCGCCGCATTGCAGCTCGCTCAGCCGCGCCGACAGCCGAGCCACAAAATCATCGGCAATGCCCGGCGTCACGATAAATCCCCGTGCCGCATAACCCAGCTGGCCGGCATTACGAAAACGTGAACGCATGGCTGCATCTACCGCCAGTTCCAGATCCGCATCATCCAGAATGACATGCAGCTCGGTTTCATCCAGCTCCAGCACAATCGGCTTCAGTTGCTGTCCTGCCAGCGCCGCCACCTGGCTGGCATCCTGACGATTGCCGCTGAACGCCATTGCCTTCACTCGAGGATCCGCAATCAGACTGGCCACCTGTAGCTTGTCGATCAACAGGCTGAACACCAGCCCATGGGGGGCGCCGGCCTCGGCCAGCAGCCATTCGATCTCCCGGGCACAGCGCGGCAGGTTCTCGGCCAGTTTCAGCAGCACGACATTACCGGCCATCAGGGTCGGCGCCAGCATGCGAAACACCTGCCACAGCGGAAAGCGCCAGGACGTCAGCAACAGCACGGTTCCCATGGGCTCGAAGGTCGTCATACTGCGCGCCAGCGGCAGCATCGCCTGCCCCTGGGTGGCAAAGTAGGTACATTCCAGCGCACAGCGGTCGACCTCGGCCAGGGCTTCACTGAGCAGTTTGCCCATCTCTCGTGTCATGGTCAGCGCCAGCCGCTCCCGGTTGGCCGAGAGCAAGGACGCCAGCCGGTTCAGCACGGCGCTGCGATCGGCGAAACTGCTTTGTCGCCACTCCTTCGCCACCACATGACTCTGCTGCACCCGTTGCTCAAGTTCGGCGGCAGACAGCGTCGCCACCCGCTCGGCTTCGCGTCCGGTCGCCGGATGATACGAGATAAAGGCCATAAAGTTTCTCCCTGCCGGCCGCTAAGGGTGCCAAACGGCACATTCATTTCGGCGAGGGATGGCGCCACCGGTGATATAATAAGAAGGCTATTTGTGCCTTACCGCCGATCCGGGGTCGCCATCGCACCTTGTCATGACGTTAGCCGGAGGCGAACGGCGCTACAACAGCCAGTTATCCTCGTTTAATAGAACCAGGCAAAGGGTTCAAGGCGTGATGCGTCGCCATCGGCCGACGGAATCAGGCACACGACAACAAAAGGGAGATCAAGCATGGCAAACCAAGCCCTGGGCAAGCCGGGTATCTGGGTTCGGCTGCTGCCGTTTCTGCAGTGGACACCGCTGGTCAATGGCGCCAGCCTGCGCGCCGACGCCCAGGCCGGGCTGACCAACGCCATTATCGTGCTGCCCCAGGGGGTCGCCTATGCCCTGATCGCCGGCTTGCCGCCGGAATACGGGCTCTATGCCGCCATCATACCGGCCATCATCGCCGCCCTGTTCGGCTCGTCCTGGCACCTGATCTCCGGCCCCACCGCCGCCATGTCGATAGTGGTGTTCACCTCGGTCAGCCCCCTGGCCACCCCGGGAACGGCGGAGTTTATTGCGCTGGCACTGACCCTGACGCTGATGAAGGGGGTCTTTCAGCTGGTGCTGGCCTCGGCCCGGCTGGGGGTGCTGGTCAACTTCGTCTCCCATTCGGTGGTGATCGGCTTTACCGCCGGGGCCGCCGTGGTCATCGTGGTCAGTCAGCTGCAGAATCTGCTGGGGCTGTCGTTGCATACCAAGGGCACCTTTACCGATAACGGCTGGCAGGTGCTTAGCCATTTATCCAGCGCCGATCCCTACAGTCTGGCGGTCGGCATGACCACCCTGGTCAGCTGTGTGCTGATTAAAAAATTGCTGCCGCGCTGGCCCAATATGCTGATGGCGCTGGCCCTGGCCAGTGGCCTGGCCTTTATTCTCGACCCCGGCCAGCAGCACATCGCCATGGTGGGTGCCATTCCCGCCAGCCTGCCGCCGCTGAGCATGCCCGACCTCGGCTTTGGCAGCATCAGCGCCCTGTCTTCCGGTGCGCTGGCCATCAGCCTGCTTGGCCTGGTGGAAGCCTCTTCCATCGCCCGGGCCATCGCCAGTCGTTCTCATCAGCGGCTGGATGATAATCAGGAATTCATCGGCCAGGGCTTGTCGAATGTGGTCGGGGCCTTTTTCTCCTGCTATGCCTCCTCCGGCTCCTTTACCCGTACCGGCGTCAACTATACCTCCGGTGCCCGTACGCCGATGGCGGCGATTTTTGCCTCCCTTTTTCTGCTGATCATACTGCAGCTGTTTTCCGATATTACCGCCTGGCTGCCGGTGCCGGCCATGGCCGGCCTGCTGCTGGTGGTCGCCTGGAACCTGATTGATTTTCGCCACATTCGACTTATCGTTCGCGCCGCCAAGTCCGAAACCACGGTACTGGTGGTCACCTTTGCCGCCACCCTGCTGGTGGCACTGGAATTCGCCATTTATGCGGGGGTGATACTGTCGCTGATTTTCTATCTCAAGCGCACCTCCACCCCCCGTATCGTCAGCATATTGCCGGACCCGGATGCCAGGCATCCCTTCTTCGTCAGCGCCGAGGGCCGTCGCCTGCCCTACTGCCCTCAGCTGCGCATTATCCGCATCGAAGGCTCGCTGTTCTTCGGTGCCGTCAACCATGTACAGGAATACCTGCAGAATATTCGCGAACCCCGGCTGCTGATCGTCGGCAACGGCATGAACTTCGTGGATATCGTCGGCGCCGAACTGCTGCGCCAGGAGTCGGTGCGCCGGCGCGCGGCCGGCGGCGATCTTTATCTGTGCAACCTCAAGATGGGGGTGCTGCGGGTACTGAAGCGCAACAATCTGATCGAGCAATTGGGTGAGGATCATATTTTTGCCAACAAGGGCCAGGCCATTCACCGCATCTACGATCAGCTGGATCCGGCCATTTGCAAGACCTGTACCGCCAGAATCTTCCAGGAGTGTCATCTCGCCCCGCCCGGCGAAGGCACTCGCGGCGACATCCCCATCACCCAACAGAAAGTCTGATCACTCCCGGCAGGGTGAGCCCCTGCCGGTAACACACTGGCTACATTCCCCCGCGTCAACTGGCCCCTGCCCGCGCCGGTAGCGGCAGATACACTGTTAACACTTTGTTTACCCGTGTCGCCGCAGCCAACGAGGGCAGAACCATGACCAGTCTTATTCACGACCATCCCAGCCGGCTTGTGTCGGTACGCGAGCTGTTCAATATCGACTCCGACTTCAAGGTGCCGGTGTTCGATAACAAGGACGAGCACGTACCCGATATCGATCCGGCCTATTGCTTCAATCCCGATGTCACCATGGCCATTCTGGCCGGCTTTACCCGCAACCGGCGGGTACTGATCCAGGGGCTGCATGGCACCGGCAAGTCCACCCATATCGAGCAGGTGGCCGCCCGGCTGAACTGGCCCTGTGTGCGGGTCAACCTCGACGGTCATATCAGCCGGCTGGATCTGGTGGGCAAAGACACCATAGTGCTGAAGGATGGCAAGCAGATCACCGAATTTCAGGAAGGCATAGTGCCCTGGGCCCTGCGCCGGCCGGTGGCGCTGATCTTCGACGAATTCGATGCCGGCCGCCCGGACGTAATGTTCGTGATCCAGCGGATCCTGGAGCAGGACGGCAAGTTCACCCTGCTCGATCAGAATCAGGTGATCAACCCGCATTCCCACTTTCGGCTGTTCGCCACCGCCAATACCGTGGGTCTGGGCAACGTCAGTGGCCTGTATCATGGCACCCAGCAGGTCAACCAGGCGCAAATGGATCGCTGGAACATAGTGGCCAGCCTGGATTACCTGCCACGGGAAGATGAAATCAGCATAGTGCAGGGCAAGGTGCCCCGGTATGCGGACGAGCGTGGCTATCAGCTGATCAGCACCATGGTGGCGGTGGCCGAGCTGACCCGTTCCGGCTTCGCCGCCGGCGATCTGTCCACCCTGATGTCACCCCGCACCCTGATCGCCTGGGCCGAAAACACCGAGATATTCGGTGATCCGGCGCTGGCGTTCCGGTTGTCGTTTCTCAACAAGTGTGACGAGGCCGAACGCCCGCTGGTGGCCGAATACTATCAACGCTGTTTCGATCAGGAACTGGAAGAATCCCGTTCGCTCAAGCTGGCGCTGATGTAAGCTAAATTATCGAATTGAACCGGCGGCAATGAAGGTAGCTACCCTGTTTTGCGTGATGGTGGAACACAGCCGGCTTGGCCGGCTCGCCGTTCATCCTTGATGGAGGCTCGGCGAATCCCTTTACCCCCCTGGTTCTCTCTCGCTTTGTGAGGAAGCCCCAACATGACCACATCCCCCCCCACCCCGGGCCTGGATCCGGCCGAGCAAGAACGCCGGCAGCAACGACTCGAGGAGCTGAGTGCCGCGCTGATCCGTGCCCTGTCGGCCCAGCAGGCCCTGCGTTACCGGGGCCACCGGCTGGAATGGCAGGGTAAACCCTATCCGCTGCGCGCGCCCCATCTGCACCCCGAACAAGGCAAGGACGATCTGGGCTCCTTTCGTGGCGTCGCCGATGCCATCGCCCTGCGCCTGCGCCATAACGATGTCGAACTGCACCGGCACTGGCTGCCAACCCCGCCCATTGCACGGCTGGTGTTTGAACTGCTGGAACAGCTTAGGGTCGAATCGCTGGTCGAGTCCTGGCATCCGGGCAGCAAGCACAATCTGCATCACCGCTTCGAAGCCTGGTGCAACCAGTTTCAGGCCTCGGGCCAGACCGAAACCCATATCGGGCTCTTGCTGTTCACCCTGGCGCAGATGAGCTGGGTACAGCTGGGTGGCGGCCCGCTGGAAGAAACCACCGAGATGATGATTGAGTCGACCCGCATGTTTCTGCTGCGGGAAATCGGCCCCGCCTTCGGCCTGCTCCGCCGCCATCGTCATGATCAGGCCGCCTTTGCCGAGCAGACCCTGTCTATCGCCCTGTGTATGGATGGCCTGATCGACGATCTCGGCCAGCAGCAAGGCACCGACGGTAAACAGGAAGAAACGCTCAGCGAAGATACCAAGCGGGCATTTGGCCTGTTACTGGATCTGGAAGGAGGTGATGAAGCCGGTCAGGCTCTGGCCGAGCAAAGCCATCATAACCGCCTGCGCCAGGCCGCCGAGGCATTGGACTACCGCGTTTACGACGGCGGTTTCGACCGGGAGTGGCCCGCCCACAAACGGGTGCGACCCGAGCTGCTGACCCGGCTGCGCGAGGGGCTGGATAACCGCATTCGTGAGCAGGGGATCAATCTCAATGTGCTGACCAAGAAACTGCGTCGCCTGCTGGCTCGCCCCCAGCGCCAGGGCTGGCGCTTCGGCGAAGAGGAAGGGCAACTCGACGGCCGTCGCCTACCGACCCTGGTCACCTCGGTGGCCGACCGCCGGGTGTTCAAGCAGGAACAACAGGAGCCGAAAGGGGATGCGGTGGTCACCTTTCTCATCGACAACTCCGGATCCATGCGCCCCCATATCGAAAGCATCAGCATGCTGGTGGATACCCTGGCCCGGGCGCTGGAACGGGTTGGCGCCAAGGTGGAAATTCTGGGCTTTACCACGGGCCACTGGAACGGCGGCAAGCCGCTCAAACGCTGGCAGCGTGAGGGCCGACCGGCCAACCCCGGCCGCTTGAACGAGCGCAGTCACCTGGTCTACAAGGATGCCGATACCCCCTGGCGCCGCGCCCGTCGCAATATCGCGGCCCTGCTCAAGGATGACCTGTTTCGCGAAGGGCTGGATGGCGAGGCCTTGCTGTGGGCCGAACAACGACTGCTGACACAACCGGCCCGGGATCGGCTGTTGCTGGTGATTTCCGACGGCTGCCCCATGGATACCGCCACCCGCCAGTGCAATGACCAGGACATTCTCGACCTGCATCTGCGCCAGGTCAGTGGCCGACTGGAACGAGAAGGCCGCCTGGCTCTGTGTGCGCTGGGTGTGGGGCTGGATCTGAGTGATTACTACCAACACAGTCAACTGCTGGATCTGAGCCGGTCGCTGGACAACAAGGTGTTCGACGAAGTGCTGACGCTAATGGCCAGGGCTCTGGAAAATAAATAACCAAAAAATAACATTAATTTTACAATGTGAAATTATAACAGACTGAATATAAAGAAGTTTAATGCTGGCCCCAGTCTGAAAACACAAGTGGCCCTAACTATTTAAGGGTACAGATTCGAGTATTGACGATGGGTATCACATCCGGGCCAGGCAGGGAATCGACAATACTGCCAGCCCGGAGACCGCATGAATAAGAGAACAGAGCCAGTTGTAGGCGAGTGAGGTAGAAAGCGTCATTCGCCTGGCATCACGGAAGGTCACGGCTCCCCCCTGTGGCGGAGCATCAAAAACTGGAGCAAGAAGCCATGTTATTCAAGCAACGTTTTATCAAGTCTATGTCTTTCGCCCTTTGTGCGGGCGCCATTGCCGCCGCCAGCTCGATGGCGCAGGCAAATACCTTTCGTATCGCGGTGGGTGACGGCGCCGGCGGCACTCAGCATGAACTGGGGCTGAAATTCTCGGAAGAGTTCAAAACCAGAACCGATGGCAAACACGACACCAAGATGTTCCTCAACGGCCAGCTCGGCGATGAGCAGGCTACCATCAACGATGCGTCCATGGGACTGCTGGATTTCTCGATTCTGGCCATCAACAACGTCACTCCCTTCTCGCCCTCCGTCGGCGTGCTGACTCTGCCCTACATGGTGCAAAGCCTGGACGATGCGGTCGAACTGACTCAGGGCGAGGTAGGCCAGGAGTTGGTGGAAAACACCATTCGCGATGCCGGGGTACGCATCGTCGGTTGGGCCTATTCCGGATTTCGAGTGTTGACCAACTCCAAAAAACCGGTACAGACCCTGGCCGATCTGGAAGGACTGAAAGTACGGGTGCCGAGCAACGAAATCATGATCGACACCTATCGCGCCTGGGGCATCAACCCGACCCCCATGGCCTGGTCGGAAACCTTTACCGGCCTGCAGCTGGGCGTGGTCGATGGTCAGGACAACCCCTACATCACCGTATCCGCCATGAAGTTTGACGAGGTGCAGAAGTACATCACCAATATACGCTATCTGTTCTCCATCGAGCCGCTGATCGTCTCTGAAGCCGTGTTCCAGTCTCAGCCTGACGACGTGCAAAAAGCCATTCTGGAAGCCGGCCAGGCGGCAACCGCCCACAGCGCCAAATGGCTGGTGGAACAGGAAGACAAGATCAAGGCCGAGCTGACCGCCGGTGGCATGGAAATCACCGAACCGGCCAATGGCGAAAAAGAGTGGATGGAGAAAGCCGTCAACCAGGTGTGGCCCAAGTACTATGAGCAGTTGGGCGGCAAGGACAAGCTGAACTCCATTCTGCAATCCCTGGGACGCGACACCATCTAAACCGTTGCTGCAACCGGAGTGTACCCCTGATCGGGTACACTCTTATTTCAGGGAGAAACCGCCATGACCATCGGCAAACTGATATTCAAGATTATCGACAACATCGAAAAGGTGATCTGCAGAACCCTGCTCGCCTCGTTTGTTGTTCTGCTGTTCATCCAGATCATATCGCGCCAGGTATTCGGTCATTCCCTGTCCTGGACCGAGGAACTGTCAACCTACATGTTTGTGTGGTTCGTTTATTTCGGCGCCAGCTACGCCACCAAGCTCGCCGCCCACAACCGAGTCACCTTTCAGTTCAAGCTTTTTCCACCCGTCGTCGCCGTGATTTCCGAGGCCATTGCCGATCTGATCTGGGTCTGCTTCAACGGCTACTTCGTTTTTTTGAGCTATGACTTCGTGTTCAACAAGATGAACCTGTTCTGGAAATCCCAGACCCTGGGTTTTCCGATGAAATATGTGTACATGATACTGCCCATCGCCTTCGCGCTGATGACCATTCGCATACTGCAGGTCAACTATTACAAGCTGGTCAAGGGTATCGATATACGGGATCCCGAATCACTGGAAGTCGAGAAATTGATCGAGTCCTCTTCTACAAACGCTGAAAAACCCACAAAAACAACCGAGTTAAGGCAGGAGCATACCCATGATTGAATCATCCGTTGTCATGATCCTGTTTGGGAGCTTTTTGCTGTTATTGCTGCTCGGCGCTCCCATCAGTGTGTCTTTGGGAGTTTCCGCGCTCGCGTCTTTCCTGTACCTGGACGAGAACCCCATCAAGTTCGTGCAGATCGCCTTTACCTCGGTCGGTTCCTTTCCGCTGATGGCGCTGCCCGCCTTTATTCTGGCCGGGGCCCTGATGGAAGCGGCAGGTATATCGAAGCGGCTGGTGGATTTGGCCGAAAGCTTTGCCGGGCCCTTTACCGGCGGCATGTCGGCCGCCACCGTCATGGCCTGCATGTTCTTTGGTGCCATTTCCGGATCCGGTCCGGCCACTACCGCCGCCGTGGGCATGCTGATGATACCGGCCATGATCGACCGGGGTTACGGCAAGGGCTATGCCTCGGCCGTGACCGCGTCGTCCGGTGGTCTGGGTGTGGTAATACCCCCTTCCATTCCCATGGTGATCTTCGGTATTTCCGCCATGGGCATGATGGCGCCGCCTGAAGCTATTGCCCAATACGGCCAGTTCCAGTCGGTGTCCATTCCCAAGCTGTTTATCGCCGGCGTGCTGCCGGGCATGGTGCTGGCCGGCGGCCTGCTTGTCATGAACTATTTTCTGTGCCGCAAGCACGGTTACAAAGGCACCACCGAAGGCTGGTCGGCCAGCGTGACCCGAGGCGCCCTGCGCAAGGGGTTCTGGTCGGTACTGGCACCGGTGGTGATTCTGGGGGGCATCTACAGCGGCCTGTTCACTCCCACCGAATCGGCCATTGTCGCCATCTTCTATACCCTGGTGATCGGTTTCTTCGTGCATCGGGAACTGAAGATCAAGGACGTGATGCGTTCACTGGAAACCACCACCTGGCTGACCGGCCGCGTGCTGCTGATCCTGTTTACCGCTACCGTGTTCGGTCGTCTGCTGGTCGAGAACCAGATTCCGGCCATTGTGGCCTCCTCCATGCTGGAGATGACCACCAACCTGTATCTGATCTGGGCGCTGATCATCTTCTTCCTGCTGTTTGTCGGCATGTTCATGGAAACCCTGGCGGCCATCATGATACTGACCCCGGTACTGCTGCCAGTGGCCTATAACCTGGGCATAGATCCGGTTCACTTCGGCATCGTGGTGGTGTGCTGTTTGTCCATCGGCTTCCAGACCCCGCCACTGGGCGAAAACCTGTTTATCGCCTCCGGGGTGTCCGGTACTTCGATAGAGGAAATATCGGTTCGCGCCCTGCCGTTTGCCGTCATGTCGGTAATCTCGGTGTTTATCATCGCCTACATACCGCAGATCACCCTGTTTCTGCCCGGGCTGCTGGGTTATTAGCGACGACTTCACTATGATAGACAGGGCCGACCACCGTCGGCCCTGTCCTTGCATTAACGATGAGGAATATGCTCATGTTGCCGGAAGTAAACAAGATTCTCTATTGTACCGATCTGTCCAAGAATGCCTCTTACGCTTTCAAGTACGCCGTTTATCTGGCCAGACAGACCGGCGCCGAGATCCATATTCTGAAGGTGGTCGAAGAGCTGTCCAGCGATGAACGGCTGACGCTGCAGTCCTATATTCTCAACCAGAACAGCCGTGAAGAATTTCTGCATCAGCGCCTTAATCATGCCCGGGACCAGTTGCAGCAACGCCTGGATCATTTCTGGGAGGTGATAGCACCAGAGGAGCAGGCCATGCGCAGCAAGATCATCGGCTGCGAGGTGGTGGAAGGCTACCCCACCCAGACCATTCTCAAACGCTCGAAGGAACTGGACTGCGATCTGATCGTGATGGGCGCCCACGAGAAGGGCTGGTTTCATACCCTGCTCGGCAGCGTGGCCAAGAACGTGTTGCGCGAGTCCCGTATTCCCACCCTGATTGTCCCCCGTCCCGAAAAAGTGGTCACCACCAAACAGGCGACCCAGAAGCACTGAGCTTCGGCGTGACTCGGTTGCACACGAAAAAAGACGAGACCGGAGTCTCGTCTTTTTTTATGGCCGGAATGCCAACTCCGGCACTGGCTACTGCATCTTGTTCTGTCTCCTGTTGCCCAACACCGGTCAGTTAAGCGTAAAACGGGATCAATTGACTTCCCACCGACACGCCGTAAACCCATCCCTGGGGGCTCTGCTGCGCCATCCATGGCGCAGAAGGTCGGTTTGAAAGCCAATCGATCCCGTTAACTAAGCGGTGTTATCCTGTTGCCGGCGTTTTTGCCAACGAGGCCGGCATTAATGCCCGGCCTGACCGACAGACACCGGTTTGGCAGCAGCATGCCGGAACATCAGCAGGTAATAGAAGAGCCCACCCAGTCCGGCACCCAGCAGCCAGCCGTAGCCATTGAGGTTACTCAATGCCGGCACCAGTACCGTCGAGATGGAAAATACCGCCGCCATGGCAAACGCCGCCAGTGCCCGGCCATTCCAGCCTTTGTTGTAGTAGTAGGCCCCTTTCGGATCGGATGAGAACAGCTGCTCCATACTCAGTTCCTGGCGTTTAATCAGATAGTAATCGACCACTATGATGCCGTAGAACGGCGCTACCACCGCGCCCAGGGCGTTCACGAAGCCGGGAATACCAATCTGGCTGATCACCGACACCCAGAGGCCACCGACAAAGAAGGCCACGGTGGCGGTGATCAGGCCACCGATGCGGAAGCTGATCACCCGGGGGAACAGGTTGGCCAGATCGTAGGCCGGCGGAATGAAGTTCGCGACCAGGTTGATACCCACGGTCGCGGCAAAGAAGGTCAGCGCCGCGATAATGGTCAGCGGCAGCGAGTCGACCCGCTCGACGATATCGGCCGGATTGGTCAGCGCATCACCAAACAGCACCAGGGTACCGGCGGTAATGATCAACGCGATAAAGGAAAAGAAGGCCGCGTTCAGGGGCAGGCCCAACAGGTTGCCGATCTTCATTTGCCGTTCACTGCGTACAAAGCGGGTGAAGTCACCGAAGTTGATCACCACGGCGGCAAAATAGGCCACCATGGTCCCCACAATGGCGGCAAAGGCGGCGATATCACCTCCTTCGTAGTCACCACCACCACTGAAGATGGTGCCGACTGCCGGCAGCAGTTGATCGCCGGCTTCAAACCAGACGATGGCCATCAGCACCAGCATCACCACATACACCAGCGGACCGGCCCAGTTGAGGAACACCGTGATCTTGTCGATACCCTGCCAGAACAGGGCAATCTGGAATACCCATACAATCACGAAGGCCAGCCAGGCGGTGCCGGACATGCCGAGATAGGTCTCGCCGCTGCCCGGGCCCCACAGGGCGGTCAACATCAGGGTCACGGCGGTCGAGGCGAAATAGGTCTGCACCCCGTACCAGAAGATACCGATGATGGCCCGCAACAGGGCCGGGAAGTTGGCACCGCGCACCCCCATGCTGGCCCGAATCATCACCGGAAAGGGAATACCGTATTTGACGCTGGGCTTGCCGGTCAGGTTGACCAGCACCATCACGATGCAACCGGCCAGGATGATGGCCGCCATCACCGCCCAGCCGTTCAGGCCGTAAGACAGAAACAGCGAGGCCGCCAGGGTATAGCCGAACAAGCTTTGAATATCGTTTGACCAGACGTTGAAGATCTCGAACCAGCCCCAGGATCTGTCTTTATGCTTGATCGGGGCCAGATCCTCGTTGTAAAGCGAAGGATCGATGTGCTTGATGTCCAGGTTGTTATCATCCATGAGTGACGCTCCCTAAATGAATAAAATAATCGCTCCGATACCAGACAATGGACGGAACTGCGTGCCGTGCTCGCATCGGGTACTGCTTGAGTTCAAGCGTTTCTTCCATGTTTATCGCTCACAAAAAATACACAATATCGTTAACAATATTTCAGGTTCGACAAAAATACAAAATATTTTGTTAACAAGTTGTGTCGATTGTGATGTGTGTCGGCAACGAATTCCACTGCGCGATCCGCTCGGCGAGGATGAAATACGAGAAAAACCGGCATGAAGGCCATTGGCCGGGGGTGGCTATTAACGGCAAGAGAAAGGGAGAAATCGCGCATAAAAAAACCGCCGGCAGCAGCCGGCGGTAATAGAGTAAGAACAACATAACGGCGGATCCGCGGCGGGATCCGCCCGCCAGTTCAGGGCCAGTCGACCCGCGCCTGATCTTCACTGCGGTATTGTACCCGCCCCAGCGGCACATGATCGTTGATAGCCTCACGAATGTGCGCTTCTTCTTCGGCGCTGAAACCACCACACAACTCGATCACCTCTATACGCCGAGTCAGCATTTCCTGTGCCGCCATCACCGCCTCTTCCAGGGTGCGTACGCCGGACACGGCGATATCGAACAGCTCACTCTTGATGCGGCTATGGTGCTTGAACAGCTCCAGATCCGCCCCTTTTACAATAAAACCATAACGACTGAGCGACATAAACGACTCCTTACGCTAAAAAACGAATTCAGGATGCCTGCACCAGCGCAGGCGACAGCTGATGAGCACAATAAAGCGATGCCAGGGCGCAGGACGCCAACCGGGCCTCGGGCGGATCGGCCCGCGAGGTCAGAATGATCGGCACCCGGGCGCCCAGCACCAGACCGGCGGCGGTGGCGCCCATGAAATACACCATCTGCTTGAACAGGAAGTTGCCCGACTCCAGGTTGGGCACCAGCAGAATATCCACCTGACCGGGCACCTTGCCCGTAATGCCCTTGATGGCGGCGGCTTCCGGCGACACCGCATTGTCGAACGCCAGCGGCCCCTCTACCACGGCGCCGGGCAGCGCGCCCATGGCCGCCAGCTTGACCAGCTCGGCCGCATCCTGACTGGACGGCATGCTCTTGCTGACCTCTTCGGTACCCGACAGCAGCGCCACCCTGGGCTCATCCTTGCCCAAGGCATGCATGAAGCCGATGGCGTTGCGGGCGATATGCAGCTTGTCGAGTACCGAGGGTTGTACGTTGATCACCGCATCGGTAATGCACAGGGCCTTGTCGCTGCCGGGCACCGTCATGTAGAACACATGACTCAGCCGGCTGTCGGTACGCAATCCCGCCGCCTTGTTAAGCACGGCCCGCAGCAGAATGTCGGTATGCACGTGTCCCTTCATGATGGAATGCGCCTCATTCTGGCTGACCAGCGCCACGCCCAGCCGGGCCGCTTCGGTTTCGTCGGCGGCCTGCACCAGACGAACCTGGTCAAGCGACCAGTCAATGACCTCGGCCTGACGGCGCATGGTGTCGATATCGCCCACCAGTATCGGCTCGATCAACCCCTGCTCGCTGGCCATGCGGGCGCTGGCCAGCGAAACCTCGTTGATCGGATTAATCACTACGGTGGTGACCCGGGGATGCTGACGGGCCTGGGCCAGCAACCGGGCCGGACATTCCTTGGGCGTGGTACTGAGCATGATTCCATTCCTTCCTGACTGACAGAAAACAACCGCACGCCACTGCAACAATGGCATCGGGTTGGCTCCCGTAGCTACTTGTTATCGCGTCGATGACGCCCCAAGCGGGTGAAAATAACAGGGCCGGCATTGCCAGCCCTGGTTAACGACTTCACCGATAAGTGAAGCCTGCCCGTCAGTGCGGGCAGACTCGGCTATCAGCAGAAGTCTTTGTACTTCTCCAGGTGACGTACCGGCTTGGACAGGGCGTCACGACGGAAGGGGTCGCCCAGCTCGCGGGTACACAGGATTTCGATAACGGTGGTCTTGCCTTCCTTCTGGGCAGCACAGGCGGCCTTCAGGGCCGGGCCTACGTCTTCCAGACGGTCAATGGTGACACCTTCGGCTCCCATGCCACGGGCGATTTCGGCGAAGCTCGGGTTTTCCAGATCGCCGGCCACGAAACGACGGTTGTAGAAGTCGACCTGGTTCTTCTTCTCGGCGCCCCACTGACGGTTGTGGAACACGATGGAAGTCACCGGAATCTGCTCACGCACACAAGTCATGATTTCCATCATCGACATGCCCCAGGCACCGTCACCGGCGTAGGAAATGGCGGTACGATCGGGCGCGGCCACCTTGGCACCGATAATGGTCGGCAGGGCATAACCACAGTTGCCGAAGCTCATGGCGGCGAAGAAAGAGCGGGGCTTTTCAAAGCGCAGATAGCTGTTGGACACCGAGTTGATGTTACCGATATCGGTGGATACCATGGCATCTTCCGGCATGGCTTTTTCCAGCTCGCGCAGTACCTGACGCGGGTGCAGGTAGTTGCCTTCTTCTTCGGCCTGCTCGGCAATCATGTCCAGCGAGTAGTCATCCTTCTCGTGAATCCACTCGTCCAGTTCCTGTTCCCAGGCCGCTTTTTCGGCGGCAATTTCGGTGGCGCGAGCGCCCTTGGTTTCCAGGCAGTACACGTTCTGCTCTTCCAGACGCTTCAGCATGGACACGGCAGCGGCCTTGGCATCGCCACAGACACCGACCGAAATTTTCTTCACCAGACCCAGCATCTTGGCATCGCAGTCAACCTGGATGATTTTGGCGTCTTTCGGCCAGTAATCCATGCCGTGCTGTGGCAGGGTGCCGAAGGGACCGAGGCGGGTACCCAGCGCCAGCACCACGTCGGCACGGGAAATCAGCTTCATGCCGGCCTTGGAGCCCTGGTAACCCAGAGGACCACACCACAAGGGGTGGCTGGCGGGGAAGGAGTCGTTGTGCAGGTAGCTGTTCACCACCGGCGCACCCAGGAATTCGGCCAGCGCCTTGCACTCTTCGACCGCGTCGGACATCACCACACCACCACCGGAGATGATCACCGGGTTCTTGGCGTTGGCCAGCAACTCGGCCGCTTCCTGCAGGCTCTGCTCGCCACCGGCACCGCGTTCGATGCGGATGGGCTGCGGGATCTCGACGTTGATGTCGCCGTAGAAGAAGTCACGCGGAATATTCAGCTGAGTCGGGCCATTTTCCAGCATGGCGCGGTCGAAACAGCGGGCGGTGATCTCGGCCATACGGGCCGGGTTGGCCACGTGACCCTGGTACTTGGTGATGGTTTCAAAGAACGGCAGCTGTTGGGCTTCCTGAAAACCGCCCAGACCCTGGCTCATGGAGCCGGTTTCGGGGGTAATACACACTACCGGGCTGTGCGCCCAGTAAGCGGCGGCAATGGCGGTCACGAAGTTGGTGATACCGGGGCCGTTCTGGGCGATACAAACCCCATGGCGACCACTGACGCGAGAATAGCCGTCGGCCATGTGGCCCGCACCCTGCTCGTGAACCGTTGGGATCAGTCGAATACCGGCCGGTGCGAAAATATCCATGGCATCCATGAAGGCCGAGCCCATGATGCCGAAGGCATCGGTTACACCGTTGGCCGCCAGAGTTTCAACCAGAGCTTCACTAGGAGTCATACGTGGCATAGCTGTCTTCCTTTTGCTGTGTCCTGTTGGTGACGGTACCTACCGCCACCCCGGAGTGTTCAATCCAATGTTCGGTTCAAGCAGGTTTACGTTCGTTATTGTGAATTCAGTGCGAATCGCAACGAGTGACGCCATGCTGGCCGTTTCCCCGAGCTTCCCCTCCCGGTGAACCGACGCAGGTAAATAACGTCTGGTGACCTGGATGCGATTCACTGAGGACTAGAGTAGGAACTGGGGGGATCACTGAGTAGGACCAGTTGCGTAACAATCGTTACGCCAGAAAATAAAACTATAAAAATCATAAACTTAAATACAAAAAAGACGCCTTTCGGCGTCTTTTTGTTAACATTTTTAAAACATTGTTCGTCGAAAAGGAATTGACGACCATACTGGCGCAGCGAATCAGATCATGTCTTCAATCAGCTCTACCAGTGCCTGGATGCCCGGCCGTATCTTGTTGGCCGGAATCGAGGAATAACCGAGACGGAAATAGTTAAGCGGTGCCGGCTGTTCCAGAAAGTGAATATCACCGGGTTCGATCAGTATGCCGCGGTCGGCCGCCTCCTTGCGCAACAGCCGGCTGTCGAGTCCTTCGGGCCCCTTCACCCAGTAACAGGAGCCGCCGAAACTGGGCTGACGACTGGACGAAGGCAGGTATTCGTTCAACGCCTCCCCCATTTCCTGCCAGCGCTCTTCGTAGGCCTTGGCAATCGTCATGATCAACGCATCGTGATAGCCCCGCTCCAGAAACAGCGCCACCGAGCGCTGGTTGTTGGCGGCCGGGTGGCGCAGTATCAGGCGACGCAAGGCCCGGGCCTCGCGGATCAACTCGGCGGGTCCGACCAGGTAACCCAGTCGCAGTCCCGGCGCCAGGGTCTTTGACAGGCTACCGACGTACAGCACTCGATCATTGGTATCCAGGCTCTTCAACGCCGGTATCGGATTGGACTTGAAGTTACTCTCGCATTCGTAATCGTCTTCGATGATCAAAAAGTCCTGCTCGCTCGCTTTTTCCAGCAGGGCATAGCGCCGTTCCAGCGGCATGGTCACCGTGGTCGGGCACTGATGACTGGGAGTGGTAAACACCGCATCACAGCCGTTCAGCCCTTCATCAACAATCAGTCCCTGATCATCGACCGGCAGGCCGCGTACCCGGGCCGGGTTCATGGTGGCGATGTTGCGAATGTCCACATAGCCCGGCTCTTCGATGCCGATGGTGCTGTCTTTGTCCAGCAGCAGCCGGGCCAGCATGTACAGCGCCTGCTGGGCGCCCACCGTCACCAGTATCTGATCCGCCGACGCCCAGACGCCGCGCCTTGGCAGCAGCCGGGTACGGATCTGCTCGATCAGCAGCGGATCATCCGCATCGAAACGATCCGAGGCCCAGTCGCGAATGGCCGGTACACTCACCGCATCCCGGCAGCATTCGCGCCAGTTGTTGCTGGGAAACAGGCTGGTATCGAACTGACCGTAAATAAAGGGATAGGGATATTTCTGCCAGTCTTTGGGCTTGGTGATGTTGTGCTGATGACTGGGAATAATCTTGAGTTTGTTCGCCCAGTCCGGTGGTGAGCCCTCTTCATTGCGGCTGCTCTGTACCGGCACCTCCAGCTGGCGGGACAGAATATCAGGGTTGACGAAATAACCACTGCGTTCCCTGGCCAGCAGATAGCCATCGTCCAGCAAATGCTCATAGGCCAGCACCACCGTATTGCGGGCAATACTCAGCTGCTTGGCCAGCTTGCGGCTGGAAGGCAGAGGGCTGTCCTGGGGAATATTGCCATTAAGGATGGCGGCGGCAATTTGCTCGCGCAGCTGCTGCTGCAGGCTGGTGGTTTTTTCCGTGGAGAAATGAAACAGCGGGAACATACAACGACTTACCTGTCTACGAGTGATAAAACAGACGCAAAAATGCCGAAGCCATAATGCGTCATTAGGTTACACCTTTGTAACCCAATGAACGCAAAAGTAAAGCTCCGGCATCTCAGGCTGTTAGCTCGGTTTACAAATGCTCGTCGCGCAGCTGGTACCAGTGGTACAGCATCCGTTGCCCCATGCGACGGAAGGGCGAAAACAGGTGTCCCGGCAGTGCCGTGTCGTAAATCGGCAGTTCGAAGCCTTCCTTGATGCCCGCCACGCGCTGGGCCATGCGCCGACCGGCATGGGCCGAGAACATGACACCGTTGCCACCGTAACCCAGAGCATAAAATACCTGCTCTTTTTCATCGGGCTGGGCGATACGCGGCATCATGTCGTGACTCACATCTACCCAGCCCCACCAGGAATAATCCACCTTGATACCGTTGAGCGCCGGAAACTTGCGATGCATGCCGTCGATCAGCAACTGCAGATGCTTGGGATTGGGCGCATCGCTGCCGGTAATGGAGCTGCGACTGCCGATCTGCAAGCGATTATCCGGCAGCTTGCGGTAATAATGCCGCAGGGTACGGGTGTCGGTGATCACCTCGTTGGTCTTGAAGTTACAGGCGGCGAGCTCCTGATCCGTCATCGGCCGGGTCACCAGCGAGTTGGACAGTATCGGCATTATCTTGCTGCGCAGGCTCTGATGCAGTCCCTGCGAGGTATAACCCCCGGTGGCGACCGCCACGGCCCGGGCACGCACTATGCCACCCGGCGTCTGCAGATAATGGATACCGTTCCTGGTTTCCCAGCCGGTGACCGGACTGGACGGATGCACGGTCGCGCCCAGCTCCCGCGCGATGCGCTGATAGCCATGGGCCAGCTTGAGCGGATGCACACCGATGCCGTCCGGCTCGTGCATGGCACCCACCGCCTCGGCTTCGTCAACGTAGTTGCGGCTGAGAGTGGCCTTGTCGAGCATCTCGGTCTCGTAACCGAACTGATTGCGCAATACCTTGGCTTCGGCCTCCAGCTTGCGCATCGCCTTGTCCCGGTGGGCGATGTAGAGATGACCGCCATCCTGGGGATTACAGTCGATATTGCCGTCCTTGATCAGCCCCTTGAAGGTATCGAAACCTTCACGCACCTCTTCGTGCATCTTGCGGGCGGTATCCAGGCCCCAGCGCTGTATCCACTGGGAACGAGTCAAGCGACCCGAGGCATTCTGGGCCTGACCACCGTTGCGGCTGGTACAGCCCCAGCTGATCTGGTTGGCTTCCAGTACCGTCGCCTTGATGCCATGTTCCTTGGCCAGAAACAGGGCGCAGCTCAGGCCGGTGAAGCCACTGCCGATAATGGCGACGTCCACATCCACGTCCTGAGTGATGGGGCCATCGTCTTCCGGCGGTGCGCCGGCGGTGGCCACCCAGTAGGTGGGCGCATACTGCTGGCCACGACCCGGCGTAGGAGCAACCAGTGGATCGTAGGTGGGATCATAGCTGTCCAGCACCTTCTTGGACTGAGCCGGCTGGCGGAGATCCGCCTGGGTTTTGTTGGCAATATCCATATTTGTATTCCCCGGATGAAAAGTTGAAATCCCTGGTGTTGTTTACTTGGGATCCAGCAGCGGGCGGTCTTTACGGAAGGCCTGCTTCAGCACCAGCTTGCCGTCGTTCACGGTAAAGATATCGACGCCGTCGGCTTCGATTCGCTTGCCATCCGGGCAGGTGGCACAGAAGGTCCACTGGGACACGCCCTTGTCGCCGGCGGCAAAGTGGCTGGTGTTCTGCCAGCTGACATCGGGATAGGTGGTCCATACCTTGACGAAGGCGGCGGCCACGGCGGCGGCACCATCGAAACGGGTGCCGTATGCTTCGGTGCCGGCGGCACCTTCGAACACAACATCTTCGCTCATGCAGGCCATGACGCCCTCGATATCGTGACGATTGAAGGCGGCAAACAGTTGTTCAAGCAAGGCGACGGTTTTCTGATTTTCTGCTGACATGACATTCTCCTTTGGCAGCCCCGTCCGGGCTGTGCGATGACCATAAATCCAGCAGTTGCTACTGCCGTTTACATGTTCACAACATTAGGAGGAAGGCGGCCATGCCGGTAGCGCCAGTTGGCTGCCGTGGCTTGGACCACCCCCTGACCGGGGTGTCGGCACGACAAAAACGCCACGGCAAGACAGCGGAGGCGGAGGAATAAAGCGAGAGAGAACAACAAGATAAGCGGAGCCTGCTACCGGCTCCGCACTCAGGGGAGATGAACGACCATGGCCTGACGGCTATGGCTTAACGACTATGGATTAACGGCTACGGCCAGGCTTTTTCTTGACCACACCGGAAAACACCACATGCAAATCGGTGGACGCGGACTCGTTATCCAGGTTCAGCTTGCCTTCAATATGGTTCAGGTGCTCGGTCATCATGTTGACGGCCTGTTGCGGATCACCGGACTCGATGGCCTTCAGCAGGGCGTCATGCTCGTTAAAGGAGCAGTGCACCTGATGGCCGACTTCGTACTGGGCAATGATCAGCGAGGTTTGTGATACGACGCTGCGCTGAAAGTTGAGCAGCGGCGTGTTGTTGGCCATGTGGGCCAACTCCAGATGAAACTCGCCCGACAGTCGAATGCCCTTGCCGCGGTCACCGCGAGCGAAGGCATCGTGCTCTTCCTGTACCATGGTACGGATGCGCTGCAGTCCTTCGGGCGTGGCATGTTTCACCGCCAGCTCGATCACCGCCAGCTCCACCACCCGGCGAGCGGCGAAAATCTGCCGCGCTTCTTCCACACTCGGGGCCGCTACCACGGCGCCACGGTTGGGTCTGATGCTGACGACCTGCTCGTGCGACAGGCGCAACAGAGCACGACGGATAATGGTTCGGCTGACGCCGAAGATTTCGCCCAGCGCTTCTTCGCTGAGCTTGGTGCCCGGCGCCAGCCGCTGTTCGAGAATGGCATCGAAGATATGTTCGTAAACAATATCATCCTGGGTATTTGAGCTCGACTTGACGGGTCTCGGCTCCAGTTGACTGAGTGAACTCATGCTGTGGGTTTCCAGTTACGGCCTGCATATACGACAAAAGGTATACCGCATGCTTGCCTGTTAGTTAAATTTTTGTAATCTCGTATACAATCTTACTGGGTTTTGCACGATACGACAGTTGCAATAGTCAAGACTGTGACTGAACACAAAAAACGCCCGAAATGGGCGCTTTTCGCAGCACAGCCGCAGCGGGCCGAGAAGGGGTTTCTATTGGAACTTAATGCCGGCGGTAGCAGCAGTCACCATAAATATAGGTTTCGGCAATCACCCGATCGTCCCCCAGCATCATCAGCACGAATAATTGTTCGAACAAATTGTGAGCATTTTTCATTCGCGCCTGTATCAAGGGGGTGGCATGGAGATCCAGCACCAGAAAATCGGCTTCCTTGCCGACCTCCAGGTTACCTATCTTGTTGTCCAGGCTGAGTGCCTTGGCACCGCCCAGGGTAGCCAGATACAGCGCCTTCAGCGGGTGCAGCTTGTGCTGCTGCAACTGCTGGATCTTGTAGGCCTCGGCGATGGTCTGCAGCATGGAAAAACTGGTGCCGCCGCCCACGTCGGTGCCCAGCCCGACCCGGATCTGATGCGCTTCCATCCCGGGCAGATCGAACAGCCCTGAGCCCAGAAACAGGTTGGAGGTGGGGCAGAAAGAGATCACCGAATCGGTCTCCCCCATGCGCGCGCATTCCTCCTGCTCCAGGTGTACCGCATGGGCGAATACCGAACGCTCACCGAGTAGACCGAAATGGTCATATACATCCAGATAGCCCTTGCGCTCGGGAAACAGCTCCTTCACCCATTCGATTTCCTGCTTGTTTTCGGACAGGTGCGTCTGCAGATAAACATCCGGATATTCCTGCAGCAGGCGACCGGCCACGGCCAACTGATCGGCGGTACTGGTGGGTGCAAAGCGTGGCGTTACCGCATAGAGCTGGCGGCCCTTGTGGTGCCAACGCTCGATCAATGCCTTGCTGTCGGCATAGGCGGACTCGGGAGTATCGAGCAGATAGTCGGGAGCGTGCCGGTCCATCATCACCTTGCCGGCGATCATCCGCATGTTGCGCTTTTCGGACTCGCTGAAAAAGGCATCGACCGAGGCTTTGTGCACGGTGCCGAACACCATGGCGGTGGTGGTGCCGTTACGCAACAGCTCATCCAGAAAGAAGCTCGCCACCCGCCGTGCGTGTGCGGGATCGGCGAACTTCCGCTCTTCCGGAAAGGTATAGTTGTTCAGCCAGTCGAGCAACTGCTCGCCATAGGAGGCGATCATCTCGGTCTGGGGAAAATGGATATGGGTATCGATAAAACCGGCGGTGATCAGCTTGTTTTCAAAACGGATCACCTCAAGATTCGCCGGCTGGCGCGCCAACACCTGGTCGGCCGGGCCGATATCGCAGATATGGCCGTCGGCCACCACCAGCACACCGTCTTCATAATAGGCATGGCTGGCGTCCAGCCCGACCCGGGCCGGATCGGCCAGGCAGTGCAGAATGGCGGCGCGATACGCGATCGCTTGCGTCATGTAAAGGCTTCTCCTTGAAAATTCGTATGGTTACGGTCGTACCGAGGCTGGCTCATCAGCAATCTCGTCCCGCTCGGAAACTGTGCCGCCAGTCGCGGACGCCGCCGGCTGCTGATAGGCGGCAATCAACTCGCCGGCCACCGACACCGCGATTTCTGCCGGATGCTTGCCGATCACCTCGGGCAGGCCGATGGGGCAGATCAT
This sequence comes from uncultured Oceanisphaera sp., assembly GCF_947495715.1. Classification (GTDB taxonomy): domain Bacteria; phylum Pseudomonadota; class Gammaproteobacteria; order Enterobacterales; family Aeromonadaceae; genus Oceanimonas; species Oceanimonas sediminis. The sequence continues at coordinate 95,872 of NZ_CANLZU010000012.1, forward strand.
CCGGGCCAGCGCCGCCTCGTCAAAGCCCCGCTCTTTCAGCTTGTAATCGAACCGCTTGCGCTTGGTGCGCGAGCCGATGACACCGAAGTAACGGGCATCTCCCCGCTTGAGAATACGGGCACAGAGTTCCAGATCGAGCTGATGATTATGGGTCATCACCAGATAGAAGCTGCCGGCAGGCTGGCCATCGATCTCGGCCACAGGATCATCGCTCACTAGCTTGCTGACACCGGCCGGCAGCTCGGTGGGAAACTCATCCTCCCGCTCGTCTATCCAGGTAATACGAAACGGCAGTGTGGCCAGTATGTGCACCAACGCCTTGGCCACATGACCGGCGCCGAACAGCACCAGATGATGGCGGGCGCGCACCACAGGCTCCAGCATGATGGTGGCCATGCCGCCACAACACTGGCCCAGGCTGGCGCCCAGATTGAAGCGTTCCACCTTCATCTGCTGCTCACCCTGCTGCAGCATGTTACGCGCCAGCTGCAACGCCTTGTATTCCAGGTGGCCACCGCCGATGGTGGCGTAACATCCCTGCTCGGTGACCAGCATTTTGGTACCGCTGTCGCGAGGCGTAGAGCCCTTGTGCTCGACCACAGTCACCAGCACGCAGGGTTCGCCCTTGCGTTCCAGCTCGGCCAGCACCTGAATCCAGTTGTCCTTGAACATCACTTCACCTCTACTACCGCCTCTACCACCAACAGTAAACGCAGGCTTTATCTCAGGAGAAACGTCGGATTAAGGGTCTACTCCTCCGACACGCCATAAACCCATCCCTGGGGGCTCGGACATGCCATCCCTGGCATGTCACGGTCGGCGGAGCAGATCCCTCAACCCTCCTCTGGGCGCCGGAGCCGGCTGTACCAATCGGTCACTCAGATGCCTGAAGGAGGACAAAGGGATCTGCTCCGCCGACCTTCTGTTTCAGGGATGAAACAGAGAGCGTACACGGACGTATTCACAGCGAGTCGACGGAGCGGACCCTTTGTCCAACTGGTGCAACCTGACCAGACGATGCCCGGCGTTACTTGACCAGCACTTCCTCGGTTACGGCTTCATCCTGCTCCACCAGCGCCTGCATCTGCTCCACCGCCCACAGCACCCGTTCCGGCGTGGCCGGTGAGTCCATGTGCGGATATTTCCGGTAATCCGACACGCTGGCCACCGCGTCTTTCAGCGCGCACCACACCGAGATACCGAGCATGAACGGCGGCTCGCCCACGGCCTTGGAGTGGAATACGGTGTCTTCCGGGTTCTTGCGGTTTTCCACCAGCTTGACGCGGAAGTCGAGGGGGGTGTCGGCCACCGCCGGTATCTTGTAGCCCGCCGGGCCGTTGGTCATCAGCTTGCCCTTGTCGTTCCACACCAATTCTTCGGTGGTGAGCCAACCCACGCCCTGAATGAAGGCGCCCTCGACCTGACCGATATCGATGGCCGGGTTCAGCGAGTCACCCACGTCGTGCAGTATGTCGGCGCGCAGTATCTTGTATTCGCCGGTCAGGGTGTCGATGATCACCTCGGAGCAGGCGGCACCGTAGGCGAAGTAGTAGAAGGGACAGCCGGATCCGCTGGCATGATCGTAATAGATCTTCGGCGTCTTGTAGAAGCCGGTGCTCGACAGCGAAATCTGGTTGAAGTACGCCAGTTGTACGAATTCCTGGAACGACAGTATCTGGTTGCGCACCCGCACGACGTTGTTCTTGAACACCACTTCTTCCGGGCTGACCTGAAAATGACCCGACGCCCAGTCGATCAACCGTTGCTTGATGATCTGCGCCGCATTCTGGGCCGCCTTGCCGTTCAGATCGGTGCCACTGGACGCCGCCGTGGGCGAGGTGTTGGGCACCTTGTCGGTATTGGTGGCGGTGATCTGGATACGATCGATGTCCACCTGAAATTCTTCCGCCACTATCTGGGCTACCTTGATGTTCAGCCCCTGCCCCATCTCGGTACCGCCGTGATTGAGGTGAATGCTGCCATCGGTGTAAATGTGTACCAGGGCGCCGGCCTGGTTGAGGAAGGTGGCGGTAAAGGAAATACCGAACTTCACCGGGGTGATGGCGATGCCCTTCTTCAGAATCGGGCTCCGGGCGTTGAACGCCTTGATCGCCGCGCGCCGGCTGGCGTATTCGGAAGACAGCTCCAGATCCGCCACCAGCTCGTGAATGATATTGTGCTCCACCGGCTGGTGATAATGGGTAACGTTACGGTCGTCCTTGCCGTAGAAGTTGATCTTGCGGATCTCCAGCGGATCCTTGCCAAGCTTCGAGGCGATCTCGTCCATCACATGCTCGATCGTCATCATGCCCTGGGGACCACCGAAACCACGATAGGCGGTGTTGGACGCAGTGTTGGTCTTGCAGCGGTGGCCGATAACGGTAGCGTCACCCAGGTAATAGGCGTTGTCCGAGTGGAACATGGCCCGGTCGACAATCGAGGACGACAGATCCGGCGAATAGCCGCAGTTACCGGCGACGATGATTTCCGCCGCCTCGATGCGGCCGCTATCGTCGAAACCGATCTTGTACTGGTTGAAGAAGGGATGACGCTTGCCGGTCATCATCATGTCTTCGACCCGCGGCAGGCGCATCTTGGTGGGGCGACCGGTGAGGCGCGCCACTACTGCCGCCATGCAGGCGGGACCGGCGGCCTGGGTTTCCTTGCCGCCGAAGCCGCCGCCCATGCGCCGCATGTCGATCACGACCTTGTGCATCGGCACGTCCAGCACGCCGGCCACCAGCTTCTGCACCTCGGTCGGGTTCTGGCTGGAGGTAAACACCATCATGCCGCCGTCTTCGGTGGGCACCACAGAGCTGACCTGGGTTTCCAGATAGAAGTGTTCCTGGCCGCCGATATGCAGGCTGCCTTCAATCACATGCTTGGCGCGCTTTAGACCGGCGGCGGAGTCGCCCCGTTGCTGCTTGTGACTTTCGGTCACGAACAGCTCTTTTTCCAGCGCTTCTTCTACCGACAGCACCGGCGGCAAATCTTCGTATTCGACAATGGCCGCCATCGCCGCCTTGCGCGCGGTCCCCAGATCTTTCGCCGCTACCGCCAGCACCGGCTGGCCAAGGTATTCGACCTTGCCGTCGGCCAGCAGCGGATCGCCGGCCAGTACCGGGCCTATATCCAGCTCGCCGGGCACGTCTTTGGCGGTAATGGCAATGGTTACACCGTCAAACTGGTAGCAGGGAGCCACATCGAGTTTGGTAATACGGGCATGGGCCCGATCCGACAGCCGAGCATACAGATGCAGCTGATTGGGGAATTCCAGCCGGTCGTCGATGTACTGGGCCTCGCCGGCCACCTGCATGGCGGCGCTGTCGTGGGGCACTCTCTTGCCCACGCCGGTTTGCAGGCTCTGTTTGACCCGCTCCATCATCTCGTCGATGGTGAGTGTGTTCATTGGCTTGTTAGACATAAGACGTCACCCTGGTTTCCAGTTTCAGACTCTGCTGCTCGATGAAGAACTTGTAGAGCAGGTTGCTGGCGGTTTTGCTGCGGTATTCCTTGCTGGCCCTGAAGTCGGACAGCGGCTCGAAATCACCGGTCAGCGCCTGCATCGCCGCCTTGACGGTGGCGTGATTCCAGGGCTGGCCGAGCAGTGCCTGTTCGCAGGCCGAGGCACGTTTGGGTACTGCCGCCATGCCGCCGAAGCCGATGCAGGCATCGGTCACCACGCCGTCTTCAATGGTCAGATTGAAGGCGCCACACACCGCGGAAATATCGTCATCCAATCTTTTGGACAACTTGTAGACTCTGAAGTGCTGATTGGCCGTCGGTTTGGGCACTATGATCTGCTCGATAAACTCGCCCTCTTCCAGCGCGGTCACCTTGTAGCCGAGGAAATAGGCTTCGACGGGCACCTCACGACGCCGGTCGCCCTTACGCAGCACCAGGCGGGCATCGAGCGCCATCAGCACCGGCGGTGCATCACCGATGGGCGAGGCGTTGCCGATGTTGCCGCCCAGGGTGCCCTGATTACGGATCTGCAGGGAGGCAAAGCGGTGCAGCAGCTCGCCGAAGTCGGGAAAGACCCGGCTCAGCGCCTCGTAACTGTCGCTCAGGCTGCGAGCCGCGCCAATCACCAGCTGTTGGTCGTCTTCTTTCAGCTGTTTCATGTCGGTCACGTTGCCCACATAAATCATCTTCGGCAGTTCGCGGTAGAACTGGGTCACTTCCAGCGCCAGGTCGGTGCCGCCGGCCAGCAGACGGGCATCCGGATGCTGAACCAGCAGCGCCGCCACTTCATCACTGCTGGTGGGCGAATAGCACACCTTGCCGTTTTCGTTAAGGGTAACCAGGGTATCGGTCTGGATCTGATCGAGCCGGGCCAGTACCTCGGACTCGTAGCGGGAAAAATCATCGGCCAGCTGCGGCTGCTCTGCAATCGTCCTGGCCGCATCGACGATGGGTCGATATCCGGTGCAGCGACACAGGTTACCGGCCAGGGCTTCGAGAATGTCGTGCTGGTCGGCCGAGGGCTTGTTCTTGCTCAGGGCAAACATCGACATGATAAAGCCGGGAGTACAGAAGCCGCACTGGGAACCGTGAAAGTCCACCATCGCCTGCTGCACCGGATGCAGGCTGCCGTCTTGCGACTTGAGGTCTTCCACCGTGATCAGCTGCTTGCCGTGCAGGGTCGACACGAAGGTCAGGCAGGAGTTCACCGTTTGATAACGAATATGTTCGCCTTCCCGCTCGCCCAGCACCACGGTGCAGGCGCCGCAGTCACCGGATGCACATCCTTCCTTGGTGCCGTTTTTACCCACGCGAGTGCGCAGATAATTGAGCACCGTCATATTGGGCGACAGGTCTTTTTCCTCCCGCACCTCCTGGTTAAGCAGAAACTTAATCAAGGCTTGCCTCCTTCAGCGAGTACATCGCACACATTACCGACCAGCGGAATAATAATATCTTCATGTGTAATTAAAGTTAAACCTGACCAAAGAGTCAACAAATATTTTACCGACGGATAACCTGAATCTTGCATCAGGCCGTTAATCCATTGTCACCAATGAGTATTTATCAGGCATGTGCTCAGGTTACGGCGGCGAGTTTTTTCGTCCTTTATATAAAGTGTAGCGGGAACGGCGCCGGATAACGGCGGGTGAAAAGAAGTCATGACAGATGAAAAAAATGACGTCAGTACAAGGTACTGACGTCATCAAGGTCGCAAGGTAACAGGCAAGTAGTTATCAGGTGGTTGGCAGGGATTGTACCTCACAGCCGCCAATCACCAGCCGGGTAATCAATTGAGCGGCCCGCTCGAAGTCCTGCTCGTCCAGCTCCTGCTTGCCCAGTGCCATGGTGATCTGCCAGTTGAAGTCCGCATAGGTCTGGGTCGAGGCCCAGATGGCGAACAGCAGATGATGAGCATCGACCGGTGCCATCAACCCCTGCCCCATCCAGTCGGTCAGTTTGGCGCTCAGGGTGCGGGTCTGCTCACTCAGGCGCGCTATGATGTCTTCCGGCAGGTGCGGGGCGCCATGCATGATTTCATTGGCAAACACCTTGGAGGCGTAGGGGTAGTCTTTCGAAATGATCAGCTTGGATTTGATATAGGCCGTCAGGGCCATGACCGGATCCCGATACTCGATAAAAGGTGCCGAGGCCGCCAGTAAAGGCTCGGTCACGCTCTCCAGCACGGCGCGATAGAGTTTTTCCTTGCTGCCGAAATAATAGTAGATATTGGGTTTCGGCAGCTCCGCCAGCACGGCGATATCGGCGGTCTTGGTGGCGGCGTAACCGTTTTCGGCAAAAACACGGCTGGCGGCGCGGATGATGATTTCTTCGTTTTTAGCTCTGATCCGGGACATACTGATTTTCAGGCTCCAGGCCATAAAATAAGAAGTGATATTGACTAACCATACCCGAGTTCCGGTCGTAGTTCGGCAAAAAACGCAAAAAAAAAGCGCCCACACTGGTGAGCGCTGAAACGAGTAACCAAGGTTACCCCTCGACCAAAACAACAGGTTTACTTATCAGGCTGACTGCCTGAAACCGAGATTCAGGCGCAATCTGCTACCAGCTCGGCCAGCTTGACACCCGCGACGGCACAGGCTTCATCGACATCGGGTTGATCACCGCTGATGCCTACCGCGCCCAGAATCTGGTTCTGTGCATCACGGATCAGCACGCCACCCGCCGCCGGAATGATATTGCCCCCCGCCATTACGTTAACGGATGCCATAAATGCCGGTCTGGCGGCGGCCACGTCTGCCAGACCGCGAGAACTGCGGCCCAACGCAACCGCGCCCCAGGCTTTGCCGGTGGCAATATCGGGGCGCAACAGGCTGGAGCCGTCCTGACGCTGCAGCGACACCAGACGGCCGGCATTATCCAGCACGGCAACGGTGAGCGGCGCAGCAGAGACTTCCAATGCGTGCTGCAAGGCACCACGTGTGATGGTCAGCGCCTGTTCAAGTGTAACTGTACTCATTTACCTGGACTCCCTGTCTACTGTAACAATAGAGGTTATTTGAATACTAATAAAACACAAAATACACACAATGTTAAGATATTTTGTACACACTTAACGTAAAGGTAATTTATTTATCACTTATTTACGCCAAGCAAGCCCCTGCACGACAGCCACCCGCCCAGCCTCATATCTGCCAGATGTCATACTCGCCATGGCACTTGCCTGGCTCATGGCACGCACTTTGCTTTAATGCTTGCTACTTCAGACGGGTGCGTCCGGGATTGTGGAGAAGAAGATGCTGGATTTAAGACAGGTTTCACCGCTTAACTGGTTTATGTGCTGGCTGCTGCTGAGCTGCATGCTGGTGACACTGCTGCCAGAACAGCTGTTTTCCGGTGCTTTCGGCCTCTGGCTGAATGACTATCGGCTGCTGTTTGTATTGGGTATGGTGGCGTCTGCGTCTTACTTTTTATCCCACGCCGCCGTTATGCTGTTTCAGCATGTGTTTTATCGCAAGCAGCGCTTGATGCAACAGAAGCTGCTGAAGGAATTACTGGACTACCTGGACGCCAGCGAAAAGGCGGTGCTGCGCGAGTTCGTGCTGCAGCGGAAAAACGTCATAAAATTGCCGGTCACCGAACCGGCCGTCAAAAATCTGCTGGAGCAGGGCATTCTGACCTATGCCTTCGGTGAACCCGGAGAAGCCGGCCTCAACGCCATCAAGCCCTTGATGATTACCATAGCCGCACGGCCTCTGCTCACCTTCAAGGTGCTGGGTTTGAACCCCACGAACATGACCGACGAACAAAAGCACCTGATCCTCAACAACCGACCCAAGTACGCCTACAAGCAACTGGACAGACACTGAATCGGGTTTTGATTCTTTTGCCCAAACGCAAAAAAGCCCCTTGCGGGGCTTTTCATGGCGGGTTGATGAGGTTCAGGCCACTTCATAGTAAAGCTGTGCCTTGGCATTTTCTTCTGCCAATATAGCCAGGGCAACCGGGATGCATTTGCCACATTGGGCCCCCACACCGAGTTCCTGTTTCAGATCTCTGAATTCGGTGTTGCCTTCTGCCACCGCCGCACGCAGCTGGCTGTCGGTAATGCCCTTGCACAAACACACATACATTGATGAACCCTCCGCGTTAATGCGGTAAATCTAAATGATATGAGTTATCAATGCAAGTCATAATTCGTTGAAAAAAGCGCCTCGAATCACATATTCAGGCTGTATCGTCACCCCGCTCCAGGCCTGATACGGGGTCAGAAATGGGTCGCCGCTCAACTCGGCCAACATGGGCCTAGCCGGTGACTACATCACAATCGCTACCGTCCCGGGATTCTGCCACAGGGTGGCCTTGTCATCACCTGGCAGCCGACTGAAAGCAACAGCTGCATCACTTAGCGCTTGGCTGATGCGGCGCTCAGACGCGGTGCCAGAGCCGACAGGTCATAACCGGCAGCGGCGGCAAGCCCCAGCAACTCGGCCGCCGGCTTTTCAGCCGCCTGAGCCAGCGCCCACAGGGTAATGGAACGGGTGCCGGTTCGGCAGAAGGCCAGTACCGCCTCGCTTCCGGCCAGCGCCTGACCAAAGTCGGCTACCGCCTCATCGGTAAAGTGACCGGAAGAGATGGGTATCCAGTGCCAGTCAAAGCCTTGCGCTCTTGCCTCGGCCGCCAGAGCCTCCGCCGCCGGCTGCCCTTCAACCTCACCATCGGGCCGGTTGCAAATCAGCGTCTGGTAACCCAGCGCCTTTAGCTGCGAGAAATCGGCTGCGGTCACCTGGTCGGCAACCGAGAAAGAGGAAGTAACCGGTTTGATGTCCATATAACACCTCGGTGAATTGACTGAATGGCTCAGATAGCAACATCGCTAACCGCAGATTGCAAACCAATAACATTAGCACATGTTGATGTTATTGGTTTGCCGTCGCGCCCCCAAACGAAAAAAGGAGGCCGAAGCCTCCTTTTTCGTGCAATCAAGAAACGTTATTACTTAACGATCTTGGCTACAACGCCGGCACCTACGGTACGGCCACCTTCACGGATGGCGAAACGCAGACCGTCTTCCATCGCGATAGGAGCAATCAGGCTAACAACCATTTTGATGTTGTCGCCAGGCATAACCATTTCAACGCCTTCCGGCAGTTCGATGGTACCGGTCACGTCAGTTGTACGGAAGTAGAACTGGGGACGGTAGCCTTTGAAGAACGGAGTGTGACGACCGCCTTCTTCCTTGGACAGCACGTATACTTCGGATTCGAAGTCGGTGTGCGGGTTGATTGAACCCGGCTTGGCCAGAACCTGACCACGCTCAACGTCTTCACGCTTGGTGCCACGCAGCAGAACGCCTACGTTCTCACCAGCACGACCTTCGTCCAGCAGCTTGCGGAACATTTCAACGCCGGTACAAGTAGTCTTGATGGTATCTTTGATACCAACGATTTCCACTTCTTCACCAACTTTAACGATACCGCGCTCAACACGACCGGTAACAACGGTACCACGGCCCTGGATTGAGAACACGTCCTCGATCGGCAGCAGGAAAGCACCGTCAACGGCACGCTCGGGCTCGGGGATGTAGGAATCCAGAGCATCGGCCAGTTCGATGATTTTCTCTTCCCACTGTGCATCGCCTTCCAGGCCTTTCAGAGCAGAGCCCTGGATAACCGGAATGTCGTCGCCCGGGAAGTCGTACTCGGACAGCAGTTCGCGCACTTCCATTTCTACCAGCTCGAGCAGCTCTTCATCGTCAACCATGTCACACTTGTTCATGAACACAACGATGTAAGGTACGCCTACCTGGCGGGCCAGCAGGATGTGCTCACGAGTTTGCGGCATAGGACCATCGGTCGCAGCAACAACCAGGATAGCGCCATCCATCTGAGCAGCACCGGTGATCATGTTTTTAACGTAATCGGCGTGTCCAGGGCAGTCAACGTGAGCGTAGTGACGAGTGTCAGTGTCGTACTCAACGTGAGAAGCAGCGATGGTGATACCACGCGCTTTTTCTTCGGGAGCGTTATCGATCTGGTCGAATGCGCGGGCGGAACCGCCGTTCTTTTTGGCCAGCACGTTGGTGATGGCAGCGGTCAGAGTGGTTTTACCGTGGTCAACGTGGCCGATAGTACCTACGTTTACGTGCGGTTTGTTACGTTCAAATTTTTCTTTAGACACGGACTAGTCCTTCCTAGTTTGATCCCACCCATTATAAGGATGGGGAGTTTAAACAAAGATTAGTTAACCTTTACGAGCAATAATCGCTTCAGCCATGCTGGCAGGTACTTCGGCGTACTTGGCAAACTCCATGGAGTAAGAAGCACGACCTTGCGACTGTGAACGCAGGTCTGTAGCGTAGCCGAACATTTCAGACAGCGGCAACACGGCATTAATAACCTTGCCGGAGGGGCCATCTTCCATGCCTTCGATGATACCACGACGACGATTCACGTCACCGATAACATCACCCATATACTCTTCCGGCGTCTCTACTTCAACCTTCATCACAGGTTCAAGCAGCACGGGATTACATTTCATGAAGCCCGCTTTAAACGCCATAGAACCGGCGATTTTAAAGGCCATTTCAGAAGAGTCAACATCGTGATAAGAACCATCGTACAGAGTGACCTTGATGTCTTCGATCGGATAACCCGCCAGAACGCCCTGCTTCATCTGTTCCTGAATGCCCTTGTCTACTGCCGGGATGTACTCCTTGGGAATAACACCACCGACAACGGCGTTCTCGAAGATGTAGCCGGTGCCTTCTGCCTGCGGCTCGATCTTGATCCATACATGACCAAACTGACCACGGCCTCCGGACTGGCGTACGAACTTGCCTTCCTGTTCGATGCTGTCACGGATACTTTCACGGTAGGCAACCATGGGCTTACCCACGTTGGCTTCTACCTTGAATTCACGCTTCATGCGGTCAACGAGAATATCCAGGTGCAGCTCGCCCATACCGGCGATGATGGTCTGCCCCGATTCTTCGTCGGTCCATACGCGGAAAGACGGATCTTCCTGCGCCAGACGACCCAGTGCCAACCCCATTTTTTCCTGGTCGGCCTGGGTTCTGGGCTCAACAGCCACGGAGATAACCGGTTCCGGAAACTCCATCCGCTCCAGAATGATAGGCGCGCTCGGGGCACACAGGGTGTCACCGGTCGTCACGTCTTTCAGACCGATAGCGGCGGCGATATCACCGGCACAAACGGATTTGATCTCTTCACGCTTGTTGGCATGCATCTGGACGATACGACCGAAACGCTCACGCTTGCCCTTGACCGAGTTCAGCACGGCATCACCGGTGTTAACCACACCGGAGTACACGCGGAAGAAGGTCAGGTTGCCCACGAACGGGTCGGTCGCAATCTTGAACGCCAGTGCAGAGAAAGGAGCGGCGTCGTCGGCCGGACGTGTGTCCGGCGTTTCGCCGTCTGCTTTCAAACCACTGATGGCGTGAACTTCTACCGGCGACGGCAGATAGTCAATCACCACGTCCAGCATCGCCTGTACGCCCTTGTTCTTGAACGCAGAGCCACAGGTGACCAGGATGATTTCGCTGTTCAGCACGCGACTACGCAAAGCAGCTTTGATTTCCGCTTCCGACAGCTCGCCGCCTTCCAGGTACTTGTCCATCAACTCTTCATTGGCCTCGGCTGCAGCCTCAACCAGGTTCTGATGCCATTCGTCGGCCAATTCCTGCATGTCGGCAGGAATGTCTTCGTAGACAAAAGTGGTACCGTGGTCTTCTTCACTCCAGTTGATGGCCTTCATCTTGATGAGGTCAACAACGCCGGTGAAGTGTTCTTCTGCGCCGATCGGCAGCTGAACAGGGACAGCTACGCCTTTGAGGCGTGACTTGATCTGCTCAACCACCCGCAGGAAATTGGCACCGGTACGGTCCATCTTGTTGACGAACGCAATACGCGGAACCGCATACTTGTTGGCCTGACGCCATACGGTTTCAGACTGGGGCTGAACGCCACCAACGGCACAGTAGACCATAACGGCACCGTCGAGCACCCGCATGGACCGTTCGACTTCAATAGTGAAGTCAACGTGCCCGGGAGTGTCGATGATATTAATACGATGCTGTGGATACTGATGCGCCATACCATCCCAAAAACAGGTAGTCGCGGCAGAGGTAATGGTAATACCACGCTCTTGTTCCTGCTCCATCCAGTCCATGGTAGCAGCGCCATCATGTACTTCGCCGATTTTATGGCTTACACCGGTATAAAACAGCACCCGTTCGGTGGTTGTCGTTTTACCGGCGTCAATGTGAGCGCTGATACCGATGTTGCGGTAACGCTCAATGGGAGTTGTACGAGCCACAATAATATCCTCTTGCTAAGGTCGATTGTCCTTAGTAAGCAATCAAACGGGTGCGGCAATGCCGCACCCATCCAATTACCAGCGGTAGTGGGCAAACGCTTTGTTTGCTTCGGCCATACGGTGCACGTCTTCACGCTTCTTAACCGCAGAACCTTTGTTTTCAGAAGCATCCAGCAGCTCGCCAGCCAGACGCTGAGCCATAGATTTTTCACCACGCTTACGAGCGGCGTCTACCAACCAGCGCATGGCCAGGGCATTACGACGCACGGGGCGTACTTCAACCGGCACCTGGTAGGTAGAACCACCTACACGGCGCGATTTAACTTCAACAGTAGGACGAATATTGTCCAGCGCTTCTTCGAACAGCGCCAGATGCTCTTTGCTGGTCTTGTCAGCAACGATTTCCAGAGCACCGTAAACAATCTTTTCAGAGGTAGATTTCTTACCATCTACCATTACGATGTTTACGAATTTTGCCAGCAGCTCGGATCCGAACTTGGGATCCGGCAGGATTTTACGCTGGCCGATTACGCGACGTCTTGGCATTGCAAACTCTCCGTAACTTCAGGGATAACCCAAAACACAACAGGTTAAAAAATAAAATGTTTGGCCTTACTTAACGGAGAACCATTAAGACTTGGGCTTCTTGGCACCGTACTTGGAACGGGCCTGGCGACGTGCGGAAACACCTGAGGTGTCCAGTGCGCCACGTACGGTGTGATAACGCACACCGGGCAAATCTTTAACACGACCGCCACGGATCAGCACGACGGAGTGCTCCTGCAGGTTGTGGCCTTCACCACCGATGTAGGAGTTGACTTCGAAACCGTTGGTCAGACGAACACGACATACTTTACGCAGTGCGGAGTTCGGCTTCTTCGGGGTGGTGGTGTATACGCGGGTACATACGCCGCGTTTCTGCGGGCAAGCTTCCAGCGCCGGCACGTTGCTTTTAGCTACGGCTTGTTGGCGAGGCTTGCGAACCAGCTGGTTAATTGTTGCCATTAACAGCTCCTGAAAAGTATCGTTCTACAGTTGTGAAAAATCTATCCCCAAAAGCGGGGACGCAAAATTCTATGCTTGCCGTGCTGGCGAGTCAAGATTTATACAATTTTTGGCACATGATTTGTGCAAAAGTCGTCACCAGGCCTGAGGGCTGCCCAGTTTTGCCACCAGTTCGACCAACCCGGCCATGGTAACAGGTTCACCCAGCCCATGCGTCAGCCCCCGCGCCTGCAGGTCTTCCTGCATCACATAGAGGCGTCTGCTGTCGGCCAGGGCCTGTAACCGTGTCTGCCAGGCAGGTACCGTGACCGCAATCACCGCATCCTGCCATAACAATAACCGATCGTCATTCTGCATCTGCGCCAGCACCTGCTCCAGATCGTGACGCGCGAAGGGAGAGTGTTTTACCGTATGTAGCATGGGGGTCCTCAGAAACTCAGCCGTACCGGGTAATCCGCCAGCCGTTGCTGCAATTCGGCCGGTGACAGCACCGCCGCCTCGATGGCCAGCCGTTCGACCGGCAGGCCACGCTCGGCCAGCGCCTCGGCGCTGATGTAGACGTTGTCGACATCATACAGCTCGAGCAGGCCGAAGGTGGGCGCATAATGCCGCCCCAGTATTAAGGACGGGTCCTGATCGGCCAGCAGCTGATAGACACCATCGTCGATAAAGAACACGCCGATGTCTTCACTCAGCGCCGAGGTAGCCAGCACCGCGTCCAGTCCTTCCCGGCCGGAAGCCGAGCCATGAGGCGGCGTTCGAAAAATAAAGGCGACCTTGTTCATCGGCATATACTCGTTAAGTTACCGCCACTCAAAATTGCACCACCCGGTCGGCACTCAGCGCCGCCTGCGCCAGCGAGCCCAACCCGCTGAGCCGAAAAGGCGCCGCCAGGTTCCACTGTTCCAGTCCGGCCTGAGTCGCGCTCGGCTCGTCGCTGACACCACGGCGCAGTGCGGCGGCCACACAAACATCCAGCGTCAGTCCATGCTTGGCGGCCAGCTCGACCCAGGCCTGCTGCAGGTGAGTTTCATCGCCGGCCGGCTGCACCAGCTGGCTGGCGTTATGTACGCCTTCCTGATAGAAGAAAATCTGATTGATCACATGGCCCTGCTGCAACAGGGCACGCGCAAAGCGGTAGGCATCCGCCGCCGACTGGGTACCGTAACAGGGGCCGGTGACCAAGAGTGCAAACTGCAGGGAAGCTGGTTTCATGACGGGATCCGGACAGAATGGGGCAACCGACGGCTGCCCCGGGCAAGACTTATTCGACGTAGGCAACCGCTTCCACTTCTACCAGCACGTCTTTCGGCAGACGGGCCACTTCCACACAGGAACGCGCCGGCGCACCCAGGGTGAAATAGCTGGCATAGACTTCGTTGAAGGCCAGGAAGTTGTTCATGTCGGACAGGAAGCAGGTGGTCTTCAGCACGCTGGAGGCATCGGCACCGGCTTCGGCCAACACGGCCATCAGGTTGTCCATTACCTGCTTGGTCTGGGCTTCGATACCGCCTTCAACCACATCCATGCTTACCGGATCGAGCGGGATCTGGCCAGAGGTATACACCATATTGCCGATGCGGGTAGCCTGAACATAAGGACCAATGGCGGCGGGAGCCTGGTCGGTGGCGATGATTGTTTTAGTCATGGGTTCTCCTGGTGGGGCGATGGTTCTTCGTCATCGCGTTTTTTTTGTCGAATATAAAGATAAACGGTGTGTTTGGATATATTGAGCTTGTTCGACACCATGGCAATGGCGTCCTTGATGTCGAAAATGCCCTTTTCATAGAGGGTAGTGACAATCTGCTTGTTCTTGGCGTTGTTGGCCACATCCGGATCGGCGTTGATGGCATCGATGGTGCGCTCCACCGTCAGGGTCACCAGCTCTTCCACGTTGTTGTTGAAGTTTTCCGGCGACACTTCGGCCCGCTCCGCCACTCTGGGTAGAAAGTCGGCCATCAGTTCGTGAAACGGCGCGCCCAGGTGCAGATTGATGCACAGAAGGCCGATGGCCTCGCCCTGCAGATCACGCAGTAGCTGGACCGAGGATTTCATCGGGGTACCTAACCGGCTCTGGGTAAAGCAGGTCAGCCACTGCGCCTCCCCTTGCCGCTCAAGCTCGGGCAACAGCCGAAGCGCCGGCTCGCCTATGGGCGCGCCGACCTGACAGCCACTCAGGCCGCCGTTGGCCACCTTGAGTACCGAGCGATTCGGGTCTGCCAGCGAGTGCAATACCACCTCACAGTGCTTGCCGAACATCTCGGCCAGACCATCGACCAGAACGCCGTGGAGATCCAGCAACTGCCGGTCTTGCCGGCTGAATGCATTTTTGGCTGCACTTTTATTCAGGGAACGGGCCGTCCCACTTTCCGCTGGCATTTCTGGCTCCCACCCACCAAACATCTGGCTCTGATTTTCAACTGCTGATGACAGATGTCAACTATTTTTGAGACCAGCTGGGAGCCCGCTCGCGCCGTCAGAGAAATTTAAGCTACAAACCTGGTCAGCCTCGGGGGCCATTTTCGATGCTGACAATTTTTCCCCTTCTGATAGTGACAATTTGCATGAATTGATAACGGCCAAAATGATAGGTCCAGCGCTCGCCATCGGGCTCTTGGTACCAACGGCCATAATGGTTGCGATAATGCCGCCAGGCCGTTTCCCGCACCAGGGGCTCACCACAGTAAAGCAACAACAGAGCGGTGGGATCACCGTCGGTGATCAGCCGGTTGTTGCAACGCATGCTGTCTGCCTGGGCCGGCACCAACGCCAGGCACAACCAAAGCAGCCCCCCTCCTGCCCACCCGTAACGCATCGGCACCTCCTGCCCCAAGCATAGTTCGCTCGCCGCAAGGAAAGCCGTTCGTCAGGCAATAAAAAACCGCCCGCAGGCGGTTTTTCAACATCAGGCAACAGGGACTCAAGCGCGCAGGGATTTCTCGCCGCGCGACACGCCGCAGACGCCGCTGCGAACCACTTCCACCACTTCGGTGGTTTCACTCATGTTGCGAATAAAGGCGTCCAGCTTGTCGCTGGTGCCGACCAGCTGCACCGTATACAGGTGCGGGGTCACATCGACGATCTGGCCACGGAAGATATCGGCGGTACGTTTGACTTCATCGCGGTTGGCACCATCGGCGCGTACCTTGACCAGCACGATTTCCCGTTCGATATGATCGCCTTCGCTCAGATCACTGACCTTGAGCACATCCACCAGCTTGTTCAGCTGTTTGGTGATCTGTTCGATGACCCGATCATCACCGGTGGTGACGATGGTCATCCGCGACAGGGTCGAATCTTCGGTCGGCGCCACCGTCAGGGTCTCGATGTTGTAGGCCCGCTGGGAAAACAACCCCACTACCCGGCTCAAGGCGCCGGATTCGTTTTCCAGCAACAGGGATATAATACGCCGCATCAGGTTCTCTCCGTTTTGCTTAACCACATTTCATCCATGGCTCCGGTTTTGATCTGCATGGGATAGACATGCTCTTCCGGGTCAATCTGAATATCCATAAACACCAGCTTGTCGGTCATGGAGAAGCATTTCTCCAGCGCCGCATCCAGCTCTTTCGGGTCGGAAACCCGAATCCCTACATGACCGTAAGACTCGGCCAGCTTGACGAAATCGGGCAGAGAATCCATGTAGGAGTGACTCTGACGGCCCTCGTAGAACATCTTCTGCCACTGCTTCACCATGCCCAAAGCATGGTTGTTCATGGAGATGATTTTCACCGGTATGTTGTACTGCATACAGGTGGACAGTTCCTGAATGTTCATCTGAATGGAGCCGTCACCGGTGACGCACACCGACACCGCGTCGGGACGCGCCAACTTGGCACCCATCGCCGCCGGCAAGCCAAAGCCCATGGTGCCGAGGCCACCGGAGTTGATCCACTGGCGCGGCTTGTCAAACGGATAGTAGAGGGCGGCAAACATCTGGTGCTGGCCCACATCGGAGCTGACCATGGCCTCGCCCTTGGTGATGCGATAGACCGACTGGATCACCTGTTGCGGCTTGATGTACTGCTCGCTGGTTTCAAAGCTCAGGCACTGACGGGCGCGCCACTGCTCGATTTGCTCCCACCAGTCGCTCATCGCCTGCGGGTCGGTTTTCAGACCCAGCTCGCGAATGGCTTCCAGCATTTGCGCCAGCACCGTATCGGCGGAGCCCACGATGGGAATATGGGTTTTGATATTCTTGGAAATCGAGGTCGGATCTATATCCACATGCACTATGGTGGCGTGCGGACAAAACTTCTCGACGTTGTTGGTCACCCGGTCGTCGAAACGGGCACCGATGGCCAGAATCAGATCCGAGTTATGCATGGTCTTGTTGGCTTCATAGGTACCATGCATGCCGAGCATACCGACAAACTGCTTGTGAGTACCGGGCATGGCACCCAGGCCCATCAGGGTGTTGGTCACCGGCAGATTGAACAACTCGGCCAGCTGAACCACCAGGGCACTGGCTTCGGCGGTAACGGCACCACCACCCACGTACATGACAGGACGCTTGGCATCGGCCAGGGCTTTCATCGCCTTCTTGATCTGGCCTTTATGCCCGACACCGGTCGGACTGTAGGAGCGCATTTCCACCGAGCTGGGGTACACATAGGGATGCTTTTCTTTCGGATTCTGCACATCTTTGGGCAGATCCACCACCACCGGGCCGGGGCGCCCGGTGGCCGCGATGTAATAGGCTTTCTTGATTGCCAGTGGAATATCTGCGGCGGTCTTGCACAGGAAGCTGTGCTTCACGATGGGCCGCGAGATACCGATCATGTCGGTCTCCTGGAAGGCATCGTCACCGATATAGAAGGTAGGCACCTGGCCGGACAGGACAACCATGGGAATGGAGTCCATGTAGGCGGTGGCAATACCGGTAATGCAGTTGGTCGCCCCCGGGCCCGAGGTGACCAGCACGGTACCCACCTTGCCGGTGGCGCGGGTATAGCCATCGGCCATGTGCACGGCCGCCTGTTCGTGACGAACCAGCACGTGTTCCATCTTGCCGTTTTCAAATAAGGCGTCATAGATATCAAGCACTGAACCGCCGGGGTAACCGAATATATGCTCGACTCCCTGATCTTCCAGCGCCCGCACTACCATTTCCGCGCCTGATAACATCTCCATGATAAGCCCTCCAGGCTTGTACTCCATTCACCTTGTCATCTTCCGCAGCCTGAACAGCCCGGTCGAACTGAAGTAATATGGCAAAGTGAACAGTTTTTTATCTTTATGAAACAAATACTTCTGCCACACAGCATATAAATAGGCAGAAAAAGGATCAAAAATCACCTTAACCTGCTTTAAATCACTTGTCTACGAGCTTTATAAAAAGCGACGTCCGACCATGCCCAGGCAGAGCTCTCAGCGTTTTTATAGCACGGACGCCATACGGAAAACGGGGCCAGTTTCGAGCCTGAAGTCAGACCAAATCACGGTTTGAACCGGGTTGCCGCCTTCATGGTCCGGCTACGTCTCCGTTAATGCCATGTCACACCATTGCACTAGCATGCACTATGTTGAGATGAACAGATGACATCATTATTACCCCTTTTTCTGCAAAAAATACCCACCGCCAACATGAGACATAAAAACCAATAAAAATTAAAAAACAAGAACTAAAACCCAGATTAAGAGCTAAATAACAACATAAAAAACCACACAACAAGATGACAACCTTATCAACCCCACAAGCTGTCTTTTGTTATCGGTATCGCTAATATTGACACCATCATCGATTCCCGTTATTGGTATAGCGTTGTTAACGGATTCTTCTTCGGTGATGAGTGCTATGTTCAAACATATTCAGCTACTACTACTAACCTCAGGGGTGCTCAAGCGCACGGGTCGAGCGTAGCTGGAATTCATCATCCACATCTATTCATACTAAAACCCGTGCCATCCGCACGGGTTTTTTATATCTGTCGCGGGCGGCAAGGAACAACAGAGGGAAAGCGACATGTCGAACCAGGTCATTATATTCGATACCACCTTGAGAGATGGTGAGCAGGCGCTTTCCGCCAGCCTGACGGTCAAGGAAAAATTACAAATTGCCTATGCATTAGAGCGCTTGGGCGTAGATGTGATGGAAGTCGGTTTCCCCATTTCATCACCCGGTGATTTCGAGTCGGTGCAGACCATCGCCCGTCACATCAAGAACAGCCGAGTCTGCGCCCTGTCGCGCGCACTCAAGGCCGATATCGACGCCGCCGGCGAAGCCTTGCGGGTCGCGGATCAGTTTCGCATCCACACCTTTATTTCCACCTCCGACATTCATGTGCAGAGCAAACTGCGCAAGGATTTCGACTCGGTGCTGGAGATGAGTGTCGGCGCGGTCAAGCATGCCCGTGGTTATACCGACGATGTGGAATTTTCCTGCGAAGATGCGGGCCGCACCCCCATCGACAACCTGTGTCGCATGGTCGAAGCGGTGATCAAGGCCGGCGCCACCACCGTCAACATTCCCGATACCGTGGGTTACACGGTGCCGAGCGAATTCGGCAGCATCATAGAGGCGCTGTTCAACCGGGTGCCCAACATCCATCAGGCAGTCATCTCGGTGCATTGCCATGACGATCTGGGCATGTCGGTGGCCAACTCCATCGCCGCAGTACAACAAGGTGCTCGCCAGATCGAATGTACCATCAACGGCATCGGCGAGCGGGCCGGCAACTGCTCGCTGGAAGAAGTGGCCATGGTCATGAAGACCCGGGGCGACTTGCTCGGAGTGCACACCAATATCAAGCATCAGGAAATTTACCGTACCAGCCAGCTGGTGCGTAACCTGTGCAACATGCCGGTGCAGCCCAACAAGGCCATAGTGGGTGCCAACGCCTTCGCCCACTCGTCCGGTATTCATCAGGACGGTGTACTGAAGAACAAGAATACCTACGAGATCATCACCCCCGAGAGCATCGGCCTGCCCAAGAATCAGCTCAACCTGACTTCCCGCTCCGGTCGCCACGTGATCAAGCATCGCATGGCCGAGATGGGTTACACCGAGCAGGACTACGATCTCGATACCCTCTACACCAGCTTTCTGGCATTGGCGGATCGCAAGGGTCAGGTATTCGACTACGACCTGGAAGCGCTGGTGTTCTTCAGCCAGATCCACGAAGAGCCGGAGCAGTTCAAACTCAATTATCTGAGCGTGCAGTCGGGCAGCAATGTGATGTCGACCGCCAGCGTGCGCATGAGCGTCGGCGGCGAAACCATCAACGAAGCCGCCGTGGGCAATGGTCCGGTCGATGCGGTCTACCAGTGCATCAACCGCGTCACCGGCTACGACATTCGTATCGACAAGTACGAAGTGAAGAGCAAGGGCGAAGGTAAAGATGCCCTCGGCCAGGTAGACATTGTCGCCGAATATAAAGAACGCAAGTTCCACGGCATGGGACTGGCCACCGACATCGTCGAATCTTCGGCCCAGGCGCTGATACATGTGATCAACAGCATCTACCGGGCCGAGCAGGTCGCGGAAAAGAAAGAAGAAATTCAGAAAAAAATTCGTATGGAGACAGTGTAAGTATGAGTGCAAGCTACAAGGTTGCCGTATTGCCCGGAGACGGCATCGGCCCCGAGGTGATGACCGAGGCGCTGAAGGTACTGGACAAGGTGCAGACTGAATTCGGTTTCAGCCTGGAACTGAGTCACCATGATGTGGGCGGTATCGCCATCGACAACCACGGCACTCCCCTGCCGGCAACCACCCTGGCCGGCTGTGAAGCCGCCGATGCGGTGCTGTTCGGCTCGGTGGGCGGCCCCAAGTGGGAAAATCTGCCCCCCAACGAGCAGCCGGAACGTGGTGCCCTGTTGCCCCTGCGCGGTCACTTCAAGCTGTTCTGCAACATGCGTCCGGCCCGTATCTACCAGGGTCTGGAAGGTTTCTCGCCGCTGCGCGCCGACATCAGCGCCCGCGGTTTCGACATCGTCTGCATGCGTGAGCTGACCGGTGGCATCTACTTCGGTCAGCCCAAAGGTCGCGAAGGCACCGGCGCCAACGAGAAGGCGTTCGACACCGAGGTCTATCACCGTTTCGAAATCGAGCGCATCGCCCGCCTGGCCTTCGAAGCCGCCCGCGGTCGTCGCGGCATCGTCACCTCGGTCGACAAGGCCAACGTACTGCAGGCCTCCATCCTGTGGCGCGAAGTGGTCATCGACGTCGCCAGGGACTACCCGGATGTGACTCTGAACCACATCTATATCGACAACGCCACCATGCAGCTGATCAAGGATCCGTCCCAGTTCGACGTCATGCTGTGCTCCAACCTGTTTGGCGACATCATCTCCGACGAAATGGCGATGATCACCGGCTCCATGGGCCTGCTGCCCTCGGTCAGCCTCAACGACAAGGGCTTTGGCCTGTACGAACCGGCCGGCGGCTCCGCCCCGGACATCGCCGGTCAGGGCATCGCCAATCCCATCGCCCAGATCCTGTCTGCCGCCCTGATGCTGCGTTACAGCTTCAAGCAGGAAGAGGCCGCTCAGGCCATCGAACGTGCCGTGAGCGAAACCCTGGCCGCCGGTTACTTCAGTGGCGACCTCTACAGTGCCGACGCCGCACACCCGGTGCAAACCACCGCCCAGATGGGTGAGCAGATCACCGCCCGTATCCGGAGAGCAAACTAATGGCTACCACCCTCTATCAAAAAGTATTCGACGCCCACCTGGTGCGCGATCAGGCCGGTGAAACGCCGTTGCTGTATATCGACCGCCATCTGGTACATGAAGTGACCTCGCCCCAGGCCTTTGACGGCCTGCGCGAAAAAGGCCGCAAGCTGCGTCGCCCGGATCGCACCTGGGCCACCATGGACCACAACGTGTCCACCCAGACCAACGACATCGCCGCCTCCGGTGAAATGGCCCGCATCCAGATGGAAACGCTGGCCAGCAACTGCGCAGAGTTCGGCGTACCGCTCTATGATCTGCACCACAAGTACCAGGGCATAGTGCACGTGATCGGCCCCGAGCTGGGCCTGACCCTGCCCGGTACCACCATCGTCTGCGGCGACTCCCATACCGCTACCCACGGCGCCTTCGGCGCCCTGGCGTTCGGTATCGGCACCTCGGAGGTTGAGCACGTCATGGCCACCCAGACCCTGAAGCAGGGCCGGGCCAAAACCATGAAGATTCAGGTCAACGGCGAGCTCAAGCCGGGCATCAGCGCCAAAGATGTGGTGCTGGCCATTATCGGCAAGGTCGGCCACGCCGGCGGTACCGGTTATGTGGTGGAATTCTGTGGCAACGCCATCGCGTCGCTGTCGATGGAAGCCCGCATGACCATCTGTAACATGGCCATCGAGCTGGGCGCCAAGGCCGGTCTGGTTGCCCCCGATCAGACCACCTTCGACTACCTCAAGGGCAAGCCCTTTGCGCCCGAAGGCGCCGACTGGGAGCAGGCCGTCGCCTACTGGCAGACCCTGAAGTCCGATGACGACGCCGAATTTGACGCCGTTATCGAGCTGGACGGTGCCGATATTGCGCCGCAGGTCACCTGGGGTACCAACCCGGGCCAGGTGATGCCGGTGAACGGTATCATCCCGGTTCCGGCAGACATCAAAGACCTCACCGAGCGGCAGTCTGCGGTCAAGGCACTGCAATACATGGATATTCCGGCCGGTGGCAAGCTCACCGATGTCAATATCGACAAGGTGTTCATCGGCTCCTGCACCAACAGCCGCATCGAAGACTTGCGCGCCGCCGCCGCCATCGCCGAGGGCCGCAAGGTGGTCTCCGGCGTACAGGCCTTGGTGGTACCGGGCTCACAGCAAGTGAAGGCCCAGGCAGAAGCGGAAGGTCTGGACAAGATTTTCATCGAAGCCGGCTTCGAATGGCGTCTGCCGGGCTGCTCCATGTGCCTGGCCATGAACAACGACCGGCTGCAGCCGGGCGAGCGTTGTGCCGCCACCAGCAACCGCAACTTCGAAGGCCGCCAGGGCCGCGGTGGTCGCACTCATCTGGTGAGCCCGGCCATGGCCGCCGCCGCCGCCGTCTTCGGTCACTTTGTCGACATTCGGGAATTATAAGGGATACAACATGAGCGGATTCAAGCAGTTAACCGGTATTGCCGCCCCTTTGGATGCGGCCAACGTAGATACCGATCAGATCATCCCGAAGCAGTTTTTGCAGAAGGTCACCCGGTCCGGCTTCGGCAAACACCTGTTTCACGACTCGCGCTTTCTCGATGATGCCGGCGAGCAGCCCAACCCGGAGTTTGTGCTGAACCAGACTCCTTACGACCAGGCGGTGATCCTGCTGGCACGGGAAAACTTCGGTTGTGGCTCCAGCCGCGAGCACGCGCCCTGGGCATTGGCCGACTTCGGTCTGCAGGCAGTCATCGCCCCCAGCTTTGCCGACATCTTCTATGGCAACGCCATCAACAACGGCATGGTACCGGTGCGGTTGACCGAAGAGCAGGTCGATGCCCTGTTCCAGTACGCCAAGGCCAATAAAGGGGCCGAGATCACCGTCGATCTGGAAGCCCAGCAGGTACGTGCCGGCGAGCTCAACTTCCCGTTCGAAATCGACGAGTTCCGCCGCTACTGTCTGCTCAACGGCCTCGACAACATCGGCCTGACCCTGCAACATCAGGATCAGATCGACGCCTATGAGGCCAAGCAGCCCAGCTGGCTGTAAGCGGTTTCAAGGTAATAGATGTCAACGCCGGCGCAAGCCGGCGTTATTGTTTGTACTCATGACTCAGTGCACGTCACTCAATACCAGCGCCACCATGTCGGTACTCTCTCCGGCATCCACCCGGATCACGCTGGCGGTGGCAATCAGCGGCTCTACCCCCGAGTCGGCAGAAGGCAACACCAGCCGCCATTCCTGTCCCACCGCGCATTGACCGGTGGCCACTTCCATCAGTACACCTTCGGCACTGAGGTTACGGCAAATTCCCTCTACCCGTTGCCGGGTCGTGGCCAGAATAACCCTGGAGTCGAGCTGCATACGACTGAACAGTCGCTGTTCTTCTTGAGCTGGCATCATGGTTCACCTTCCTTGTCAGGCTGTGGCTTATCAGGCTGTGGTTTATCAGAGACGGTTTACAAGACACTGGTTTAGCAAAAAGAATAACCCTACAATAACGGCCATTCTTAAACGGGGTGCGGCCAACCGCTGAGATCATACTCGTGCATCGCCCCCGGCTCGTGCCGGCGCAGGAATTCAAGCTTTCGGCCTTATCCATCCACAAGGAGTGGCCTGTGAACAAGTTCCTTATTGCCCTTTCCCTGCTCGTGACAGCCGGCCAGGCAATGGCACAAATACCGACTCTGACCATCTATACCTATAGCTCATTTGCGTCCGATTGGGGGCCCGGCCCGGCCATCAAACAAGCCTTTGAAGCCGAATGTGCCTGTCGGCTCGAGCTGGTGGCGCTGGATGACGGTGTCTCCATTCTGAATCGACTGCGGCTGGAAGGCCGTCATAACAAGGCCGATATCATATTGGGACTCGACAACAATCTGCTGCAGGCCGCCAAGGACACCGGGCTGCTGGCCGAACATGGCCAGTCGCTGGACGGTATCACGGTGCCCGGCGGCTGGAACGACAGCACCTTTCTGCCCTACGATTACGGTTATTTCGCCTTTATCTACGACGCCGACAAGCTGCAGCAACCGCCGCAGAGTTTTGCCGAACTGCTGGCTCGTCCCGAACTGACCTTGCTGTATCAGGATCCCCGCACCAGCACTCCCGGTCAGGGCCTGATGCTGTGGGTACAGAAGCTGTATGGTGACGAGGCCCCGGCCGTGTGGCAGAACCTGGCCAAGCGTACCGTGTCGGTGACCAAGGGCTGGAGCGAGTCCTACGGCATGTTCCTCAAGGGTGAGGCGGATCTGGTGCTGTCCTACACCACCTCTCCGGCCTACCATATCGAGGCCGAGCAAAAGAGCCAGTATCGGGCCGCCAGCTTCGAGGAAGGGCATTATCTGCAGGTGGAAGTCGCAGCCATGCTCAGCAACAGCCAACAGCCCGAACTGGCCAGGCAGTTTATGCAATTCATGGTCAGCCCCGCCTTTCAGCAAGAGATTCCCGCCGGTAACTGGATGTATCCGGTGATCGAGACGCCGTTACCCGCCAGCTTCGATACCCTGATCAGCCCCGAGCAGAGCCTCGTGTTTAGCGCCGAACAGGTGGCCACCCAACGCAGCGGCTGGCTTCGACAGTGGCTGAGTGCCGTCACTCGCTGATGCACCGCAAGTATTGGTGGCTGCCGGGCAGCTTGAGCCTGCTCGGTATTCTGCTGCTCACTGCCGGACCCATTGCCGCCCTGCTGGTGCAAAGCAGTCAGAGCGGCCTGTCTCGCCTGCTGCACGACAGTTACCTGCACCATGTTGTCTGGTTCAGTTTCTATCAGGCGTTGTTGTCTACCCTGCTGAGCCTGCTGCTGGCTATTCCGCTGGCACAGGCTCTGTCCCGTCGCCAATTTCCGGGCCGGGGGCTCTTGTTGCGGTTGTTCGGGCTGTCACTGGTGCTGCCGGTCATTCTGGTGGTATTCGGCATCGTCACCGTGCATGGCCGTCAGGGCTGGGTGAACCAGCTGCTGCAGGCACTGGGGGTCGACTCTGTGGGTTATCTGTACGGCCTTGCCGGCATACTGCTGGCTCACGTGTTTTTCAATATGCCGCTGGCGGCCCGTATTCTGCTGCAAGGCATAGAGAGCATACCGGCCAGTCAATGGCGAATCGCCAGCCAACTCGGTTTCAGCGGCTGGCAATTGTTCCGCTGGCTGGAATGGCCGGCGATCAGAAGTGCGCTGCCAGCATTGGCCAGCATGATCTTCATGCTGTGTTTTACCAGTTTCGCTACCGTCATGGCCCTGGGCGGCGGCCCTAAATCCACCACCCTGGAAGTGGCCATTTATCAGGCGTTGCGCTTCGACTTCGATCTGCCACTGGCGGGCATGCTCGCCTTGTTGCAGCTGTTGTTCTGCAGCGGTTTTCTGCTGCTGCAATACGGGCTGACTCGCGGGCAGCCAGAGCAGAACAGCAGCAACGAGCTTGCGCTGCGGCCGGATAGACTGCGTATCGGTGTGCGCCTGTGGGATGCCCTGATCCTGACGCTGAGCCTGGGGCTGTTTCTGCCGCCCTTGCTGGCCATCATCGTCAGCGGCCTCAACCCTCGACTATGGCCTGCCCTGAATTCACTCCAGCTGTGGCAAGCCACTCTGACTTCGATGATCATTGCCGGCTGTGCGGCATTGCTGTCGGTACTGCTGACCCTAGGACTACTCAGCAGCAGCCGCTATTTGCGTTTGCAGTTACATCGCAGGCTCGGTGCCGCCCTGATGGAAGCCTCCGGCTCCGTCATTCTGGTGCTGCCGGCGGTGGTGCTCTCGACCGGGCTTTTTATTTTGCTGCGTAACGTGGCCGATGTTTTTACTCTGGGGCCGGTACTGGTGTTGCTGGTCAACGCCCTGATGGCGTTGCCTTATGGGCTGCGCGCCTTGCAGTTGCCGATGGAGCGGGTTGCCCGTCAGTATGGCCGGCTCTGTACCAGCCTCGATGTTCAGGGCATGGCACGGCTCAGGCTGGTGGAATGGCCGCTGCTGCGCAAGCCCATCGCGCTGGCACTGGCGCTGGCGATGATGCTGTCGCTCGGCGATCTCAGTGCCATTGCCCTGTTCGGCAGCCAGTCACTGCAGACCCTGCCCTGGCTGCTGTATCAGCAATTGGGCAACTATCAGATGACAGATGCCGCCGCCACGGCGCTGATGCTGTTGCTGCTGAGTCTCGGCCTGTTTGGTTTGATAGAAGGTGTGCTGGGAGGCAAAGATGCTGCAACTGAATAATCTCTGCTCCCGCTATCCGGAGCAGGAACTCTGTTTTACCCTTGCGGCCAATGCCGGTGAAGTCACCGCGCTTATCGGCCCCAGTGGGGCCGGAAAATCCACCCTGCTGGCCATGGTGGGTGGCTTTACCCAAATTGATTCCGGGCAGCTGCTGCATGATGGCCGGGATCTGCTGCCACTGACTCCGGCCCGGCGGCCGATCACCACCCTGTTTCAGGATAACAACCTGTTCTGGCATATGACGGTGTATCAGAATATTGCCATCGGCCTGTCCCCCTCGTTACGCCTCACGCCAGAACAGCAGGCAAGGGTGCAGCAGGTGGCCAGTCAGGTCGGCATAGAAGCCTTGCTGAACCGCAAACCTGCGAGCCTGTCCGGCGGTCAGCAACAAAGGGTGGGGCTGGCTCGCTGTCTGGCCCGTCGCCAGCCGGTGTTACTACTGGATGAACCTTTCTCCGCCCTGGATCCGGCCTTGCGCTTCGAGCTACTGGAACTGCTACGCAATCAGACCGATCGGCTGCAACTGACGGTATTGCTGGTCACCCACCACCCGGAGGAAGCCGCCAGGGTCGCCGACAACATCGCCTTTGTGCATGACGGCCGCATCCTGGAGCAAGGAAAAAGGGAGCTGTTGTCAGCTCCCCAAACCAAAGAGTTGAAGGCCTATCTCGGCCGCTAGAGATTTTCTTCCGCAAAGGAGGCGAGTCGGCTGCGAACCACGCCGTTGAGGTACACATTGGCACTGCCTTCAAAATCCTTGAAGCGTTCCACTATGTAGGTCAGCCCGGAGGTCACCGGGGTCAGGTAGTTGGAGTCTATCTGGGCCAGGTTGCCCGAGCACACCAGTTTGGTGCCTTCACCACAGCGGGTAATGATGGTCTTCAGCTGCGAGGCGGTCAGGTTCTGGCATTCATCCAGCAGCACGAAGGTATTCTGGATACTGCGTCCGCGCATGAAGTTGACCGATTTGAACTGAATATTGGCCTTGCCCATGATGTAACTGAGCGAGCCGTCCATGCATTCATCCTGCTTGTGCAGTACTTCCAGCGTATCGGTGATGGCCGCCAGCCAGGGCGCCATTTTCTCTTCTTCGGTTCCCGGCAGAAAGCCGATGCTTTCGGCTATTTCCGGTGTATTACGCGTCACGATAACCTTGTCGTAAATCCCTTTTTCAATGATCATTTCCAGTGCCGACGCCATGGCCAGCAGGGTTTTACCGCTGCCTGCCGGACCGGTGAGGATCACCAGCTCGATATTGGGATCAAGCAGCGCATCCAGCGCCATGGCCTGATAGATGTTCTTGGGATGAATCCCCCAGGCCTTGCGCCCCATCATTCGCTCTCGGCCCAGGTCGACGAAACGGACCTTGCCATCGGCCTTGTTCAGTACACGACCGGCAAAGTCATCCGTGTCATCAACCAGGTACTGATTGATGTAAGCTCCCGGCAGCAATTCGTCGGCGACGGTATGAATGACCTCCCGGCCATGAGTGGTGCTGTCGCACTCGCCCACCCTATCCCAGAAGCTGTTTTCCTGGTGATAAAAACCCTTGGATAACAAACGGATATCATCAACCAGCTGATCGGACCGGTAGTCCTCCACATATTGCAGACCCGCGCCCTTGGCCTTGAGCCGCATATTGATGTCTTTGGTCACCAGCACCGCCATGCCTTCGGCAGTATGCTTTTGCAGATAGAGTGCGGTATTGATAATGCGGTTATCGGCTTCATCATCGGTAAATACCGCATAGCCTTCCGGCAAGTGTCGGTCGGTAATGATGGCGATGGTACCCGAAGCTTCAGCGCCCTGAAGACCCAAGGGGACTCCGGCCACAATCTGCTCGGGAGTGGCGTCGTGAAAAATTCCTTCCAGTGTGCGAATCGCGACCCGGGCATCCCGACTAACGTCTTTTTGCCGATCCTTGATGCGATCCAGCTCTTCAAGCACCGTCATGGGAATGACGACGTTATGTTCATTGAATGAATAAATGGAGAGAGGTTCGTGCAGTAGTACGTTGGTATCCAGAATAAAGCGTTTACGGTCATTGTCGTCCATAGACATGCTCCCTCGGGCTTGGCCCTTATCATGGTCATTGCCCAGTTAAAGCACAGTGCAATGACAGCTTTATTACAACCTAACGCTATGCCGTTTTTCTACTTCAGGCAAGCAATCTTGTCTGATGGATAAACATGAATGAGTGCCAGCTCACTTTTTCGAAGACGCAAAAAAGCCCGATACTTTCGTATCGGGCTTTTTAATTGGGTGCCTGGCAGTGACCTACTTTCACATGGCAGCTGCCACACTATCATCGGCGCGGGTGCGTTTCACTTCTGA
>NZ_CANLZU010000013.1 GCF_947495715.1 uncultured Oceanisphaera sp.
CCGTGTCAGTGGATGCGCATTATAGGGAACCGCTGATTTTGCGCAAGGGCTTTTTTGACAAAAACAGGCCTTTGGTGACCAACAGCCTAAACACCCAGCAAAAGCACAACTTAACCACAGAGTTACCCACAAAGGGGCCTCATTTCCCTCGCCAAATACGCTAACATGGCCGAATTAAGGTCTGCATTAAGGAAGAAACCATGACAACGCCACTCAAACACTACAACGGCATATACCCCACCCTTGGTAAAGGAGCCTTCGTAGAAGCCTCTGCCGTGCTGTACGGTGATATCACGCTGGGAAAAGACGCCAGCATCTGGCCGCTGGTTGCCGCCCGTGGTGACGTGAATACTATCCGTATTGGTGCCCGCAGCAATATTCAGGATGGTAGCGTGCTGCACGTCACCCGCAAGAGCGCTGCCCTGCCCGACGGGTTACCCTTGCTGATTGGCGACGATGTCACGGTCGGACACAAGGCAATGCTGCATGCCTGCG
The DNA here is from genome assembly GCF_947495715.1 of uncultured Oceanisphaera sp. Lineage (GTDB taxonomy): Bacteria > Pseudomonadota > Gammaproteobacteria > Enterobacterales > Aeromonadaceae > Oceanimonas > Oceanimonas sediminis. The sequence goes on from NZ_CANLZU010000013.1 coordinate 496, forward strand.
TTATCGGTAATAGGGTGCTGATTGGCATGGGTGCCATCCTGCTTGATGGCGCCGAAGTAGGCGATGATGTGATCATCGGCGCCGGCAGCCTGGTGCCGCCGGGGAAAAAACTTGAAGCCGGCTTTCTATATGTAGGCTCGCCAGTCAAACAGGTGCGCCCCCTTACACCAGCTGAGCGCGCCTTTTTGCCCGAGTCGGCGGCGAACTATGTGCGTCTTAAAAACGAGTACCTGCAACAATAGTGAGGAGTGAGGTGGAAGGCGTGAGGAGCACGGGAGAAAGGCCAGGCAGACCCGTCGACTTGTTTTAGTGACGGCATTGCACCTTGCACCTCATCCCTCACGCTTTTCCCTTCACTGTTTTACAGGTATAAGCCGCCGTCGGGCGCGAAGGCCTCTTCACCTATCAGCTCGGCGACCCGCTCTTCAATATCGAAACGCACCGCTTCAAATGCCAGCATGATATTGGCCTCATCTACCAGGCTCTGACCGGTCATGTGCTCGAGGTGGGCCAAAGCCAGAAAACAGTCGACTTTGCGGCCCTGCCAGTGAGCGGTAAAGGCGATGCCCTGTCGCTCGGGTTGCCAGTCGAGATCGTCGTCTACAATAATGTCCTGATTCATGTAGCTGCCTCCAGTTTGGCTCGCAATGATGTCAACACCGGCATAATGTCTGGCCGCACGCCACGCCAGAGATAAAAGCTTTCTGCTGCCTGCCCCACCAGCATGCCAAGACCATCATATCGATGCTCCAACCCAAGCCCTCTGGCCCAGGCGAGAAAGACGGTTTCTTCACGCCCATACATCATATCGTAGACTCGGGTCTCGGGATGGCCAACCGCCGCGTCCAGCGTTAGCGCCTCACCCTGCAGGCTGGCGGACGTGCTGTTGATGATGATATCGAAGCCGATGCCGGGCGCTGCCAGCGGGGCACTGACAATGTTACCCAGGTGACTAAAGCGCCGGGCCAGCTCATCGGCTCTCGCGGGAGTACGATTGGCGACCACCAGTTGCGTCGGCAGCTCTGCCAGCAGCGGAGCAATGGCACCACGGGCTGCGCCACCGGCACCCAGCAGTAATATTCTGGCACCCGCCAGTGTCACGCCCAGTCGCTTGAGATCCAGCACCAGGCCGGCGCCGTCGGTGTTATCTCCCAGCCAGCGTCCATCCGGTTGCAAACTCAAGGTATTAACGGCGCCAGCCAGCTCGGCACGCTCGGTCAAGACCGCCGCCAGCTCAAGAGCCTGGGTTTTAAACGGCACCGTAATATTACAACCCTTACCACCGTCGTCGGCAAAACGGTTAAGTGTGCCGGCAAAATCATCAAGCGGAGCGAGCAGGCGCCGATAATCAAGCTGCTCGCCGGTCTGTTCGGCAAAGTGGTGATGAATAAAAGGGGACTGGCTGTGTTTGATGGGATGACCGATGACGGCATATCTGTCCATGATGACGGCTCTCGTAGCGATGATGAAAAGTCGGGTAGGCGGCAATCATCATAATATTGCCACCGCCAACGCTTTTTTGGTTGCATTAATTGCTGAAACGAATAGATTTTGCGCTAACGAACAAAAATTTTGTGGCTAGCCTTGGATACTGAACTGTTAAAAACCTTTCTTGAAGTTTCTCGCACTCGCCACTTCGGCAAGGCGGCGGAGCACCTGTACCTGACTCCTTCTGCGGTCAGCTTTCGCATCCGCCAGCTCGAAAGCCAGCTGGGGGTCACGCTGTTTACCCGCTTGCGCAACAATATTCAGCTGACTTCTTCCGGTGATGCGCTGATCCCTCACGCCGAGTCCATGCTGCTGGCCTGGGCCCGGGCTCAGCACGAGGTAGCCTTGAGCGAACGCCAGACCCAGCAACTGGCGGTCGCGGGTACCGCCAACCTGTGGGATGCCTATCTGCAGGAAGGTCTGCACCGACTTTACTGTGAACTACCGGCGCTGTCGCTGCGGGCCGATATTCGCACTCCGGAGCAAATGACGCGGGCGCTGTTGGGTCGTACCCTGGATCTGGCGTTTCTGACCGATCCGGCTCGTATCGAAGGGGTTAGCCATGTCGCCATCCACACCATGGAGCTACAGCTGGTATCCAGTTACCAGAACCTGGATACCGCCAAAGCCATGGCGCAGGACTACATTCGTATCGACTGGGGAACCGCCTTCAATACCCAGCATGCCAAGCTGTTCAATACCGCGACCCCGCCTCTGCTGCACACCGGCTCGGTACGCATCGCCCTCGAATATCTGCTGCACCATGGCGGCAGCACCTTTCTGCCCAGCTCCATGATCAGCAACTACCAGCAGCAGGAGCAGCTGTTCATCGTGGCCGACACCCCCTCAATCAAGCGGGAAGTCTATGCCGCCTATCTGCCGGGCGGGGAACGCCAGGGGCTGATCGATCAGGTTATTACCCTGTTTGGCCCCCAGACCGTCGAAATTTAAACCCAGTCTCTCGGAACCAGAAAATCATTGAGTCGGGCTTCAGCCGTCCCCGGCTCCGGCTGCCAGTCATATTCCCAGCGCGCCAGCGGCGGCATCGACATCAAAATGGACTCGGTGCGACCGCCGGTTTGCAGGCCAAACAGGGTGCCCCTGTCATACACCAGGTTGAACTCCACGTAACGTCCGCGCCGATAGAGCTGGAATTGCCGCTCGGTATCACCAAACGCCGTGTCTTTGCGCCGCTCGATAATGGGGACATAGGCATCGAGATAGCCGCGACCCACGGCCTGCATGAACTCGAAGCATTGTTCGAAGGGCCACTGGTTCAAATCATCGAAAAAGAGTCCGCCCACACCTCGGGTTTCGTCTCTGTGCTTGAGGTAAAAGTAACGATCGCACCAGGCCTTGTATTCCGGATACACCTGCTCACCGAAAGGCGCGCACAAATCCCGGGATACCCGATGCCAGTGCTCGCAGTCCTCTTCCACCGGATAAAACGGCGTCAGATCGAAGCCACCGCCAAACCACCAGACCGGATCGGCACCCTCTTTTTCGGCAATGAAAAAGCGTACGTTGGCATGACTGGTGGGAACATGGGGGTTATGGGGGTGGATAACCAGTGAAACCCCCATCGCCTCGAAAGAGCGACCGGCCAGCTCGGGCCGGTGCGCCGTGGCCGAGGCCGGCATGGCGTCCCCATGAACATGAGAGAAATTGACACCCCCCTGCTCAATCACACTGCCGTTACGCATGACCCGGCTACGACCGCCGCCGCCTTCTGCACGGGTCCAGCTGTCTTCTTCAAAGCGGCCCTTGCCGTCCGCCTGTTCCAGCCTGGCACAAATGTCATCCTGCAACTGCAACAGGAAGGCTTTCACAGCCGTGATATCCGGTTTACCGCTCATGTCTTTTCCTCTGAGATTTATATTCAGGCCGGGCGTACCACGGCGCCGGTAATACCATCCCGGATCAACGACGGATTGGCTCGTCCATCCGTCTGCCCGGGCAATATATAGTCGAGCGCAGCACCCATGTGCTCCGCCAACTGCTGTTCGGTTCTTGCCGGCTGCTCGCCGGTTTTATTGGCACTGGTAGAGACCAGGGGCTTGCCGAACGCCAGGCACAAATCATGCACCTGCCGATGCGCCGTGACCCGAACCGCCAGCGAGCTGAACTGCCCCTTGAGCCAGGTTGGCACCTCGGGCCGGGCTGGCATGATCCAGGTATAGGGTCCGGGCCAGCTGTTGAGGATGACCTCGAGCCGCCCCTCCGGCAGCGCCGCCAGATCCAGATAAGGCAACAACTGGCTGAAATCGGCGGCAATCAATACCAGCCCCTTGTCGACCGGCCGCTGCTTTATTTCGAGCAACCGCCGTACGGCGTCCCCATTATCGGGATCGCAGCCCAGGCCAAACACCGCCTCGGTGGCATAACCGACGATACCGCCCTGACGTAATTGATCGAGCGCGACATTCAATGCTTGCGGATTCATTAACGGATGATTTCCTTCATAAAACGACTCAATGCTGGTAGCCACAACCCTTGTTGGGGCAATGCAGGCCACCCTTGCGCTCCACCAGGATGCCAAAGCCGCACTCGGGGCACGGCTCGGCCACCGGCCTGTCGTTAATCACATAACGACAGGCCGGATAATGGTTGCAGGCGAAGAAGCGTTTACCATAGCGGGAGGTTCTGGCCACCAACTGGCCCTTGCCACAACTGGGACATGGCGGATCAATCTGGCCCTGATCGTTGATATCGGCCACATGATGACAAGCGGGATAATGGGTACAACCGATAAAAAGGCCGTAGCGGCCTTTTTTGATGGCAAGAGGATATTCGCATAGCGGACACTGGCTGCCTTCCAGTACTTTTTCCACATCCTGATCATGTTCGATGAGCTTGAGTGGCCGCAGATAATCGCAGGCCGGGTAAGACGCACAACCGACAAAAGCGCCATGCTTGCCATGACGCAATTCCAGGGTACCGCCGCACCGCGGGCAGGGCTCATCGGCCCAATCGGGGCCATGATCCTGGGTGTTAAACAGACTGGAATCGATTTTCGACATACCGCGCCTCCGAATTCATTGACCGAATTCTACCAGCGCGGCCGCCTTCAGTGAACCGCCCCTTCCGGCTGTTCGAAAATCAGCTCTTCCAGTTGTTGATAGGCCGATTCACTGCCGGGCACATTGAACAGCACCATCATCACCACCCATTTGAGGTCATCCAGCTCGATTTCCGGTGGGTCCAGCTCCATCAGCCGATCGATGACAATCTCGCGGGTTTCGGCATTCAGCACCTTGATCTGCTCGAGGAACAACAGAAAACCACGCCCTTCGGCGTCGATCTTGTACAGCTCTTCCTGGGTGTAGATACGGAATGAATCCGGCGTAGAGCAAGCCCAGGACGGCGCGGCTTCTGCCTCCTGCAATTCGGCCAAACGCTCCAGCCAGGCCAGCGCCTTGAGGATTTCTTCCTTGTGAAAACCCGCCTGGGTTAATTCATCGGCGAGAGCATCCTGTTCCACCATGGCATCTACATCGGTATGGATGTAGGTTTCGAACAAGTACATAAGTACATCGAACATGCTCAGCTCCTTCTCGCTCTGACATAACCCCCGGGGACGGACTCCACCCAGCCGGCCAATTCCAGCTCGACCAACCGGGTAAGCACCTCCTGCACCGGCTGTTGACAACGGGACGCGATCAAATCTACCGCCGTTGTCTCTAAACCTACGTTATCCAACAACTCGGGATAAGGCAATAATTCCTCGGTGGCCGCTGGCCGAACTTTGATCGCCGCCACCGAAAATGCCACCAGTTCTTCGAGAATGTCATTGGCATTGGAAACCAGTTTGGCTCCTTGCTGGATCAGCCGGTTACAGCCACTCGCCTGCGGATTTTGCCGGGCACCGGGAATGGCAAAGACTTCCCGCCCCTGCTCCATGGCGTAACGGGCGGTAATGAGTGAGCCGCTGCGCTCGGCGGCCTCAACGATTAACACCCCCAGGCTCAAGCCACTGATAATGCGATTGCGACGAGGAAAATGATGCGCCAACGGTCCTTCCCAGGGGTAGCACTCGGACAACAGGGCGCCGCCGTTCTCGATAATCTCTGCAGCCAGGCGCAAATGACGCTTGGGGTAACATCGGTCCAGCCCCGAGCCCAGCACCGCCAGCGTGAGCCCACCGGCATTCAGTGTCGCCCGATGGCCGAGGCCATCGATCCCTATCGCCAGACCGGAAGTGATAACCGCCCCCGCCTCCACCAGCGGAGGCACCAGATTGTTGGTGTTTTCTCGACCGACATAAGAGGGATGGCGGCTGCCGACCACCGCAATTTGCGGCCGCGACAACATCGAAATATCTCCTTCCACAAACAGCAGCAGCGGCGCAGCGGACACGGCCCTGAGTAACTCCGGATAAGCGGGATCATCCCACGACAAAATATGACGATTAGGCGCCTGCTGCTGCCATTCCAGCAAGGGCTCCAGCACCGATGTGTGCGGTGTCTGCAGTTGCTCCTGCTGTTCTTCGCTCAGGCCTCGGGCATGCTGCAAAGAGTGGTACCACTGTTCGCCGAGTTGAGTACGCAGCCGAATGGCCCGCACCGGCCCTATGCCCCTGGTATGCTGCAGCGCCAGCCAGGGCAGCAGCGGATGCTGCTCAAGAGCCGAATTCGACATCTCTCACATGTCCCAGCGGATAATGGGTCTGCACCAGTTCGCTGTTGTCCAGTACCAGGGCGGCACTGGTTTGACTGTTCACCTTGAATACCATGATACGAGCTATCGCCTCTGCCGGCAGCTGCTCCGGCCGCCCGCTGGTACGCAGATAGGCACCCGCGCTGTCCGCATAGCGCAGCCTGCCGAAAGAGCCGGGAGTGACGTCGTAGACACCGGGCCCGGGTTTCATCACCGCATAAAGATCACCGGCACGAATCCCGTCCGCATGCCCCTTGTTGATAAAAACAACCCCATGGCGACCGGTAACGCTGCCCTCGGTACCCATGGCCAGAACATAACCCTGGTCGAGCGCCGGACCCGGTCGGGGGTAGTGAAAGGCGGCAATCCCCCCCGCCATGGTCAGGGGCAGTACCTTGTCGCCCTGACGCATCTCCTGCTTCATGCTGCTGACCCGGGCCTCGGTCACCTGATAGCCGCGTTGCTTTCCTGCCAGCAGGGTGCCGACCAGTGCCGCCTTCTGCCCAAGCTCGGCATGACTGAAGCGGTCGGTGAGCATTTTCCCCGGGCGATAAACCCCATAAACGGTGCCCGGGGTCAGCTGGCCACGAACATAGACCGACGAGTCTTTCACCATCGCCTCGCGACCTTGCTGGTCACCGAGAATGTAAGACGCCTGCTCAAATACCGCCGGTGACATGACGCTGTGGCTGTCGACGAAGTTCAGCATCGAAGCGAGCGGAATGGTCGCCACCGCGGAGTCGGTTCGTACCCGGGGGGAAAGGCGCACCACCTTGTCACTCTCTTCTTTCACCAACCGGGGCTGACCGTCCACCCAGATCAGCCGCAACACATCGCCCGGATAAATCAGGTGAGGATTGGCTATCTGTCGGTTGGCCTGCCACAGGGTTGGCCACAGCCAGGGAGATTTCAGGAAATGGGCGGAAATATCCCACAGGGTGTCACCCTTGCGCACCGTGTAACGCTCGGGGTAACTCTCGTTCAGCTCAAGGCCGCGGTTGTTCGGTTCAAGACTGTTGGCCTGCAGATTAAAACAACACCCCGCCAGCAACCCGAGTAAAAATCGACCTCTGCGTTTCATCACATCCGTGTCCTCAAGTTAACTCTGCTGTTTTTTATGCGCTTAAATGGCTAAAATACTATCAGTATCGATACAGTAACAAGCAAGGTAGTCATGGCAAAAGTCTTAGAAGTATTACGTTTTCCCGATGAGCGGCTGCGTACCGTCGCCAAACCCGTCACCGAGTTCACACCGGCATTACAGCAAATTGTAGATGATATGTTTGAAACCATGTACGCCGAAGAGGGCATAGGCCTGGCGGCGACTCAGGTCGACTTTCATCAGCAACTGATCGTCATGGATGTGTCTGAAGACCGGGAGCAACAGCTGGTGCTGATCAACCCGGAAATTATCGAGCGCAGCGGCAGCACCGGTATCGAAGAAGGTTGTCTGTCGGTGCCCGGCGCCCGCGCCCTGGTGGAAAGAGCCGAACGCGTCAAGGTTCGCGCTCAGGATCGTCATGGCCAGACCTTTGAACTGGAAGCCGACGAGCTGCTGGCCATCTGCATTCAGCATGAAATGGATCACCTGATCGGCAAGCTGTTTGTCGATTACCTGTCGCCGCTCAAGCGCCAGCGCATCCGCCAGAAAATGGAAAAGCTTGCCAAGCAAGAAGCACAATAATTCCAATAATAAAGGACGCCCCTTGAGCAAACTCAATATCATTTTTGCCGGTACGCCGGATTTCGCTGCCCGTCACCTGCAGGCACTGCTCGGCTCCGAGCACAATGTTGTTGCCGTTTACACCCAGCCGGACAGACCCGCCGGTCGCGGCAAGAAGCTGACCCCCAGCCCGGTCAAGGTTGCCGCCGAACAGGCCAGCATTCCGGTGTTTCAGCCCCAGAGCCTGCGCAACGAAGAAGCGCAGCAACAGCTTGACGCCCTCAACGCCGATATCATGGTGGTGGTCGCCTATGGTCTGATCCTGCCGCAGGTGGTGCTGGACGCACCGCGTCTGGGCTGCATCAATGTGCATGGCTCCCTGCTGCCTCGCTGGCGGGGTGCCGCCCCCATTCAGCGCGCCATCTGGGCCGGCGACCGGGAAACCGGCGTGACCATCATGCAGATGGACAAGGGGCTGGATACCGGCGACATGCTGCATCTGGCCCGCCTGCCGATCACCCCTGAAGATACCTCCGCCAGCCTGTATGACAAGCTGGCCAGTATAGGCCCACCAGCGCTGTTACAGGCTCTGACCCACATTGCCGATGGCAGCATCAACGCCGAGCCTCAGGACGACGCGTTAGCCAACTATGCGGAAAAACTGTCCAAGGAAGAGGCCCGCATCGACTGGCAGCTGCCGGCCGAGCAGCTCGAGCGCAACGTGCGCGCCTTCAATCCCTGGCCGGTCAGCTATTTCATGGTGGACGAGCACAACATCAAGGTCTGGCAGGCAGAAGTACTCGATGAAAGCAGCGACCAGGCGCCCGGTACCCTCATTCGTGCCGGCAAGGCCGGTATCGACGTCGCCACCGGCAAGGGTGTGCTGCGCCTGCTCAGCCTGCAACCGCCGGGCAAGAAAGCCATGACCTGTCAGGATCTGCTCAACGCCCGCAAGGACTGGTTCCAGCCCGGCAACCGCCTGGCGTGAACACACTCAACTTATTGGTAATCATATGAAAACCCGTGCCGCCGCGGCCAACATCCTTCATCAGGTACTCAACAAGGGCCAGTCGTTGTCTACCCTGCTGCCGCGTTATCAGCAGGAAGTAGCCGCCAAGGATCGCGCCCTGCTGCAGGAGCTGTGTTTCGGCACCCTGCGCTGGTACAGCCGACTCGACGCCATCGCCAAGCAGTTGCTGGACAAGCCGCTCAAGGGCAAGTATCAGCCGGTGCACTCGCTGCTGCTGGTAGGCATCTATCAGCTGCTTTATACCCGGATACCGGCTCACGCCGCCCTGGCAGAAACCGTCAACGCCTGCAAGCTGCTGAAAGCCGATCCCTTCAAGGGCATGGTCAACGGCGTACTGCGCAACGTACAGCGCCAACAGGACGAACTGACCGCGAAGGTCGACGCCCTGCCCCAGTTACGGCTGGCGCACCCCAACTGGCTGGTCAAGCGCCTGCAAAAGGCCTATCCCGAGCAGTGGCAGGACATTCTCGAGGCCAATAACCAGCATCCGCCGATGTGGATTCGGATCAATCAGAGCCATCACTCGCGTGAAGACTACCTGACACTGCTGCAACAAAATGGTCAGGAAGCCGAGTCCGACAACCTGGCCGACAGCGCTCTGCGCCTGGCCCGGCCGGTCGATGTGGCCACCCTGCCCGGTTTCGAGCTGGGCCACAGCTCGGTACAGGATGCGGCGGCACAAATGGCGGCTCAGCTACTGGACGCCGCCCCCGGCGAAACCGTGCTCGATGCCTGTGCCGCCCCCGGTGGCAAGACCGCCCATATTCTCGAGCGTCAGCCGGCGCTGGCCCAGCTGGTGGCCGTCGACATGGACGGAGAGCGTCTGAAGCGGGTGCACCAGAATCTGGAACGCATCGGGCTGCAGGCCACCGTGATTCAGGGCGATGCCGCCCAACCCGCCGACTGGTGGCAGGGCGAAGCCTTCGATCGCATCCTGCTCGACGCCCCCTGTTCGGCCACCGGCGTGATTCGCCGCCACCCGGACATCAAGTGGCTGCGCCGCCCGGACGATATTGCCCAGCTGGCCGCCCTGCAGGCGCAGATCCTGGACGCCCTCTGGCAGCAACTGAAGCCCGGCGGCACCCTGCTCTACGCCACCTGCTCCATACTGCCGGACGAGAACAGCGCCCAGATCCAGGCGTTTCTGCAACGCACCCCGAATGCCCGTCATCAGCCCCTGCACCCGGACGAGTCGGTCGAGCAACCGGGCTGGCAGTTGCTGCCGGGCGCCGAGCAGCGGGATGGCTTCTACTACGCCAAGCTGAGTAAATTGCCATGAAAATCATCATTCTGGGCGCCGGTCAGGTAGGCGGAACCCTGGCGGAAAACCTGGTGGGCGAGAATAACGACATCACCATCGTCGATACCGACGGCGAACGCTTGCGCGAGCTGCAGGACAAATACGATTTGCGGGTGGTCAACGGCCACGGTGCCTACCCCAACGTGCTGCGCGAAGCCGGTGCCCAGGATGCAGATATGCTGGTGGCGGTGACCAGCAGCGATGAAACCAACATGATTGCCTGTCAGGTGGCATATTCGCTGTTCAACACCCCCAACAAGGTGGCGCGTATCCGCTCGCCGGAGTTTCTGGCCGAGCGTGAACGGCTGTTTCTCAACGAGGCGTTGCCGGTCGACAACCTGATCGCCCCCGAGCAGCTGGTCACCGAGTACATCTATCGGCTGATCCAGTATCCGGGCGCGCTGCAGGTGGTCGACTTCGCCGAGGGCAAGGTGGGTCTGGTGGCGATCAAGGCCTATTACGGCGGCCCGCTGGTGGGCAATGCGCTGTCGACCCTGCGCGAACACATGCCCAACATCGACACCCGGGTGGCGGCCATCTTTCGTCAGGACCGGCCGATACGCCCCCAGGGAACCACCATCATCGAGGCCGACGACGAGGTATTCTTCGTCGCCGCCAGCGGCCATATTCGTGCCGTGATGTCGGAACTGCAACGACTGGAAAATGACTACAAGCGCATCATGATCGTCGGCGGCGGCAACATCGGTGCCGGTCTGGCCCGTCGGCTGGAGAAGAACTATTCGGTCAAGCTTATCGAGCATAATCCCAAACGCGCCGAGCAGCTGTCCGAGTTGCTGGAGAACACCATCGTCTTCTGCGGTGACGCCGCCGATCAGGAGCTGCTGGTAGAAGAGCATATCGATCAGGTCGATGTATTCATCGCCGTCACCAACAAGGACGAGGCCAACATCATGTCGGCCATGCTCGCCAAGAAACTGGGTGCCAGAAAGGTAATGGTACTGATCCAGCGCGGCGCCTACGTCGATCTGGTGCAGGGCGGCAGCATCGATGTGGCCATTTCGCCCCAGCAGGCCACCATTTCGGCGCTGCTGACCCACGTGCGCCGGGCCGACATCGTCAACGTCTACTCCCTGCGTCGCGGCGCGGCCGAGGCCATCGAGGCCATCGCCCACGGTGACAAATCCACCTCCAAGGTGGTCGGTCGCCAGGTGGGTGAACTCAAGCTGCCGCCGGGCACCACCATAGGTGCCATAGTGCGGGGCGACGAGGTACTGATCGCCCACGACAGAACCGTGATCGAGCAGAATGATCACGTGGTGCTGTTTCTGGTCGACAAGAAGTTTATTCCGGAAGTGGAACGGCTGTTCCAGCCCAGTCCCTTCTTCCTTTAATCGGCCGCCCGGCCGCCGGGCAGGGAATGCAGCGACCCTTCCTCGGCGGCGCGGGCCTGCAGGTGTTCGGGTAACGGCTTGGTGACTTCCACCCCCAGCTCGCGAAAGGCCTCGGCCTGGCGGATCAGGTTGCCACGACCGCTGCTCAGCTTCTTCATCGCCCGCTGATAGTTATCGTCGGCCCGCTGCAACGACTGGCCCACCGCCTCCATGTCTTCCGTGAACAGCCGCAGTTTTTCGTAGATCTTGCCCGCCGACTCGGCAATTTTGCGCGCATTCTGGTTTTGCCGTTCTACCCGCCACAGGTTCTCGATGGTACGCAGCGCCACCAGCAGATTGGTGGGGCTGACCAGCAGAATATTATGGTCGAGGGCATATTTTACCAGCCCCGGCTCCGCCTCCACCGCCACCAGAAAGGCCGGCTCGACCGCCACGAACATCAGCACATAGTCGAGGGTTCTCACCCCCTGCAGGTTCTGATAGTCCTTGCGCCCCAGCTCGCGAATATGGCCGCGTACCGAGGTCACGTGATCGCGCAGCGCCTGCTCGCGTTCGGCGGCATCGTCACCGTTGAAATAGCGCTCGTAGGCGGTGAGCGACACCTTGGCATCGATGATGATGTCTTTTTCCTGCGGCAGGTGCACCACCACATCCGGCTGGTAGCGCTTGCCCTCGGCGTTGTTCAGGCTGAGCTGGGTGCTGTATTCGTGGCCTTCGCGCAATCCCGACTCCGACAGCACCCTGGAAAGCACCACTTCGCCCCAGTTGCCCTGCTGTTTGCTGTCGCCCTTCAGCGCCCGGGTCAGGGCGGCGGTATCGACGCTCATCTGCTGGTGCAGCTCGGCCAACCGCTCAATCTCGAACTTCAGGCTGTGGCGCTGGCGGCTTTCATCGGCGTAGGTTTCCTGCATGCTGCGCCGAAAGCCTTCCAGCTGCTCGCGCAGCGGCGACAAGACACCGTCCAGGCTGTTCTGGTTCAATTCGCGGAAGTTGTGCGTTTTCTGCTCGAAGATACGCTGGGCCAGGTTTTCAAACTGCTGCCCCAGCCGGGTTTCACTGGCTTCGAACTGAGCCTGCTTTTCCGCCGCCCACTGCCGCTCCTGGCGCAACAGGGTCTCGTATTCCTTGAGCCGACCGTTCATTTTCAGCACCAGTTGCTGCTGCTGATCCAGCCGTTGACGAGTGTCCTGCAGCTCGCCGCCCCGCTCCTCCAGCTGCGCCTGCAACTGCCGGTTTTGCTGGGCCAGCAATTGCAGGCGAGTACCCAGGCCGAGCCGGGTCAGCCCCCAGCCGGCCAGCGCGGTTGCCGCCGCCAGCCAGTAAGGCCAGCTCGTTGCCAATAACGACGTCATCAGCGCCTCCGCTGTTCAAGCATGGCCAGCACGCGGCGGTTGAAGCGCAACCAGAGCAGCACATAAAGCAGGTACAACAGCATGATCAACCACTTGTGCTGATTCACGCCATTGTCGAATTCGGCCAGCGGCAGCCCCGTCAGCTGGCAGTACAACCACAGCAGCAACGGAAACATCAGCAATACCGACCAGCGCCAGCACTGGCCGAGCAAGGAAATAAGAAAGCCGTTATCCAAAATGTATTCCAACCGTCTGATAATCAGGCGCCAGCTTAACAGCGAGCGCGCGGGAAATCAGCCGCAGCGACGCAGATAACTCCTTAACTGCTCCGACGGAATCGAACTGCTGGAAGACAAGGTGTAGGCCGCCCACTGCCCGGCCTGGATCAAGGTTGCCGACATCGACAACCCGGATACCAGACCGTGGATCAGACCGCCGGCAAAGGCGTCACCGGCGCCGGTGGCATCCACCACCGACACCGGCCGGCTCGGCACCCGAATATGCTGTTCGGCCGAAAAGGCCTCGGCCCCCTGCTCGCCGTGGGTTACTACCAGCCATTGCAACCGCTCACCCGCCAGTTGCCGGGCGTGCTCCCAGAGATTGGGTTGCGGCGCCAGATCCGCCGCCGAGGCGATCATCACCTGACAGGGCCGGGCCCAGCGTCCGGCCTTGGGATACTGACTGACCACCAGGCTGTGCGACGCCATCTGCGTCATGTAATCGCCCACCTCACCGCCGTCATGATTCACATACAGGCAGTCCACCGGATCTATGGGCAGGTTGCCGGGCAAGGCCGGTCGCCGGTGCTGGCGCAATATGGTGCGTTCGCCCAGACTGTCCACCAGCACCAGCAGCTCACCGGTTTCACCGTCAAACTGCTCCACCTGCTTCACGTCCAGCCCCAGCTTGGCTGCCTGCCGGCACAGCCAGTCACCGGTGTCGTCGTTGCCTACCCGGGCGGCAATGCTCACCTGATGCCCGGCCCACAACAGTCCTACGCCGGTATTGGCGCCACCGCCGCCCAGCCGCCGCCCCTGATCCCGATACAACAGGCGGCCTCCGGCGGCCAGGGGGTCATTCAGCAGCAGCACATGATCACAATTCAGGTTGGCCAGCAGCCGTATTTTTGCCATTCAGGCTCCTCAATGAGAATGGCGCCCACGTCGGCGCCATCCTGGTAATCGATTGTCGATGATACGGGGATGATGAGTAAGCAGCTTACTCCACCGTCACTTGAATGAGTTCAGACATGATCGGTGGCTGATGCGGCGCATGTTGCGCATCGCCCACCACCAGTTGCAAACGATATTGTCCCGGCGGCAGACTGAGCCGGGTTTCGGTCTGACCACCACCAAAATGGCGCACCTGCTCGCTGGCCGGCAACGGCTGGGTCAGATCCGGCATGGGATCGGCGTTAATCAGCAGGTGATGGTGACCGGTGTTTTCCTTTTCCACCCCGGCCGGCGCCACGCCCATGCCTTCCAGGCCGAAGCGCACGGTAAACTCGCTACTCAGGGTGTCGCCATCGGCCGGACTGAGGAAATAGACCCGCGCGCCTTCCGGCGCCGGGGTGGCCGATACCGATAACGCCGCCAGCAGGGCGGCGGTACCGAACATGCTCGTTATTCTCATCATTGTCGGTCTCCGTGGGGATATCAGCCCCAAGCATAGCAGCGCTTTTGGGCTGATGGCGCATCTTGGCCAAGGCCGGACGCCGACACCATCTTCGATATCGATTTAAAAACCGGCATGGCAAATACACCTCATACGACTCCTTGTTGCCATGACAATTATCAATAAATTCACGATTTTAGGCGTATCGCTTTCCATATGGCGCTGATAATCTGATACAAGCTGGCGGCACTTTCGCATCATGCATTAGCCAGCCTGAATATAACAACACAAGCACGGGACGCTGCAACCTGATGTCTGGAACACCGGCACAGCCATGGCTGTTGTCGGCATCATCCAATGGTCACGGCTCATCCCCCACCCGGAATTCAACAGCAATAGCCAGTGGCGACCCGTCACTGGGAGGATGGACATGCAATTTCTGAATAATCTCAGTCTGCGTTACAAGCTGCTGGCCATGGTCGCCAGCCTGTTTATCGGCATTCTGCTGGTACAGGGTTCGGCCATGATCGGCCTGCGTCACGAGTTGCTGGATGCGCGCAAGGAAAAGGTACAAGAACAGGTAGAAACGGCGGCGTCACTGATCGGTTACTACTATGGCCAACGCCAGACGCTGGGCGAAGAGGAAAGCAAGCGCCTGGCCAAACAGGCGGTAGGGGCACTGCGCTATGGCAGTGACGGCTACATGTGGATCAACGACATGCAACATCGTCTGGTGCTGCACCCGATCAAACCCGACGCCGAAGGCAAGGACATGACCCAGGTGCAGGATGCCGATGGCCAGTACCATTGGCAGGCCATGGTGCAACGGGTCAAACAACAGCAGGCCGGTTTTGTCGAGTACAGCTACATAGGCCCCCAGTTCGACTCGCCGCAGCAGAAGGTGTCTTATGTGCAGGGCTTTACTCCCTGGGGCTGGGTCATCGGCAGCGGCGTTTACCTGAGTGACGTCAACACCCTGTTCTGGCAGCAAGCCACCAAATCGCTGCTGCTGATGGCGCTGGTCATGGTGCTGGCGCTGATTATCGTGGTATTGATCAGCCGCTCGCTGACCTTCTCGGTGGCACGGGTGCTGGAGGTGGTGCAGCAGTTCGGCAAGGGGGATTTGAGTGTTCGCACCGACTCGACCCGTGCCGATGAAATCGGTCAGCTGTCGCGTGGGGTCGATACCATGGGCGAACAGCTGTGTACCTTGCTGCAAAAGGTCCGCAACGCCTCGGCAACCCTCGATGATGAAGCGGAAGGACTGAGCGTCAAGAGTCAGCAAACTCGTGCCAGCATGCAGGCACAGTTTTCCGAGGTAGATCAGGTCGCCACCGCCATGAACGAAATGAACGCCACCGTGCACGAAGTGGCGCGCTACGCCAACGATGCCTCCCAGGCCGCCGATCACGCCAACAGCGAGGCCCGCATGGGGCACGACGACGTGGCCCGCAGTATCGATACCATGCTGCAGCTGGCCGAGTCGGTGACACAGGCCGACAACGCCATGCGCGAACTGGAAAGCCAGACCCAGAAGATTGGCTCCGTGGTCGAGGTCATCCGCACCATTTCCGAGCAAACCAACCTGCTGGCGCTGAACGCCGCCATCGAGGCCGCCCGGGCCGGTGACTCCGGCCGCGGTTTTGCCGTGGTAGCCGACGAGGTTCGTTCGCTGGCGCAACGCACTCAGGACTCGACCGGTGAAATTCAGCGCATGATCCAGCAGCTGCAGAGCCATGCCGGCACCGTGGTCGAGCATATGCAAAGCAGTCAGGAGCAGGCAGGGATCAGCGTCGATGTGGTACGCGCCGCCGGCAAGGATCTGGAAAAGATTCTGGACGAGGTGCAGCGTATCAACGACATGAACGCCCAGATCGCCACCGCCTCGGAAGAGCAGTCTGCCGTGGCCGAAGAGATCAACCGCAACCTGCTGCACATCAACGAAGGCTCGCAGGAAGCGCTGCAGGTGAGTGAGCTGATTTCACAAACCAGCCACCGGGTGCTGGGCGCCTCGCGCGATTTGCATCAGCAGATAGCGCATTTCCGGCTGCAGCAAACCAATGAGCACGGGATCGTGTTTGATGCCATCGAGGTCAAGACGCAACCCGCCTGATCCGGCACCAGCAACAACAAGGCCGCCCATTGGCGGCCTTGCTTTTATCACCCTATTGCATCACCAATCGTCAGCTCTGAGCTGTCTCGTCTGCCAGCACTATCTCCATGTTGTCCCACCCCGCCGTCACCCCGTTCGGCAAGGTGTGCTGTTGCAACCAGACATGAAAATCATGGCCGATATGGGTCAGGATCATCTGCTTCGGGCGCAGGCTGTCATGCAGTTCCAGCACCTGTTCCAGTGCGTTGTGGTTACGGCCCTGGCTGCCGGGAGGAAAGCTGCAGTCAATCACCACCGCATCCAGCGTTGGCTGGGCATGCAGCCAGCGGTTGCTGTGTTCCGGCAAGCCCAGAGTATCGGTGAGATACGCCACACGATGCTCGCCGAGACGGAAAACATAGCCCAGGGTAGGACGGGAGTGCACCAGATCGAGCGGCGTAATGCTCAGCTCGCCGAGCTGCCATTCCTGCCCGTGCTGCAGCGGCGGTTGAAAGTCCAGACAGCCGGGATGCTTGAGCAGATCGGCGCAACCGGACGAATCATCCGGGCACCACACGGGTATCGGCGCGCTCCGGCCCCAGCGCAGATGAAACAGCCCCTGCACATGATCGACATGAAAATGGGTCAGCAGAATGCCCTCCAGGCTGCCCGGCACAAAGCGCCGGTGCAGATCCATCAGGCCACCGTCGATCAGCAGCCGATTGCCCTGCCATTCCAGCAGGGCCGAGCACGGCGCCCGACCCAGCGCCGGTTCACGCTCGGCCTGCACACAGCTGTGGCAATCGCAGCCATACAGCGGCATGCCCCCGGCCGCCCCCGTGCCCAGCAGGGTCAGCCGCATCATGCCGGCAACGCCTGTCGATAGCGCCGAAACTGCCGCAGGGTATCGGTCAGGGCACCGCTGTTGTCCAGCCGCCATACGCCGTCCGGCAAACCGCGATTCAGGGCCGAGGCCCGCTCCAGCCGCCGGATGATGTCTGCTTCGCTTTCCCGCCCCCGGGCCCGCAGCCGCCTCTCCAGGGTCTTGGTATCGACGCTGATCATCACCGGCACCAGCCGCTCGGCAAACCTCACCCGGGCCTGTGGCAGATGCTCGCGAGAACCATTGACCATCACATCCAGGCCCGAGGCCAGCCAGCTTTCAATTTCTCGCCCCACCGCATAATGATGGCCGTTGGCGGCCCAGCTGAGGGCAAACAACCCCAGTTCCTGACGCGCACTGAATTCCGGCTCGGACAACTCGATATGGTTTTCTCCCCCCGCCGAGGCGGCCCGGGTGATGTAACGATGCGCCACCAGCAGGCCTTCGCCCCAGTGTTCGCGCACCGCCTGCATAAAGCTGTCTTTGCCGGCGCCCGACGGCCCCATCACATAAAACAGGCGTCCTGTTCCGCTGCTCATCCTCGCGCTCCTGTCAGTAGGCCAGCTCGCCCCGGCACCATACCCGGGTGGGATAAACCTGCCCCTGGTGGCGCTGCACCAGCACCAGATCGGCCCGGCGCCCTTCCGCCAGCACGCCCCGGTCGGTCAGCCCCAGAGAGCGGGCCGGATTGGCGGTGGCCAGCCGGGTGGCGGCGGCCAGCCCCAGCGCGTTGCGTTCGTCGTCGGCCAGCAGGAACACCGCTTCGAGCAGACTGCCCGGATAATAGTCGGACGACAGCACATCCAGCACGCCCAGCGCCGCCAGTTCATGGGCGGCAACATTACCGGAATGCGAGCCCCCGCGCACCACGTTGGGCGCACCCATCATCACCATCAGGCCATGCTGATGCGAGGCGGTGGCCGCCTCGACCGTGGTCGGGAATTCGGCAATCACCATGCCCAGCCGATGCGACTCCAGCACATGGGCCGAGGTGGCATCGTCATGGCTGGCGAGGGAAATATTTCGCTCCCGGCACTGGCGGGCTATTTCCGCCCGGTTGGGCGCCGACCAGCGGGCCGACAACGCCAGCTGACTCTGCTCGAATTCCTGCATCTGCCGATCGTTGAGCCGGTATTTGCCCTGATAGTATTCCCGGTATTTCACCATGTTGACAAACTGGCGCTGGCCGGGGGAATGATCCATCAGCGACACCAGCCGGACTTCCGGCAGCTCGAGGTAATGCTCGAACAGCGGCACAGTGGTGTCGTGGGGCAGCTCGCAGCGCAGGTGCAGCAAATGCTGGGCCCGGTTAAGGCCCTGTCGTTCGCTGTTGACCACCGTATGAATCATCTTGTCGAGATTGTCCTGGCGGGTGCCGCCGTCCCGCTCGTCGCCGATGGCCACCGCATCCAGTACCGTGGTAATGCCCGACGCCACTATCTGGGCATCGTGGGCGCGCATGGCGCCAAAGGGCGGCCAGCTGACCTTGGGCCGCGGCGTAAAATGCTTGTCCAGATTGTCGGTATGCAGCTCGACCAGGCCGGGCATCAGCCAGCCGCCGTTGCCGTCGATGGCGCCCGGCTGTTGGCTCGGGCTGTCGGCCAGGGCGCGGATCTCGCCATCGATCACCTCGACCGATCCCCGCACCACTTCATGCTCCAGAACCAGGTTCACATTGGTAATAATCATGCGGAATGCTCCTCGTGCGCAGTGGCCGGCTGTTGGTTGCTGTCGGGCTGGATTTCGTAGAGCTGGTCGGCGACCTGCTCACGCACGTCTTCATCATGAAAGATGCCGACGATGGCCGCACCCCGGGCCTTGGCTTCCCGAATCAGCTCCACCACCACCGCCCGGTTGGTGGCATCGAGCGAGGCGGTCGGCTCGTCGAGCAGCAGAATCGGATAGTCGGCAATAAAGCCCCGGGCGATGTTCACCCGCTGCTGCTCGCCGCCGGAGAAGGTCGCCGGCGCCAGCGCCCACAGGTGCTGCGGCACATTAAGCCGGGTCAGCAGCCGCTCGGCCCGGGCCTGAGCCTCGGCCCGGTTGCCGCCCTGCTCGATCATCGGCTGCATCACCACCTCCAGCGCGCTGATGCGGGGGATCACCCGCAGAAACTGGCTGACCCAGCCAATGGTGTGGCGGCGCACATTGACCAGGGTGCGCGGCGGCGCCTGGGTCATGTCCAGCAGCTGTCCCTGATGCTGTACCTCGATGCGACCGCTGTCGGTCAGGTAATTGCCGTACAGGGTACGCAGCAGAGTGGACTTGCCGGTGCCGGAGCGACCGTGCAGTACCACACACTCCCCCTGCCCGACCGAAAAGGAAGCCCCGGCCAATACCGGCAGCCGGATGCCATTCTGGTTGTGCAAGACGAAGGTCTTGCGAACATTCGAAACGTTTAATGCGAAGGTCATGACCGCTCCTAGCTTTGCAGTACAGAAGACACCAGTAACTGGGTATAGGGGTGCTGCGGATCGTCCAGCACCTGATCGGTGAGGCCGGTTTCCACCACCCTACTTTGCTTCATCACCATCAACCGGTGCGCCAGCAACCGGGCCACCGCCAGATCGTGAGTGACGATCACCACCGCCAGCCCCAGCTCGGACACCAGCCGGCGCAGCAAATCCAGCAGTCGCGCCTGCACCGACACATCCAGTCCGCCGGTGGGCTCGTCCATGAAAATCAGCTTGGGATGGGTCACCAGGTTGCGGGCAATCTGCAGCCGCTGCTGCATACCGCCGGAAAAGGTCACCGGCATGTCGTCGACACGGTCGACGGGAATTTCCACGTCCTGCAGCCACTGCAGCGCCTGCTCGCGAATGCTGCCGTAGTGGCGCTGGCCCACCGCCATCAGCCGTTCGCCGATGTTGCCCCCGGCCGACACCCGCGGCCGCAGGCCGTCGAGCGGGTGCTGATGTACCACGCCCCAGTCGGTGCGCAGCAGTTGCCGACGCTGGCTTTCCGCCATTCGATACAGGCTGACCACCTGCTGCAACTGGCTGTCGGCGCTGCCACGCAGATACAGCACCTCGCCCTCATCCGGGGCCAATCGACCGGAAATAGCCTGCAGCAGGGTGCTTTTACCGGAGCCGGACTCGCCGACGATGCCCAGCACTTCCCCCGGATAAAGGTCGAAGGAGACATCGGTAAAGCCCTTGCCCGGCGCGTAGAGTCGGGTCAGGTTCTGTACCGACAACAATGGCTGTTCCTGCCGCTTGGGGGTCATCTCCGGCGCGGCCGATGAGTCGGCCAGAGGAGTGGTTAACACGTGCTGATTCATGCCTGTTTCTCCTGCTGCTGGCGGCAATAATCGGTATCGGAGCAGATAAAGACCCGCCCACCCAGATCGTCGGTCACTACCTCGTCGAGGAAGCTGTCGGTGGAGCCGCAGATATCACAGGGCTCGTCCCACTGCTGGATCTCGAAGGGATGATCCTCGAAGTCGAGACTCTTGACCCGGGTATAGGGTGGAATGGCATAGATGCGCTTTTCCCGGCCGGCACCAAACAGCTGCAGGGCCGGCATCATGTCCATCTTGGGATTGTCGAACTTGGGAATCGGCGAGGGATCCATGATGTAGCGCTCGTTCACCTGCACCGGGTAGGCATAGGCGGTGGCAATATGGCCGTAACGGGCGATGTCTTCGTACAGCTTGACGTGCATGATGCCGTACTCTTCCAGTGCGTGCATTTTGCGGGTTTCGGTTTCGCGCGGCTCGATAAAGCGCAGCGGCTCGGGAATCGGCACCTGATACACCAGTATCTGATCCGGCCCGAGGGCGGTTTCCGGAATGCGGTGCCGGGTCTGGATCAGCGTGGCCTCGGTAGTCACCTCGGTGGTCTTCACCTGGGCCACCTGCTGGAAGAAGGAGCGAATGGACACCGCATTGGTGGTGTCGTCGGCGCCTTGGTCGATCACCTTGAGGGTATCGTCGCGGCCGATCACCGCCGCCGTCAGCTGCACGCCGCCGGTGCCCCAGCCGTAGGGCATGGGCATTTCCCGGCCGCCGAAGGGCACCTGATAGCCGGGTATGGCCACCGCTTTCAGCAGCGCCCGACGGATCATGCGTTTGGTCTGTTCGTCCAGATAGGCATAGTTGTAGCCGTGATGCTGTACATCTGTGGTGCTCTGGTGAGTCATTATACCTGCTCCCCTGCCTGGCCGACGGCCGGGCCATGCGTTTGTTCGTGTTCCCGCCGCATCTTGCGCAGCAGCTCCAGTTCGGCCTGAAAGTCCACGTAATGCGGCAACTTCAGGTGTGACACAAAGCCCGAAGCTTCGACGTTGTCCGCATGGGCCAGCACAAATTCCTCGTCCTGGGCCGGTCCGGCCACCTGCTCACCGTATTCCGGCGCCTGCAGCGCACGGTCTACCAGCGCCATCGACATCGCCTTGCGTTCGCCAAAGCCGAAGGTCAGGCCGTAGCCGCGGGTAAAGGCCGGCTTTTGCTGCTTGTCGCCGACAAAACCGTTGATCATCTGACACTCGGTCAGCTCGATATCACCGATATCGATGGCAAAACCCAGCTCTTCCGGCACCAATTCCAGGGTCACTTCACCGCAGCGGATTTCGCCGGCGAAGGGATGGTTGCGGCCATAGCCACGCTGGGTGGAATAACCCAGCGCCAACAGAAAGCCTTCGTCACCGCGCACCAGCTGCTGCAAACGGGCGGAGCGGTCGCAGGGGTACGTAGCCGGTGCCATGGTGATATCGGCCGGCGTTTCTCCGTTGTCGGTTTCCGTCACCATCAGCTCAAGCTGTTCGAGAATGCCTGCCACCTGGGGGCAGGCTTCTGGCTCGGCATCAACCGGCTCCGGCCCCGGGTGTTCGCCCTCGGCCAACAGGGTAAAGTCCAGCAAGCGGTGGGTATAGTCATAGGTCGGCCCCAACAACTGGCCGCCGGGCAGATCCTTGTAGGTCGCCGAGATACGGCGCGCAATGCGCATGTTGGCGGTATCGACCGGCTCGGTTGTCGCCAGCCGTGGCAAGGTGGTGCGATAGGCGCGCAGCAGAAAAATCGCCTCCACCAGATCGCCCCCCGCCTGCTTGACCGCCAGCGCTGCCAGCTCCTTGTCGTAGACACCGCCTTCGGTCATCACTCTGTCTACCGCGCCGGCCAGCTGTTCTTCTACCTGGGCCACGCTGATTTCGGGCCTTTCGGGATTGCCCCGTCGCTTTTTCGCCTGCAGCTGGTGTGCCGCGGCAATGGCTTTTTCGCCCCCTTTCACTGCTACATACATGCTTATCTCTCCACTCGGGTGGTACGTGGAATGGCAACCAGTTCCCGGTCACACACCAGTATCAGGTCGATACCCAGCGGGAAGGCCGCGTCCCGCTCACTCAAAAAGCGCACCAGCGCCTCGGGCACTCGTCCCAGACAAATACGGCGGCTGTCCGGAATGCCCGGGCCCGACAGGGTGACTTCGACGCCCCGATCCAGCGAATCGGTTTCGATCAGCAGGGTGGCGCCGTTATCCGGGTATTCTTCACTGCCCACCGGCAGGCGACTCAACAGCGCGTCGCAGTCGTCCAGGTCGGCACCGGCCAATACCGCAAAGTCGGCCTCGGCGGCGTCGCTACTCAGCGGCGCCGCCACATGAAAGCGAAGATTCTCGAGCACGGCGTCATCCTGCTGCAGCGCGTCGGACAGCCAGACGCGGGTGCCGCTGTCGGCCAACGTCAGCAGGGTCTGCACGCAACCGGCGCTCAGGTTGCCGAAGCCACCGGCGCGGTCCAGCTCGACCCGGGTGCCCGGCTCCGACATCGCCTTCAGCAGGCGGCGAAAACAGAGCTGGCTGTCGTGAATGGCATCCGAAAATGCCGTGGTGATCATGGTCATTCGTCTTCTCCCCGCACCATGGTAAAAAAGTCCACCTTGCTGGCCGCCGCTTCCCGGCGGGTGCATTCTTCCTGCTCCGCCTTCTGCGCCGCCAACGGAGCAATCAGCCCCTTGTCCAGCACTTCATGTCCGCTGCGGGTTTGCATCAGCGCATCAATCAGCGCCGCCAACTCCGCATGGGGTTTATTGCGACCGCGCAGATAGCTGTAACCCAGCTCGCCGCTGTTCAGCTTGACGACCGCCCGGGTGATGGTGACATCGCCGAGGTTGAACGGCCGGCCGGTGGCGCCCATGCGGGCCCGAACCTGGGCCAGGCCAATCTCGGGAGCCCGAATCAACTGGTACTCAGGGGTCAACTGCAAGGCTTGCCAGCCGCTTTGCAGTGCCGAAAATGATGTTCGGGCCAATACCGACATCCATTGTTTGCGTTGTGGTGTATTCATTTAGTGCTCCACGACATATTCAATTAAATCGGAACGTGCCGAACTCACGGAAAACTCCGCTATCTGTTCCGTTCCTTTAAGCAGGTTTTTGGTTTTAATCCGCATCACCGGAATGGACTTGTTGATCTGCAATAAACGACTTTCTTCACCGGAGGGTATTCTGGCCCCCAGGCGGGTCGACTTTCTTTTCAGCTCGATACCCAGCGTTCGCTTTAAAAACTCGTGCAGGGAACCTTGCTGAAATTGTTTTAATGCCGGCCACCACTCGGGATTACTCAAATAGTGATGAATCACCGAGCGAGGAATGTTTTCCGTTTTCCTGAGCGTCTGTATGTAAATAATCTTTTGCTCCTGCCCCAGCTGTAATTCATGCGCCAACCTGCTGGTGATCGGCATCAACCGGGAACGAATCACCTGGCAACTGGGAAACGAGCCCTGCTCCAGAAAGTTGCCGGTAAAATGGGCTCCATCGTGCAGCTTGTAGAGGTGTGGCTGGCGCAGAACCATGTTGCCCTTGCCCTGATGGCGCTGTATCAGGCCATTGGCTACCAGCTCGTCGATGGCTCGCCGTACCGTATGGCGATTGACCCCAAAGCGTTCGGCCAGCTGCATCTCTGGCGGAAGGTAATCACCCGCCTTGAAATACCGCTGAATATCCGCTTCCAGTTGTCGGTAAATAACCTGGTAGACGCGCATGCTTTTCCCTTTCCCTCTGGCCTGTTTATTCGCCGATCTTGTCTAGACAAGTCTGGCTAAATAAATCAGATATACCGTTTGCGAATGGACTGCGAGGCCACATCGAGCAGGCTCACGGTCACGATCACCACCAGCATGATGGCCGCCGTCTGTGCGAACTGAAAACTGCGAATCGCTTCCCACAGCAAGACCCCGACGCCGCCGGCACCCACCATGCCCACCACGGTGGCCGAGCGTACGTTGGACTCGAAACGGTAGAGCGAATAGGAGATCCACAGCGGAATCACCTGAGGCAGCACGCCGTAGAGAATTTCTTCCAGCTTGGTGGCGCCGGTGGCCCGCACCCCTTCGATGGGGCCCGGCTCTATCGCTTCCACCGCCTCGGAAAACAGCTTGGCCAATACGCCGGTGGTATGTACAAACAGCGCCAGCACCCCGGCAAAAGGCCCCAACCCGACCGCCACCACAAACAGCATGGCGAACACCATTTCATTGATGGCCCGGGCCGCATCCATCAGCCGGCGCATCGGCTGACACACCCACTGGGGAAACAGGTTGTCGGCACACAACAAACCGAAGGGAACCGCCAGCACGATGGCCAGCAGCGTGCCCCACAGCGCCACCTGCAGGGTGACCAGGGTTTCTTTCAGATACAGCTGCCAGTGGGTAAAGTCCGGTGGAAAAAAGTCGGCGGCCAGCTCGGCCATGTTGCCGGCATCCTGCACCAGCACCGCCGGGTTCATTTCGGCGCCCTGCCAGGCCCAGGCCAACACCAGCGCCAGCAGCATCCACTTGACCATTTGCCCCAGGCGCGATCCCGATTCAGGCCGGGTAATGACGTCAGTATTCATTTTCAGTCTCCGCTGACCTCACGGAGCCGGTCACGCCGGCTCCGGGTCGGTCTTTAGTTGGTCATGGCTTCCAGGGCAGACATCTGACGATTCAGCACCGCCAGTTCCATTTTTACCTGATTAATGTCGGCCGCATCGGCCTCGTTGTTTTCCAGTTCTTTCAGATCCTTGAACAGTTGCAGCTGACGGATGGGCAGCAGTTGCATGTCGCTGGAAGGAGAGAACGAGGCCCATTCAAGCTGTTCCAGAATCTTCTTCTGCTGCTTGTCACCGGACTGGCCGTATTGCATGAAGAAGTCGTACACCACCTGCTTGGTGGCTTCCGGCAGATTCTTGCGCCAGACGATGGGGTCGGCCGGGATCAGCGGTGACTTCCACAACACCTTGATGTTGCCCGCCTTTTCGGGACTGCGCTCGGCAAACCGTTCCAGGCTTTCAGTGTTGTTGGTGGCCACATCCACCTGCTTGTTGAGCACCGCGAACACATTCACCTCATGGCTGGAATTCACGGTACGCTTGAATTCCTGAGGGGAAACATCATTCTGGGCAAACACGTAATAGGAAGGCACCAGAAAACCGGAGGTAGAATTGGGATCGCCGTTACCGAATGTCAGCTCTTTACGCTGCGCCAGCACGTCGTCCACCGTGTTCAGCGGGCTGTCCTTGTGGGCGATCAGCAGGCTCCAGTAACCCGGCTGGCCATCGGCACGCACCGTCTGGGCAAAAATTTCGGCGCCGGCCCGGTCAACCGCTTCCATCGCCGACTTGTTGCCCAGCCAGGCAATATCGACCTTGTCGAAGCGCATGCCCTGAATGATGCCGGCGTAATCGGGTGCGAAGAAGGCTTCCACCTCCACGCCCAGCTGCTGTTCCATGTCGGCGAGGAAGGGTTCCCAGTGCTGCTTGAGATTCTGCTGGGATTCGGTGGAAATGATGCCGAAGTTGATGGTCGACAAGGGCGCGTCCTCGGCCTGTACCGGGGTAGCGATCATGGCGGCCAGTAACGAGGCACCACCGGCGAACTTTCTCAATGTGCGTATCATGACAGTTGTCCTTGAATGGAACGGGATGCAAAAGCAGGGTTGGGTCGTAGCGGCCGGATTGCCGGGGCCGGCATGGTGTCGGTGGTGGGTGCCTTGGTGTACAGCGCCGTCAACGCCTGTTCGCCAATGTCGGCCGCCGCGCCCTGATAGAAGACTTCACCTTCACGCAGGGCAACCAGTTGCTGGCAGTATTTCAGCGCGTAATCCACCTGATGCAGGGTCACGACAACGGGGATACCTTCCCGCTCGTTGATGTCCTTCAGCAGTTCCATCACGGTGCGCGCCGACTCGGGGTCGAGCGAAGCAATGGGTTCGTCGGCAAAGATAATGCGCGCCTTCTGCATCAGCGAACGGGCAATGGCCACCCGCTGTTGCTGACCACCGGACAGGGTGGAGACCCGCTGGTGGGCATAGTCCGCCATGCCCACCCGCTCCAGCGCCGCCATGGCCTGCTGCTGCTGCTCTTGAGTGAAACAGCCGGTCAGGGTGCGCCACTTGGCGGTGGAGCTCAGCGCCCCAATCAACACATTGGTCAGCACGCTCATGCGGTTCACCAGATTGAATTGCTGGAAGATGTAACCCGCACGGGCTCGACAGCGACGCACCTGTGGCGCCGCCTTGCCCCGGGATTGCACCAGCTCTCCCATCACCCTGACTTCGGTACCTTCACGGTGATCGGAAAATACCAGACCGCTCAGGTGACGCAGCAAGGTGGACTTGCCCGAGCCGGAGGGCCCCAGCAGCGCGGTGATCCCCGAGTGGGCAATCTCCAGACTGATCTCTTTCAGCGCTTTCTTATTGTCAAAGGTCTTGCTCAGACCTCTGACCTCAATGATCTTGTTCATTGCTAGCAGCCTCACGATAGGTTCGGGGGCCATACTGGTGGTCGAAGATGACGGTTTTATTGAAGAATTAAGTCAGCCAAATGTACGCCAGTCACTGTTGTAGCGAACGGAAGGCGTTCAAATCACTGCTATTAAAGGATTTATTGAGGAGAGCGGTATTATGCGGCGCACTTGTATAGACAAGGCTTTCAGAAAAGCTTCATCTTTCAATACGATGAGAAGGGCACTACCGTCGCTCAAAGAGAAGGAAATGGAAGGGGCGGCAATGACAACGAAAGGCGGCAGAAAATAAAGGCCCGTGGCGGGCGCCAGGGTAAAAACGGAGTGTCATGATTCAGAGCCGAAAACAACAAGGCCGCCCATCGGCGGCCTTGTTGTTATGTAGCTTGACGCTATTTGGCGATGCCGGGTGATTAGCCCTGCAGTACCTTGTTCAGCGCCTGCTCGAAGGTAGCGACGGTGCGATCCACATCCTGCAGCTTGTCGAGACCGAACAGACCGATACGGAAGGTCTGGAAATCGGCCGGCTCGTCGCACGCCAGCGGCACACCGGCGGCAATCTGCAGCCCTTCGGCGGCAAACTTGCTGCCGTTCTTGATCGCGGCATCGTTGGTATAGCAGACGATGACACCCGGTGCCGCAAAGCCGTCGGCCGCCACACTCTTGATGCCACGCGCGGCCAGCAGGGCACGCACCCGATCACCCAACTGCTGCTGACGCTGCTTCATTTCGGCAAAGCCCAGACCGCCGGTTTCCTTGATGGTATCGCGGAACTGCGCCAAGGCATCGGTCGGCATGGTGGCATGATAGGCGTGGCCACCCTGCTCGTAGGTTTCCATGATTTGCAGCCACTTCTTCAGATCACAGGCAAAGCTGGTGCTCTGGGTCTGCTCGATGCGTGCGCGGGCGCGCTCGCTCATCATCACCAGACCACAGCAGGGCGAGCTGCTCCAGCCTTTCTGCGGGGCGCTGAGCAGAATGTCGACGCCGCAGGCTTTCATGTCTACCCAGATGGTGCCGGAGGCAATGCAGTCGAGCACGAACAGACCGCCCACTTCGTGTACCGCATCGGCCACCGCCTTGATGTAATCATCCGGCAGCACCATGCCGGCGGCGGTTTCCACGTGCGCGGCAAACACCAGCCCTGGCTTGTTGGCCTTGATGGTGGCGACCACTTCCTCGATGGGCGCGGGAGCCAGCGCCGCCTGCGGGCCCTGCTCGATGGCACGGGCCTTGAGTACCGTCTCGGACGCCGGAATCTTTCCGGCCTCGAAAATCTGGCTCCAGCGATAGCTGAACCAGCCATTGCGAATGATCAGGCAATCCTGGTCGGTAGCAAACTGACGCGCCACCGCTTCCATGCCGAAGGTGCCGCTGCCGGGCACCACCACCACCGAGTGAGCCTGATACAGCTCCTTCAGGCTGGCGGAGATATCACGCATCACCTGCTGGAAACGCCGGGACATATGGTTCAGGGATCTATCGGTATAAACTACCGAGTATTCCAGCAGGCCATCGGGGTCGATATTGGGCAGTAATCCGGACATAATCACCTCTTGGTCAAATAACTGATACAAAACATGCCGCGTAAGACAGTGGCCAGCGCCGGCAAACAGACCTTTCTGCACCAAGAATGGCACAGGTGAACCCGCAGAGGCGAGCTCATAATGAGTCTGAACGGAGTCTGGCCGGTATTGCAAGCCGGGGTGGCGGTCTGGGCGCGATGCCGCAATGATGCCCAATATGTTGGTAGATGACAAAGATCTAATACACTCAACCCGGCATTTTGCCCATTTCCAGCACAGTCAGCTGCAGCGGCGGCAAAAATTCAATATTTAAAACTAGAACAAGGACTCGCAATGAACGAACAATTCAGTCTGGAAGGTCAGCCCTTCATTCCCCTGCACAACCTGCTGAAAGTGCTCGGCTGGTGTGACTCCGGCGCTGTGGCCAAGATGGTGATCGACGACGGACTGGTGCAGGTCAACGGCGAGATCGAGTTGCGCAAGCGCTGCAAGATAGTGGTCGGACAGACCGTCAGCTTTAACGGCCAGGAGGTCGAGGTTACCGAATAAGCGATAGCCGGGGCTCAAGGCGAGCCCCAAGCCGCAGCGTGCGCGTCGCATACGGCAGCAGAATGACGAAAAGCGGAAAACAAAAAGGGCTCATCATTTGATGAGCCCTTTTTGAGGATTTGGTCGGCATGAGAGGATTCGAACCTCCGACCCCTTCGTCCCGAACGAAGTGCGCTACCAAGCTGCGCTACATGCCGTCAACGGGGCGAGAATTTACCGAAATGACGGTATTGTTGCAAGCTCTTTTTAAGTAAAACCCCTATTTAGACCCATGCTGGCGCCCACCATGGAAAAACCGCCTGTTTCTTCATCAGAAAGAGCATAAAGAGCCTGGATATACCCTTGATCTCAACGTGTCCGCCACACCGTCAGCCAGGCCGCTTCTGCCGGATTTTCGGATTACGTCTATAACAAGGTATGAGTTCACTCATTTTCCGGGATCATCAGGAAACAACCGCCATGAAGAGATTACTGCTATCACTGCTTGCCCTGTTCAGCCTGTCTGCACAGGCAGCACTGACGGTCAGGATCCCCCAACCCGAGTCGCTTCCACCCCTGTATTCCTACTACCGGCAACTGCTGACCCTGGCGCTGGAAAAAAGCGGTGAGGAGTTTGTCATCAAGCAGGTAGCACTGAACGAGCCCCAACCGCAGCTGGCGCTGAAACTGCGTGATGGCAAGCCGATCAATCTGCTCTGGGCCGGCACCACCGGCGAATACGAGCGACAATTGCTGCCGGTGCGAATACCGCTGCTGCGCGGTCTGTCGGGATTTCGGCTGCTGCTGATCAACCAGACCCGGCAACAGGAATTCAGCCAAATACAGAATCTGGCCGAGCTGGCGTCCTTTACCGGCGTGCAGGGCATCGGCTGGAGCGATGTCGAAATTCTCAAACAGGCGGGGCTGAACATCAGTGCCGCCCCGAGCCATACCATTCTCGACATGCTGAATCGCAACCAGCAGGTGGATTATTACCCGCGCAGCCTGGTGGAAGCCCACGTCGAGCTGACTGTCGCCACCGCGCAGTACCCGCTGCTGATGGCCGAGCCCCGCTTGTTGCTGTATTACCCTTTCGCCATTTATTTTTTCGTCAGTCCCGAATACCCCGAACTGGCCGACGCCCTGACCCGAGGGCTGGATCGAGCTTACCGGGATGACAGTTTTATCGCCCTGTTTGAACAGTATCCGCCAATCCGCGCCAGCCTGCCGGTGCTGCAACAGCCGCGCTTGCGATTGGATCTCGCCAATCCGGATTTGACCGAATCCACCCGCGCGCTGCCGGATCATTACTGGTATCCCGGCACCCGGCCTTGAAAAAGCGTCACCGGCTGTTCACTATTCTTGAACCACCCTCGTTTCTGGAGTCACCACCGGTGAAAATCGCCTTTTTCAGCAGTCAACCTTACATGCAACAGCCCTTTACCGAGCACAATAAGGACTGTGGCTTCGATATCACCTGGTTCGAGGTACGACTGGAAGCGCACACGGCGTCACTTTGCCAGGGCTTCGATGCGGTATGCGTGTTTGTGAACGACAAGCTGGGCGCCGATGTCATACAGTCTCTGTCATCCGCCGGGGTGCGTTTCATCGCCCTGCGCTGCGCCGGCTACAACAACGTGGATCTGGAGGCCGCCAGGGCCGCCGGCATCAAGGTGGTGCGAGTACCGGCCTATTCGCCGGAAGCGGTGGCAGAGCACACGGTGGGGTTGATGCTGACCCTCAACCGTCATATCCACAAGGCCTACCAGCGCACCCGGGACGCAAACTTCTCGCTAAACGGTCTGGTCGGTTTCAACATGCACGGCAAGACCGCCGGCATCATAGGTACCGGCAAAATAGGCATGGCCACGCTGCGCATACTACAGGGGCTGGGCATGAAGCTGCTGGCACACGATCCGGTCGAAAATCCCGAGGCCCAGGCCATCGGGGCTCATTACGTTTCTCTAGAGCGGCTGTTTACCGAGGCCGACGTCATCACACTGCACTGCCCACTGCTACCGGAAAATTATCATCTGCTGCGGCGTGAGAGCTTCGAACAGATGAAAGACGGGGTGATGATCATCAACACCAGCCGGGGCGGCCTGCTCCACGCCCAGGATGCCATCGAGGCCATCAACAGCGGTAAAATCGGCAGCCTGGGGCTGGACGTCTATGAAGAGGAGGAAAACCTGTTCTTCAGCGACAAGTCCTGTGAAATCATCCATGATGACACCTTTCATCTACTGTCAACCTATCCCAACGTGCTTCTGACCGGCCACCAGGCGTTTCTGACCCGGGAGGCGCTCGCCGC
The DNA here is from genome assembly GCF_947495715.1 of uncultured Oceanisphaera sp. Classification (GTDB taxonomy): domain Bacteria; phylum Pseudomonadota; class Gammaproteobacteria; order Enterobacterales; family Aeromonadaceae; genus Oceanimonas; species Oceanimonas sediminis. Next base: position 32,008 of record NZ_CANLZU010000013.1, read on the forward strand.
CATCGCCCGGATCACCCTGGACAACCTGCAACAACTGTCCCGCAACGAAGCTTGTGATAATCAAATCAATTAAGGAATCTTTATGAAAACCACCCTCGTCATGAAAACAACCATTGCCGCCGCCACCGCCCTGCTGCTTAGCGCCTGTAGCGGCGGCCTCAAGGTGGTCGAGTCCGACCTGCAGCATCACCACTGGAATCTGACCGCCATCAACGGCGTGGCCGTCGACCCGGAGATCAAGTCGGATCTGGAAATTGCCGAGCACTTCACTATCAACGGCATGGCCGGCTGTAACCGCTTCTTCGGCAGCGCCACCCTGGAGCAGAACCGGCTGAAAGCCGATCCCCTGGCCAGTACCAAGATGGCCTGCGACCCGGTAGCGCAAAAAGTGGAAACCGCCGTATTGCAGACGCTGGGCGAGGGTGCCACCGTCAACAATCAGGGCCAGCAGCTGGAGCTGGTCGGCGAGCAATACACCCTCACCTATCAACTGGCCGACTGGATGAAATGATGAGCGACCACTTCCTGATCTGCCCCGCCTGTCAGGCCAAGAACCGGGTGCCCGGCGAGCGCCTGCAACAGGCACCGCAATGCGGTAAATGCAAGGCGCCCCTGCTGCCGTCCCAACCGCTGACGCTGGACGGCCCCCTGATGGACCGGCTGCTGGCAAACGAAACCCTGCCGCTGGTGGTCGACTTCTGGGCGCCCTGGTGCGGCCCCTGCCAGAGCATGGCACCGGTGTTTTCGGCCGCCGCCGGCGAGGTGGCCGGTCAACTGCGGCTGGCCAAGCTGGACACCGAGGCCCACCAGGCCGCCGCCTCCCGCTTCGGCATTCGCTCCATCCCGACCCTGATCGCCTTCAAAAATGGCAAGGAAATTGCCCGTCAGTCCGGTGCTCTCTCCGCCGGGCAACTCAGGCAGTGGCTGCAAAACCTGTCGGTATAAAGACGCCCTCGCAGAGTGCCGCCACCGTGCTCTGCGGCTTCATTCATATTTTTTGACCAAGTTCGGCGAATTTATCCGCTGTGATCCGTTGGTCGGTTTGCCCACACTAGACTCAGCATATTCATCCAGATGAGGAGAACGGTATGGGCAAGCTGGTTGAGGGCATCTGGCATGATGTCTGGTATGACACCGAGGAAAACAAGGGCCGCTTCAAGCGCAGCGAGAGTCAATTTCGCAACTGGATAACCACCGACGGAGCAGCCGGCCCCACCGGTAAGTCCGGCTTTGCTGCCGAGGCCGGGCGCTATCACCTGTATGTGTCGCTTGCCTGCCCCTGGGCGCACCGCACCCTGATGATGCGCAGCCTCAAGGGGCTGGAAGACATGATATCGGTCTCGGTAGTCCATCCGCTGATGGGCGAACACGGCTGGACCTTTAACACCGATTTCGAAGGCGCTACCGGCGATGCGCTTTACCGGCACGACTATCTGTATCAGCTGTACCTGAAGGCCGACGCCGGGTATTCCGGCCGGGTTACGGTGCCGGTGCTGTGGGACAAGCAACAGGAAACCATCGTCAGCAACGAGTCCGCCGATATCATCCGCATGCTGGGCGGCGCCTTCGATCATCTCGGTGCCAGGGCCGATGATTACTACCCCAGAGAGCTGCGGCTGCACATCGACGACATCAATGCCGAGGTATACGACACCATCAACAACGGCGTATACAAGGCCGGCTTCGCCACCCGTCAGCCCGCCTATGACGACGCCGTCAGCGCCCTGTTCACCGGACTGGATCGGCTGGAGCAACGACTGGACCAGCAGCGCTACCTTGTCGGTAACCGGCTGACCGAGGCCGATATCCGGCTGTGGACGACCCTGGTCCGCTTCGACGCCGTCTACCACACCCACTTCAAGTGCGATCACCGCAAAATAAGCGAATATCCCAACCTTTACGGTTTTTTACGCGACCTTTATCAGCACGCGGGCATCGCCGATACCCTGAACATGAGCCATATTCGCCATCATTATTTTTGCAGCCACCCGAGCATCAATCCCCATGGCATTATCTCCATCGGGCCGGCTCAGGACTGGTCAGCCGCTCACGACCGAGCGAGCCGCTTTGCGTAAGGAATTGAACATGAACAACAGAACAATAATGGCGCTATATCCGGCAAAGGCCACCAGCGACGGCGCCGGTGTCAAACTCAAACGCGCCCTGGGCCAGACCCAGCAGCAGCGTATGGACCCCTTTTTGATGATGGATAACTTCTCGTCGAATGAAGCCGACGACTACATTGCCGGCTTTCCCGACCATCCGCATAGGGGCTTTGAGACCATCACCTACATGCTCGACGGTCACATGCTGCACCGGGACCACATGGGTAATGAAGGCCATTTGCGGGCCGGCGATGTGCAGTGGATGAACGCCGGCCGGGGCGTGATTCATTCCGAGATGCCCCAGCAGGAATCCGGCCGTATGCGCGGCTTTCAGATCTGGCTCAACCTGCCTGCCGCCCTCAAGATGCAGCCGGCCCGCTATCGGGATATTCCCGCCGCCGAGCTGCCGAGAATGACGCTGGACGATGGCGGTGAGCTGGTGCTGCTGGCGGGCACGCTGAGCCTGAACGGGCGAACGCTGAAAGGGCCGATACAAAGCGAACACACTCGGCCGCTGATCGTGGATGTTCGGCTGGCGGCCGGTCAACGCCTGACGCTGCCGGTTCCCGCCGGTCTCAGTGCGCTGGTGTATGCCTTTGAAGGCAGCCTCACGCTTGGCGACACCGCCTTGCCCAACGAGAATACGGCGCTGCTCGGCGACGGCGACCAGCTGCCGTTACGGGCCGGTGATGCGGGCGGACGTCTGTTGCTGCTGGCAGGAAAGGCGCTGAATGAACCCATTGCGCAATACGGCCCCTTCGTCATGAATACAGAACAGCAAATTGAGCAGGCGATCATGGATTATCAGGCGGGCAAGCTGGTATAAGGAGGTTTTTACTCCTGTGGAATGCATGATGGATCAACTCGAACAACAGCGCCTGACGCACATCCTGAATCAGACGCGCAGCATTGCTCTGGTGGGCGCCTCCAACCGGCCGGAGCGAGCCAGTTACCAGGTAATGGAATACCTGCTGCAACATGGGTATCAGGTGCATCCGGTCAACCCGCAACTGGCCGGCGCCGTCATTCTCGGCCAGACCTGCGTTGCCGAACTGGACGAGCTGGATCAGCCGGTACAGCTGATCAACGTATTCCGTCGGGGCGAATATGCCGCCGACATCGCTATCGAAGCCATAGAGCATGAGGCCAAGTGCCTGTGGCTACAGGAAGGCGTGCAGAGTGTGGCGGCCGCCGAGTCGGCCGCCGAAGCCGAGCTGGAATATGTGGAAGGCCTCTGCATCAAGAAGGTGCATAGGCAACTGTTGAGCTAAAGCCGCCTGCATCAACAACAAAAAAGGAGCCTGGGGCTCCTTTTTTCGTTTATCCCTTTAAAGGATCAATGTCGGTTAATGCTGATCGTGGCCGTGGCCCTGCGCTTTGGCCGGCTCGGCATCCACCGCCACTTCCACTTCCAGGTCACCGGCCTCTTTGAAGTGCAACGTCAGCGGAAAGCGCTCGCCGGCCGCCGACACCTGCTTCAGGCCCATCAGCATCAGGTGATGACCACCCGGCGCCAGCGTCTGCTCGCCACCGGCCGGGATCACCAGCTCGTTCAGCTGGCGCATTTTCATCACGTCGCCGTCCTTGATGTGGGTATGAATTTCCACTTTCTCCGCGATCGGGCTATCGGCGCTCAGCAGTACGTCGTCGGTCTCGCCCTTGTTGGTGACCGTGAGATAGGCCACCCCTGTGGTGGCCACCGGCGGCAGGGGGCGACTCCAGGGGTGGGCAATATCCAGATCGCCGCCATGGTAGTCGTGGGCCGAGACTGCGGCAGAGCCCAGCAGCATGACCGAGGCAAACAAGATTCGTAGTGGTGCCATTATGTCATTCCTTTCAGATGATTAGGTTCGATCCATTGATAAGTAAGCTGATGGTAGTTTCCATCCGGTATTATGTCATTGGTACCTGTAAGAGAGGGGGATGTGCGCCTCGCATTCTACAGCAAGGCCAGATAGTCCGTAAGTGAATGACTGTCGGCGAAGAGAAACTGGCGTTTATTCAGGCGGTAATCGGCAGCTCAAGAAAGTCATCAACAGGCATGGGCTTATGGTATTTGAAGCCCTGCAGATAATCGCAGCCCTGGTGCTGCAGCCAGGCTTCCTGCTCACCGTGTTCCACCCCTTCGGCCACCACCTTCAGCCCCAGGCCTCTGGCCATGCCGAGAATAGACAGGGTAATGGCGCAATCATCCGGATCTCCGGGCAGATCCTGAATGAAGGATCGATCGATTTTCAGCTTGGTAAACGGCAGATTCTTGAGTCGTAACAGCGAGGAGTAACCGGTGCCAAAATCGTCGATAGACAAGGTGATCCCCATGCGCACCAGCTCTTCCAGCGTGCAGCGCAACACTGTTGAGTCACCCTTGATGGCGTCTTCGATCACCTCCAGTTCCAGCTGCGTGCCCAGCACCTGATAACGCTGCAGACTTTCCCAGACTTTATCCGCCAGCTGGGGATCCATTATCGAGTCGGCAGAAAGGTTCACCGCCACCGGCGGCATCGGCAAATCCTGTTCACGGGCCCGCTGTATATCCCGACATACCTGGTTCAGCACCCAGAGATCCAGCGCGGCGATTAAGCCGGTTTCGTAGGCCAGCGGCAGAAAATCGGCCGGCGACATAAAGCCCTGGGTCTCATGCTGCCAGCGCACCAGGGCTTCGGCACTGACCACAGCGCTGCCGTCAGCAGACATAATCGGCTGATAAAACACGCTCAGACCATGGTGGGCGATGGCGTCGGTGAGCTGGCTTTCCAGCAGAAACCGCGCCTTGGCCGTGGTTGAAATATCCTGATTGTAATATTGCGCCTGACGCCGGCCACAGGCCTTGGCATGGTACATGGCCGACTCACTGTGCCGAAGCAGGGTGGACACGTCGCCGCCATCACCGGGGAACAGAGAAATACCGATACTGGCACTGACCTGGACTTTCTGCTCCCCGACGCTGATGGGGTAGTTGACCGTTTCCAGAATGGTCGCCACCGTCTCGTCCATGGTCGCTTCCCCCGCTGGAAACCGGTAGATCATGGCAAACTCGTCTCCACCGACCCGCGCCACCATCTCCTTGCCCGGTAGCAGCATGCCGCGCAACCGGGCCGCCACCTCGCTCACCACGGCGTCACCGACCTGCTGCCCCATGCCGTTATTGATGGCATTGAGCCGGTCGATGTCGAACCACAGCAGGGCAAACGATACCGGCGTCTGCTGCTCAATCTGCTGCTGAATATGATTGCGCAGCGAGCGCAGGTTCAGCAGGCCGGTAAAATCATCATGATGGGTAATGTAGTCCAGCTCTTTGCGGCTGTTCAGCCAGGCCTCGTGGGTATTGATCAGGCTGATGGTATCGGCGATGGCAGTCACGCAGGCGATATCGGCCAGGCTCCACTGTCGTGATTGCCGGTGTTCCAGGCAGATGACACCACTCAGGCGATTGCCATCGAAGATAGGCGCATCCAGCATGGAGACCACTGGCCGGCTTGCATCCGGATAATACGGATGAAAAGAGCGAGTGCGCGGGTCGCTACATACCTCTTCGGCACAGATAATGTCGGCGGCATCCAGCGCCAGAAAATAAGCCGGGTGCCGATCGCGGCTCAGGCTGAACCCCGGATTCGGGTTCGTCGAAAGCGGGGGATAAAGCACCTCACGATCGAGGCGATGAGCACAGGGGCTCAGCGTCCAGATGCTGACGTTGTCGACCTTCAGCAGCTCACCACAGAGGGCGCTGAGAGCTTCCAGCTTCTTGCGCTTGTTCTGCCCGGTAAAGCCCCGACCGTGCAACAGCTGCGTCAGGGCCTTGTGATAACCGAAAAAGGTCTGAATTTGTTCCACAGATAGTCCGTTAGCCGTTGTGATACCAAACCATAATGGCAAACCCAATTGACACTGTCCATGCAGATTCCGGCTTCAATATGAAAACCGTCGTCCCCCGCAAGTTTTTATAAGGTTATGTTTTAAATAAGAATTATTGAATATTAATCTCATCGGCGAAACGACGGCTTAGCGCATGCCCGTCAAACAACATTCCCGTATCGGCAGGGGCCGACGCACTGGCGGTTACTCTTCACGCACTATGGTTACCTGACTGAAGCCCAGCTTGCGAAAGTATTCTTCACGAAAGTCCTTCATGGTCTTGCGGTCGTTGCGGCTGACATTGGCCACCTGACTTTCCATGCGGTGAAACTCGGTCAGATCCACCCCTTCCGCCGTGGCGATGGCGTCATAGACGCTGTGATGCTTGTCATTGGCGAAACCGATTTCTTTTTGCTGCTTGTGATAGTGGTAACTGATACGAAAGGCCATGGTGGTATGTATTCCCCGGAAAAATGCCATTGTCGCCGCAACCACGGTGCCGACTCAAGCCTTCCCTGCGAAGACAGATTCCCATCCGCCCCTCGGCAGCGCATAATCGGGGCATGAAACGAATGGACTCTTTTCCGGCTTCTGCTGCAATGCGCGAGCGCAGCCCGCTCATTCTGCTGCTGTTGCTGGGCATGGCGCTGCTCGCCTTCGTGCTGACCAGCTCGGCACGCATGCAAGCCATGGAGCAAATCCGCGAACAGGCCGATGCCAATCTCAGCCGTTATATCGTCAGCCTGCAGTATCAGCTCGACCGGCACCGGGATTTACCTCGCCTGCTGGCCAGCCAGCAGCAGCTGATCAGCCTGCTCGAACATCCCGGCAATGCGCAGAACATCGACACCGCCAACCGCTACCTGGCCTGGGTCAATGCCACCATGGGGGCCACCGACAGCTATGTGATCGGTACCGACGGCATCACCCTGGCGGCCAGCAACTGGGATCAACCCCACTCCTTTATCGGCAACGACTACAGTTTTCGCCCCTATTTCCAGCAGGCAATGGAAGGCGGTGCCGGTCGCTATTTCGCCCTGGGCAATACCTCCCGGGTACGGGGTTATTTCTTTTCCTACCCGGTGCTCCAGGCCGGTCAGATCATCGGGATCGTCGTGGTCAAGGTCGATCTGGAAGACATCGAAGCCGACTGGAGCGATCCTCTGCAGGATATTCTGGTGATGGACGAAGACGGCGTGATCTTCATTTCCACCCGGGCCTACTGGCGCTTTCGCACCCTCGGTTACTTGCCGGAAGTCGGCAGGCAGACACTTCGGCAGTCTTACGGTAATCATGAGTCACAACCCCGGGCAGGCCGCCCACCAGTCGGTCCGGCGGCGAGCCGGCTCACCGAAATGGATGTTGCCCGTATCAGCGCCAGTCGCCGTTACGGCCAGGCTCCGCTGCTGCCACTCGATATCATTCGTCGGGAAGTCACCGAACAGGGCGATCTGCTGCTGACGCTGGTCGATACCCCGGGCATTTCGTCCGACCGGCAATCCGGCCGAGCCGGCCATTACCTGCTGAGAAGCCGGCTACTGCCCGACGCCGGCATGCGGGTTGCGGTGCTGGCCAGCCTGCGTCCCTTGCAGAGCAGCCTTCTCAAGACCCTGGGCCTGGGCCTCACCTTCTACCTGATTCTGGCCGCGCTGGTGCTGTTTTTCAGCGCCCGCCACCGAATGAAGCAACAGCACCAGGCCGAGCTGCAGCAAGCGCACGAAGCGCTGGAGCTGCGCGTCAAACTGCGCACCCGGGAGCTGACCGATGCCAACCAGCGCCTGCAACAGGAAATGGAACAGCATCATCAGACCCAGAACCAGCTGATTCAGACCGCCAAGCTGGCCGTCCTCGGCCAGTTGTCTGCCGGCATCAACCATGAACTCAGCCAGCCGATCACCGCCATCCGCCATTTCGCCGACAACGGTCGCAAGCTGCTCACCCGGGGCAGAGCCGAGGCGGTAACCACCAATCTGGCCGAAATAGCCGGGCTGGCCGATCGCATGGCGGCCATTCTGCAGCCGCTCAGGGAGTTCGCCCGCCCACAGCAGGAGTCCGGGCGGAGCGTCAATCTGCAGCATCTGCGCCAGGGGGTCATGGTGATCATGGGCAGCCAGCTGGAGCAGCAACAGGTCGACATCAGCTGGCCAGAAGGACTGGAGCGGCTCTGGGTGACCGGCGACATCGGCCGGCTGGAACAGGTGCTGGTCAACCTGATCGGCAACGCCCTGCAGGCCATGATCGGACAGTCGTCTCCCCGCATCGAGATCACGCTCGACAGCCAACCCCAATGGGTACGGCTGAGCGTGCGCGATCGGGGGCCGGGCCTGCCCCCCGACGCCCTGACTCATGTATTCGAGCCTTTCTACACCACCAAGCCGACCGGTATGGGGCTGGGGCTGTCCATTTCCCACCGTATCGTCCATAGCCTTAACGGCAGACTGGAAGCCGCCAATCACCCGCAAGGTGGTGCCCTGTTCACCCTGACGTTGCCATCGTATTCACCTCAGGAGCATGCATGAACCATGACGCTACCGTCATCCTGGTCGATGACGATCCCCATGTCCGCCTGTCGGCCGGGCAAACCCTGGAGCTGGAAGACTACCAGGTGCTCGCACTGGCCGATGCCCGCCAGGCCCTGGCCCGGATCACCCCCGACTTTGCCGGCGTGGTGGTCACCGACATCAATATGCCGGGCATGAGCGGGCTGGAGCTGCTGCAACAGATCAAACAGCTGGACTCGGACATTCCGGTGATCCTGATCACCGGCTTCGGGGATATCTCGATGGCGGTCGGCGCCATCCGCAACGGCGCCTACGACTTCATCGAAAAACCCTTCTCCGCCGACCTGCTGCTCGATGTGGTGCATCGGGCGCTGGAAAAACGCACCCTGACCCTGGAAAATCGCACCCTGCGTCAGGAACTGCAGGCCCAGAGCGCCCCCGGGCCGCGCATCATCGGCAGCTCTCCCGCCATACTGCAACTGCGCCAGCTGGTACTGACCGTGGCCGACACCCCGGCCGATGTGCTGCTGATGGGGGAAACCGGTACCGGCAAGGATTTGCTGGCCCGCTATATCCACGAGCACAGTCCGCGCCGGGAGCGCAATTTTGTGGCCATCAACTGCGGCGGCGTACCCGAGACCCTGATCGAGTCGGAGCTGTTCGGCCACGAAAAAGGCGCCTTTACCGATGCCAGAGAACGACGCATCGGCAAGTTGGAGCATGCCAACGGCGGCACCCTGTTCCTGGATGAAATTGAAAGCATGCCGATGAGCCTGCAGATCAAACTGCTGCGGGTACTGGAAGAAAGAACCATAGAACGGCTGGGATCCAACACCCTGATCCCGCTCGATCTCAGGATCATCGCCGCCACCAAGGCCGATCTTCGTGCGCTGGCCGAGACCGGCGAGTTTCGCGAGGATCTCTATTACCGACTCAACGTGGTGCGCATCGACATTCCTCCCCTGCGGGCCCGCCCCCAGGACATTCCCATGCTGTTCCAGCATTTCGCCCTGCTCGCCTCCTCTTTGTACGAACGGGAGATTCCGCCGCTGTCGCCCGAGCGCATTCACCGCCTGATGAGCCACGACTGGCCCGGCAACGTGCGTGAACTGCGTAATCTGGCGGAGCGATATGTGCTGCTCGGCGAAGCCTGTACCTTCGACTTCGACGACAGGCCCATCACAGAGCCGGAGCCGGTGACCCAGGGGCTGGCCGCTCGGGTCGAACACTTCGAAAGAACCCTGATTCAGGCCGAACTCGCCCGCCACGGCGGCTCCATCAAACACACCCTGGAGAGTCTCCAGTTACCGCGCAAGACCCTGTACGACAAGATGAAAAAGCACGGTCTGGACAAGAATGACTATCGAGGAGAACCGGACTGATGGGGGGATTTCCCCCCATCGGCAGACCGTGCCCCACGCCGGCAGAGCGACCCAGGGCACGGCTTCACACTCCAATAACCTTCTTTTTCACCCGTTTCAGCACCAATGGGTGGAAATCCCCCCAGGCCTGAGCCAGGACCGGCGGCTTTCCACCCATTTTCTTTCTTCGCCCGCCTTTTCTACTGCGGACGATCCGTCGTCAGCCCCTGTCCCACGGGCCTCTGCCCCCACCCCACCAATTCTGGCCTCATTATTGCTACATGGCATTAACAACAACGCCACAGGGTTATCCGCACTCGGGAGACCCCCGGCAGGGAAAGCCAACCGGCCCAGAAGCCGGAGCAAATACAGAGGTCAAGATGTCAAACGACGAACAACAACTCGACAGCCTGAGTCCCGACGAGCAGAAAAAGCTCAAGGAACTGATGGAAAAAGATGTCAAGAGCGAGCGCAAGCTCACCGGGCCCTGGGCCTGGCTGACCGCCGGCCTGGCCGCGATCATGGTCGCCATCTACTTTTACGGCGCCGGCGTCGCCGCCCTCAGTACCCAGTACCATCTCGGCATCTATGTGCTGATCACCTTCGTGCTGGTTTTTCTGTTATACCCGGCGGGCAGCCGCGCCGCCCATGGCGGCCTGTCGTTGATCAGCGCCACCCTGCTGTCGTTGCTGGTCAGCTGCTTTCTGGTGTACGACTCGCCCACCGCCTTCTACCAGCAACTGACCCTGTTCCGGGAAACCTGGGACTACGACGGTCTCGGCATGGCGCTGGAGCAGGATCTGGACAAGCTGCACTACGGCCTGTGGCTGATCCTGCCCTTCGCCGCCATCCTGCTGCCGCTGGACCAGTGGCTGAACCGGCGTAATCACAACAGCCCCACCGCCAGCGATGTGATACTGGCCCTGATGACCGCCGGTACCGTGCTGTACTGGATCAGCCAGTTCGAGCTGCTCAACTACCGGGCCGGGGCAGAAAACGAAGTCGACATGCTGATCAGCATCGTCGGTCTGCTGCTGTCACTGGAAATCTGCCGCCGGGTGCTGGGCTGGTCCATCACCCTGATTGGGGTGGCGATGATCGCCTTCGCCCTGTTCGGCCCCTACCTGCCCGACCTGCTGGCCCACCGGGGCTTTCGTTTCGAACGTCTGGCCACCGCCCTGTTCCTCACCACCAACGGAGTGTTCGGGGTCATGGCCAGCGTGCTGGCGACCTATGTCATCCTGTTCATCTTCTTCGGGGCCTTCCTGCAGAAGTCCGGCGCCGGCAAGTTTTTCATCGATCTGCCGCTGGCTCTCGCCGGTCGCTCCACCGGCGGACCCGCCAAGGTCGCCGTTATCTCCTCCGCCCTGTTCGGCTCGGTGTCCGGTTCAGCCATCGCCAATACCGTGTCTTCCGGCGCCTTCACCATTCCCATGATGAAACGGGCCGGTTTCAGGCCCCATGTGGCCGGGGCCATCGAACCCGCCGCCTCCATCGGCGGCATGTTTCTGCCCCCCATCATGGGTGCCGGCGGCTTCCTGATGGCCGAACTGACCGGTACCCCCTATTCCACCATCATGATGCTGTCCATCGGCCCGGCGCTGCTCTACTTCCTGGCGGTGTACTGCATGGTGCACTTCGAAGCCAAGAAGCATGGCCTGGTCGGCGTACAGGGCGAAGAAATACCCCACTGGAAAACCGTGTTCAAGAGCGGCTGGTACTATGCCCTGCCGCTGGTGATCATCACGGTGCTGTTGCTCACCGGCCGTTCCGCCGGCAACTCGGCATTCTGGGCGACCCTGTCGTGTATCGCGGTCAGCTGGGTCGACAAGGAAACCCGTATGGGGCCCCGGGAAGTCTGGGATGCCATTCAGATCGGCGCGCGCAACACCCTGATCGTGGGCGCCACCATCGGCGTGATCGGCATCATCGTCGGCACCATTTCACTCACCGGCATGGGCCTCAAGTTCTCGGATCTGATCATCTCCATGGCCGGTGACAGCCTGCTGCTGGCGCTGATACTGGTGGCCATTGCCTCGCTGGTGCTGGGCATGGGGGTACCGGTGACCGCCGCCTATCTGATTGTGGCCGTGCTGGCGGTGCCTGCGCTGGGCGAATTCGGCGTCTCGGCCATTGCCGCCCACATGATCGTCTACTGGCTGTCTCAGGACTCCAACATCACGCCGCCGGTGTGCGTGGCCGCCTATGCGGGCGCCGCCATCGCCGGATCGGATCCCTGGAAAACCGGCTGGACCTCGTTCAAGTTCGCCAAGATGCTGTACGTGATGCCGCTGCTGTTCGCCTATGTGCCGGCCATGCTGCTCGACGGCAGCGTGCTGGAAATCATCACCGCCTTTGTATCGGCCACCCTGGGTACCATCGCCTTCGGCGCCTTCGCCATGGGGTACCTGCGCCGCAAGACCCGGCTGTTGGAATGGCTGCTGCTCGGTGCCGGTACCCTGTTGCTGTACTGGCCGACACTGATGTCCGATATCGGCGGTCTGGCACTGGTCGCCCTGGTGTGGTGGCTGCAACGGGAAAGCAATGCCACGCCGATGGCCGATATTCACCACTCCAATGCCAGTTAAGGATATTCCCATGGCCCAGATTAAGTTGATTGTATATGCCACCGACTTCTCCGCCAGCGCCGCCCGGGCGGCTGAGCTGGCCAGTCATCTGGCCCGGATGCACGGCGCCCGCCTGCACCTGCTGCACGTGATCACCGAGCTGGGCGACCGGCACCGGCGCAGCATTCCCGCCGGGGTAATGGACGCCTTCGTCAGGGAGGTCAACACCCAGGCAATGACCGACATGCATGACTTCAAACAACGGCTGTTCGGCCAGTTTCAGGGCGAGCTGACCACCGACGTGGTGATAGGGTCCGGCCCCGAGGCCCTGTTGTCCCAGGCCAAACATCTGGGGGCCGACCTCATCATCATGGGCAGCCATGGCCGTCATGGCCTGGAACAACGGCTGCTGGGCTCCACCACCGAGCGCGTTATTCGTCAATCATCGATTCCGGTATTAACGGTACCCGAGCGCGGCTGAACCGCCGCCTCCCCTTTCTCGAGGGAAGACAACGAGAAATACAACCATAAAGAGGAAACAACCATGATACTGAATAAAATGTGCAAGCCTGCCAGGACGCTGACATCCATCACCCTCGTTGCCGTGGCGACCGCCGGCATGGGCATGGCTCACGCCCAGACCGAGCGGTTGGCGTTTTCCGGTGGCCCGGACGGCGGCACCTTCCAGTATTTCTCCAACGGCATTGCCACCCGGCTGTCGCGCACCATGGAGGGCGTGGAAGTCTCCAACATGGCTTCCGCCGGCTCGGTAGAAAACCTGCGTCGGGTTAACTCCCGCGACGCCGACTTCGGTATCGTCTACTCCGGCGACATGTATCTGGGGCTGACCGGCAAGCTGACCAACGACAGCCGCAAGTATCACAATGTGCAGGCCATGTCCTATCTTTACGGCGCTCCGGCGCACCTGATAGTGCTGGACGGCTCCGGCATTACCGATGTAGCCCAGCTGGCAGGCAAGAACATCGCCGTGGGACCCGCCGGGTCCGGGGCGGCCGCCTCCGCCCAGCGCTTCTTCGAGGGGGTGGGGCTGTGGGACAAGATCACGCCCCAGTACATCGGCTACAACCAGGGCGCCTCGGCACTGGGCGACCGCCAGATCGACGCGCTCTGGGTATTTGCCGGCTTCCCCAATGCGTCGGTGATCCAGGCCGCTTCCAGCAACAAGATCCGCCTGCTGCAGGTGAACGAAGCTGCCGAAAAAGGCACCCTGTTCAATGACCACCCCTACTACGCCGCGGTCACCATTCCTGCCGGCACCTACGCCAACGTGGATTATGATGTGGTGACCATTCAGGACTCCGCCCTGTGGGTCGCAGGCCGTCATTTGTCCGAAGAAAAGGTGCGCGACAGCCTGCAGGAGATCTATTCATCCGACGGCCTGACGTTCATGTCCTCCGTCTCCCAGGCCGCCAAGTCCATGAGTATCGACAGCGGCATCATGGGTATCGTGACCCCGATGCACGACGGCGCCAAGGGATTCTGGACCGAACAGGGCAAGACGCTCACCGAAGCTCAGCAATAATCCCTTCACCTTCAGTTAGTTAAACCCCGCACTAGCGGGGTTTTTTATCACTAGACTGGCCGCTCAGGCTGTTTATCCTCCCTCTTTACTGCAATTTAATATATTGTTATTGCTGTTGTTTTTGTTGGAGTATCCCGATTTTTGATCAGCGTTGAGCGTAAAGATGGCTTCGCCCTCAAGGTATCCCGCATTCTGCGGGAGGCAACCGAGCATCGGCTGGATATGTACCTCTTTATTCCCGGCGAACTGGGGCTGAACACCAATGTGGTGCCGGAAGAAGAGTTTTACCACAGCGCCATTCAGGTACAGCGCACCTATTTCAGTGACCAGCCTCTGCTGCCACTGGTACACAGCCGACTGGCCCGCCGGGGCAAACTCACCACCGAGCAATACCGCCTCAGCCTCAGCCTCTATGCCTATCAGTACGTGGTGGGGCTGGAGCAGTCCTGTCACAAGCTGCGTAACGAAAAAGACGGCGCCAGCCAGGAGGCGATAGAAGAGGTGATCGCCCTGGCCCAGGATATTCTGCGCCGTCTGCGCCGCAATGTGCCCACGGACCAAACCCTGCTCAAGTACTACGCCAACATCGACAACTATCTGTCCTGGTTTACCGAGCAGCGGCTGTTGTCGCTGGTGGCTCACCTGCCCCGCAACGGCGATTACAAGACCACCAAGTCACTGCTGCTGGAAGTGTGTGATATCGAACACCGGCATCGTGAACGGCAGCAATATAATTCCAGCCACACCACGGAGGCGTTGTCGCGCATTTCCAACAAGATGCGGCTGCTGCGCAGATTGATCGAATATCCGGTAACGCTCAAGGAGAAAACCCGGGAGCTGGGTGGCGGCGAGCAGAAGCTGCTCAAGGCCGGGGTCACCGCCGTGGTGATGACCTCGGTATCGCTGGCCGCCTACGAGGTGCGCGAAACCCTGGGCGGCATTTCGCTGATGGTGATTTTTGCCCTGGCTCTGCTTTATGCTCTGCGTGAACTGTTCAAGGACGACTTGCGCAACACCCTGTGGCGCTGGCTGCGCAAGGGGCGCCCCAAATGGCGACGACAGTATTTTGATGTGCACAGCAGCCAACTGGTGGGCCGCCAGCTCGAGTGGTTCGACTACCGGCGCAGCTCGCGACTGGATGACGATATTCTGGCCGCCCGGCGCGCCACCATCAGCCAGCGGGAAGAGGTGATCATGCACTATGGCAGCCACTCCCGCATGTTGCCCACCCGTTTTCTGAGTGGCTACGAGCAGACACGCGAAGTACTGCAGCTGGACTTGAGTCTGCTGTCCAAGCTGATGGAAAAGGGCTCGCATCATGTCTATCAGTTGAACGAGGGGCAGGTGTCCCGCCAATCGGTGGAAAAACGCTATCTGATCAACCTGGTCACCCGCGAAATACAGGGCCAGAAGCCGCCGGTTATTCAGCGCTGGAAGGTGGTGATGAGCCGCTCCAAAATCGTGGAAATAGAGGAAATTCCGCAACGAAAACCCGCCGGCTCTTCTCCGCAAGCATAACCATATCCCCTTGCCCGCTTCGTCCGACAGCGTGCACCGGGCGACTCAATCATCCTGACTCGACTATTGGCCCTTACACTTTGGCATGATTAATGCTGGTTATTTTATGTGAGCGACATCACAAGATGCCTCGCACTATTCTGGCCAGGCAACAAGGGCATTGCACCATAGTAATGCAACACCTGCACCACCACGGAGCATGAAGGAGAAGAGATTCATGGACAGTATCAGTACCGCCATCGACACCCTGGCACAGAGTGCCAACACCCTGTTTATTCTGATGGGATCCGTGATGGTGTTTGCCATGCACGCCGGCTTCGCCTTTCTGGAAGTAGGCACGGTGCGCCACAAGAATCAGGTCAACGCCCTGGCCAAGATCATGACCGACTTCGGCTTTTCCGCCGTCGCCTACTTCTTTGTCGGCTACTGGGTTGCCTATGGGGTGACCTTCTTTCAGGACGCCGAAACCCTGTCTGCGGGTCAGGGCTATGAGCTGGTCAAGTTCTTCTTTCTGATGACCTTTGCCGCCGCCATTCCCGCCATCGTTTCCGGCGGTATCGCCGAGCGGGCCAAATTCTGGCCCATTCTGTGCGCGTCATCGCTGTCGGTGGCCTTCGTTTATCCGTTTTTCGAAGGCATCGCCTGGAACGGCAACTTCGGCCTGCAAGCCTGGCTGGAAAGCACCTTCGGCGCGCCCTTTCATGACTTTGCCGGCTCTGTGGTGGTGCATGGCGTTGGCGGCTGGATAGCCCTGGTGGCGGTATTGCTGCTGGGTGTACGCCGGGGTCGTTACCGCAACGGTAAACTGGTGGCCTTTCCGCCGTCCAACATTCCCTTTCTGGCCCTCGGCGCCTGGATACTGTCCATTGGCTGGTTCGGTTTCAACGTGATGTCGGCCCAGACGCTGGACGGCATTTCCGGCCTGGTGGCACTGAACTCCATGATGGCCATGGTCGGTGGCATTATCGCCGCGCTGATCCTGGGCAAGAATGACCCGGGCTTCATCCATAACGGCCCGCTGGCCGGTCTGGTGGCGGTATGTGCCGGCTCGGATCTGATGCACCCCATCGGCGCTCTGGTGGTGGGCATGATCGCCGGTGGCCTGTTCGTGTGGCTGTTTACCCTGCAGCAAAACAAGTTGAAGATCGACGATGTGCTGGGTGTCTGGCCGCTGCACGGCATCTGCGGCGCCTGGGGTGGCATTGCCGCCGGTATTTTCGGCCAGCAGGCACTGGGTGGCCTGGGCGGCGTCAGCATTCTCTCTCAGCTGCTGGGCACCGCCGCCGGTATCCTGGTGGCCCTGCTGGGCGGCCTGTTGGTGTACGGCAGCATCAAGCTGCTGGTGGGAATTCGTCTGACCGATGAGCAGGAATTCAACGGTGCCGATCTCAGCATCCACAAGATTGCCGCCACCTTCAACGACTGAGTCATACCAAATTGAGATGACAATCAAACAGATCGACTGGTTAATGGAGTAAGACCATCACGTCTTTCACAGCAGGCGCTACCTTGATGTAAAGGTGGCGCCTGTTGCGATTCGGGTCATCAGCATGATCTAACACAAAGTTTGACTTCAGTAGTAAAAAAGAGAATCAGTGAGCACCAACAAAGCAGAAAACTTCACGCCAAGACAAAAAAATGGCATTCTGCGCGCCGCTCCGCCACACCCGACCTGCTCGGTGTGACGAATCAGAGGCTCCAAACCTCACCTCAGGGCATCCTTGATGCCACCGTTTTGCTCCCTTATATCGGATAAGGAGAATCCATCTGATGACTACCGACAAGAAAAAAATGTCGCTGACCGGCAAGGTCCTGCTGGGCATGAGCCTGGGTATTGTGGCCGGCTTTATCTTCCGTACCCTGCTGGCCGACGTCACCTTCGTGCAGGAATATATCGTCAATGGTCTGCTGCAGGTGGGTGGCGAAATCTTTATCGCCAGCCTCAAGATGCTGGTGGTACCCTTGATTTTCGTGTCGCTGGTCTGCGGCACCAGCTCACTGAAAGACCTTTCCACCCTGGGACGCCTCGGGGGCAAGACACTGGCGTTCTATCTGGTCACCACCGCCATCGCCATCACCCTGGCGCTGTTGATGGGCAACCTGTTCAAACCCGGTGACGGCGTCGACCTGACCAGCGCCACCACCTTCGCCGCCAAGGAAGCGCCCAGCCTGGGCCAGGTGATTGTCGGCATGTTCCCCACCAACCCCATCAATTCGATGGCCGAGGGCAACACCCTGCAGATCATCGTGTTTGCGGTACTGTTCGGCATCGCCATCAGCCTGGCCGGCAAACCGGGCGAGCGCATTGCCGCCCTGTTCAATGACTTCAACGAGGTCATCATGAAGCTGGTGACGCTGCTGATGAACGTGGCGCCCTACGGCGTCTTCTGCCTGATGGCCCAGCTGTTTACCAGTCTGGGACTGGATGCCATCGTCAACCTGCTGGAGTATTTCCTGGTGCTGGCCGGTACCCTGCTGCTGCATGGTCTGGTGACCTACTCCGTCATGTTCCGGGTCTTTACCGGCCTGAATCCGCTGACCTTCCTCAAGAAAATGGAAGATGCGGTGATGTTCGCCTTTTCCACCGCCTCCTCCAACGCCACCATTCCGGTGACCATGGAGACCGCGACCCGCCGCATGGGGGTAGACAACAAGGTGGCCGCCTTTACCGTGCCGCTGGGTGCCACCATCAACATGGATGGCACCGCCATCATGCAGGGCGTGGCCACCGCCTTTATCGCCCAGGCGTTCAACATCGACCTGAGCTTCAACGACTACCTGATGGTGATCATGACCGCGACCCTGGCTTCCGTTGGCACCGCCGGTGTACCCGGTGTCGGCCTGATCATGCTGGCCATGGTACTGAACCAGGTGGGCCTGCCGGTAGAAGGCATAGCACTGATCATCGGCGTCGACCGTCTGCTGGACATGATCCGCACCGCGGTCAACATTACCGGCGACTCGGTAGTGACCTGCATCGTGGGTAAAAGCGAAGGTGCCATGGATGTGGCGCGCTTCAACAACCCCGACGCCGGCAAGAAAGAAGAAGAAATTCACTTTCCGCACCAGGCCCCGTCGCAAGCCAAAACCGAGGCCTGACCGCCGTTTTCAACCTGCACCACGCCCGGGCCTCGCCCGGGCTTTTTTTATCCGCCAGCTCCCCATGCCAATCGTATTTCTGCGCGCCGACCAGCACAATGACACAGACAAGCATTGCTCCGGCCTGTCTAACGTCGCATTATGGACTCATGCATCACCGCCTGAGGACAGGGATGAATTCAGTATTGATACTTGCTTTAGGCGGGCTAACGTCAATGTTTCACCGCTTATCCGGTTATCGCCTGCTGTCGGGTGTATGGCTGTTGCTTGCCTCCGCCACCCTGTGGGCAAATGATTCCCGAGTGCCACTCAGCGTCACCCAGCAAGTCTATCTCAATGCCCACCCAACCCTGTCGATGTGTGTGGATCCGGATTGGCTACCGTTTGAAGCGATAGACAAAAACAACCAGCATGTGGGCATTGCCGCCGATCTCATCGCCCTGGTCGCCGCCAAAACCGGATTACGAATACAGCTGTATCCCACCTCCGGCTGGGAAGAGAGCCTGGTCGCCTCCCGTAACGGAGACTGCGTGGCGCTGAGTTTGCTCAACCAGACCCCGGAGCGCGAACAGTGGCTGATCTTTACCGACCCGCTGCTGGACGACCCCAATGTGCTGATCACCCGCGAAGAGCACCCCTTTATCTCCGATGTCGCCGGCCTGACCGACAAGACCATCGCCCTGCAGCGGGGCACCGCCATGGCCGAATTCTTCGCCCGGGACTTTCCCAACCTGACCATTATCGACACCGATACCGAAACCGAAGCCCTGCAACTGGTCTCGGATGGCAAAGCCGATCTGACCCTGAGATCGCTGGTGGTGGCCGCCCATACCATCAAGCAGCAGGGTTGGTACAACCTCAAGATTTCGGGACAGATTCCCGGTTACGAAAACCGGCTGCGCATGGGGGTATTGCAGTCGGAACATACCCTGCGCGATATTCTCAACCAGGGTATCAATGCCATTACCGCGCAGGAACGGCAAAAAGTGATGGATCGTCATCTGTCATTGCAGATGGTGTCGGAGGTGATTACCGATTACACCCTGGCCTACGGGCTGGGATTGCTGCTGATTGCCGTTATCGGCACCAGCCTGTTCTGGGCGCGTCGCCTGCGGGCACTGAACCGGCAGCTCGAGTTGACGGCACAGACCGACTCCCTGACCCGCTTGCCCAACCGCCACGGCCTGAATGCAACGCTGGAAAAAGACCTGCAACGCGCCCTGCGTTACCATCATCCACTGGCGGTGATCATGATCGACATCGATCACTTCAAGCATGTCAACGATCAATACGGCCATCTGGTTGGCGACAAGGTGCTGGTTCAATTTGGCGAGCTGTTAAAAACGCATCTGCGCGAAGCCGACTCCATCTGCCGCTGGGGCGGAGAAGAGTTTCTTATTCTCTGCTTTGATACCGACCTCGAGCACAGCCGGCAACTGGCCGAACGGCTGCTGCACAGCATACGCCGGCATCGCTTTCCCGGTCAGGAACACATTACCGCCAGCGCCGGCCTCGCTACACTGGCACCCGGTGATACCGTGGATACCCTGATACAACGAGCCGACGATGCCCTTTACCAGGCCAAGCACCAGGGCCGGGATCAGGCCTGTGCAGCGCAGACCAACGACCACGGCGATAGCGCCGAAAAGTCCTGAACACCGGCCTGCCTGACGAGCAATTCGGCACGACCAGACCCTCTTTAATCGAGTGACGCCACAGAATTCACTCAAGCCCCTTAAGTCCGAGGGGCGATATGTCATACAATGCCGGTCGGAAATTCAATCCAGCGGCGTTGGCCAGCGCCAGCGCCAGCCAAAAGTTGGTGCCACGCTGAGCCGTTGAACCCCCATCTATCAAGCAGGGACAGAGCGAAATAATGACCACCAAAACACCTACCATCGTATATACCTTGACCGACGAGGCTCCCGCCTTAGCCACCTATTCTTTGCTTCCCATCGTACGTACCTTTGCCAGCTCCGCCGGCATTAACGTGACCCTGAGCGACATCTCGCTGGCCGGCCGTATTCTGGCCGCCTTTCCCGAGCGCCTGAGCGAAGCACAACGGGTGGCCGACGGCCTGAGCGAACTGGGCGAACTGACCCAGGATCCGCATGCCAACATCATCAAGCTGCCCAACATCAGCGCCTCTGTGCCCCAACTGCGCGCCTGTATCAAAGAACTGCAGGCTCAGGGTTTCGATGTTCCCGACCTGCCGGAAGAAGCCAGAACCGACGAAGAGAAATCCGCCGCCGAGCGCTATTCCAAAATCCTCGGCAGCGCGGTCAACCCGGTGCTGCGCCAGGGTAACTCGGATCGTCGTGCCCCGGCCGCGGTCAAGGCGTTCGTCCGCAAGTATCCCCATTCCATGGGTGCCTGGAGCAAGGCTTCCCGCTCTCACGCCGACTACATGAACGGCGGCGACTTCTTCTCCAGCGAGCAGTCGGTCACCATGGACACCGCCCAGACAGTGCGCATCGAGTTCATCGACAAGGCCGGCAAGGTCGAGCTGAAGAAAGAACTGCCGCTGCAGCAAGGCGAAGTGCTGGACGGCATGTTCATGAGCGCCAAGGCGCTGGAAAGCTTCTTCGAGCAGACCCTGCAGGACTGTAAAGAGACCGGCGTGATGTGGTCACTGCACGTCAAGGCCACCATGATGAAGGTGTCACACCCCATCGTATTCGGCCATGCGGTCAAGGTGTTCTATCGCGAAGTATTCGAAAAATACGGCGAGCTGTTCGACGAGCTGGGCGTCAATGCCAACAACGGCATGAACAGCGTACTGGAGAAGATCAAGGCCCTGCCCCAGTCCACCCAGGATGAAATCGAGCAGGCCATTCACGACTGTTACGAGCACCGCCCGGAAATGGCGATGGTCGACTCCGTTAAAGGCATCACCAACCTGCATGTGCCCAGCGACGTGATCGTGGATGCCTCCATGCCCGCCATGATCCGCAGCTCCGGCAAGATGTGGGGCCGTGACGGCAAGCTGAAAGACACCAAGGCGGTGATGCCGGAAAGCACCTATGCCCGCATCTATCAGGAAGTGATCAACTTCTGCAAGACCAACGGCGCCTTCGATCCGCGTACCATGGGTACCGTGCCCAACGTGGGCCTGATGGCGATGAAGGCCGAAGAATACGGCTCGCACGACAAAACCTTCGAGCTGCGCGAAGACGGCACCATGCGCGTGGTCGATGCCAACGGCCAGGTGCTGATGCAGCACGACGTGGAAAAAGGCGATATCTGGCGCGCCTGCCAGACCAAGGACGCGGCCATTCGCGACTGGGTCAAGCTGGCTGTTACCCGTGCCCGTCAATCCAGCACTCCGGCGGTATTCTGGCTGGATGCCGAACGCGCCCACGACAATGAGCTGCGCAAAAAGGTGGAAGCCTGCCTGCAGGATCACGATCTGACCGGCCTGGACATCCACATCATGTCCTACAACGAAGCCATTCGTTTCTCGATGGAGCGCATGATGCGCGGCCAGGACACCATTTCCGTGACCGGCAACGTGCTGCGTGACTACCTGACCGACCTGTTCCCGATCATGGAGCTGGGCACCTCGGCCAAGATGCTGTCTATCGTACCCATGCTGGCCGGTGGCGGCATGTACGAAACCGGTGCCGGCGGCTCCGCGCCCAAGCACGTACAACAGCTGATGGAAGAAAACCACCTGCGCTGGGACTCACTGGGTGAATTCCTGGCCCTGGCGGTGTCGCTGGAAGAGCTGGGCATCAAGGAAGGTAACGCCCGCGCCAAACTCCTGGCCAAGTGCCTGGACAAGGCCACCGAGCTGCTGCTGGACAACGGCAAGTCGCCGTCGCGCAAAGCCGGCGAACTGGACAACCGCGGCAGCCACTTCTACCTGAGCCTGTACTGGGCCCAGCAAGTAGCCGCCCAGACCGACGATGCCGAACTGGCCGCCCACTTTGCGCCGCTGGCCAAGGCCCTGGCCGACAACGAACAGCAGATCGTCGCCGAGCTGAATGCGGTGCAAGGTCAGTCTGCCGGCTTGACCGGTTACTACCACGTCGATCAGGCGGCGGTAGAAAAGGTGATGCGCCCCAGCGCTACCCTCAACCAGGCACTGGCAACACTGAACGCCTGAAACTGACCGTCTGAATCGGTTCGGTTAAACAAAACCCCGGCACGCCATGCCGGGGTTTTTTATTGGCTGCAACGAAAGATTGAAGCGCGCCCCCCTGCGCTTGGTATCGGTATACCCATCATGGGCGATGCCATACCGCCATTCGTCGGTCACCCCATCAGACTCATGCTACACTGCCACAAGATCAGGTTCTGCTGATATACGTCGTTTTCGGCCCGTTAACAGTGGGCCTACAGACCTGATTCAAGACAAGCAGATACTCGCCCTGAATCTTTCAGGCTTGCCAGGGAACGGCCGTGACTTATTAATGATCAAAGATAACAAGAGGATAGCCATTTTTATGTCTCGTTCATTTCTTTACTCTCTCGCCACCCTGGCCCCGCTGCTGGCAGCGCCGGCCCAGGCCCAGTACACCTGGAGCGGCAGCCTGGGCGCCTCTGCCGTCATGGCGCCCGACTACCTGGGCAGTGACGATTACAAAGCCCGGGTATTACCGGATCTTAATATTAAATATGGTGACCTTTTCTACCTGAACTGGCGTGATGGTCTGGGCTGGAACCTGATTCAGCAGCAGAGCTGGTCGCTGTCACCCTTTATCGGCTATCACCCGGGCCGCGACAACACCGGCGATTTGAGCCGCTTCGACCAGGTGGATGGCGGCCTCACCGGCGGTGTCAGAGTCAGCTATCAACCGGGCTCCTGGCGCTACAGTCTGCAGGCCGAAACCCCGCTGACCGGCGATGTGGATGGCTACCAGCTGACCGCACGCGCCGGCTGGCGCGAAAAAGTAGCCCCCAACTTGCGTGCGAGCTTTGGTCCCAGTCTGGTTTACAGCAGTAAGGAATGGACCCAGGACATGTTCGGGGTTTCCGCCGCCGATGCCACCCGCAGCGGCCTGTCTCGCTATCGTCCCGACCAGGGTTATCTGCGCCTGGGCCTGAGTGGCAGTCTCAACTACCGTTTTGCGCCCGACTGGAGCATTACCGGCCTGGCCGGTATCACTCGGCTCACCGGTGATGCAAAAGACAGCCCCATCGTTCGTCAGGCGGGTGAGGCCACCCAGGCCCTGGCCGGCGCGGTACTCAGCTACCACTTCTAAGCGGACTTTCCGGTCGTCCATCGACTGGCGGCATACAGAGGCAACCGGGTTGCCTCTTTCATGCTTCCGGAGTCATAATGCGGTAAATACCACCAGCTTGTTTACCGCCGCCCACCGGTCAAATTCATTAGTAATGGAACCATATTGCACCACTCGTCACCCGCATTATTCCAAGCGTGGTCACTTTCGCCGAACAGACCACCTCTGCTAGCCTCCCAGTCAAAAAACATACAAACACCCTTAAAAACACCAATTAAATATAAAATAAAGAATAATAATCTGCTTTATCAGACACTTCTTCAGCCACCACCGTCCCGCAACATACACTTGCATGCGTCGACTCCTTGCGTCCTGCCTCGTCTTTTGCCAGTCTATAATGGCCTCAAATGAAATTAGAACTCGAAACGAAGGAGTGCATGGAATGAACAAGCAAAAAGGACTCAAGCTGGCGACCGGGCTGTCGGCGCTGGCGCTGTTCACCTGTAGTGCCGTCCAGGCAGACAACTGGCGCTATGCCCACGAGGAATACGAAGGCGACGTACAGGATGTATACGCGCAAAAATTCAAGGAATACATAGAGGAGCACTCGGATCATACGCTGCAAATCTATCGTTTCGGTGAGCTGGGCGAGTCTGATGACATCATGGAGCAAACCCAGGCCGGCATTCTCAACTTCGTGAACCAGTCACCCGGCTTCACCGGCTCCCTGATCCCCGAAGCCCAGATTTTCTTCATTCCCTACCTGATGCCTACCGACATGAAGACGGTGGTGAGCTTCTTTCGCGAGAGCAAGGCCATCAACGAGGACTTTCCCGAGCTTTACGCGCAAAAAGGTCTGGAACTGCTGAAAATGTATCCCGAAGGCGAAATGGTCATCACCCTGGATGAAAAAGCCACCACGCCGGAAGAGCTGAACAACAAGAAAATTCGGGTCATGACCAACCCGCTGCTGTCGGAAACCTATTCCGCCTTCGGCGCCACGCCGACCCCCCTGCCCTGGGGTGAAGTCTATGGCGCCCTGCAAACCAACATGATTCAGGGGCAGGAAAACCCGATTTTCTGGATCGAGTCCGGCGGCCTCTATGAAGTGTCTCCCAACCTGATTTTCACCGGTCACGGCTGGTTTACCACCGCCATGATGGCCAATCAGGACTTCTACAACGGCCTGGCCGATGAGGACAAGGCACTGGTGCAGAAAGCGGCCGATCACGCCTTCGAGGAAATTATCGAGCACATCGATGGCCTCGCCGACCGCTCGCTGGAGAAAATTACCAGCAACAGTAAAAAGGTCACGGTAACTCGTCTGGATGACACCCAGATTGCGGCCTTCAAGGAGCGAGCTCCTCAGGTGGAAGACAAGTTTATCGATATGACCGGAGACAGCGGCAAGGCGCTGCTGAACCAGTTCAAACAGGATCTTGAAAACCTGCAAGCCAACTGACATTTGGCCACAGCCCCACTGCACCACGCCAGTGGGGCCTGACTTTAACCCCTACCCCCGACGTTTTGGCCAAGGGGGGCGAGACTGCTCCGGAGCATCATCATGTCTGAGCACACCCCTGAACTAGAAGATGACACCGCTTCCTATGACTCCGGTCTGCCCGGTGTTCTCGGCGTGATCGACGAGTGGATTGCCCGATTCGAGGCCGTCATGCTGGCATCCGGCGTACTGCTGATGGCCATCAACACCTGCGCCAATGTCATCGCCCGCTTCGTCTTTGGCGAGGGTTTCTTTTTTTCCGGCGAGATTAACCGGATTCTGATTATCTTCATCACCTTTGCCGGCCTCGGCTACGCCGCCCGTCACGGCCGTCATATTCGCATGTCGGCGCTGTACGACGCGCTGCCCGCCCGGGCGCGGAAGGTACTGATGATCTTCATCGCCATCGTGACCGCCCTGATCATGTTTTTTCTCAGCTATCACGCCTACGGTTACATCGAAACGCTACACAGCCGCGGCCGTATTCTGCCGGCCCTGGGCATCGAGATCTGGTGGATTTATCTGTGGGCTCCGGTGGGCTTCGCCGTTACCGGCATTCAATACCTGCTGACCGCCGTCAAGAACCTGACCAGCCCCCATGTCTACCTCTCCACCGGGGTGGTGGATGGCTACGGTGATAGCGAAACCCATACCGAAAACCATACCGAAACCAAAGTTTAATTCCGGGCGACAATCGAGCGCCTGGCGTCAATAACCATAAAAAGGCATAACGCATGGCAACGCTGTTAATGGCCATCATGATTGGGCTGCTGCTGTTGGGTTTTCCCATGATGATTCCGCTGATCACCGCCTCCGTAGTCGGCTTTGTGATGATGTTCGACGGCTTCGGCCAGATGGGTACCTTTATTCAGCAGATGATGGGCGGCATTCGTCCGGCCTCGCTGATTGCGGTGCCGATGTTTATTCTTGCCGCCGATATCATGACCCGCGGCCACTCTGCCGACCGACTGGTTAACATGGTCATGGCCTTTATCGGCCACATCAAGGGGGGCCTGGCCATCAGCACCGCCACCTCCTGCACCCTGTTCGGCGCCGTGTCCGGCTCCACCCAGGCCACTGTGGTGGCAATAGGCTCGCCGCTACGGCCGAAAATGCTCAAGGCCGGTTATTCCGACTCCTTTACCCTGGCGCTGATTATCAATGCCAGTGATATCGCCTTTTTGATCCCCCCCAGCATCGGCATGATCATCTACGGTGTTATTTCCGAAACTTCCATCGCCGAGCTGTTTATCGCGGGCATCGGACCCGGCCTGCTGATCCTGGTGATGTTTTCGTTCTATTGTCTGTATTACGCCCACAAGCACCAGGTACCCACAGAGCCGAAAGCCGGCTGGTCGGAACGTATGGTTGCGGTACGAGAAGCACTGTGGCCGCTGTTTTTTCCGGTGATTATCGTCGGCGGTATCTACGGCGGTATCTTCAGCCCTACCGAGGCGGCCGCGGTCTGCGTGCTTTATGCCTTTCTGCTGGAGTTTGTGGTGTTTCGCGCGCTCAAGCTCAAGGAAATCTATCGCATCGCCAAGTCCACCGGCCTGATCACCGCCGTGGTCTTTATTCTGGTGGCGGTTGGCAATGGCTTCTCCTGGATACTGTCGTTCGCCCAGATACCACAAGCCATTCTGGAGTCGGTGGGGGTTAACGAGGCTGGCCCGGTCGGGGTATTGATTGCCATCTGTGTGGCTTTCTTCATCGCCTGCATGTTTGTCGACCCCATCGTCGTCATTCTGGTGCTGACCCCCATCTTCGCCCCGGCGATTCAAGCCACCGGGCTGGATCCGGTTCTGGTGGGGGTACTCATTACCCTGCAGGTGGCCATCGGCTCGGCCACGCCGCCGTTCGGCTGCGATATCTTTACCGCCATCGCCATTTTCAAACGGCCCTATATGGAGGTGATCCGCGGCACGCCGCCCTTTATTTTCATGCTGGTGGCCGCCGCCGGGCTGATTATCGCCTTTCCGGATATCGCCCTGTTTTTACGAGATATGGCTTTTTCCGATTGATGGCAACCCCATGGAGTCTCTAATCAGATATTCGTTCGGAGCACCAGAGGCAACACAGTCGCCTCCCTCGACACGCCATGAACCCATCCATGGGGGCTCGGAAATTCCATCCCTGGCATTTCACGGTCGCGGGAGCCGCTCTCTGTTGCCTCTCTATTTAGCACCGAGTTGTCTGCAGGTCGATCCACAGGCGACTCCGCAGCATTAGGGAGGATGAAGGGTTCTACTCCAGCGACCATCACATGACAGGTCACCAAAGGCTCCTGCAATGCTGACACTCCCGCCATCCTTGGCGGTCGGACGTCATGTGCTGAGCGTCGCTGGGATGCGGTTCAGCGTGTCGGTGGAGTGAACCCTTCGTTCGACCTTTACCGTAAATCCAAGCAGATCAGTTGGTTTTCCAGATTGTTATGATATGACAGTCAAAAAGATCGAATGTAATCCAATGGTATGATGCACCAACCAGAGACTCGAGAAGATCAGCTGCCCGATGCAGGGGGATCAAAAAAGGGCCCTTGAGGCCCCTTGAGAGTAACGCGGTTATGGTTCAGAAATGCCAGCTCAGGCCCAGCATAAGACCGTTGATGTCATAGTCGCTGCGGTTGATCAGCTGAGCGTATTCCGCGAAGAAGGCCACACCACCGGGGCGACTCTTGTCCCGAAAACGTACCCCGACGCCATAGCTGAAGTCGTCTTCAGACTCGGAACCTTTCCATCGCGCCGAAGATACACTCGCTTCTGCCTTGGCTTTGGTCCAGCCCAGCAGGCCATAGACCGACATGAAGTCCTGAATGGGTATCTGCGGCAGCGCATAGACACCAAAATAGTGTTTCAGCTTGGTTTCTACCAGACCGTCAAAATGTTCATCGTTTCCTATGCCTTTACCATAACGGCCTTCAAACGCCAGATAGGGAGAAGGTTGAACCCCCAGATTGATACCCACCGTATTCCAATCAGCCGACTCTTCAAAGAAGTCGTCTTCGGCATCAAGACTGATCTGCGCGTAATTCAACCCCACGTAAAACTCGGGCTGTGCATAGACAAGAGGGGTACCCGAGGAATACTGCTGGGCCTGGGCGCCCGCCGTGGCCAGAAGACATGCTCCCGCAAGACATGCGTTCAGTTTCATATAGACCGTCCTTGTGATTATTATTGGTTGTTGTTGCACCACCGTGCCTGGAAAGCGTAGAACAACAACCCAACTAGCTCCATATGAATTACTTCAATCCCAGCCGTTTCGCCAGCTTGTGCAGGTTGCTGGCGTCGATGTCCAGCAACCGGGCGGCGGCGGCCCAGTTGTTTTGGCTGTGCGCGAGCGCCTGCTCGATGGCCCGGCGCTGGGCCTGGTGGATAACCAGTTGCAAGCTGGCCGGGGGTGGGCCGCCAGCCGTGGTTGTGCCGGTGGCCGCATCGGGGACGGCGCCGGTGTCGGCGGCTGCGCCTGCCGAGTCATGGGGAGCGCCGACCAGATCCAGCAGCTCCGGCTCCAGAGTGATAATGTCTTCCCGTGCCGCGCCGCGACTGAGGGCTTTTATTGCCGCCCGACTGATCACATGCTCCAGTTCGCGCACATTGCCGGGCCAGTCATACTGGCACAGGGCCTGTTCCGAAGCCGGCGACAAACGCAGGCTGCGCACCCCCAACCGTGTCCGGTTCAGCTCCAGAAAATGACCGGCCAGCACCAGCACGTCACCGCCCCGCTCGCGCAGGGGCGGTATCGGCACCGGATACACCGACAGCCGATGATAGAGATCGGCACGAAAATGACCATCACGCACGCTGTCGTGCAGTTGGCGGTTGGTGGCGGCAATCACCCGCACATTGACCTTGCGCGGCTGGTCTTCCCCCAATCGCTGGATTTCACCGTTCTGCAATGTCCGCAGCAACTTGGCCTGAATACCGAGCGGTAACTCGCCCACCTCGTCCAGAAACAGGGTGCCGCCGTCGGCGGCTTCGAAGCGCCCGGGCCGGGCGCTGTCGGCACCGGAAAAGGCCCCCTTTACATGACCGAACAGCTCGCTCTCGGCCAGGGATTCGGGCAGGGCGGCGCAGTTGACCTGCACCAGGGACTGGTTGCGGCGGGGAGAGCACTGGTGCAGGCGACGGGCGAACAGATCCTTGCCCACGCCGGTTTCTCCGGTCAGCAGCACCGGCAGCTCCGAGTCGGCCACCACATCCAGCTCGTGCAGCAGCCGCTTGAGCTGGGGGCTCTGACCCAGTATTTCGCCTTCCAGCCGTTCGCCGAGCGGCGCCGGCGCTCCCTGCCGGGCCAGCCGAAGCGCCCGCATATCCTGCTCCAGCCGGGTCATGCGCACCGCGGCGGCGGCGGTAAGGGCCAGGCGCTGCAACTGCTCCCGGGCATCCCGATCAAAAGTACCCGCCGTCAGCGCGTCCAGCGTCAGCGCCCCCCACAGCTCACCGTCCAGATACAGGCTGATCCCCATGCAGTCATGCACCGGCAACGCCTCGCCAACGTGGTGCTCGAGCAGGCCATCGTAAGGGTCGGGCAGCGGTGAGTCGGGAGCAAAGGCAACGGTGCTGCGGCTGGCCAGAATGGCCGCCAGCCGGGGATGCTGAGTCACCACGAAGCGGCGGCCCAGGGCTTCTCGCACCAGGCCGTCTACCGCCACCGGGCTCAGCACCTCACCATGCAGCCTGAGCAAACAGACGGCCCCGCAACGAAAGTGCTCGCGCAACAGGCGCACCAGACTTTGCAGCCGCACCGCACTGGGCAGCTCGGTAGCCAGATCCGCCAGCAGAATCTCATAAAGCATAGGGTATTAATCACCATCAAAGGGTTTTAAATACCCTACACGGACAGGGTGAAAATAACCACAAAAACAAAAATGCTATTTATATCAATAATTTAAAAAGTGGCATACTGATTGCAATTTATCAGATAGATTACCACCGCCAAGGAGCAACATCATGAGCCTGCTTAATCACTCCCTCGGCTCGCTGGCCAGGGACATTCCGGGCGCCACCCGATTATTTCATCATTATCAGCTGAATTATTGCTGCGGCGGCAAGGCCTTGCTGAGCGAAGCACTGGCCGAGCGCGGCCTGGACACCGCCGAGGTCATTGCCCGGCTGGAGTTGCTGGCGGCTCGCCATCAGGACGACACCAACTGGGCCGAGGTCGGTATCGACCCGCTTATCGACCATATTCTTGAGCGATATCATGCGGTTCATCGGGAGCAGTTGCCGGTGTTGCTGCAATTGGCCCGCCGGGTGGAGACGGTACACGAAGCGCATTCTCTTTGCCCGTCCGGTCTTGCGGATCATCTCGACGCCATGCGCCAGGAGCTGGAAAGTCATATGCAAAAGGAGGAACAGATCCTGTTTCCCATGCTGCGCCGAGGCCTGTTCACACCGGCCCGGGCGCCCATCGAGGTGATGCGCATGGAACATGACGACCACGGTCAGGCGCTGAACCGGCTGCTGGAACTGACCCACCAACTCGCCCTGCCCGGCGATGCCTGCACCAGTTGGCAGACGCTGTATGCCGGTATTACCGAGCTGAAAAACGATTTAATGCAACACATTCACCTGGAAAACAACCTGCTGTTCCAGGCGGACTCTCTTAACCCTTCCTCTCGGCACCAGGAGGTGCACCATGGCTAATTATCGTCGCCTGTGGACGATACTACTCGTCGTTCTCGGCCTTACCTTTTCCGTACTCGGCTATTTTGGCCGGGAAGTCTATCGCGAGGCGCCGCCCATACCCGCTCAAGTCGTGACCGAAAGCGGCACCCTGCTCACCACCAAAGACGGCATTCTCGACGGTCAGACCGCCTGGCAGTCGGTTGGCGGCATGCAGCTGGGCTCGGTGTGGGGCCATGGCGCCTATCAGGCGCCGGACTGGACCGCCGACTGGCTGCATCGGGAACTGATGGCCTGGCTGGATCTGGCTGCCGTTGATGACTTCGGCACCCACTACGCCGAGCTGAACGACGAACAGCAGGCCCTGCTGCAACATCGGCTGAAAAAAGAGTATCGTACCAATGGCTATAACGCCGCCGACGATGTGCTGGTGATCTCAGAACGCCGCGCCCGGGCCATGGCCGATACCGCCGACTATTACAGCCGCCTGTTCGGTAACGACGCGGACTATCAGGCTACGCGCCAGAGCTATGCCATGAAGGAGAACACGCTGCCGAGCGCCGAACGTCGCGCGGATCTGACCCACTTCTTCTTCTGGACCGCCTGGGCCGCGGGCACCGAACGTACCGCCGGTGAGGCCACCTACACCAACAACTGGCCGCATGAGCCGCTGATCGACAACCAACCCACCGCCGAGAATATCGTCTGGTCCATCGTCAGTGTGGTGCTGCTGATTGCCGGTGTCGGCGGCCTGATCTGGGCCTGGGCCTTCCTGCGCAAGGAAGACGAGAAAGAGCCGCAGGCCCCGGCCAAAGATCCGCTGACCAGCTTCAAGCTGACCCCCTCGCAAAAGGCGCTGGGCAAGTACCTGTTTCTGGTGGTCGCCCTGTTTACCTTCCAGGTGATGATGGGCGGCGTGACGGCTCACTACACGGTGGAAGGGCAGCATTTTTACGGCATTGAACTGTCCAAGTGGCTCCCCTACACCCTGACGCGAACCTGGCACCTGCAAAGCGCGCTGTTCTGGATCGCCACCGGTTTCCTGGCCGCCGGCCTGTTCCTCGCTCCCATGATCAACGGTGGCAAGGATCCCAGGTTCCAGAAACTGGGCGTGGATGTGTTGTTCTGGGCCCTGGTCGCCGTGGTGGTCGGCAGCTTCGCCGGCAACTACCTGGCCATTGCGCAGATCATGCCTGCCAACCTCAACTTCTGGCTGGGCCATCAGGGCTATGAATATGTCGACCTGGGCCGCCTGTGGCAGATTGGCAAGTTCACCGGCATAGTGCTGTGGCTGGTGTTGATGCTGCGCGGCATAGTGCCGGCCCTGCGTCAGCCCGGCGACAAACATCTGCTGGCCCTGCTGACCGCCTCCTGTGCCGCCATCGGCCTGTTCTACGGTGCCGGTTTCTTCTACGGCGAGCGCACCCATATCTCGGTAATGGAATACTGGCGCTGGTGGATAGTGCACCTGTGGGTAGAAGGCTTCTTCGAGGTGTTCGCCGCCACCGCCCTGGCCTTTATCTTCTGCAGCATGGGCCTGGTGTCCAAGCGCATGGCCACCACCGCCAGCCTGGCCTCCGCCTCGCTGTTCATGCTGGGCGGCATTCCGGGCACCTTCCACCATCTGTACTTTTCCGGCACCACCACGCCGGTGATGGCGGTGGGTGCCACCTTCAGCGCGCTGGAAGTGGTGCCGCTGGTGGTACTGGGTTATGAAGCCTGGGAAAACTGGCGCCTGAAACACCGCGCTCCCTGGATGGAAAGCGTGAGATGGCCGCTGATGTTCTTCGTGGCCGTGGCCTTCTGGAACATGCTGGGCGCCGGGGTGCTGGGCTTCATGATCAATCCGCCGGTCGCGCTCTACTATATTCAGGGGCTGAACACCACGGCCACCCATGCGCACGCGGCCCTGTTCGGTGTTTATGGCTTCCTTGCGTTGGGCTTCACCCTGCTGGTGCTGCGCTACATTCGCCCCAATCTGGTGTTTAACGAGTCATTGATGAAAACCGCCTTCTGGTGGCTCAACGGTGGCCTGGTGCTGATGCTGTTCACCAGCGTGCTGCCGGTGGGGGTTATCCAGTTTGTGGCCAGCGCCAGCGAAGGTCTCTGGTATGCCCGCAGCGAGAGTTTCATGCAGCAAGGGCTGCTGCAAACCCTGCGCTGGGTGCGCACCTTCGGTGACGTGGTATTTATCATCGGCGCCCTGGCCGTGACCTGGCAGGTGGTGATTGGCCTCTGGCCTCGCGGCCGCCAGGCAGAAGAAGGGGTAGCCGAGCTGGCGTCCAAATAACGAATAAACCGGCCGGCTTCACCGTGAAGCCCCGGCTCACCGATAAGATAAAGAGGACCGCCGTGGCGGTCCTTTTTATCTTCGCTTACTGGATTGCATGCCTGGGCCGGTTACGCCCAGCCCTGAATCTGTTCGACGGTCAGCAGCTGCTCCAGCGCCGGTTTGGCAAACAGGTAGCCCTGCAGATAACGCACCCCGGCATTGACCAGAAAGTCCCGCTCTTCCACCGTTTCAATGCCTTCGGCCAGTATCACCACCCCCAACTCGGCACAGGCCCGCTGAATGTCGGCCAGACGCTGTTGAGATGCTGGCACCTGGTGAATATTGCGGATCAGGCTCATGTCCAGCTTCAGAATATTGGGCCGCAGGCTGTGCAGCCAGTCCAGGCTGGCAAAGCCGGCGCCAAAGTCATCGATGGCGGTACGAAAGCCATGACGGGCATAAGATTCGAAAATACGTTTGAGCTTGTTTTGACTCACAATCTGCTCACCCTCGATCACCTCGAAGATGATTTTTTCAAGATCAAACTGATACAGGGTCGCCGCCTCTATGGTGGCCCGAATACAGGTGTCCGGGTTATAAATGGCGTTGGGCATAAAATTGATACTGAGCAGGGTGTCACACCCCAGCCGGGCCGCCGTTTCTATCGCCTTCACCCGGCAGGACTGATCGAAGTAATATTTATTGTCATCGTTGATACGCTCGAAGACCCAACCCGCCCCCTGCCCTTCGGCGCCGCGTACCAGCGCCTCGTAGGCAAATATTTCCTGTTGCTGCCAGTCGATGATTGGCTGAAAGGCCATCTTGATTTCAAACCCCAGCGACTGACCACTCAGGCAATCCATGCAACTGTGTTGCTTTATCTGTGTCGGAATATCCATTGCCCTGCCTTTTGCGTCGATAAGCTATTCATTTGTAGCCGATTTTTTCGGCGTGGAACAAGGAACTACGCCGCCATCTGACAACATGGCGGCGACAGATCACGAAAATCACGGTCTCGCGTAATTCCAAAATAAAATTATCTTTTTAATGAAAGGCTTGCGTAACAAGCTCGGTCTAACCGCAAGCCCGCTGATGATTTCCGCCGTCTGGTGACCCAGGTATCGCGGTCAATGGCCATCAAGGCCTCGCAGAGCCTGGACAAATGAAACCACAGACTGCCTTACTCCCGCCACCATCTTTGGGGCGGGTAACGGAGAAAATCGATGTTGACCGTATTTTATGATGGCCGCTGCGGCCTGTGCGACCGGGAAATTGCCTTTTATCGTCGCCACAGCCGCCCCGGATCGGTTCGCTGGCTGGATATCTGGCAGCACGAGCAGGCGCTGGCAACGGCTAACCTGACTCCCGCCCAGTGCCTGCAACAACTGCACCTGCTGGATGAACATCAACGGCTGCATACCGGAGTAGCGGCTTTTGTCCTGATGTGGCGCGCCGTGCCCCGACTGAACTGGCTGGCGACACTGGCACGGCTGGCCCCGGTACGCTGGCTGCTGAGCCTGGGCTATCGGATTTTTCTGTACTGGTATCGACGCCAGCCTCATGTACAGCAATGCAAACTCGGAAAATGACAAGGAACAAGATGAAACCAAACATTGCCATTATCGGTGCCGGCCTGGCCGGTTTGACCCTGGCCCGCGAGCTGGCCGAACACGCACACATCACCCTGTTCGAAAAGGCCCGCGGCCTGGGCGGACGCATGTCGACCCGCCGTAACGACAGCCACCAGTGGGATCATGGTGCCCAGTTTTTTACCGCGCGCACCCCCGCGTTTCAGGCCATGCTGGCGCCCTTTATCGATAACGGCACCGTGGTCGAGTGGCAGCCCAACATCACCACCCTGAGCCCGGATAAGGCGCCGTTCAAGCGCCCCTGGTTCGAACCCCACTATGTCGCCAGCCCGGCCATGAACCGACTGCTCAAGGGCATGGCCGAAGGTCTGGATGTTCGCCTGCAAACCCGGGTGGCGGCCCTGGTGCAACAGCAGGAACAATGGCAACTGCTGGATGAAAATGAACAACTGCTGGGTGAATATGACTGGGTAATAAGCTCGGCTCCTCTGCCCCAGACCCGGGAACTGCTGCCCGCCGAATTACTGGGTAACTGCCTCGACGCTTACCGGATGCTGCCTTGTTATGCCCTGTTGCTGGCGGTGGACGATGCCGCGCTGCCGGTGTGGGATGCAGCCAGTGTCAACGACTCGCCGGTTCGCTGGATTGCCTTCAACCACCGCTTGCCGGGTCGTAACCGTCAGGCCGGAGCCGTGGTGGTACACACCACACCGGAGTGGTCCACCACCCACCTGGAAGACGATCAGGAACAGGTAACGCAGCGGTTGATCGACACCTTCTGTACCTTAACCGGAGTCAGTGCCGACGCCATTACCCAGGCCCAGCTGCACCGCTGGCGTTATGCACTCAGTGCCGAAGTGGAAGCGCCGGAGGCCGGTTTTGTGCTTAACCCTCACCACCGACTGGCCGCCTGCGGTGACTGGTGCCTGGGGGGCCGGGTAGAAGCGGCCTTTACCAGCGCCAGACAACTGGCCGATGCGCTGCAACGCCAGCTGTAACCGTTCGACTAACGCAACAAGATGACAACATGATGACGTGGTGACGCTGATGTCGTTGACATACGAAGGTCCATATATATGATGTGCCCATCATTCAGGATTCAGATTCCGTCATGACTCGTGTGCTTTTTGTCTGCCACAGCAACGCCGTCTGCTCTCCTATTGCCGAGGCGCTGCTGAAACATCTTGCCGCCGACCGCTATCAGGTAATGAGCGCCGGCATTCAGCCAACCGAGATCGAGCCCAGGGCCCTGGACGCCTTGCAACGTCTCGGTGTTGGTACCGAGGGGCTGTTCAGCAAGGGGCTGGATGCCGTTGAAGAGCAGTATTTCGACATCGTGATCAGCCTGTGCGAACAGGCTGAACAGGTTGCCAGAACCATACCCGCCAGCCAGTTGATGGCCTGGCACTTCGACGGCGCCTGTTGCGACTCTCCCCAACTGGCGGCCAAGGTGGTGCACGAAATCTTCGAGCGCATCAAGCTGCTGGTACTGGTACAGGACCGCCAGGTCAAATCGCTGTGGTAACCGACAGCCACCCGCTCGGCCTGTTCAAGGCCCTGTCCGACGACACCCGGCTGCAGCTGATGCTGCTGATCATGGCCGAGCAGGAAATGTGTGTCTGCGAAATGACCCATGCCCTGAATGAGAGCCAGCCCAAAATATCCCGCCACCTGGCCTTGTTGCGCCAACACGAACTGCTGCTCGACCGCCGCGAGGGCCAGTGGGTCTATTACCGGCTGTCTACCACTCTGGATGCCGGCGTACAGGCGATTCTGCAACATACCCTGCGTCATTATCGCCACTATATTCAGTCCGCTCAGGAACGACTGACCACCATGGGCAATCGCCCCGAGCGCCAGCGACTGTGCTGTTGAAGCTAGCGCCAGTCCTCGGGCAACGAGCTACGAATGTGCGCTAGCAAAGCCGTCACTTTTTTAGGCTGGCGACCAAAAGAATAAAGCAGCCCCACCGGCCTGGAGGCCAGCTGCCAGTCGGACAGAACGCTCTGCAATCGTCCCGGGTGCGCCTGCTGATAACCTTCGGCAAAACGCACCGGTAACATTCCGATGCCCACGCCGCGGGTAATGGCATCCAGCTGCAGCGTCTGATTGTCGACCATAAACCGTGATGGCGGAGGTTGAAAACTGTATTCGCCTTCGGTCGCATAACGCAGTACCACACCTTCACCTGCCTCGCATAGCCAGTCTACCCAGTCATGAGCCAGCAAGTCCTCTGGATGCTCGGGGGCTTCCTGCCGGGACAGATAGTCCGGGCTGGCATAGAGCCCGCAGGGCCAGTGACAAAGCACCTCGTGGCGCAGCCCGCACTCCGGATCTCGCCCCTGCCACAGCCAGATTTCGCCCTGACCCTCGCCAGGAGCGGGAGGCCTGGTTTCGGTATGAAAGCGAATACGCAGTCCCGGATAAGCATCGAGAAAACTTTCCAGCGCACGGGGAAACCAGCCCCGCGCACAACTGTTGTGTGCCCGAACCACCAGTTCGCCGCTCACTTCTCCCCGCAGATCATCCATTGCCTGCCGGCTCTGCTCGGCCAGCCGCAGTATCTGCCTGCCATAGCGCTCAAGCAGCAGCCCGGCTTCGGTTGCCTGCAACCGGTTCCCCTGACGATGCAATAACGGCTGGCCCAGCCGGGCCTCCAACTGGCTCAACCGCCGGCTCAGGGTCGATTTGGGCAAGCCCAGACAACGTGCAGCCCCGGTCAGACTGCCACAGCGTATGACGGTGGCAAAGCCTTCCAGCTCCAGTAAATCCTGCATCAAGACACCATGAAACGGAATAGTAAGTGGGATATATAAATAATAATAACAATCACAACTAAAAATATTTATTTTATACATCAAGGGTAGCGAGATAGTTCCCAAATTCGGACATCAACATGGCTCCTTGATAAATAATGAATTTCCATTTAACGGTTGAAACAGCCTTGCTGACTCATCAACTGCGAAAAAAACAAGTAATAATGATTATCATTAATTTATAAAATCCAATTGCAGGGATATGTCGTTGCAAAAAACGGAACAGATTGAAGAAAGAAAAACGGGGTTTTGATACAGATAAAAACACGTCAGCGACGCGATGTAGAGCAACCGGTCATGGCTCCCGCACGGGAGCCATGAAAGCAGAGATAAGGTTGTTGCTTACCGCCTTGCCAGCGCCTGCTTCAGCCCCCTGCTCTGGGCATTCAGCCAGGCGACGAGATCCCCCTGAGCCGGGCGGGCAAGCGGGTTAAGTTGCCAGACTCGGCCCTGCCCCTTGTCGGCACTGAGCAGCAAATCCGCCTCGTCGGCATGCACCAGCGGTAGCGCCAGTCCCATGGCCAACGGCATCAGTCGCTCATCGTCCGTGGCCAGGGTACCGATATCGGCGTTCAGCAGCAGCTCGTCGATATCGATGGCATGCTGCTGAATCTGCCGCTGCAATAACCGCCGGTTGTCCTCTATCCGTTCGGCCTGATCCGGCCACAACCGACTCACATCCCGGGCCGCCACATTGGTCATCAGCAGCAGGTTGTTGAAGTCGAGCCAGAAGTAACCGGGCGTATCCAGATCCGGTCTCAGAGTGACCTGGGCTCCGCCCGGTGCCAACTCTCGGGCCACATCCACCGGCACCACCCGAATATCGGCCTTGCGCAGCAACGGATACAGGCCGAGATCCGGCCATACCGACTCAATGGTCAGCAACGCAGCCGCCGATGGCAGCTTGCCGGCATCGGCCTTGCTCAACCAGCCGGGAATGCGGTTTACCGGCAGTCGCCGGGGCGGCAGATACACAGCTTCGATACCGGTGCCTTTCAACAGTGACAGGCCGAGAGCATGCAGCACGGGCACGGCACTGACCAGCCTGACAGCAGCGGATGCCTGCGGCCGCTCAAGCGCATGGTCGGCGGCCTGAGCGACCGGTGGCAGACACAACAGCAGCAGAATAAAGAGTCGTTTCATTCCATTTTTCTCCAGCGGCGCACTCCCAGTGCCAGCACAAAGCCGGCGGAGGCGATAATGACGATGGCCGCACCAGAGGGTATCGGCAGAGTCCCGGCCATCGGCAGCAGAATACCGAACAGACAGCTCAGGGTAGAAAACAGCACCGACAGCCAGAAGAACTGGCGTCCGTTACGGCTGATCATGCGGGCAGTAGTGGCGGGAATAAGCAGCAGCGCGCCGACCAGGATGGCCCCCACCACCTTCACCGAGGCCACCGTTACCAGTGTGATCAGCATAATGAACAGGTAGTCGTACAGCCGCACCCTTATACCCCGGGTGCGCGCCAGTTCCGGCGATAAACTGGCCAGCAGCGCCCGGTTGGCGCCTCTTGCCAGCAGTACCAGCGCCAGCACGGTAATGATCGCCAGTATCAGAATATCGACGTCTTTCACCGTCAGAATCGAGCCGAACAACACATTTTCCAGAATGTGTACATTCACCCGCTTGGCCACATACAGCAGCAGTGCGGCGCCCAGCGCGATGGCGAAAGAGAGAAACACCCCAACCAATGCGTCATAGGGCACCTGGGTACGACTCTTTACCCAATGCAGCAACAGGGCAAAAATCATGCAGAAGCAGAACAGTCCCACCAGTGGCTGCGTGGCCGGTTCACCCAGCAGAATGCCGATGGCCACACCGGTGAGCGCACCGTGCCCCACCGCCTCGGAGAAAAAGGCCAGTCGCTTGACCACCACCAGCGGCCCCAGCGCCCCCAGCAGCGGCCCTATCAGCAGCGCCGCCACCAGGGCGTTGGTGAGAAAGGCATACTGAAACATCTCGGGCAGCCAGCCATCCTGATAGAGCGCAAATACGCCCTGGCGCAGAGTTTCCATCAGGCACAGGCCTCCAGTTTGGGTGGCGCGTATTCCTGCAGCAACTGGTCCGGCCGACCGTGAGCCTTGAGGCCGCCATCGATCAGCCAGACTTCATCGGCAAAGCGACGCACCCAGTTCATGTCGTGGTGGATCACCAGCAGGGTGGTGCCGAGGCCTTTCAAGCGGGCGATTTCGCCGTTGATCAGCGACTCGGCATCATGATCCAGTCCGGTCATCGGTTCATCCAGAAACCAGAGACTGCTTTCCCGCTCCAGCGCCTGTGCAAACAGCAGACGCTGACGCTCGCCCCCCGACAGCTGGCCCAGCCGCAGTTGCAGTTTGTCTTCCAGCCCGACCCGCGCCAGCAACTGCACAATACGCTCTCGGCAACGCCGACGACTGAAACCGAACAAGGGCCGCCGACTCAGGGTCGAGAGCATGAATTCTTCGATGGTAATCGGCAGTGACGGCTCAAACTGGGCCTGCTGGGGCACATAGGCCACGGGGCCGGCCCGCTCCGGCCAGTTGCGCACTATGTCTCCCTGGTGCGGTAACAGCCCCAGCAGGCATTTCATCAGTGACGACTTGCCGGCGCCGTTGGGCCCGATAATGGCATGCAGTCGCCCGCCGTCCATGTTGGCCGACAGCGGTGCCAGTATGTCGATTCGGTTCAGGCTCAGCGCCAGCCGGTTCAGGGTGATGCCGGGTCCCATCAGGCTGCTCCGCTGGCAAAGCGCAATGCCTGTACCAGCGTCTGCAGGTTGTGTTCCATCTCGCGACTGACCAGTTGCGGGTCATAGTCGCCAAAGGTCATGTGCGAAAAGTGGTAAATGCGAATGCCGGTGGCCTGCTCTATGGTCTCGACGTAGCGGTTGGCCATGTCCAGCTCGGTGAACAGCACATGAATGTTGGCATCCCTGATGCGCTCTATGGTCTTTTGCAGCTGACTGGCACTGGGCTCAACCCCGTGGGCCGGCTCGATCACCGTATCGATACCGATGCCGAATTCCTGCAACAGATATCCGTAGGCGTTGTGGGTGCTGGCAATACGGATACCGGACAAGTCCAGCTCCAGCAGCTGGCGCCGATAGCGGTTCTTGAGTGCTCTCAGCTCCCGGCCATAGGCCAGCGCATTGGCCTGAAAATAATCGGCGTTGTCCGGATCCAGCTTGCCCAGCTCGCGGGCGATGGTATACAGCTGTCGAATGGCGGCATCGATCGAGACAAAGGTATGCGGGTTGTAGTTGTTGTCGCCATGGCCGCTGGTCAACAACGGCAGATCCTGGTTGGCCGGGATCAGGGTGAGATTGGGCAGCTCGAGTCCCTGCAGAGCATGCATGGCAAACTCGTCATGGCCGATGCCGTTCAGCACCAGCGCATCCATTTCCAGCAGCCGCTGCAGATCGGACGGCTGCAGTTCATAGCTGTGCGGGTTGAAACCGCTTTCAATCAGCGGCAGCACTTCGCCCCTGTCGCCCAGCACCTTGCTGACATAACTGTAGTAAGGATGCAGGGTAATACCCACCATCAGCGGTTTGGCCGAGGCATTAAAGGCCAACAGCAGGCCGGTACAGAGCAGTAGCCAGTTTTTCATCGGGATTTATCCATTCGTGTCCAGTGAGCCAGGTCGTGACAGTGGTGCGGCGGTTTGCCGTCGGGGTGATAAAACAGCCCTCCTTCCGGCGCCAGCCAGAGCGCAAAAGCCGCCCCGGTGGTGGGCTCGGTGGTGGCATAACAGGCCGCCTCCGGCTGTTGCCAGCGCAACCCGGCGCGGTCGAAAGGCGGCACACCGGCACCGGTCAGCTGTGCCGGTGTGGGCCAGGGCTTTCCATCGGGAGTCATGAAGCGGATCTCCTCGCCGGCGATGGCCAGCTCGGTAAGCAGCCGACTGTCTTGTGTATTAAGGCCGGTGTGAGGCGGGGCCGCCGGTGCGGCCTGCTGGCGCCAGAGCAGGCCGAAGACGCCGGTCAGCAACACCAGCACCAGAGTCAGCATGACCCAGCGGGTTTCTTCCCGACCGTTGTCGGGCAATACCCGTTCACAGGATTCAGAGCTCGACATAATCGAATTCCGCCGGTTGCTCATGGCCGACGTCGAACTGAATGTAGAACTCCAGCTCGCTCCAGGGGAAGCGCACTTCGGAGCGGGCGTCGGCCTTGGCCCGGGCGATTTCCTCATCGTCGTAGCTGTACATCACCACCTCGGCGCCGGTGCCCAGGGTGCCGTCGCTGTAGCCGACCCGGCAGTCCACACTCTCGCCGTCACGACTGCAGTCCATTACCGGGTAGTGCGCCAACGCCGGGGCTGACAGCCCCAGCCCCGCACACAACAGCAGAGCTCGCAACATGGGTTTTCTCCTTATTCGGGCATGGCTTCAAAGGTAAGCAGATAGCTGACCCTGGCCTGATCGGCCAGCGGGCTGTCGATGGGCCGGCTCAGGCTGGTGCTCAGCAGATGTGGTCCGCCCTCTGCGGGGGTAAAGTGCACTTCACCGTTTTCGTCGGTCACCAGCTCGGTCTGCTGGCGGGAGTCACGATATGCGGTGCCACTGGGAACGACCTCTACCTTGAGATCCGCCACCGGCTTACCGTCGAAGGTGAAACGAAACGCGGCTTCTTCTCCGGCAACGATGTCACTGGGATGAGTCAGGGCATCCAGCTCGAAGCCTTTGCCGGTCGCGGTCAGCACCTCGCGGGTGGGTGCCTGCTTGGTCACGTAAAAGGCGCTGATGCGCTGCGTGGCGTAGGTGGTCACCTCACGGGCAGCCGCAGGCAGTTGATCCTGCACTTCGCTCTTGCTGCCGAAGATGCGCCGCTGAGTGTTGCGCTTACCCACCACATAGTGGGTGACATAGCGCTCGGGGGTACGCAGCTCCACCTTGTAGGTGCCGCTGCCGGTCAGCTCCAGATCGAACACGCTGCGGCGGTGCCCCTTGAAGTAGGCACCAAGGCGTCCGGGTTCGTTGGCCGGGTTGTAAATGGTGACTTCATCGAGTCCTACGGGCTTGTCGAAGCTGAACACGCCATGGGAGGCGGTGGCATCCACGGTGATCCACTTGGCGTCTTCGGTAGACAGGCTGAATTCGCTGGGCAACATCCACAACGGATGGGCAACGGCGTTACCGGCCAGCATGGCCAGCCCGGCAAGAGAGGAAGTCCAGATTTTCACGTTATGGTGCTCCTGTGCTGATAATGATGTCGCCCAGTTCTTCGGTGGGCTTGAGGTGATAGCGGGCGGCTTTCGCCCCCAGCTGAATACGCTGACGAACCAGACTGCGGCTGCCGTGCTCGCGAGACGCTTCCACATTAATGATGTATATGCCCGGCGCCACCGGCTGTCCGCTCTGATCGGTACCATCCCAGCTCAGCTGATATTGTCCCGGTTTGCGGGTGGCCGAGGTCACTGCATCCAGCTCGCCGCCGTCATAACGGCCGGCTTTGCGCCACCAGCGACGCATGTCTTTCAGCCAGTCGTCTTCCTTACTCCACACCGCCAGGGTGTTAACGGACTTTTGTCGGGCGTCTTCCACCCACACCGCCACATAGGGACGGTATTGGGTACCGCCGGGCAGCGTGAGCGTGATGTCGACTTCCCGGGCTTGCGCCTGGGTGCAACCCAGCAGCAACAATGCCAGCAATGATTTTTTCATCCGTGCTTCTCCTGCACTTAAAACACCATCCAGACATAGATACCGGCCATCAGCACGGCTCCCAGTCCGGTTAACGACAGCATG
Organism: uncultured Oceanisphaera sp.; assembly: GCF_947495715.1. Taxonomy (GTDB): domain Bacteria; phylum Pseudomonadota; class Gammaproteobacteria; order Enterobacterales; family Aeromonadaceae; genus Oceanimonas; species Oceanimonas sediminis. Next base: position 75,275 of record NZ_CANLZU010000013.1, read on the forward strand.
CGACCCCGTCGGCGCCGCATGGGCAGTACCAGCCAGAAGCCGGTCAGGGTAAACAGCAGCATCACGACCGCCGAAGCATCGATAAACCAGCTCCATCCCGCGCCGCTATTACGCCCCATATGCAAATCGTTGAGCGCCGCCATCCAGCCGTAATGCTGCTCTTCGATAAGCACCGTTTCATCTTCCAGACTAACCTCCACCAGGCTGTAGCCCCCCGGACGCTTGATATCAATCAGCAGCAGCGCCTCGTCGGCAGACCAGTCGAAACGCACTTCCCCACCGGCCAGCTGTTGTTCTTGCTGCAACCACTGCCAGACCTGGGCGGCGGCGAGTAGCGAGTCCTGCTGCCACAGTGCTGTGGTGGCGAGTGGCTCGGGCAAAATCACTTCAATGCTCTTTTCCGGTGTCGGTACCGGCAGCCACTGCCGGTTATTCAGCGTCAGTCCGGTCAGGGTGAAAAACAGCATGATGGCCAGCATCAGCATAGAGCTGTAGGTATGCACCGGGCGCACCCAGCGCGGCACCGGCCCGGGCCGAGAAGATTTGATCGACATAAAACAGGGCAGCTCCGTACCGCTGGCAAGATAAAAACGCCGAGATAGTGATGAAAATGATAATCGTTGTCAACTGCATTTAAGTGTCCATATCTTGTTCTTCATCCCGATCGCAATGCGGCTGAAAATCAAAAAAAGCACACACAAATAGACTAAAAAACTGATTAATAATGTTTTTTTGGATTTGTTTTTCATGAAAGCTGCTGCTTCCCGCCTTCCGGATCGGCATTCCGACCCACTGTTCCACTTTATGGAACAGTGGGTTCCATAAACTTCTCTCCCGATTTGATACAGATAGCCTTAGAATATCGCCCCTCATGATAATGGATGTCATTTGTCTTTGTATTATCAGCCTATATCCCTACTCGGAGAGTTGAAATGTCCCTGCCCAAGACCACCCACCTTGCCAGCGCCATATCCATGGTCTTGTTGAATGCCGCTCTGGTGGCGCCGGCACAGTCACAAACACATGCACTCGATACCGTGGTGGTCAGTGCCGCCGGTTTTGAGCAAGACATGAAAGATGCACCGGCCAGCATTACGGTGGTGACGCGAAAGCAGCTGGAAAGCAAGCGGGTATCCAATATCGCCGAGGCGCTGAAGGATGTTGAAGGCGTTGATGTGGGCGGTCAGGTTGGTAAAACAGGCGGCATGAATATCAGCATGCGTGGCATGCCCAGTACCTACACCCTGATTCTGATTGATGGTCGTCGTCAAAATACTGCGGGTAACGTTACTCCTAACGGCTTTGGCGACACCGCCACTAGTTTCATTCCACCGGTGTCGGCCATCGAGCGCATCGAGGTCATCCGTGGCCCCATGTCTACCCTGTACGGTTCGGACGCCATGGGCGGAGTCATCAACATCATTACCCGCAAGGTAGGCCAGGAGTGGAACGGCTCCCTGACTCTGGAAAGTACACTGCAGCAAGATGATGAATTTGGTAACAGCAATGCCACCAGCCTGTATGCGAGCGGCCCCTTGATTGAAGACCGGCTCGGCCTGCAGGTACGCGGCAAGCTGTTTAACCGCAACGCCTCCGACCTCACCTTCAAGGACACCAACGGCGATACCATGGAAGTCAGCAAGCGAGGTCCAAGCCCGGTTGAAGGCGAAAACTATAATATCGGTTCTCGACTTACCCTGACCCCGAATGATGACCACGAACTCTGGCTGGATGGAGAGATAAGCCGCCAGCGTTACAACAATGACGAGGCCCAGTTGGGCACCCTTGATATTCCAGGCGGCACGGCGCGGGGTTATTCCGATGAACTGCGCTTTGAACGGGAGCAAATTGCGCTCGGTCACAAGGGACGCTTCAACATCGGCACCCTGGAATCCAGCCTGATGCAGAACTCCACCGAAACGCTGGGCCGTACCATCCCCGGTAATCAGGCGGGGCAGTCTTTTCCCGGCTTTCCCGACATGATTGTCGGCAGCGCCCGCGAACTGAACACCACCAACTGGGTACTGGACAGCAAACTGGTCTCGGAATTGGGTGACAGCCATATAGTGACCCTGGGCGGTCAGTATTGGGATGCGGAAATGACCGACGGACTGGCCGGCGAAACCTTCGAGCAAACCACCTGGGCATTGTTCACCGAAGACGAGTGGATGTTACGAGACGACCTGTTTCTCACCCTGGGCGCACGCTACGACCGGCACGATGCCTTCGGCGGTCATGTCAGCCCGCGGGCCTACCTGGTGTGGAACACGACCGATAACTGGACTCTAAAGGGCGGCATCAGCCGTGGCTATAAAACCCCCGAGCTCAACCAGTTACATGACGGCATCAATGGTATTACCGGCCAGGGAACCGTGATCACCATCGGCAACCCCGATCTGCAGCCGGAGACCAGTACCAGCACCGAAATTGCGGCCCACTACGACAACCTGGCCGGCTTTACTGCGGGCATTACCCTGTTTTATAACCAGTTTGAAGACAAACTCGCGGACGGACCGGATATAGCCGTTAGCGGCCATGACAGTATTCCCGATGGCATCTACGCCCAGACCGTCAATATCGACGAAGCCATCACCCGGGGGGTGGAGCTGGCTGCCCGGCTGCCCCTGGCCACCGACTGGAATCTGAAAACCAGCTATACCTTTACCGACAGCGAACAAAAAAGCGGTAGCGAGCAGGGGCAACCGCTTACCGACACGCCAAAACACATGCTCAATGCCACCCTTAACTGGCAGGCAACGGAACAGTTCAATGCCTGGTTGTCCGGCGAATACCGCAGCGAACGTTTTCGCGCCCGTGAACGCTCGCGGGGGGAGGCTTCTTTCGATGATTTAGGCGACTTCAAGGCATATACCTTGTTCAACCTCGGCGGCAACTATCAGGTATCGGACAGGGTTGCGCTCAACGCCACTATCTATAACCTGCTCGACAAGGATTTTATCGATTACCGCCCCTTCGATAACGGCAGCAGCTACGGTAATACCTACGCCAACATAGAAGAAGGTCGTCGGCTCTGGTTATCAACCAACATCAGTTTCTGATTATTATCTTTTCCGGCGGCCTGCTCAGGCCGCCTTTTGGTTTATGCGGAGGTATGCCGCCGCTCTCGCCGACCTTTCTTCCGCATCGCCGACCCCGTTAGCTGAAGGCCGGGTCAACAGTCTAAACGGCCAAGGTCGCTTTCAATTATGGTCGTTATGGTGAATAATTAAACGTCCTGAATGAAGCCTATCCGCGAGGTTCGATGAACATTCAATCTGCCTACTCTACCGGTTTGCAAGGCTATCAGCGCGCCGCCGACAGCGTGACCGAAGCCTCGGTCAATATCAGCCGGCAAAATATCAATCAGCTGAACAATGCATCCCGGGTTAATCCCGAGGTCAATCCGGATCAGTTCGTGGATGCCAGCAAGCCGTCCGGCACCGACCATCTCGTTCAGCTACAGCAGGCCGAGCTTCACGCCCAGGCCAACGTCAACAGCATCAAGAGTGCCGATGAAATGCTCGGCACCCTGATCGATATTCGGGTGTAACATGCAGCTTGGTACTTCACTCCCCGAGTTTTCGGCCTTTGCCGCGCCGCCTCTCCTGCGCCAGGTTGAACAGGCTAACGACCGGCGCGCGCCCATTGCTCCCGCCGAAGCCACGGATAGCTTTACCTCATCGGATCGTCGGCAGCAGGATACCTCGCCCGAACTGTACGATCGCTTTGGCCGTTCCCGCAGTGATGACGCGGCACAAGCCGGTCAAGAGCCGAAAATGACCACTGGCGAGCAGCCCGCCAATGGCGAAACCCAGGCCTTGGCCGGAGCAGAGGCACAGGCCGAAGCCGACACCACCAAGGAAACGGCGGAAGAACAGGCCGAGAAGGCCGCCGCCGAACAAGACGATGAGGGGCTGTCGCCCGAGCAGGAAGAACAATTGCGCGCGCTGCAGCTGAGGGATCGGGAAGTACGGTTGCACGAGCAGCAGCACGCCGGAGTCGGTGGCCAGCATGCGGGCGCGCCCAGCTATGAATACGAAACCGGCCCGGATGGCAAACAATATGCCGTAGAGGGCGAGGTGCAGATAGACCTGTCCCCCGTCGCCGACGATCCGCGTGCCACCATCGACAAGATGCAACAGATAAAGGCGGCAGCACTGGCGCCCGCCGAGCCCTCGCAAGCCGACAAGAACGCCGCCGCCCGTGCCGATCAGTACATCCGCGAAGCTCAGGCCGAATTGCAGCAGCCAGCATCAACAGAGGCCAAAACCAATGCCGCCGGTCGCCATACCGAAGCGTCCAGGCACGCTCAGAGTGCCGACTCGGCATCGGCAACAGCCTTGCCACCGGCGCAAGTCACGGCAACGGCAGATCCGATGGTGGTCAGAAATCAGGTGATTGCCGGCGTGTACGGCAAGGCCGCACAAGCCGAATCCCGCAGCCTGCTCAACCTGGCCTGAAGCTTGTTGAACTCCCCTTGATCGCTTTACCGCCTCGGGAGGGGCGGACAAACCGCCACCGGCATTTTATAATGAGCCTCGATTTATACGACGCGAGGCTCGGCGTGCACTCCCTGAAATACCTGACCGGTTACCCGGAATCCATTCAACGCCAGGCTGGTGAGCTGGTCGACAGCGGTCGGCTCGGAGCTTATCTTGAACGCAAGTATCCCTCCCGGCATGCCATTCAGAATGACAAGACGCTGTATGGCTATATCAATGAACTGAAAAATCAGTATCTACGCAAAAGCCCGCCACTCAGCCAGGTGCGCTACGACAGCAAGCTAAATGTACTCAAACAAGCCCTTGGCATGCACAGCTACCAATCACGGGTACAGGGCAGCAAGCTCAAGGCGCATAACAGCATCACGGTGGCTGCACTATTCAAGGAGGCACCGCCGGAGTTTCTGCGCATGATAGTGGTACATGAGCTGGCGCACTTTAAGGAAAAAGAGCACAACAAGGCGTTCTACCAACTATGCTGCCATATGGAACCTGACTATCACCAGCTGGAGCTGGATACCCGGCTGTGGTTGCAGTGGCGGGAGCAGCAGCGAGAACCTTAAGTTCTTCTGTTAAAAGATAAATCCATCATGGTTATGTGGAATATACGTATATCTCCCCACGCGGCTCACTCCTAGAATATGTATCAAGCATAACCTCGGGATTACCACCATGAAAAAATCGCTATTGCTGGCCAGCGCACTGGCCATGAATATGTTACCCGCCGTCGCCGACATGCCGCCTCAGGCGGCGGTATGTGTCAGCTGTCACCAGGCCAGCGGGCTCGGCATGCCGAACCTCGCCCCCTCCATTGCCGGCATGCCGGCGCCCTATCTGGCTGCGCAGTTGCAGCATTTCAAAGCCGGTGAGCGCCAGAATCCACTGATGCAACCGATGGCCATGATGCTGGACGATGCCGGTATCAAAGCCACCAGCGAATGGTTTGCCAGCCTGCCGCTTGAATTGCCCGAGGAGCCCGCTTTTCGCGGCCAGAAGTCACCTCAAGACATGACCGGCGGAGAGAAGCTGGCTTATCAGGGTGACTGGCAGCGCGATTTACCCAGCTGTGTGGCTTGCCACGGCCCGGAAGGCGTTGGCGTGGGTGACAGCTTTCCCCGTCTGGCCGGTCAGCATGCCGATTATATCGAGAGCCAGCTCAAGGCCTGGCAGACCGGTACTCGCAGTGGCGACACCCACGGCCTGATGGGGTCGGTGGCCAATAAACTGACGACGGAAGAAATTACCGCCGTTGCCAGCTATTTCGCCGGCGTGGGAGCAAAATAATGATGAAACTCTCTTCTTCCCTGTTACTCGGCCTGTCGCTGGCATCCATCGGCTCGGCTCAGGCAGTCGGCTCTGCCCAGGCCGCCCACCCCGGCAAACTGGCCGTTCAGGATGAACTGCCGGTCGGCAAGGCCGCCAGCGAGCACCCGCTTCCTCCCGACTGGGACAAGCTGCCGGCCGGTGAATTGGGTGAAAAAATCATTCGCGGCTATCGGTATTTCGTCGATAGCCAATCTCTGAGCCCCCGGTTCGTGGGCAACGGCCTCAACTGCATCAACTGCCATATGGATGCCGGTAAAAAAGAGAACGCCGCTCCTCTGTGGGCCGCCTATATGAGCTATCCGGCGTTCCGCAAGAAAAACAACAAGATCAACGACTATCAGGAACGGCTCCAGGGCTGCTTCATGTATTCCATGAACGGCACCCCGCCCGCACTCGGCGACTCGGTCTTGGTAGACTTGTCCGCCTACGCCTATTGGCTGGCGCAGGGCACTCTGACCGGTGAAAGCTTCGATCCGTCCGCCATGGTCATTCCGAACGATGCGGACCTGCTCAAGGGCGGCAAACGCGACGATTTTCCCTTCATGCAGTCCTACCTCGACGCCGGTGGCAGCAAAGAGCCGGCGTTGCCCGGTCGCGGTTATCCCAAGATAGATGAACCGGAGCAGGCTCCGGACATCGCCCGCGGCAAGGCGGTTTATGAGCAGGAATGTTCTGTGTGCCACGGCGCCAATGGCGAAGGCCAGCAGGTAAACGATCGTTATGTGTTCCCGCCGCTGTGGGGCCCGCACACCTATAACTGGGGTGCCGGCATGCAGCGCGTTAACACCGCCGCCTACTTCATCAAGCGCAACATGCCGCTGGGCCAGCCCGGCAAACTGACCGATCAGCAGGCCTGGGACGTGGCCATGTATCTGGATACCCGGGAACGTCCGCAGGACCCTCGTAATCACGGCGATCTGGAAAAGACCCGCGAACAATACCACGGTGGCAACAGCTACTACGGCACCGAAGTGGAAGGACGGATACTGGGTACCGAAAGTTACCCCAACCATCCGAACAAGCCCCGGTAATACGAGCAGCTAAATGAAAAGGGCCGACGGCCCTTTTCTTATTTGTTCACTATTCTTTTTAAGATTCATATCAAAACATAATAGGCATACCAAAATTCAGCTGCACATCTGGTGCATCTTCCGTTAGGCCGGCCTGTAAACTCATGTTCACTGATGTCTTATCATTGATCGCCAAAGAAAAACCAGTAGTCAAACTATCCAGCTGCAGTACCTCACCCGACTTGTTGCCGTTTACCGATGATTCAAAAACGGTTCTGTGGTTAAAGCCAAGGCTGAAGGAGAGGCGATTATTGACGGCAAAGCCCATCCCCATCCCCAGGAAGAAGCTGTCACCTAGATCATACTTATCATTACCACCTTCACCATTACTGGAATCAATATCCACGCCCGCATCCGCTTCCATATTCCAGGTATATCCCCCCGTAGCAAACAGTACGGCCGGATCAAGCGGATATATCATGGTAAGACTGGGCTCAAGCGCCCATGCCCCTGAACCAGTCGCCGGCTCTTCATAAATACCATTCGCATCGAGCGTTTGATCAAATGGCGACTCACCAGTATCAGACTTGATTCTTAGACCACCAATCCAGAAAGGGGCTGATTCCAGGTTAAATTGATACCGTATGGCCGCTTCAATATCTCCTAAACCGCCGCCATCAGGGGTGAAAGTTCTGGTTTCATCTCCATTATTTCCAGCCCCAGGGATTCGCTTGGTAATAGAGTCATGACGATAAACGAAAGGCGCTCTTAGCTCCAGCTCGATTCGATTGGTCAGTCCATAACGTGCAGCCAGAGCCCAGGTAAAGGTCGTCAGGTCCGCATCTTCAGCCTCTATAATACCTACAAGAAGAGCAGGTACTTGAGTGAAGCCTAGAATAGAAATTCGATTAGATGTATTTTGTGAGTAACTAAAAGAGGGTTCAATTTCAAAACTGCCTTTAGGCGTCATCAATCCCTGAGTTTCAAGGGCGCTGGCCACGGTATCAACAACCTGTCTGTCCTGCGCCTCAGCTGTAACCGCCATGGAAAGCAGCAAGCCGGCAGATAGTATCCTTTTTTTCATTTTTATCTCCTGATTCCATATCTTGCTATCAATCGATGCAATGACGCCCTGGAAATACAGAGCAGCTCGGCAGCTCTTCCTGGTCTACCCGACACCAGATTAAGCACCCTCTTTATAGCCAGTGACTCCGCTTCCTCCCTTGCCTGCTTCAGGCTAAAATTGCTATGATCTTCAAGAGAAACATCTCTTTTCAAATCCATCATTTCTGAATTTAGGTAACCCTCCTCACAACGCGACACTCCTGCGGCTACTTTTTCCATCAATTCAGTAACATTACCAGGCCAGTCATAGTCAAATATAGCCATTTCAGCATCACTGGAAAAACCTAAAATTCTTTTCCCCTGTTCCCTGCTGAACTTATAAAGATAATGTTTTGCCAACAAAACCTTGTCATGCCCTCTACTTCTTAAGGGTGGTACATTTATCCATTTATTTTTTAACAGCAGAGAAAAATCGGAAACAAACAACTCGGCATCGACCACTTCATCACGACTCAACCCGCAACCGAAAATAATTTCGCTACTACTCACCTCATTTTTTAGAAAACTGCAGACTTTAAGTTGAAGGTGTTGTGGCAACTCTTCGATATGACCAACATATAGACACACAGTTTTCAACTCACATATTGAAGCAAGGCTATCAAACATTGACATATAATCATTGTGTTCGGTACGACTTTTATCCAGCTCTACAAATTGTAGCCCTTTCAACTGTGCCCACCTTTCAGCAATCAGTCGCTTTCCTGTACCCTCTTCACCGGAAAGTGTTATATCACCACTTGCACAACCATGCATTTCTTGTAAGGCATGTTGAAAACTATCATGGCGCCCTATAATTTCCCCCCGTTGAAATGACAGGCTCAAATTACTTTTAAGCTTTGTCATTCCATAAGCTCGCCCGATGGTAATAAATAATTTCTCTTCAGATATAGGAGTCGTGTGATAGTCATAACAGTGAGCAGCCACAAAAAGCTGCCATTCCTTTCTAAACAACTGTTTTTTTGAAATTACTGCTATCCAGGACACCCCCTTGTAGCTATTCAACCAACATTCCAACTTGTAATCGGGTTTCTCTGCACCATTACAGTCGATAATTCCAATTGGTACTTCAGAGCTTTCAAGATACAAGCCTGCCGCTTCCAGATTTTTATATCTTATTAAAGACCAGTCAGAGTGCTGATTACCCAACACTCTTAAGCCAGAAGAATACTGAAGAACCAAGATCTCCCTTTCTGAGGTCATCTTGCACCACCACCTTCATCATCCAATGATGCTTATAACTGTAGAACAGAATCCGGCATCGACAACAAAGACAACAATGAATAATTATAAGTACATGAAAAATATAAAAAATAAAAACGACGAGTAGTATAACCTTCTCGTCGTTTTTACATGATGTTTTAACGTCAATACCCTGCCTGCCTTACGGCATCACGAACTCGGCTTGATATTCTCTGACTTTCTCTATATGTATTGATATTTACAGGCGTGACGACATCTATACGTAAATTAACATCAGTTCTGATAGAATCACCTGCGTTTTCCACTATGTAACCCAACTTACCATTTCCGAGCAAAGGTGTAATCTTCAAACCATCAGCACCAGGAATATTACTTATTACGGAAGGATACAAACTATTTCTATCCATGTTAAACATGTTACTAAAAAAAACATGTTTACCATTCACCAATGCCTCCATCTTCAACCCTATTGAATAGTTTGCACCAGGTAAGGAAAAGCCACCCCGCTGTTGCTCTAACACGCTTTCCGACAAGACTGGCGTATTATCAAGAGAAACGTCATAACTTTTCGAAAAGGCTATAGCAGGAAAGATCAACACGGTTACTATCAGCCATTTCATAACACTACCTCGCTAGAGAATAAAATTCAGTAATCATACTCAGACGGCAACATTAAATCCGTCAAATGTGGAAGCCTCTGTATCAGTGCCATTCTCGATGGTGCACTTGGTGCTGAATGCTCCCAATCTTCTCTTTGATTAAAGCTGGCCTTTGCAAGTTCAGTCTTATCCCTGATGAAAAGAAAGATACCATTACTGCTTTTATCGAAGTCCTTTCCTTCCATTATATGTAACCCCATAGAAGGATCACCTACAAGAACCTTATTATCCTTCATACCTTTAACCACTACAAAGTGGTTATATCCATTGTAATTAACCAAAGCTATAGAGGGTATCCCCAACTTTGCTATATCATCTCTTTTTAATCTATACCCGTCGGCCTTCACTCCTCGTCTGGCTAGAAAATTTTTCATATCCAGCATGGAAAAGCCTTTTGTTTCTATTTTTTCCTCATCCCCAAACTTGAACATCTCCTCGAAAATAGCAGCTTCAGTATACGGCATATTATAATGATGAGTAAGTAAAGAAGCCAAGGCTGCAGAACCGCAGCTAAAATCATATTTCTGCTTAACAACCTCACCAAATTTAATTTCACCAAAACTCTTGACCGGCACCCTAAGGTGCCCCCCTCCCGCTCCAGGCAAGTTCAATGCAAAACTTATCACTGGAAAGAACAATAAAAGTAATAATGATTTTTTCATATCATTTAGCCGACATTATGTTAACGGATGTACTCATATTGGTAATGTTATTATTACCTGACGACAGGTTAATCATAATAATACCATTGGAACCAGACAAGGCTCCGGTTGATACATTATTAGCGCCTGTCAGTACTATAGCCCCAGACATATCATTCCCTGCGATAAGTCCTCCCTGTCCCGTTATATTGTCTTGATCAACCAGATTAGCCATACCTCTGCTATCATCCAGCAGTGCATTGTCGGCAACAGGTAGCATATCCAAGTCTTGACCGGCAAAGATAGAAACACTAAAAAAAGCCGATAACAATATCACCCTTTTCATATTCCCTCCTGGAAATAAGCCAGCCCGAAGGCTGGCATAAAAGGTTAGAACTGCATGCTAGCATTTACGTTAACACTCTGCTGTCCCATGGCACTATGACCGGAAATACCCTGGTATGTAGTAATACCATGGGTTGCCGCACTATTACCCACAGTATTATTACCGGACCTGATTTGAGAAACAGAGTAAACAGCCACATTCGCATTAGCCGTAGCTGCCTGATCCAAATCCTGGTCTGGCATCAAACCTGCCATACCAAGACCTGAGCCGGCACCAGCACCAGCACCAGCACCCTGGCCAACACCCAAGCCATCGCCATCGTTAGAGCCATGACCAAAACTCAGGCCCAACCAGCTCAGTCCCAGCCCATTGCCACCATCACCGCCTTCACCATTACCAAAACCTACACCAACACCCAAACCTAAGCCCAAGCCTAAGCCCGCACCAAGGTTGGCACTTTTCTGGCCTGCATGGGCCATATTGTCATTGTAGGCATCAGCATAGGCAGATACATATGATTTGGACTTGGTGTCACCGGTATAACCCATTTGATAAGTTGTATTGTATTGCTTGTTTATTTTATACTCTTTATTTATTTTATAATAATTTGTATATGTTTTGGTGTAATCCAAATCATAAGTCATGGTACTGGAATAGCTATCGTAATCCAGTACAGTACTACGATCGTTTGCCTGATTTCCTTTACCGTTGCTGTTGTGACTACCATCGTCAGTGTGTGTAGTTACGGTACTGGGATCACTGCCATAACCGTCATCATAACCACCGCCATGACCACCGCCATAACCGCCGCCATAACCGCCGCCACCCCAGCCATTAGCCGCTGCACCAAACGAAGCACCTACCGACAGAGCCACCAATACCGCCAATGTTTTCTTTTGCATAGACATAATAAATTCCCTCTTCTTTCATCTTTGTGCATTTAATTATTCCGCCATCCATATAATAAATCCTGGGCGGGTTCAGGGTTTCGTCTTAACCCTGAGTTAAAGGTTAGCCGAGGCAAACAGATGAGATGTATCAAAAATAAATTATGACAAACCTCTTTGATATATATCTCATTTAAAAAACAAAAATAATGAATATCATGTCTCAAATTTAAGACGCGACACCAAAATTTAGAGGGAGTGGATTCATAGGAAACTATTTAAGTATAGAGACATTAAAAGGACAAAATTAAAATATTGATAAATATAACTTTTTCAACTTTCAAGGTACTTACGTTACATCATAAGGAATCAATCGAACCTTATACGGCTAGCGTCAGCTGTCGAATTTTATGACTAATTTGAAATAAAGAAAGGCGAAATACTTTATCTTGTTTATACTCAGGATGACATAAAAAAAGGGCTAATTGGCCCTTTTTTATTTGTTGCCAAGTTTCATCCTGCCTGGCGAATACCTTTCTGCTCGGCTTCTACTGCTGGTTCACGCCCCAAGGATCGCATGTCGTACCCTGTGGGTACCTGGTGCGCCCGCAAATCGAATTCCTGCAACACTGCAAAGACATGATCGAAGATATCACTTTGAATACCCTCGTATTTAACCCAGCTGGTGGTGTTGGTAAAGGCGTAGATTTCCATCGGTATGCCGTTAGCCGTTGGTTCGAGCTGGCGCACCATCAGCGTCATCTGCTGATGGATGTCGGGGTGATGTTTCAGAAACACATCGAGGTAGGCACGAAAGGTACCCAGGTTGGTCAGCCGCCGGCCATTGACCGGTGACGACAGATCCAGTTGCTGCTCGCTGTTATAGCGACTGACTTCCTGTATCTTCAGATCCAGATAAGGAGCCAGCAAATGCGCGCGTTGCAGACGGCGTACATCTTCTTCATCCAGAAAACGCACACTGCTGCTGTCTATAAGCAGGCTGCGCTTGATACGCCGTCCGCCCGACTCACTCATGCCACGCCAGTTCTTGAAAGAGTCGGAGATCAACGCATAGGTAGGAATGGTGGTAATGGTGTTGTCCCAGTTTTGTACCTTGACCGTGGTCAGCCCAATGTCGATCACTGCGCCATCGGCGCCATATTTGGACATCTCCAGCCAGTCCCCCACCGACAGCATGTCGTTGGCCGACAGCTGAATACCGGCCACCAGGCCCAGAATCGGGTCCTTGAACACCAGCATCAATACCGCCGTCATGGCGCCCAGCCCACTGAGCAGGATCAGCGGTGACTTGCCGATCATAGTCGAGATGATCAGCAGGCCGATAAAGATACTGGCGATCAGCTTCACGCTCTGAAAAATCCCCCGAAACGGAAAGTTCCGCATGGCCGGTTTCTGCTTGAATATGTCCAGCAGTGCATCGAGCAACGAAAACAGCGACAGCAGGCCGTAGAGCAGGATCCACAGATTGGTCATCGTCTGCAGAACCGGTAACAGTACCGAACTGCTGCTCAGCCAGAGTCCGGCCTGAATATAAATGATGATCCCCTGCAGGGTCAGCGCCAGCCGGTTGAACAGCTTGCGCTCAAAAAACGCCTGCCGCCAAACCTGGCGGGCAATTCTGGCCCGGCTGCCCACCCAGGTCAGTACAACCCGATGCAGAATGAAATGAATCGCTACCGATATAATACCAATCAACAACAGCACGGCCGCGGTATAGGCCAGCGCCGAGTATTCCGGAATATAGGCTTTAAGCCAGGGCATGATCAGCCCCTTCAGATCCTTTACCTCATCCATCCTGGTTTCCCGTTCACTAACAGTCAGGCCGACATGCTAAAGGCTAATAGCAGCACTATCAAACCTCCGCTTTGGGCCCGTAAAGATAGGGCCCACCCGCCTCGAGCGCCTTCAGGTAGGCAGGCCGGGCCTGCAAGGCAGAGACATAAGCCCGTAGTCGGGGATAGCTGTCGGCCAGTTCGCTCCGGTGCATGGCGGCTTCCAGCGGAAAGCTCATCTGAATATCGGCCGCACCGAAAGCATCACCGGCAAACCAGTCATGACAGGCCAGGTGATCGGCCACAAAGTTCAGGTGGGTTTTTATTTGCTTGTGCAGAAACGCCTTGTCCACTCCCGCCACAATTTTATTGACGATGGGCCGAACAAAAAACGGCACCGGCGCCTGCTGCACCTTGTCGAACACATGACGCATCAGCAGCGGCGGCATCAAGGATCCTTCCGCGTAGTGCAGCCAGTACACATAATCCCACCAGTCGGGAGTATTCATGGCCGGTAACAGGGTCTGCCGGCCATAGGTCTGCGCCAGATAATCGATAATGGCGCCGGACTCGGCCAGGGTAATGTCGCCGTCGGTCAGTACCGGCGCCTTGCCGAGCGGATGCACCCGCCGCAGGCTGTCGGGTGCCAGCTGCGAGTCGGCGTCGCGCTGGTAATGCTTGATCTCGTAGTCCTGGCCCAGCTCTTCCAGCATCCAGAGGATGCGCTGGGAACGGGAATTGTTCAGATGATGCAGCTGTATCACGTCATGTCTCCCTTGAAATAATTCATTCTCGCAGAGCCGCAGAACGAATGAGCAAAACGATAACACAGGGGGATGTCGGCTGGCTTTTCCGCATTCTTGACCGGTCTGGCATAGCGACTACCCGCGATGAATCACACGGCGTCATGCTCCTGACCACTCTCATCCGGCACGGGATATTAAGACTTATGTCGAATATAACAAAGTGATAACAAGTCATATGATGAACCCCGCAATGACACCATTGAGATGGTTACCATCAAGGAGACGCCCGTGTCACAACCCAACAACCCGAGTTATCGCGATCAGCGCAAGCCGCGTCGCGACTTTGACAGCCGTGCCGCCTATCTGGAGCACGAACTAACGATCATGGCGCCCAAGCGCTGGCGTATCAACCTGCCGTTTAAAGACTACAGCTTCGAGCTGGAAGATCTGGTGCCGGCCCTCGCCGCCACCATCGGTAAAATCGTGATGGTCGCCGCCGTGGTGGCCGCCTTCGCCGGTCCCCTGGGGCTGTCCGATGCCTTCGTGGTGGAAAACGTCCGCTTCGAAATGCTGATTGCCGCCATTTTGTTCGTTATTCTGTTTTCCGGATTTATCAACCCGACCGCCAACCTGGCCGGCACACACGGCCCCATGATTCCGCTTATCCCGCTGATCGTTGCCTCCGGTGGTCACCCGCTGGCGCTGGGGCTCCTGGTCGGGCTGTTCGGTTTGCTGCTCAGTATTACCAAAGGCGGCAGTAAGCTGATGGCACTGACCAGTGACGGGGTGCGTGGTGGCCTGCTGATTTATCTCGGCGCCGTGGGGCTTCTCAGCCAGATCAAGGCACTCACCGCCTGGGCCAATGGTATCGATATGGGCTATGTGGCGTTTGTGGTCATCCTCAGCACCATTATCATGTATGCGCTGCTGGCCCGACTGGAAATGCGCTGGCTGTCCATTCCACTCGGCTCCGGCATCGCCTTTATCATTGCCATCGCCCTGGGTGCGCCGTTCGAGTTTGTGACCGAGCCCGGCATGCCGCACCTGAGCCCTTCTTACTGGTGGGGTGAAAATACCGGCTGGCAGATGGGTTGGCCCGAGTTTCATCACTTCATCAGCGTGGCTCCCTTCGCCGTACTGGCTGTCGCCATGTGGTCACCCGATTTCATGGGTCACCGGGTATTTCAGGAACTGAACTACCCGAAAAAGGCCACCAAGGTACTGATGAACGTGGATGACACCATGGGTATCGCCTCGGTTCGTCAGGCCGTCGGTAGCGTACTTGGTGGGGGTAATCTGGCGTCTTCTTGGGGTACTTACATGATTCCCGCCGCCATCGCCAAGCGCCCCATTCCGGCCGGTGCCGTGCTGACCGGTATCATGTGTATCATCGCCGCCCTCTGGGGTTACCCGATGGATCTGGCGGTATGGGCACCGGTACTGCGCGTGGCACTGATTGTGGGTGTATTCATGCCGCTGCTGGAAGCCGGCATGCAGATGACCCGCAACACCACCAGCAGCCAGTCTGCCGGTATCGTGGTGTTCGCCTCTGCCTTCGTTAACCCGGTGTTCGGCTGGTCCATGACCATGCTGCTCGACAACCTGGGCCTGATTGGTGACAAGGAACGCGGCAAGACACTGCGCCGCACCGATCGCTGGGTGATCCCCGGTATCACCTTCGTCATTCTGCTGGGCATCATGGCCGCGGTAGGCATGCTGCCGGGGATTCCGGCGCTGATCACCGCAGAATAACTCCCTGTAAGGGGTGAAGGGTAAGGCGTGAGGAGACGCCTCACTCTTTACTCCTCACCCCTCACCCCTTACCCCTTCCCCCTTATCCTTACTCTTTACCCCTCACTGTTAAAAGCAAATTCCGGCGCCAGCCGGCTCAGCCCCAGGCCCTGGCTCTTGCTCAGCTTGATCTGCACCGGCACCCGTTCCTTCAGCGCCTCGATATGACTGATGATCCCGATCATCTTGCCACTGGCATTGAGCGCATCCAGCGCATCCAGCGCCACCTCCAGCGTCTCGGCATCCAGGGTGCCGAAGCCCTCGTCCAGAAACAGCGAGTCGATGCGGGTCTTGCTGCTGACCAGATCCGATAGCGCCAACGCCAGCGCCAGACTGACCAGAAAGCTCTCGCCGCCGGACAGGGTCTGGGTATCGCGCGCCACGTCGGCCTGCCAGGTGTCGATCACCGACAGCTCGAGCTCCCCCCCAGTCTTGCGCCCCAGCCGGTAGCGACCGTGCAGTCGCACCAGCCGCTGATTGGCCAGCTGCACCAGATGGTCCAGGGTCAAGCCCTGGGCGAAACGGCGATACTTGGCGCCGTCCGCCGAGCCGATCAGGCTGTTAAGCTGTTCCCAAAGCTGCAGTTGCTGCCGTTGTGCCGCTATATCGGCAAACAGCGCCCGCTGCTGCTCCCTTTGCTGTCGATCCCGGTCCAGCCGCTCTCCGAGTCCGCCCAAACGTTGCAGCAAATCGCTCTCTGCCTGCTGCAGCTCGGTAACCCGGCTGGACAGCACGGCCAGGGCGTCGGGCCGGGGTTCGCCCAACCCTTGCCATTCCAACTCTGCCCGCTCCAGCAGGGTGCCGGCCCGTTCGAACCGCTGCCGCAGCTGTGCGATCTGCATTTCCAGTCGCTCCCGCTCGGCATCACTCAGCAGCGCTGCCATAAAGGCCGCTTCGTCGGCAAAGTCGCTTTGCGCCAACGCCTGCAGCCATTGACGCTGTCGTTCGCCGAGCTCGGCTTCCTGCTCCGCCAACTGATGTTGCAGTAACGCCAGTGTCGAGCTCTCTTTATGACACCCGGCCTCCAGCGTCGGCAGCCGGGCTTCCAGCTTGGCGACCGCCTCCTGTGGCTCGACCGTGGTAACGCCTTCCCGTTCCGCCAGTCCCAGCGTCTGCCAGCGTCGTTGCCACTGCTGCACCAGTATGTCGGCTTGTCGCTGATCCGCCGTCCGCCGCTGCCGTTGTTCCGCCAGTTGCTGCCAGTGCTGTTGCTGACGCTGCCAGTCTTGCCATTGCCGCTCGGTTTGCTGCAGCCAGCCGGACCAGTCGGCAGGCGCCTCCCAACCGTGAGCGGCCAGCTCGGCGGCAAGCCGCTGTTGCGCATCGGCACTCTGTTGCCGACATTTCTGCAGTTCATCCTCAAGTTGCTGCAGCTGCTGCATCAGGCTCTGATCCTGTTGCTCCAGCAACTGCTGCCGGTGTGCGAGATCATTCACCTGCTGGCGAGCATTCCGCTGGTCCAGCTCGGCCCGGGCCAGCGCCTGTTTTGCGGCATCAAGCCGTTCTGCCAGTTGTTCCTGCTGCTGTAATTGCTGCCGACGTTGTGCCAGTTGTTCGGACCAGTCCACAGCAGTCATGGCCAGTTCCGTCAGCTGCTGCCGATGCCGAGCCCTCAACTCCTGATGCTGTTGGCTCAACTCGACCAGACGCTGCTCACCCTGCTCCAGTTTTAGCTTCTGCGCCAGCTGCCGGTGACCCAGCTCCTGACCCTGCTGCTCCAGCTCCTCACGCTGTTGTCGCTTCTCTGCCAGCTCGTTGGCGGTGCTGTCATCCAGCGCCTGGTAGGCCTCGATGGCCGGATGTGACTCACTGCCGCACAGGGGGCAGGCTTCTCCCGGCTGCAGCCGGACCCGGTGCTGCTCCAGATCCCGAATGCGTTGCTCCTGCGCCAGCAGCCTTTCCTTGTCGCGGATCAGCTCCTTGAGCTGGGCGTATTGCTGGCGAAACTGCTTGAGCTGCAGCTCGCCCTGCTGCCAGCGAGGCGTGAGCTCCGTCAGCTCTTCGGTCAACGATTGCTGTTCAGTCTGCAGTTGCTGCAGTAATTCCGCTCCCTGCTCCAGCGCCGACCACAACGGCTGCTGGCGATACAGGCTCTGCAGCCGACTGTGGAACGCGGCTTCTTCTTCACCATCCAGCAGTTGCGTTTGCGCCTGCTGCCGAGCCTGATGACGCTGCTGTGCCTGTACCAATGCCTCTGCAGCGTCTTTCTGCTCCCGGGCGAGCTGTTGCAACCGTGCTTCGGCCTGTTGCCGCTGCCGTTGGCTGTCTTGCCGTTTGGCTTGCAGGTTACCCAGCCGTTGCTGCGTGTCGGCCTGTTGCCCAATGCTTCCGCGCCAGCCCGCCAGCAGCTCTCCCAGCCGGGCACCGGCCGGGTTATTGGCCATGGCCTGTTCCAGCTGTTGCTGAGCGGCCTCCAGCTCTGTCTGTTGCCGCGCCAGCTCACCCTGATACTGGCGGCTGAACGCCAGTCCCTGCCAGCAAGTATCATTACGCTCATCCTCCAGCGCCGTCAGCCTTGTCTGCTGAGACGCCAGCTCCCCCACCAGGCTCTGCTTACGCTTGAGTCCCTGTTGAGCCTGCAGCCAGAGGGGATGCAGACGGGCCGCCGGCCCCGCCGCGTTCAGCCGGGCCTGCTCGGGGGCGGCCTGCTCCAACGCCATGTCCGCCTGTTGCCGCTCCTGCCGAGCGCTGACCAGTTGCTGTTCGCATCGGTCCCACTCCTCCCGGTGCTGCAGTGCCGTACGGGCCAGCTTTAACTCGCCCTGCCGCGCCTTCAGCTCCTGCCCGAGCCCGGTTTGTTGTTCGCTGATTTGCCGTCGATCTTCTTCAGTCAGCAACGCCATGCCTTCAGCCCTGGCCTCTCGCTGCGCCAGGGTGTTTTGCTGCTCGCGGGTCTGCTCGAACACCCGCCTGGAGATCTGGGCATAGATATCGGTGCCGGTCAGCTCTTCGAGCAGTTCGGCCCGCTCGTTGGCATTGGCGTGCAGAAAGGCGGCAAAGCCACCCTGGGCCAGCAGCATGGATTTGGTAAAACGGCCAAAATCCAGCCCACTCAGTTGTTCGGTCAGATTCAGCTTGTCGTTGATTTTGTTGGTGATAATCGTGCCATCGAGTCGGGCCAGCTCCACCTTGGGATTCTGCAGCTTGCCGTCCAGCTTGTCCCGGGAGCGCCGCTGGCTCCAGAAGGCGCGATAACCTTCCCCTTTGATCTCGAATTCCACCTCCGCCAGACAGTCGGCGGTATGGCGGGTCATCAGCTCGTTGCCACCGGCGGAAATGTTCTTCATGCGCGGCGTCTGGTGATAAAGCGCCAGACAGATGGCATCGAGCAGGGTGGTCTTGCCGGCGCCGGTAGGCCCGGTGATGGCAAACAGGCCGCTGTCACTGAACGGCGACCGGGTGAAGTCGATTTTCCACTCCCCTTTCAGGGAGTTCAGGTTTTTCAGGCGCAGGCTGAGGATCTTCATGCGGGTTCCTCCATCTGCAGCAACAGCTCACGGTACAGGCTACTCAACGCCTGCTGCCGCTCATCCTCTATTGGCTCCGGTGCCAGCCGTCGCTCGAACACCTCCGCCGGTGTCAGCTCGCTCAGGGTCACCCCCTGCTCGGCGGTCAGGCCGTCACGGCGCTGGGTGCGCTGCCGGCGCACCAGCAATATCTCCAGCGGCAGTCCTTCCGCCAGCTGCTCCACCCGCGGTTGCAGGTCGCTCAGGTAATCATCTTCACTTACCGTCACTTCCAGCCAGACCGGTACCTCATGGTCGGCGGCGAGCTGCTGCATCGCCTCCGCCAGTTGCTCCAGGTTACCGCTGACTCTGGCCAGAGGCTGAAATATCGGCACCGGCAGCGGGGTCACCGCCTGCAGGCCCTCACCACTCATCTCGACCAGCAAGACTTCCTTCTGCTGGCCGACTTCGTCGAAGCTGAGCGCGATGGGCGAGCCGCAATAGCGAATGTGCTCGTGGCCGCCCACCTTCTGTGGCCGGTGAATATGCCCCAGGGCAAGGTAGTCGACCGGCGGAAAGGCGCTGGCGGGAAAGGCGTCCAGGGTGCCGATGTAGATCTCCCGTACCGAGTCGCTGCTGCTGGCGCCCACCGTGGTGAGGTGGCCGGTGGCCACAATCGGCAATGGCGGCTCCGCCAGCCCGGCCTGCTGTTGCGCCAGTTCAAACAGTTGCCGGTAATGGTCGGCAATGGCCTGTTGCAGGGCCTGCTGCTTGTCGGCGGCACTCTGTCCGGCCTCGCTGGCCATCACCTCGCGGGCCCGAATGAAGGGCACGGCACACAGCACGGCACCGGGCCGGCCATCCCGCTCCGACAAGGTCAGTACCTGATGCTCAACGTCGTCCAGCATGCCGGGAATCACCTGCACGTTCAGGCAGCCCAACAAGGTGCGAGACTCGTTCAGCATGGCCACCGAGTCGTGATTACCGCCCAGAATCACCAGTTGGGCACCGGTGTGCTGCAGTTCGACAATAAAGCCGTTGTACAGCTCACGGGCATAGCTGGGCGGGGTGCCGGTGTCGAACACATCCCCCGCCACGACCACCGCCGCCACTTCATGTTCCTTTACCTGCTCGATCAGCCAGCGCAAAAAGGCCTGGTGTTCATCGAGGCGGGTTTTACCCATAAAATGCTGGCCAAGGTGCCAGTCGGAGGTGTGCAGTAGGCGCATAATGACTCTTGTGATTGACGGCGGTGACCGCTATTAGACCCGCTAAGCCGATGGCTGGCAAATCTCCCTTGGCGGCGGGGTAAAACTTGCTAGACTGGGCCTTTCCCGCTGATTTGTACTCATTAATGTCTTTTTCTTATGATTACCTCGCCCTGGCGGCGGCGGCCTGCTGGGCCACGGCTAGTTTGCTGTCGGCCAATGCCGCCCGCCATCTGGGCGCCTTTGCCTTTTCTCGCTGGCGCATGTTCTGCGTCAGTCTGATGTTGTGGTCGGTGGCCTTGCTGACCGGAGGCTGGAGCAGCCTGAACGGTCACAGCCTGAGCATCATGGCGCTGTCCGGCCTGATCGGTATTTTTATCGGCGATACCGCCCTTTTTGCCGCCATGAACCGACTCGGCCCCCGCCGGGCGGGCGTACTGTTTGCCACCCATGCACTGTTCTCTGCCGTACTGGCCTACCTGGTGTTCGGTGAAACCATCACCGGTCTGACGCTGGTGGGTTGCCTGTTGCTGCTAGGTGGGGTCATGACCGCCATTTTCATGGGCAGGCGCAGCAATGAAACCCACGCCTGGGAGCAGGATAATGGCAGTCCCTGGCCGGGCATTGCCCTCGGCCTGCTGGCGGCTTTATGTCAGTCGGTGGCCACGCTGATGGTGAAGCCGGTGATGATGAGTACGCAGGATCCGCTCGATCCTGTGGCTGCTTCGGCGGTACGCATGAGTATCGCTTTTTTCGCGCACCTGGCACTGCTGTGGTGTGGCTTGTCGGTTGCCAGGCCGTTGCAGCGCATCAACTGGCCAATTTTCGGCATGGTGGCGCTGAACGCCTTTCTGGCGATGGGGGTGGGCATGACCCTGATTTTGCTGGCCTTGCGCCATGGCGAGGTGGGCATGGTGGCCATGCTGAGTTCGGTGAGTCCGGTGCTGGTGCTGCCGTTGCTGTGGCTGATCATGAAGCGCCGCCCGGCCAATGGAGCCTGGCTGGGCGCGCTGGCAACGGTAATAGGTACTCTGCTGATTGTGGCGCGTCATTAACGACGTCGACATTTGTGTTACAGGATGGAACTTAAAGCGGGAGTCCTTCCTTATCGAGTACCTGGCGCACCGCCGGGTCCTCTTTCATGTCCTGAAAATGTCGTGCCACATGCGGATAGGCATTGAGTCCGTCGGGCATCACTCGTACGGCCCAGTAGGTAAAGGCAAAGGCGCAGGCGTCTACAATGCTGAGGTGTTCGTCCATATACCAGGTTCGGCTGGCCAGGTGGTTATCCATTCGCTGCAGCAAGGGCGCCGCCTGGGCCGGTACCGCCGCCTTGATGGCATTCAGGGCGGCGTCACTGGTATCTGTGGTGTATTTACCGGGGGCAAAGTAGGGCACGAAGGCGCGATATACGTCGGTGTTGAAAAAACTCAGCCAGTAATCGCACTGATATAACAGCACCGGATCGGTACCCGGTCCCAGATGCTCGCCCTGTGGCAAACGCGACAAATAACGCAGAATGGCGCTGTTCTGGTACAGAGCCCCCATTTCTTCGGTAAACAGCACCGGCACCGCGGCCAGATAGTTAATCTTGAGGAACGCCGGATCCCGGGTATCCGCCCGTTCCAGCTCATAGGGGACGTCAAGCCAGGACAACACGATATGAGGGGCGAGTGAACAAGCGCCAGGCCTGTAATATAACTTCATTCAATAACCTCCTTGATGGCCATTAGGCCGCTCGGCCTGTCTGAATTCATAGGGTCTGTTGACCTAGTATGAAGCCGGCCCGAGCCTCCGGCTTCACCTTGCTTGAGTATCAGCAGGAAAACGGAAATTCGCGACGTCATGCCGTCAAATCTTCCGGTAAATGACCAGAAAGTTGAAGCAGGCCTCAGTCTTCCACCGCCAGCAGCATTTTCTTTAACAGAACGGCAAACTGTTGCTGCTCATCGTTCGACAAGGTACCGGCCAGCTCGGCCTCGGCGGCCAGGTGATGCCCGACCGCTTCTTCTACCACCCTGAACCCTTCTTCGGTCAGCGTGACAATGACACCGCGCCGGTCGTGATCCGCCTGGGCCCGACTGACCAGACCCCGGCTTTCCAGGCGATTGATGCGGTTGGTCAGGGCACCGGACGAAATCAGCACCATGGTCTGTAACTGGTTGGGGGACAACTGGAAAGAAGGCGGATGACGACGCAATGCTGCCAATACATCGAATTCACCCACATTCAGTCCGTAATGCGCCAAATCCTGCAACACACGACGGGTAATGAAATATTCGAGCCGTACGATACGGCCGATGACCTCGGTACTGTCAAAGTCCAGTTCGGGGCGGACCCGGTTCCAGAGGGTAACGATGCGGTCGATTTGATCCATCACCTGATCGCCGGTGCCGGAAGGGGTATTCTGCGTGTGATTATCATTCATTGGTATCGGATGCTCCGTTATGCTCGCAGCCATTTTCATATCAAGAGATATTGATAATAACATAAAGAATTCCGTCGCTGCGCGGCCGTCATGCATACCGGGTCGACTCAAACGTGGTTTTTCAGGCCGTTCCGGGTTTCACCAGATCGTTTAATGACCGCCACACTTGGGGTATACTCGACGGGTTTAATGAAATTCAATGGAAATAAATAAGCCAACTGGGAGAATAAAAAGGTGAGCCTGTTAAGAAACCTGTTGCTTGCCGGCGTTGCCGCTGCCTCTTTGAGTGGTATGGCCTACGCCGCCAATGATATGTCGCCCGAAGCGGTTGCCGAGCGCACCAAGCCGGTAGGCAGCGTCTACACTGCCGCCGATCTGGAAGGCATTGTCGATACCGCCGCCGCCGGTAGCAGCGATGAAGCCGCCGGGCCGCGCAGTGGTGATGCCGTATTCACCGCCGCCTGCTCTGCCTGTCACTCCACCGGTGCCGCCGGCGCGCCCATCAAGGGTGATGCCGCCGCCTGGGAACCTCGTGTCGCCAAGGGCCGTGACACTCTGCTGAACCACGCGCTGAATGGCTTCAATGCCATGCCGCCTCGCGGTGCCTGCGGTGCCTGCTCGGATGAAGAGATTGCCAACGCCGTTGATTACATGCTCGACGCCATCTGAGTAAAACGACGCCTTGAAGGCATCATTGATACAAAAGCCGCAGAAATGCGGCTTTTTTGTTTGTTATCGGTGAGGTGTAAAGTGTGAGGGGTAAAGTGTGAGGGGTAAGGAAAAATCCCTCACTCCTCACCCCTCACCCCTCACGATTTTTTACCGAACATGGCTCTCAGGTTGGCGATGCTGGCCTGGCCCTTTTCCATGCGCTCACCTTCGCTCGGCGGTTTGCGGTTGTGCTCCCAGTCCAGATCCTGCTGCGGCAACTCCAGCAAAAAACGACTGGGTTCGGGCCGTATCTGCTCGCCAAACTGACGGCGCTCCCGGCACAGGGTAAAGGTCAGCGCCTGCTGGGCCCGGGTGATGCCCACATAGGCCAGCCGCCGCTCTTCCTCTATGTTGTCTTCATCGATGCTGCTCTGGTGCGGCAGCAAGCCTTCTTCCATGCCCACCATGAACACATAGGGGTATTCCAGCCCCTTGGAAGAATGCAATGTCATCAGCTGCACCTGCTCGCCGTCGTCTTCGTCTTCACCCCGCTCCATCATGTCGCGCAGGGTCAGCCGAATCACCACCTGCGGCAGGGTCATGGCCTCGTCCAGCTCCGAGCCTTCCAGCATCTGGCTGACCCACTTGAACAGGGTAGACACGTTCTGCATGCGCATCTCGGCGGCCCGCGGGCTGGGCGAGCTCTCGTAGAGCCATTCTTCGTAGTTGATGTCCTTGATCATGTCGCGCACCGCCTCGACCGCATTGCCGCGCGCCGCCTCATCCCCCCGGCGCACCAGCCAGTCGCTGAAGGCGCGTATCGATACCAGGCCACGGCCGGTCAGGGTCTGCTCAAGCCCCAGCTCGAAACTGGCGGCAAACAGGCTCTTGCCCCGGTTATTGGCGTAGGTACCCAGCTTTTCCAGACTGGTGGGGCCGATTTCCCGCCGCGGGGTATTCACCACCCGCAGAAAGGCGTTGTCGTCATCCGGATTCACCAGCAGCCGCAGGTAGGCCATGATGTCCTTGATTTCGGCCCGCGAGAAAAACGAGGTGCCGCCGCTGATCTTGTAGGGAATGCGGTTGGTCATCAGCGTTTTTTCCAGCGTACGCGACTGATGATTACCCCGGTAGAGAATGGCGTAATCGCCGAATTTGCTGCCGTTCATGAACTTGTGGCCCATGATCTCGGCCACCACCCGTTCGGCCTCGTGCTCCTCGTTCTTGGCGAACAACACCCGCACCGGCGCCTCGTAGGCCATCTCGGAAAACAGCTGCTTCTCGAACACGTGAGGGTTGTTGGCGATCAGAATATTGGCGCACTGCAGTATCTGCCCGCGGGAGCGATAATTCTGCTCCAGCTTGATCACCCGCAGGTTGGGGTAGTCTTCTTGCAGCAGCACCAGATTCTGCGGCCGGGCGCCCCGCCAGGAATAGATGGACTGATCGTCGTCCCCCACCACGGTAAAGCGGGCCCGCTCGCCGGCGATCAGCTTGACCAGCTCGTACTGGCTGGTGTTGGTATCCTGATATTCGTCCACCAGCAGGTAGCGGATCTTGTTTTGCCAGAAGGCCCGCACCTCGCTGTTGGTTTTGAGCAACAGGGTCGGCATCAGGATAAGATCGTCGAAGTCCAGCGCGTTGTAGGCCTTCATCTGCCGCTGATAGCGCTCGTAGCACTGGGCAAACAGCACCAGCTCCGGATCGTTCGCCAACCGGGCCGCCCGGGCCGGCAGCACCAGATCGTTTTTCCAGTTGGAAATGGTGCTGATCAAGCGGGCGATCTTTTCCTTGTCACCGTCCAGCTCCTGCTCGGTGAGATCCTTGATCAGCGCCAGCTGATCCTGATCGTCGAACAGCGAAAAACCGGCCTTCAGACCCAGCGTCTTGTGTTCGCGACGGATGATATCCAGCCCCAGAGTATGAAAGGTGGACACCATCAGTCCCCGGGCTTCACCCTTGCCCAGGGTCTGGGCCACCCGCTCCTTCATCTCCCGCGCCGCCTTGTTGGTAAAGGTGACGGCGGCGATGTTGCGCGCCTTGTAGTCACACTGGCGTACCAGATAGGCAATTTTATTGGTAATGACCCGGGTCTTGCCGCTGCCGGCGCCGGCCAGTACCAGGCAGGGTCCGCCAATGTAGCGTACGGCATCGTCTTGGGCTGGATTGAGTTTCATGGCATTTCCGACGGCTGAACAGGGGCGCTCATTCTACCGGCTGCAGCCAAAGGGTGAAAGGACGGGGATTGGGGATTAGGCATCTTGTCATCGCGCAGGCTTTGGCTCATGATCCCGGTCAGCGCTCATTCACCAGACAGGCACATGGCACCGGACATCCCTACCCTCAGACGCGACTTCCCCACCCTGGCCCAAATCGTCAACGGCCATCCGCTGGTGTATCTGGACAACGCCGCTACCACCCAGAAGCCGCAGCCGGTGCTGGACGCCCTCAATCACTATTACCGGGACACCAACGCCAATGTGCACCGCGCCTCTCACGCCCTGAGCGGCCAGGCCACCCGCGCCTTCGAGGCGGCCCGTGGCAAGGTGGCCCGCTTTATCAATGCCCCGGCGCCCGAGCAGGTGATCTGGACCCGCGGCACCACCGAAGCCATCAATCTGGTGGCCCACAGCTTTGGCATGCACCATTTGCAAGCGGGTGACGAGATACTGCTCTCTACCCTCGAGCATCACGCCAATATCGTGCCCTGGCAGCAGGTGGCGGCGGCCACCGGTGCCGTCATCAAGGTGATACCGCTTACCGCGGGCGCCGAGCTGGATCTGGAGGCCGCCGCCCGGCTGATATCGCCCCGCACCCGGCTACTGGCCGTGGGCCAGGTGTCCAATGCGCTGGGGGTGATCAACCCGGTCAGAGAGCTGATTGCCATGGCCAAGTCCGTGGGCGCGGTCACGCTGATAGATGGCGCTCAGGCGGTGGGGCATCTGCCGGTGGATGTGCAGAGCCTGGACTGTGATTTTTATGTATTCTCCGGCCACAAGATGTTCGCCCCCACCGGCATCGGCGTGCTCTACGGCAAGCGGGAGTGGCTGGAGAAAATGCCGCCCTGGCAGACCGGCGGCGAGATGATCAAGAGCGTCAGCTTCGAGCGCACCACTTTCGGTGAGCTGCCGTTCAAATTCGAGGCCGGCACCCCCAACATTGCCGGTGCCATCGCCCTGGGCGCGGCGGTGGATTATCTGTCCGGCCTCGACCGGGCTGGCCTGGCTCGGCATGAACACAAGCTGTTGCAGCAACTGATGATCGGCCTGAACGCCATGCCGGACGTACACATCATCGGCCGGCCCCAGGCGGGATCCGTGTCGTTCACCATCGACGAGGTACACCCTCAGGATCTGGCCACCCTGCTGGACATGCAGGGCATCGCCGTGCGTACCGGCCATCACTGCGCCATGCCGCTGATGCAGGCACTGGGGCTGGATCAGGGCACCATTCGTGCCTCGGTGGCGTTCTACAACACAGAACAAGATATAGCGGCCCTGCTGGCCGGCATTCACAAAGCCCGGGAGTTTTTCTGATGCATCCGTTTGGCACCACGCTTACCGATACCGATATTCGCACCCTGTTTGAGGCCGCCCACGGCTGGGAAGCCCGCTACAAGGAGCTGATCAAACTGGCGAAGCAGCTACCGTCGCTGGCGGCCGAACACCGCATCGAGGCCAACGCCATTCACGGCTGCGAAAGCCAGGCCTGGCTGGTAAGCGAGCAGGATGAAGAGGGTGTCTGGCAGTTTCACTGCGACGCGGACGCCCGCATCGTCAAGGGGCTGATGGCCGTGGTACTGGCGGCACTCAGCAACAAGACCTCCGAGCAGATCCAGACCTTCGATATGGACGCCTATTTTGCCGAACTGCAGTTGTTGTCACACCTGAGCCCGTCCCGGGGTAACGGCTTAAGGGCGGTGGTCACAGCCATCAAAACCAGGGCAGAAAGCTGAATCGATCGCAATGCGAAGCTGCAGCGAGGTTGCGCTCCGCCGACACGCTTCAAGCCCATCCATGGGGCGCTCGGCACATGCCGTCCATGGCATGTGACGGTCGGCTCCGGCAATCCCCGCTGCAGCTTCATGAAGCTCCGGCGCTACCTGTTGGATACTGACCGTCAACTCCGGGCCCAACCAAGGAGGGGAAAGGGTGTGTCTGCTTCGCCGGCCCTCTGCGCCATGGATGGCGCAGCGGAGCTCCCATGGATGGGTCCACGGCGTGCCGGAGAAGCAGTGCGCTTTGGCCGACGAAAGTGCACGATACGGCAAGCGACAAGAACTTGTGACTAAGAGACAGGCTTAAAGCTGACAGCTTACGGCTTGCAGCTGCTTTCCCCTGTTTGCGAAGCAAGCTTTGAAAGCACCCGGCTGACCATGAAGAAGCCGAAGGTGGCGGTGATGTGGGTGATGGCACCGAAGCCGGAGGCGCAGTCCATCTTCATGGTGCCATCCGATTCCTTTTTGGTGCTGCAAATGCCACCGGCGCCGTCCGGGTAGCGCGGCTGCTCGGTAGAGAAGACGCAATCCACGCCAAACTTGCGCTTGGGATTCTTGCTGAAATTGTGGAATCGACGCAAATCGCCGCGCACCTTACCGGCCAACGGATCCTGGATCGTTTTACTGAGATCGCGGATCATGATCTGGGTTGGATCCGTTTGTCCGCCGGCGCCACCTGCGGTGATCACCGGGATCTTGTTGCGCTTGCAGTAGGCGATCAGCGCCACCTTGGATTTGACCGAGTCGATGGCATCCACCACATAGTCGAAATCACCCAACAGATGCTCAGCCAGGTTGTCCGGGCTGATGAAATCGTCCACCACAGTCACCTTGCAATCGGGGTTGATCAAGGAGATCCGCTCGGCCATGGCCTGGGTCTTTTCCTGACCAATCTGGTTGTTCAGCGCGTGGATCTGACGGTTGGTGTTGGTGATGCAGATATCGTCCATGTCGATCAGGGTGATGGCGCCGATCCCGGAGCGGGCCAGGGCTTCCGCCGCCCAGGATCCGACGCCACCGATACCGATCACACACACATGGGCCGCCGCAAACCGGGCCAGAGCATCGGCCCCGTACAGCCGGGCAATACCACCAAAACGCTCGTCAAAACTCATCTGTCACTCCCCTTGATTGGACGGGCATTATATCAGACTGGCGGGGAACAGGGATTGGGGACTCGGGACTGGAACAAACTCAATCCCCAGTCCCTAATCCCGAGTCCCGGCTATAAAAAAGGGAGGCTTTCGCCTCCCTGTCTTTGTAGCTCTGTTTATTTTTATCTATCAACCGCCAACGGCGATGTTTTTCATATCGGTCATGTAAGAACGCAGGGTCTTGCCGATGGTCTCAACCGGGTGGTTGCGAATGGCTTCGTTCACGTCAATCAGGCGACGGTTGTCAACGGAGTTGGACTCGACCTTGATGGTCTTGCCAATAACATCGGTACCTACTTTCGGCATGAAGTGCTCACGCAGCAGCGGCACGGCAGCGTGTGCGAACAGGTAGTTACCGTACTCGGCGGTATCGGAGATAACCACGTTCATTTCGTACAGGCGCTTACGGGCAACGGTGTTGGCGATCAGCGGCAGCTCGTGCAGAGACTCGTAGTAAGCAGACTCGTCGATGATGCCGGAGGCGGTCATGGCTTCGAAGGCCAGCTCAACACCGGCTTTTACCATGGCAACCAGCAGAATGCCGTTGTCGAAGTATTCCTGCTCGTCGATCACTTCATCGGAAGCCGGGTACTGCTCGAAACTGGTTTCGGCAGTCTCTTCACGCCAGGTCAGCAGATCCTTGTCGTCCTTGGCCCAGTCGGCCATCATGCCGGCAGAGAAGTCGCCCTGAATGATGTCATCCATGTGCTTGTTGAACAGCGGACGCATCAGGCCTTTCAGCTCTTCGGCCAGGTCAAACGCCTTGATTTTGGCCGGGTTGGACAGACGATCCATCATGTTGGTGATGCCGCCCTGCTTCAGCGCTTCGGTGATGGTTTCCCAGCCGAACTGAATCAGTTTGCCCGCGTAACCGGCGTCGATACCGTCGGATACCATCTTCTCGTGAGCAACTATGGCACCAGCCTGCAGCATGCCGCACAGAATGGTCTGCTCACCCATCAGGTCGGATTTCACTTCGGCTACGAAGGAAGACTCCAGTACGCCGGCACGGTCGCCGCCGGTAGCGGAAGCCCAGGCCTTGGCGATGGCCAGGCCGTCACCCTTGGGATCGTTCTCGGGATGAACCGCGATCAGCGTCGGTACGCCGAAACCACGCTTGTATTCTTCACGCACTTCGGTGCCGGGGCACTTGGGCGCAACCATCACTACTGTGATGTCTTCACGGATCTGCATGCCTTCTTCAACGATGTTGAAGCCGTGGGAGTAACCCAGGGCGGCACCGTCTTTCATCAGCGGCATAACGGCGTTAACGGCAGAGGTGTGCTGCTTGTCCGGCGTCAGGTTCATCACCAGATCGGCGGTGGGGATCAGCTCTTCATAGCTGCCCACCTTGAAGCCGTTCTCGGTGGCCTGCAGGAAGGACTTGCGCTTTTCGGCAATGGCTTCTGCACGCAGGGCGTAGGCTACGTCCAGACCGGAGTCACGCATGTTCAGACCCTGGTTCAGGCCCTGGGCGCCACAACCGACGATAACGACCTTCTTTCCTTTCAGGTAGTTACAGCCATCGGCAAATTCGGCGCGATGCATGAAACGGCACTTGCCGAGCTGTTCGAGCTGCTGACGCAGATTCAGGGTGTTGAAATAGTTAGTAGCCATGACCTTTTGCTCCAATTAATCCGTTTAATTTGAATGCTTGCACCGTTTTCTCGGTGACGACCCGGACACTATACCCCAGGCTTTTCATTGCTTAAAATGATATATTCGAAATAGAGTATTTCATTTTATGCAACGTAACTTTTGGAATCGTTCATGGACTTTCGCCACCTCGAACTGTTCGTACACTTAAGCCAAAGTCTGCACTTCGGTCACACCGCCGATGCCATGGCGGTGAGCCCCTCCACCCTCAGCCGGGCCATTCAACGGCTGGAACAGGAAGCGGGCTGCGAGCTGCTGACCCGAGACAATCGCAGCGTCACCCTCACCCCGGCCGGCAGCCGGCTGCAACTATTTGCCCAGGGCTGGCTGGCGGACTGGCAAGCCCTTAAACAGGAACTCAAGCATGGCGACGACAGCCTGCAAGGGCGATTGCGGGTATTCTGTTCGGTGACCGCCAGCTACTTTCTGCTACCCGGCATTCTGGAGCGCTTTCGCAGCCGTTACCCCCGGCTGGAAATACGGCTGGAGACCGGCGATCCGGCGCGAGCCATCGACAAGATTCTGGACGAGGAATCGGATCTGGCCATCGCCGCCCGCCCCGACGCCCTGCCGGCCAAGGTGCACTTCGTCAATCTGCAAACGGTGCCCATGGTGTTTATCGCACCCACCACACCGGGTCCGGTCAGCGAGCTGCTGGAACAGCGGCCACTGGACTGGCAGCGGCTGCCGGTGATCGTGTCGGAGCAGGGCGTGGCCCGCAAACGCGCCAACCAGTGGTTCAAGGCCAAGGGCATCAGCCCCAATATCTATGCGGAGGTAGCCGGCAACGAGGCCATTATTGGCATGGTAGCGCTGGGCTTCGGCATCGGGGTGGTGCCGCGGGTGGTTATCGATCACAGCCCCATGGGCGACAAGGTGCGGGTGCTATCGCCCAGCCCGGCGCTCAAGTCGATAGAAGTGGGGGTCTGTCTGTTGAAGAAGCGGCTTGACGACCCGCTGATCCGCGCCTTCCAGCAAACCGCACTGGAGCCGTCGTAGTAGGGTTATACCTATCGGATGAAGTCCGCTTACAGGTCGGACAAAGGGCCCGCTCCGCCGACTCGCCGTAAATCCATCCGTGGAGGCTCAGCCGTGCCATCCGTGGCACGGATGGTCGGCTGAGCAGATCCCTTCATCCTCCTTGATGCACCGAAGCCGACTGTTGGCATAGTCTGCAACAACACTGTGCTCAAGAAGAGGCAACAGGGATTGCCTCCTCCGACCGTCACATGCCATGGATGGCATGTGCGAGCTTACAGGGACGTACTCGTAGCGTGTCGGAAGAGGCGGCCCTGTTGCCTCTTGGCAGCGAAATCAAACATTAACCAAATGTATCAGCCGATCGGCAGTGATCGGTTCTGAATGCTACCAGCATTACTCCCAGCTTATCTGCGTACTCTGCAGCCGTTCCGGGCAGATGTAATAGAGAAAAGTGCCGCCGCCAACCCGAGTATCGCCGGCAGGATTGAGCTCGATATTCTGGCCGCTGGCCTGACTGGAAATACCCAGCAGGGTGGCATTGTGCTGCTGCTTGAACCGGCTCAGCAGGCTGCTGTAAGCCAGGTCTCCTGCACTCTGCGGCACCTGAATGCGATACAGGGTCGGCCCCAGCAGGGTGGAGAAGATCTGCTCCTGGATCAGGCTGGCGCCCGGATCCTGCAGCGAGCGCACCAGGATCTCTGCCTCCTTCGAGCTGGACACCTCCACGTTGGGACAATGCAGCCGCAGCAGTTCCGCCTTGCTGGCTTCGGTAAACCAGGCACACAGGTGAGCATCCGGGGCCGCCTTGGCGGACAGCGCCAGCGAGGTGGTCAGGGTCTGATCGTCATCCTCGCCGTCTACCAGTACTCGGCTGGCGCGCGCTAACCCCACCCGCGCCAGCTCGTCGGGATGAGTGAAGGAATGCAGACGCGCAAATTTGACCGCCGGTTTGTCAGGAAAGGGATGCTCCATCTCCTGCGTGACGCACAGCAGGATTTCCTGAGCCTGACTGGCGCTGTCGGCCAGCAACAGATCGACGATGCGTTCGGTCTGAGCGCCGTTCCAGCCGAACAGCAGTGTATGACCGGATAAATGTGAATAATCCGCCTTGCCTGACATACCTCTCCTTACCCAGGCTACTAACGTCTGGGTCAATTTACCGATAAAACTGCCGAACACCAGCAGGCCGAAGGGGATCTGGAACAGGGCTACCGCCCAACGGCCCGCCTCGGTGACCGGTGAATAATCACCAAAACCGACGGTACTGATCACCACGGCGTTATAATAGAAAAATACCGACGGCTCGGTCAGCTCCTGCTCTCCCGCCAGACTGAGCAGCAACCAGCTGCCACCGGCCTGCAGCAACAGTAATACCAGCAAATTGTGCCAGCTGAGGCGGCGAGTCAGTCGATAGAGCAAACGCGTAAGCAGATGAAACATGTTTATCTCATTTGAAGCTTGGTCACCTAAAACTACGGGTTTCGTGCCAAAATGGAAAGTCTGACCTGACCGCCGTCGGCAATTAGGGGTAAAATGGCCCCATAGCCAAGGAGACAAGCATGCTAGATCCGAAGAAACTGGAAGAGATTGCCCAACAGATCCAGAACAACCTGCCAAGCGGGCTGAAGAACATGGGCGAAGAAGCGGAAAAGCGCATTCGTACCGTATTGCAGGCCCAACTGGGTAAACTGGATATGGTGACGCGAGAAGAATTCGATGTGCAGACCAAGGTACTGCTGCGCACCCGGGAAAAACTGAACGAGATGGAAACCAAGCTGGCGCTGCTGGAGCGCCACCTGGCCGACGGCCAGGATGAACGAGGCTGAATTCGGCGCGCAACCCGCCCGGCCAAAGAACAGGAACAGGGAGTCATGACTCCCTGTTCCTGAGTGTATTTAAATAAACTCGTACGCGTCACCAAACAGATGATCCGCTTCTACGCCTTTTTCCTTGAAGGCTTCCCGCGCCACACCGGCCATCTCGAAACGACCCGCGACGTAGATGTCGTAACCCGCCAGGCTGGGGAAATCGTCCATGATCACTTCATGTACCATGCCGGTACGACCTTGCCAATGCTCATCGCCATTCTGCACCACTGGCACATAGGTCAATTGCTGGTGCTCGGTAGCCAGGGCGGCCATTTCCCGATCCGCATACAGCTGCTGTTCGAAGCGCACACCCCAGTACAGGAACACCGGGCGGTGCAGGCCATCCGCCAGCATCTGCTGCAGAATGGAACGGGTGTAGGCAAAGCCGGTACCACCGGCCATCAGAATCACCGGATGACGAGATTCGTCCCGCAGATAGGCCTTGCCGGCCGGCAGCTGTACTTCAATCTGTCCTTGATCCTGCATGCGCTTGAGCACCTGCATGGCATAGGTATTATCCGGGCCGGCACCGATATGCAATTCCAGCACACCCTCTTCATTCACGGTATTGGCGATGGAGAAGGGGCGCTTGTCATCGTCCGCCATGACCACCAGCAGATACTGGCCGGGAAGAAAATCCACCGGCAGTTCCGGCTTCAACCGCACATACCACAGGGTTTCGGCCATTTCTTCGAGGGCTTCAACACTACATGTTACTTTCTGCATGACTATCCTTTGAGTTCACTCTGTTCGGCACTTGTTTCCAGGATCCCGAGTTGATCCCATAAGCTGTCGACCCGTTGTTTTACTTCGTCTGTCATCACAATGGGCTGTCCCCATTCCCTGTCGCTTTCTCCCGGCCACTTGTTGGTGGCATCAAGGCCCATTTTGGAGCCGAGCCCGGACACCGGCGAGGCGAAGTCCAGATAGTCGATGGGAGTGTGTTCGATCAGGGTCGTGTCTCGTGCCGGGTCCATTCGGGTCGTAATGGCCCAGATCACGTCGTTCCAGTCTCTGGCATTGATGTCGTCATCGCACACTATCACGAATTTGGTATACATGAATTGGCGTAAAAACGACCAAACGCCCAGCATGACACGTTTGGCATGGCCAGGGTAGCGCTTTTTAATGGTGACCACCGCCATCCGGTAAGAGCATCCTTCCGGTGGCAGATAGAAGTCGACGATCTCCGGAAACTGCTTTTGCAGTATGGGAACGAACACCTCGTTCAGTGCCACACCCAGTATCGCCGGCTCGTCGGGCGGCCGGCCGGTATAGGTGGAATGATAGATGGCATCATGACGGCGGGTAATGCGCTCCACGGTAAATACCGGGAACTCGTCAATTTCGTTGTAATAGCCGGTGTGATCGCCATAGGGACCTTCCGGCGCCATCTCGTCGGGATAGATGTAGCCTTCCAGCACGATTTCGGCGCTGGCCGGCACATCCAGATCGCTGCCGATACACTTGACCACTTCGGTACGACTGCCGCGCAACAAGCCGGCGAAGGCATATTCGGACAGGGTGTCCGGCACCGGCGTCACGGCGCCGAGAATGGTCGCCGGATCGGCCCCCAGTGCTACCGCCACCGGATAAGGCTGACCGGGGTTGGCTTCCTGCCACTCACGAAAGTCCAGGGCACCACCGCGATGACTGAGCCAGCGCATGATCAGCTTGTTCTTGCCCAGCAGCTGCTGGCGGTAGATACCCAGGTTCTGCCGTTTCTTGTAAGGCCCGCGGGTAATGGTCAGGCCCCAGGTGATCAGCGGCGCCGCATCACCCGGCCAACAGTGCTGAATGGGCAGTTGGGTCAAGTCGACATCGTCACCTTCCAGCACCAGCTCCTGACAAGGCGCCCTCTTCAGCCGCCTGGTCGGCATATTGAGCACCTGCTTGAAGATGGGCAGCTTTTCCATCAGCTCTTTCAGACCCTTCGGCGGCTCCGGCTCTTTCAGATAAGACAACCAGCGGCCCACTTCGCGCAGCGACTCTACATCCTGCTGGCCCATGCCCATGGCCACCCGTTTGGGGGTACCAAACAGGTTGCCCAGCACCGGCATATCGAAGCCCTTGGGATTCTCGAACAACAGCGCCGGACCGCCCGCTTTCAGCGTGCGGTCACAGATCTCGGTCATTTCCAGATAGGGGTCGATTTCATGCTGAATACGCTTGAGTTCGCCCTGAGCTTCGAGCTGCGCAATGAAGTCGCGCAAGTCCTTATATTTCATAGGTTTACTCCAAGGGTATCGAATAACGCCGAAGATTATACCCGGTTCAAGATAGCTTGTATCGGGCAATAAAAAACCGCGGGCGGGCCGCGGTTTTTTCAACTGCCGATGATTACTTCTGTTGGCGCTTCATGGCTTCAAAGAATTCATCGTTGGTCTTGGTCATCGCCAGCTTGTCGATCAAAAACTCGATGCCGTCACTCTCGCCCATGGGATGCACGATTTTGCGCAGTATCCACATTTTCTGCAACTCATCCGGAGTCGTGAGCAGCTCTTCGCGACGGGTGCCGGAGCGGGGAATGTCGATGGCCGGATAAACCCGCTTCTCGGCAATCTTGCGTGACAGGTGCAATTCCATGTTACCGGTGCCCTTGAACTCTTCGTAGATAACGTCATCCATCTTGGAGCCGGTTTCTACCAGAGCGGTGGCAATAATGCTCAGGCTGCCGCCCTCTTCTACATTACGGGCCGCGCCGAAGAAACGCTTGGGTCTGTGCAGGGCGTTGGCATCCACACCACCGGTCAGTACCTTGCCGGAAGACGGCACCACTGTGTTGTAGGCGCGGGCCAGACGGGTAATGGAGTCGAGCAGGATCACCACGTCTTTCTTGTGTTCGACCAGGCGCTTGGCCTTTTCGATCACCATGTCGGCCACCTGTACGTGGCGAGCGGCTGGCTCGTCGAAGGTAGAAGCAATCACCTCCCCCTTCACCATGCGCTGCATCTCGGTCACTTCTTCCGGGCGTTCGTCGATCAACAACACGATCAGCACACATTCCGGATGGTTGTAGGCGATGCTTTGCGCGATATTCTGCAGCAGCATGGTCTTACCGGCCTTGGGCGGCGCCACGATAAGGCCACGCTGGCCCTTGCCGATCGGCGATGCCAGATCCAGCACCCGGGCGGTAATGTCTTCGGTAGAGCCGTTGCCCCGTTCCATCCTCATCCGCTCGTTGGCGTGCAGCGGCGTCAGGTTTTCGAACAGTATCTTGTTACGGGCGTTTTCGGGTCTGTCGTAGTTGACCTCATTGATCTTCAACAGCGCAAAGTAACGCTCGCCTTCTTTCGGCGGGCGAATCTTGCCGGCGATGGTGTCACCGGTACGCAGGTTGAAACGACGAATCTGGCTGGGCGAGACATAGATGTCATCCGGGCCGGCCAGATAAGAGGAATCGGCACTGCGCAAGAAGCCAAAGCCATCCTGCAATATTTCCAGCACGCCATCGCCGAAAATATCCTCACCACTTTTGGCATGAGCTTTGAGGATAGCGAAGATGATGTCTTGCTTGCGCAAACGGGCGAGGTTTTCCAGGCCCATGGTTTCCCCAAGCTTTATCAGCTCAGATACGGGGGTATTCTTGAGTTCGGTAAGGTTCATAGTGGTGGGTTTCTGTCAACCAGGATGTGTTAAATAATCGGGAAAGTCTGCCGGATTGAGACTTGAAATCGGAGGGCCTCTGGGGCACAAAATAGGCTAGCAAACGAACAATAAACTAGCACCAAAAAGAAAGGCCGTCTAGCAAAAAACAATAAGGGGTGCATTGCGCACCCCTTATTTTCGCCATTACAGGTTGGCGTCCAGGAACTCTTTCAATTGAGTCTTGGACAGAGCGCCGACCTTGGTAGCCGCTACTTCGCCGTTTTTGAACAGCAGCAGGGTGGGAATACCACGAATACCGAACTTGGGCGGAGTATCTGCGTTCTGATCGATATTCAGCTTGGCCACGGTAACCTTGCCTTCATATTCACCAGCCACTTCATCCAGAATGGGGGCAATCATCTTGCAGGGACCACACCACTCAGCCCAGAAGTCTACCAGAACCGGGCCACTGGCCTTAACCACGTCAGCTTCGAAGCTGGCATCGGTCAGCTGAACAATTTTGTCACTCATCTCCAACTCCAATCAGTCATTTTATCCCGCAACACACAACGTCGAGGGCAATTTAGTTGGCCTATTTCAAATGATCCTGTTTATTATTGCAAGCCTAACCTGATATTCTGACCGCTATGAGCAAAACACACTTAACTGACGTAAAATTTGCCCAGTTGGGCCTGCAGCCGCAGGTTCTGGCCGGACTGGAAGCAAAAGGATTTCACAACTGCACGCCCATTCAGGCGTTGTCGTTACCTCATTTATTGGCAGGCAAGGATATCGCCGGACAAGCCCAGACCGGCACCGGTAAAACCATCGCCTTTCTCGCCGCCACCTTTGACCGCCTGCTGACCACGCCGGCACTCGAAAACCGCCGGCTGAACCAGCCCAGGGCCATTATCATGGCGCCGACCCGCGAGCTGGCCATCCAGATTTTCAACGACGCCGATACCATCAGTGCCAGCACCGGCCTCAAGCTGGGCCTGGCCTACGGTGGCGACGGCTACGAGAAACAGATTGAAGTGCTGGAAGCCGGTGTCGATATTCTGATCGGCACCACGGGTCGCATCATCGACTTCCTCAAGAAGCAGGTTATCGATGTAGGCGCCATTCAGGTGGTGGTACTGGATGAAGCGGATCGCATGTTCGATCTGGGCTTTATCAAGGACATC
Source organism: uncultured Oceanisphaera sp. (assembly GCF_947495715.1). Classification (GTDB taxonomy): domain Bacteria; phylum Pseudomonadota; class Gammaproteobacteria; order Enterobacterales; family Aeromonadaceae; genus Oceanimonas; species Oceanimonas sediminis. The sequence goes on from NZ_CANLZU010000013.1 coordinate 113,462, forward strand.
CGCTTCCTGTTCCGCCGCATGCCGGCCGCCACCCAGCGCCAGAACATGCTGTTTTCCGCCACCCTGTCGCTGCGGGTACAGGAGCTGGCCTACGAGCACATGAACAGCCCCGAACACGTGCAGATAGAGCCGGAACGCAAAACCGGCATCCGTATCAAGGAAGAGCTGTTCTATCCGGCACAGGAAGACAAGCTGCCGCTGCTGCTGACCCTGATGGAAGAAGAGTGGCCCGACAAGGCCATCGTGTTTGCCAACACCAAGCACAGCTGCGAAAAGGTGCACGCCTGGCTGCAGGCCGATGGTCACCGTGTCGGTATGCTGACCGGTGATGTGCCGCAGAAGAAACGACTGAAGATCCTCGAGGATTTCACCGGCGGCGTGCTGGACATTCTGGTGGCCACCGATGTTGCCGCCCGCGGTCTGCATATTCCCGACGTGACTCACGTGTTCAACTACGACCTGCCCGATGACGCGGAAGACTATGTGCACCGTATCGGGCGTACCGGTCGGGCCGGCGCCAGTGGCTGTTCCATCAGCTTTGCCTGTGAAGAATACGTGTTCAACCTGCCGGCGGTGGAAGCCTATATCGAGCATGAAATTCCGGTCAGCAAGTACGACCGGGACGCCCTGCTCGATGATGTGACGCCGCCGACGCACATTCATCATCACAGGGCTCATGCCAATCGCGGCCCACGCCAGGGCGGCGGCCAGCGTCGCCCCGGCGGCAATCATCGCCGCCGCCCACAGGGCAACCGGAGCTAAGCCAGGTGAACAACGCCGCCCTTTATGCCGCCGTCGATCTTGGTTCCAACAGCTTTCATATGTTGGTGGTGCATGAAGTGGCCGGCGCCTGCCGTACCCTGGCCAAGATAAAGCGCAAGGTGCGCCTCGCCGCCGGCCTGCAGGCCGACGGCAGCCTCGATGCGGCCTCCATGCAACGGGGTTGGGACTGCCTGCAACTGTTCGCCGAACAGTTGCAGGACATTCCCGCCACCCATATTCGTATCGTCGGCACCGCCACCCTGCGTCTGGCAACCAATATCGCTGTTTTTCTCGAACGGGCCGAGGCCATTCTGGGCCATCCCGTGCGGATTATTTCCGGTGAAGAGGAAGCCGCCACCATCTATGAAGGCGTAGCCTGGACCTCATCCGGCGTCGGCCGCCGGCTGGTGATCGATATCGGCGGTGCCAGCACCGAGCTAATTATCGGCGAAAATACCCATCCCCAACTGCTGAATAGCCTGCACATGGGCTGTGTCACCTGGTTAAGCCGCTACTTTGTTGGAGGGCAGCTCACGGCCGCCAACTTCGAGCAGGCCATTGCCGCCGCCCGTCAGACCCTGACGCCCATCGCCGGTGACTACCTCAAACTCGGCTGGCAAAATTGTGTCGGCGCGTCCGGTACAGTGCAGGCCATTCAGGAAATCATGATAGGTCTGGGTGAAGACGAACAGATTACCCTCGCCAAGCTGTTGCAACTGAAGCAGGCCGCCATCACCTGCGGCCATCTCGACCGACTCGACTTGCCCGGCCTGCAATCAGAGCGGGCAAGCGTATTCCCGTCCGGTCTGGCGATTCTGATCGCCCTGTTCGAGATGCTGGCCATCGACAGCATGACCCTGGCCGGTGGCGCCCTGCGGGAAGGGCTGATTTATGGCATGCTGGGCCGCCGCCGGGAGTGTGACGCCCGGGAGCGCACCGCCGACAGCCTGATCAGTCGCTATCAATTGGACCGGGAGCAGGCCGAGCGAGTGCGTAGCACCGCCCTCAAGGCCCTGCAGCAACTGGCCAGCAGCCAGCATATCGACTCCCCTGCTACCGCCATGCTGGGCTGGGCCGCCCTGCTCTACGAACTGGGCCTTTGCATCGAGTACAAGCGCGCGCCCGAGCATGCCGCCTACATCATCCGTCATGTAGACTTGCCCGGCTTTACTCCGGCCCAGAAACAGCTGCTGGCCGCCCTGCTGCTGAACCAGCGGGACGAATTTCGCCAGGAGTCGCTGGAGCAACAAGGCGCCATAGAGCCAGAACCGGCCATTCTGCTGGCCCGGTTGCTGCGCCTGGCCATTATCCTCTGCCTGCGCCGCACCCGTGGCACCGTGCCCGAGTTTCGGCTGGAAGCCCGGGATCGACAGCTGATCCTGACCCTGCCCGCCGACTGGAGCCAAAACCATCACCTGCGGGCCAGCGAGCTGCAGCAGGAAGCGGCTCGCCAGACCGAGCAGGGCTGGCCGCTGGTTATAAAACATAGTGAGGAGTGAGGAGTAATGTTCCCTTCACACTTTACGCTTCCCCTCACAGAAGTAAAAAGGCGCCACAAGGCGCCTTTTTTTATGGTTCAAGATGGCGGTAAAAATTACAGCGCCGCGGTCACGGTTACTTCCACCAGCACCACGTCACGGGCCATGTGAGCCTGTACGCAGGAGCGCGCCGGTGCGCAGCCTTCCGGCAGCCACTCGTTCCACAGTTCGTTGAACGCGGCCACGTTGTCGGTATCCTTGATATGGATCAGCGCAGACAGCAGCTTGGAATTGTCGGTACCCGCTTCCGCCAGGTGCTCGTCGATACGCGCCAGTACCTGTCTGGTTTGCCCCACGAAGTCTTCACTCACGTCTTTTGCCACCTGACCACACAGGTAGACGGTTTCGTTGTGGATAACAACGCGGCTTACTTTCTGGCTTACGGACTTACGAATGATGGTCATGGGATTTCACTCTCCTTGTAGAAAATAGAAAGGGGTCTGAAAAGTGTGATCATTCTAACAAAAAAGCCCCGAAATTCGGGGCTTTTTATCACGACAGATTAAGAACTCATACCCATAGGGTTAGGCACTGACCCAGTGTCTATCTGGGCTGTAAGCGCCGCTTTAGCTGGCGTAATCCTGAAAACAGCGGGGTCTTCGAGGCCTGTTGCACAGGCCCAGCCGACTAAAGTGGCAGCTACAACAGGGCCAAAACAGATTATTTTCCTTATGTAATTGGTATCAGTCCTGCTCTTTCAGCCACTGGGCGACGCGCTTGGCGAAGTAGGTCAGAATGCCGTCGGCGCCGGCACGCTTGAAGCACATCAGCGACTCCAGCACGGTTTCCCGCTCTTTCAGCCAACCGTTCTGAATGGCGGCCATGTGCATGGCGTATTCGCCGCTGACCTGATAGGCGAAAGTCGGTACACCAAACTGATCTTTCACTCGGCGCACCACATCCAGATAGGGCATGCCCGGCTTGACCATGACGCTGTCTGCACCTTCCTGAATATCCAGCGCCACTTCCTGCAGCGCTTCATCGCCGTTGGCCGGATCCATCTGGTAGGTGGACTTGTTGCCACCCTTGAGATTGCCGGAAGAGCCGACCGCATCACGGAAGGGGCCGTAATAGTTGGAGGCATATTTGGCGGAGTAGGCCATGATCTGGGTGTTGATGAACCCGGCCTCTTCCAGTGCCTGACGAATGGCTCCGATGCGACCGTCCATCATGTCGGAAGGTGCCACTATGTCGGCACCGGCTTCGGCATGGCTCAGCGCCTGCTTCACCAGCACCTCTGTGGTCACGTCGTTAAGCACATAACCGTCGTCGTCAATGATGCCGTCCTGACCGTGCACGGTAAACGGGTCCAATGCCACGTCGGTCATCACGCCCAGCTCGGGAAAGGCTTCCTTCAATGCGCGCACCGCTTCCTGGGCCAGCCCTTCCGGGTTATAGGCTTCTTCCGCCAGCAGGGTTTTCTGGCTGCTGTTCACTACCGGGAACAGGGCAATCAGGGGCACCCCCAGTTGCACCAGCTCCGCCGCCTCTTCCAGCAGCAGGTCGATAGACAGGCGCTCGATACCGGGCATGGAGGGAACCGCCTCGCGACGCTGAAAACCGGGCAGCACAAACACCGGATAAATGAGATCATCCACCGTCAGGGTGTTTTCGCGTACCAGTCGACGGCTGAAATCATGCTTGCGTAAACGACGCAGGCGACGGGAAGGAAAACCACCAAAAACTTGTTCGGTCATGACTGCTCCTGAATTCGTGTTAAATACGGAAAAAGGCGCGGCTGGTCGCCGTGGTCGCGGCAAGCAGCGCGGCGGGATCTTCACCCCGGCATTCGGCAATGCGCCGGGCAATATGAGGCAGATACGCGGGCTCGTTACGGCGGCTGGTCGGCTTGGGCGAGAGGTCGCGCGGCAGCAGGTAAGGACTGTCGGTCTCGATCATCAACCGATTCGCCGGGATCAGCTGCACCAGTTGCTGCAACTCCCGGCCGCGCCGCTCATCACAGATCCAGCCGGTAATACCGATGTGCAGATCCAGCGCCAGGCAATCGCGCAGCTCGGCCTCACTGCCGGTAAAGCAGTGCAGCACCGCCGCCGGCAAGCGAGCGCGCCAGGGGGCGAGGATCTCGAGAAAGCGATCGTGGGCGTCCCGACAGTGCATGAATACCGGCAACTGCAACTCGGCGGCCAGTTCAAGCTGGGCTTCAAACACCGCATCCTGCTGCGGGCGCGGTGAAAAGTCCCGGTTGTAGTCGAGACCGCATTCGCCAATGGCCACCACTTCGGGCCGAGCCGCCAGGGCACGCAGTGCCGTCAGGCTCTGGTCATCGAAGGTTTTGGCATCATGGGGGTGAATACCCGCAGTGGCATAACAAAAACCGGGCTCGGTGGCGGCATAGTCGGCGACCGCCCGGCTTTCTTCCAGGTTGGTGCCGGTGAGCAGCAGTGCCGAGATGCCGGCGGCTTTCGCCCTGTCGATAACCTCGGCCCTGTCCTTGTCGAACTGGCCATTGGTCAGGTTAACGCCAATGTCGATCATCAGGCGCCGTCCTGCTCTTCATCTTCGTGCGGTTCGCGCACGTAGAAACGAGCGAAGAACACGCCTATTTCAAACAGCAGCCACATGGGAATGGCCAGCAGCGTCTGGGATATCACATCCGGCGGCGTCAGCAGCATGCCGACGATAAAGACCACCACCACTACATAAGGCCGCTTGCCGGCAAGATCTTTCGGGGTGGTCACGCCGGTCCAGCACAACAGAATGGTGGCGATGGGGATCTCGAAGGCGATGCCGAAGGCCACGAACAGGCCGAGTACGAAGTCGAGGTAGCTGGCGATGTCGGTGGCAATGGTCACCCCTTCCGGCGCCATCTTGGTGAAAAAGCCGAATGCCAGCGGAAACACCACGAAATAGGCAAAGGCGGCGCCCGCATAAAACAGCAGGGCACTGGAAAACACCAGCGGGGCAATCAAACGCTTTTCGTGCTTGTACAGGCCCGGGGCAATGAAGGCCCACACCTGATAGAGCACATAGGGAATGGCGGCGAAAAACGCCACTATCAACGTCAGTTTCATCGGGGTCAGAAACGGCGTTGCCACTCCGGTGGCAATCATGCTGGTACCGGCCGGCAACTGCCGCAGCAAGGGCTCGGCCAGAATGCTGTAGATGTCGTTGGCAAAGTACACCAGGGCCAGAAAGACCAGCACAATAGCGGCAAAAGCCCGGAGCAAACGACTCCTCAGCTCAACCAGATGGCTGATCAACGGCTGCTGTGGTTGACTCATTTAAGATTTATCCTGCGGCTCTTTCGATGATGAGGTATCGGTTTTGGCTCCCTGAGCACCGGCACTGCCGGCCTCTGTTTTTTCATAGGGGCGAGTCACGGAAGCGGCGGCATCCTTCAGCTGGTCGATAGACTCTTTCAGCTCCGGGCTCAGGTTTTTCATGTCGAGCTGTTCGGCTTTTTTCAGATCCCGATGCAGCTCTTCCATTTTCAATTCCTGAGCCAGTTCGGTTTTCACCGCGTTGGCGGTATCTCGTACCGTCTTGAACATTCGGGATACGGTTCTGATGGCCACGGGAAGCCGCTCGGGCCCCAGCACGAGCAACCCGATTATCGCGATCACAATCAACTCCCAGAAACCGATATCGAACATGGTTATACCTGATCTTTATCTTTGGTTTTGTCCTGGTCTTTCTGGTTCAGAGCGTCGCCCTGCTCTTTTTTATCGGCCAGCGTCTGCTGTTCGAAATCGGCGTCCTTCTTGTCCTTTTCCTCATCGGTCATCGCTTTTTTAAAGCCTTTCACCGCCGAACCCAGATCCGAGCCCATACCACGCAACTTCTTGGTTCCAAACAACAATACTACAATCAATACCACGATAAGCAGCTGCCAAACACTGATCCCACCCATAAGACACCTTTCCTACATAAAGAGTAAATAATCGAACACCATGATACCCGAACCTGATGACAGTACTTTGATTCAGGATCAAATTAGCGTGCTATTTTTCGCCATCCCAGCAACCATACAACCAAAGTCAGCACCAGACCAGACATGGCCCACTCGGTTCTGTCCATTCCCAGCAACAGGGTACTGGCCAGCAACACCGTGGCGCCCATTGCCAACAGAAAGCGCCCCTGGCCCTGACTTTTATCATGCCGGGCAAACTGATTGTACAGGCCTTGTACCTGGCGCTGCTGCAGTTTGGCCTGACGCAAGGCATCGTAAACCAGCTCCGGCAGGTCGGGCAGCTTTTCGGCCCAGAACGGCGCTTTTTCCTTTACCGCATTGATCACCGCCTTATAGCCGACCTGCTGTTGCATCCATTCTTCCAGGAAAGGCTTGGCGGTCTTCCATAAATCCAGCTGCGGATAGAGCTGGCGACCTACCCCCTCTACATAGAGCAGGGTTTTCTGCAGCAGTACCAGTTGCGGTTGCACCGCCATATTGAAGCGGCGCGCGGTGTTGAACAGGTTCAGCAGCACATGGCCAAAGGAGATTTCCGACAGCGGTTTTTCAAAGATGGGCTCCAGCACGGTACGAATGGCCGACTCGAATTCCTCGACCTTGGTGTCTGCCGGCACCCAGCCCGACTCCACATGCAGCTCGGCCACCTTGCGGTAGTCCCGATTAAAGAAGGCGAGAAAGTTCTCCGCCAGGTAACGCTTGTCGTCGCGGTTGAGGGTGCCGACAATGCCGCAGTCGATGCCGATCCACTGGGGATCATGAGGGTGTTCGTAAGAGACGAAGATATTGCCCGGATGCATATCCGCATGAAAAAAACTGTCGCGGAACACCTGGGTAAAGAACACCTCCACGCCCCGCTCGGCCAACAGTTTCATATCGGTGCCATTCGCTTGCAGCGCATCGATATCGGAAACCGGAATACCGTAGATGCGCTCCATCACCAGCACGTTTTCATGACAGTAACTGGAATAAATTTCCGGTACGTACAGGGTGCGAGAACCTTCGAAATTACGCCGCAACTGAATGGCATTGGCGGCTTCGCGCAGCAGGTTCAGCTCGTCAAACAGGGTCTTGCGATACTCTTCCACCACTTCGACCGGACGCAACCGGCTGCTGCGCTCCGGCACCAGCCGGGCCAGCAGGGTAGCCATGGAGTGCATCAGGCTGACATCGGCCTCGATCACCCGCTCGATACTGGGCCGAATCACCTTGATCACGATGTCCTGACCGGTTTTCAGCCTGGCGGTATGCACCTGGGCAATGGACGCCGATGCCAGCGGCTTTTCATCAAACTCGTCGAACAACACTTCGATGGGCTGTCGCAGACTGGCTTCGATCTGCTTGCGGGCCAGAATGCCATCGAACGGAGGAACCCGGTCCTGCAGCAGGGCCAGTTCTTCGGCGATGTCCGGCGGCAACAGGTCCCGGCGCGTCGACAGCATCTGACCAAATTTGATAAATACCGGTCCCAGATGTTCCAACGCAAGGCGAATACGCTTGCCGCGCGACAGATCCGGATGTCGATTTTTCAGCCAGAACAGGCTTTTCCTCGCCAGTCGTGCCGGCAAAATCTGCAGGCGGGCCGGAATCAATTCGTCCAGACCGTAATCAAACAGGGTTTTTCCTATCTGATAGAGTCGGACCAACTCCCGTAGTTTTTTCATGAATGCATAACCTTATCCGTCAACGCTGCCAGACGTCCCTGCAGGCGCAGCGATCGTTGGTTTAATTCGGCGACTTCATCATTAAAGTCGGCCAGCTCCAGCAATCCCACCGCCAGGCGAGCTTCTTCCCGGACATAGTCACCCAGTTGCTCCCGCACTCCCAGCACCCGTTGTTGCAGCCTGGTCTTCAGCTCTCGACCATGACGGCACAGCAAATGCGCCATCACATCACCGGTGTAGGGAGCAAGCAAGGCTTCCAGGTCGATATTGGGATCCTTGACCAGGGCTGAAAAGTCCTGCCAGGGCTGAGGATCGCCCTGCACATCGATGCGTCCGTCACGGATATATTGCATCAAGAGGCCTTTGTCATTGAGCAGACCAAGGGCATTCAGGGACAGGCTCAGGTGACTATCTACTGCGCCTTCATAATGGCGCAGTATTTCCAGCCGATCGGTAGAAAACAGCAGGTAGAGGCCGGCGACATCGATCACGGTCAGCTGCAATATTTTTCCCTGCAATGGCGCCATCTTCTTCAATCGTTCGCTGTCCTGCAGCATAAATCGATTAAACGCCGCTTCGAGCGAACCGTTGAGCAAGGGAAACAGCAAGGCTTTCATCAGAATTTGAACCCGCGGTGCAGCGCCACTATGCCATCGGTCAGGTTAAAGTATTCCACCTGCTCCAGACCCGCCCGCTCCATCATTGCCTTCAGGGTTTCCTGATCCGGGTGCATACGGATTGACTCGGCCAGATACTGATAGCTGTCGCTGTCTTTGGCGACGATGCTGCCGACTTTCGGCAGAATGTTGAAAGAATAAAAGTCGTAGAGCTTGTTCATGATCTCGTGCTGGGGCTTGGAGAACTCCAGCACCAGTAAGCGGCCGCCCGGCTTCAGCACTCGCTGCATGGACGCCAGCGCCTTGTCTTTATCGGTCACGTTTCGCAGACCAAAGGCGATGGTAATCAGATCGAAATGATTGTCCGGGAACGGCAGCGCCTCGGCGTTCGCCTGCACGTAGGCGATATTGCTGCCCAGCCCCTTGTTTCTGAGCTTGTCCCGCCCGACCTTGAGCATGGAGTCATTGATATCCGCCAGCACTACCTGGCCGGTTTCGCCGACAATACGGGAAAATTTAGCCGTCAGATCACCGGTGCCACCCGCCAGATCGAGCACTTTCTGTCCTTTGCGTACCCCGGAACAATCGATAGTAAAGCGCTTCCATAGCCGGTGAACACCAAAAGACATCAGGTCGTTCATCAGGTCGTACTTCGCCGCTACCGAGTGAAATACACTGGCGACCATCTGTTCTTTTTCATTGGCTTCTACCGTCTTGTAACCGAAATGGGTCGTCGACTTGTGCTGTTCTGACATGCTGAAGGCACCTATAAAATCAAAGTAAGTTAGTGTACTGCAAATGCGCGGCCCGGACTAACGGGACGCGATCAGGCTGCCGGTAATCTGCATGCCAAAATACGTAAACATGATACAGCAAACCACATTGAGGAACACATTCAACACGGCTTTAAGCCATTGACCATGCTCGAGTAATAAGACGGTGTCGAGAGAAAAGGAAGAGAAGGTGGTCAGTGCTCCCAGCATGCCGACCATCACAAAAGGCCGCCATGAATGAGTGCTCAGTATCTGCTGCTGTACCAACACGAACATGACGCCCATCAACATGGAGCCAAGCAGGTTGACCGTGAGAATACCGTAAGGAAAGGAGCGCCCGAACAGTCGGGCCATCATGTCGGTGATGGTAAAACGCAATATGGCACCTGATGCACCACCGACAGCAACAAACAGCAGGGTTTTCATGTTAAAACCGGCGAAAGAGAATAATGGCTCAGTTTACGCCGTGCATCCTCAAAAACCCACCGTCAGTTATTCAAAGCATTGGCTGCAGATTCAGCCCTGACGACTCAGGCGAGGCGTTCGCGCTTGGCCTTGACCGATTCACCGGCAACACCGAAATCCTGGGTGGCGATATCCTGCAGCAGGATCCGGACCGTTTCCGGCTTGACGTCCAGCGCACGCACACAGGCGTCGGTCACTTCACGGATCAACGCTTCTTTCTGCTCGTTGCTGCGTCCTTCGATCAGGGCGATATTGAGAATCGGCATTATGTCTTCCTTTAACAATAAAAATGAGCCGATATTACATTAAAAAACGTGAGCTGAGTCAACTTTCCATGAGTATGGGGTGCGGTGGAGCGATAAGAAGACCGCCAGGAAGAGGGAATGAATTCTAAAACTATCAAAACACAAAAATGAAAAAAGCCCGACTCTTTCGAATCGGGCTTTTTAATTGGGTGCCTGGCAGTGACCTACTTTCACATGGCAGCTGCCACACTATCATCGGCGCGGGTGC
>NZ_CANLZU010000014.1 GCF_947495715.1 uncultured Oceanisphaera sp.
TTCGTCAGCCGTTCAGTTAAGGGCGGAAAGCCCTGTAGGGACAGGCTGTCTCGGCTCTGATTTGATCAACAACGCCGCACTCAGGCCGAAGGAAGAGAGCATATTTATTGCTCGCATGACTCATCGATGAGTAAGCACAGAGCACCGGTAAGCACCGAATAACATAAAAAACCAGGGATAGAATTTAATGACGTTTAAAAAATCACAACTGGCCATGGCTGTTGCTATGGCTGTTTCCATGTCCACTCCAGCACTGGCCGTCACCGATACTAACGCAGGGATCATCACACTGGAGGGAACAGGCGCCATTACCATTGGTAACCAGCCTCAATCAGATGTAAGTCATACAGAAACCGTCACGGTTGGTAATGAAACTTACATAGAAACCAGCTCACTTTTTAGAAACAGCCTTGCTAGTGACCTTAATGGCGATACATTAAACAACCCCTTCTCAGATGGTGCCCTCTACTACAGTAAAGACAGTTCTTTACTAGAATTGAAAGAGGCTGATCTAAGCAGAATAGATCTGGATCTACGAGATGCGAACAGTGACGACAATATTGGCCCTACCGAAGAATTTCTGACCGTTGGTAATAAAAGTACCTTTGTTTTTGATGACGTCAATGCAACCAATACCATCATCGAAACCAACGGTGCTCATATCGAGCATGATGACACTCCCGCATCAACACCCAATGCCTCCACTGCCGACGCAAGTGCGGCCACCATCAAAATCAGCAATAGCACCCTGACCGGTGTCGAGTTCGACGACCCCGAAGAAAGCTACGACCCCATTTGGGCTGGCAGTAAGGAAATGTTGACCAACAACGGCGGCGAAATCGTATCCATGGGTCTTGGCAATGCCATCGATATCAGCAACAACAGCACTATCAATGGTCTGATTATCAATGAGGACTGGAGCGATTCTGAAGATCCAATGAAAGGCGGCTTTATCGTTGCAACCAAAGGCGCAGGCATCAGCCTGACCGACAGTACCCTGAACGGTGGTATTCATAATGTGTCACGCCAGGATGCGGCCAAAATTGTCGGCGGCCGGGCCGCCATCGAACTGAACAACAGCACCCTGAATGGCTACATCGTCAACGAACATTCGGGTGAAAATCAGCCAGTAGGGTCACAACCCATCATTCTTGGCAAAGATGTGGCCATTGCCTTCAACAACAGTCAGATCAACGGTGGCATCAAGAATGAAGGTATCATCGTTGCCGAAGGAACCGCCTGGTATGACGAAGCCACAGGTAACAGTACCGATGAGCAGTTTGACACACTACTCGACAGCAAACTGAACGGCGACACTCCATTCGATGCCCAAGGCAACGCCGCCATTCAGCTGAAAGACGGTACCGTATTTAATGGCAATATCGACAACAGCGGCCGAATTGCCGGTCTCTATGGCATTGCGTTATACAATTCTACACCTGAAAGCAAAGCCAATAACTATACCGGCAACATTAACAACACCGGAAAAATTGTAGGAAAATCTACCGGCATCAGCTTGGGCAATACTCACTTTAATGGTGAAATCAACAACAGCGGCACAATTAATGGTGGAACTAATTTTGATCACCATTATGGTATTGATATTACCGACAGCGTAACTGGAAAAATAGTCATCAACCAAATAGCTGGTGAGCTAATTGGTAAAACCGCCCTAAAAATGAACAACATTACAACCACCAACCTTACTGGCGGTGCTATTAAAGGCAATGTAGTAAACAACGGTGGCTCCTTTAACTACAAAGGCGGTAGCATTGCCGGTAACGTGGCCAACCACGGCGGTACCTTCTATGTGGAAGGCAACCGGTCCATCGCCGGCGATTATATGCAGACTGCCGGTTCGACTCTTGCCATGGGCCTGCACAAGCAAACCAGCCTGACTGCTGACAACATTGACCTTAAAGCAGGCAGCCGTGTGCTGATCGACCTGACCAAAGGCGATCTGTATGTACAGAATGGCACCAAGGTCGAGATACTGAAGGCCAATGGCACTCTTACCAATGCTGATGTTGATTATGTCGTAAATTCCAAGCTGGTTACCGCCAAGGCAGAGCGCAATGCTGCTGGCAACTTAGAACTGACTTTTGAACGCGGCTCTTACAACGAAACTATCAAGGAGGATCTGAAAAAAAATGTTGGAGGCATCAGCTCAACCAAAGCCAAAAACCTTAATGGCTTGACAAATGTTTTCGACAAGCTTGATCGACTGCCAAATACACCAGTAGTTGAAAAGTTAAAACTAATGATTCAAAAGAGCTTCTCGAATAATTCAGATTCTGTTGGAGCACTCAACGAATACTTACCCGACACCTCCGGTGCCAGCGTAGCCGGTGCCATGAACGCCAGCAGCCAGTCCGGCACTCAGATTTCGGTACGCGCTCGAGGCCTGGCCTCCGGTGATGCCTTTGCCAACAGCGGCCTCTGGATTCAGGGTCTGGTATCCAACGGCAAGCAGGATAATCGCTACGGTGATGGTTACGATGCCGACAGCAGTGGTTTCGTGCTGGGTGCCGACACCGAGCTGAACAGCGGTCTGGTACTGGGTGCCGCCTACAGCTTCATCAACTCACAAAGCGATACCGCCAACAGCAGCACCGACTCCGACTACCACATGGCTACCGCCTACGCGGCTCAGGCGCTGGGTCAGGTACTGCTGGATGGTCAGGCTTACTACGCCTGGGGTGATAACGACAGCCATCGTACTCTTACCAACGGCGGTGCCAGCGCTAATTATGACAGCAGCCTGGTTGGTGCTCGCGTCGGTGCCGGCTATCAGTTCGAACTGGGCCAGGCCACCCGCTTCGTGCCGAGCCTGTCACTGGAAGCGTCCCGCCTGTCTGTGGACGGTTATACCGAAAATGGTTCTCCAGCTGCTCTCACCATCGGCAGCCAGGATTTTGATCGCCTGGAACTGGGCCTGAGCACCGAGCTGAGCAAGGATTATCAGCTGACCCATGCCATGGTCACCCCCAGCCTGACCCTGGGTGCCTTCCGCGACTTTAAAGCCGAGGCCCAGGGCAGCACGGTTGCCTTCGCAGCAGCTCCGGCCGAAACCTTTACCATCACCGGTCGCGATCCCGAGAAAAACCGCTACGTGGCCGGTGTTGGCCTCGACATCATGAGCGGTGAAAACCTGACCGTCAGCGCCGAATACAACTACAACTGGAACGGTGACGGCTTCGATGCCAACGCCGGTGCCCTGAAGTTCCGCTGGGACTTCTAGGCAACAGTACAACCGGTAATAACCGGAGCAAACAAAAGGCGAACCCTCGGGTTCGCCTTTTTATTTAGATGCCGCAGCGGCGCTGCACCTCGGCAAAGGCCGACCAGTCTATGCGCCAGGGGCCGTGATGATCGGCGGACTTTACTTCCTCGATCTGCACACAGTCTATGTGCTCGATAACTTCCTTCAATTGCAATCGGGTCAGCTCGGGTGGTATCACCGCGTCGTTAACGCCGGTGTAATACAGCTGAGGCAAGCCGGACAGGGTTGGCAAGATGGCGGCGTTATGGCCGTAGGCTTCATTCGCCAGCCGATGAAAACGGGTAAAACTGTTCGTATCCAGATTGCCGGCCACCGTCACCATCCCCTTCACATTCGGCAGCCGTGCTGCGAGCTGTACGGCAATATTGGCACCGCCGGAAAAGCCGATGAGGATGATATCGGTATCCGCCGCAATACGCTGCCGCAGTGCGGCTTCCATATCGTCTATTTCGGCAAAACGGCGCTCGGTCCAGATGCTGAAGTGACAACCTCGCGCTATATCCACCTGATACTGACAGGGGCGGCCAAGATACAAGACGGAAGCATGCGTATCTGCCGCCGCCAGCTTTAGCGCCACCGGATCATGTGGCGTCGGGTCGAATGAAGGGCGCCCACTGCTGCGCCAGGCATGACCATCCCCTTCCAGATACAGGTGCACCGGCTGGCCCGGCGATAACCGCCCCCATACCGCCACTGGCAACCGGGTATCCACACTCATAGCGGTCAAGCTGCCTTGCCTGGCAAGCTGTTCGGCGTGTAAACGCCGTTCACTTCCCGATTGAGCAGTGCAAGCCGTCAGCAGGGCAGCAACCAAACAGACTCCGACTTTGACGGTCGCTTTCATATCGACTCCAGATAGCGCAGCGAGCGGATGTCGTACCAGCACAAGGGCTCGCCGTCGATCAAGACCGCGTCCAGCTTCAGCTCTTCTCTGGTCTGTTCCAGCTTGCCGGCGAAGGGATAAGGCTCGCTGGAGCAAAGCAGTACGGGGTTATGTTGCCGCAGCCAGGCTTCGTCCACCACCGGATAGCGATCGCCCGGGGTGAGGAGCTGATGACCCAGATGCGCAAACAGGGAGTGGATAAAGGTATCCTTCCCCACCGTCATATAGGGCTTGCGCCAGATAAGGTAGATCCAGGGACGCTTCTCATCGAGCACCGAGAGATCACTGGCCTGGTCGTCGGGCAGCAGCGGCAAGGCCTCTGGCGTACAGGCCGAGGTCCGGCCCAGCACAGCCCGGTAGCGATAACTCAATTGCTGCAGGGCTTCGCAGTCCAATACCTGCGCCAGCTGCTCCAGGGCCTGAGGCATACCCGGCACCGATTTCACCTCGGTGGCGAAATAGGGAAACGGGCAGGTCTCTGCCATTTTCCGGGTGTTTTCTTCCTTGTCGAAAATCACCATATCCGGCGCCAGCGCCGCCACTTTGCTCCATTGTACATCCTTGGTGCCCCCGACCACGGGTAACGAAGCCACTCTGTCGGCCGGGTGCACGCAATATCGGGTACGCCCCACCACATTAACACCGCACTCGATCAGGGTTTCGGTCCATGACGGCACCAGACACACTATTCTCATCACACTTCCTTGTTTTTAAAATAATAAAGGGGAGGCGTAACATTCACGCCTCCCCTTCACTTTTCTCTGGACGGCTTACTGGCCGAAGTAGTTCTGCAGAAATTCGTCGAAGCCGATGGTGTCGGATCTTTCTATCTTGCGCTGACGCATCTCGGAGCGGGCACCTTCTTCATCGAAGTAGCTGTCTTCCCAGTAGCGCGGGCGGCTTTGCTGCAACTGTTGCTGGTAACGCTTCGACAGCGCCAGGCCGAAGGGCAGTATGTCCTGACCGCTCTGCTGCAGTTCGTCGAGCACCCGGGCCGACAGGGTCAGGCTCGGATCCTGAATTGCCGCCAGCTGCTGGGCGTGGGCCTTGCCGTAGCAGCCACGGCCACAACAGGCATCCAGCAGCGCCGCTACCTCTTTCAGCTCGCCGAAGTAACGTTCGCCCAGCGCCTTGAGGGTGAGGGTCTCGCCGCCAAAGATTTCCAGCTCCAGGCCGGGCTTGCGCCCTTCCAGCACCACCTTGTTGAAATTGCGCCGGTTGAGCGCGATCTCGTCTTCCGCCAACGGGGCCGACGGCGTCAGCAGACACCAGAGCAGAAAAGTATCCAGGAAACGGATCTGGCCCGCATCGATGCCCACCGCCGAAAACGGATTAACATCGACCGAGCGCACTTCGATATATTCGATACCCCGTGTGGCCAGGGCTTCCGACGGCTTTTCGCCGCTTTCGGCGGTACGCTTGGGCCGGATAGGCGCATAGAGTTCGTTTTCTATCTGCAAGACATTGTCGTTGAGCTGACGGTATTCCCCGTCCACCTTGACGCCGATTTTGGCAAATTCCGGCGCATGGGTGCCAATGGCCCGGCGCAGCGAAGACACATATTCGTCCAGGCTGTTGAGTGAAATCCCCAAGTCGGCCTGTGCATTGTTGGTATAGCCCAGGTCCGACAAGCGCAGCGAGGTGGCATAAGGCAGATAAAGCGTGCCCTTGCCAAGCCGTTCGAACGGCAATTGGTGCTCGCGCCCGGCGAGAAAAGAGCCACACAGCGCCGGCGAGGCACCGAACAGATAGGGGATCAGCCAGCCGAAGCGATAAACGTTGCGGATTAACCCCAGATACTTGTCGGACACAAAGTCCTGCAGGCAACCGCCGTTGCCTTCAAGCTGGTGCCACTCACTCCAGAAGCTGTCGGGCATGGAGAAGTTGAAGTGCACCCCCGAGATCACCTGCATGCGGCTGCCGTAACGATGATGCAGCCCCTGTCGATAGAGGGTTTTCATGCGGCCCACGTTGGAGCTGCCGTACCGAGCCAGCGGAATATGATCGTCGCCCTTGAGCAAACAGGGCATGCTCAGCGGCCACAACTGCTCTTCGCCCAAATGGCGCATGGTATAGCCGTGAATATCACTCAGCTGCGCCAGCAATATCTCTACCGAATCCGATACCGGTGTGATGAACTCCATCAAGGATTCGGAGAAGTCGGTGGTGATGTTGGCATGGGTCAGTGCCGAGCCCAGCACACCGGGGTGGCCGGTCTGGGCCAGGTGACCGTCCGGCGTGATGCGCAGGCTTTCGCGCTCTATGCCACGACGAATGCCCTTGATGGCTGGCAGGCGCGCCGGCGTCTGCCAGGCCTGGAGTCGTTCGGCCAGTGTTAACGTTGTTTTGGTCATTATTGGTTACTCTTTGGCACGGGATCATCATTCCCCCGAAGGGGAATGATGATCCCGCGAGAGGTCTGGCCTCGTTACTCAATGGTAAAGTCGTGTAACGGAAGATGGAGCTGCGCCAACGATTTTTCAAGCTTTTCCTTGTCGCCGACCACTACTACCACCATATCGTTGGGATCCAGCCACTGCTCGGCGAGCCCGGTCAGCGCCTCGCTGTCGATGCCCGCCACGATCTGCTGCTGTTTGTTGAGGTAGTCCGGCGACAACTGCATCATCGCCAGCTGCAGCAAAAAACCCGCCTTGTTGCCCAGGGTCTCGTAAGACAGCGCATCCTGCTGGGAATAGCTGCTGCGCAGATAACTCAGCTCCTCCTGACTCGGCCCCTGCTCCCGGAAACGACTGAACTCCGCCAGAATGTTCTCGATGGCCGGCACCGTGGCATCGCCACGCACATCGGTAGCCACCACGAACACGCCTGCATCGCGATTACCGGTAAAGTAGGAATGGGCACCATAGGTAAAGCCCTTGTCTTCACGCAGGTTCTGGTTGATGCGACTGTTGAAGTTGCCACCCAGGTTGAAGTTCATCAGGTTGGCATGGAAAAAAGGCCCGGTGGCATCCAGCGGCAGGGCGCGTCGGCCGATACGCAGCACCGACTGCACGGCACCCGGTACATCCACCACGTAAATGCCCGCCGCCGCCGGCTGCGGTACCACCTGTACTTCGGGCACGGGTGCCGCCTCTCCCTGCCAGCGAGTCAGAAAACCGAATGCCGTTTTGGCCTGTTCGGGAGCCAGATCGCCGGCCACCAGCACATGGCCATTGGCCGGGTTGTAATAACGCCGATAGTAATCACGCACCTGCTGCAGCGTGATGGCACCGATTTGCTCGGCACGGCCCTCGTCCGGCAAGCCCATCCGGGTATTGCCGTACATCAGCTGGCGAAATGCCTGCTGGGCCAGCCAGGCGGGTCTGTGCCGATTCTGGGCCATGGACTCCAACAGCCGGGATTTAACCTGTTCGAAATCCTGCTCACGCAACCCCGGGTGAAACAGCAGCTCTTCCACCAATGCCAGGGTTTGCGGCAGGGTCTCTGTCATGCTGGTGATTTCAATCAGATTGGTATAGAAACCGCTGCGCACGCTGATGCTGGCACCGAGTCGCTCCAGCGCTTCGCTGAAGGCGCCGGCTTTCAACCGTTCCGAGCCCTGATTCATCATCGCCGCCGTCAGGGTAGCCAGCCCGATGTCGGCCGGGCTTTCGGCTCGCTGGCCGCCGGGCAACGCCAGGATCACCGATACCGCCGGTATCTCGTCGTTTACCGTGCCCAGCAGCTGAATGTTGTCGCCCAGGGTATCCTGCCACAGCGGTGGCACCTTGATGTGTACCGGCTCTGCCGCCGCCGGCATTTGGCTGCGATCGAAGGTGTCTGTTACCTTGCGATCCGGTAAGGACGCAAGTAGCTCATCGGAGGCCGGCAAGGTCCGCTCGGCTACTTCAAAGTTAGGTGCGGCAGCCTGCCAGTCGTTTTTGTCGGTCGGCACCACGCTCAACGCCGCCACCGGCTTGTTCTGCAGATATCGACGATATACCGCCGTTACCTGCTCGGGCGTGGTCTCGGCCAGTTGACGCCAGGCGTTGATCGCATAGAGCGGGTCGTCTTTCAACACCTGGCCCAGTGCCAGTTGCCGGGATTTGCCCTTGGTGCTGTCGAGCCCGAGGATCAGCTCGGCACGCAATTCGGTCACCGCCTTGTCGACGTCGTCGGACTTGATGCCCCGCTCAGCAAGTTCGGCCACGATGCGATCGATCTCCTGCTTGAGTGGTGCCAGGGATCCGTCTTTCGACGGGTTGCTATAGGCCCAGACGCTCAGGGTGCAGGCCAGCTCGGCGCAGTAATGGCTGGCCCCGGCACTGACGGCCTTGCCGGTTTCCACCAACTGCTGATACAGCAGCGAGCTTTTGCCCCCACCCAGCACATTGGACAGCACATCCAGCGCCGCCTCGTCTTTATGGCCCAGATAAACGGTAGGATAAGACAGATACAGCATCGGCATGCGAATACGGCTATCGACCAGGGTCTGATAACGACTCTGTTCCAGTTTGGCCGGCTGCGGCTCGGCCGGGGTCACGGTTGGGCCGGCGGGAATGGGGCCGAAGTACTTGTCCACCCACTCCAGCGTCTGCTCGGTCTCAAAATCACCGGAGATCACCAGGGTGGCATTGTTGGGGCCATACCAGCGTTTGAAAAACGCCTTGAGATGCTCCACGTTGACCCGGTCCAGATCTTCCACATAACCGATGGGTTGCCAGCTGTATGGATGCTCCCGCGGATAAAGCAGTTCACCCATACGCTCGCCTACCAGCCCATAGGGCTGGTTATCGATGCGCTGACCGCGTTCGTTCTTGACGGTGTCGCGCTGAATTTCAAACTTGCGCTGACTCACCGCTTCCAGCAGAAACCCCATGCGATCCGCCTCCAGCCACAGCATTTTTTCCAGATGGTTGGCGGGGACCGTCTCGAAGTAATTGGTTCTGTCCTGATTGGTGGTGCCGTTCATGGTGCCACCGGCCTCGTTGACCAGACGAAAATGCTCCTGATCACCCACGTGCTTGGAGCCCTGAAACATCATGTGCTCGAAGAAGTGGGCAAAACCGGTCTGGCCCGGCTCTTCCCGGGCCGAGCCAACGTGGTAGGTCATCTCCACATGCACCAGCGGATCGGACTTGTCGGCATTCAGCAGCACCGTCAGGCCATTATCCAGCCGATACATTCGGTAGGGGATCACCAGCCCGTCTTCTGCCTGCTCCACCTCCTGCACCAACACGGGGGCAGCCGGTGCCAGCAAGGGGCACAACAACAATAACAGGGACCAATACTTCATGGGGTTTCCTTATATCAAGTCGCTAACCGGTTATCCCTGCAGCAGTATCTTGCCGCGGGTATGACCGGTTTCAATCTGGCGATGGGCCGCCACACCGTCGGCCAGCGGGAATACCTGGCTGACTTCCACCTTGAGCCGGCCTTCGGCCACCGCCTGCACCAACTGCTCCAGCTGCTCGATGTCGTTAGTCTTGAGCATGCCGCTGGCCGTCAGCCCCTGCCGCCTGGCAGCCGCCATCACCTCGTCGGCGGTAATGGTCGGTACCGTTACCACCCGACCACCGGATTTAACATGAGACAGAAGTGAGCATCCGGAAGTTCCGCCCACCAGGTCGAACAATAAATCCACCGGCGCCAGGGCGTTGAGGGCGGCTTCATCGCGATAGTCGATCACCTCATCGGCCCCCAGACTGCGCAGAAAGTCATGATTGGCGGGCGAGCCCAGTGCCACGACCGTGGCCCCCATATCCTTGGCCAGCTGCACCGCCAGATGCCCCACTCCACCGGCGGCGGCGGCAATCAACACCCGCTCACCGGCCTTGAGGCCACCGTGTTCGGTCAGCCCCTGCCAGGCGGTCAGCCCGGCCAGCGCCAGACCGGCGGCCATTTCATCGCTGACGGCTTCGGGCACCGGTAGCATCTCGTTACAGTCCACCACCAGCTCCTCGCCATAGCCTCCACCGGAGACCAGTCCGAACACCCGATCACCGGACATGAAGCGGCACACCTCGGAACCGACTTCCTGCACTTCCCCCATCACCTCGAAGCCCGGCGACCAGGGCAGCCGGTCCTTGACGGCCTTCGCTCCCCAGCCCAGTCCGGCGCGGGTTTTGGCATCGACGGGATTCACGCCGGCAAAGTGCATTTTGAGCCGTATCTGGCTGGCCGTCAGCGGAGGATGTTCGGTCTCGACCAGCGTCAGCTGCTCCGGGCCGCCAAATGCTTCAATTACCAATTGCTTCATCTCTTGCTCCTTATCCATCATCGATAAACCGACATCAGACCCGCAACATAGCACGGCCTCACCTGACCCTGAATGATCATTGGCCCAATGCCGCTCCCGTTGATACAGTGACAGAGGGATAAAAGCCATCCCCACCGGATCTCGTTCACATAAGGCCTTTGTCATGACCCGACTGTTTTTGCTACCGCTGATCCCGGCCCTGTTCTGGTATCTGTTTTTACTCTATAACCGTATTCCCATCAAACAGGGTGCCCGGGTGTTTTACTGGATTATAGGCCTGGGCTGGGGACTGGCGGCTTTTCTGAGTCTGATGATAGTCTTAACCCGTTAACCCCGGGGGATTAGGGACTCGGGATTAGGGAATTAGCGGCTCCAGTCCCTATTCCCCAGTCCCCAGTCCCCAGTCCCGAATCCCTTTGTTTACCAATAATTTTCCATCAGGATCTGACCGGGCTTGCGCCGCAGATGTTTCGCCAGCCCCTTGTGCTTGAGCTCGGTCACGGTGTCGCGCACCATTTGCGGATTACCACAGAGTAACACCCGGCTGTGCTCCGGGGTGAGCGTCAGGCCGACTCTTTGTTCCAGGCTGCCATCGGCAATGGCGTGGGTGATACGGCCCGGCTCGGCACCGGCCACCGTCTCTCGGGAGACAAAGGGGACATAGTGAAAACGGGGCTGGCCTTGCGTCAGCGCGATGATCTGCTCTCGGTAGCTCAGCTCTTCGCCCAGGCGCACCCCGTGCACCAGCACGATATTATCAAACTGCTGCCAGCAATGACCTTCTGCCAAGATGGATACAAACGGACCTACCCCGGTGCCGGTGGCCATCAGCCACAAATCACGGCCCGGCGGTACTTCATCCAGAGTCAGAAAGCCGGCCGCCGTGCGCTGCACCAACAGTTCGTCCCCCACCTCGAGTCCGGCCAGATAAGGCGTGAGCTGACCTTCGGGAATGGTCACCAGATAAAACTCGCAGTCCTGCCCCGGCGGATTGACGTAGGAATAGGCCCTGGCCACTTTTTTATCTTCGCCGTGCCAGGCCAGCTTGGTGAACTGCCCGGCCTTGAATGGCTCGACGTCGGCATCCACCACCAGAGAAAACAGCGTATCCGACCATTGCTTGCGGGCCTTGACCCGGCCTGTGATCCAGTCTGCCATGCAGTGCTCTCCCTCGTTAGACCCATCCCCACTGTAGCCTTATTGCAGGCAATAAAAAACCCGCGACAAGCGCGGGTTTTTTTAACGAGCGGCCTGATTTAGGCAGCAACGACCTGAATTTTAACGATCGCTTTAACGTCGGCGTGCAGCTGCACACCCACTTCGTACTCACCAGTGTTACGCAGAACACCGTCGTACAGGCGAACTTCGCTCTTGGCAACGGCAACACCGGCAGCGGTGATGGCGTCGGCCACGTCGCGGGCACCGATGGAGCCGAACAGCTTGCCTTCGTCACCGGACTTGGATTCGATAACCACGTTTTCCAGACCAGAAAGTTGGTCGGCACGGGCTTGCGCAGCAGCCAGTTGCTCGGCCAGTTTGGCTTCCAGTTCGGCGCGGCGAGCTTCAAAAGTCGCTACGTTGTCTTTGGAGGCCAGAACGGCTTTGCCCTTGGGCAGCAGGAAGTTACGAGCATAACCGGACTTAACGGTTACCTGGTCGCCCAGGTCGCCCAGTTTGGCGATTTTATCAAGCAGAATAACTTGCATTACCTTTCCTCTATAAATATTGGCGAGTTAGGCCGCTGCTTACTTGTGCAGATCGGTGTAAGGCAGCAGGGCCAGGTAACGAGCGCGTTTGATCGCACGAGCCAGCTGACGCTGAAACTTAGCGCAGGTGCCGGTGATGCGGCTCGGTACAATTTTACCGGACTCGGTAACGTAGTTTTTCAGGGTTGCGATGTCTTTGTAATCGATCTCGGTAACACCATCAGCGGTGAAACGGCAGAACTTACGACGACGGAAAAAACGTGCCATGATTCTATTCCTCAGCTAAAACGTGGATTACTCTGCAGCTTCTGCACGAGCGTCGTCACGACGGGGTTGACGCTCTTCTCTGACCTTGGCCATTTCAGAAGGCTCAGTGACCGCATGCTTGGTGCGCATAATCATGTTACGCAGCACGGCATCGTTGAAGCGGAAGTTAGTTTCCAGCTCATCGATAACAGTCTGGTCGGCTTCTACGTTCATCAGAACATAGTGAGCTTTGTGCAGCTTGTTGATCGGGTAAGCCAGCTGGCGACGGCCCCAGTCTTCCATGCGGTGAACTTGACCGCCTGAAGTGGTGATGGCGCTGGTGTAACGCTCGATCATACCGGGAACCTGTTCACTCTGGTCAGGGTGAACCATAAATACGATTTCGTAATGACGCATGGATTGCTCCTTACGGGTTAATAGCCTCTGCGTGGGCTCAGTCACACCATCGGAGGCAAGGAACTTGTAGCTAAAAACGACTGATTTTAAGGTGGCGCAGTATAAGGGATAACCAATCGGGCGGCAAGAAATTAAATGCTGGGGAATGGGGAATGGGGAATGGGGAATGGGGAATGGGGAATGGGGAGATTTTACCAATCCCTAATCCCTAATCCCTAATCCCCAATTCCGGCGTTTACCGCAACCTGCGTTGCAGGCCGATGGCGATGATCACCACGGCGGCGCCGAGGTAGACATTGAGCGCCGGAAACTCCGCAAACAGCACCATGCCCATCAGGGTCACGAAGATAAGGCCGGAATATTCGCTGGCGGCAATCTTGCTGGCATCGGCCATGGCGTAGGCCAGGATACAGATGCCCTGATAGATGATGCCGATAAGACTGGCGCCAATCAGCAGCAACCACACCTCACCCGCCACCGGCTGCCAGCCGGGCAAGGCCAGGGCAAAGCTCACCGGTATGGCCAGCGCCTGGGTCAGAAACAGCGTCGCCAGTACAGAGCGCCCCTGGGGCAGCCGACGTACCAGCACGTTGCTGGCCGCCATGGAAAAGGCGGTCAACAGCGCTACCCAGCCGGCCCAGTGCCATTCGGCCGGGTTCAGCACTATCAGTATGCCGCCAAAACCGAGCAGACTGATAACATAGGCCGGCAGCCGTACCTGCTCCTTGCTCAGCAGTGCGGCCAGCGGCAGTGTCATCAGCGGCGAGGCATAAAACACCGCGTTGGCGGTAGCCAGCGGCAGGTAGATCAAACTGATAAACACACAGGCCGATCCCATCAGCAGCAGGTGACCGCGCAACAGGTGGATTTTCCATTGGCCCCAGCCCTTCTTCTCGCGCGGCAGCCGCCACCAGAACGGCAGCAGCAACGCCGAGGTCATCAAAAAGCGCAGCGCCACATACTGATACGGCGTCGCCTCGGTCTGGCCCAGCAATTTGACCAGCACATCGCCGAACGAGATCATCAGATTGCCCAGCACCAGCAGCAATATCGCCAGCATCTGCCGATCGGCCGCCAGACGGCCCATTATGCGCTGCATGTAAATTCCACCGCCCGATTAACCGATTTACTGTGAGGAGTGAGGAGTGAGGTGTCACCCCTTACCCCTTACCCCTTACCCCTTACCCCTCACCCCTTACCCCTCACCCCTCACAATCATTGCCCGCGCTGACGCACCATTTCGAACAGGCAGACACCGGTGGCGACCGACACATTCAGGCTGGATACGGACCCGCCCATGGGAATGCTGACCAGCTCGTCACAGTGTTCCCGGGTCAGGCGACGCATGCCCTTGCCTTCGGCCCCCATCACCAGCGCCAGGGCGCCGCTGAGCTTGGCCTGATACAGGCTGTGATCGGCCTCACCGGCGGTACCGACCACCCAGACACCTTTGTCCTGCAGCTGACGCAGGGTGCGCGACAGATTGGTTACCTGAAACAACGGCACCACTTCGGCGGCACCACAGGCCACCTTGCGCACCACAGGGCCCAGGCTGGCTGACTTGTCTTTGGGTACGATGACGCCATGCACACCGGCGGCATCGGCGGTACGCAGGCAGGCCCCCAGGTTGTGCGGGTCGGTCACGCCGTCCAGCACCAGCAACAAGGGATTGCTCTGGGTGGCGAGCAGCTGGTCCAGATCCGTCTCGTTCAACACCGGCTGAGCCTTGACCTTGGCCACCACACCCTGGTGCTGACCACCCTTGGCCTTGTTATCCAGCGCCGAGCGGCTCGCCGGCTGGGCCTTGACACCGACCGCCAGTAAGCGGGCCTGCAGTGCGTTCAGCCGCTCGTCTTCACGGCCCTTGAGCAGCCACACTTCCAATACCTGCTCCGGATGAGTTTCCAGCAGGGCATCGAGGGCGTGAATACCAAAAATCAGTTCATTACTCATTTAAATTCTCGGGATTGGGGATTAGGGAATGGGGAATCGGGACCAGGGATTAGGGATTGGGGAATAGGGCGGGATGAGTTCACCAGTCCCTATTCCCAGGTTTTAATTAACGGCGCTTTCTGCCGCCTTTGGGCTTGTTACCGCTCTTGCCTTCAACCGGCTTGGCCTCGGGCTTGGCACCGCTCTTCGGCTTGGCGCCGCTTTTCGGCTTGGCACGCTGGCGCGACTTCAGGTTCTTGGCACCCTTGCCGCTTTTGGCCCCGGCCGGCAGTGGCTCTTCCACGGTTTCGAAGTCGATTTTGCGATCGTCCAGGTTCACCGCCATCACCTTGACCTTGATCTTGTCACCCAGACGATAGCGGCGACGGAAGTTCTCGCCGATCAGGGTCTGACGCGCCGGATCAAACTGGTAGTAATCGTTCTGCAGGCTGGAAATATGCACCAGACCGTCGATATGGATCTCGTCCAGCCGCACGAAGAAACCGAAGCCGGTCACGTTGGCGATGGTGCCGCCAAATTCGCTGCCCACATGGTCGAGCATGTATTCGCACTTGAGCCAGTCGGCCACATCGCGGGTGGCGTCATCGGCCCGGCGCTCTGTGGTGGAGCAATGATCGCCCATGGGAGCGACTTCATCATACTGATAAGGCACGCCGCCGGTCTTGCTGCCGCCGTTACCCTGTATCTTGCTCAGCTGGGCCTTGATGGCACGGTGCAACACCAGATCCGGATAACGGCGAATGGGCGAGGTAAAGTGGGCATAAGACTTCAGCGCCAGGCCAAAGTGACCCATGTTGTCGGCCTGATAAATCGCCTGCTTCATGGAGCGCAGCAGCATGGTCTGGATCAGCTCCGCATCGGGTCTGTCCTTGATCTGCTCGGCCAGCAAGGCGTAATCCGCCGGCTCCGGCTCCAGGCCGCCTTTCAGCTCCAGACCCAGCTCGCCGAGGAAACTGCGAAAACCGGTCAGTTTCTCTTCACCGGGCTTGTCGTGCACCCGGAACAGGGCATGGGCATCCTGCTTTTCGATAAAGCGGGCGGCCGCCACGTTGGCCATGATCATGCATTCTTCGATGATCTTGTGGGCGTCGTTGCGCACCACCGGCACGATTTGCTCGATCTTGCGCTGAGGGTTGAACACGAAGCGGGTTTCTTCGCTCTCGAACTCTACCGCGCCGCGCTGATGGCGTGCCGCCTTCATCGCATGATACATCTCGTTCAGCGCTTCCAGATGCGGCACCAGCGGAGCATAACGCTCGCGCAGGGTTTCGTCTCCCTTCAGCATGGCCGCCACCTTGTTGTAGGTCAGACGGGCATGGGAGTTCATCACCGCTTCATAGAACGTGAAGTCGGACAACTTGCCGGAGGCAGACACTGTCATCTCGGCCACCATGCACAGTCGATCAACCTGCGGGTTGAGCGAGCACAGGCCGTTGGACAGCACCTCGGGCAGCATGGGAATCACCTGCTCGGGGAAGTAAACCGAGTTGCCGCGCAGATAGCCTTCGTTGTCCAGTGCCGTGCCGGGACGCACATAGTAGGACACATCGGCAATGGCCACCCACAGCCGCCAGCCGCCGGAAGCCTGGGGCTGACAGTAGACCGCATCATCAAAGTCGCGGGCATCTTCGCCATCGATGGTCACCAATGGCAGATCACGCAGATCCTTACGGCCCAACTTGGCTTCTTCCGGCACCTGTTCGGTCAGCTTGGCAATTTCCTGCTTCACTTCTTGTGGCCACACATGGGGAATACCGTGGGTGCGCAGGGCAATGTCGATTTCCATGCCCGGATCCATGGTTTCACCCAGCACTTCAATCACTTTACCCACACCAGTCATGCGCTTGGTGGGGCGCTGGCTGATGGCAATCACTACCACCTGGCCCATGCGTGCGCCCATGGTCTCGCCCTGCGGGATCAGAATATCCTGAGCGATACGGCTGTCGTCCGGTACCACATAGCTGACGCCGTTTTCCACAAAATAGCGGCCAACCACTTCCAGATCGCGGGACTCCAGCAGGCGCACCACCCGCGCCTCGCGTCGGCCCTTGGAGTCAAAACGCAGCGGCTGCACCAAAGCGTGGTCACCGTGCATCAGGGCGTCCATCTCACGCTGGGAAAGGAACAGATCGTCGCCGCCATCTTCCGGGCGCAGAAAACCGAAGCCTTCACGGTGACCGATGACACGGCCCTTGATCAGATTCAGCTTGTCGGGCAGGGCGTAACTCTTGTTACGGGTGAATACCAGCTGGCCATCGCGCTCCATGGCGCGCAACCGGCGGCGCAGGGCTTCGGCCTGCTCTTCACCATCCAGCGCCAGCTCGGCAAAGATATCGTCCCGGGAAACCGGGCCTTGTTTGGTTTTAATAAGCTCGAGAATAAACTCCCGGCTGGGAATGGGGTTTTCGTATTTTTCGGCTTCCCGCTTGAGGAAGGGGTCTTGTTGTTCTGACATAAAGTGGTCCATTTGAGCACTGTAATAAGGGAAGTATATCTACAGGATAAGAATAACAAGTGACAAAGCGCCCGGTTAAGCCAGTGCTGCTTAAACGGGCGCTTTTGTCACGAGGGGAAGCCGCTTGTCATTACAGTGATTTCAGCATCTCTTCCGGCAATGCCAGTGTCTGGTTGCTATTCACACCGATGCCACGCTCGATAATATTGCGCGCGATGGCCTTGGCCTCGTCCAGCGAATGCATCACATAGGTGCCACACTGGTATTCGTTCAGCTCAGGGATCTGCGACTGGTTTTCCACCTTCAGTACATCTTCCATCGCCGCCTGCCAGGCCGCCGCTACGCGTTGCTCGTCGGGTTCACCTACCAGGCTCATGTAAAAACCGGTACGGCAGCCCATGGGCGACAGATCGATGATTTCGACGCCGTCACCATTGAGATGATTGCGCATAAAGCCGGCGAACAGGTGCTCCAGAGTATGGATGCCCTTCTCGGACAGGATTTCCTGGTTCGGCAGGCAGAAGCGCAGATCGAACACGGTAATGGTGTCGTTATGGGGCGTGGCCATGGTTTTGGCTACCCGCACCGCCGGTGCTTCCATTCGGGTATGGTCGACGGTAAAACTGTCCAGCAGTGGCATATGTTATTCCTTGATTCGATGTTAATAAGCAATTGTGACAAAAAAGCCGGTCTGTTGAAACCAGGGATTGGTGATTGGGGAATAGGGATTGGGGAAGAGCACACCACTCCCTATTCCCTGTTCCCTAGTCCCCAGTCCCGGTCCTTAAACCGCTTCTTCGTTCTGTTCACCGGTACGAATGCGGATCACCTGGCCCACATCGAACACGAAGATTTTGCCATCACCGATCTTGCCGGTGCGCGCCGTGTTTTCGATGGCTTCGATACAGGATTCAACCAGATCGTCCTGCACCACCAGCTCCAGCTTCACCTTGGGCAAAAAGTCCACCATATACTCGGCACCGCGATACAGCTCGGTGTGACCTTTCTGACGGCCAAATCCTTTTACTTCCGATACCGTCATGCCGGTAATGCCGCGCTCGGCCAGGGCTTCACGCACGTCATCCAGCTTGAAAGGTTTGATGATGGCTTCAATTTTCTTCATCGGTGGCTCCTTACCAATTTATTTTGCCAAAACCCGAGGTAATGGGGTAACGCCGGTCTTTGCCGAAGTTACGCGGGGTGATCCGCGGCCCCACCGCACTCTGACGGCGTTTGTATTCGTTGATATCCACAAGCTTAATCACCCGGCGCACATCGGCTTCGTCGTAACCGGCCGCCAGCAGATCATTCAGCGATTGGTCCTGCTCCACATAGGCTTCGAGCATGGCATCCAGCACATCATACGGCGGCAGGCTGTCCTGGTCGAGCTGATCCGGCGCCAATTCGGCCGAGGGCGGCCGGTCGATGACCCGTTGCGGTATTACATAGCCCAGGGTATTGCGATAACGGGACAGCTCGAACACCAGGGTCTTGGGCACGTCCTTGATGGGAGCAAAGCCGCCGACCATGTCGCCGTACAGGGTGCAATAGCCCACCGCCACCTCGCTCTTGTTGCCGGTGGTCAGCACCAGGCGGCGGCGCTTGTTGGACAGCGCCATCAGCAACACGCCCCGGGAGCGCGCCTGCAGGTTTTCTTCGGTGGTGTCTTTTTCGGTACCCTCGAACATGGGCGTCAGCTGGCCCATGAAGGCATCGAACATCGGCTCTATGGACACAATATCGAACTCGATATCCAGCAGCTCGGCCTCCTCTTTTGCGTCTTCCACGCTGATGGAGGCGGTATAGCGAAACGGCATCATCACCGCCTGTACCCGATCCTTGCCCAATGCATCGACGGCGATGGCCAGGGTCAGCGCCGAGTCGATGCCGCCGGACAGCCCCAGCACGGCGCCGCTGAAGCCGTTCTTGTCGATGTAATCCCGGGTCGCCAACACCAGTGCCTGATACACCTCGGCCAGCGGCTCGAGCGGCGGCTGAACGTCGGC
This sequence comes from uncultured Oceanisphaera sp., assembly GCF_947495715.1. Classification (GTDB taxonomy): domain Bacteria; phylum Pseudomonadota; class Gammaproteobacteria; order Enterobacterales; family Aeromonadaceae; genus Oceanimonas; species Oceanimonas sediminis. The sequence goes on from NZ_CANLZU010000014.1 coordinate 19,149, forward strand.
AGGCACGGGCGCGCCCTGCTCGAACCGCACCAGTGCCAGCTCGGTGTCGAACGCCTTCAGGCTCTGGGTGAGCGTGCCTTCGGCATTGAACACCTTGGAACGGCCGTCGAACACCAGCTCGTCCTGTCCGCCCACCTGATTGAGATACACCAGCGGCAGGCCGTTGTCGCGGCTGCGCTGGGCCAGCAAATCCTTGCGGATCCAGGCCTTGCCCCTGTGATAGGGAGAGGCGTTGAGGCTGAGCAGCAGCTCGGCGCCCGCCGCCTTGGCCGCCGCCGCCGGGCCCGCTTCCCATACGTCTTCGCAGATCAGCAGGCCCAGTTGGTGACCCTTGAACTCGACCACACAACTCTTGTCACCGGCGCCGAAATAGCGCTTCTCGTCGAACACGCCGTAGTTGGGTAGCAGCTGCTTGAAATAGCGCCCCTGCAGCGTGCCCTCATAAAAGAAGGAGGCGGCGTTATAAAGCCGGCCGTCTTGCCGCCAGGGGTGGCCGACCACCAGGGCGGTATTGGCGCTGGCCGCGGCCAGTTGCTCGAGGGCCGCATCGACGCGCAGGTAGAGATCGTCACGAAACAGCAGGTCTTCCGGCGGATAGCCGGTGATGGCCAGCTCGGGGAACAGCACCAGCTCGGCGCCCTGTTGCTCCGCGTCACGAGCGGCGGCCAGCATGGCGTGAGTATTGGCTTCGATGGCGCCGACAGTCAGATTCAACTGCGCCAGCGCCAGGGTCAGATGTGAGGACATGGATTGCCTGTAAGCTCATGGAGTTGCAAGCATGATAAAAAAAAGGCGCCGGGGTTACCAGCGCCGGTTGTTTCAGTCATCCTCGGAGGTGCAGCTCATCTGGTCATAATTCGCGATGCCGTTGTGAACCTGCAGGATGCAGGGGATATTACCGTTGCTGATATTATCCTTGGTCAGGTTAATGGTCTGAGGTTTAGCGCTACTGGCACCGTTATTGAAAACGAAGTTACTGTTATTGGGTGTTTCATCGAAGGTCACAATGGTCGTTGACTGAGTGCTGGGCACGGTACATTGATAAGTGGCGGTAGCGACATCTGCTTCTTTATTGATAGTACAGCTGCCATTGCTGGCGGTGACCGTGGTTTTATTGAAGTCACTTTTAGTACAGCCTTTGCTTGCCGTGGACTTATTACTCTCTACCGTTAGACATTCGATGACTCCGCCAAAGCTCACCGTTGTTGGAGAGCCACTTTGCACAACAAATGACAGGCTGGCGCTATAGGTGTTACTGCCATCGAAAGTGGAAATCTGAGGCTGCCCTGTCAGACCGGTATTATAGCGCTTCATGGTTGCCGTTACGGGTTTGGGAACAAGTAAGGAGGTCTTGATCCCCTTGACGGCGCCACGTCGATAGGTACCAAAATAGTTATTATCCGGATCGACAATGGTCTCGATCTCCTGACTCAACACATCGATATAATCACTTGCACCTTCACTCACCGACCAATCAGCCAGCATGGTGACATTCACCTCATTGAAAGACACCCGGGTCAGCCAGTCAGCGTCGTTTGTCGGGTCAATCTTGTCCAGCAGCTCCTGCGGTAATAAATCCACGTAAATAGCGCGAGCCACAAATTGATTGGAATAAGTTGAAGATACATAGATGGAATTATAAGCAACGAATACCGCCTTTTCGTCCACAGTGCCATTTGCATTCAACCATGCTTCGAAACTATACGTCGGCTTATAGCTTGCCGTTTGCATTCCTGCCTTTAGTTTCTCCACATAATCCTTGATCACGTACTTAACATACTTCTGATACAAAGCAACATTACTGGCGTCGGCTAAGTAACCGGGAGGGAACACATTCAAGGCCACCAGATTCCAGTCCGGCATCACCTGATAATATCCATCGATCCGTAACATGCGGCAGGATTCATAATACTTCCCTGTATGTGTATGGTTTTTATTAAATTGGTTATAGTTGTCGGAAAAGTCCGAACTGAAAGGCATATCATAATGATCGTTACAGCAAACCTCACAGTCATCATTATCGTTCTCACTTACTCCCCTGCCTTTGTCTACTGTAGTACCACCATTTTTCCAGTAAATACTCTGTGACAAGACAACGGGAACCGCCGGCTTACTGGTTGGCTCGGTACTACTCTTGTTTTCGCAGGAACAATAGACGGTTTGACTGTCTCCTTTAATCAGACTTTTATTGCTCGGGTTGTAAACAATCGTTTCGAAGCTGACGACAACATCCCCGGAATCCTTACCTTTTTTAATGTCGGGCGCCGGTTTGCTGGTTTCCTGCTTGATGCCGGTATTGGGATCAAGTTCGATGGATACTATATCCGGAATCGCGCCCGGCGTATGAGCCACCGTGGGCCCGCCCAATCCCAATCCGTTATTGGGAGCACCGGTGCCGAAGGGGCCGCCACTGGTGGACAGGTTGGGGGACACCACAGACGCCAGGGTAAAGCTTTGCGGCACTCCGGTATCGTTCCAGTCGACGGTCACCGCTACTTCTTTTTTACCCGAGATAGTGGGATTCTTAACCCAGGCTGTGCCATCCCAGCCAACATCATCCACCGTCCAGCCCAGATCGTAGGTCACTCCATCCAGAATCGTCGATTCGGTGCCACCGGTGATATCCTGGTATCCCTGCTGGTCCTTGAAGTATCTGATCTCGTCCAGCTTGGACTCGGCCAGCCGCAGAGCCACTTCCCGGCTACGGCCGTCCCGGCTGTACTCCAGGTAGCTCTTGTTCAGCTGCAGCAGCGAACCCGCCGTGACCGCCACCACGATAAAGGCAAGCAACACCTCGATCAGGCCAAACCCTTGTTGCCGTTTCATCCTTCCTCCTGTTACCAGTCTTTCCAGCTGCCGGGAATTGTGCTCAGGCTGACGAAGGGACTATTTCCGCCTCCATTTCCATTACAATTATTTAAGGTGCACATGACATCCTCATCATAAATGGAGTCATAGTTCCCTGTCGGCAGATCAACTTTATTATGATTAGCCAACATGGAACCATAAAATTTGGCACCACCATTTATTTTTATTGTGTGATCTGGACCACTCGCAGGATCAGAATCATAAGCAAACAAGAGCCCGTACACTTCACTGTTTCCATTAATACTTAGACCACCATCTTTTACAATAATAATAACAGGTGACGCCTTGCTGCCGATGACACCATTAATATCACAGGTTGTTTTTGACATCCCTTCTATAACAAAAAAACCACCGCCATCTTTTATTCTTTGATCATTACAGTCTGTGACCAAAGTGGCCCTGGCCTCTATATTCTTCCAGCCTTCAGGGGTATCCGGCTCGCCGAAAATATAATCCACGATATCACTGGGAAAACTGGAATCATTGGCGACAACATCAGGTCCTGCCTTGACTTTGTTGCTGTAGGAGTTGTCATCAGTACAGCCATCCAGATAGGCTTGCTGGCTGCAAGTCTTCGCGTTGCCATCCAAAGTAATTGCATCATTCGACCAGACCGATACCGGCACCCCGGGGCCACCGCCATTGGGGTTGCCCACTATGGTGATAGTGCCATTGGCCGGCAGTGTACCGGCAACCACCAGCGGCGCCGCCGGCCCGGAGTTGCTGGGGTTGAGGATGCTGCGCTCGGCCACCTGTACGCTGATACGGGTCTCGCCACCATTGGGCAGGGTGGCAACAGAGACGATTTCTTTGGTTCCAGGCACTGGAACATTCTGAGCTATCGACACTTGGTAAGATGCGGTAGCCGCCGAGGTGCTGATCGAACCCGAGGGGATGGTAGTCGCGGCTCCGCTGATCTTGAGCATGGCCATGGCCTCGGCCACACCTTTTTCGGCGGCGGCATAGGCCACCCGATACTCGATTTCGTTGAGGGCGATGCGCTTTTCCGACACCAGTGCCTTGCCGATAAATACCGACACCGATATCAGAATCGATACCAGCATCAGCGTCACGGTAAGTGTGGTAAATCCGTTTACCTTGTGCATGGCCTAATACCCGTCGTTGCGTAATTTTATCTGCCGCTGCAGGCTCATGGACAACGCCGGCCTGGTGGCATGCGAAGCGGAAATAGCCAGATCGATGGCGCGCATGCCGGTAGCACTGGCGCCGGAGGCCAGCGTAAAGCTCAGACTGTCGACCGAAATTTCCTGATCCGCAATCAGGTTGTACCATTTACTGGTGCTGTTACTGGACTTGGTGCATGCATTCGATATCGTATCAGTAATATCAGCGCCTTCAGGATCGCAACCATTTTTTCCCCAACACTTAAGCTCCCGACTTGCTTGATCAAAGCGATAAATCCTGGTCACGGGCTCATCGTCCCAGTACCTGATACGGATACAATCAGGAGCAGAGGCACCGCTGGACGTATATAAATCATCGGTAGTAGAAAACAAAACAGCCTGCGCAGCGGAGGCTGCCGATGCATTCCCATCCATCCCCTGGGCAGCGCTGGGGTGATAACCCGCCCGCTGAATGTCCCGCACCATGATGTCGGTGATGCTTTGCACATCCTGATTGAGACGAGACAGCATCAGGGTGGTGTTGCCGGACACCATGACGCTGGTGAACAGGGAAATGGCCCCCGCCACCACCACCAGCCCGGCCACCAGCGACACCAGCATTTCCACCACCGAAAAGCCGCTCTGTTGATTCCGCTTCAGCATGCAGGCACCCCCATCAGATCATCGTCCGAGCAGGTTCTGGTGATACCGTTATTCCAGGTTTTGACTTCCATCGCCTGGCTGCCATTGGAAAGCGTCACATTGCCCGAGGTCAGAGTATTTCTTCTGGGCTTGAAGGTCAGCTGAGGAGGAGAGTAAGAGGCTGTCAGGGTAACCTTCGGGTAATCCTGGCTGTTGGACGTTTCAATGGTTTCGTTAATGCCTGCCGTACAATCGGTCGAATCGACCAGATCATTGATCTGAAAGCTCCAGTTGGCAGTCCCCGAGCCGCTGAAACAGACGGTAATGTCTTTATTGCGCTTGATCGCCTCGCTGCGCGCCAACTGCAAGTCCGCATAAATGGCCATGCCGGCACTGCGCACCGTGTACTGCTGGCGCAGGGTCTGAAAGCTGGGCACGGCAATGGATAACAGCACCGCCATCACCACCAGGCCGATCAACAGCTCAATCAGGGTCAGCCCTGCCTGACGCTTTTTCATTGGCTTCCTCCCTGAAGACAAAATCCCGCGACAAGCGCATTTGCAGTGACTAAGCTTCGTTCATATCTGGCGTTTAGACAAGGATGTTCTGGATGCAAAAGAGTACCGGTTTTACCCTGATTGAACTGATGATCGCGGTCGCCATCGTGGCTATTCTGGCCACGGTCGCCTACCCCTCCTTCAGCGGCTACCTGTTAAAAAGCAAGCGGATAGAAGCGATTCAGAGTCTGTACGGCATGCAATTGAAGCAGGAAGACTGGCGTATTTCTCATGCCACCTATGCCACTACCAGCCAGGCGAGCGGCACCTTTCTCCCCACCCATACCGATTACACCTTTGAAGTCAGTGGCGCCAGCGCCAGCAATTATGAGCTGATTGCCACCGCCAAGACCGGTTCCAGCCAGTTGAACGACAAGGAAGGCGCCACCAGCTGCAGTCCGCTGAAGCTGGGCAGAGATAACAGCAAGGAGCCGGCGGCCTGCTGGCAGTAATAGCAAGGCCAGTAAACAAATGATCTATTTCATTTCTGTGTAAACGTCGGACAAAGGGCCCGCTCCCCCGACTCGCCGTGAATCCCTCCCTGGAGGCTCAGCCGTGCCATCCGTGGCGCGGATGGTCGGCTGAGCAGATCCCTTTGTCCTCCTTGATGCTCCGCGTGGACTGTTGACGTCGTCTTCGGGCCACTCGGTGCTCAAGAAGAGGCAACAGAGAACGGCTTCCACGACCGTGAAATGCCATGGACGGCATTTCCGAGCCTCCAGGGATGGGTTCATGGCGTGTCGTGGAAGACGGCTGTGTTGCCTCTGATCTGAGGCCTCAATATGATCAGATAATTAATGTGATGATATAAGCAACAGGCGACGGCGGAGCGGGCCCTTTGTTCGACCCGGGAATCACCGCCTCATAAAACAACACTTTGAGGGATACAAGAAGGCCTCCGATATCGGAGGCCTTGTCAGTCAATCAAGTACCATGTCAGATCAGGTGCCGTGTCAGGATACCTGTTTGACCTTGAGCTCGGCCGGTACTTCAAAGACGATGTTTTCTTCCCGCCCCGGGTGCTCGGTGACAGTATGGCCGCCTAAAGACTGCAGGTGGCTGATCACTTCCTGCACCAGTACTTCCGGTGCCGAGGCCCCGGCGGTCACGCCGATGCGCTGTGCCCCTTCCAGCCAGTCCGCCTCGATCATTTCCACGCAGTCGATCAGATAGGCTCGGGTGCCGATCTTCTCGGCCAGCTCGCGCAGCCGGTTGGAGTTGGAGGAGTTCTTGGAGCCCACCACCAGCATCACGTCCACCTTGGCCGCCAGCTCGCGTACCGCATCCTGCCGGTTTTGCGTGGCGTAACAGATGTCGTCCTTGCGCGGCCCCTCTATGGTGGGGAAACGCGCGCGCAGGGCGTCAATCACGTCCGAGGTTTCATCCACGCTCAGGGTAGTCTGGGTCACGAAGGTCAGGTTGTCGGGGTTGTTCACCTGCAGGCTGGCCACGTCTTCCGGGTTTTCCACCAGATACATGCCGCCCTCGGCGCTTTCGTACTGACCCATGGTGCCTTCCACTTCCGGGTGACCCGCATGACCGATAAGAATGGTCTCTATGCCCTTCTTGCTGGCACGGTGTACTTCCATGTGTACCTTGGTCACCAGCGGACAGGTGGCGTCAAACACCTTGAGGCCCCGGCGCTTGGCTTCTTCCCGTACCGCCTTCGACACGCCGTGGGCGGAGAAGATAACGATATTGTCGTCCGGCACCTGATCCAGCTCTTCCACAAACACGGCGCCCGCGTTCTTGAGCCTGTTGACCACATAGCGGTTGTGCACCACTTCGTGACGCACGTAGATGGGCGCCTCGAATTTTTCCAGCGCGCTCTGCACTATGCTGATGGCCCGGTCGACCCCGGCGCAAAAGCCGCGCGGGTTGGCGAGTAGAATATCCATGTCAGGCTCCTTATTTATCAACAGCCTGTTGCTCGACGGCCAGGATCTCCACCTCGAAGGTGACCTGACAACCGGCCAGCGGATGGTTGAAGTCGACGGTGACCGAGTCGCCGGCCACGCCGCGCACTATGCCGGGGATCTCGGCGCCATTAGGCTGGGTAAAGGACAAAATAGCCCCTTCTTCCAGACTCATGTCGGCGGCGAAGCGGCTGCGCTCCATATGATGAATATTGTCCGGATTGACCGGCCCGAAGGCATCATCCGGCCCCAGCTCAAAGCTGTGGCTGGAGCCTTCGGTCAGGCCCAGCAAACAGGCCTCGAAACTCGGCGTCAGGCTGCCGTCTCCCATCTTCAGCTTGGCGGGTTTGCCGTGCAGCTGGGTGCTGTCGGCCACCGAGCCGTCTTGCAGCTTGATGGTGAAGTGAAACAGGACTTCGCTCTGCGGGCCTATCTGTTTGCTCATTGGGGGCTGTCCTTCTTGAAGCTGTCGATAATGATCATGGCGGCACCGACGAAGATGAAGCTGTCGGCCAGGTTGAACGCCGGCCAGTGCCAGTTGCCGACGTAAAAGTCGAGAAAGTCCACCACGTGGCCCAACATCAACCGGTCGATCACGTTGCCGATGGCCCCGCCGATGATCAATGCATAGGCCACCGGTAACCAGCGCGCGGCTCTGGGCAGCTTGTGCATCCAGACACTCAGCAGCACGGTCACCGCAAAGGCCAGACCGGCAAAGAACCAGCGCTGCCAGCCGCCCTGGTCGGCCAGAAAGCTGAACGCCGCGCCCGGGTTATAAACGTGCACCAGGTTGAAGAAGGGGGTGATCTCCACCCCCGGGTAGCCATAGGCCAGGTTGGATACGGTGAGCCATTTGCTCAGCTGATCCACCGCTATGGCCACTATCGCCAACCACCACCAGCGCAGGCCGGTTTCCCGCAGCATCGCCATCAGGCAAACCGGCGAACTTCGCCGTCTCCGGCCACGTTGGATACGCAGCGACCACAGATACCCTCGTGGCCCTCATGGCTGTTGACGTCATCCACATGGTGCCAGCAACGAGCACACTTTTCGGCGTCACTCTTGGCAACCTTCACCTTGAGTCCGGCCAGCTCGGTGTCGGCGGCGTCACCGGCCTCACTCAGCGGCTGCACCGTCACGCTGGAGGTCAGCATCACGAAGCGCAACTCGTCACCCAGTTGCTTCAGCTTGGCTGCCAAAGAGTCTTCCACATAAAGGGTGATGTCGGCTTCCAGTGCGGCGCCAATCACCTTGTCTTTACGGGCGGCTTCCAGCGCCTTGTTCACCGCCTGGCGCATCTTGAGCAGCTCGGCCCAGTAGCCATCGTTCAGTTGCTCGTCACCGGCCAGACCGAACAGCCCGTCGTAGAACTCTTCGGTGAACACGAATTGTGACCGCTCGCCGGGCAGCAGGTTCCAGATTTCGTCGGCGGTAAAGCTCATGATCGGCGCCATCCAGCGCACCAGTGCTTCGACGATATGATAAAGCGCGGTCTGACAGGAGCGACGGGCCAGGCTGTCGGCCTTGGCGGTGTACTGACGGTCCTTGATTACATCCAGATAGAAGGAGCCCATTTCCACCGAGCAGAACTGCATCAGCTTCTGGGTCACCAGATGGAAGTTGTATTCATCAAAGGCGGTGGTGATTTCCTGCTGAATGGCCTGAGCACGGCCCACGGCCCAACGGTCGATCAACACCATGTCATCGGCGGCGACCATGTCGGTGGCCGGATTGAAACCGTTCAGGTTGGCCAGCAGGAAGCGAGCGGTATTGCGAATACGGCGGTAGGCATCGGCGCTACGCTTGAGGATCTCGTCGGACACCGTCATCTCGCCGGAATAATCGGTGCTGGTGACCCACAGACGCAGAATGTCGGCACCCAGCTTGTTCATCACCTGCTGCGGGCTGACCACGTTGCCGATGGACTTGGACATCTTGCGGCCATTGCCGTCCACGGTAAAGCCGTGTGTCAGCACCTGCCGGTAAGGGGCATGGCCCTTCATGGCGGTGGAGATCATCAGGGATGACATGAACCAGCCGCGATGCTGATCCGAGCCTTCCAGATACATGTCGGCCGGGTGGCCCTTGAATTCGGAACGCACATCCACTACCGAGGAATGGGTCGAGCCGGAGTCAAACCACACATCCAGGGTATCCAGCACTTTTTCGTACTGGTCGGCGTCGTCGCCCAGCAACTCGGCCGGGTCCAGATCCCACCAGGCCTGAATGCCGGCTTCTTCCACCCGCTTGGCCACGGCTTCCATCAGCTCGGTGGCACGGGGGTGCAGCGCCTGGGTTTCCTTGTGCACGAACAGGGCGATGGGCACGCCCCAGGTGCGCTGGCGGGAGATACACCAGTCCGGGCGGTTCTCTACCATGGCCTCGATGCGGTTCTGCCCCCACTCGGGCACCCACTGCACCTTCTTGATTTCCGCCAGCGCCTGAGCGCGCAGACCGGCCTGATCCATGCTGATAAACCACTGGGGGGTGGCACGGAAGATAATCGGCGTCTTGTGGCGCCAGCAATGCGGGTAGGAGTGCATAATGGCCTGATGGTGCAACAGGGCGCCACGCGCTTTCAGCGCTTCTACCACGGCGTCGTTGGCCTTGAATACATGCTGACCGGCAAACAGCTCGGTATCGGGCAGGTAAACACCGTTGCCCCCCACCGGGTTGGCCACTTCCAGACCGTATTGTTGACCGACCACGAAATCTTCCTGGCCGTGGCCGGGGGCGGTATGCACGGCGCCGGTACCGGATTCGGTGGTGACGTGCTCGCCCAGTATGGCCGGCACATCGAAGTCGTAGAAGGGATGCTGGAAGCGCTTCAGCTCAAGCGCCGCGCCCTGGCAATAGCCCAGGTTGTGATAATGGCTGATGCCGGCCCTGTCCATTACGTCCTTGACCAGATCGGCGGCCAGGATCAGACGTTCCGGATTGTCCCCTTCCACCTGTACCAGGGCGTAGCTCAGCTCCGCATGCAGCGCCACCGCACGGTTGGCGGGCAGCGTCCAGGGAGTGGTGGTCCAGATGGCGACAGACAGCGGGCCCTGACCGGTATGGCCGTCGGCACAGTCGAAACTCGCCGCCACGGCCGCTTCGTCTACCGCCTTGAAGCGCACGTCGATGGCCGGCGAGCGCTTGTCTTCATATTCCACTTCGGCTTCTGCCAGCGCAGAGCCACAATCGGTACACCAGTGCACTGGCTTGGAGCCCTTGTGCAGATGGCCGTTGTCGATGATCTTGCCGAGGGCACGGATGATGTTGGCTTCGGTATCGAAGTTCATGGTGAGGTAGGGATTTTCCCAGTCACCCAGCACGCCGAGACGGATGAAGTCGGTTTTCTGCGCTTCAATCTGCTCTTTGGCGTAGGTTCGGCAGGCTTCGCGGAATTCGGCGGCAGACACCTTGACACCGGGCTTGCCGATCTTGCCTTCCACTTTCAGTTCGATGGGCAGACCGTGGCAGTCCCAGCCCGGAATGTAGGGCGAGTCGTAACCCAGCAGTCCCTTGGACTTGACGATCACGTCTTTCAGGATCTTGTTGACCGAGTGACCGATGTGAATGCTGCCGTTGGCGTAGGGAGGGCCGTCGTGCAGAATAAACGGCTGCTTGCCGGCCTTGGCCTGACGCACGGCGCCGTACAAATCCTGCTCAATCCAGCGTTTCAGCATCTCCGGCTCGCGTTGAGCCAGGTTACCGCGCATGGGAAACTCCGTTTCGGGCAAATTCAGGGTGTTTTTATAATCGGTCATGAATCCTACATTCCGTTCGGTTCTGATGTCGCCAGCCCGAACCATTGTCGGGCCTGGGCGGCATCGCGTTGAATTTGCTCCTTCAGCAGCGCAAAGGAAGCGAATTTTTGCTCGTTCCGCAATTTATGGCGGAGCTCTACTTCCACCTGTTTGCCGTACAGATCGCCGGAAAAATCAAACAGGTGGACTTCCAACAGGGCACGGGTGCCGCAGACCGTGGGCTTGTCACCGATATTGGCGACCCCGGGGTAACGCCGGCCGTTCAATAACAGCTCCACCACATACACGCCGGACACCGGTATCACCTGCCGCTTAAGCGCCACATTGGCGGTGGGAAAACCGATAGTCCTCCCCAGCTTGGCGCCGTGGGCCACTCGACCACAAAGGGCGAAGGGGCGCCCCAGCATATTGGCCGCATCATCCAGCCGGTCTGCCGCCAGCGCCTCGCGGATCAGGGTACTGCTGACCCGCCGGCTGTTCATGCGCCAGCTCTGGGTGCTGACCACCTCGAAGTCGAAGGCCTTGCCGGCTCGGGTCAGCAGTTCGAAGTCTCCGCCCCGGTTCTGGCCGAAACGAAAATCATCTCCCACCACCAGAAAGCGCACCCCCAGCTTGTCTACCAGCAGGCCACGAATAAATTCATCCGGAGACTGGGCGGCAAAGTCGGCATTGAAGCGCACGCACAACAGACGATCGATACCGAGACGCGTCAATTGCTGATATTTCTCTCGCAGCCGGGTTAGTCGCGGAGGCGCCTCGGCACCGGTAAACAGCTCCTGCGGCTGTGGCTCGAATACCATGACACAGGCCGGGACCTTGAGCCGACGAGCCTGCTCGACCAGACGGCTTAATACGGCCTGGTGCCCCAGGTGCACCCCATCAAAATTACCAATGGTAAGCACACAGCCGCGATGCCATGGTTTGATGTTGTGAATCCCGCGAATAAGCTCCATAGACTCCGATACCGGCCTCTGTAAATCGGCGGATTATACCCCAGCCGGCCCTCGGGATCAGCCTTTGCTATGCGGTTTTAAGATGCTTTATGCGCACGCCACTCACCAGCAGCAAGGCACCGTAACACAAGGCACCGGCCCCGATATAGCTCAGCAGGTGCAAACTGCTGCTCAGCAGACTCCACTCGGCCCACACGGCCAGTGGCGGTGACAGCCACCACAACAGTGCCGCCATGCCGCTACTGGCCAGCGTCACCTTGAGCGCGAAACCCAGGGTCTGCCGACTGGGATGATAGATATCGCGCCGGCTCAGGCCCCAGGCCAGCAGGCCGGCATTGAGCATACCCGACATCGCCGTGGCCAGCGCCAGCCCCACATAGCCGAGCGGAAAAATCAGCAGCGCATTGAACACCATATTCGCCACCATGGCGATAATGCCGAAACGCACCGGCGTCCTGGTATCCTGTCGGGCGTAGTAGCCCGGTGCCAGCACCTTGATCAGCATAAAGGCCTGCAGTCCCACTGCATAGGCCACCAGGCTTCTGCCCGCCGCCGTCACTTCGATCACACCGAACTCGCCGCGCATGAACAATACCCGCAGCATGGGCTCGCTCAGTACAATCAACCCCAGCATGGCGGGAAAGCCCATCAGCAAGACCATGCGCACGCCCCAGTCCATGGTGGCGGCAAAACCGTCTTTGGACTGATCCACATGGCGGCTCGACAACGCCGGCAAAATCACGGTCGCAATGGCGATGCCGAACAGGCCGAGCGGAAATTCCAGCAGTCGATCGGAGTAATACAGATAACTGATGGAGCCGGTGGCCAGAAACGACGCCAGCATGGTATCGAACAACAGGTTAACCTGACTGACCGAGACCCCGAACAGGGCCGGAATCATCAGGGTGCGAATTTTCACCACCCCGGGGTGGTGCCAGGCCCAGCGCGGCCTTACCAGCAGATGGAGCTTCGCCAGAAAGGGAAACTGAAACAGAAACTGGATCAAACCGCCGGCAAACACCCCGATGGCCAGCCCCATTTCCGGTTGTGCCAGTCGCGGCGACAGCCAGAGCGCGGCGGCAATCAAGGCTACATTGAGAAACACCGGCGTAAAGGACGACACCGCAAACTTGCCGTAGGTATTGAGTATGGCGCCGGCCATGGCGGTGAAGCTGATAAACCACAGGTAGGGAAAGGTGATTTTCAGCAATAACGAGGCCAACTCGAATTTGTAGGCCTCGGGACCCTCGTTAACCCACTCCATGAACCAGCCCATACCGAACAGCGCCGTGACCACCCCGGAACCAATCATCCCGATCAGCGTCACCAGGGTCACAATTCCTCCCAGGGTGCCGGATACCGCGGCCAGCAGATCCTGAGTGTCCTTGAAGCTCCGGGTTTGCTTGTATTCGGTCATCACCGGCACAAAGGCCTGATTGAAGGCGCCTTCGGCAAACAGCCGGCGCAGAAAATTGGGAATACGGTTGGCAAAAAAGAACACGTCGGCCGCGGCTCCTGCCCCCAATAAGTTGGCGATTACCACGTCGCGTACCAGCCCCAGCACCCGGGATACCAGGGTCATGGCGGACACAATCAGGCCCGATCGCAAAAGCGCCTTGCTCAAAATGAAAACCTCGCGGTAAGAAAATTGCTGAATGCAGGGGAATGCTGCTAGAATCCGGCCGACAGTTTAACCCCCCGCCCTGTATCTGACCACAGGGCGGTGTTTATTTGCACAAATCAATTGACAATCTGCGGTGAAAAAGGCATATTCCTCGGCCTTTTATTAACACTCGCTAAGACAGTTTCAGGAGTTTTACCTTGGCTAATATCAAGTCTGCTAAGAAACGCGCGATTCAAGCAGAGAAACGCCGTAAGCACAACGCCAGCCGCCGTTCCATGGTTCGCACCTACGTGAAAAAAGTAGTTGCAGCCATCGCCAGCGGTGACAAGGCGAACGCACAGAAAGCTTTCGACGTCGCTCAGCCTCTGCTGGATCGTATGGCCACCAAAGGTCTGATCCACAAGAACAAAGCTGCTCGTCACAAGAGCCGCCTGAACGCCAAGATCAAGGCTCTGTAATTCAGAGACTTATCCGCAGCGTCAAAAAAACCGGCTTAATGCCGGTTTTTTATTGCCTGTCTGTTTGAAAAAGTGAGGGGTGAGGGGTTAAGAGTAAGGGGTGAAGGGTTAAAGATAGAGCAACCCCGCTTGCAGACAGCACTTTGGATTTTGAACCAACCCCTCACGCCTGACACCTCACGCTTTCACTCCTCCCGGCAGTAAAGCTTGTGCAGCAGGGCGATCACTTCCCGTACTTCCTCGCTTTTCAGCGAATAATATACCGTCTGTGCTTCTTTGCGGGTGCGTACCAGGTCGTCGTTACGCAACAGGGCCAGGTGTTGCGACAACGCCGACTGGCTCAGCCCCAGATGCTGGTTCATTTCTCCGACAGACAGCTCCTTGTCGAGCAAATAGCACAGGATAAACAGCCTTCGCTCGTTGGCCAGCGCCTTCAACAGCTTGACCGCCTGACTCGCACTAGCTTCCATTGCTTCCATATTCAATGCCATCATGATGTCCACGTTCCAGGGTCTGTTAACCCTAATGTTTAACTAAATTCATCGTCAAAGGTGACGGGCGGTGTGACCGCAGAAAAATCGTCCAGACCGGAAAACAGCGAGCTGAAATCACTTTCACATAATCGCTTTACCGCCGGATGCTGGATCATCCGCTCGGCAAAAATGACGTAGTACTCTTCTTTCAGCTCTTCGACCCGGCCAATCTCGACCACCGGCTGATATTGCAGAATGGCGTCGCGATAAATCGCCGGGGCCACGAAGATTCCCTGATTGAAAAAACCAAACGCCTTCATCAGTGCCGCGTCGTCGAATTCACCCAGGATCTGTGGCTTGAGCCCCTGCACCTCCAGCCAGTGCCGCAGCTGCCGGCCCATGGCGGTGCGCCGCCCCGGGATCAGCAGCCGTCGTTCTTCCAGACACTCGGGAAAAGGCCGGGTCGGTAGCGGTTCACGGCAATAAAAGCCGATCTCGCACTCCCCCAGTTTTTTCGACAGCAGCCCCGCATGCTGGGCCGAGTCTACCGGACAGTCCGACAGAATCATGTCCAGCTTGTGCTCACTGAGCTGCTCAAGCAGCATTTCGTGGGTCGACTCGTAGCAGCGCAGATGAATGGAGCCATCGTTGGGGATCACCGACAGCAGCACCCGGCTCGCCAGTCGCTTCGACAAGGCATCGGCAATGCCGACGTCGAAAACAAGGTGATCTTCCTTGCGGTAATGCACGATATCCAGCATCTCGTACGACAGGCTGAACATGCGGTCTGCATACTTGAACACCAGCTGCCCCAGCTCGCTGGCCTCCAGCTGGCGTCCCTTGCGCTTGAACAACTTGCCACCGAGCCGCTGTTCCAATTGACGGATCTGACCGGTGACCGTCTGAGGTGTCAGAAACAGCGCCTCGGCCGCCTTGGTGACCGAACCTTTCTTCTGCGTCATCCAGAAATAATACAGGTGGTTGTAGTTAAGGTGTGACAAAGGCCATCTCCAATGCGTATTGGCTCCATCATAATGAAAGCGGCCGGGTTTGAATACCCGACCGCTCTGTTGAGGACCACAATTGCCATAGAGATGATCACATCGCCGACTACAGCTGCAGCACCGGCCTTGATTGCTGGCGGGGCAGAATATAATTCAGCATGCCATAACCCGCCAGCGCCGCGACTGTCGAGCCCATCAGGATGCCGAGCCGGGACAGGTTAGCCAGTTCGGCATTCCCGGTAAAGGCCAGCGATGCGATGAAAATCGACATGGTGAAACCGATGCCACAGAGCACGGACACCGCAAATATCTGCTTCAGGCACACGCCGGCGGGCAGCTGCGCAATACCCAGCCGTACCGCCCCCCAGCTGAACAGGAAGATCCCCATGGGTTTACCAAGCAGCAAGCCGGTCATGATGCCCAGCGGCAATGCCGACGACAGATCGGCAAACGAGAGTCCTTCCAGCGAAACGCCCGCGTTCACGAAGGCAAACAACGGCAGAATAAAAAAGGCACACCAGGGATGCAGGAAATTTTCGAGTTCACGGGCCGGTGAAAACCGGCGGCCATACAGCGGGATCAGAAAGCCCAGTATTACCCCGGCCAGGGTCGCGTGTACGCCCGACATGAGTACGGCCACCCACACTATCCATCCCAGAATAAGATAAGGCACCAGACTGTGAACCTGGGCCCGGTTCAGCCAGTACAGGCCGGCAATACCGATAACGGCCACCGACATGGCAGGCAGCGACATGCCGTGGTTGTAGAACAGGGCGATGATGATGATAGCCCCCAGATCGTCGATGATCGCCAGCGCCAGCAGAAACACCTTGAGGCTGAGCGGCACCCGATTGCCAAGCAGGGCCATGACCCCCAGAGCGAAGGCAATATCGGTAGCGGTAGGAATGGCCCAGCCATTCAGGCTGGAGGCTTCGCCGGCGTTGAACAGTAAAAACCACAGGGCGGGAAACAGCATGCCACCCACAGCAGCCAGGGCCGGAAACATGGCTTTTTCCCGGCAGGAAAGCGCGCCGGACACCAGCTCGCGTTTCACTTCCAGGCCGATCACCAGAAAGAACACCGCCATCATGCCGTCATTGACCCAATGGAACAGCGTCTTGTCCAGATCCAGGCTGCTGATCCGCAGCTGGATACGAGTACTAAGCAGTTCCTGATAAAGATCCACCAGACCGGTGTTGGCCATCACCATGGCGACGATCGCCGCCACTATCAGTAAAATACCGCCGGCAGATTCCATTGCCAGAAAGCGTTTCAGTACATCCGTCATACGATTGAGGCTCCCTCTCATCAACTAGATGCTCGAGTGTAATCAGGCCCTCCGCCGGCGAGTAATCGATTGTTTCTGCTTAATACCTCGGTAAAACCGAGCATTAACAGGCTAATTGGCTTATATCGTCACCCCGAAAATAAAACTTAACACCAACGCAAAATAAAAATTACATTTTAAATGCTTTTTAAATCGCGACCGGCGCCTTGATATGCGGATGCGCCTGGTAGTTTTCCAGCACAAAATCCTCGAAGGCATAATCAAACAGAGAGTCGGGTGTACGCACCAGCCGCAGCGTCGGCAGAGCGAGTGGTTCTCTACCCAATTGTAGCCGAGCCTGCTCCAGATGGTTGCGATAAAGGTGTACATCGCCACCGGTCCAGACAAAGTCGCCCACCTCGAGTCCCGCCTGCTGGGCCAGCATATGAGTCAGCAACGCATAGCTGGCAATATTGAAGGGCAGGCCCAGAAACACATCACAGCTGCGCTGATAGAGCTGGCAAGACAACTTGCCGTCGACCACGTAGAACTGGAACAGGGCATGACAGGGGGCCAGCGCCATTTGATCCAGCTCGCCCACATTCCAGGCCGAGACGATGATACGACGGCTGTCCGGATTGGTCTTGATGGTGTCCAGCGCCTGGCTTATCTGATCGATGGTGCGACCGTCCGCCCCTTGCCAGCTGCGCCACTGATGGCCGTATACCGGGCCCAGATCACCGTTCTCATCGGCCCATTCGTCCCAGATCCGTACCCCGTGCTGCTTCAGATAGCCGATGTTGGTGTCACCGTTCAGAAACCACAACAGCTCATGAATAATCGACTTCAAATGACACTTTTTGGTGGTGATCAGCGGAAAGCCCTCACTCAGATCGAAGCGCATCTGATGGCCGAATACCGACAGGGTGCCGGTGCCGGTTCTGTCTTCTTTGACGGCACCCTTGTCCAGGATATGTTGCATCAGCTCCAGATAGGCTTTCATGCTGTTTTTTCTCCATTACCAAACCATTGGGGGCGACGACAGGCCGCCCATAACATCAGTGCACCGGCCAGCATCATCGGCATCGACAACAGCTGCCCCATGCTGAACAAATCGAGGTAGAGCCCAAGCTGGGCATCCGGCTCCCGTACAAATTCCACCATGAAACGAAACAGGCCGTAGCACAGCAGGAAGAGGCCGGAAATCACGCCGCGAGGCGGACGCGCTCGCCAGGCCAGATTCAGGATAATCAACAAGGCCACCCCTTCGAGGGCAAACTGGTACAGCTGGGAAGGGTGACGTGGCAGCATGCCCGCCGCCGGAAAAATAATGCCCCAGGGCACCTCCGTCACCCGGCCCCAGAGCTCGCCGTTAATGAAGTTGCCGATGCGACCGGCCCCCAGCCCGAAGGGGATCAGCGGTGCGATAAAATCGGATACCGCAAAGAAGGTTTTGTGCTGCTTGCGGGCAAACAGCCAGAGTGCGGTGATCACCCCGACCAGGCCGCCGTGAAACGACATGCCACCGGTCCAGATCTTGACGAGATAAAGCGGGTCGGCGAGAAAGGTGTCGAACTGGTAGAAAAATACGTAACCGAGGCGGCCACCGAGGATCACCCCGAGAAAGCCATAGAACAGCACGTCGGAAACCTGATCCCGGGTCCAGTCCGAGCCCGGTTGTGCCGCGCGGCGATTGGCCATCAGCCAGGCAAACAGAAAGCCCAGCAGATACATCAAACCATACCAATGCACCGCGAGGGGACCGATTTGTATGGCAATGGGATCGAAACCGGGAAACACCCAGTGGCTCTGAGACATGCACTTACCCCGTCAGCAATAAAAGCGGGTATTGTGCAATTCGACAGGAATAAATACCAGAGTTTAACTCCGAGCTTAACGTCCGGCGCGCAGCAGTCCGCCCAGTCCACGCTCTTCCAGATAACGGCCGAACAGCCCCTTGAACAGGCCGGTATTCTGGTGACTCAGGGCTTCCTGCAACAATTTCTGCAACTCATCGGCGCGCGACTGACGCACGATATATTTAATGCGCATCAGGTTGCTGTTGTTCATGCTGAAACGCCGATAGCCCATGGCCAGCAACACCAGCACCCCGATGGGGTCACCGGCCAGCTCGCCACAAATGGACACGGGTTTGGCATGGCGGCGAGCCGCATCGATGATCTGCTGCAAGGCACGCAATACCGCCGGATGCAGAGCATCGTAAATATCGGCCACCCGGCCGTTGTTTCTGTCTACCGCCAGCAGATACTGGGTCAGATCGTTGGTACCTACCGACCAGAAGTCCACCAGCGGGGCCATGTCCTGTAACTGGTAGAGCAGTGCCGGCACCTCTATCATCACCCCCAGGCTGGGGTAACGGATGATGCCCTGCTGGTCGGCGGTTTCGGCCGACACCTCACGCCAGGCGCGATCCAGCATTCTGCGCGCGACCCGTATCTCATCGAGACTGGTCACCATCGGCAACATGATGGACAGGTTGTCCAGCCCCTGACTGGCCCGCAGCATGGCCTTCAGCTGTACCAGAAAGATTTCGGGGTGGTCCAGGGTCAGGCGAATACCCCGCCAGCCGAGAAAGGGGTTTTCTTCCACGATGGGGAAATAAGGCAGCTGCTTGTCACCGCCCACATCCAGGGTACGCATGCACACCGGCTTGCCGACATAACTGCTCATGACCCGGCGATAGCTGATGACCTGCTCCTGCTCGGAGGGAAAGCGATCACGCATCATGAAGGGAATTTCGGTACGGAACAGCCCTACCCCATCGGCGGTGTCGTTCATGGCAATATCGGTATCCGCACTCAGACCCGCATTCAGCAGCAAGGACACGGTAACCCCGTCCAGGGTAACGGAGCTTTCATTGCGCACCGTATCGAAGAGCTCGTCCATCTGCTCTTCTTCGGCCATCAGGCGGCGGTACTCGCGCAGGACCGAAGGCACCGGCTCCACCAGCAGGTCACCGTTGTAGCCATCGACGATCAGGGTGCGATCTTCCAGCAGCTCGAAGGAATGATCGATGCCCATCACCGCCGGAATGCCCATGGCACGAGCCAGAATGGCGGCGTGAGAGTTGATGGAGCCCTTGGCGGAGACGATGCCCTTGAGCTTGCTGCGGGGGATTTCCGCAATCAGGGTAGCGCTGATTTCATCCGCCACCAGAATGATGGGCTCATCCAGGGTCAGCAGCCCATCATCTTCGTGGATTAGCCGGGTCAGCAATCGCTGGCCCAGATCACGAATGTCCGCCGCCCGCTCGCGCAGATAGGGATCCGACATCACCGAAAACTGGGCTATCTGTTTTTCACAGACCCGCTTGACCGCACTGCCGGCAATCCAGCCCCGCTCGATTTGCTCCCGGATCAGCCCGATGAACACCGGATCCTTGAGGATATACTGATACACCTCGAACACCGCCACCGACTCGCTGGCCTGCGACTCCTTGAAGCGCAGCGCCATGCCGTTCAGCTCGTCTTCTACCTGCACCAGCACCCGGTCGAGCCGCTCGTGCTGCACGGCGGCATTATCCGCCTTGCGCTCCTTCACCTGGCTCAGCTCGACGCGAGGGCGCCACACCCAGGCTCGACCAATCGCCACACCGGGAGAGCCCGCCAGGCCACGCAGCATGCCGTGCCAATTGGGCGAACGCAGGTTACCCTTGGCCTCGGCATGAGCGATGACGGTAGCCAGCTGAGAAGCCAGTGTCACCAGAAACGATTCTTCTCCCTCTTCAAACAGTCGCACCTGTTTCTGCTGCACCACCAGCACCCCCAGGGTTTTACGCTGATGAATGATGGGAGCACCGAGAAAGGATTTGAAAGCGTCTTCGCGCGCTTCGGGCAGATACTTGAATTTGGGATGCAGCTGGGCATCGGCCAGGTTGATCAGTTCTTCCTTTTCCCCGATCAGGCCGACGATGCCCTCGCCCAGCGGAATGCGTGCGTGACCGACGGCCTTGGCAGCCAGACCATCGGTCGCCGCCAGCAGGTAATTCTGCTCATGCTCCTGGCGCAGATAAATGGAGCAGCAGTCCACCCGCATGGCATGACGGGTCTGGCGAACCAGTTCACTCATGGCGCCATTGAGGTCAGAGCTGGCCGTTACCTGCTGAACGATTTCCCGCAATTCCTTTAACACTGCCGCCTACTCCTGTGTCGATGGGTTACCGATGTCGCTTGCGACCGTCTCGGCGGCCTTGCTCTGCCATCACAATAGGCGCAAATTCCCTCAGCACCCGTCGATATACTTCCCGTTTGAAAGAAACCACCTGGCGTACCGGGTACCAATAGCTGACCCAGCGCCAGTCATCAAACTCCGGATGCCCATGACAACCAAACTCGATGTGTGATTCATGATCCGATTCCAACCGCAGCAGAAACCATTTCTGCTTTTGACCGATGCAGACGGGATTACTGTCCCATCTCACCAGACGCTTGGGTAGCTTGTACTTCAGCCAGTGGCGGGTAACCGCCAGCAAGGTGACATTTTCGGGCCTGAGCCCGATCTCTTCGTACAGCTCCCGGTACATGGACTGCTCCGGCGTTTCGCCATCGTCCACCCCGCCCTGGGGGAACTGCCAGGAATGTTGCCCGTAGCGTCTGGCCCATAACACCTGGCCTTTGCGATTGCAGATCACTATGCCTACATTGGGACGAAAACCGTCGCCATCTATCACGCAATCACCAGACTAAAAAAATAACATAAAGACGATTGTTCCATATTCCCCTATTCCCGGCAAATGATGCTGTCGGCGCCAGCGTGATAATCGATGTTGAATAACTTGTGTTCTTGTCAATAGTTATGAACAGAAAAAGGATCGTCGCGGGATCGCTTTCCCCCAATTTATGTGGATAAGCTTGTGATAAAGGCTGTATAGCTTGAGATCAGCTCTTTCTTCCAGCTTGAACAACAGGGTGATCAAAACATAAGACCGGATTAAAAACACTAAAAAATCAGACAATTAACTTCAAAAAAAAGGATCGAGCTGGATCTTTTCACAGTCCGACTCAAATTGACTATCGTGTTAGTAAGTCTCGGTGCTCAAAGATCGAACAACGGCAACTTATCCACAAACACCAGGTAAACAAAGCGTTAACGGTAAGAAAAAAAAGCCGTTTTTTGTCGTTTTGAGCGCCGTAAAATCGTCGGACGGCAGCGGTAGGCAGTTATCCAGAATTTCTGTGGATAAGGCTGTGCAACAGCATGTTTATACTCGGGTAAAACCGGTATATCATGCGGCCGCTGAAAAGAGCAATAACATGCCACCGATAAGCCATTTTGAATCATGTGGTTATAACAATTACTGGCTCACTGGTCAGATTTTTTCCTACCTGTGGAGGGCGGTTATATTTTGAACAATCCTGATTGCCGTCCTGAATCGATTCCGGCGCTGCTGCTGCGCGCCGAGCAACTGGCCGGTCTGTCACTGAGAGAGCTGGCCCAATCATTTGATATTCCGGTGCCTTCCAATCTGCGGCGAGACAAGGGCTGGGTGGGCCAGCTGCTTGAACTGGCGCTGGGCGCCAGCGCCGGATCCAAGCCGGAGCAGGACTTTCCCGAGCTGGGGGTCGAGTTGAAAACGATTCCCATAGACGGTCGTGGCAAGCCACTGGAGACTACCTTTGTCAGCGTGGCACCGCTGACGAACATCGGCGGCCTGCGCTGGGAAGACTCCAACGTGCGCAACAAGTTATCCCGGGTACTATGGATACCGGTGCTGGGTGAACGCAGTCTGGCCCCCGGCGACAGGATCATCGGTCAGCCGTTGCTGTGGAGCCCGAGCGAGCAGGAAGAGCGGTTATTACGCCAGGACTGGGAAGAGATCATGGAGCTGATAAGCCTGGGGGAAGTGCAGAACATCAGCGCCCGTCACGGCCAGGTACTGCAGCTCAGGCCCAAGGCCGCCAACGGCCGGGCATTGACCGAGGCGGTGGGTCAACAGGGCCAGCCCATCATGACCTTGCCACGCGGCTTTTATCTTAAAACCGGCTTCACCGCGGCCCTGCTGGCCCGGCATTTCATGCTGTAAGCGGCTCCGGCTCCCTTAACCGCCAGATCAACAGTGCCACCAGCAGGATCCAGGGGATCGCAAACAGGTTAAGCCAGGCCCAGCCCAGCATCACCAACCCCTGACCGGCAAACAGACTGCCCATCGCCGCCGCCGAGAACACCATAAATTCGTTGATCCCCTGCACCTTGGCTTTTTCCACCGGCTGATAACTGAAGGTCAGCAGGTGGGTAGCGCCGATAAAGGTAAAGTTCCAGCCGATGCCCAACCACAGCAAGCCCCACCAGTAATTCCAGAACCCCTGCCCCGACAGGTTGATCATCACACTCAGCAGCAAGGCCGAGCAGCCCCAGAGGATCACCCGTCTGGTAGAAAAGCGGCGGATCAGGGCGCCGGTGAAAAAAGCCGGCACAAACATGCCCAGCACGTGCCACTGGATCACCTGAGCGGTAGCGAAAAAATCATGCTGATGATGATTCATCGCCAACGGCGTGGCGGTCATGATCAGCACCATGATGCCGTAGCCAATCATGCCCGACGCCACCGCCGCCAGCAGTAACGGCTGGCGGAACAGTTCCCGATAACTTCTTACCCGCTCATGCCGGTTCACCGGTACCGCCCTGGGCAATGGCAACAGCAGGATCAGCAGCAAGGCCACCACATAGAGCCCGAACAGACCATAGAAGGCACCGGCATAGGGATTACCCTGGTACCATTGCTGGGACCAGATAGCCAGGTTGGGCCCGATTACCGCCGCCAGCACGCCACCGGCCATCACCATACTAATGGCTCTGGGATGAAATTCGACGCCGCAGGACTCCAGCGCCGCAAACCGATACTGCTGACCCACGCCGATGGCGATACCGATCAGAAAGGTCCCCGGGTGAACATCCCCAGGCTCGACTGCAGCAGCCCCTGCATCGCTACCCAGGTACCAGAGAGTCCCACCAGATTACCGATTACAAAGCCGACCTTCCTGCCCAGCTTCTGCATCAGATGTGCGGCAGGCAGTGTCGAGATAATAAGGCCGAGAAACTGGCAGGCTATCGGCAGGGTGATCAATGACGGATGCGCCGCCAGTTGCTGGCCGATCAGCGCCGAGATCGACACCAGCAGAATATTGCCCGACATCAACAGCGCCTGAGCCACGGCCAGACCCCAAACGGAAATAGGCATGAGGCCCCCGAATCAAATAGAAAACACCATGCTAGCCCCTTTCCGGTAGCCTGTCTAAAGCGGTAAAAACAAAAAGGCCCGCAAATGCGGGCCTTTTGACACAACCGGTCGGCTTATTACTTGCTGCCGCGGGGAGTAAGGCGCTCTTTGATACGAGCAGACTTACCAGCACGGTCACGCAGATAGTAAAGCTTGGCACGACGCACGGCGCCACGACGCTTCACTTCCACGCTGCCGATCAGCGGGCTGTGAGTCTGGAAGGCACGCTCAACGCCTTCACCGTTGGAGATTTTACGCACGGTGAATGCAGAGTGCAGGCCGCGGTTACGCTTGGCGATAACAACGCCTTCGTAAGCCTGCAGACGCTCTTTGCCGCCTTCGGCAACGCGTACCATTACACGCACGGTGTCACCCGGACCGAAGTCGGGGATATCGGTGCGCAATTGTTCGTCTTCAAGCTGCTTAATGATGTTGCTCATGATATTTCCTTACCTAGGGTAAACTGAAAACTCTACTGTTCCGGCTCGCGATAATCGCGAACAAATTGGGCAAGAAGCTGCTCTTGCTCGTCAGTCAGAGCTAGGTTGTTCAAGAGTTCCGGCCTTCTTAACCAGGTCCGGCCCAATGACTGCTGCATTCTCCAGCTGGCTACCTCGGCGTGGTTGCCACTCAACAACACTTTGGGAACGGCCATTCCCGCCAGTTGTTCAGGGCGTGTGTAGTGAGGATGATCCAGAAGTCCTTCGCTGAAGGAGTCCTGCTCCGCACTCGCCATGTCACCGAGAACGCCGGGCACCAAACGGGCCACCGCATCCACCAGCACCATGGCCGGCAATTCGCCGCCACTAAGCACGTAATCTCCGACCGACCACTCTTCGTCGACATCGGCCTGAATCACGCGCTCATCCACTCCTTCATACCGCCCGGCCACCAGAATCAACTTCTCGTGTTTTGCCAGTTCGGTCACGCCTTGCTGATCCAGCTTGCGGCCCTGAGGAGACAGGTAAATGACCCGTGCTCCCTCGCCGGCTGCCTGTCGCGCCGCCGCTATGGCATCGCGCAGTGGCTGAACCATCATCAGCATCCCGGGTCCGCCCCCGTAGGGTCTGTCATCGACAGTGCGGTGTTTGTCCCGGGTGAAATCCCGCGGATTCCAGCATTCAAATGTCAGCAGGCCATCTTTAACGGCCCGCCCGGTTACACCAAAGTCGGATACTGCCCGGAACATCTCCGGGAAGAGGCTAACGACCCCTATCCACATGATTCTCTCCGCGCGGTTCGACTCGGGTTAAAAATCCGGATCCCAATCAATTTCGATGATGCTGTCCTGAATATTCACGGACTTTATTACCTGGTCTTCCACAAACGGAATCAACCGCTCGCGTTGACCAAAAGCATCCTTGGCATTGGCTTTTACTACCAGCACGTCGTTGGAGCCGGTTTCCATCAGCTGAGTCACCAGACCAAAATCATAGCCTTTGGTGTTCTTCACCCGACAACCGATCAAATCGCGCCAATAGAATTCGTCATCCGGCAGGGCAGAAAACAATTCTGCACTTACCGCGATGTCGGCACCGGTCAGCATTTGTGCCTGCTCGCGCTCATCAATATCGATAAGCTTGCAAATCAGACCCTTGCCATGACGTTTCCATCCAGTTACCTGAATTTCACGCCAGTTGCTGCCGTTCTTTATCAGCCAGGGCCGATATTCGAAAATGCCTTCTGGTTGGTCGGTAAAGGAGTTGACCTTCAACCAACCTTTAATGCCGTACACGGCGCCCAGTTGGCCTACTACTACAGGTTCGCTCACTTTAATTCCCTACCTGTCAAGACTTAGGCCGCTGCTTTGGCTGCGTCTTTGATCAATTTGGCTACGCGCTCGGATACAGTTGCACCCTGGCCAACCCAGTGATTAACACGCTCCAGGTCCAGACGCAGTTTTTCTGCCTGACCGGCGGCGATCGGGTTGAAGAAACCCACTTTCTCGATGAAACGACCATCACGAGCATAGCGGCTGTCTGCAACTACTACCTGGTAAAACGGACGCTTCTTAGCGCCACCACGTTGTAAACGAATGGTTACCATATCGTCCTCTATATACTGAAACAAACAAGGCCCGCAGACAATGCGAACCCTGGCTTAAAATAAGCTGCGCAATTGTACTCTGATGCGGTGAGAATGCAACCAAATTGGCATTCGACAGCAAGGGGCATTCGCGCAGCAATCAGGCGGTTACCCTCACCGCAAGAGATTCAGGACCACCCATTATCAGGCAGCCACCGCCGCCTACCCGTGGTCTTTGCTTCAGAAGGGACCGTGCCGACCGCCACCGCCCATGCCACCCGGCCCCATCATGCCCTTCATCTGGCTCATCATCTTGCGCATGCCGCCCTTGCCGGACATTTTTTTCATCATTTTCTGCATCTGGGTAAACTGCTTGAGCAGCTTGTTGACTTCCTGCACCTCGGTACCGGAACCCAGCGCAATACGCCGCTTGCGTGAGCCCTTGATCAGATCCGGATGACGACGCTCTTTCGCGGTCATGGAGCCGATAATGGCTTCCATGCGAACCGTCAGCTTGTCGTTGACCTGATCCTTGACGTTGTCCGGCAGCTGGTTCATACCGGGCAGCTTGTCCATCAGGCTCATCATGCCGCCCATGTTGCGCATCTGCGCCAGCTGATCGCGAAAGTCTTCCAGATCGAAGCCCTTGCCCTTCTTCAGCTTCTGGGTCATTTCGGCGGCTTTGTCTTTGTCGACCGAACGTTCCATCTGATCGATCAGCGACAGCATGTCCCCCATGCCCAGAATACGCGAGGCGATACGGTCCGGATGGAAGGGCTCGAGGGCGTCCACTTTTTCGCCCATACCGATAAACTTGATCGGCTTGCCGGTAATATGACGTACAGAAAGCGCGGCACCACCCCGGGCATCACCGTCGGCCTTGGTGAGGATCACCCCGGTCAGCGGCAGCGCTTCGCTGAACGCCTTGGCGGTGTTGGCCGCATCCTGACCGGTCATGGCATCCACCACGAACAGGGTTTCGACGGGGTTGATGGCCTCGTGCAGTTGCTGAATTTCGGTCATCATGTCTTCATCGACATGCAGACGGCCGGCGGTATCCACCAGCACCACATCGAAGAATTGCTTGCGGCCGTACTCCAGCGCATTACGACCTATGTCTACCGGCTTCTGCTCTATGTTACTGGGAAAGCACTCGACCTCCAGATCCGCCGCCAGGGTTTCGAGCTGCTTGATCGCCGCCGGACGATAAACGTCGGCACTGACCACCAGCACTTTTTTCTTGTGTCGTTCCTTGAGGAACTTGGCCAGCTTGCCAACCGAGGTGGTTTTACCCGCCCCCTGCAGGCCCGCCATCAGGATCACCGCCGGCGGGGTCACCGACAGGTTGAGTTCCTCGTTGGCCTCGCCCATCACCGACACCAGTTCGGCGTTGACGATTTTGATGAAGGCCTGGCCCGGACTCAGGGATTTGGACACTTCCTGGCCAACCGCCCGCTCCTTGACCCGGTTGACGAATTCACGCACCACCGGCAGGGCCACGTCGGCCTCCAGCAGTGCCATGCGTACTTCACGCAATGTTTCCTTGATGTTTTCTTCGGTCAGCCGACCGCGGCCACTGATGTTTTTCAGCGTACGCGACAGTCTTTCGGTGAGATTTTCAAACATGATGTGGTCCGCAGTTGGCGAAAATTACCACCAGTATACCCAAGTTATCGGCCGAACTTAAGCGAGGCCGGGTAGCGATGTGCTTTGTCTTAGGGGTATACTGGCCGTTCTTATCTATTCACCGGTTAATGGCTTAAATTCATTATGGAATTGCTTGCTGTTTTGGCGATGGCATTTTATCTGTTGGCGGCCTTCGCCTGTGTGCATAATCTGCTCAACCCCCAGAACAAAGGGCGCAGCTACGGCCTGCTTGCTGCGCTGTGTGCTCTGCTGCTGCATGGCCTCTGGTTGTTCAACACCGTGGTGCAGGTGCCGGGGCAAAACCTGAGTATGCTGAATGTGGCCTCGGTGGTCAGCCTGATTATTTCAGCCTTGATGACGCTGCTGGTCACGCGCTTCAGGGTGTGGCTGTTGATGCCGCTGGTATATGGCTTTGCCGGTCTGCTGCTGGCGACAGATCTGCTGTTGCCCGGTTATTACAGCATGCACCTGGAAACCCGCCCCGAGGTATTGCTGCATATCGGCCTGGGACTGATGTCTTATTCGTTGCTGGTGATCGCCAGCCTGCTGGCGATTCTGCTGGGTTTTCTCAATCACCGGTTGAAAACACACAAATTATCCAATCTGCCGGCCATGCCGCCACTGATGACCATAGAACGCTATCTGTTCCGGCTGATTGTGGTCGGTGTGGTATTGCTGACGCTGTCTATTTCGACCGGCCTGTTCTTTCTGCAGGAAATGTTCAGCCCCGGCAAGGCCCATAAAGCCATTCTTACCATTCTGGCCTGGTGTGTCTATGTGGGCCTGCTCTGGGGTCATCATCGCCTGGGCTGGCGTGGCCGCAAGGTGATCTGGACCAGCGTGGCCGGCAGCATACTGCTGACCCTTGCCTATTTCGGCAGTCGCTTCGTGCGCGAGGTATTGCTGGGCTAACCGACTTGACAGCACCCGGTCAAACCCTTAGTAATTGATCAGTTTCATGACACAGGACGGTCTGCTTGGACGACATATCCACGGGTACCCTTACGGGCATCCTGATAGCTTTACTCTTTATTTCCGCTTTTTTTTCGAGTTCCGAAACCGGCATGATGTCGCTGAACCGCTATCGGCTGCGTCATCTGGCTCAAGGTGGCCACACCTCTGCCACCCGGGTTGAAAAGCTGCTGTCTCGTCCCGACAGGCTGATCGGCCTGATCCTGATCGGCAACAACCTGGTCAATATTCTCGCCTCGGCCATCGCCACCCTGATCGCCATCCGCCTGTACGGTGACTATGGCGTGGCCATCGCCACCGTGGCCCTGACCGTGGTGGTACTGATTTTTGCCGAGGTCACGCCCAAGACCCTGGCGGCGCTGTATCCGGAACGGGTGGCCTTTCCGGCTTCCTTTATTCTTCGGCCCCTGATGGTGTTGCTGTATCCGGCGGTATGGACCATCAACGCCATTTCCAACGGCCTGCTGGCGCTGCTTCGCATCAATCCCCATGGCGGTGAAGACACCGCCATCAGCTCGGAAGAACTGCGCACCATCGTCAACGAAGCCGGCGCCCTGATCCCGCGCCGACATCAGGACATGCTGGTGTCCATTCTGGATCTGGAAAAAGTGACCGTCGATGACATCATGGTGCCGCGCAACGAGATTTATGGCATCGATGTGACCCAGGACTGGAAAACCATCAGCCGCCGCCTGATGCAGAGCCCGCATACCAAGGTACTGCTGTACCGGGACAATATCGACGATGCGCTGGGCTTTATTCACGCCCGGGATGCCCTGCGGCTGCTGGCCAAGGACGAATTAAGCAAGTCCAGCCTGATGCGGGCGCTGCGCGAGCTGTACTATATTCCCGAGGCGACGCCACTGAACGTGCAGCTGGTCAAGTTTCAGCGCAACAAGGAGCGTATCGGGTTAATCGTCGATGAATACGGCGATATTCAGGGGCTGGTCACGCTGGATGATATTCTGGAAGAAATAGTGGGTGACTTCACCACCACCATCAGCCCGACCCTGAGCGACGAAATCAAGCCGCAGGATGATGGCTCCTATCTGATTGAAGGCTCGGCCAGTATTCGGGACCTCAACAAGGAGCTGGGCTGGGAACTGCCGAACGACGGCCCACGCTCCCTCAACGGCCTGATCCTCGAGTATCTGGAAGACATTCCCGAGGCCAATATCGGCCTGCGCCTGGCGGGTTATCCGATTGAAATTCTGGAAGTGGAAAACAACATGGTAAAACTGGTGCGGGTGCTGCCGCACTATTACCAGGGGTAGTGATCAGGGTTGGATAGCAGAGTTGAGTACCAGGGCCCGGTCTCTGAATCCGGCTTTCAGGATGACGAGTTGCCGGCCTGCAGTTCCAGCTGGCTGAAAATGACCATCAGCTCTTCCCGGTTACCGGTCAGATCCGCCAGCGTATACCCTTCCATGACCTGCAGAAAAGCATCCATCGCCAGCCTGAGCGCATCACGCAACCGACAGGCCGGCACCAGATAACAGGCCGGGCTGCCGCAGTCGATCCCCTTCAGATTGTTTTCCAGCGCACGAATGACCTTTCCGACGTTGATATCTTCCGGCGCCCTGGCCAGTCGAATCCCCCCGTGCTTGCCACGCACCGCATGAAGATAGCCTTCCCGCGCCAGCTGATTCACCACCTTGACCAGGTGATTGCGCGAGATGTCGTATAGCCTGGATACCTGAGCCACACTGGTCAACTCCCCTTCCGGCAGGGTGGCCAGATACATCAGGGTTCTCAAGCCGAAATCGGTATAGGTAGTCAGCTTCATGCTGCGGGTATCCTGAACGCGAAAGAATATATATACATGATACACATTAGCGGCGAAAGGTGACATTAAATGTCAATCCGTCCCGCCGGTATCTGCCGTGAGCAGCAAGAGCCGGTTCGGAACACGGATGCAAAACACCGGAATTCAGAACAACAGGCGCTGATCCAGCTCCCTGACCTTGCTGGTCGGCATTCTGGCTGCCAGCGCGGTACTCAGCCGCTGCGCTTCCTGATGCAGTTGCTTGTCGGCAAGCACCATCTGCTTCAGCCACAGATAGGCCTGAGGATAGTCGAGCGGACTACCGGTGCCGTCCAGCAGCCAGCGCGCCCAGATGAATTGTGCCTTTTCCAGCCCCAGGCTGGCGGCCTCCTGCATCAGCGGTGCCGCCCGCTCCCGGTTTTGCTGCACCAGGGTTCCGTCGTAGTAGTAACGCCCCAGCTGTTCCAGCGCCGCCGGCAGTCCCTGCTCCGCCGCCTTCCAGATCATGCCCAGCCCTCGGCGCGATTGCTGGGGCACGCATACTCCCCAGGCCAGCATGTCGCCCCATAAAAACTGATAAGCCGGCAGACGCAGCACCTCGGCTCTGGCCTCGATATCCTGCACCAGCTGACACTGATCCCGATCGCGCACCTGTTGCAGATGACGATTGGCATTGATCCACTCGATCAGCTCGTATTCTTCATACAAAGGCACCGCCTGCAGCTCGCTGATATCCGACGGCGTCGGCGCGGCCGGCGGCTCCGGAGTCGCGGTTTCCTCTTCTGCCACTACCTGCAGGCTACAGCACAACAGTAACAACCCGAACAGACGCTTCATAGGTGATCCTCCCGTGCTGTTTATCGGCACGGCAATATAAAAATTGAGCTGACAGACCCTTATACCAATTTGAATAAACATCTGATCATTTTAACCCCGAGATCAGAGGCAACACAGCCGTCTCCCACGACACGCCATGGGCTAAGGCCATCTGCGCTTGGCGATGGCTGCAAACATTCACTGGATGTTTGGTCCATCACCAAACTTGATGCAGTCAGCAAGCTGCCCCCTGAGGGATCGGGAAATGCCGTCCATGGCATTTCACGGTCGTGGTAGTCGATCTCTGTTGCCTCTTCTCGAGCACCGAGTTGCCTGTAGACGATGCCAACAGGAAACTCCCTGGCATCAGGGAGGATAAAGGGATCTGCTCCGCCGACCATCACATGACAGGGATGTCATGTGTTGAGCGTCACATGGAAGTGCTTGAAGCGTGTCGGCGAAGCTGGCCCTTTGTCCGACCTTTGCAGAGCAAGCAAATAGATCAGTTATTTAATCTGTTTGGTATTATTCGCCGGCCTTTATCTGTCGCCAGTAAGCGTCCAGCTCGTCCAGACTGCAATCCCGGCTGTCTTTGCCATCGGCCTGCAATGCCTGCTCTACGCCGCGATAACGCCGTTCGAACTTGTCGTTGGCCCGGCGCAGTACCGCCTCCGGGTCCTGCCTGAGATGGCGCACCAGGTTGACACAGGCGAACAACAGATCGCCCAGTTCATCGGCCACCCGATCCGGGTCCTGCTCGGGCTGGTCAAGCTCGGCCATCACTTCGTCCAGCTCTTCATGGATCTTGTCCACCACCGGCGGCAACTCGCGCCAGTCGAAGCCCACTGCCGAGCAGCGTTTCTGAATCTTGTTGGCCCGGCTCAACGCCGGCAGGTTGCGGGGAATATCATCGAGTGCGCTGGTCGCGGTCGCGTCCTTGCTGCGCCGCTCGACGGCCTTGGTTTGCTCCCAGTTGGCCTTGACCTGCTCTTCGCCGTCGAGTTCGGCGTTGCCGAACACATGCGGGTGACGGCGCACCAGCTTGTGGCTGATGGACTGCACCACATCGCCGAAGTTGAACAGCGACTGCTCTTCCCCCAGCCGGGAATAAAACACCACCTGAAACAACAGATCACCCAGCTCGCCCGGCAGCTCGTTCAGGGCGCCCCGCTCTATGGTGTCGGCCACCTCATAGGCTTCTTCCAGGGTGTGCGGCACTATGCTGGCAAAGTCCTGTTTCAGATCCCAGGGGCAGCCGTTTTCCGGATCCCGCAGGGCCGCCATGATGGCCAGCAAGTCGCCGAGTGAGTAGTTATAGTGCTCCATCCGTGCTCCCGTTACAGCCGCTTGGCTTCCAGTATGTCCGGCAACTGACCTATCTTGGCCAGGGTCCGGCTCAGGGTATCGATATTGTATATTTCCAGCTGCATGTCGATGGTCGCCGTCTGCTGCTTGTGATTGGAGCGGCTGTTGACGCCCATCACATTGATTCTTTCGTTGGCCAGAATGGTGGTGATATCACGCAACAGGCCGGAGCGGTCGTTGGCCACCACCCGCAGGGTCAGCCGATAACCGCCGGCGTTGTTTTCGCCCCACACCGCATCGACCACCCGTTCCGGATGCTGCACCACCAGTTCCTTCAACTGCTCGCAGTCGGAGCGATGAATCGAGATACCCCGCCCCTGGGTGATGAAGCCGACGATCTCGTCGCCCGGTATCGGCTGGCAGCAACGGGCGGTGCTGGTCAGCAGGTTGCCCACGCCCTGCACCACTATGTGCCCCTGTCCCTTGGCGTTGGGGGCCTTTTTCGCCGCCTTCAGCTCCAGCTGACGCAGCACCGCTTCGTCCTGCTCCTCGCTGGTCGGCTTCTTGTACAGTCCCTGCAGGTAGTTAAGCAGCTGATTGATGCGCAGATCGCCGCCACCGATACCGGCAAGCAGGTCGTCGAGATGGCTGACGTTGAAGCGTTCCAGCACCGCCTTGTCGATCTGGGAAAAGCTCAGTCCCAGTCGGTCCAGCTCTTTATCCAGCACATCACGACCGGCGAGAATGTTCTTGTCCCTGTCCTGCTTCTTGAACCAGGTCGCCACCTTGGAGCGCGCCCGGCTGGTCCGCAGAAACCCCTGATGGGGGTTCATCCAGTCCCGGTTGGGGTTGGGCTGTTTCTGGGTGATGATCTCCACCTGATCGCCGGTTTGCAGCTGATAGGTGAACGGCACTATGCGACCGTCGATCTTGGCGCCGATGCAGCGATGGCCGATCTGGCTGTGCACGTAGTAGGCAAAGTCGAGCGGGGTGGCGCCCAACGGCAAGTCGACCACTTCGCCCTTGGGGGTAAACACATAGACTCTGTCTTCAAACACCTGGCTGCGCAACTCGTCGACCAGGGAGCCACTTTCGGCCATGTCTTCCTGCCAGGCCAGCAGCTTTCTGAGCCAGGCAATCTTGTCTTCAAAGCCGCTCTGTTTGGTGGTGCCGGCGCCTTCCTTGTATTTCCAGTGGGCCGCCACGCCCAGCTCCGCATCCTGATGCATCTGATCGGTACGGATCTGTATTTCGACCGTCTTGCCCTCGGGGCCAATCACCACGGTGTGAATGGACTGATAACCGTTGGGCTTGGGGTTGGCGACGTAGTCGTCGAACTCGCGCGGAATATGCCGCCATTGAGTGTGCACCACACCCAGGGCGCCGTAACAGTCCTGCAGGTGCCGGGTGACCACCCGTACCGCGCGCACATCGAACAACTCGTCGAAGTCCAGATTCTTCTTCTGCATCTTGCGCCAGATGCTGTAGATATGTTTGGGGCGGCCATACACCTCGGCCTCGACCCCGGCTTCCTGCAGCGCCGTCCTGAGCCCGGACACGAAATCGTCGATATAGAGCTCCCGCGCCCGCCGCTTTTCGTCCAGCAGCTGCGCGATGCGCTTGTAGGTATCCGGGTGCAGATAGCGGAACGACAGATCCTCCAGCTCCCATTTGAGCTGGCCGATGCCCAGTCGATTGGCGAGCGGGGCATAGATGTTGGCGATCTCCTTGGCCACCAGCACCCGGGTTTCTTCGTCGGCGTTCTTGACCTCGCGCAGGCAGGTGATGCGCTCGGCCAGCTTGATCACCACGGCCCGCACGTCTTCCACCATCGCCAGCAGCATGCGGCGCACCCGATCGACCTGCACTTCCGAGCTCTTGTCGCCGTGCACATGCTGCAGCGAGCGAATGGCTTCCATATCCGCCACCCCTCGCAGCAGGCGCGCTATGGTGTCACCAAAATCCTCCCGTACCCGCTCCGCATCCAGGTGACCGAACTCGAGAAACGGATACAGCAGCGCCGCCGTCAGGGTATCCAGATCCATGCTCAGGGTAAGCAGGATCCCGACCATCTCCACCCCTTCAGCCTGCAGCCGGTGTTGCGCCTCGGGCGGCACCTTCAACCCCAGGCAATACTCGTACACCGCTTTCAGTTGCTCCTGCTCATGAGCATCGAGCGGCAGGCCCGATGCCCACTCGGTCAGGCTGAAGCTTGTTTGAAGGTGAGTATCGCGCACGGCAACCATAAGTATCCCTTAATTTAATTCGAACAAGGCCATCGCTTCGCAATGCACCGTATGGGGGAACATATCAATCAGGCAGAGGCGGCTGAGCCGGTAACCCGCCGCCAGCAGTGCCTCGCTGTCTCTGGCAAGGGTCGCCGGATTACAGGACACATACAGCAACCGCTCGGGCGATAACTGCTGCAGGTAAGGCATGACCTGCTCGGCGCCAGCCCGGCCCGGGTCCAGCAATACCCGCTCAAAGCCCTGTCGCGCCCAGGATTCCCGAGTAAAGTCGGCGGCCAGATCGGCACGATAAAACTGCGCCAGCGGCAGAGCGTTATCTTCCGCATTGCCCCGGGCCTGCTCGACCATCTCCATCACCCCTTCCACTCCAGCCACCGGATGCCCGGCCGCCGCCAGCGGGAGCGAGAAGTTGCCGACCCCGCAGAACAGATCCAGAACCGGCTGGCCCGGCTCGGCGGCCAGCCACTGCTGCGCCAGGCGCACCATTCGCTCGTTAAGCCCGGCGTTAATCTGGATAAAGTCACCGGGGGTAAAGGCCAGCCTGATATTATCTATCTGATAGTAAAGTGAAAAAGGAACATGTAAAGGTCGTCGGGCGCTATCGTCCTGCAAAAACAGGGCAAGATGTCGCGTCTGGGCAAAGGTGAGTAATAGTTCCAGATCCCGAGGCGACAGGGATCCCGTGTGCCGCAGCAGAAGAGCCACCCCTTCGGCCGCATCATAGAGCTCGATATGCCCGAGCTGTTTCACCGCCTTCAGCCGGTTCAGCAACTGGCGCAAGGGGGCAATCAGCTCGGAAAGCGCGGGGCGCAACACCCCACAATGCTCGATTTCCACCAGATCGTGCGACTGGCCACGGCGAAAGCCGAGCGATACGCCCTTGCCCCGACGACGAATCGCCAGTCGTGCCACCCGCCGATATCCCTGATGCTCGTCATCGTTCAGCCAGTGTGGCTCGGGCAGTTCATCGATGCCGTGGCGGGCAAACAGCTGCGCCACGGTACGCGCCTTCAGAGCACGCTGATTCGCAACCGGCATATGCTGCAACGAGCAGCCGCCACAGTCTGCACTGTAGGGACAAAACGGCTTTTTCCGTTCGGGCGATGGCGTCAGCACCTTGAGCAGGTCGGCGGTCCGGTATTTGTTGTTTTGCACCAGCAAGCGCACCCGTACCCGCTCGCCCTTGAGCGCGCCGGGCACAAACAGCGGCTTGTCCTGATACCGGGCCAGCCCCACCCCATGAGCATTCAGCTCGACAATGGTCACCTCCAGCGGCGGCTGTGCCTGAGCTTTGGGCTTGTTTTCCTTGAAGAACTGAACCATAAAACGTGGAGCCCTCGAACCGGCTATGTCATCATAAGCGTCTGTTGATTTGATGCGCGCATTGTCCCACATTAGCCCACTATGACCAAATACGGCCTGCGAGCCCGGATACTGGCTTACACCATAATACCCACCCTGATTATCGGTATCCTGCTGGCCGGTTATTTTTCCGTGAGTCGCTATCAGCAGCTGGAAGAAGTGCTGATCCGCCAGGGCGTCAACGTGATAGAGCCGCTGGCCCTGGCCAGTGAACTGGCGCTGACCAGCCGTAACCGGGAAGCGCTCAACCGCCTGCTCAGTACCATTCATCGCAACAACAGCCCGCTGGTCAAATCCATCGCCCTGTTCGATGCCCAGGGCCGGCTGCTGGTCACGTCCAACTACCATCGCGACTTCAACATCATGCGGCTGCCGGAGGCGGTACCGATTCCTCGTACCACCCAGGTGGCCAGCAGCGACGAAGAGATTATTCTGCGCACCCCGGTACTCACCGACAATATTCAGGCCGACGCGTCCTGGGAAGACGTTTCCGCCGTGCCCATCGGCTACATCGCCATGCAACTGACCAACGACTCGGCCATGCTGGCGCATTATAAAGACAGCTTCTTTGCCGGCCTGATCGTGCTGCTCGGGGTCAGCCTCAGCACCCTGTTCGGCATTCGCCTGATCAGAGGCGTATCCCAGCCGATCACCGACATGGTCAGCGCCATCTACAAGATTCGTGAAGGCCGGCTCGATACCCGGGTCAACGGTGAATTCACCGGCGAGATGGAGATGCTCAAGAACGGCATCAATGCCATGGCCAAGTCGTTGTCCGAATACCACGACGAGATGCAGCAGAACATCGATCAGGCCACCTCGGATCTGCGCGAGACCCTGGAGCAGATTGAAATCCAGAATATCGAGCTGGACATGGCCAAGAAGCGGGCGCAGGAAGCGGCCCGGGTCAAAACCGAGTTTCTGGCCAACATGTCGCACGAGCTGCGCACGCCGCTCAACGGCGTTATCGGCTTTGCCCGCCAGCTGCAAAAAACCCGCCTGACCTCCAATCAGCTCGACTACCTCAAGACCATCGAAAAGTCGGCGCAGAACCTGCTTGGCATCATCAACGATATTCTCGACTTCTCCAAGCTCGAAGCCGGCAAGCTGAAGATGGAACAATTGCCGTTCTCGCTGCGCGATACCCTGCAGGAAGTGATGACACTGCTGGCCCCCAGCGCCCACGACAAGGGGTTGGAGCTGTCGATGCGGGTCGATGCCGCCGTGCACGACGCCGTGATCGGCGACCCCTTGCGACTGCAACAGGTGCTGACCAATCTGGTGGGCAACGCGGTCAAGTTTACCGAGCAGGGCAACGTGGATGTGCGGGTCGATGCCCGCCCCGCCAGTCAGCCGGATCGGGTCTCCCTGCGCATTCATGTGCAGGACACCGGCATCGGTATTTCCGACAGCCAGCGCCGCCAGCTGTTTCAGGCCTTCAACCAGGCCGACTCCAGCATTTCCCGCCGCTACGGCGGTACCGGGCTGGGGCTGGTGATCACCCAGAAGCTGGTGCACCAGATGTCCGGCGATATCGAGCTCTATTCCGAGCTGGGCTCGGGCTCGGTGTTCAGCTTCACCCTGGAGCTGAATCGGGCCTCGTTGCCGTTGGCCGAATCCCTGCCGCTGGCCGAGCTGTGTGACAAGACGGTGCTGTATCTGGAGGAAGACAACTTCAGCCGCCGTGCCACCACCGCCCTGCTGCGGGAATGGGGCATACAGGTGTTGCACGAACCCTATCCGGGCGTGGTCATCGATTGCGCCCTGCTCGGCTTTGGCCCCAACACCCTGCCCAGCCAGATGGAACAGGCGATTCAGCGGCAGCTGGCTTATGACAACAAGGTGGTGGTACTGCTCAGCTCCACCGATCCGACTCTGGCCGATGCCCTGCAGGCCGCGGGGGCCGAATCCTGCCTGAGCAAACCGGTACACTACCAGAAACTGGCTCAGGCACTGATGGGGCAGGAAGTGGCCGAGCCCGAGGCCATGCTGCAGATCACCCTGGCGCCGCCTTCCCAGAAACAGCCGCTGCGGGTGCTGGCGGTGGACGACAACCCGGCTAACCTGAAGCTGATCAGTGCCATGCTGAGCGAACAGGTCAGTCAGGTGGAAACCTGCTCCAACGGCCAGGAAGCGCTCAACCTGGCCACCATCAATCGCTACGACATTATCTTCATGGATATTCAGATGCCGCTGATGGACGGCATTCAGGCCACCCGCGAAATTCGCTCCCAGGACGGTCCCAACGCCAGCACCCCCATCGTCGCGGTGACCGCCCACGCCATTGCCGGTGAGCGCGATCGGCTGATGCATCAGGGCATGGACGATTACCTGGCCAAGCCGATAGACGAGAGCATACTGGCCCGCATCATAGAACGCTTCGCTCACCGTCCCACACCGCCGGGGCAGATAGACTGGTCGCTGGCGGTGAAGCAGGCCGCAGGCAAGGAGCCGCTGGCCAAAGAGATGCTTGCGCTGCTGTTACAGAGCTTCGACGAATTTGCCCCCTTGCTGGGGGCCGCCCTGTCCGGTGAACTGGACGAGCAACGCCTCTACCCGGCATTGCACAAGCTGCATGGCGGCACCGCCTATTGCGGCGTGCCACAGTTGCAGGCGCTGGTGGCCCAGCTGGAAAAAGCGCTGCTGGCCAAACAGGGGGTCGACGAGCTGGAGCCCGAGCTGCTGGAGCTGGAAGAACGAATGGGACAGGTACGGGAAGAGGCGAAGGGATATTTGTAACAATAAGCGGTAAGCTATCAGCTATAAGCCATAAGAAAAACAACCAGGACAAGACCTGAGTTTGTTCGTCATACCGGACTTGTTCCGGTATCTTGCTGCAGGTAGCACCCAATCCAGATCCTGACGTTCGTCAGGATGACGGCTAAATCATCATCAATCGTAGGGTCGAATTTATTCGACCAAAAATGGTGGCACGACCTACAAGAGGTCGAATAAATTCGACCCTACAAAAAACCCCGAGCGCGTCATGGCTCGGGGCTTTGTCTAAAAGCTTATAGCTTACGGCTCAAACGCCCTGGCGGGCTTCGCGCATCAACCGCTTCATGTCGCGAATGGCCTTTTCCAGGCCGTCGAAAGCGGCACGGGCGATGATGGCATGGCCGATGTTCAGCTCCAGCATCTCGGGAATGGCGGCAATCGGCTTGACGTTATGGTAATGCAGACCATGGCCGCCGTTGACCTTGAGGCCCTTATCGTGGGCATAGGAGGCGGACGCCGAGATACGTTTCAGCTCGGCCAATCGTTCGGCTTCATTGGGCGCATCGGCGTAATGACCGGTATGGATCTCGATATAGGGGGCACCGGTGGCGACCACCGCATCGATCTGCGCCCGATCGGCGTCGATAAACAGCGACACCTTGATACCGGCTTCGGTCAGGCGGGCCACGGCGGCTCCCACCTTGTCGAGCTGGCCGGCCACATCCAGGCCGCCTTCGGTGGTCACTTCTTCCCGCTTTTCCGGCACCAGACACACAAAGGCCGGCTTGATGCGACAGGCAATATCCACCATTTCATCGGTGACCGCCATTTCCAGATTCATTCGGGTTTGGATGGTCTGGCTCAGAATCTCCACGTCCCGATCGATGATATGACGCCGGTCTTCACGCAGATGCACGGTAATACCGTCGGCGCCCGCCTGCTCGGCCAGGGCCGCCGCCTGCACCGGATCCGGATAGCTGGTGCCCCGGGCATTACGCAAGGTGGCAATGTGATCGATATTAACGCCTAAATACAATTCACTCACTGCGACTTCCTCTCTTTCCTTTGATAAACAGGGCGCGACTACGCAAGGCCCGGCCGCCGAGATAAGGCCCCAGCGCCTGTCGGCTGAAACGCTTGGCAGAGACCAGCACCTCGGGACGGGTTAAATCGAGCTCGGCCAGGGCATGAAGATGACGGCCCGAATAGGCCCCCGCCTCATCCCTTTCCAGGGCAATGAAACCGGACTCCGGCTGATATCGATACCAGCCCTCGGGCCGAATGGCCTCGCCGCTCAGGGCGTCCAGGGTAAAATCGACGCCATAACCCAGTATGTTTAACATATAAAACTCGAAATGACGCAGGCAGGGTTCAATACCTTCGCCATTGGCCAGTTTTTTCAGGGTATTGTGATAGGCGTCAAACACTTCGTCGAAGGGGGTATGCGCTTCCAGCAGGTAGTAAATCAGCTCGTTGAGGTAGAGGCCGCTGTACAGGGCCGTTCCCGTCAACCGGATGGCCGGGGCCGTGGCTTCCGCATGGTGCAGGTTCTTCAGCTCGCCCTTGCCGGCAAAGGTGAGCCTTAACGGCACAAAGGGCTGTAACAGCCCTTTGAGAGGTGAACGCGGCTGGCGGCTGCCCTTGGCCACCAGACTCTGGCGGCCAAGTTCCCGGGTGAATACCTCCACCAGCTGACTGGTTTCCCGGTAGGGCCGGCTATGAATGACGAAGGCGGCGTGCGCCATGATCAGTCGTCACCATACCCCAGACTGCGCAAGGCCCGCTCGTCATCGGCCCAGCCGGATTTGACCTTGACCCACAACTCCAGAAACACCTTCTGCTCCAGCAAGCGCTCCAGATCCAGTCGCGCTTCGGTACCGATCACCTTGAGCTTCTCGCCCTTGTTGCCGATGACCATGCGCTTCTGGCCGCTGCGCTCGACCAGGATCAGGCCGTTGATGTGCACTATGCCCTGCTCGTTAACCTTGTAGTCTTCAATTTCTACCGTCACCGAGTAGGGCAGCTCGTCACCCATGAAGCGCATCAGCTTCTCGCGGATAATCTCCGCCGCCATGAAGCGTGAAGAGCGGTCGGTGATGTAATCTTCCGGAAAGTAATGCAATGACGGCTTCAATCGGGCACGGGCCAGCTTGGCGATGGTGTCGACATTGGTGCCCTTTTCCGCAGAAATCGGCACTATATCGGCGAAGTTCAACTTGGTAGCCAGCCACTGCATGTGGGGCAGCAATTCTTCCTTGCTCTCGACGTTGTCGATCTTGTTGATCGCCAGTACCACCGGGCAGTCCATGCGGCGCAGCTTGTTCACCACCATGTCGTCGTCGGCGGTCCATTTGGTGCCTTCCACCATGAACACCACCATCTCCACGTCGCCCAGCGAGCTGCTTGCTGCCCGGTTCATCAGCCGGTTGATGACGCGCTTTTCCTCGATGTGCAGGCCCGGGGTGTCCACATAAATGGTCTGATAGGCCCCTTCTGTATCGATACCCATGATGCGGTGGCGCGTGGTCTGCGGCTTGCGCGAGGTAATGCTGACCTTCTGCCCCAGCAGATGGTTGATCAGGGTCGATTTGCCCACATTGGGTCGGCCGACAATGGCGATAAAGCCACAATAGGTTTGTTCTTGATCTGTCATAGCAGCACTTCCAGGGCATGTTCGGCGGCAGATTGCTCGGCCTTGCGACGGCTGGTACCAATACCCACCACCGGCTCGGGTACACCATCAATCTGACAATGTACGGTAAATTTCTGATTGTGGGCTTCGCCAATCACGTCCACTACGGTGTAGGTCGGCAACGACTTGCGCTTGCCCTGCAACAACTCCTGCAACCGGGTCTTGGGATCTTTCTGATCGATACCC
This sequence comes from uncultured Oceanisphaera sp., assembly GCF_947495715.1. Lineage (GTDB taxonomy): Bacteria > Pseudomonadota > Gammaproteobacteria > Enterobacterales > Aeromonadaceae > Oceanimonas > Oceanimonas sediminis. Next base: position 60,764 of record NZ_CANLZU010000014.1, read on the forward strand.
GGCTGAATGTCGTTGAGTCGCTCTTCATACCAGGACAGCAGCATGGTGCGCATCTGCTCGATGTCCGTATCCAGATACACGGCGCCAATCAGGGCTTCCACCGCATCGGCCAGAATGGATTCTCGCCGAAAGCCGCCGCTTTTCAGCTCGCCCGGACCCAGGATCAAATAATCGCCCAGCTCGAATTCACGCGCCAGCTCGGCCAGGGTTTTTTCTCGCACCAGGGTGGCACGCATGCGTGACATGTCGCCTTCGTTCACCTTGGGGAAACGATGAAACAGGGCATCGGCAATCACCATGCTCAGCAGGGAATCACCCAGAAATTCCAGTCGCTCGTTATGGCGAGCGCCGGCGCTTCTGTGAGTGAGCGCCCGTACCAACATGGCTTCATCGTTGAAGGTATGGCCCAGTTTTTTTTGCAGAATATTCAGTTTTTTCATTAACGAATTGCGCCTATACGGCTGAAACGCACATCGCTCGGCACCCAGGAGGGCAACCAGCTGTCGGCGTTACGTTCAAACTCAAAGCTAATCCAGATAGCCACCGCCTTGCCCACCAGGTTCTCTTCGGGCACAAAGCCCCAGAACCGGCTGTCGGTACTGTTGTCCCGGTTGTCGCCCATGGTGAAATATTGACCTTCGGGTACGACCCATTCATTCCGTGCCGTGCCCGGCTGGCGGTAATACATGGATACCCGGTCGGGTAACAACGGGTTGCGCAGTATGTCGTGGGACTCGCCGGTCAGACGCTCGGCGAAATGCTCGAGCGGAATGCCCATCTGGGTAAACTCTCCACTTTTTTCATATTCAAGGTCCACCGGCGTAAAGTCGGGGCAGTTGTCACCGTCACAGGCCGGCTGGATAAACAGCTGCTTGTCCTGATAAACGATGCGATCGCCGGGCAGGCCGATCACCCGCTTGATGTAATCGATACGGGTATCTTCCGGGTACTTGAACACCACCACATCGCCCCGCTCGGGCTTGCCGGTCGGGATCAGGGTGGTATTGCTGACCGGCTCTTTCAGGCCGTAGGCAAACTTCTCCACCAGGATGAAATCCCCCACCAGCAGCGTCGGCATCATGGAGCCGGACGGGATCTGGAACGGCTCATAGATAAAAGAGCGCAATATCAGTACGGTCGCAATCACCGGAAAAATGGAGCGGGCCTGTTCTATCCAGCCGGGCACCTTTGCCGCCCGACTCAGTACCGCCGCATCCACTTTATTGCCATGAGCCAGCTGGGCCTCGGCAATTTTACGGGCGCGTTTCGGCGCCCATATCCACTTGTCACACGCCCAGACAATACCGGTGACCAGGGTCACCAGCACCAGTATCAGGGCAAAGTTACTCGCCATGGTTACTTGTCCTTACCAACATGGAGGATCGCCAGGAAGGCATCCTGGGGAATATCGACCCGCCCCAGGGACTTCATGCGCTTCTTGCCTTCTTTCTGTTTGGCCAGCAGCTTTTTCTTGCGGCTGACATCGCCGCCGTAACACTTGGCGGTGACGTCCTTGCGCAAAGCCTTGACCGTGCTGCGAGAGATAATCTGGTTGCCGATAGACGCCTGAATGGCGATATCGAACATCTGCCGCGGGATCAGCTCGCGCATTTTCTCCACCAGTTGACGGCCTCGGTACAAGGCGTTGTCCTTGTGGGTGATAATGGCCAGCGCATCGACCCGATCACCGTTGATCAGAATATCCAGTCGCACCATGTCGGCGGCGTCAAACCGCTTGAAGCCGTAATCCAGCGAGGCATAACCCCGGCTGCAGGACTTGAGACGGTCGAAGAAGTCGAGCACCACTTCCGCCATTGGAATGTCGTAGCTCAGCGCCACCTGGTTGCCGTGATAGACCATGTTGGTCTGCACGCCCCGTTTCTCGATACAGAGGGTGATGACGTTGCCCAGGTACTCCTGCGGCACCAGAATATTACATTCGGCGATGGGCTCGCGCAGCTCTTCGATGTTGTTGACGGCCGGCAGGTTGGACGGGCTGTCGATGTGAATGGTTTCACCGTTGGTCAGCACGATCTCGTAGACCACGGTCGGCGCCGTGGTGATCAGATCCAGATCGTATTCCCGCTCCAGACGCTCCTGAATGATTTCCATGTGCAGCATGCCGAGGAAGCCACAACGAAAGCCAAAGCCCAGCGCGTTGGAAGTTTCCGGCTCATAGAACAGAGAAGCGTCGTTCAGTGACAGCTTGTCCAGCGCATCACGGAAGGCTTCGTAGTCATCGCTGGAAATCGGGAACAGTCCGGCGTATACCTGCGGCTTGACCTTCTTGAAGCCGGGCAGCGCTTTTTCGGCACCGTGCTTGGCATGAGTCAGGGTATCCCCCACCGGCGCACCGTGAATTTCCTTGATGCCACAGACCACCCAGCCCACTTCACCGCAGTTCAGGCCGGCGGTGTCTTTCTGCTTGGGTGTAAAGATACCGATGCGATCCACGCCCCACACCTGGCCGGTGCTCATCACCTTGATCTTGTCGTTTTTCTTCAGGTTGCCGTGCTTGATCCGCACCAGCGACACCACCCCCAGGTAGGGGTCGAACCAGGAGTCGATGATCAGCGCCTGCAGCGGTCCTTCCGGGTTGCCTACCGGGGGCGGAATCTGGCGTACTATGGTTTCCAGTACTTCATCCACACCCAGGCCGGTCTTGGCCGAGCAGCGCACCGCATCGAGGGCATCGATGCCGACGATGTTTTCAATTTCTTCGGCCACCCGCTCCGGCTCGGCCTGGGGCAGGTCGATCTTGTTCAGTACCGGTACCACTTCCAGATCCATGTCCAGAGCGGTGTAACAGTTGGCCAGAGTCTGTGCCTCAACGCCCTGACCCGCATCCACTACCAGCAACGCGCCCTCACAGGCGGCAAGAGAGCGGGAAACTTCATACGAGAAGTCGACGTGCCCCGGGGTATCGATAAAGTTCAGCTGGTACTGTTCGCCGTCGTTGGCCTGGTAGTTCAGGGTCACACTCTGGGCTTTGATGGTAATGCCGCGCTCCCGCTCCAGATCCATGGAGTCGAGAACCTGCTGCTGCATTTCTCGATCGGTCAAGCCGCCGCACACCTGGATCAAACGATCGGACAGGGTGGACTTGCCGTGGTCTATATGAGCGATGACGGAAAAGTTACGAATATGCTTCATGATGCGATAAGGAGTCCGTTGTCTGAAAGCGAGAGTCAAAGGCGGGATTCTACTGGATTAGCACTACCGTGGCCAATCCTTAGTCGATATTGGCAACCGGGATCACCGGCCCGATAATGGCCGGCTCTGCCAGTATCTTGCCGGAGCCTTTGGCCCAGCGGGACGCCAGTACAAAACCGACGATACCGCCGACAGCGGCCCCCGCCAGGGTACCGCCGTCACCCAGCCCCAGTCCGGCGCTGGCCACCAGGGCTCCGCCCAGCAACAACAGCAGCGGCAGCAGATATACCAGCAGGGCGCTGGTGATCAGGCTTTGTTCGGGAATGCCGATACGCACCTGCTGATCCACCACCAGCGGCAACTCGGTCGCAATCACGAAGCGGTGATCGCGCCCGGGCAGGGCCTTGGAGACCAGGCCGGTACCGCAGTTGCTGTTTTGCTTGCACTGGCCGCAGGCCGATTTGCTGAAACAGACCACTTCAACGCCGTCTGCATGTACCGCCAGCACGGTGGCAATCTCTTCAATCATGGTGTGATCCTGGGCTCAATGGACTCGGCGATGCGACGGGCGGTATCGGCGGGAATCGCCCCCACCACGGTAATTTCGACCCGCGCCGGACTGATGAGGCTGACCAGATGGGTGGCGCCCTGGCGTACCAGCTGCTGCTGGGGCTCGGTATTGGCGCCGGCCTGGGCCACATACACGGATACGTCTACCAGACCGTTCGACAGCATCAGGTAATTCACCAGCCGCTCGGTGACCGGCAGCTTGTGTTTATCCTCCGAGCGTAACTCGAAGCCGGCGGGCAGCCAGCCGGTTTGCCAGGGCTGGGATTGTTGCGGGGTCGGGTACACATCCGCCACCGACATCGCCGGCGGCAAGGCGGCGGTTTTCAGCTCCCGGATCAGAGGGCTGGGCTGATCGCTGATCCGCAGCGCCACCCCCATGCTTTGTTCCACCACACCGGCGTCCCGATCCAGGGTATCCAGCTTGAGCAACAAACCGGTTTCCTGATCCAGCCACAGCACATAGCCGTAATAGCCTTCGGCCTTCGGCACCAGCCGAATCACCTGCGCCACCCGCCCCAGCACTCGACTGCGCCCGGCGACAACCGCATCATAGTGGCTTGTCACCGGTGCCAGTGGCATCAGCTGCAAACGATGAAACAGCCCCGGCAGGGTGGCGTCCTTGAGGGTATAACCATCGTGGCTGGCGTCGAAGAAACTGGTTTCATCGTCGCGCTGCACGAATTCACGCGGCCGGCCATTGAGGTGAGTAAGATGGGTAAATACCTGACCTTCGATATGACCCCGGGTCAGACGTTTGGGTTCGAGCTGCCCCTGACTGGAATCAACCAGCGTCAACTCGAAGTTCAACTGCTGATAGGCCTGTTGCATACGCTGCAAAAGAGCCTCTGCCGATACATTCTCGGCGGCGGCCACACCAGACCATGCCCATGCCCATGCAATTACCAGGATAACGGCACCAAGGCCCTTTATTCTCAAAGCCGATTACCTTCAGTTCTGACGCAGACGTTGCTGCAATTCGTGATCCATCAACAGCTCATGAATATGACGCTGTTGTTCTAGCAGGGCCTGTTCCTGCGACCCCTGGCGTGGCGTTATCTGATAATTCAGGCTGACCGGAGCCGCACCACCGTTCATGGGCACCGTATTCAGCACCGGCGACGGCAGCTCGTTCTGACCGTATTGCTGAACCCCGAAGATCAACGCCGCCGATACCGACGCCGCCACCGCAAACTGGCCAACATAACGCAGCATGGGAGTAACACGACCAAACAGCGGCCGCACCACACCGGCCTGCTCTGCCTGTGCGGTATCGGTAGAAGACGCCGCCGGAGCCGCGATCATCGCCGGTTCGTCGGCCAGCGCCGCCGCTATTCTGTCGCTCATGTCCAGCTGCAGATGACTCGGCAGCTCGCGACGCAAGGCATCGCCGTACAGATGATAACGGCCAAAGGTATCCGCCAGCTCGAGATCATCTCCCAGCTGTTCCAGCAAAACCCTGTCCTGAATTTCTCCGTCTACCAGTGCCGAAATCTGTTCCTTGTTTGCCATAACGTTAGCCATAACAGTTATTCTCCGTTCAACCCTGAAGTAACGGCTGGACCCGCTTGTCGATCGCCTCGCGTGCCCGGAAAATCCGGGAACGAACGGTCCCTACCGGACAGTCCATCACCTTGGCAATATCTTCATAGCTCATCCCTTCCAGCTCGCGTAAGGTAATCGCCGTTTTAAGATCTTCCGGAAGGACCTCAATGGTCTCGAATACCGCCCGCCTGATCTCTTCCGACAACATGAGATGTTCCGGTGACGCCTGATCTTTCAACCCTTCGCCGCCGTCGTAAAACTCTGCATCCTCGATACCGACATCGCTGCCCGGAGGTCGCCGCCGCTGGGCGACCAGGTAGTTCTTGGCGGTGTTCACCGCAATCCGGTACAGCCAGGTAAAAAACGCACTCTCGCCACGAAACCCGGGCAAGGCACGATACGCCTTGATAAACGCCTCTTGCGTCACATCCGGTACGTCTCCTGGATTAGACACAAATCGAGACACCAGGTTCGCCACTTTGTACTGATATTTTTTTACCAGCAGGTTGTATGCGTTTTTATCGCCACGCTGCACCCGTTCAACCAGTTGCTGGTCCGTTAAATTATCGCTCATGCGAGCCGCGTAACCTCCGAATAATCCGATGCGTTGCCACACCGGCCCGTAATAAGCGCACCTTGATAGACTGCGGATGCGGACAAAAGTTCTGAACTCATTTGAGAAAGGTGATTCCAGCTGCACCTGTCGGCGGCTTGGGATAACATAGAAAGATTATCCATACTGGGCCAATGATACTTTATGAAGGATCCCGTTGAATACCTCTGCGACGTACTCATCATTGGCAGCGGTGCCGCCGGACTGTCGCTGGCGCTGAAACTGGCCGATCATGCCAGGGTTCATGTGCTCAGCAAGGGGCCGCTTGCCGAAGGCTCGACCCTCTATGCCCAGGGCGGCATTGCCGCTGTGTTCGATGAAACGGATAGCATTGAATCCCATGTTGCCGACACCCTGATTGCCGGCGCCGGACTCTGTGACGAAGCGGTGGTGGAGTTTACCGCCAGCAACGCCCCCGGCGCCATTCAATGGCTGATTGGCCAGGGCGTGCCCTTCGATACCGAAGAGTCGGCCCAGGGAGAGGCTTCCTATCACCTCACCCGGGAAGGTGGCCACAGCCACAGACGCATTTTTCATGCCGCCGATGCCACCGGCAGAGCGGTACAGCTTACCCTGAACGAACAGGTGCAGCGACATCCCAACATTCATATTCTGGAACGGGTCAACGCGCTGGATTTAATCACCAGTGCCAAGCTGGGCCTGCCCGGCAACCGGGTGCTCGGTGCCTACGTCTGGAACCGCAACAAAGAGCGGGTAGAAACGGTACGGGCCCGCTTTATCGCCATGGCCACCGGCGGTGCCTCCAAGGTGTATCAGTACACCTCCAATCCGGACGTCAGCTCCGGTGACGGTATCGCCATGGCCTGGCGCGCCGGCTGTCGGGTCGCCAACATGGAATTCAACCAGTTCCATCCCACCAGCCTGTTTCATCCGGCAGACAACAACTTTCTGCTGAGCGAAGCGCTGCGCGGTGAAGGGGCCCTGCTCAAGCGTCCCGACGGCAGCCGTTTCATGCCCGATTATGACCAGCGAGGCGAGCTGGCCCCACGCGACATAGTGGCGCGGGCCATCGACCATGAAATGAAGCGTCTCGGTGCCGAATGCATGTATCTGGACATCAGCCACCAGCCGGCCGACTTCATTCTCAAGCACTTCCCCACCATTTATGAGCGCTGCCTCAAGGTGGGCATCGACATTACCCAACAACCGATGCCGGTGGTGCCAGCCGCCCACTATACCTGCGGTGGCGTCATGGTGGATCGCAAGGGTCATACCGATATCGAGGGCCTCTATGCCATCGGCGAGGTGTCCTACACCGGCCTGCATGGCGCCAATCGCATGGCCTCCAACTCGCTGCTGGAATGTATCGTCTTTGCCCGCGCCGCCGGTGAAGACATGCTGGCCAAGCTGGCAACCACGCCGGAGCCGCCGATATTGCCGCTGTGGGACGAAAGCAAGGTGGCCGACTCGGACGAAGAGGTGGTGATCCACCACAACTGGCACGAGCTGCGGCTGTTTATGTGGGATTACGTCGGTATCGTCCGCTCCGACAAGCGACTGGAGCGAGCCAAGCGCCGCATCGATCTGTTGCAACAGGAAATTCAGGAGTATTACGCCAATTTCCGGGTCAGCAACAACCTGCTGGAGCTGCGTAACCTGGTACAGGTGGCGGAGCTGATCGTGCGTTCGGCGATGGAGCGCAAGGAATCCCGCGGCCTGCACTACACCCTGGATTATCCGGAGCAACTGGCAGACCCCAAGCCAACCATCATGGTACCGGCCAACTATATAGCGGAAAAGAGCCGTAAGTCGTAAGCCGGTATCCAAGTCACAAATCGGCTTGTCGCATGAAGAGGAAACAAGGTTGCCTCCGCCGACACGCTTCAAGTACGTCCATGTAACGCTCAGCACATGACATCCCTGTCATGTGACGGTCGGCTGAGGCAATCCCTGTCGCCTCTTCCATGACCCGGAGCTGTCTGTTGGAAGTGCCATCAGGCGACTCCGCAGCCCGGAGGAGGACAAAGGGATCTGCTCCGCCGACCTTCTGTTTCAGGGATGAAACAGAGAGCCTACACGGAGGTATTCATGGCGTGTCGGCGGAGCGGGCCCTTTGTCCGCAACGGTAAGTGCTAACGATGACGTATTAACTGGCCAGCAGCACTTTCTGCGACAGCCGCCGGAACACCTGCTCCGGCACCGCATCCTGAAACAGCCACAGCGGCGGCCAGGGATCGTCTTTCAGCACCAGCAACAAAAAGCCGGGCCCGGCCCGGCTATGTGGCGACAAGACGCCGCTGCGCCCGTTCAGGCTGAGCACGCCGCTGTTGTATTCCCCCTCCAGCCGGTAATCGCCACCGCGAATCCACAGCAATATCGACACCAGCAGCCAACCGGGGGCAAACCAGGGCAGCCGATCGGCACTCAGCAACAGGCTGGCGGGTAACCACAAGGCGGTGGCCGCCGCCAGCAGATAACAGCGATGCAAACGGGACGGCTCAGCGCTGATTGCGAACCTGGTTACGCTCAAGAATATATTCCACCATGGCCTGCAGTTGTGCATCGTCGGTGCGCTGATGACCCATAAACCAGGCGAACAGGTCCGGATCATCGCATTCCAGCAAACGACGGAATGCCGCCTTGTGCGCTTCGCTCAGCCCGTCGTATTCGTGTTCGACAAAGGGCGCAAGAATCACGTCCAGCTCCAGCATGCCACGGCGGCAGGCCCAGACAAGACGCGGTTTATCAGAAAGTTTGACCATGGTGGCTTCCAGAAAATAAAACAAAGCTCATGGTATAAGGTCGAATGAGTACTGACAAATGTGTTGGCCATCTTTACCATGAAGGTCACACTTAATTTACCGATAGCCAATCAAGGGAGCGTCCCGTGTTGACTCTTGCTTCTTCTCCCATGCTTTACCCCCTGACCGACAGGGCCGTGATCGGCCTGACCGGCGCAGACAGAACCAAATACCTGCAGGGTCAGGTTACCTGTGATGTAAACCAGCTTAATCCCGGTGATGCCACCGCCGGCGGCCATTGCGACAGCAAGGGCAAACTGTGGGCCTCGTTCTGGCTGGCCAACCTGGGCGAGCAACTGCTGCTGGTGCTCAACCGGTCACTGGTGGCACGTCAGTTGCCGGAACTGAAAAAATTCGCCGTGTTCGCCGATACCGAGGTCGAAGACGTCAGCTCGCAATGGCAGGTGTTCGGCCTGGCCGGCGAAGGCCTGTCTCACTGGCTCAACCATCAGCTTGGCGACGGCAATCTGTTGCAGGGCGGAATCGTGATTCCCGTGGCGGCCGAACATGCCTTGCTGCTGTTGCCGCAAGGCGCCGAGCTGCCCGAACTGTCCGAACTGCCCCGCGGCAGCGAGCAGGAATGGCAGGGGCTGATGATTCATGCCGGCCTGCCGGACATGAGCGCCGAGCATCAGGGAGAATATATTCCGCAGATGCTCAACCTGCAGGCCATCGGTGGCATCAGCTTCACCAAGGGCTGCTACATGGGTCAGGAAACCGTGGCCCGTGCCAAATATCGGGGCGCCAACAAGAAGGCGATGTTCGTGCTGACCGGCACCGCCTCGGACGGCATCGCCGTCAATCAGGATCTGGAGCTGCAACTGGGCGACAACTGGCGTCGGGCCGGTACCGTGCTGAGCGTCTGGCAACAAGGTGAAGAGTGTCTGTTGACCGCCGTGCTTAACAAAGATCTGGAGTCCGACGCGGTATTCCGCATCAAGGGCCAGGACGACAGCCGGCTGAGCCTGCAGCCCCTGCCCTACAAACTGGTCGATTGAGCCGCGGCAATTGCCGCCTCTTTCAACCAGGCAGCGGCCTTGCCCAGAGGCCGCTGCTTGTGCCAGATCAGTTCCAGAGCCACCGGCCAGTCCTGATCGTCAAACTCCAGCGCCGGCGAAACCAGATAACCATTAGCCAGAGCGCCGGCCACCACGTGGCCGGGCACAAAGGCCCAGCCCAGATTACGCTGTACCAGCTCGACGATGACCCAGTGGCTTTCTACCCACCAGACATCGGCGGCCAGCCTTAGCCGGACTTTTTCTTCACTGTCGTTGCGGGTTGCCACCATCAGTTGCCGGTAACGCTTGAGCTCTTCCCACCCTACCCGCTGGCGGGCCAGTTGATGCTCCGGCGCACAGACAATTTTCAGCGGCACCCAGCCAAGCGCATGAAAGTTCAGGGCCGAAGGCAGAATTTCCTGACGCCACATAATGCCCAGATCGACCCGCTCTTCCAGCACCATGCGGCTGACATCCTCCATCAGCGGAAACAGCAGCTCCAGCTCGACGCTGGGAAAACGGCGGGCAAATTCATCCATCAGGCCACCCAGTAGATCCAGCGGGTAAAGTTCATCAACCGCCAGCACCAGCCGGCTTTCCACTCCTTCACCCAGGCTTTTGGCGACCCCGCGAAAATGCTCGCAGCGCTCGAGTATCACCCGCGCTTCCGCCAGTAGCCGCTCCCCGGCCGGCGTCAGGCGGGGATAGCGGCCACTGCGCAAAAACAGGCTGTTGCCCAGATCGATTTCCAGATTGGACACCGCGGTACTGATCACCGACTGGGCCTTGCCCAGTCGCCGGGCGGCGGCAGAGAAAGAGCCGGTATCCACGGTCGCCACAAAAGCCTGCAACTGCTCCAATGAAAAACTCATCTATCTATTAATCCGATACATTCCAACTTTGATATAGGATATTAGCAGATAGAATCAGTCTCTAAGACGATAACATCAGCAAGGAGTTTTCATGCGTACCACCAAAGATCGTATTCGCCATACCCTGGGATTCGAGATAATAGGTCTGATTATCTTTGCCCCGCTGGCCAGCTGGATCTTCGGCTTCGAACTCCACCTGATGGGCACCATGGCGGTGGTTGGCTCCATTATCGCCACCCTGTGGAATTATGTTTACAACCTGCTGTTTGATCACGCCATGCTGAAACTGCGCGGTGATGTGCGCAAGACAGTCCCGATTCGGGTGTCTCACGCCCTGCTGTTTGAAGGGGGTTTGCTGCTGCTGTTTATGCCGATGATCGCCTGGTATCTGGGTATTAGCCTGTGGGAGGCCTTCATGATGGACATTGCCATGGCCACTTTTTATCTGGTGTATGCCTTCCTCTATAACCTGGCCTACGACAAGGTTTTTCCCATCCCGCATCCAACCCGCCGGGTACCCGGCTAGGATAGCCTGAACAAAAAAACCGCCTTTCGGCGGTTTTTTTTCAATTCACTTTGTTATGACTTCTGGGTGGTTGGCGCCAGTTCGGCACCGTCTTCCAGCGCTTGTGGGTTGCCTTCCATCTTCGCCACTATGGTGTTGACGGCGGTATCGCCCACCACGTTGGACGCGGTACAGAACATGTCGTTGATGCGGTCCACCGCCATGATAATGGCCATGGCTTCAATCGGCAGGCCCATCTGGTGCAGCAGTACACCAGCCATGACCACGGCACCGCCGGGTACACCGCCCACGCCCACCGACATCAGCAACACGGTCACCCCCACGGTCAGCAGGTCACCGGCCGGAATCGGCGTGCCGGAAATGTTGGCGGCAAACATGGCAGCCAGGGTGATGTAGATGGCCGAGCCGGACATGTTGATGGTCGCACCCAGCGGCACACCAAAACCGGCGATGGCACGGGACACGCCCAGCTTCTCGGTCAGGGTACGCATGGTCACCGGAATGGTGGCGTTGGAGCTGGCGGTAGACAGCGAAAACAACAGCTGTTCACGAGTGGCCTTGCGGAACTCGCTCGGCTTGACGCCGGTAGTCAGCCATACGGCCAGCGGATACACCACCAGAATCCAGAACGCCAGCACCAGTACCACCATGCCCACGTAGCCGGCAACCGACATCAGGGTGTTGGCTTCCAGGGTGGCACCCAGGCTTATCATCAGTGCAAACACGCCGTAAGGAGCCAGGGTCATCACCAGACCCACCAGCTTCATCATCACCTGGTTGGCCACGCGGAAGGTGCGCATCGCGGGGGCGGCGGCGCTGCCCATGGCCTGAATGGCCAGGCCGGTAATAATGGCCATGAAGATAATCTGCAGCATGTCACCGGAGGCAAAGGCCTGCACCGGGTTGCTGGGCACTATGCCGATCAGCATGGCGCCGATATCGGGTGTTTCGGTGGTGGCCAGCTCAACGGTAGTCGAGGCACCGTGCGGCAGAGTGGCGCCCATGCCCGGCTGAAAAATAACCCCGACCAGAATGGCGGCGGCAATCGACAGCATGGTGTTGATGACGTAAAGCCCGAAGGTTTTGCTGCCGAGGCGACCGAAGCTGGCAATATCACGCAGCTCGCAGATACCGGTCACGATGGAGATATAGACCAGCGGCACCACCATCAGCTTGATCAGTGACACAAACATACCGCCCAACCCTTCGGCCAGGCCCACCACGTTGTCGTTTAAAAACGAGACTCCAGTAAAAAGATACTGGATCATGCTGCCGATAATCAGACCGGCAAAAAGGCCGGCGAAAATGCGGGTAGAGAGAGAACCTTTCATTGTGTATTCCTCAGCAAAACCTGAACGATTGATCTGCTATTGATTGTTTTTATAGATAAGTAAACTGGCTCAGTTGGCAAGTCGCAGAATTTTACATTTAAAAAACAGATCGGCAACCCCGCAAGCGGCACAACTGGTTACATCGTGAACAGAATCACAATTTTTTATCATTTATAAAATAAATTTAATATTCGAATGAGGCTGGCTTAACCTCGTTCTGCCCCATCGGCAGCCTGAACTGCGCCTCCTCTACCGATGCGATCGCCGGGAGCGGTATTCAAGCATTCAACCGCCTTGATGCAGGCGCCGGGTTCGTTGCTATGCTGAAAAAAAGGATGAGTACCACTTGAGCACCATGGGCCGCGGGCCCCTTGAGGTCATTCGCATGAAGAAAGATCGCCAGACAATCACCTTGCTTCCTGTCATCTGCGTGCGAGCCGGCATTCGCCGGTGCTACCGGTCGTTGCCGTCAACGTCGAGCATGCCTTCGGTTGATCGCTGAGCGGGGTTGTGACGCCCCCGGCACAACCGTCCACAGATTCAATCACAACCGCCTGTCGAGGCAGGCCAAGGTCCGATCATCGGCTATCGCGAGGCGCTACATGCACAATCCACTGCCCAGCTTTTCCATCGAGGAATATCAGCAACGCCTGACCAAGGTCAGAGACGCCATGACAAGGCAGGATATCCAGACGCTGATCCTGCACGATCCCTCCAATATCGCCTGGCTGACGGGTTACGACGGCTGGTCTTTTTATACCCCTCAGGTGGTGGTGGTCGGCCCGGCCGGTGAACCCATCTGGTATGGCCGACAGATGGATTCCAACGGTGCCAGACGTACCGTCTATCTGCAGGAAGAGAATATTACCTGGTATCCGGACTATTACGTGATGAATCCACCGATGCATGCCATGGAGTACCTGGCCAACCAGTTGCTCAGGCCTCGCGACTGGGCCTACGGCAACATCGGCGTCGAAATGGATAACTACTATTTCAGCCCCACCGCCTACCTGGCCTTGCGCGACAACCTGCCCGACGCCGACCTGGTGGACGCCACCGCCCTGGTCAACTGGTGCCGGGCGATAAAATCGGAAACCGAGCTGCGTTACATGCGCATCGCCGCCCGCATCGTCGAGAACATGCACAGAGCTGCGCTGGAGATGATAGAGCCCGGCCTGCCCAAGAACCGGCTGGTGGCCGAAATCTATCGGGTGGCAATGGAAGGTCATGACGGTCATTACGGCGATTATCCGGCCGTGGTGCCCATGCTGCCCTCGGGCAAGGATGCCTCGGCGCCCCACCTGACCTGGGACGAGCGCCCCTTCAATAACAACGAAGGCACCTTTTTCGAACTCGCCGGCTGTCATCGGCGCTATCACTGTATTCTGTCGCGCACCATCTATCTGGGTCAGCCGACCAACGACTTTCTGCGCGCCGAAGCCGCCCTTAATGCCGGGCTGGAAGCCGGCCTGGCCGCCGCCAAACCCGGTAACCGCTGCGCCGATATTGCCAATGCCCTCAACGCCACCCTGGCGGAATACGGTTTCGACCGGGAAGGCGCCCGCTGTGGTTACCCCATCGGCCTCAGTTATCCGCCGGACTGGGGCGAGCGCACCATGAGCCTGCGCAACACCGACCAGACCATACTGGAGACGGGCATGGCCTTTCACTTCATGCCCGGCCTGTGGCTGGACGACTGGGGCATGGAAACCACAGAGAGCATCGTCATCACCCACACCGGGGTAGAAACCCTGAGCAACTACCCACGGCAACTGTTTGTGAAGAGGTAACAGACATGCGACTGGATCGTTACGACATCAAGATTCTGCAGATACTGCACCGGCAGGGCCGCATCACCAAGTCGGGCCTGGCCGATGCCATCAGCCTGTCGGTCAGCCCCTGCTGGGAGCGGGTAAAGCGGCTGGAAGAAGCCGGCATCATCGAAGGCTATGGCGTACGCATCAACAGCGAAGCCCTGTTTCGGTATACACCGGTGCTGGTGGAAGTGAGCCTCAAACAGCACAGCGCCGAGGCGTTTCAGCGCTTCGAACAGGCCATGATCGACTGCGAACCGGTGGTGGACTGCTACGCCACCGGCGGCGGCGTGGATTACATACTGCGGGTGATGTGCGAGGGCATCGATCAATACCAACGACTGATAGACGGCTGGCTGGAGTCCAATATCGGCATCGAGCGTTACTTCACCTACATCGTCACCAAAACCATCAAGCAACAGCCGCCCGGGCTGGTATTCGACGCAGACGCACTGGCCTGATATTACCGTTTGCGGCCCGCCAGAAGAAAACCGTTTTTTCGGCGGGCGGATCAGAAAAATCATCACCTTAGTGCCACCGCAACAAAAAGTATCTCGCCACCTTCCCTCCTAGAATGACCTCATGGCAACAATGCTGTGGCCAGACGCCACATTCAATAACCCATGTTCAATAGCCTATGTTCAATAGCCCGGGAGGTGCCGCCGATGAGCCTGTCCTTCAACACCACAACACACAGCAAGGTGACCGACGCCATCATGCCTTATCTAAAGGATGCCCGGCTGGTGCGCGAGCTGGCCTACATCAACGGCAAATGGGTGTATGGCAACGACGATATCGCCGTGTTCAATCCTGCCACCAATGATGTGATTGGTCACTGCACCCAGTTGCAGCCGCCGCAGCTTGATGACGCCATTGCCGCCGCCGCCAACGCCTTTCCCGCCTGGCGCGATTTACTGGCCGATGAGCGCGCCACCCGGCTGTTACGCTGGCACGACCTGATTCTTGAGCACAAGGACGATCTGGCCACCCTGATGGTGCTGGAACAGGGCAAGTCGCTGGCCGACGCCCTGGGCGAAATCGACTACGGCGCCTCCTTCGTGCGCTGGTTCGCGGAAGAAGGCCGCCGCGCCTACGGCGACACCATTCCCAGCCATATTGCCAACGCCCAATTGGCGACCCTGCGCGAGCCCATCGGCGTGGCGGCGCTGATCACGCCGTGGAACTTTCCCCATGCGATGATTACCCGCAAGGCCGCCGCCGCCCTGGCCATCGGCTGCACCGTGCTGATCAAACCGGCCAGCGAAACCCCCTTTTCGGCGCTGGCATTGGCCGAACTGGCCGAACGCGCCGGTTTTCCGGCCGGGGTGATCAACGTGGTGACCGGCCGGGGCGCCGACATCTGCGCCGCCCTGTGTCGTGCCGATCCGGTGCGGGCGCTGTCGTTCACCGGCTCGACCCGGGTCGGCAAGCTGCTGTTGGAACAGGCCGCCGGCACCGTGAAAAAGTGCTCGATGGAGCTGGGCGGCAACGCGCCCTTTATCGTGCTGCCGGATATGGATATTGCCGAAGCGGCCAGGGCGGCGGTGGCGGCCAAGTTTCAGACCGCCGGACAGGACTGCCTGGCCGCCAACCGCATTTTCGTGCCCCGCAGCGGCTACGAGGCCTTTCTTGAGGCCTTCGCCGGCGAAATGGCGCAGATCAAGGTCGGCAACGGCTTCGAGCAGGGGGTGACCATGGGGCCGCTGATTTCACACCGGGCGGTGGCCAAGGCGCAGGAAATTGTGGATGACGCCCAGACCAAAGGCGCACGCCTGATAGCGGGCAGCCAGCAGGCCGCACCGGGCCCCAACTTCTTCATGCCGACCCTGCTGGCCGACGTGACCCCGCAGATGAAGGTGTTTCGCGAAGAGAACTTCTGCCCGGTGACCGGGGTGCTGGCCTACGACCATTTTGATGAGCTTATTCCCCTGGCCAACGACACCGAATATGGCCTGGCCGCCTATGTGTATGGCCACGATATTCGCCATATCTGGCAACTGCTGCGCGGGCTGGAATTCGGCATGGTGTCGGTCAACTCGGTGAAGATGACCGGTCACGGCATTCCCTTCGGCGGCATCAAGCAGTCGGGCCTGGGCCGGGAAGGCAGCCGCCACGGCTTCGACGAATACAGCCAGATCAAATATTACTGCCTGGGCAACCTGCCCGGCGCACGCTAAACCAGACCGTTCAAGGAGTGACGACCATGACCCCAGATACCAAAAAGCTGCTCGAAATCGATCGCAACACCGTGTTTCATGCCTCGACCCACCTCAAGCAATACGCCCATGGTGAAATGGGCGGCCGCATCATCACCGGCGCCCAGGGCATTCGCATTCAGGACTCGGAAGGCATAGAGCTGCTGGACGCCTTTGCCGGCCTTTATTGCGTCAACATCGGCTACGGCCGCACCGAAATGGCCGAGGCCATCTACGAGCAGGCCAAGAAGCTGGCCTACTATCACACCTATGTGGGCCACACCAACGAGGCGCTGATCGAGCTGTCGGACCGCATCATCAGAATGGCACCCGCCGGCATGAGCAAGGTGTATTACGGCATGTCCGGCAGTGACGCCAACGAAACCCAGCTCAAGCTGGTGTGGTACTACAACAACGCCCTGGGTCGCCCCGAGAAGAAGAAGATCATCTCGCGGGATCGCGGCTATCACGGCTCCAGCATCGCCTCCGGCTCCATGACCGGGCTGCCGCTGTTTCATGCCCACTTCGATCTGCCGCTGGATCGCATCAAGCACACCCTGGCGCCGGTGTATTACCGCCGCCCCGACGACAAGATGAGCGAGGCGGAATTCTCCCGCTATTGCGCCGCCAAGCTGGAAGAAATGATCTTGGCCGAAGGGCCGGACACCGTGGCCGCGATGATCGGCGAGCCGGTGCTGGGCACCGGTGGCATAGTGCCGCCACCCCAAGGCTACTGGGCCGAGATCCGCAAGGTGCTCGACAAGTACGACATTCTGCTGATTGCCGACGAAGTAGTCTGTGGCTTCGGTCGCTTAGGGTCAGACTTCGGCTCCATTCACTACGACATGAAGCCGGACTTGATGACCGTCGCCAAGGGCCTGACCTCGGCCTATCAGCCATTATCGGGGGTGATCGTCGGCGATAAGGTATGGAGTGTGCTGGAGCAAGGCACCGATGAATGGGGCGCCATCGGCCACGGTTACACCTACTCCGGCCACCCGATGGGCGCCGCCGCCGCGCTGTGCAACCTGGACATCATCGCCCGCGAAAACCTGACCGCCAACGCCCGCGATACCGGCGCCTACCTGCAGCAGCGCATGCAGGAAACCTTTGCCGACCACCCGCTGGTGGGCGAAAGCCGGGGCGTGGGCTTGTTGCACGCGCTGGAATTTTCCAGCAACAAGGCCAAACGCACGCATTTCGAACCCAACCTCAAGGTGGGCCCGCAAATTGCCGCCGCCTGTCTGGAGCAGGGGCTGATCGCCCGCGCCATGCCCCACGGCGACATTCTGGGCTTTGCCCCACCCTTGGTGGTGACCCGCAACGATATCGACGACATAGTGGAACGCACCGCCCGCGCGGTAAACAAGGTCACCGACAAGCTGTTCAGCAGTGGAGATTTTAAATAACGTAAGAGGTGAAGCGTGAGGAGTGAGGGGTAAAACCATCGCTAATCTGAAGATAAGCACCGAACCTGCCGGTTCGGTGTTTTTTTACCGTCATCCTGACGCACGTCAGGATCTCTCGTTGGCTGCTTAACTTTTGCAGCGCAAGCAACCAAATAGGCCGGTTACTTCGTCCGTTTGGTATAAGAAAACAAAGCGCCGAGCCAAAAGCAAGATACTGACTTTCGTCAGGATGACGGCAAAAATCCCGCCGAGGCGGGACTGGCTGCTGCCATGATCAAAAGACAGCCTTTTAACTGCCGGAGGGCGCCGCCTGAAGATCCACCGGGGGCAGGCGAGTGGCTCCCCAGCTGCGCGTGGTATAGCCGGTTACGCGATCCAGCTCTTCCCGACTGATGCTCGCCAGATCACCCCGTTCCAGGGGGTCGTAGTGAAAGATATAGAGTCGCGAGGCGAGCTGCTCGAACGGCAGTGACGCTTCACCGAAGCGTTCCCCGTTGCCGGCAGTACTGACCACGACGCCGTCGCCCCAATTTTGCCCGCTGTCGTTGTTGGGGTTGTAGAAATACACCCGCATCTCATCCTGCGGATCCAGGTTAACCCTGAGCAGGGTGATGGCATGCCAGCCGATGAATCTCGCCGCACTGTCGGTGACCGCAATACCGGCAGGCTGGGGATGAACCACAGGTTGGTTACCGTTGTAATAGGGATGGTAGCTGGCATAGAAATGGCGTTGAAAATCCTCCAGCTCGGCCAGCTTGCCGGTTAACACATCCACATTGATACGAAAGCCACGCCCCGTCCACCAGCCGTGAAACTCGGGATTGATCCAGCGATGAGGATCGCCCTCCCGCTCGGCACAGCGGCGTCCCATCTCCGCATAAATACGGTCCAGGTGCGGTACCACCAGCAGCGAAACCGGGTCCAGATCCACCGGCAGCTCACGGGCCACCCCGCCAACACTGTCTCGCGATGAGATGGCCTGACCTTCAAAGTGCATGATCACTTCATCGTCACGCACGGCCCACACCACTATCTGCAGCAGGTAGTCCGGATCATTATATGACCACATGGACAAGGCCCGGGCAGACTGGCAGGTGGGATTGTTGCCCTGCCCTACCCCCAGCGGCAAGCCCAGCATGGACAGCACGCCCGCCAGCAAGCTGGCACGAGGCGATACCGCCGTACCGAATGCCAATTCCAGACGCTGCTGCGAATAGGACGAAAGGGGCAAGGCCAACTGACGCCAGAGCGCCGGCGCCAGGGGTGGCTGATACAGAATGCCCCGTTCCAGCGTCAGCGCCAGCCCAAGCAGCGCCTGAGCGGTTTGCGGATGAATGGCTTCGCGGATCAGGCTGTGTACCAGTTCACGGTAGCAGAGCATGCAGTCCCGCCCCGTGGTAGACAGGCCCAGCGCCTCGCCCAGCAGATGATCGTCCTGCTCAAGCAGAAAGCGCACCAGCACCGTATGGTAGGGCGACACCAGCCCGGTATCGTGCATGGCACGGGCAAAACCGGACGCTTCATACTGAAGCTGGCCCCTGTCCATGGTTTCCAGACGCTGCTGATACACCTCGATGCCTGGGTCTTCCCGGCAGCCCTGAGTGGTACCGTAAAGACTACTGATCAGGCGGTCGGCCCCGGCACCGCTTGCGCCCAGGTCGATCTCCGGGTTGTTTCGATAAATGGCAATCTGGGTAATCATCTGCTTGACCTGCTCCACCTGAATGGGTCGCTGTTGCAGAATACGCCAGATCTCGTCGACCAGCTGATCGAGCACTTTCTCGTAGCCGATGACGTCACTCAGGTGACGAAACAGCTCCCGGGTCATCAACGCCAGTTTGCCCTGCTGCTCCCGCTCCGCTTCCGTCGGCGGCGTAAACAGCAACGACAGGTTGATGGCCATCACCTGAGACAGATAATGATGTGCCTGCTCCGATGAAATCAACGAATGGGTAAACTGGCCCCGGGCAACGGCCAGCAGCCGCAGCTCGCTGAGCGCCTCCATCACCACCGTATCGGGCTCGGCACTGCCCAGCGCATGCGGGGTCAGCGACGGGATCAGAATGTGCGGGTAAGCCCAGTCGGTTCCCAGAAAAATACCGGCCTCTTCCAGCGACTGGGCCCGGGTTTCCATGGCGGCGCAACCACCGGACAGCAGCAACACTCGCCGTGCCGCATCCAGCACCCGGCGTAACTTGAGATGTTTGGCATAATCGCGGGTATCGGCCATGGCCTGCACCGCGTCATCCAGGCTCGCCAGGCGTTTGGTCAGGGTAGCATGGTCGCTACTTGGAACGTCTTGCGCGGAACTCACTCGGATACCTCACTGTTGATTGAGCGGCCTCTGTCCGAGGCCGACTCAATTGACTCATTAATAGATGTGTTAATCGATCCTAGACGTAGAAATCCAGGTCTTCCTGATGCTTGAGCAGATCACGCATCACGTAGGGATCGTCGCCAAAGAAGTACACCAGTCCCCAGTGCGTACCAAAGGCGGTTCGCTTGGTGACGGTCTCTTCCAGCGGCGCGGTCAGTTCATGGGATTCAAAATAGTCATGCTCTTCCGTTTCTTCCGGAATCGCCAAATGACTCACCACCCGACGTCGCGGATACACACCAAAGCAACCGGCATAGCCCTTGGCGTCGACCACCTCTTTGGGGAAAAAGGCGGCAATCTCTTCATCGGTGGTTTTGGGATCGAAAGCCAGCACCAGGCCCTGATAGGCGTTGAATCCATAAGCCCGCTCAAGCAGCTCGAACACCTTGAAACCGGGCGGCCGGTAGGCCACTTCGCCGAAATACATTTCACCGTCGCTGGTCACAAAATATTCCGGGTGCACAAAACCGAACTCGATATCGAAGGTCTTGATCAGCTTCTCGATCTGGGCGGTGATCTGGGGGCGATATTTCTCCAGCTCCGGCGTTGCCGGCACAAAGACCGAATAGCCCAGGGTGACATATTCCGAGATGTTCAGGAACATGATCTTGCCCTTGTGTATCCAGGCTTCGACGGCAAACTCCCAGCCGTCCAGATGAGACTCCATCAGCACCGGAAATTCTTCGTCGGGGATGGAATCCACCTCGTCGGGGGTACGGATCACCCGGTGACCCAGACAGCCGGCCTTGTCGAACGCCTTGAGGTGAATCGGATCGTTGGGGTCACCGTCCAGCTTCAGCAGGGTCTGATTGACTCGTTTGAGGAAGCGAATCACGTCGTCTTTATCGTGGGCCTCCTCGAAGATACCGACCCGAATTCCCCCCAGCTGCGCCCGGCGTTTCATCAACGCCTTGTCGCGCAGCAACATGGCCTGTCCGAACAGGCGGGGATTACCCAGCAGTACCGAGTTGATGGCCCCGGCCCACTCAACGGTTTCTTCATACAGGGGAATCGCCACATTTACGCCCATTTCCTGCAATTTATGGGCAATTTCCAGGGAGCGATCATTGAGGCGTTCAAAGTTCCAGGGAACGTAGGGAATGTCATGCTGCTGGCAGTATTCTTCGGCCCAGTCGGGCGCGACCACCACATAACGTCGATCAAAGCGGTCCACCGCCTCAATCGCATTCAGGCTCCAGCCCAGCAAGGCCACATAGCCCTTGTCGGGATTACGGGGAGTCGGTGTTGCATCTGTCATTAAAATATCCCTTTTCTGCCAAATGTTTATACAACGTACATCGTCTGTACGCCAATTCCAACCCTTCGGGGTTCTCTGGAATTCTCCGGGCAAGTCACCGGCAAGAACCTGCAGCACGGCGCGCACACCCCAAGAACGCCCCCTGCAGACCCGCCAGCTAACGCCGGCAGCGACATTTCATAACACCGATTGCCAAGCCAAAAACAAGATCCTGACGCACGTCTGGATGACGGCAAAAACATCCCGCTGAAACGGGACGGGCAGCTAAAGCGCCAGCCTACAGGAATACGGTGTCTGTTTCTGGTTTGGCCACAGGCCACTCCACTATTTAAAGCAGGATGAAGGGATCTGCTCCGCCGACCATCACATGACAGGGATGTCATGTGCTGAGCGTCACAGGGAGGTGCTCGAGCGGGTCGGCGGAGCGGGCCCTTTGTCCGACTTTTACTGAGCAACGCAACAGCACGCCAGATCCCAGAAACAACAAAGCCGACCCTGGGGTCGGCTTTGTTTATGGCACTGCTTTTCCCTTGCGGGAAAAACCAACTTAGCGCTGTGGGCGCAGGGTCGGGAACAGAATGACGTCACGAATGGTGTGCGAGTCGGTCAGCAGCATCACCAGACGGTCGATGCCGATGCCCTGGCCGGCGGTCGGCGGCAGGCCGTGTTCCAGCGAGGTCACGTAGTCTTCGTCGTAGAACATGGCTTCGTCGTCGCCGGCGTCTTTCTGGTTCACCTGGTCGCGGAAACGCTGGGCCTGATCTTCGGCGTCGTTGAGCTCCGAGAAACCGTTGGCAATTTCGCGGCCACCGATGAAGAACTCGAACCGGTCGG
This sequence comes from uncultured Oceanisphaera sp., assembly GCF_947495715.1. GTDB lineage: Bacteria > Pseudomonadota > Gammaproteobacteria > Enterobacterales > Aeromonadaceae > Oceanimonas > Oceanimonas sediminis. The sequence goes on from NZ_CANLZU010000014.1 coordinate 83,018, forward strand.
TAATGGTCGGATCGGTGTCGTTGCGGCGCGCCAGCGGCGACACTTCTTCCGGATACTCGGTGATGAAGGTAGGCTGGATCAGGCGGTGCTCGGCGGTCTCTTCAAAGATCTCGGTGATCACCCGGCCCAGGCCCCAGCTCTTCTCGATCTTGATCTTCAGATCCTTGGCGACTTCACAGGCACTTTCAAAGGTAGCCAGCTGGTCCAGGGTCACTTCCGGGTTGTACTTGAGGATGGCATTTTTCATGCTCAGACGTTCGAACGGCTTGCCGAAATCGAAGGTCTCTTCGCCGTACTGCACTTCCGGGCTGCCCAATACCTGAGTGGTCACGGTGCGCAGCATCTCTTCGGTGAAGTCCATCAGATCCCGGTAGTCCGCATAGGCCCAGTAGAATTCCATCATGGTGAATTCGGGGTTATGACGCGGCGACAGACCTTCGTTACGGAAGTTGCGGTTGATTTCGAATACCTTCTCGAAACCACCCACTACCAGCCGCTTCAGGTACAGCTCGGGCGCGATACGCAGGTACATGTCCATGTCGAGCGCATTGTGATGGGTAATGAAGGGACGGGCCGAAGCGCCACCCGGAATCACCTGCATCATCGGCGTTTCCACTTCCATGAAGCCGTGGCCGTTCATGAACTGGCGAATCGCGGCCATTACCTGCGAACGCACCTGGAAAGTACGGCGCGAGTCGTCGTTAGTAATCAAGTCCAGATACCGCTGGCGATAGCGGGTTTCCTGATCCGACAGGCCGTGAAACTTCTCGGGCAGCGGGCGCAGCGCCTTGGTCAGCAGCTGGAATTGATCCATATTGACGTAGAGATCGCCCTTGCCGGACTTGTGCAGCACCCCGGTGACACCGACGATGTCGCCGATATCCAGACCCGCGTACTGATCCTTGATGATCTGCTGGGCTTCCTTGGTGGCATAAGCCTGAATGCGACCGCTCATGTCCTGCAGCGCCAGAAAGGGGCCACGCTTGGCCATGATGCGACCGGCAACAGACACGGTTTTACCCAAGGCGACCAGGGCGTCCTTGTCATGCTCGCCGAATTCGGCTTGCAGATCGGCGGCCAGGTGCTCGCGCTGAAAATCGTTGGGGTGGCCGTTGGCCGGGCAATCTTTACGGATCTGGTCGAGCTTGGCACGGCGCTCGGCGATCAATTTGTTCTCGTCTTGTAGCTGCTCTGTCATGATTAAGCCTTGTTTGAATCTTTTCGATAAAATAACTTGAGTCCGAGTCACGCCACGGCGATCAGCACTGCACGCAGACACGCCGTAAACCCTTCCATGGGGGCTCCACCGCGCCTTCCCTGGCGCGGAGGGTCTGCTTGGCAGCATCTGACCGTCGTGTCGACGGTGTCACCAGCTACTTATTACAGCCCGGACTTGAGGCTGGCCTCGATAAACTTGTCCAAACCACCATCGAGTACCGCCTGGGTATTACTGGTTTCTACCCCGGTTCGTAAATCTTTAATGCGCGAGTCGTCCAGCACGTAAGAGCGGATCTGACTGCCCCAGCCGATGTCTGACTTGCTGTCTTCCATCGCCTGTTTTTCTGCATTCTGCTTTTGCAGCTCAAACTCGTACAGCTTGGCTTTCAGCTGTTTCATCGCCTGATCGCGGTTTTTATGCTGGGATCTGTCGTTCTGACACTGCACCACTATGCCTGTGGGTTCGTGGGTCAAACGCACCGCCGAATCGGTACGGTTAACGTGCTGACCACCGGCACCCGAGGCGCGGTAGGTATCTACCCGCAAATCGGACGGATTGATATCGATCTGGATATTGTCGTCAATTTCCGGATACACGAAAGCAGAGCAGAACGAGGTGTGGCGGCGGCCACCGGAATCGAACGGCGACTTACGTACCAGGCGATGTACGCCGGATTCGGTGCGCAACCAGCCAAACGCGTATTCACCGCTGAATTTAATGGTCGCCGATTTAACACCGGCTACGTCGCCGTCGGATAATTCGATAATCTCGGTTTTAAAGCCGTTCGCTTCACCCCAGCGCAGATACATGCGCAGTACCATGCTGCACCAATCCTGCGCTTCGGTACCGCCGGAGCCGGACTGCAGATCCAGATAACAGTCGGAGGCATCATTCTCGCCAGAAAACATGCGACGGAACTCCAGCTCGGCCAGCTTTTTATCCAGCACGGCCACATCGGCCTTGGCTTCTTCGAAGGTATCTTCGTCGTCTTCTTCCACCGCCAGCTCAACCAGCTCGCCAATATCGACAATGCCCTGGTCCAGCTCGTCCAGAGTGCCAACAACGCCTTCCAGGGTGGATCTTTCTTTACCCAGAGCCTGGGCACGCTCGGGCTGGTTCCACACATCCGGCTGTTCCAGCTCGGCGTTTACCTCTTCCAGACGCTCTTTCTTGGCATCATAGTCAAAGGTACCCCCTAAGAAGCTGTGCCCGTTCAGACAGCTCCTTGAGTTTATTATTCACAGGGTTTACTTCAAACATGGGTCGACAGACTCTCTGTTGTACTGAGTGAATGGGTGAGGCTGGCCTGAGCCAGCATCAAGGTCTTGATTCTACCGAAAGCCAAGGCCAAACGCAGCAAGGAGCTGGCACATTTCGGCAAAGCGGCCCTACTAAATTCCAGTTAAACTTTTAATGGCAGCGGTCGATATTGAGATACTCCACCAATGCAACATATAAAAAATGAATAATTTAAAATTAAAGCACAAGATTCTATTGAGTTTCATCGCCGCCATCACGATCACCGTTGCCGCACTCAGCGCCATCAGCTTTTACAACATGAAAACCCAGCTGTATCAGGGCAGCACCGAGCTGGTTTCCGGTCAAAGTCTGAAAGAAGCCGACAAGATTGCCGACTGGGTTGGCAGCCGTCAGAACATACTGGCGGCCGCGGCCCAACAGCTCGACCAGGCGTTATTGCCGGCACTGCAGCAGGCTCAGGATGCCGGTAATTTTCAGCTCAGTTATTTCGGTTCTCGCGATGGCGTGATGTTTGATGCCGACCCCGGTATCGATCGTACCGGTTACGATCCCCGCAGCCGCCCCTGGTATCGGCAGGCAACGCAAGAAAACAAGGCCATCGTCACCCCGCCCTATGAAGATGCCAGCGGACTTGGCACCGTGATCACCCTGGCCGCGCCGGTACAGGTTAATGGGCAACTGACCGGTGTGATTGGGGCCGATGTGGGCATTACCCGTCTGGTCGACGATATCAACGCCATTCGGCTGCCGGCCGAGGGCTACGCCATGATGTTGAGCAAAGACGGCACCCTGATCGCCTATCGGGATACCGCGATGAATCTGCAGCCCGCCACCCGTCTGGACGCCAATCTGACGGCCCGCAACCTGCAACAATGGCGCCAGAACCAGCAATTGTATCCGGTGCAATTGAACGGTGAAGCCAAGCTGGTGTATGCCCGGGACGTGCCCGACACCAACTGGCAGCTGCTGCTGGTACTCGACCAGAAAGCACTGGAAGCGCCGCTTGGCCCCATGTTGTTACAACAGCTGGGCATGGCGGCGCTGGCAATTGCCGTGGCCGGGGTCTTGATCAACCTGCTGATCAATCTGCTGCTGGCCCCCTTGCTGCGCGTGTCGTTGGCACTGGAGCAGATTGCCGGTGGCCGGGGCGATCTGACCCGCCGCATCACCATTCAAAGTCGCGACGAAGTGGGCCAGCTTGCCGGCAACTTCAACCGCTTCGTTGCCAGTCAGGCCGAGCTGATCAGCCAGATCCGCAGCCAGGCCGAATATCTGGGCAGCAACGCCGAACAGGCCTCGGTACGCGCCAACCAGACCGTGACCGAACTGGGTCGTCAACAGCAGGAAGTCAGCATGGTGGCCACCGCCGTCACCGAAATGGCCTCGGCCACCCATGAAATTGCCAACAACGCCGAGCAGACCGCCACCGCCGCCCAACAGTCCAGCAGCAGCACCGAGCTCGGCAAGCAGCAGGTCAACAAGACCCGGGATTCCATTCAGCTACTGTCGCGGGAGATGATTCAGGCGGCAGCGGTCATTCAGCGTCTGGATCTGCACGCCAAAGAGATTTCCAGCGTCTTGTCCACCATTCAGGGAGTGGCCGAGCAGACCAACCTGCTGGCATTGAATGCCGCCATCGAGGCGGCCCGGGCCGGTGAGCAGGGCCGCGGTTTTGCGGTGGTGGCCGACGAGGTACGGATATTGTCTCAGCGTACCCATGCTTCTACCGAAGAAATTCAGGTCACCATCAACACCCTGCAACAGGCCACCGCCGAGGCGGTGAAGCTGATGGACACCAGCCGCAACCTGGCCGAGCTGAGTGTGGAAGATGCCGAAGCCGCCGCCGGTGCCCTGACCGAGATCACCACCGCCGTAGGCCTGATTTCGGACATGGCCAGCCAGATCGCCACCGCCGCCGAAGAGCAGAGCCAGGTAACCGGTGAGATCACCCAGAACACCACCGCCATCAAGGACGTGGCCGACGAGCTGGCCAACGATGCCGAGCAGTCGCTGGCGCAATCGAAAGACCTGCACAAGCAGGCCGGTGAACTCAACGGCCTGGTGAGTGCTTTTATTCTGTAAATACCGACCAGTAAAAAACGCGGAACGGGGCCGGGATCGAGATAAACTCTTGCTCCCGGCCCCTCCCTCTGACCCTGTTATTTACGTTTGCAGGTTCTGATGCCGAAAATGGAATACGCCGGGCATACTCCCACCAATGCCGTCAACAACGGCACCACACCAATCCAGCCCCAGGGCGTCTGAGGCCCGACAAATACCAACGCAATCAAGGCCACGCCCACAACAACACGCAGTATTCGGTCGATAGAACCTATGTTCATGGTCATATGGTTTTCCTCTGTAATGGCTCGGGTTTCTTGTTCACTCTATGCCTTGGCTTTTGTTTACTCAGTGATAAAGTCACATAACCCCATGTTTCTTTGAGTGACAGGCCCGATCATGAACCATGCAATTTTTGATTCTCTCTCACCGGCACAGCTAACGCTGGCACAAAGCCAGTGCCAGCTGCTGGAACTGGCACCAGGGCAGCGAGTATTTGGTGCCGGCGATCATTGTCAGGGTTTGCCGGTGGTACTGGCGGGATCGATCAAGGTGCAAATGATCGGCGCCTCCGGTAACGGCATTGTGTTGTACCGCATGGGGCAGAATGACATGTGCACCCTGTCTATCGGTTGTCTGATGACGGGGCTGGGCTACCGGGCGGAAGCGATTGTAGAAGAAGCGTCCCGGGCGCTGCTGGTGCCACGGCCGCTGTTCGAACGCATGATGGCCGAGTCTATCGACTTCCGCTACCAGGTGCTGGCTTCTTACGGCAAACGGCTGGACGACTTGATGCTATTGGTAGAGGAAGTCGCTTTTCAGCGTATGGATCAACGGCTTGAAGAATGGTTACAACATCACGGTGCTAATGGCTGCATTCTGATCACTCATCAACAACTGGCGGTAGAGCTGGGCACCGCCAGAGAGGTGGTGAGCCGATTGCTGAAAGAGCTGGAGCGTCAGGGCCGATTAAAGCTGGGCCGAGGTAGAATCGAACTGCTGACAACACCTTGAAACGGTCGCCACCGAGCAGTAGGCCCGACGTCTCTGTTGTTTCTTTTCCCGCCACTCCCAGATGTGTGCGATTACAGCGGTGCCAGTTGCTCCACCATCAGTTGCAATTGGCGCTTGCCCCGCCACTCGTTTACATCCAGCTTGTAGGCCAGCTGCACCTGCCGAATGGCGGCGTTGGGCCAGACGCTCAAGTCCACGTTGAAGGCGATGGCGTCGATCACGGTGCGGCCCTCGTCCGGGCTCAGCACCAGCTTGAGGTGCTTTTCGCCCACCAGCCGCTGCTGCACGATACGAAACTCACCGTCGAACAGCGGCTCGGGAAAGGCCTGACCCCAGGGGCCGGCGAAGCGCAACTGCTCGGCCAGCTCCAGGCTCAGTTCATTCACCGCCAGCTCGCCGTCACTCAGAATCTCGCCGGCCAGCAACTCGGGGCTGACCCATTCGTCCACCACCTGTTCGAACGCCGCCTTGAATGGCGCCAACGCCGCCTTGGTCAGCGACAGCCCCGCCGCCATGGCATGACCACCGAACTTGGTGATCAGCCCCGGATGCCGGCTGTTGATGGTTTCCAGCAAATCCCGCAGATGCACGCCGGGAATGGAGCGGCCCGAGCCCTTCAGCTCGTCGTCGCCCGCCTCGGCAAAGGCAATCACCGGCCGAAAGTAGCGTTCCTTGATGCGCGACGCCACCAGCCCCACCACGCCCTGATGCCAGTCATCCTGATGCAGCACCAGACCCGACGGCAGCTCGCCGTCGCTGATGCGTACCTGGGTCAGGCTGGCCAGCGCTTCGTGCTGCATGCTGGCCTCGATGGCCTTACGCTCGCGATTGAGCTCGTCCATCATAGACGCCAGCTTGCGCGCCTCGTCCAGATTGTTGCTGAGCAGACAGGCCACCCCCATCGACATGTCGTCGAGCCGGCCCACCGCATTGAGCCGGGGGCCGAGGGCAAAGCCGAGATCCGTGGCCACCAGCCGCTGCTGGTTGCGCCCCGAGATGTCGATCAGCGCCTGAATGCCGGGCCGCAGCCGACCCGCCCGCATTCGCTGCAGGCCCTGATGCACCAGCACCCGGTTGTTTTCGTCCAGCGCCACCACATCCGCCACCGTACCCAGCGCCACCAGATCCAGATATTCACCCATGTTGGGCGCCGTGATGCCCAGTTTTCCGAACCAGCCGTGTTCGGTCAGCGCCGCCCGCAGCGCCAGCAGCAGATAAAAGGCCACCCCCACGCCCGCCAGGTTCTTGGAAGGGAAGTCACAGCCATGCTGGTTGGGGTTGACGATGGCATCGGCGTCGGGAATTTCTTCGCCCGGCAGATGGTGATCGGTCACGATCACCTGCATGCCCGCCGCCCTGGCCGCCGCCACCCCGGCGATGCTGGAAATACCGTTGTCGACGGTGATCAGCAGCTCGGCACCCAGTTCGACCGCCTCCTCCACCACCAGCGGGCTGAGGCCATAACCGTAATCGAACCGGTTGGGCACCAGATAGTTAACCCGTTGGGCACCCATGGCGCGCAGGCCATGCACCATCAGCGCCGAGCTGGTGGCACCGTCACAGTCGAAGTCACCCACGATGAGAATGTTGCGTTGCTCGGCCAGCGCCTGCTCCAGCAACACCACCGCCTCGGCCATGCCCTTGAAGCCGGGCTTGAGCAGGGCACCGGCCTGCAGATTGAGCTGCTCGGGCCGTACCACGCCTCGACTGGCATAGAGCCGCTGCAGTATGGGCGACAGCTCGCCGGGCAGTTGATGAGGAACGGCTTCACGGCGACGGATGGGCAGTCGGGAACGGGCGGGTTCGCTGGTGGGATTTTTGGTGACAGGCATGGGGATGACTTGTTTTTTAAACAGGTCGCAAACACTAACCGCGCCGGGGTGGATTTGCAATCGCCGGCGGGTTTGGCTCAGAAGCCAGTCTATCGGACAAAGGGCCCGCTCCGCCGACTCGCTTTCACATCCCTGTCCGCTCAGGACATGCCATCCCTGGCATGTCATGGTCGGCGGAGCAGATCCCTTTGTCCTCTTTCGGCTCCGGCGTCGCCTGTGTGTGACGCCTACGGTCTACTCCGATGCAAATGAAGAGGCAACAGAGACGACCTCCCGCGACCGTGAAATGCCAAGGATGGCATTTCCGAGCCCCCAGGGACGGGTTTATGGCGTGTCGAGGGAGGCGGCTCTGTTGCCTCTTTCTCCACGACAGCAACAGGTGGTTTTACCCCCGGGGGTGATGCTCTTCGTGCAGGGCGTTGAGTCGGTGGGTGGCAACATGGGTGTAGATCTGGGTGGTGGACAGGTCCGAGTGGCCCAGCAGCAATTGTACCACCCGCAGGTCGGCGCCGTGGTTGAGCAAGTGGGTGGCAAAGGCGTGGCGCAGGGTGTGGGGCGACAGCTCGATGCCGATGCCGGCGCGCTGGGCATAAAGCTTGATGCGATGCCAGAAGGTCTGGCGGGTCATCTGCCGGCTGCGACGGGAAGGAAACACCACATCCGACGACTGTTCGCCCAGCAGCACGGCTCTGCCCTCTTTCAGATAACGGGTCAGCCAGTACAGCGCCTCTTCCCCCATCGGCACCAGTCGTTCCTTGTTGCCCTTGCCGGTGACCCGCACCAAGCCCTGGCGCAAACTGACGCTTTCCATCGACAGGCTGACCAGCTCGGTCACCCGCAGCCCGGTGGCATACAACAGTTCCAGCATCGCCTTGTCACGCAGCTCCAATGGGTCTTCCACCTGCGGCGCCTGCAACAGGCTGGACACCTGCTGTTCGCTCAGATCCTTGGGCAGCCGCTTCGGCAGCTTGGGACCGGCAATCAGGATGCTGGGATCGTCTTCCCGCAGTTGCTCCCGATGCAGATACTGAAAAAAACGACGCAGCACGCTTAACATGCGGGCGGTGCTGCTGGCCTTGAAGCCCAGATCCAGCCGATGGCCCAGATACTGCTGCAGCGTCAGGCCATCTACCGCCAGCAGGCTGCTGCCTTCGTCGTCCAGCCAGGCGGCAAAGTGCGACAAATCGCTGCGGTAAGAGGCCAGGGTGTTATCCGCTAGGCCTTTTTCCAGCCAGAGCGCATCCACAAATTGTTCCACCAGGGGGTAACTCATCAGTACTCCGGCTCTGCCCTGTTCGCGGGCTTCTGTTATGATAGGGCCATTGTCTGAAGCGATAACGGAACCCCATGAATATCGGTTTATTTTACGGCTCTACCACCTGCTATACCGAGATGGCGGCCGAAAAAATCGGAGCCCAGCTCGGCGCCGATCTGGTCGACCTGCATAATATCAAGGATGTGCCGCTCAAGCGCGCCGAAGACTACCCCATCCTGATTTTGGGTATTTCCACCTGGGATTTCGGCGAACTGCAGGAAGACTGGGAATCCCACTGGGATGACATCGACGACCTGAACCTGGAAGGTCACGTCGTGGCCCTGTTCGGCATGGGCGATCAGCTCGGTTATGGCGAATGGTTTCAGGATGCACTGGGCATGCTGCACGACAAGGTGGCCGCCCGTGGCGCCACCCTGGTGGGCTACTGGCCCAACAAGGGCTACGAGTTTGAAGCCTCGAAGGCGCTTACCGAAGGCGGCGATTACTTCGTGGGCCTGTCACTGGATGAAGCCAACCAGTACGACGACACCGACGACCGCATTCAGACCTGGGTGGCGCAGATACTGGAAGAAATTTCCGCGCTGTAATCATAATATCAATCCCAGTAATGAGCTGGTCATATTGAGGCCCCAGACCAGAGGCAACACAGCCGTCTCCCTCGACACGCTCAGATAAATGACACTCACAGTTGCAGCCTACTGCGAACATCCACTGGATGTTCGGTCAGGCTGCAACCGTTCGTCACGGCGAGGCAAGCTCGCCCCCTAGGGGCTCGGAAATGCCGTCTGACCGCCAGGGATGGCGGGAATGCCGGAACGGCAGGAGCATTTTTCGGCCATGGCATTTCACGGTCGTGGGAGCCGTTCTCTGTTGCCTCTTTTTGAACACCGAGTTGCCCGAAGGCAGTGCTAACAGGTGACGTCGGAGCATCAAGGAGGGCAAGGGGATCTGCTCCACCGACCATCACATGACAGGGACGTCATGTGCTGAGCGTCACAAGGAGGTGCTTGAGCGGGTCGGTGGGGCGGGCCCTTTGTCCGAGATTGGTATGACAGTCAAAAAAATCGAATGTTTAATGCGATGGGTATAACAGCAGGCACAAAAAAACCGAGGTAGCCTGTGGCCACCCCGGTTTTTTTATTGCTGCTGTCTGTCAGCTCAGGCTACCGCTTGTTCACGCGACTTGCCCGCCGCCAGTCCAATCACGGCCGCGGCAAAGGTCGGCAATACCCAGGCCATGCCGATATCGAACATCGGCAAAAAGGTGAAGGCGCTCATGTTCAGACCCGCCGCCTGCATGCCGTCGATCAGGCCGAAGGCAAAGGCCACCGTCATGATCAGCCGGAAGGCAAACACCGGCGAGCGCATCAGCGGGCGCAAATAGGTTGCCAGCACCAGCGCCACCGCCACCGGATAACAGGCCACCAGTACCGGAATGGATACCGAGATCAGGGTATTCAGGCCCACGTTGGCCACCAGCATGCAGGCCACGGCATTGATGGCAACCCAACGGCGATAGCTGCCCTTGCCGGTGAGGCGATGGAAGTAATCGGCACAGGACGACACCAGCCCCACGGCGGTGGTGATACAGGCCAGCGACACGATGGCCGCCAGAATCCACAGACCCGGCGCACCAAACAGCGACAGCACATAGGCGCTGATGATTTCGCCGCCGTTGCTGGCCGACTCCACCACACCCAGGCTGGTACCGCCCAGAATAAACAGCGACACATAGACGAAACCCAGACCGGCGGCGGCAATCAGCGCCGCTATCATCAGATAACGGGACTGGGCGCGCTTGTCGGTTACGCCCTTCTGACGCAATACATCAAGAATAAGCATACCGAACATCAGGGCGGCGAAGGTATCCATGGTGTTATAGCCTTCGATGAAACCTTTCACGAACGGCTGCGCCATATAGGCCTCGGCCACCTGGGGCTGAGTACCCTGAGGGCTGACAAATACCGCCACCGCCAGTGCTACCAGCAGCAGCAACAGGATGGGCGTCAGCACCTTGCCCACCGCATCCAGCAACCGGCCCTGATTGAGCGACAGCAGCAGCACCAGACCGAAGAAACCGATGGTATACAGCGTCAGCGTGGTCTGGCCCGGATCATTGAGAAAGGGTTTCAGTGCCATCTCGTAGGCCACCAGGCCGGTACGGGGGGCGGCAAACGCCGGACCTATGATGATGAAAATGGCGGTGGCCATCACGCTCACCACGGCTGCGGGCAGATAACGACCCATGGTCGGCAGACCACCACCGGCGAGGGCGGCGGCAATCAGGGTCACCAGCGGCAGGCCGACCGCGGTGAGCAGAAAACCGAACATGGCGCTGTTCAGGTTTTCACCGGCCAAAAAGCCGGCCAGGGGCGGAAAGATGATATTTCCGGCCCCCAGAAAAAAGGCGAAGGTCATAAAACCCAGGCCCATCACGTCAAAGGTGGATAAGGATCTGTTCACTGCAAACCTCATTGCGGCTTCCCGCATAATGAAAGTTTCGTTTGGAAACTAACAACATTAACAATACGGCCTGCCACCAGAAAGTTGCGGTAAAATACTGAAATCCGGCGGCCGCCGAGCATCGCAGTAGCATAATGATGTGAAAAACAGATTCAAGGCGAAATTTACATCTTCAAGTAGAAGGGCGCCACCAGTCTTATATATGTATCGCCATGTACATTATTTATAGTATTAATGACAATATCGCTCGCCTTTTCACAGTGTTTAACTCTGGAAAACAACATTAAAAAACGAGCCGGATTCTTACCCTCTTTAGTGATAACGTCTGCTCTTTCACACAAAACAAAGCCATTTGAGTCAGCCTGCTCCATCGCCTCAGTCAGCGCCTGCACCGGTAACACCAGCGCCAGATTGCCATCGTCAGCCAGCAGCCGTCGGCCATGACTAAACAGCTCTGCCAGCGTCAGGCTGACCGTATGCCGTGCACCGGCCCGGGCGGCGCTGCTGAAGTGCTGACCATGCACGAAGTAAGGCGGATTGGACACGATCAAATCGAACAGCGGGGCCGAGTAGTGCTGCAGGGCACCCCGCGCTATGCTGACCTTTTCCGGCCAGGGGGATGCCAGCGCATTTTCCTCGGCCTGGCTGGCGGCGGCTTCGTCCAGCTCCAGGCCGACGATGTTTATCGCGGCCTCACTGCGCTGGGCCAGCATCAAGGCCACCAGGCCCGAGCCGGTGCCCACGTCCAGAATACGGCGGGCGGCACCCAATGGCGCCCAGGCGCCGAGCAGAATACCGTCGGTGCCGACCTTCATGGCACAACGGTCGTGATTGATGTGAAACTGCTTGAAAGTAAAACCGCGGCTGCTCATGCTGATCCTGTCAGGTTTTTTTGTGCGAGTTCCCCTATAATACCCGCCTTTTACAGGCTGACGAGACCGATCATGAGCAGTATGACCTTCGAGCAACTGGAACTGGATCCCATCCTGGTCCGCGCACTGACTGGCATGGGCTATGCCAAACCAACCACCATTCAGAGCCAGGTCATCCCCGAAGCCATGAGCGGACGGGATATTATGGCTTCCGCCCCCACCGGCACCGGCAAAACGGCGGCGTTTTTGCTGCCCATTTGTCAGCACCTGCTGGACTTTCCTCGTCGCCAGCCGGGCCCGGCCCGCATCCTGATCCTGACGCCGACCCGCGAACTGGCCATACAGATTGCGGGCGATGCCAGAAAAATGCTGAAAGACACGCCCCTGCGCGTGGAAGTGATCACCGGCGGCGTGCATGAAAGCCAGCACCTGCCCGCGCTGACCAAAACCACCGACATAGTGGTGGCCACTCCGGGGCGCCTGCTGCAATACATGGACGAAGAGTCGTTCGACAGCCGTGATATCGAAATGCTGGTGCTGGATGAAGCGGATCGCATGCTGGACATGGGCTTTATCAAGGATGTGGATCGCATTGCCGCCGAAGCCCGCTGGCGCCGACAGACCATGCTGTTTTCCGCCACCCTGGAAGGCCGTGGCCTGATGAAGTTTGCCGCCGATCTGCTGAAAGATCCGGTAGAGGTCAGCGCCGCGCCGCCCCGCAGCGAACGCAAGAAAATCAACCAGTGGGTGCACCTGGCGGATAACCCGGAGCACAAGTTTGCCCTGCTGGTTCATCTGTTGCGCCAGCCAGACGTGACTCGCAGCATCATTTTCGTCAAAACCCGGGATCGTCTGATGGAGCTGGCCAGCCGCCTGCAACAGGAAGGGCTGCACAATGCCTGGCTGCGCGGTGAAATGGAGCAGGAAAAACGCGTCGAGGCACTCGGTCGTTTCCGTATCGGCAGAGTCAATATTCTGGTGGCCACCGATGTGGCATCCCGTGGTATCGACTTGCCCGAAGTCAGTCATGTGATCAACTACGACATGCCGCGCACCGCCGATGTGTATGTGCACCGCATCGGTCGTACCGGCCGCGCCGGTCAGAAGGGTACCGCCATCAGCCTGGTCGAAGCCCACGACATGCCGCTGCTGGTGCGAGTAGAAAAATACACCGAAGAAGTGCTCAAGCGTCGGGTTATCGACGAACTGCGCCCCAAACACAAAGAAGCCAAGGTCGCCTCACGCAAGAAGAAAGACGGTGACAGCAAAGGCAAGAAAGCTCTGCTACCCAAGAAGAAAGAGAAAGTACGTCTGCGGGACACCAAGGCCAAGGGCAAGCCCAAGTGGGCGGGCGCCAAGCCGGATACCACCAAGAAGCCGGCAAGCGCCAAAAAGGCCGCCGGCAAGAAGGTGGAAGGCAATCAGGACGCCGAATAAAAGCCTCTATTCCCGACAGGCGGCACCTGACGCGGCGGCCGAATCATGCTCGACTATGCTTTAGAAAAACAGGCATGGAAGAATGGAGGCATGGTCATGTTGAAGCATTATTCAGGCACGGAACGACGACAGCAATGCCGGCGGCAGATCCTGGACAGACGGGATCTGATCCGCTGGGAACCGGATCACCACGAGCGTCGCCAGCTGCGCGGTCGCCGCACCGTCGATAACGCTCGGACCCTGTGGGATCAGTAAAAGGCTGTAAGTAAAAGCCGCGAATAAAAAACCGGCCCATCGGGACCGGTCAAAAAATGAAGAAGAGAGAGAATTCAAATTCAGTAAGCACATCTATTCAGAGAGCGGCCGGACCGAAAGGTTCCGGCTTTTTTTGTTTTTGTTGTTATTCCCGCCTGAGCTACTCGCATTAAACACCAATTACATTAAGTACCTGATCATATTGAGGCCTCTGACCAGAGGCAACACAGCCGTCCCCCTCGACACGCCACTGGGCTAGCCATCTTTGCCGGGTAACGGCTGCGAATATTCACTGGATATTCGGTCCATTACCCAACAAAGATATACGGCAGCAAGCTGCCCCATGGGGGCTCGGAAATGCCGTCCCTGGCATTTCACGGTCGTGGGAGCCGTTCTCTGTTGCCTCTTCTCGAGCACCGAGTTGTCTGTAGACTGCGCTAACAGGCAACTCCCTGGCATCAGGGAGGACAAAAGGATCTGCTCCACCGACCATCACATGCCATGGATGGCATGTGTGAGCCTTACATGGATGTACTTGTAGCGGGTCGGTGGAGCTGGCCCTTTGTCCGACCTTTACACTGCAAATGGAACAGATCATTTGTTTAGTGGGATTGGTATGAAGCGTGGCACATAAAAAAACCGGCCCATCAGGACCGGTCAAAAAATGAAGAAGAGAGAGAATTCAAATTCAGTAAGCACTTCTATTCAGAGGGCACCCGAACCGAAAGGTTCAAGGTTTTTGCTATTTATTTGCCGAGGGCTCTTTTTTATTGCCGAAGGCGCTTTTATTGCTCTTCCCGCTTGAATACCAGCTCGGTGGCCGTCGATTCCGCTTCCACAAAGTAATAACCGGCGGTATCGAAGGCGGTCAGCTGGCTCACCTCGGTCAGTCGGTTTTCGATGATGTAGCGCGCCATCATGCCCCTCGCCTTCTTGGCGTAAAAGCTGATGATCTTGTACTGCCCCTTCTTGCAGTCCTTGAACACCGGCGTGATGATTTGTCCGTCCAGCTGTCTCGGTTTCACCGCCTTGAAGTATTCGTTGGAGGCCAGGTTGATCAGCACGTTGTCGCCCTGCTCCGTCAGTGCCTGGTTGAGCTGGTCGGTGATGATGTTGCCCCAGAACTGATACAGATCCTTGCCGCGCTCGTTGTCCAGTTTGGTGCCCATCTCCAGCCGGTAAGGCTGCATCAGATCCAGCGGGCGCAATAAACCATACAACCCCGACAGCATGCGCAGGTGAGATTGGGCGAAGGCAAAATCGTCCGGGGTCAGGCTCTCGGCATCCAGTCCGGTATACACATCACCCTTGAACGCCAGCAACGCCTGCTTGGCATTACTCGGGGTAAAGTCCGGCTGCCAGTCGGCAAAGCGGGCGGCGTTGAGCCCGGACAATTTATCGCTGATGCTCATCAGCTTGCCGATCTCGGCCGGGGTCAGCCGGCGGGCACGCTCGATAAGCTCGGCCGAGTGTTCCAGCAGTTCGGGCCGGGTAAAATCGGCGATCACCGGTGGCGTGTCAAAATCGAGGGTCTTGGCGGGGGAAACCACTATTAGCATGAAGGGCCTCTGAATAGCTGTCACAAACAGCCCCGTTCCGGCGTGGGCCGGAATGGGGCTGTGCAGAATACGGGTTAGTCGGTGTCTATGGTCACGTTGTCGAGCAGGCCGGCGTCCATGCCACCGCCGCCCTGCAACTTGATCATCAGGCGCAAGTCGTTGGGCGAGTCGGCGTAGGCCAGTGCTTCGGTGTAGCCTATATGGTTCTGGCTGTAGAGATCAAACAGCGCCTGATCGAAGGTCTGCATGCCCAGCTCGCGAGACTTGCTCATCACCTCTTTCAACTTATGCATATCGCCCTTGCGGATCAGATCCGAGATCAGCGGCGTATTGAGCAGGATCTCGAAGGCGCCACGACGTTGCCGACCATCCTGGGTCGGGATCAGCTGCTGTCCCACTATCGCCTTGAGGTTGAACGACAGATCGAACTGCAACTGGCGATGCTTGCTTTCCGGCACCAGGTGCATGATGCGATCCAGCGCCTGGTTGGCGTTGTTGGCGTGCAGCGTCGCCATGCACAGATGCCCGGTTTCGGCAAAAGCCAGCGCATAGCCCATGGTTTCTTCCGAGCGAATCTCGCCGATAAGAATCACGTTCGGCGCCTGACGCAGCGAGCTTTTCAGCGCCGCATCGAACGATTCGGTATCGGTACCCACTTCCCGCTGGGTGACGATGGATCTGTCGTGCTGATGAATAAATTCCACCGGATCCTCGATGGTGAGGATATGGCCGTCCGAATGGCGGTTACGGTGGCCAATCATCGCCGCCAGCGAAGTGGACTTGCCCGAGCCGGTGCCGCCGACAAACAGCACCAGACCGCGCTTGGCCATGGCGACTTCCCGCAGCACTTCGGGCAGATACAGCTCCTCGAAGGTCGGGATCCGGCTTTCGATGCGCCGAATTACCATGCCGGCCTGATCCTGCTGCCAGAAGGCACTGACCCGAAAGCGGCCCAGCTGCTCGTCGCTGATGGCAAAGTTGGCTTCCTTATGGCGATGAAAGCGCTCGCGCCAGTCATCGTTCATGCAGGACTCTACCAGCGCCAGCGCCTGTTCCGACGTCAACGCCGTTTCGGTCACCCGCACCAGTCGGCCCTGGCTTTTGACCGTCGGCGGTACGCCGACGGAGATATACATGTCCGAGGCCTGGTGATCCAGCATGGCCTGCAGTAACGGCGTTAACTCCATCGTTATCTCCGGTTTATTGAATACTTTGCGGATCTGTCGCCTTGGCGCGGGCTTCCACCGGGGCGACCATGCCGCTGCTGACCAGCAGCTTCAGACACTGATCCATGGTTTGCATGCCGTGGGCCATGCCGGTCTGGATCACCGAGTACATCTGCGCCACCTTGTCTTCCCGAATCAGGTTGCGGATCGCCGTGGTACCCAGCATGATTTCGTGGGCGGCGATACGGCCGCCACTCTCCTTTTTCAGCAGGGTCTGGGAGATCACCGCCCGCAGCGATTCGGACAACATGGATCGTACCATGTCTTTCTCGGCACCCGGAAAGACATCGACGATACGGTCTATGGTCTTGGCCGCCGACGAGGTATGCAGGGTGCCAAACACCAGATGACCGGTTTCCGCCGCGGTCAGCGCCAGCCGAATGGTTTCCAGATCACGAAGCTCGCCCACCAGAATGATGTCCGGATCTTCCCGCAGGGCCGAACGCAGCGCATTGCTGAACGAATGGGTGTCTCTGTGCACTTCGCGCTGGTTGACCAGGCATTTCTTGTTGCTGTGCACGAATTCGATGGGATCTTCGATGGTGAGAATATGCTTGTTATAGTTCTCGTTGATATGGTCAACCATGGCCGCCAGGGTGGTTGACTTACCCGAGCCGGTCGGCCCGGTCACCAGCACCAGACCCCGCGGATATTCGGCGATACGACGAAAGATATCCGGCCCCCCCAGTTGTTCCAGACTCCAGACTTCACTGGGGATCACCCGAAACACCGCCGCCGCGCCCCGGGCCTGGTTATAAGCATTGACCCGAAAACGGGCCAGCCCCGGCAGCTCGAACGAAAAGTCGGCTTCGAGGTTCTCTTCCAGCTCCTTGCGCTGACGATCGTTCATGATGTCATACACCAGCCGTTGCACTTCCCGATGATCCATCTCCGGCAGGTTTATCTTGCGCACTTCGCCATCCACCCGAATCTGCGGCGAAACGCCGGCGGACAGGTGCAGATCCGATGCATTATGCTTTACACTAAACGCCAATAATTCCGTAATATCCATATCCTATCCCCGTCGCTTCTGGTTTATTACTCATATGAATACTATCGTACAGCACCTGCACACAGTCCACGACAGAATCGCCACCGCTGCCAGGGCGTGCGATCGCCATCCCGATGATGTTCGGCTACTGGCGGTCAGCAAGACCAAGCCCGCTGCCGATGTGCGCTCCGCCTACGCCGCCGGGCAACGCCGGTTCGGTGAGAACTACGTGCAGGAAGCCGTCGATAAAATCGCCGCCCTCAAGACCGACTGCCCCGATATTCGCTGGCACCTCATCGGCCCGCTGCAGTCCAATAAAAGCCGGCTGGTGGCCGAGGCCTTCGACTGGGTACAAAGCGTGGACCGGCTCAGAATAGCACAGCGACTCAGCGCACAGCGGCCGGGCAACATGCGCCCGCTCAATATCTGCCTGCAGGTCAATGTCAGCGCAGAAGACAACAAATCCGGTTTACCACTCGATCAGGTCGAAGCACTGGCACTGGAAGTCAGTCAGTTGCCCGGATTATGCCTGCGCGGCCTGATGACAATACCGGAGGCAACCGACAATTCCGACAAGCTGCGGACGCAATTACTAGAGTTGAAGCAACTCTTTGATAGAATGGCGGAAAAATATCCTCAAATGGACACACTGTCGATGGGGATGAGTAATGATCTCGAACTCGCAGTAGCTTGTGGCAGCACCCTGGTACGGGTGGGCACGGCTATATTTGGCTCTCGCAACCCTTGAGTGATCGTTGATGGAACACAGAAAACTCGCCTTTATTGGCGCGGGCAACATGTCACGCAGCCTGATTTCCGGGCTTATCCAGTCCGGCTACCCGGCCGACGCCATCATGGCCGCCAACCCGTCGCGTCCCAAGCTGGACGCGCTGGCGACCGATTTCGGCATTCACACCAGCCAGGATAACGCCGAAGCCGCCAACTGGGCCGAGGCCCTGGTACTGGCGGTCAAGCCGCAGATGATGGCAACCATGCTGGAAGCATTACTGCAGTCAAGCGGCGGCCTCGACGGCAAGTTGCTGATCTCCATCGCCGCCGGCATCAGCGTCACTCGCCTGGAGCAGATGGCGGGCCAGAACCGCATCGTGCGTACCATGCCCAATACCCCGTCGCTACTGGGGCTGGGCATGACCGGTCTCTATGCCAGAGACCACATTGAACAGGCAGACCGGGATTACTGCGACCAGATGATGCAGGCGGTGGGCAAGACCCTGTGGGTAACGCGAGAAGACGGCATCAATCAGATTATCGCCGCCGCCGGCAGTGCCCCCGCCTATTTCTTCCTGTTCATGGAGGCCATGGCCGCCCAGGCGCAAGAGTCCGGTTTCAGTGAAGAAGAAGCCCGTTTGCTGGTGCAGCAAACCGCGCTGGGTGCCGCCAATATGGTGGTCGCCAACCCCGATACCAGCCTGGGCGAGCTTCGTGCCCGGGTGACATCAAAGGGCGGCACCACCGCCGAAGCCATTCGCCGCTTTCAGGAGCAGGGACTGGAGCAACTGGTGGCCGACGCCATGGCCGCCGCCGTGGCGCGGGCTCGGGAACTGGAAACGCAGCTCTAAGGAATAATAATGAACACTGCTTACTACCTGATTAATACCGTTTTCGATCTTTACCTGATGGTGGTGCTGCTGCGTATCTGGCTGCAACTGGCCAGGGCGGACTTTTACAACCCCTTCAGCCAGTTTGTGGTCAAGGCCACCAATCCGGTGCTGAAGCCGCTGCGCCGCTTTATTCCCGGCTTTTTCGGCATCGACTTTGCCGCCGTGGTACTGGCGGTACTGGTGGCCACCGTCAAGCTGATGCTGTTCAAGGCGATGAACGTACTCTACGCCGACTGGAGCACGGTACTGCTGGTTGGGCTGATTACCGTGCTGAAAAAAGCCGGGGCCATGCTGTTCTGGATCCTGATCATTCGCGCCTTGCTCAGCTGGGTTAGCCAGGGCCGCAGCCAGATTGAATATGTGATGTTTCAGCTGACCGAACCGCTGCTGGCACCGTTGCGCCGTATCGTTCCGCCCATGGGCGGCCTGGATTTGTCCATGCTGGTGGCCTTTATCGCCCTGCAGGCCCTCAATTGGCTGATGGGAGATCTGTTCGGCCAGCTGTGGTGGCAACTGTAAATTCGCCGGTCCGGCTGGAGCAGGACCGGCTTTATCTCAGTATTTATCTGCAGCCCAAGGCCAGTCGGGATCAGTTTCTCGGCCTGCACGGCGAGGAGCTCAAGCTGGCCATTACCGCTCCACCGGTGGACGGCAAGGCCAATGCCCACCTGTTGAAGTGGCTGGCCAAGCAGTGCCGGGTTGCCAAGTCTCAGGTGATCTTGCTCAGCGGTGAAAGCAGTCGTCACAAAAGGCTGGTGATCGAATCCCCTCGGGAAATCCCCACCGCATTGGCGGAACTCCTCGCCAACTCGGCCTAAACTAACCATAACGCTCTCAACAACAAGGAACGGTTATGTTCAAATTTATTCTCTCGGCGCTGGTATTGCTGTTTGCATCCCTCGGCCAGGCCACGGAAACCAGGGTAGGTGACTGGACAGTGCATTACAGCGCCCTGCCCTCCACCTTTCTCACGCCCGAGGTCGCGCGCAGCTACCAGATAGAGCGCAGTCGCTACAACGGTATCCTGAATATTGCCGTGCTCGATAAAGACGGCAAATCCCAGCAGGTGAATCTCAGCGGCGAGGGCAAGACCCTGATCGGCACCATACGCCAGCTGGAATTCCAGACGGTACGGGAAGGCGACGCCATCTACTACATTGCCGAGTACCCTTATCGTAACGAAGACAACGTACTGTTCACCATCGACATTCAAGGCCCCAGCCAGGGTGGCGAGTTTTCCTTCCGCCATACCTTCTATACCGACTGAGTTCTTACTTGTGAGGGGTGAGGGGTGAAGGGTGAGGGGGAGCTCCCCCTCACGCCTTACCCCTCACGTTTCACTCCTCACATCTGGCTGCCACGGTGTTATCATGCGCGCTCAGACGCCTGACAGGAGCTCAAAGGTGAGCAAGCAGATAGTACTGGCCTCCGGCAATGCCAAAAAAGTTGCCGAACTGCAAAGTCTGCTCGGTGAGCTGGGCATGACAGTGATCCCCCAGACCGAGCTGGCCGTGAATGACGCCGATGAAACCGGCACCACCTTCGTCGAAAACGCCATCATCAAGGCGCGTCATGCGGCGGCCGTGACCGGACTGCCGGCCATCGCCGACGACTCGGGGCTGGCAGTCAGTGCACTCGACGGCCGCCCCGGCGTGTATTCCGCCCGCTTTGCCGGCGAAGGAGCCAGCGACCGGCAGAACCTGGAGCTGCTGCTGTCCGAACTGAACGGCGTACCGGCCGAGCAACGCCAGGCCACCTTCTGGTGTGTGCTGGTCTATATGCGCCACGCCGAAGATCCTACCCCGCTGATTTGCAGCGGCTCCTGGCAGGGCAGCATTACCGAACTGCCGCAAGGCGAACAGGGCTTCGGTTATGATCCCGTCTTCTTCGTGCCCGAGGCCGGTAAAACTGCCGCCGAACTCGGTGCCGCCGAGAAAAACCGCCTCAGTCACCGCGGCCAGGCCCTGCGCCAGCTGCTGACCCTGCTGCAAGAGCAAGTCTGATGCTGCAATTACCGCCGCTCAGCCTCTATATTCATGTTCCCTGGTGTGTGCAGAAGTGTCCCTACTGCGACTTCAATTCCCACGCCATGAAAGAAACGATTCCCGAGCAGGCCTATATCACGGCACTGCTGGATGATCTGCGCCAGGATCTGCACCTGGTACAGGGGCGGCAGCTTCACAGCATCTTTATCGGCGGCGGCACCCCCAGCCTGCTGACACCCGACGCCATCGGCCGGCTACTGAGTGGCGTACAACAGCTGATTCCCTTTGACGACCAGATGGAAGTCACCCTGGAAGCCAACCCGGGCACGGTGGAGGCTGGCCGCTTCGCCGGTTTCAAGACCGCCGGCGTCAATCGTATTTCCATCGGCATTCAGAGTTTTCAGTCCGAACAACTGCGCCGCCTGGGCCGTATTCACGATCCGGAGCAGGCCCGCTTTGCCGCCCGCGAAGCCGCGAGCGTCGGTCTGAATACCTTCAATGTGGATCTGATGCACGGCCTGCCCGAGCAGAGCCTGAGCGATGCCCTGTCGGATCTGGAACAGGCCATCGCCCTGGCACCGCCGCATCTGTCCTGGTATCAGCTCACCATAGAGCCCAATACGCCCTTCGCCTCACGTCCGCCGGCCTTGCCGGAAGACGAGGTGCTGGCCGATATCTACGAGCAGGGCCACGAGCTGCTGCTGGCGAACGGCTACCACCAGTACGAGGTATCCGCCTACGCCAAACCGGGCCATGAAGCGAAACACAACCTCAACTACTGGCGTTTCGGCGACTACCTGGGCATCGGTTGTGGCGCCCACGGCAAAATCACCCTGCCGCTCGAAGGCAAGCTGGTGCGCACCGTCAAGGTCAAGCACCCCAAGGGCTATCTGGAGCCGGGTCGCCCCTATCTGGATCAATACTGGCCCATAGCGACGCAGGAACTGTCGCTGGAATACTTCATGAACCGGTTGCGACTGTTCGAACCCATCCCCCGGCAGGAGCTGACCAGCCTCACCGGGCTGTCTGCCACACAGCTGCAAGCCCCGCTGGCGGAGGCACTGCGCCTGGGCCTGCTGGAAGACGATGGAACCCACTGGCAAGTGACGCCCCTGGGCCGACGCTTTCTTAACCGACTGCTCGATTTGTTTATGACCGACTGATACGGGTAAACTTGCCGTTATTACAGCCTTCACTCTGCGGGCCGGAGCCTTATGTCATCACTGGTTTACGAATACCCTCTCAATGAAAAGTGTCGCAACTATTTGCGCCTCAACGAGCTGCTGCAGCAAATTCACCAGTGCCGCAGCCTGACCGCCAGCGGCCAGACCATAGCGCTGTTCAAGGCGCTGCTGGATATCATGGAGCTACTGGAGCGCTGCGATGTGCGCACCGATCTGGCCAAGGATCTGGATATCCAGAAAAACAAGCTGGCCGCCTGGGCCCAGGTTCCCGGTATCGATGCCGCCGCCCTGTCCCAGCTGGAACAGCAACTGGCCAGCCTGAATCAACAGCTGCCCCGCGCCGCCCGTCTGGGCCAGCTGCTGCGCGAAGACAAGCTGCTGTCGAGCGTGCGCAGCCGTTTCGCCATTCCCGGTGGTCTCTGCGCCTTCGACGTGCCCCAGCTGCATTACTGGTTGCATCAGCCCACCGCCAACCAGCAACAGGACATCGACGGCTGGCTGGCACAACTGCAGTTGCTGCAACAAGGACTGGAATTGCTGCTGACCCTGTGGCGGGAAGTCGGTCAGTTCAAAAATCAGCAAGCCAGCAATGGCTTCTTTCAGGACAATGCCGAGCAGACCGAGATGATCCGCCTGCGTCTGCCGACCGAGCTGGCCGCCTACCCGGTGGTCAGCGGCAACAAATACCGCTATACCATTCGCTTCATGCCGGTCGGTAACACCGAAATCGGCAACATCGACTTTGAATTGGCCAATATCAAATGAACAAGATCACCACAGTACCCTGCCCTACCTGTAAAAAAACGGTGGAATGGGGCGAGCAGAGCCCGTTTCGTCCCTTCTGCAGCAAACGTTGTCAGCTGATCGATCTGGGTGAATGGGCCGACGAAGAGAAGCGCATTCCCGGCGACCCGGCCTGGCTGCCGGATCAGGATGATGAAAATGAGGTCTGATACCGTCAAAAAGTCGGTGCTGGTGGCGGTGGGCGTGATTGAAAATACCGAGGGCGAGATATTCATCTGCCGCCGTGGCGCCAGCCAGCATCAGGCCAACAAGTGGGAGTTTCCCGGTGGCAAGGTCGAAGCCGGCGAAACCGTGGCCCAGGCCCTGGCCCGCGAGCTGGCAGAAGAAATCGGCATTCGAGTAACCGACTGTCATTCCTTCATGCTCATCGAACACGACTACGGCGACAAGCAGGTGACGCTCGATATCCGCAAAGTCACCGCCTTCACCGGCGAGCCGCACGGCCTCGAAGGCCAGCCCAGCCGCTGGGTACCGGTCACCGAGCTGCACAGCTACGACTTTCCCGCCGCCAACAGCCCGATTGTCAACAAGCTGCAGACCGAAGCCGGACACTGAAGCCACTCCATATCAACAAGAGGTGTTCGGCGACCGTTTTTATTCCGCCGGATATCACAGCAAATAATAACGAGTCAACACAGCGCCAGATGTCCTCTGGCGCAACGCGAATGCAGGCTCAACTCGTTGCTGAAATCACCGCCCCCATCTACATCCCAAACAAACTGCCCCGGTACACATCTTTCACAGACAGAACAACAGAAACATCACGCAAACAATGTTAAACAAAACAGATAAAAACTAAACAAAATATTAACAAGCATTCTTGACACTCTTCGCCTGGCCTGCCTAAGCTAGCTCATTCTCAACTCGTCTCGTGAACCATCTCCCCCATGCGTATTCAACATAAACTGATCCTGGCCTTGCTGCTGACCACGCTGCTGCCGATAGGACTGCTGTCCGCCTTCACCATCCACCAGGCCCGCCAGTTGGCAGGGGAGCGTTTCCTGGAGCAGGGCCAGAGTGAAATTCACAAGCTGGATCAGGCGTTCAGTGCCCATTTCGAGCAAATAGGCCAGGACGTAGCGTTTCTCGCCACCTCTCCCTTGCTGGCTCGGGCCGACAACAGTATCAGCTCTTATCATCAGGGCCCGGATCGGAAGATGACACCGGATCGTAACGGCGGCATCGAGACCGAGATATACCGGGAATTCGAACGCTTCGCCGACAGCCATCCGGGCCTGGCCTACGTCTACATGGGTACCCGGGACGGCGGCTATGTGCAATGGCCGCTGGGCGAGGTCACCGCCGGCTATGACCCCCGCCCGCGCCCATGGTATCAGAAAGCCCAGGAAGCCCCCGGCCAGGTAATGCGCACCGGCGCCTTCTACTGGCCGGTAGACGACAACACCATGATCGGGATAGTGCGCAGCTTCAAGAACCAGGATGGCCAGGATTATGGCGTCATGGCGATGGACGTGTCCCTGAAAGAGCTGACCAACATGACTCAACAGACCCAGCTCGGAGAGAAGGGCTACCTGATGCTGATCGAAGACGGTGGCACCGTGCTGGTGGATGCCGCCCGACCGGAACACAATTTCCGTCTCCTGTCCGAGCTGGAAGGCGAAGGTTACCGCCGTCTGTCCGACACCAACGCAGGCCAGCTTGAGCTGGAGCTCGGCGGTGAGGACTTCCGGGCTCTGGTATATCCTTCCCCCTCCCTCGGCTGGAAGTTCATTGCCCTGATGCCGGAACACGAGATCCTGGCTCCGGCCCAGCAGATGCTATGGACCACGCTGGGCAGTACCGCCCTGGTGGTGGTTCTGGTATTACTGCTGGCCTGGTGGCTGTCAGGACTGCTGGTCAACCCCATACTGGCGGTGAGCCGCGGGCTCAAGGACATCGCTCAGGGCGAAGGAGATCTGACCCGCCGCCTCACCATCGGCAGCCGGGACGAAACCGGCGAGCTGGCTCGCTGGTTCAATCAGTTCCTGGAGTCCATCCAGCAGCTGGTAATCCGCATCAAGGATACCGCCCATCAGGTCGATGCCGTGTCTACCCTCGGTCGTGAGAATGCGACGGCGGTAGACACCGCCAGCGGTCATCAGCTGAAGGAAGTAGAACGCATGGCCACCGCCCTGACCGAGATGTCGGCCTCCGCCAACGAGGTAGCCAACAACTGCAACAGGTCGGCCCAGGCGGCGGCCCAGGGCCAGCGTGCCGGCGACCAGGGCAAGGCCGTGATGCTGGACACAGAGGCAAGCGTGCGGGCCCTGAGCGAGCAGCTGGGTCAGTCGGCGCTGCATATCCGCCAGCTGGAGGCGGAAAGCGGTCGAATCAACTCCATTCTGGATGTTATCCGCGGCATCGCCGAACAGACCAACCTGCTGGCCCTCAACGCCGCCATCGAGGCAGCACGGGCCGGGGAGCATGGCCGGGGCTTCGCGGTGGTGGCAGACGAGGTGCGTACCCTGGCACAACGCACCCAGGTGTCCACCGCCGAGATCGACAGCCTGCTGGCCGGCCTCAACCAGCAAACTCGTCAGGCAGTGGAAAACATGGAGGCCAGCCAGCAGCAGTCGGAGCAGGTGGTGCTACGCTCGGGCCAGGCACGAGATGCATTCGAAGCTATCAAGGTATCGGTAGACGAAATCACCGACATGACCACCCAGATCTCCAGCGCCGCCGAGCAGCAGCATCAGGTGGCGGAGAGCATCAACGCCAATATTGGCGCCATCCATAGCGCTGCCAGCGAGGTCAATCAGGTCTCGACCCAGGTGGCCGATACCGCCGGGCGCCAGGCCGACCTGGCCGGTGAGCTGGGCAAGCTGGTCAATCAGTTCCGGATCTGAGCATAAGCCGTAAGCCGTAAGCCGTAAGCCGTAAGCCGTAAGCCGTAAGCCGTAAGCCGTAAGCCAACACAGCTTGCGGCTTTTTGTGACTGCAAACGAGCGGTTTTCGGCAAGATTCGGATGTAACGGGGAAACCCCACCACCGATAATGGAACCTCCAAAATAAATGTGAGGGGTAAAGGGTGAGACGTAAGGGGTATCAAATTTCCCCTCACGCCTTTCCCTTCACCCCTCACGTTTTTTATTCGATTTCCAGGCTGTCTACCCGTTGCAGGCCGCGGGGCAGCAGGGCGCCACGGCGACCGCGTTCGCCCTGATAATGGGCCAGATCGGCGGGTTTGAGGGTCAGCTTGCGCTTGCCCGCATGCAGGGTGACGTTAGCCCCAACCGGCACCACCACCAGCTGCTTGATGAAGTCTTCCCGCGCCTGCACCTTGGCACCGGGAATGCCGATGATCTTGTTGCCCTTGCCCTTGCCCAGCAACGGCAGATCCTTGAGCGGAAACAGCAACATGCGGCCTTCATTGGTCACCGCCAGACACTGGCTGCTGTCCAGCTGATCGACCGCCACGGGTTTCAGCACCACACCGCCGGTGGGCACCGTCAGCAGCGCCTTGCCGTTCTTGTTGCGGCTGACCATGTCACCGAAGCGGCAGACGAAACCGTAACCGGCGTCGGACGCCATCAGGAACAGCCGCTCGTCGTCGCCCATCAGCACAAAGTTGGCCTGCTCGCCCGGACTCAGGCTGCAGCGGCCGGTCAGTGGCTCGCCCTGACCTCGGGCCGAGGGCAGACTGTGGGCATCCTGACCGTAGGCGCGACCGATATTGGACAGAAATACCGCCATCTGGTTACTGCGCCCGGAGGCCGCATCCAGAAAGTGGTCGCCCGCCTTGTAGTTCAGGGTGGTGCCGTCCACATCCAGACCCTTGGCCGAGCGGATCCAGCCCTTGTCAGACAGCACCACGGTCACCGGTTCGCTCGGGATCAGCTCTTTCTCGCTCAGGGCTTTGGCTTCTTCCCGCTCGACCAGCGGCGACAGCCGGTCGTCACCGTATTTTTCGGCGTCGGCCAGTATCTCTTTCTTGATCAGGGTATTAAGCCGGCGCTCGGAGCCCAGCAACAGGGCCAGCTTGTCACGCTCGGCGGCCAGCTCGTCCTGCTCACCGCGGATCTTCACTTCTTCCAGCTTGGCCAGGTGGCGCAGTTTCAGCTCCAGAATGGCTTCGGCCTGGATCTCGGTCAGCTCGAAGCGGCTCATCAGCACCGGCTTGGGCTCGTCCTCACTGCGGATGATCTCGATCACCTCGTCGATATTGAGGAAGGCGATCAGCAGACCGGCCAGAATATGCAGCCGGGCCTCGACCTTGTCCAGCCGGTATTGCAGCCGGTTGCGCACCGTTTGCCGACGGAACTGCAGCCATTCGCCGAGGATCATATTCAACGTCTTCACCTGAGGCCGGCTGTCCAGCCCCAGCATGTTGAGGTTGACCCGGTAGCTCTTCTCCAGATCGGTGCTGGCAAACAGGTGCTGCATCAGCTGATCCACGTCTACCCGGTTGGATCGGGGAATGATCACCAGCCGGGTCGGGTTTTCGTGATCCGCTTCATCGCGCAGATCCGCCACCATCGGCAGCTTCTTCGCCTGCATCTGGCCGGCGATCTGCTCCAGGATCTTGCCGCCGCTGGCCTGATGCGGCAGCGCGGTGATCACGATATCGCCCTGCTCCATCTGGTAGACGGCCCGCATCTTGATACTGCCCCGGCCGGTTTCGTAAATTTTGCGAATATCGGCCCTGGGGGTAATGATTTCGGCCCGGGTCGGGTAGTCGGGGCCGTCCACGAAGGCCATCAGCTCTGCTACCGTCGCCTTGGGATTGTCCAGCATGTGCACACAGGCATTGGCGATTTCACGCACGTTGTGCGGCGGAACATCGGTGGCCATGCCCACGGCGATGCCGGTAATGCCGTTCAGCAGTATGTGCGGCAGCCGGGCCGGCAGCATGCGCGGCTCTTTCATGGTGCCGTCGAAGTTGGGAATCCACTCCACCGTGCCCTGGCCCAGCTCGGACAACAGCAGCTCGGAGAAACGGGACAATCGCGCCTCGGTATAACGCATGGCGGCGAACGACTTGGGATCGTCCGGCGCGCCCCAGTTACCCTGACCATCCACCAGCGGATAACGGTAAGAGAACGGCTGAGCCATCAGCACCATGGCCTCGTAACAGGCGGAGTCGCCGTGGGGATGATACTTACCCAGCACGTCGCCCACGGTACGGGCGGACTTCTTGTGCTTGGACAGGGCCGACAGGCCCAGTTCGCTCATGGCGTAGATGATGCGGCGCTGCACCGGCTTGAGGCCATCGCCGATATGGGGCAAGGCTCTGTCCATGATCACGTACATGGAATAGTTGAGATAGGCCTGCTCGGTAAAGGTGTGCAATGGCAGGCGCTCTACGCCTTCCATGGTAAAATCGTTGTTGTTCATTCTGTCTCTTTCCTCAGGCCAGGGGGTCGACCAGGTTGCCCTTGGTTTCCAGCCATTCGCGGCGATCGCTTGAACGCTTCTTGGCCAGCAGCATGTCCATCAGTTTCTCGGTGGCTTCCATGTCGTCCACCGTCAGCTGCACCAGCCGGCGGGTGTTGGGATCCAGGGTGGTTTCGCGCAATTGCTTGGGGTTCATCTCACCCAGGCCCTTGAAGCGGGTCACCTGCACCTTGCCTTTTTTCTTCTCGGCCTTGATCCGTTCCAGTACACCGTCGCGCTCGCCTTCGTCGAGGGCATAGAACACTTCCTTGCCCACATCGATGCGATACAGCGGCGGCATGGCCACATAGACATGCCCCTGCTCCACCAGATGATGGAAATGGCGCACAAACAGCGCGCACAGCAGGGTGGCGATATGCAGACCATCGGAGTCCGCATCGGCGAGAATACAAATCTTGCCGTAGCGCAGATCGGACAAGTCGGTCGAGTCCGGATCCAGGCCGATGGCCACCGAAATATCGTGCACTTCCTGCGAGGCCAGCACCTGGCCGGACTCGACTTCCCAGGTGTTCAGTATCTTGCCGCGCAGCGGCATGATGGCCTGAAACTCCCGATCCCGTGCCTGCTTGGCGCTGCCGCCGGCCGAGTCACCCTCAACCAGAAACAACTCGCCCCGCATGGGGTCGGAGCAGGCGCAGTCGGTCAGCTTGCCGGGCAGCGCCGGCCCCTGAGTCACCTTCTTGCGCACCACCTTCTTGGCCTGGCGCAGGCGGCGCTGGGCGCTGCTGATACACAGCTCGGCAATCTGCTCGGCCAGCTCGGTATGCTGGTTCAGCCACAGGCTGAAGGCATCTTTCACGATGCCGGAAACGAAAGCAGAACACTGACGTGACGACAGCCGCTCCTTGGTCTGACCGGCGAACTGGGGATCCTGCATCTTGACCGAGAGGATATAGGCGCAGCGTTCCCAGATATCGTCCGGCGTCAGCTTGACGCCACGCGGCAGCAGGTTGCGGAATTCGCAGAAGTCGCGCATGGCATCGAGCAGGCCCTGTCGCAGGCCGTTGACATGGGTACCGCCCTGGGCGGTGGGGATCAGGTTGACGTAGCTTTCGCCCAGCCCCTCGCCGCCGTCGGGCAGCCAGGTCAGCGCCCATTCCACCGCCGACTGCTCGGTGGCAAAGTTGCCGGTAAACGGCTGCTCGGGCAGGCAGGTGAAGTCCTTGACCGACTCCACCAGGTAGTCTTTCAGGCCGTCCTGATAACACCATTCCAGGGTTTCGTCGTTGACCTTGTCCTGAAAGCGAATAGTCAGGCCCGGGCAGAGTACCGCCTTGGCCTTGAGCAGGTGCTTGAGCCGGGAAACGGAGAATCGGGGAGAGTCGAAGTAGCCGGCATCGGGCCAGAACCGTACCCGGGTGCCGCTGTTGCGCTGGCCACAGGTGCCGGTGACGGTGAGTTCACTCACCTTGTTGCCGTTTTCGAAGGCCATCTCGAACACCTGGCCACCACGACGCACGGTCACGTCCACCCGAGTACTCAGGCCGTTGACCACCGAGATACCCACGCCGTGCAGACCGCCGGAAAACTGGTAGTTCTTGTTGGAAAACTTGCCGCCGGCGTGCAGCTTGCAGAAGATCAGCTCGACCCCGGAGATGCCTTCTTCCGGGTGAATGTCCACCGGCATGCCGCGGCCGTCATCAACAACTTCCAGCGACTGATCGGCATGCAGTATCACTTCGACCTTGCTGGCGTGGCCGGCCAGGGCCTCATCCACGCTGTTATCGATAACTTCCTGACCCAGGTGGTTGGGTCGGCTAGTGTCCGTATACATGCCGGGGCGACGACGCACCGGCTCCAGACCATTGAGGACTTCAATGGCGTCGGCAGTATATTGACTCGATGTCATATTGACCTTCGGTAATCAGAATTCGTTGCCCGCATCTTACTACCTGCAGGCGCAAGCGCAAAGCGGCCCAAAACCCAGTGGCTGATACTTGAGTCCACAATCGGACAAAGGGCCCGCTCTGCCGACTCGCCGTGAATCCCTCCCTGGAGGCTCAGCCGCGCCATCCATGGCGCGGATGGTCGGCTGAGCAGATCCCTTTGTCCTCCCTCAAGCAGCGGAGCCGCCTGATGACTCATCCAACAGACAGCTCCGGGTCATGGGAGAGGCTACAGGGATTGCCTCCCACGACCGTGAAATGCCAGGGATGGCATTTCCGAGCCCCCATGGATGGGTTCATGGCGTGTCGAGGGAGGCAACTCTGTTGCCTCTTTAATACGGTCAAGTGGCGACCAGGAAACAGCCTTATAACTGCAGAAAACGAATGAGCGGGGCGCAGTAGTGGCCGAAGCCGACGAAGGAGTGGTCGCCGCCCTTCTGAATGCAGACCCGGGCAAAACGGTAGTATTCCAGCGCTTCCCGGTAATCGAGCACCTCGTCGCCCTGCTGCTGCAACAGCCAGATGCGATCCATGCAACTGGGCGCCTCGACCCGCAGTTCGGCCAGCTCTTGCATGTGGGTGGGCGTCAGCAGGTAACGCTCCTCGGTATAGGGATTGATTTGCTCGCCCAGGTAATCCTGCAGCAGCACATGGGGATGCACCGCCGGATTGATCACCACGGCCCGTACCCCGAACTGCTCGGCAACACGGGTGGCCCAGAAACCGCCGAGTGAACTGCCGGCCACGCCGAAAGGCCCCTTAATCTCGTCACAGATAGCCGCTATCTGCGCCCAGGCCGCCGCCGGCGTCGCCGCCAGTTGCGGGCAGATAAAGTGAATATCGGGCCGTTTTTGCTGCAGATATTCCTGCATCAGTCGGGCCTTGATGGATTGGGGTGATGAATTGAAACCATGCAGGTACAACAGCGTTGGCATTATCAATATCCCTTGGCACTGAAGTCGGGTACGAAGGCATCGGGCGGCAGGCGCCACACCTGGGTGCTGAGACGCCCATCGGGATAAAGCGACAAGGCGCGCCAGCCCGGTGCCGTGCTGTCGAGGGCAAAATCGTCGGACAGCGGCTTGAACTGAATACAGGTAGACGGGCTGGCCAGGTAGCGCACCCCATCATGGTGCAGATCGAAGCCCTGATGCACATGACCGGACAGCACCACGCGAGCAGCACCATGACGGGCCAGCAGGCCTCTCATCTCATCCGCATTGCGCAGATTGTGCTGATCCAGCCAGGCACAGCCCACCGGCAGCGCCTGATGATGCACCGCCACCAGCAGGTGATGATCCGGATAACGCTCAATGGCCAGCTCAAGCAATGCCAGCTGGGAGTCCGACAGCCTGCCATGGGTTTCACCGGGAAGCTGGGTGTCGAGCAGCAGTATCTGCCATTGACCACATAGCAGGTGCTTGGCATTGCTGATACCGGCACGGTCCAGCTCGGCCTGCATCAGGGGGGCATCGTCGTGATTGCCCGGCAGCCAGAACACCGGCGGCGCCAGTTCACTCATCAAGTCGGTAAAGTGGCGATAGGAAGCCCCGCTGTGATCCTGTGACAGATCACCGGTCGCCAGGATCAGATCACGCCGACTGGCCGCGTCCTCATCCTGATCTTCGAGCATGGCGTTCACCACCGCCCGGCAGCTGTGCCAGGGGGCTATGCCCAGCAAGTCTGCGTCTTTATCGGCAAAGAGGTGGGTATCGGTGATTTGCAGCAACTCCACCACCCCGTCGGCGCGGTGGGTGCTGATCTCTGTGGTATCTAATGGGGTGCGGGCCTGGTTCAAAGCTGTTTAACCGTACTGAATCCGTGGTATAGGCAACATTTCAGCCACTCGGCCAGAAAGAGGTTAACCTGCTCTTTTTCATTGGGATGATGCATTTTTTCATTGGGGTAATGGTAACTCGACTGCAGGGTAAAAATCTGCTGACTGGCACACACTTCGGCCATGCGCACATCGTGATACAGCCGAACCTTGATCTTCATCCGCATAAAAGAGGGCAGGCCCGGCGTGCATTGTTCGATGGAAACATGCCAGGTATAAGGCGCCGTTTCCAGCACCCGCAGCACGAACAGCACCTGCTCACTGATGCCGACCGACACGCTCTCGCCCACCGCCGCCCCACTGGGCAACAGTTTCATCAGGGCCAGATAATTAACGTCACAGGTGCGCTGCAACGCCTTCAAATCCGGTACGTGTTTGCGGGTAGCCCCCCTGGGAATCACACTCAACTCTCCTTGCCGCCGGCGCGCTGACACGGCATTCATCTGCTGGCGGCCATGGTGATCAGGGCCGTTCATCTGCATCCATTACAACAGTTTTTGCCGAGTCTGGTCAAAGACAGCACTTGTTCCTGCCCCTTCACAGCTCGCCCTTGAGCCGCTGCAGCTCCAGCCACTGCAGGGCGATGATGCTGGTGGCATTGTCTATTTTGCCTTCGGCCAGCCACTGCATCGCCTGCTCCCGGGGCAGGCGATGCACCCGAATATCCTCACTTTCGCTATCCAGCCCCGCATGGCTGGCCGCCTGACTGGCATCCACCTCGCCGACAAACACGGTGATGCGCTCGCTGCAGCCACCGGGCGTGGAAAAGTAACTCATCACCCGGGTCAGCTTGTTCAGGGTCAGGCCCGCTTCCTCCTGAGCTTCACGGCGCACCACCTCTTCTTCCGACTCGCCTTTCTCCACAATGCCCGCCACCACTTCCAGCAACCAGGGGCTGCCCGCGGCATGGACGGCACCGACCCTGAATTGTTCTACCAGCACCACCTCGTCGCGCACCGGATCATAGGGCAACACCGCCGCCGCATGCCCCCGGTCGAACAGCTCGCGGGTGATCTCCTCACTCCAGCCACCGGCAAACAACTTGTGCCGCAGGCGCAGGCGCAGCAGACGGAAAAAGCCCTGGTAGCCCACCTCTTCGGCCACTAGCTGCAGGTCTTCCCGGCCAAAACCGGGGTGATTTTTTGTACCCATGACGACTCCTTTCTTGACATTTAACCGGCAGATTTTAGACTAGCCCCAAAATGAATGAACGTTCATTCACACATCGCTCGACGCCGCGATGGCATCCATCAGCATGGTACCGAACGAATCATAGCGATATTATCGTTATACTGAACGGATAAAAAACAACTGCCTGCACTTAGCACGGCTGATAATTGCTCACCCCGAACTGTAAGGCCACACAATGAAAAAAACGCTGTTATCGACCCTGATATTGCTCTGTGCGGCAGGCCCGGCCCAGGCCGAAGATTTGCTGGATATCTATCAGCAGGCGACACAAAACGATCCCCAGGTACGCCAGGCCAAAGCCGAGCGTGATGCCGCCTTCGAGAAAATCAACGAATCCCGCGCCCCGCTGCTGCCCCAGGTCAACCTGGCGGCCAGCGCCAATTACACCCAGAGCAATCAGAACGATCGCACCACCCGCAGCAGTACCGGTGTGGGCGCCACCCTGGATCAGTCGCTGTATCGCAAGGCCAACTGGATTAACCTGGACATCACCGAGAAAGCCGCCACCCAGACCGAAGTAAGCTACAAGCAGGTACAGCAGGCCCTGATTCTGCGTGCCACCCAGGCCTACTTTGCGGTATTGAGCGCCGAAGACACCCTGAGTTTTGTTCAGGCCAACAAGGAAGCGGTCAGCCGCCAACTCGATCAGACCAAACAACGTTTCGAAGTCGGCCTGAGCGCCATGACCGATGTGCATGAGGCCCAGGCCCAGTTCGATCAGGCCCTGGCCGAAGAAATCAGCGCCGAAAACGCGGTCAACAATGCCAAGGAAGCCCTGCGAGAGCTGACCAACATGAGCTATGCCCGGTTGAACAAGCTCGACACCGAAACCTTCAGCCCGCAGCCTTCGGTAGTCGCCGCCGACGCCTGGCTGGACATCGCCCTGGAGCAGAACCTGGAGCTGCACCTGCAGCGCATCGGCAAGGACATCGCCAACGAGCAAATCGGTCTGGCCCAGTCCGGTCATCTGC
The DNA here is from genome assembly GCF_947495715.1 of uncultured Oceanisphaera sp. Taxonomy (GTDB): domain Bacteria; phylum Pseudomonadota; class Gammaproteobacteria; order Enterobacterales; family Aeromonadaceae; genus Oceanimonas; species Oceanimonas sediminis. Next base: position 117,357 of record NZ_CANLZU010000014.1, read on the forward strand.
CGACTCTGGATCTGAACGCCGGGCTGAACAGCAACTATACCGATAGCAAGAACAGCGGCTCAGGTTTCGGCTCCAGTGACGGCACCCTGAGCGAAGGCACCATCGGCCTGACCTTCAATCTTCCCGTCTATACCGGCGGCGCCACCAGCTCGCAGGTCAAGCAGGCCCAGTACAACTACGTGGCCGCCAGCGAGCAGCTGGAGCGCAGCTTTCGCTCGGTGCAGAGCCAGGTCTATTCCTCGTTCAACGACGTCAGTGCCGCCACCGGCTCGGTGCGCGCCTTCGAGCAGTTCGTGATCTCGGCCCAGAGCGCGCTCGACGCCACCGAAGCAGGCTATGAAGTCGGCACCCGTACCATCGTCGATGTGCTTAACGCCACCCGTCAGTTGTATGACGCCAAGCAAAACCTGTCTGCCGCCCGCTACAACTATATTCTGAGCCAGCTGCAGCTGAAGCAGGCCGCCGGTAACCTGACCGAGCAGGATCTGATAGATATCAACAACGGACTGAAGCGCTGACGGCCGTTACTCACGATCAAAAACGGGGCCTCGAAGGCCCCGTTTTTTTATCTGGTTAACTCTTAGCGGGTGCGAATGGCCTGAATGATGGCGGTGGTGGAGCAACCGTCTTCGAAGTTGAGCACCTTGACCTCGCCGCCGTTGGCGGTCACTTCCTCGAAGCCGGCAATCTCTTCCGGCTTGTAGTCGCCGCCCTTGACCAGCACATCCGGCAGGGTCTCGGCGATCAGCCGTTGCGGGGTCTCTTCACTGAAGGGCACCACCCAGTCGACCGCGCCCAGACCGGCCAGCACCGCCATGCGTCTGTCTACCGTGTTCACCGGGCGGCCGTCGCCCTTGAGCGCCCGCACCGAAGCATCGGTATTCACCGCCACGATCAGCCGGTCGCCCAGCTGACGAGCATGATTGAGATAAGACACATGGCCGGCGTGCAGTATGTCGAAACAGCCGTTGGTCATCACGATTTTTTCGCCGCGGCGACGGGCCGCGTCCACCACGTATTTCAGCTGTTGCTCGCTCACCACGCCCATGCCGGACTCGGGCGCACCGTACAGCACATTGGCCAGTTCGATGGCGGAGACGGTAGAAGTACCCAGCTTGCCGACCACTATGCTGGCGGCCACGTTGGCCAGGGCGCAGGCTTCATCCAGCGGCAGGCCGGCGGCCAGGCTGGTGGCAAGGGTGGCAATCACGGTATCGCCGGCACCGGTGACATCGAACACCTCATGGGCCTGAGCCGGCAGATGCAGCTCGTCTTCATCGGCGCGGATCAGGGTCATGCCGTGCTCGGAGCGGGTCACCAGCAGCGCCTTGAAGTCGAATTTTTGCACCAGTTCCCGCCCGCGGGCCACCAGTTCCTGCTCGTCTTTCACCTTGCCCACCACGGCTTCGAATTCGCTCATGTTGGGAGTCAGCAGGGTGGCACCGCGATATTTCTCGAAATCGGAACCCTTGGGATCCACCAGTACCGGCACGCCCGCCTGATTGGCGGCCCGGATCAGCGTTTGCACCTGCGCCAGCGCACCCTTGGCGTAATCCGACAGCACCACCACACCGGCCCGGCTCAGGGCGGCACGGGTCTTGTCGGTCAGCGGGGCCGCGTCTTCCGGGGCAAAGCCTTCTTCGAAGTCCAGTCGCAGCAGCTGCTGGTTGCGGCTCATTACCCGCAACTTGGTGATGGTGGGGTGGCTGGGCAGACGCACGAAGTCGCACTCCACCCCCACCCCCTGCATCTTGTCCTGCAGCGAGGTCGCCGCCTCATCGGTGCCGGTCAGACCCAGCAGACGAGCCCTGGCCCCCAATGCCGCCACGTTGAGCGCCACGTTGGCCGCACCGCCGGGACGTTCTTCGTTGTGCTCAACCTTGACCACAGGCACCGGAGCTTCGGGCGAGATACGTCCGGTGGGGCCGGACCAGTACCGGTCCAGCATCACATCTCCTATCACCAGCACCCTGGCACTATCGAATTCCGGCAACTTGATCTTCATGGTTCCGACTCTTTTGAACATGGGAAAGGGGAAATATTATCACAGCCACCCATAATCGCACCCGTCGACCGGCCTTTGGTGGCCATTCGCGGCCGAGTTAATTAGAATTCCGTCACTTGTTGATAATGGCGACCGCAATGCACGACTCTCGACTTCCTCCCTTTACCAAAGCGCTGCTACACCCGCGCTACCTGTTCAACTGGCTGGGCCTGGGCCTGCTGTGGCTGCTGGTTACCCTGCTGCCCTGGCGCGCACAAATGGCGCTGGGTCGAGGCCTGGGCCGCTTGTCGATGAAGATACTGACCTCCCGGGTCAGAGTCGCCCGCCGCAACCTGGAACTGGCGCTGCCGGAGCTGGATGAGTCGGAGCGGGAACGCACCCTCAAGGCCAACTTCGAAAGCGTAGGCTGCGCCATCTTCGAAACCGGCATGGCCTGGTTCTGGCCGCACTGGCGCATGCGCGCCATCACCCGCATGGAAGGCACCGAGCATGTGGATGCCGCCGTGGCCAAAGGCCAGGGCATGTTGTTGCTGTCGGCCCACTTTCTGACGCTGGAGCTGAATGCTCGCCAGTTCGGCCTCTATCGCCCCGGCGTGGGGGTCTATCGCCCCAACACCAATCCGGTGCTGGAATACGCTCAGGTGCAGGGCCGCTGCCGTTCCAACAAGTACCTGGTGGACCGACTCGATATCAAGGGCATGCTCAAGGCCCTGCGCCAGGGCGACGCACTCTGGTATGCGCCGGATCACGACTACGGCCGCCACGCCAGCGTATTCGTGCCCTTCTTTGCGGTGGATACCGCCGCCACCATCACCGGCACCGCCACCCTGGCGCGGGTGAAGAAAACCGTTACCCTGCCCTGTTTTACCCTGCGCGAGAAAGACGGCTACCGGTTGTTGATCCAGGCACCCATTGCCGATTTTCCGGTCGGTGACGATGTGCAGGACGCCATTACCAGCAACCGCGTCATCGAAGCCGCCATCCGCCTGGCGCCCGAACAGTACATGTGGCTGCACCGCCGCTTCAAGACCACCCCGGAAGGGGTGCCTTATCGGTATTAAAGCCGGAAGCGGTAAATTTTTGTGGACGTTACTCGTTGTGCTTGATCTCCACCTCGGAATCCTGTTCTCGAATAGCGACCAGATATTGACCCAGGTGTTGTCGGGTCAATCTTCTTGATGTCATACTTTCCCTCAAGACCATTACCGATGGCATTGATAGTCAGCGTAAAAAATTAAGAAAAGCTACTGACCTAATTGCCATATAAGTGATGCGGCATAACCTACGTGGATCTATACTGTCATCATAGATGCCATTTTGTGGGGCCCTGTATGAAACGAAGCCTATTAGGACAACCGCTGACAGCCGAAGAGGTCATCACTCTGGAGGAGATGTCAAAACATCATCCTTTCCCAGACTTCAGGCGAAGAGCACTAGCGCTGCTCGCACTGAATGATGGCGTTACCGTTGTGCAGATTACCCAGATGTTTCGGATGAGCGATCAGCCGGTTTATAACTGGGCAAAAGGCTGGCGAACCAATGGATTGGCTGGCATTTTGACTGGCCATAAAGGCGGCCGACCTCCCAAGCTGACTGCTGACATGTTGGATGCTGCCGCAGAAATCGCTCGCGCTGAGCCATTAACGCTAGCCAAGATTGCTGCTCGTGTCCGCGACCTTTATCCCGATGCCCCATCATTTAGTTTGGATCGCCTTTCTGCTGGACTGAGAGCCAGAAAGCTCTCTTTCAAACGAACCCGGCTCAGTCTCGAAAAAAAGAGACGACGTCGCTTTCCGAGAAGCAAAAGGCCGCTTGGCGGGATATCGAGAGGCGGCCAAAGCGGGCAAAATAGAGCTTCTCTACTGCGATGAAAGTGGCTTCTCTTGTATACCGAATGTACAGCGAGCCTGGTCACCGCTCGGTGTGACGCATCTCGCTGATGCCAGCGTTGGGCGCAAACGCGTGAATGTGATTGGCGCGCTGGATTATGCCACTGGGGCGTTAGACTTTGAGCTTTTTGAGCATTCGGTGAAACGGCAGCATGTCGTTCCATTTTTGGATAAATTAGCACAATCATCCTGCCAGGATAAAGTCACTATCGTGGTGATGGATAATGCATCTATTCATCACTTTATTGACCCAGAGATGCGCGATAAGTGGCTGTATGAACACCTGTTTGTGCTTCTTTATCTACCGCCATACAGCCCGGAATTGAATCTGATCGAAATCTTGTGGAAACATGCTAAATATCACTGGTGCAGTTTCACTTCTTGGAGCAAAGACCTGTTAGTGAATGAAGTCTCAACACTATTCAAGGGAGTTGGGAGTGATTTC
>NZ_CANLZU010000015.1 GCF_947495715.1 uncultured Oceanisphaera sp.
TACTACCTGTCACAACATCGTTTATACAAGCGGATCTTCGGGATTATTTAAGTAATTAAAATGAGGGGATCTCTAAGGGCGGCAGGGGCTTGTCTTAAAGCGACCTGTTGAAAAGATGAAGGGGGGCGGCGCAATATAACAAAACGGCACCCTCGGGTGCCGTTTTGTCGGGGGAGGGGGCAAGGGTGTCGGTTAACCGCGTTTCTGACGCGCCTGGCTGGGCGAAACGCCGAAGAAGTCCTTGAAGCAGTGGCTGAAGTGAGTGGAGCTGACAAAGCCGCAGGCCACGGCGATGCTGGAGATGCTGTCGCTGCTCTGCAACAGCAGGCGGCGGGCATGGGTGATGCGCAGTTCCAGATAATAACGGGACGGCGTGGTTTCGAGGTGATTCTGAAACAGCCGTTCGATGCGCCGGCGCGACAGGCCCACGTAGTCGGCCAGCTCTTCGATGCCGAGCGGCTCTTCGATGTTGCTGCTCATCAGCCGCAGCAGGGAGCGCAGGGCGTCGGGCATGGTGGGGTCGTCTTCCGCCGTGGCCAGCCGGTTTTCGCCGTCGTTGGCCACCCGATCGCTGCTCAGAATTTCGCGAATGGCGCGCACCGTATCGGTGCCGTGCAGCCGCTCGATTAACGCCAGCATCATTTCCAGCGCGCTGTTGGGGCCGGCGCTGGTCAGTATGCGCGCTTCCACCATCATGGTGTGGGTTGACACCTCTACCGAGGGAAAGCGTTCCCGGGCAAAGGCATGATTGTCCGGGTGCAGGGCGCAGCTGAGCCGATCAAGCACGCCGGCGTGGGCCAGGGCCACGGCGCCGTTCCACAGGCCGCCCAGCACCTTTTGCCGTTTGGCCGCCGCCTTCAGTACCTGGCTCAGTGGCCCATGCTCGCTCAGGTTGCAGCGAAAGCCGCCGCACACAATCAGCACATCCAGGGCGTTGTCGCCTTCCAGTACCAGCTGGTCCAGGGTGGCATTGGCCGAAATGTCGATGGCCAGATCGCTGCGCACCGTAGTGGCATTCAGGCCGAAGGTGGTAAAGGTAAACAGCGGCGTGGCCTGCACCAGATTGGCGGTGACCACGGCGTCTACCGCAGCGGTAAAGGCCATCATCGAAAAATGGGGCTGCAGTATAAAGCCGACTCTTATCGGCGCCGTGCCCGCCGGACGCGCCGGCAGAAAGGCGCTGTTGGTATCGCGCAGGCGATGGCTGAAATGACGTTTTTCACTGATTTGCGACATGGTGTTTTTATGCTGGCTTCGGGGTAATGGAAGCGTGTCCGGAATGTTACCGCTTGGAGGTGCATAGTACCCCGCCGGGGTGGGCTTTGCACCTGCAGTACCGTATCAGCGCCGGATCAGGCTCGGTCTGGCTCCATTTTGTGACGGGCATTGATCACAATGTTGTGCTTATGTGAAATGTTGTCGCAAATACGCAGCTTTAGGCCGCAGCCAGTCACCCCTGCCATATTGACCCCCCGTATTATCGCCTTAACGCAAGGCCGCCGTGGTTACACCGACGGCCATGCCAACAGGGATACATCAGGCACCGGGAGCAGCCCGGGCCGCGCAAGGAGGTCACAAGATGTTCAGCAAAGACACCCGCATTCAGGATATGGACCCGGCACTGTGGGCCGCCATGGAAGAAGAAGCCGCCCGTCAGGAACAGCATATCGAGCTGATTGCCTCGGAAAACTACACCAGCCCGGCGGTGATGGAAGCCCAGGGGTCGGTACTGACCAACAAATATGCGGAAGGCTACCCGGGCAAGCGCTATTACGGCGGTTGCGAAGCGGTAGACAAGGTTGAAGTGCTGGCCATCGAGCGCGCCAAGGAACTGTTTGGCGCCGACTATGCCAACGTGCAGCCCCATTCCGGCTCTCAGGCCAATGCCGCCGTGTACATGGCGCTGTGCGCCCCCGGCGACACCGTGCTGGGCATGAGTCTGGCCCACGGTGGTCACCTCACTCACGGTGCCAAGGTCAGCTTTTCCGGCAAAATCTACAACGCGGTGCAGTACGGCCTGAACGAGGCTACCGGTGAGGTGGACTACGACCAGGTAGAAGCGCTTGCGCTGGAGCACAAGCCGAAGATGATCGTCGCCGGTTTCTCCGCCTATTCCAAGGTCATGGACTGGGCCCGCTTCCGCGCCATTGCCGACAAGGTAGGGGCTTATCTGTTCGTGGACATGGCTCACGTGGCCGGTCTGGTTGCCGCGGGCCAGTACCCCAACCCGGTACCTCATGCCCATGTGGTCACCACTACTACCCACAAGACACTGCGCGGCCCCCGTGGCGGCCTGATCCTGGCCAAGGGTAATCCGGACCTGGAGAAGAAGCTCAACGCCGCCGTGTTCCCCGGTGGTCAGGGTGGCCCGCAGATGCACGCCATCGCCGGCAAGGCCGTGGCCTTTGCCGAGGCGCTGAAGCCCGAATTTACCGAATATCAGAAAGCCGTGGTGGAAAACGCCCGCGCCATGGTGGAGGTGTTTCAGAGCCGCGGTTTCGATGTGGTATCCAACGGCACCGACAACCACCTGTTCCTGCTCGATCTGTCCGCCAAGGGCATTACCGGCAAGGATGCAGACCGGGTACTGGGTGATGCCTGCATCACCGTGAACAAGAACGCCGTGCCCAACGACCCCCAGTCACCCTTTGTGACCTCGGGCCTGCGCATCGGTACCCCGGCGGTGACCACCCGCGGCTTCAAGGTTGAGCATTGCCGTCAGCTGGCCGGCTGGATCTGCGACATTCTGGAGCATATGGACGACCCGGAAGTGATTGTGTCGGTGAAGGACCAGGTCGCCAGCCTGTGCAGCTACTTCCCGGTATATCGCTAATCCACAGTGGTCTGAGGGTTGGAGCAGTAAGCGAAATGAACAACCGAACACCGACACGCCGTAAACCCATCCATGGGGGCTCCACTGCGCCATCCCTGGCGCAGAGGGTAGGTGTAACGGTTTGTCCATTCCGCTTCCGTTGAGCCAGCCAGAACCCTTTTAAAGAACAGGTGAGACTATGAAAAAATATTCAGGATTCGGGCTCCTCAAACATGCCCTGACCCACCACGAAAACTGGCAGCGCGTGTGGCACAACCCCACGCCCAAGGCCGAAGGATACGACGTCATCATCGTCGGCGGCGGCGGCCATGGTCTGGCCACGGCCTACTACCTGGCCAAAGAGCACGGCATCACCAACGTGGCGGTGATCGAAAAGGGTTACCTGGGTGGCGGCAACACCGCCCGTAACACCACTATCGTACGTTCCAACTACCTGTGGGATGAAGCCGCTCACCTGTATGAGCATTCCATGAAACTGTGGGAAGGGCTGGCGCAGGACTTGAACTACAACCTGATGTTCAGCCAGCGTGGCGTGCTTAACCTGGGCCACACCCTGCAGGACATGCGCGACATCGAGCGCCGGGTCAACGCCAACCGCCTGAACGGCATCGATGGCGAAGTGCTCAATGCCAAGCAGGTGCAGGATCTGGTGCCGATTCTCGACTGCTCCACCAATGCCCGTTATCCGGTGTTGGGGGCCTCCTGGCAGCCGCGCGGCGGCACCGCCCGTCACGACGCCGTGGCCTGGGGCTTTGCCCGCGCCGCCGACGCCATGGGTGTACACCTGATCCAGCAGACCGAAGTGACCGGCATTCGCCGTGAAAACGGCGCCGTCACCGGGGTGGAAACCACTCGCGGCTTTATCTCTGCGCCCAAGGTGGCCTGCGTGACCGCCGGTAACTCGGGTGTGATGGCCAACATGGTCGGCATGAAGCTGCCGCTGGAGTCGCATCCGCTGCAGGCCATGGTATCCGAGCCGGTCAAGCCGATTCTCGACACCGTGGTGATGTCCAACCACGTGCACGGCTATGTGTCCCAGTCCGACAAGGGCGATCTGGTCATCGGCGCGGGTATCGACAGCTACCTGGGTTACGGTCAGCGCGGCTCCTTCCCGGTGGTGGAAGAAACCATGGCGGCCATTGTGGAAATGTTTCCCATCTTCAGCCGGGTGCGCCTCAACCGTACCTGGGGCGGCGTTGTCGACACCTGTCCCGATGCCTGTCCGATTATTTCCAAGACCCACATCAAGGGCCTGTATTTCAACTGTGGCTGGGGTACCGGCGGCTTCAAGGCCACCCCGGGCTCGGGTAACGTATTTGCCCACACCATTGCCAAGGATGAGCCGCATCCCCTGGCCAAGGCATTTAATGTCGACCGTTTCACCAGCGGCCATCTGATTGACGAGCACGGCGCAGCCGGCGTAGCCCACTGAGGAGATAGAGATGTTCAGTATTTATTGTCCGCATTGCGGCGAACACCGGGAAGAAGACGAGTTTCACTACGGCGGCGAGGCACACATTGCCCGCCCGGCAGACCCCAATGCGCTCAGCGACGAAGAATGGGCCCAGTACCTGTTTATGCGCAAGAACCCGCGTGGTCTGCACCACGAGATGTGGTATCACGCCGCGGGTTGCCGCAAGTTCTTCAATGCGTCCCGGCACACCGTGACCTATGAAATTCAGGAAACCTATAAGGTGGGCGAACAGCCCCAGCAAGGAGGCCAGTCATGAGCCAGCAACATCGTCTTCAGGGCAAGGGTCGGGTAGACCACAGCAAGCCGCTCAGCTTTATCTTTAACGGCAAGACCTATCAGGGTTTGTCTGGCGACACCATTGCCTCGGCACTGCTGGCCAACGGGGTCGACGTGGTCGGCCGTTCGTTCAAGTATTCCCGTCCGCGCGGCATCATGGCCGCCGGTGCCGAAGAGCCGAACTGCATCCTGCAGGTAGGCAGCAGCGAAGCCACCATGATCCCGAACATTCGCGGCACCCAGGCCGAGCTGTACGACGGCCTCACCGCCGCCAGCACCAACGGCTGGCCGAATGTAGACAAAGACATCATGGGTGTGATGGGCAAGCTCGGCGGCAGCATGATGCCCCCCGGCTTCTACTACAAGACCTTCATGTATCCCCAGTCCATGTGGCCCAAGTACGAACACCTGATCCGCAAGGCTGCCGGTCTGGGCCGGGTGCCGAAAGACAAGGATCCGGACACCTACGACAAGCTCAACCATCACTGTGACGTGCTGGTAGTGGGCGGTGGCGCGGCCGGTCTGGCGGCGGCACTGGCGGCGGGTCGCCGTGGCGCCCGGGTGATTCTGGTGGACGAACAAAACGAATTTGGCGGCCATTTGCTGCACAGCACCCAGCCCATCAACGGCCAGGCGCCGACCCAGTGGGTGGCCAACGCGGTCAAGGAGTTGCAGGGCCTGCCCGACGTCACCCTGCTGCCGCGCAGCACCGCCGCCGGTTATTACGATCACAACTTCGTGACCGTGCTGGAGCGCCGCACCGATCATCTGGGCGAGCGCATCTCCGGCAAGACCCGTCAGCGTCTGCACCGCATTCGTGCCAAGCGCGTGGTGCTGGCCACCGGTGCTCACGAACGCCCGCTGGTATATGGCAACAACGATCTGCCCGGCAACTTCGTGGCCAGTGCACTTTCTACCTACGTCAACCGTTATGGCGTGGCCCCGGGCAACAACCTGGTGCTGATGACCTGTAACGATTATGGCTATCAGGCCGCACTGGACTGGCTGGATGCCGGCCGCAAGCTGGCGGCGGTAGTCGACAGTCGTCATCGTCCCGACGGCGCCCGTTACAAGGCGCTGAAGGCGCGCGGCGTCAAGATTTATACCGGCCACGGACTGATTGAAGCCCTTGGCAAGAAGCGGGTAACCGGCGCCAAGGTGGCGGCCCTGTCCAGCGATGGCAGCCAGGTGACCGGGGCGGCCGAGACGCTTGCCTGCGACATCATTGCCAGCTCCGGTGGCTGGAGCCCGGTGGTGCACCTGACCGCCCATACCGGCTCTCGCCCGGTATGGAACGACGACATCATCGGTTTTGTGCCCGGTGAGTCGGTACAGAAGCAGCTGCTGGCCGGCGGTATGCACGGCACCTATGCCCTGTCTGCGGTATTGGCCGAAGGCCTGAGCGCCGGTCGTGATGCCGCCGATGCCACCGGGTACGGTGACATTTCCGCCCAGGTTCAGGATGCCGAGATCAAGACCGACGATCCCCGTGAAGACGCGGCCCAGGCCCTGTTTTTGGTGCCGCACAACAAGCCGGTGAGCCGTGCGCCCAAGCAGTTTGTGGATTATCAGAACGATGTAACCGCCGCCGGTATCGAGCTGGCCGTGCGCGAGGGCTTCGAGTCCATCGAGCACATCAAGCGTTACACCGCCATGGGCTTTGGTACCGATCAGGGCAAGCTGGGTAACATCAACGGCATGGCCATTGCCGCCCGCGCCATGAACAAGAGCATTCCCGAAACCGGCACCACCGTGTTTCGTCCCAACTACACCCCGGTCACCATGGGTGCCCTGGCCGGTCGCGACGCACACCACCTGTTCGACCCGGCGCGCTTTACCGCCATGCATGCCTGGCATGTGCAGCAGGGTGCCGAGTTTGAAGACGTGGGTCAGTGGAAGCGTCCCTGGTTTTTCCCCAAATCGGGTGAAGACATGCACCAGGCGGTGAACCGCGAATGTCTGGCGGTACGCAACAGCGTGGGCATTCTGGATGCCTCTACCCTGGGCAAAATCGACATTCAGGGCGCCGATGCCCGCGAGTTTCTGGCGCGCATCTACACCAACGCCTGGGCCAAGCTGAGCCCCGGCAACTGCCGCTACGGCCTGATGTGTAAAGAAGACGGCATGGTGTTTGACGATGGTGTGACCGCCTGCATCAACGACCAGCACTTTGTGATGACCACCACCACCGGCGGCGCCGCGGGCGTACTGCAGTGGCTGGAGTTGTGGCACCAGACCGAATGGCCGGAGCTGGAGGTGTATTTCTCCTCGGTTACCGATCACTGGTCCACCATGACGGTAACCGGTCCCAACAGCCGCAAGGTGCTGGAAAAGATCTGTGCAGATGTGGACCTGTCTGCCGATGCCTTCCCCTTCATGGGCTGGCGCGATGCGACCGTCGCCGGCGTCAAGGCGCGGATCTTCCGCATCTCCTTTACCGGTGAGTTGAGCTTCGAGATCAACGTACAGGCGAACTACGGCCTGCATACCTGGGAAGCGGTGATGGAAGCGGGTGCCGAGTTCAACATTACGCCGTATGGCACCGAAACCATGCACGTGCTGCGGGCAGAGAAGGGCTTCATCATCGTCGGCCAGGACACCGATGGCTCCGTTACCCCCTTCGACCTGAACATGGGCTGGTGTGTGGGCAAGACCAAGCCGTTCCCGTTTGTTGGCCAGCGTTCCTGGAGTCGCTCCGACACCGCGCGCACCGACCGCAAGCAACTGGTGGGCCTGAAGTGCAAGGAAGCGAAAACCGTGATTCCGGAAGGCGCGCAAATCGTGCTGGACCCGAACCATCCGGTGCCGGTACCCATGGTCGGCCATGTGTCGAGCAGCTACTACAGTGCCAATCTGGGCCACAACATCGCCATGGGCGTGGTCAAGGACGGTCTGAATCGCATGGGCGAAACCGTGTATTGCCCGCTGGCCGATGGCCGGGTGCTGGAAGCCGAAATTACCAGCCCGATTTTCTATGATCCCAAAGGAGAGCGTCAGCATGTCTAACAACACCGCGAAACTGGCCGAAACTCAAACTGACGTGCGGGTGGAATCCCCGCTGTATCACGCCAACCTGGACGCGCTGGCCAAAAAAGACCAGCAGGGCGAAGTGGTGTTGCGCGAGAAGGCACATCTGGGCCACCTGGTGTTGCGCGGCAACGTCGGCAACGATTTGTTCGCCAAAACCGTAGAGAAGGTACTGGGGGTGGCACTGCCCACCACCGCTTGCAGCTCGGTAGAAAACGAGCAGGTACTGGTGCAATGGCTGGCGCCGGACGAGTGGCTGATCATCACCGAAGGCGGTCGGGAAGGGCCGTTGGAAGCCCAGCTGCGCGAGCACCTTTCCGGCCACTATTCGCTGGTGGACGTGAGCGGCGGCCAGACGGTACTGGCGTTGTCCGGCCCCAAGGCCGAGCTGGTGATTCGCAAGTCCTGTCATTACGACGTGCACATGTCCAACCTGCCCACCGGCAAGTGCGTGGGCACCACCTTTGCCAAGAGCGCGGTACTGCTGCGCCGCACCGGCGCCGACAGCTTCGAGCTGGTGATTCGTCGCAGCTTCGCCGACTATCTGTGGATGTGGCTGCAGGACGCCAGCCGCGAATACGGCCTGGTCATCGAGAAGTAACATAATAGAAAGCGGTCTCCGTAGAGTGTGTAGGGTCGAATTTATTCGACCGCCCTCAATGCAGAGGCCGCCAAGTGTTGACCATCGGGCCCAACAAGGAGGCTGTCGCATGACACAACAGGATACTTTGATTTTAACCGCCAGCTGTAACAGCCGCCTGGGCACCGTGGACGCGGTAACCGGCTATCTGCGCGAGCAGCGCTGCTACGTAGCGGACATGCAGACCTTTGATGACGCCCGTGCCGGCCACTTTTTTATTCGTGCCGAGTTTCGCAAGCCCGATAGCGGGGAGTTCGATGAAGCGGCGTTTCGTGACGGTTTTGCACCCCGGGCCGACGAGTTCGGCATGCAGTGGGAGCTGACCGAGCGCAGCCGCAAGCCCAACGTGGTGATCATGGTGTCCAAGTTCGATCACTGCTTGAACGATCTTTTGTACCGCTATCGCACCGGTCAGCTGGCCATCGAGATCCCGGCGATTATTTCCAATCATCCGGATCTGCAGCGGCTGGCCGACTGGCACCATATTCCCTATTACCACCTGCCGGTGACTGCCGATACCAAGGCCGAACAAGAGGCCAAGATCTGGCAAATCGTGCAGGAATCACAGGCGGATCTGGTGGTGCTGGCGCGTTACATGCAGGTGCTGAGCCCGCAGTTGTGTAATCAGCTGGCGGGGTGGGCCATCAACATTCACCATTCCTTGCTGCCCGGTTTCAAGGGCGCCCAGCCTTACCACCAGGCCTATGCCAAGGGGGTAAAGCTGGTGGGGGCCACGGCTCATTACATCAATAACGAACTGGATGAAGGCCCCATCATTACCCAGGGCATTCAGACGGTGGATCACAGTCATTACCCGGAAGACCTGGTCGCCAAGGGGCGCGATGTGGAATGCATCACCCTGGCCAAAGCCATTCAGTATCACATCGAAAAACGGGTGTTCATGTACCAGGGCAAGACGGTGGTACTGGGCAGCTGAACCCTCGTTCGATGTATTCCCGGCAGGGGGCGTGCCGCAGCCGCGGTGCGCCCCCTGCATAGCAAACAGGCCTGTTCGACAAGTCTGTTAAAGTAAAAAAGTCATGACAAGGAGATATCATGTCTAACAAGATCACGGTTCTGCGCGATACCCAGCCCGACGTATTGCTGGATGCCACCCAGTGGGAAAAGCTGTCGGGTGACCCGCACACCGTTAACCTGAACGCTTACCAGTCGGAAGACGGCAGCAAGCTGATGGGCACCTGGATCTGTACTCCCGGCAAGTGGGCGGTGAACTACACCAAGTGGGAATATTGCGACTTCCGTGAAGGCTACTGCATTCTCACCCCCGAAGGCGGTGAGCCCATTCACCTGAAAGCCGGCGACATCTTCGTGGTCGAGCCCGGCTTCCAGGGCACCTGGGAAGTAGTGGAAACCGTTCGCAAGTACTTCGTGTTTGCCTAAACCGGGTATTTGTCTGAGGTGAAGGCTGCAATGACAGCCTGATCCGAGAAGTGACTATCGGCCTGCGCACTGCGCAGGCCGATTTTGTTTATGCGAACGGCATGAGGTTGGGAGTCGTGGATCAGAGGTAACAGGGTTGCCTCCCTCGACACGCCATAAACCCATCCATGGGGGCTCGGAAATGCCGTCCATGGCATTTCACGGTCGCGAGAGGCAATCCCTGTTACCTCTTCTTTACACCGGCATCGCCTGTTAGCGCTGTCCGGTAGCTGCCACTTTAGTTGGCAGGCCCGGCGAAGCTGGGCAAGTAGCCACGGCGCCGAGCTTGACCATGTTCGTTTGTCTGACGGTTTGCGCCACATAAATGGGCGTCTACGAGACTGAGCCGGGCATCACAGGCACCGATTGTAGGTCGAATTTATTCGACCGTTGGTGCAGCAACCAGTCTGGACGGATCCATTGAAACTCGGTATTTGAGCGAACTATGCTGAAAGCTGCGGTATGGACCCGGCAGGAGGATGCATGAATCGCCGATGGATAAAAATACTGTCTCTGTTGATGATTCTGGCACCGGGAGCAGGGCTGGCGGCGACGGTTCGGGCCCGGCTTGACGACAATGGCCTGCAGCATTATCCGCTTTACTCCCCGGGCTACGGGTCAGATTTCCTTCTACTGCGAGGAAAAGCTCATGTTCTTTCGCAGCCATCAGGAGCGTGGCATGGCAGGTGTGTTGGAAGTGGTGGAGTAAATGACATCGGCTGACCATGCCGTTCATCTTTAAGTAATCAACAGATTGAGGTTCGGTTTATCTTCGGAGTGCACTGTTCCGCCAGCTGAAGCGGCGGCTACCGGGAGACTCGAATATTGAGGGTTGCTTCTACAGGCGGCGCCGGAATTGACGGGAGGGCAAAGGGATCTGCTCGGCCGACCATCCGCGCCACGGATGGCACGGCTGAGCCTCCAGGGAGGGATTTACGGCGAGTCGGCGGAGCGGGCCCTTTGTCCGACGGGTATCTCAGCTATCGTGCAATGTTCTCGGTCGATTACTCTCAGCACTAAACAGCGACCCTACACAAGATCGCGGAGTATGTGGAAACGAGACCCGGTTTATCCTCTGTGCGTTTTGATTTTCTGCTCGTTATTGTGGTGAATGAGGGTAGGGGATTTCTGCCCGGCTGCCCTTGCTATGCTGAAAACAGTTAGCGGAGCCGGGGGAAAGAATGAGCGGATTGTTATTGCTGATGGCGTTAATGCTGACGAGTACGCCTCTGCCGGATTCGGGGCCGCTGCAAGAGGCGCTGGCAAGATTTGAACGGCTCGAGGGCTACCGGCTGGCGCTGCGCAGCGAAGGGCCGGGCGGTAATCAGCAACTGCGCTACGCCTACCGCAAGCCCGGCCTGGTGCGAATGGATGTGCAGTCCCCTTATGCGGGGGCGGTGCTGATTTATCGCCCCGTCAGCCGGCAGGTGCGGCTCTGGCCCTTTGGCCTGAGCTGGCCGTCGGTGGCGCTCAGCCCCGAGCACCCGCTGGTGACCAGCTCGCGGGGCCACCGGGTCGACAAGTCCGATGTGGGGGTGCTGCTGCGCCGGGTGTTACAGCTGCAGCAGGCGGGAGAGTTGGTGGTGCAGCAGTCGGCCACCTTTCGCGGCCGGGCGGTGTGGCATCTGGTGATAACGGGGCCGGCAGGGCCGAATGGAGTGGCACGTTACGAGCTGTGGCTCGATCAGTCGTCGCTGTTTCCGCTTAAGGTGATCGGCAGCGATGACAGGGGGAACCGGCTGGAAACCGTCTGGCTGGAACAGATTGAGCTCGATCCCGTCTTTACCGACAACTTCTTCACGCCCTGAGTGGGAGTGGCGCCATGACACACTATGACCTGATCACTGTTGTGGCCGCGCTGGTGGCTCGGCCGCTGTTTGTGTGGAGCCATAACGCCATGATGGAAAATGGCGCCCTGGGGTTGTCGCGCTGGCTGCTTAACGGCGGCCGGAGTTGAACGGGTGCTGTTACTTCTTGTGCTTGCCGATGCCGTAATCCTTGAGCTTGTTGGCGATGGCGGTGTGGGAGATGTTGAGCCGCTTGGCCAGCTGACGGGTAGAAGGATACTCCGGATAAAGCCGCTCCAGCAGCATGCGTTCGAACCCTTTGACTGCGTCGTCCAGCGAGCCTTCGCACAGGGTGTCCAGTCCCTGCAGGCTGTTTTGTTCCGGCAGGGCCAGCTCGGTCAGGCTCAGTTCGTCCCCTTCCAGCAGGCTGATGGCCCGATACAGGCTGTGGCGCAGCTGGCGCACGTTGCCCGGCCAGGGGTAATGCTGCAGGTACTCGCTCAAACTGGCAGCCAGCCGGGGGCGGGGGCGTTCCAGCTCGGCGGCGAAGCGAATGCAGAAGTGCTGGGCCAGCGGCAATATGTCTTTCTGCCGTTCGCGCAGCGGCGGAATGCGCAGGTTGAGCACGTTGAGCCGATAGAACAGATCCTGCCGAAACTGGCCGCCCTGCACCAGGGTGGCCAGATCCTGCTGGGTGGTGCAAATCACCCGAATATCCACCTTGACCTCCTGCTCGTCGCCGAGGCGACGGAAGACGCCGTCCTGCAGCACCCGCAGCAGCTTCATCTGCATCAGTGCCGACATCTCGCCGATTTCATCCAGCGCCAGGGTGCCGCCGTTGGCCTGATCCAGCACGCCGCGCTTGCCCTGAGTGTTGTTGCCAAAGGCGCCGGGAGCGTAGCCGAACAGCTCGTTTTCGGCGGCGTCGTCGGGGATGGCGGCGCAGTTGAGCAGAATAAAGGGGCCTTCACCGCGCAGGCTGGCCTGATGACAGGCGCGGGCCAGCAGCTCCTTGCCGGTGCCGGTTTCGCCCTGTATCAACAGCGGGGCGTCCAGGGTAGCGAGCCGGCGCGCTTCGCGCAGCAGCTTGTCCATCGCCGGGCTCTGGGCGATAAAGCCGTCGAAGTGGCCGCTGTCGCGGCTGCGCATCACCTTGAAATGCTGGCCGATGCGATAGGCGGATTTAAACACCACCACGGCGCCGGCCAGGCTTTGTTCGCCGGATTCTTCGGTCACCCAGATGGGCAAAAAGTCGGCCAGATAGGGTTCGCCGTCGAGGGTGACTTTTTCGCTCAGCGGCTGGGGCGAGGGTTGCTCCAGCCAGCGCGCCACATGCACGCCTTTCAGTAACGGGCCCATGGGTTGCTGCACCAGCTGCTGCGGGCTTTGGTTCAGCAGGGCGCAGGCG
Source organism: uncultured Oceanisphaera sp. (assembly GCF_947495715.1). Lineage (GTDB taxonomy): Bacteria > Pseudomonadota > Gammaproteobacteria > Enterobacterales > Aeromonadaceae > Oceanimonas > Oceanimonas sediminis. Next base: position 12,886 of record NZ_CANLZU010000015.1, read on the forward strand.
GCATCGTTGGCCAGGGTGATCTGGCCCTGGGTGTCGAGTGCCACCACCGCATCGGGCAGCGCCTTGAGCAGCGCCATAATGGCGTTATGCTCTTGCTCCGAGGGCATGCAGGCGATGGTTTTAACATCAAACACCCCGGGAATGCGACGAATGGCCGGCATCAGGTGCTGCAGAGCGGCAAAGTCGAGGGTGGGGAAGTTGAGATAAATGATGCCGCTGATATCGATTTCGATACCGCGCAAATCAATCTGGTGTGCCACCAGTATGTCCAGCAGTTCCCGGGTGAGCCCCAGGCGGTCTTCACAGGTTACTTTTAAGCGCATGGTAATGTCTTGAACCTCATAGAGGTGTAAATAATACCTTACACCCGCCGGCGATACGAGCCTGCACCGGGATGACCTGTGCCACAGTCTGCAAAAAAGTCGTTATTTTCGGTCACAAACGGTTTACGACGGGGGCCGGCTCATACATCCTTAGCGCCGTCATCCGGCCCGCTGCCGGGAAGATAACAAACAGTCTATTCAGTAAAGCTAATTTTCAGGTGAAGTAATGAGCGAAGTGGTTTTCAGAACGGTCAAGTCGTCGCAGGTGATCCTCAAGGAACTGATGGTGCCTTCTTATGCCAATTTCGGCGGCAAGGTGCACGGTGGCATCATTTTGTCGTTAATGGACAAAATCGCCTATACCTGCGCAGCCACTCATGCTCAGGGCTATTGTGTCACCGCCTCGGTCGACTCGGTGGACTTCGTCAACCCGGTGGAAGTGGGCGAGCTGCTTACCCTGTATGCGTCGGTCAACTACGTGGGTAAGAGCTCGATGGAAGTGGGCATCAAGGTGGTGTCGGAAGACTTCAAACAAGGCATCGTCAAGCACACCAATACCTCTTACTTCACCATGGTGGCGCTGGATGAAGAAACCCGCAAGCCCACCCCGGTGGCCGGTTTGCAGCTGGAAGACGAAGAAGAAATGCGCCGGTTCGTGATGGGCAAACTGCGCAAGAAACTGCGCCGCGCGCACCAGAAGGAAATTAACGATATTCGCCAGGCGCTGGACCAGGATTTGAGCCAGGCGATGACCGAACTGGAAGGCGAAAACTGCCTGCTGCCCCGGGGTTAAGCGTTTGCCGTCATGACCCGATACGAGCAGCTGGCCCAACAGCTGCGTGAGCAGATCCGTACCGGGGTCTGGCAAGAGGGCGACAAGTTGCCCTCGCTGCGCGAAACGGTACGGCGGTCGGGACTGAGCCTGATGACGGTGCTCAGCGCCTATCAACTGCTTGAAAGCCAGGGCTGGGTGCGTTCCCGTCCCCAGTCCGGCTATTTTGTCGCCCCCGCCCGGGAGGCGACCCGATATTCCTTCCCGCAACAGCCGCTGCAGCCGGCAGAAACGGTAGACATCAACGCCTTTATCTTCAGCGTGTTGCAGGCCGGTAACAATCCCGACTGCGTGGCGCTGGGCTCTGCCTTTCCCGATCCGTCGCTGTTTCCCCAGCATCAGTTGTCCCGCGCTCTGATCCGGGTGGCCCGCCAGATGCACGCCGACGTTACCGGCGTAACGCTGCCGCCGGGCTGTGCCGATTTACGCCGCAGCATCGCCCAGCGTTATGCCGCCCGGGGCATGGAGATTTCGCCCGACGAAATCGTGATCACCTCGGGCGCACTGGAGGCGCTCAACCTCAGCCTGCAGGCCCTGACCCAACCCGGCGACTGGGTGGTGGTGGAGTCGCCGGCGTTTTACGGTGCCCTGCAGGCGATAGAGCGGCATCATCTCAAGGCGGTGGCGGTGGCCACGGATCCGCAGCAGGGCATGGATCTGGATGCGCTGGCCCAGGCGTTGCAGCAGTATCCGGTCAAGGCCTGCTGGCTGATGAGCCATTGCCAGAACCCCTTGGGCGGTACCATGCCGGATGCCAACAAGCAGCGGCTGCTGGCGCTGCTGGCCGAGCACCAGGTCAGCCTGATTGAAGACGACGTTTACGGCGAGCTGTATGCGGGGCTGACGCCACCGCGCCCGGCCAAGGCCTGGGACACGCAAGGGCGGGTGCTGCATTGTGGCTCCTTTTCCAAGACGCTGGCCACCGGCTTTCGTATCGGCTGGGTGGCGGCGGGGCAGCAGGCCGAGGCCATTCAGCGGCTGCAGCTGATGAGCACGCTGTCGACCAGTGCGCCCATGCAGCTGGCGCTGGCCGATTACCTGTCTTCGCACCGTTACGACAAGCACCTGCATACCCTGCGCCGCACCCTGGAACAGCGCAAACACATTTTTTACCGGGCCATCCAGCGGGAGTTTCCCGCCTCAATACGAGTGTATTACGCCGAAGGCAGCTACTTTCTGTGGCTGGAATTGCCGGCGCATTGCTGTGCCACCCGTTTATACCGGCAAGCGCTCAAGGCGGGCATCACCATAGCACCGGGGCGCATGTTTGCCGCCGGCGAGCAGTACCGGCACTGCTTTCGGCTCAATGCCTCGCTGCCCTGGAATGCCCGCAGCGAAGCGGCCATCAAGCAGTTGGCGGCCCTGATTGCCGAGCAAGTTGCCTTGCGCTGACCGGCTGGCACCGATGCACTGTTATAGTGTTTGGCGCAATAAATCACACTGTTATAGTCGAATTCATCACAACTGTTTATGTTGCCGCCTGGACGGCCATGCTCTACTGCGCGGGTCGTCGCAGGGGGTACCGGCCGGTACGCGCCTGCCTTTGTCATAACCAGCAGTGTGAGCCTTATGGAAACCCCTTCTTCCCGGATTGACGTTGTTATTGACGTTGTTAATGTGTGTACCGAGCCCAGACCCATCGATCAGGGTCATGTCTATGTGCGGGCCCAGTCGGGTCGCTGGCAGCGGCTGCGCCGGCTGATTGGCTGGGGCCTGATGCTGTTGTTTCTGGTGGGGCCCTGGCTGCGCTGGAACGGCCAACAGGCACTGCTGCTGGATTTGGAGCAGCAGCGTTTTCATCTGTTCGGCATCACCATCTGGCCGCAGGATCTGACCCTGCTGGCGCTGTTTCTGATGGTGGCCGCCTTCGGCCTCTTCTTCATTACCGCCTTTCTGGGGCGGGTCTGGTGTGGTTATCTCTGCCCGCAAACGGTGTGGACCTTCTGGTTTATCTGGATAGAAGAAAAACTGGAAGGCAGCGCCAACAAGCGCCGTCAGCTGAACAAGGCGCCCTGGAGCCTGAACAAGCTGGTGCGCAAGGGCGGCAAGCACCTGCTGTGGTGGCTGGCCTCCCTGTTGAGCGGCTTTACCTTTATCGCCTATTTTATACCGGCCGCCGAGCTGGGTGCCGGCCTGCTGCAGTGGTCTGCCGGGGCATTGCCGACCTTTTGGGTGGCCTTCTTCGCCCTTTGTACCTACCTCAACGCGGGCTGGATGCGGGCTATCATGTGTACCCACATGTGCCCTTATTCCCGTTTTCAGTCGGCGATGTTCGACCGGGACACCTACAGCATCGCTTACGACGCCACCCGGGGTGAACGTCGCGGGCCGCGCTCGCGCAAGGCCGATGTGGCCAGCCTGAAACTGGGCGATTGCATCGACTGCAAGCTGTGTGTGCAGGTGTGTCCCACCGGCATCGATATTCGCGATGGTCTGCAGTACGAGTGCATCAACTGCGGCGCCTGTGCCGATGCCTGTGATCAGACCATGAACCAGATGGGCTACGCCCCCGGCCTGATCCGCTATGCCAGCGAAAGCCAATTGGCCGGCGGCAAGACCCGGCTCTGGCGGCCCAAGCTGGTGGGCTATGGCGCCATGTTGTTGTTGATGCTGGCGACACTGGTCTATGCCGCCGCCACCCGGGTGCCGATGGCACTGGATGTGCAGCGGGATCGCAATCAGCTGTTTCGGGAAACCGCGGAAGGCTGGGTAGAAAACACCTATACCTTAAAGCTGTCGAACCGGACCCAGCAGCCTCAGCAATATCGGGTACGGGTAGAAGGGCTGGACGGGGCCACCTGGCGGGGAGCAGACCAGGTGTGGGTGCCGGCAGGAGAGATCGTCAACCTGCCCATCAGCCTGGCCATGGATCCGTACCTGTTGCCCGGCAGCCTACATCCGCTGCGCTTCGTGGCCGGCCATGACGAGACGGCAGTGAGTGCCGAGAGTCAGTTCTTCAGCGCGGGGCGCTAAGCCGAACCCGGTGACTCACCCCGAGCTGCCGGAGTGAGGAATATGATACAGTGACGGCCGTTTCAGGCCGTCATTTTCGTGGAGCGGCTCGCTACTGTCGCAGCGGCGACGCATCCGCTTGTATTGAAAAAGGGAGTAAAGATGATTCACTGGCCGGCCATTATTGAGTCTGGCGACGGGCACGATTATGTCTGGGTGGCGGGCCCGGAAGAGGTTGATGCGCAGCGACCCAACCCGGGCGATCGGCTGTTCGACAGCCAGGGTTATACGCACCTTCTGTCGCAGCAAACCGGCGGCGCCCTGTACTGGCAGCCTCTGCTGCGGTTAGTATCGCTGCCTGAGCTCAATGCCGGGCTTAAAGTCTATGCCGCCAGTCTGGGCGTCTGCTGCACCAGCAAACTGGTGGTGCGCACCCCGGCCGAGGCCATAGCACTGGTGGCCTGGCTGGAGCAGCAATAGAAAAGCGATAAGCCGTCAGCGTTAAGCTGTCAGTTAAAGATAAAAACAGTGCCTCCTTTTCTCCGTACCATTTACCCTCACGGTTTTTAAAGACCGCTTTATATCAGAGATAAGCCATGACGTTTAATTTACGTTGCTTTGGGTGGCTGCCGCTACTGCTGCTGGTGCAGTCCTGCAGCAGCAATTTTTTGCCATCATCACCCGCTTCAACCCAGGCCACATCGGTTGCCGGAGTACAAGGCATGGCGTCCTATTACGGCGCCCGCCATCATGGGCGCAAAACCGCCAGCGGCGAACCCTTCAACCAGCATGCGCTGACCGCGGCCCATCGTACCCTGCCATTCGGCACCCGGGTGCGGGTGACCAACCTCAACAACAAAAAATCGGTGATCGTGCGCATCAACGACCGGGGACCCTACGCCAAGGGGCGCATCATCGATCTGTCTGCCCAGGCGGCGCGAGAGCTCAACATGATACGGGCGGGGGTGGTACCGGTGCGGGTAGAGCGGCTGGAATAGTCAGCACGCTCAATGCCCGGTAAGCCACGGGACGGGGCCAGTCGCCGGCTTGCGTGGGCACGCCCCGGCCGGCGGCCAACAGGCGGGCGGCGTTGATCCAGCCTGCATGGCCCACCGCCAGCCGGGGTTGGTTTTCCAGGGTTGCCAGCCACCCTTCTACCCGGGCAAACAGCTGGTGCAGGTTTTCGCCGCCGCCGGGGGCATGGTCGGCAAACCGTTCACACCATGCATCAATCTCGGCCCTGGGAATCTGCTGCCAGGGCCGACCGTCCCAGTGACCGAAGTTCACTTCCGCCAGCGCCGGGGCCAGGTTACAGCGAAAGCCGCGTTGCGCCAGAATGGTGCCCACTCCCCGCGAGCGCTGCAGCGGGCTGACCCAGACCTCTTTTGGCAGCCGGTGACGCCGGGCGAAACCCTGTATCTGATTGGCCAGCCGGCGCAGCTTGCGTTGTTCCACCCCCACATCGGTCTGCCCCAGACAAAGACCGGCGGCATGCAGCGGTTTGGGGTGGCGCCAGATATAAAGCGTCATGGAGTGTCCTTACAACAGCGCGGCCAGGCCGGCGTAAATCGCGATTTCGCTTAGTTGCTGGGTGGCGCCCAGTCCATCGCCGGTGTAGCCGCCGAGGCGGCGCTTCATCAGCCGGCGCATGTAGTCGGTGGCCACCAAGGCCATGCCCAGCGGCAGCAGCCAGTGCCACAGGGGCAGTTCGACGTCGGCCATCGGCAGCCAGAGCCACACCAGCAGCAGCGACAGCAATACCCAGCCGGCGCCCATCAGTCCCTGCATCGGGGTGAGTTGCTGGGCCATGGGTTTGGCCTTGGCGTGTTCGAAATCACCGCCATAGGGCAGCAGGGCGAGCAGGCTGATGCACATCAGGCGCGATCCGCTGTGACCCACCACCAGGGCGGCCAGCGCCAGCGAAAGGGGCATGGTCGCCAGCAGGCTGACTTTCAACAACAGTGCCATCACCAGCCCCAGGGTGCCAAAGGTGCCCAGGCGCGAGTCTTTCATGATGGTCAGCGCCCGCTCTTTGGTGAGGCCGCCGCCCAGACCATCGCAGGTATCGGCCAGGCCGTCTTCGTGAAAGGCGCCGGTCAGCTTGATGCCGAAGGCGGTGCTGGCCACGGCCGCCACCAGCGGGCCGAACAGCAGACTGGCCAGCCAGAACACCCCGGCACACAGCAGCCCTATCAGCAGGCCGACCGCCGGAAAGTGACGGCTGCTCTGGTGCAGCCAGTCGGGTTGATAGTCGGCCAGCCGGGGCACCGGCAGCCGGGTAAGAAACTGGGTGGCCACCAGCAACAGCCGTCCTTCGTGGCGCAGTCGTCGGCTCAGAGGGTGGCCCGCCGGGGTAGCGCTTTGCTCATGCGCCTTATGCTGCGACAGGGTCATGGTGCCGTATCGCCACTGGAGGCACTGATACCGGCATCGGCGAAGCTGGCCATTTCATTGAGAAAGGCGCAGGCCGACTGCAACAGCGGGTAGGCCAGCACGGCGCCGCTGCCTTCGCCCAGGCGCATCTGCAGCTTGAGCAGCGGCTCGGCATCCAGCAGGTGCAGCAGATGATCATGACCCGGCTCGGCGGAGTGATGGGCAAACACCGCATACTGGCGCACGCCCGGCGCCAGCTGCTCGGCCACCAGCAGGGCGACCCCGGCGATAAAACCGTCCATCAGCAGAATGCGGCGCTGGCTGGCGGCCTTGATCAGGGCGCCGACCATCATGGCGATTTCCAGTCCGCCCAGTGCCGCCAGGGCGGCCAGCGGCGTGGTGGCGGCATCATGACGCTGCAACACCTGCGCCAGAATCCGCTGCTTGTGACGCAAGCCCTCGTCGTCCAGTCCGGTGCCCCGGCCGACACAGTCGGCAAGCGGAAGTTGACCCAGCCGGCTCAGCAGCAGGCTGGCGGCGGAGGTATTGCCGATGCCCATTTCTCCCACGATCAGCAGGTTGCCGGGCAGCTGTTCGACCAGTGCCATGCCCTGCTCAATTGCCTCCCGGCACTCGGCCTCGGTCATGGCCGGCTCGGTCAGGGCATCCCGGCTGCCTCGGCGCACCTTGCAGTTCAGCAGCGCCGGATGATAGTCAAACTCCGCATCCACGCCCGCATCCACCACCTGCAGGCCGAGGCCGTGCTGGCGGGCAAAGACGTTGATGGCGGCGCCGCCCCGCAGAAAGTTGTGCACCATCTGGGCGGTCACATCACTGGGGTAGGCCGAGGTGCCGTGGCGGGTCAGGCCATGATCGGCGGCAAACACGCGGATCTGCGGTTGGTTTATGACCGGATGCACGCAGCCCTGAATCAGCCCCAACTGCAAGGCGAGGGTTTCGAGCCGACCCAGGGCGCCGAGGGGCTTGGTTTTGTGATCGATCACCTGGCGCAGCTGTCGGCCCAGTTCGGCGTTGGCCAGTGGGGGAATGACAGGCACGATAAGTGCGTCGGGTACAAAAGGATCCTGAGTCATAACGCTCGCCGGTAAAAGGTAAAGCTCGTATGCTATCAGACTATCCGCTCGACCGGGATTCCGGCGCTCAACCTTTTCAGCCAGCAAGGGGAACAGCTTAGATGGACTCACTTTCTCAACTGAGCCTGGGCGCCGCCGTGGGGGTGGCGGTCATGGGCAAGCGGACCGGGGTGGGCAAGGCGGCGCTGATCGGCGCCTTTTTCGGCACCCTGCCGGATCTGGATGTGTTGATCGACTACGGTGATCCCATCAGCAACATGACCTATCACCGCGGCGACAGTCATTCCCTGTTCTACCTCGGTCTGCTGTCGCCGCTGTTTGCCTGGCTGCTCTGTCGGTTGCCTGGCCAGCGAAGGCACTGGAAGCGGTGGACGCTGACACTCGGGCTTATCCTCATCACCCATGTGCTGCTCGACAACATGACAGTGTACGGCACCCAGCTGGCGCGGCCTTTTAGCGATTATCCGTTCGGTATCGGCAGCATCTTCATCATGGATCCGCTCTACACACTGCCGTTGCTGCTGGGACTGACGGTGGCCCTGTTCCGGCGTGGCAGCAGGGGGGGGGCGGCCAACCGCCTGGGGTTGGGGCTGAGCACCCTGTATTTGTGCTGGAGCCTGGTGGCCCAGTGGCAGGTGGGGCAAACGGCGGATCGGGTGCTGGCAGAGCAGGGGATTGAGGTCGAGCGACGGCTGATCACGCCCACCGCCTTCAATACCCTGCTGTGGCGGGTGCTGGTGATAACGCCGGATGGGTATCTTGAAGGCTTTATTTCGCTGCTGGATCGGGAGGAGCCGCAGTTTATTCGTCATCAGCAGGGGCGGGATCTGTACAAGAAGTGGCAGCAGCATCCCCAGGTGGCGCGTCTGGCCTGGTTCAGCAAGGGCTTTTTCAGGATGAGCGAGCGCCGGGGCCAGCTGTTGATAACCGATTTGCGCATGGGCCAGGAGCCGAGTTACACCTTCAGTTTTGTGGTGGCCGAGCGGGGGCCAACGCAGCAGTGGCAGGCGCTGAGTATTCCCCGTCAGCTCGGTGAGCGACCGCCGATGCGGCCGGCGTTCAACTGGCTGTGGCGGCGGGCGCTGGGGGAGCCGTTGCCGCCGCTGCACCGTTGGCTGGATGACTCGCATCATCATGCCGGGCCTGTGTCGGCTCCTGCTCGTTAAGCTCGGCGGCCTCGGCCAGTTGCGTGTGGCAGCCGCTTCGGCTGCCCGGTTGCAGGTAGGGGCGCAATATCGGCTCCATGCCCTTGAGCACCTGCACCGGCAGCGCCGAGGTAAAGTTGAATTGGTCCGATGCCTGCCCCGGTACGTAGGCGGTGAGGGTGCCGAAGTGGCGCTCGCCGAGAAAGAATACGAAGGTGGCGGTGCGGTTGCGGGCCAGAGATTTGATCACCTGACCGTAACGGGTGACGGTTTCGATACGATTGTCGCCGGTGCCGGTTTTGCCACCCATTACCAGCGGGCTGCCGTCCGGCAGGGTAAAGCTGCCCTGCAGGCGGCGTGCGGTTCCGCTTTCCACCACCTGTGACAGGGCGTCGCGCAGCACCAGGGCCACTTCTTTGGCCATCACCCGCTGTGCCTGTTGCGGCTGGCGCGCCAGCCGGGTTTCATAGGGGGTGTCGACCGCAAACTGCAGCCTGTCCAGACGCCGGGTGGGCAGGCGTACGCCTTCATTCAGAATAATGCCCACCAGCTCCGCCAGGGCGGCGGGTTTGTCGCCCGAACTGCCGATGGCGGTGGCCAGTGACGGCACCAGATGATCGAACGGAAACCCCAGCCGCTGCCAGCGCTGATGAATATCGCTGAACGCCTCGACTTCCAGCATGGTACGGATGCGGCTGTCGCGGGCGCTGCGATGGCGGGTCTTGAACAGCCAGCCATACACCTGCTGGCGTTGCTCCTTGCTGGCGTCGGCGGCATCGGCAAAGCCGGCGTCGGGCATCTGCTGCAAATAGCCGAGCAGCCACAGCTCCAGCGGATGCACCCGGGCGAGGTAACCCTGATCCGGCAGACTATAGGCGCCGGGGCCATAACGGGTATACAGCTCGTTCAGGCGTTTGTCGCTCAGGCTTGTGGTGGGCAGCCGTTGTTGCAGAAAGTCGGCAAAGGCCCCGAGGCTTTCGTTCGGCAGCAGATAGCGGTGCACCGCCGCCAGCCGCACCGGGGTAGGGCGCAGGCCATCGAAAAAGCTGTCCAGCCGTTGTTCGGGGGTCTTGTCCTGATATTTACGCCAGAAACGCAACAAAAACACCCGCCCTTCCCGGTCGGCGAAGCGACTCAGGTATTCCTGCCGACGGGGATCCCGGTCGTTTTTCAGTAGTTGAGCCCGGTCTTCGTTCTGGTAAATGCTGTAACGCACCAGGTCGCGCATCAGTCGAATAAAGGGCAGGTTGATCGACTCGCGCAAGGCCTCAATCAGCATGGGCCTGCGGCCATTGTCCTCGCGGCGAAAGTTGTTGAAGGTATGCAGGCCGCCGCCGGTAAAAAACCGTTCCCCGGTGCCGGCGGAATAGCGCCGTTGCAGCGCGGCGGTCAGCATGGGCGGCAGGGCGTGATCCGGGTGGCGCAGCAGGTAGTCGATGGCCCAGCGGCTGAGCCGATCGTTTCGCTCGGGGGCCAGTTCGCGCAGTGCCCGGGGAGACAAACCGGCGTAACGCTGGTGCAGCTCGGCGATCATTTCCAGGTAGGTGGCCAGCACCCGCAATTTGGCGGTGGAGCCCAACTCCAGTTTGCTGCCTTCGTTGATATCAAACGGCTGCCGGGTGTTGTCGGTTTGTACCCGCACTTCAAAGCCTTCTGCGCCGCGTTCAAACAGGGTAAAGCTGTAACGTACCTCGGCAGTTTTTTCCGGTGACAACAGCCGTTTGCCATATAGGCCGATGGCGTCGGCCACTTCGGGCTGGGCCAGCCGGTGCAGGTAGTCGGTAACTTGTTGCTGCAAGCCGGCATTGAGGGTGGTTCGGGCCGCCATGTCGAGTCTGTCCAGCTCATAGAACGACAGTCCCAGCAAGCCGGCCAGTCGGCCCCGGGTGACCAGCAGGGTTTTGCTGTTTTCGACATATTGTGTGACCGGTGCTTCGCCAAAATCGCGAAAGACGAGCCGCTGCGCCAATGCGGCGTCACGCAGTGCCGGGCTGATCAGGCCGGCCTCGGCCTGCAGTCGCAGGTAGCTGTCGGTCAGTTGCTGCAAATCGTCTCGCCCCGGATACAGGTAGTAGGAAGGGCGGCGCTGGGCAATCATCAGCGCCATCACCTGACGCAGGGCCAGCCCCTGTTCGGCCAGTGATGCGGGGTTGCCGGGGTGCTTGTCCAGCAGGCGGTTAACCTCATCCAGTTCGGCGCCAAACCAGATCCAGAGACCGTCACCCAGGCCGTGAATTTCACCGTGACCGGGGGCGGCGGCCAGCGGCACCGAGTTGAGGTAGGCCAGGGCGATGTGCCGGCGGGCGGCCAGGGTCTCGGGCCCCTGTTGATAGGCGCGTACGCTGGCGGAGAACATCTGGCGCAGCTTTTCGCCGGCCGAGATGGTGCGTCCCCCCGGCGAGTGACGGTATTTTTCTATCTGGGTGGCCAGGGTGCTGCCGCCGGCCGAGTCATCCTGTATCTTCAGTGCCCGGCCCAGCTGTGACAACGCCGCCTTGGTAAAGCGTGGCCAGTCTACCGCCGGGTTGATGTGCGGTTGTGTCTGGCTGAGCAGTTCCCGGTTTTCGATAAACAGCAGGGTGCCGACCACCAGCGGCGCTATGCCGGCAAAGTCCGGGTAATGGCGTTGCGGATAGCGGTAGTCGTAGACCGGCTCGTCGCGGCAATCGCCGATAAAGAGCCCGGCCTGGGTTTTTTCCCGATAGGGTACAAACAGACTGTGATGGCTGTATTGTTGTAGTGCCGGTGAAAACTGCACCTGCTGTTCGATCACAAACTGTCGCTGCTGAAGCTGAGCGAGCAGCATCGGCAGCCGGGTGTAGCCGAGTCGTTGATCGAAAGGACCGTGATCGGGATAGCGAATGGCCGAGCTGGGACCGGGCTCGAGCTGGTAAGACAGGGTCTGGGCATAGCGGCTGATCTCGCGTGACTGCAGCCAGGAGGTTCGGGTTTCAAAGGCTATCAAGGCGGCGGCCGCCGTCAGTATCAGCAGCACCAGCAACCACAGCAGCAGGCGCCAGATGCGCCGACCGGCGCGGGGCGTCACCGCCGGTGCAGGGTGATAAGCATCAAGATCAGTGTGTTCGACCGGGTGTTCAGCATCCATTCTCTCCCCCTTGGTGTCAGCCCTGACAATAGGGTTTTTATAGTAAAAGCGTAGTCTGACGACCTCGCTTCGGGGCGGGACAGGCCAATTATTTGTTGGACAAACAGGGTGTTGGGGGGAATAAACATCAGTGCCGTTCGGCAAGCTCCACCTGACGGGCCTGTTGTTGCAGTCGATACATGGCGCGGTAACGCCCCTCGGGCTGGCTCATCAGCTGGCGATGAGTGCCGGACTCCATCAGCTCGCCGTGGGCCATCACCAGAATACGATCGGCCGCCTTGATGGTGGACAAACGGTGGGCCACCACGATCAGCGTGACCTTGCCGTGCAGGGCCTGTAGCGCCCGTTGCACCACCTGCTCGGTTTCGCTGTCGACGTTGGCGGTGGCTTCGTCCAGCAGCAGGATACGGGGCGCGGCGGCCAGGGCCCGGGCAATGACCAGTTGCTGGCGCTGGCCGGTAGAGAGGCGGCTGCCACGTTCGCCAAGCCGGGTGTCAAAGCCGTGCGCCAGGCCGTTAATGGTGTCCAGCAGGTGCGCCTGCCGGGCGGCGGTTTCAATTCGAGCACGGGGCAGCTGGCGGCCCATGTCGATGTTGTCATAAATGCTGCCCGCCAGAATAAAGGGCTCCTGTGGGATCAGCCCGATACCCTGGCGCAGCGCCTGTTGGCCATAACCACTCAGGGGCTGCCCGTCGATGGTGATCCGGCCGCCATCCACCGCATAGAAGTTGAGCAACAGGTTCAGCAGGGTGCTCTTGCCACTGCCGGTGTGACCCACCACCCCGATAAAGGCACCGGCGGGAATATCCAGGCTCAGCTGTGTGAACACCGGCTGATCGGGCCGGTAGCCGAAGTCGACCCCGTGAAAGGCAATGGCACCCCGGTCAATGGCGTTATGGCTGGTGCCGTAGTCTTGCTGCGGCTGCTGCATCAACTGATACACCCTATCTCCCGCCACCATGGCCTGTTGATAGAGGTTGAAGCGCTGAGTGATTTCGGCCAGCGGCTCGGTAAAGCGGCCCATGAAGTTGAGAAAGGCATACAGCACGCCGACCTCCACCACACCATTAACCTGCTGCCAGCCGAACACCCGGAGAATGCCGAGCAGCACCAGTACGCTCAGCAGATCGATAGCGGGGCGCAGCAGCGCCGCCCCGATGTTGATGGTGCGCATGCGGGCCCGGTAGTAACGCCGGTTGAGGCGTTCGAAGCGCTCGGCGGCGCTGTGCTGCAGGCCACAGGCCTGCAATACCGCCATGCCGGAGATGGACTCGCCAAGCGTGCCATTGATGTCGGAGCGCAGCTGGCGGCTGTCGGCTACGGCGGCGCCGCTCAGCTTCTGGTACAGATAAATCACCCCGACCACGGTCGGGATCAGCAGCAGTGCCACCAGCATCAGCTGTACGTTCAATAACGCCATGGCCACAATAATGCCCACCAGCAGCACCACATTGGTCAGCACCACCGACAGAAACTGCACATAGAGATCCTTGATGGCCTCGGTGTCGTTGGTGATCCGGCTGACCAGCTGGCCGGTCATGGCCCGGTCGAAAAAGGCCATCGGCAGTTGCTGTACATGGGCAAAGATATGCTTGCGAATATCCAGCACCGCGGCCAGCGCCATGTCGGTAAAGCGCAGGGTCTGCCGGTAGCGAAGCCAGGCGGCGGCCAGCTGGGTGAGCACATAGCCGAGGGCCAGCCCGACCACCGGCCATACCGACAACTGCCCGGCCAGCAGATAGTCGTCGATAAATACCTTGGCCAGCAGTGGGCCTGCCACATCGGCGGCGGTGGCCAGCAGCAACAGCAGCAGGGTTTTTACCAGTAGCGGCTTGTCCCGGTAGACATAGGTCAGCAAGAGGCCGAAGGTACCCTTGCCCTGTTTCCGGACATGTTCGGCCGAAGCAGGGTCGGTCGGGGAATGATGGCGGGGCGCGTCTTCAGTCGTCATCGAGGCGGGCCTCCAGTTGCTGATAGGTCCACATGCGGCTGTACCAGCCGTCCTGGCTAATCAGCTCGGCGTGAGGGCCCGACTGTTGCAGCCGACCATGCTGCAGCACCAGGGTGTTGTCCGCATGTTCCAGCGCCGACAGCCGATGGCTGACGATGATGCAGCTCTGGCCCCGGCGGCGACGCAACTGCTGCAGTATGCGTTGTTCGGTATGCACGTCTACCGCCGACAAGGCGTCGTCCAGGATCAGGATTGGGGCCTCACTGATCAGGGCCCGGGCGATGGCCAGTCGCTGGCGCTGACCGCCGGACAGGCTCATGCCTCGCTCGCCTACCTGGGCGTCATAACCGCCGGGCAAACGCAAAATGTCGTCATGAACACAGGCCTGGCGCGCCGCCGCCATGATCTGTTCCCGGCTGGCACCGGGTCGGCCAAAGGCGATGTTGTCGGCAATGCCGGCGCTGAACAGAAAGGCGTCTTGCGGCACATAGGCAAACTGGCGGCGCAGGGTGTTTAGCCGGCACTCGGCCAGGGGTACATTTCCCAGGGTTATCTGCCCGTCGGTAGCCTCCCAGTAGCGCATCAGCAGCTGCAGCAGGGTGCTCTTGCCGGCGCCGGTGGGTCCGGCGATGCCCAGCACCCGACCCGGTGCCAGGGTCAGCGAGAGCTGTTGCAGCGCCGGTTGTTGACTGTCGGGGTAGCTGAAGCTCAGCGCTTCCACCCGAAGCTCGGCCCCTTGCGGCTCGCGGGTGCCGTGGTCGGGTACGCTGTCGGGAACGGCCAGCAGGGCCTCGACCCGGATCAGGGCGGCGCTGCCGCGTTCGACGATATTGAGCAACCAGCCAAAGGCGAACATCGGCCAGATCAGCTGGGCCAGGTACAGGGTAAAACTGGTCAGTTGCCCCACGCTCAGCTGCTGGTGCCAGATAAGCCAGGCACCAAAACCCAGGGTCAGCAGCAGGGCGGCGGACATCGACAGAAAGACCACCGGCTCGTAAAGGGCCTCGGCCCGGGCAACCTGATAGTTGCGTTCGGTGGCGGCCTCGGCAATGGCGCCAAACTGACGGCTTTCTATTGACTCCCGGCCCATGGACTTGACCAACCGAATGCCGGCAATGGCTTCCTGGGCCTTGTCGTTGAGCACGGAAAACTGTTCCAGCGCGGCCCTGAAATGATGATGAATGCGGTTGGAAATACGATAAAACGCCAGCCCCATCAGCGGAAAGGGCAGCAGGGCCACCAGTGCCAGTCGCCAGTCGATAAACCCGAACATGATGATCAGCACCAGCAGCAGGGTCAACAGACCGTCGAAGCCGGACAGTACCCCTTCACCGGCGGCGATTTCGATGGCGTCGATGTCGTTGGTGGCGCGCGCCATCAGATCACCGGTATTGTGGCGGCTGTAAAAGGCCTGGCCCTGGCGGGTGAGTCGTTCGAAGAAACGACGGCGCAACAGGTTACCCAATTGGTAAGAGGTGCCGAACAGCAGGCGGCGCCAGCCCAGACGCAGGCCATACACGACAAGGCCCAGCGCCAGGATCAACAGCAGCAGGCGGCTGTCGGCTTCACCGTCGGGCGAGGCGACCAGCTGATCGACGGTGAGGCCGATCAGATAGGGAATGGTCATGTTCATCCCCGTCACGGTGGCCAGCATGAGCAGTGCCAGGCTGTAGGTACGCCAGTGAGCCTTGAAGAACCAGGCCAGTTGCCCGAATAGTTGCATGGATATTAAGCCTTAATGTCGCTCCAGATCGGCCAGAAAGGCGCGGATCCGTTCGGCGTTGGCACCCAGATCGCTTTTGCCGACCCGGGAGGCGGAGCGCATGTCGACCCTGGTATGGACTCCGGTATAGACGCCGGACTCGGTGTCAACGGGCGTCAGGCGGATGGCCACGTCGTCGCGAAAGCCGAACAGGCGGCTGCTGACCACGGCTTCCAGCAGCCGTTCATTATCGGTGGTCGTGTCGGCGGTCAGAGCCCAGCCCCGCTTGGCGATCAGGGCCAGCGCCTGGCGGTGAACCTGCTCGGGCGGGTAGGGCAGCAGCAGCGGGCCCAGGGTCGGCCAGGTGGCGGCTTGCCGGCGGGCCAGCGCCTCGCCTTCATAATCGGTGGAGTGATCGGAGGCCGAGCGCAGCCGGGCGGCGGCGGTCAGCGGCGGAGGGTGACGGGTATCGGTGCTGATGTCGTGAATGGCGGGCAGGGTCAGGCCTCGCAGCACGAAGGGAAATACCAGCATCAACAGCAGCAGCGGGGGCAGGGCGGCCAGCCACTGCCGGTGCCACAGCGCCAGGGGCAGCAATAATACGGCCAGCCCCAATGCCGCCACCAGCAGCACTAACCCCAGGGTATAGGGCCACCAGTGCCAGCGGGTGCCGACGATGCCAAGCAGCGGCAGCAGCAAACAGCTCAGGGCCCCCAGTAACCAGCGATAGGTAAAAAGTGTTTCCATATGGTTTCAATCGGTTAGCATACGCATCGATTGACTATGGGTAAGCCGGAGCGGCTTGTAAAGGAGTAAGCGGGTGGTCAGACAAACCCTGATGATGCTGTTGTTGTTATTGGCGTTACCGGCTCAGGCCGCTCAGGCGGTGTTTGCCGGTGGCAGCTTCTGGGTGATGGAACGGCTGTTTGCGGAACAACCGGGGGTGCAGGCCACCGAAACGGGCTGGATGAACAGTGGTAGCCGTCATCTGCGCCGGCAGGTGGTGCGGGTGGAGTACGATCCCCGGACCCTGAGTTACGGCGAGCTGCTGACCCTGTACTGGGCGGCGGTGGATGCCGTTGACGGCGAGGGCCAGTTTTGCGATAGGGGGACCGAATTCAGTCCGGCGCTCTATGTACAAGGGGCGCTGCAGCAAAAGTGGGCCCAGCAAAGCCGGGCCAGACTGGCGCTGGCGGATAACCGGGAAATTCGGGTCAGAATACTGCCGGAAGGCTCTTTCGAGTCTGCACCCGCCCGGCATCAGCAATACTATCAGCGGCATCCGCTGCTTTATGCGGGCTATCGGCGCATGTGCGGCTATCCGGCCGGCGAAGGTTTCACGCTGCAGGCATTGGCAGGCGGCCTGCTTGTTGCCACTGAACAATAGTGTCGGCGATGGCGGCGGCATCATTCAAATCCAGCAACGGCACCGGGGTGACCAGGCACGATACATCGCTGGCCACCGCCAGAATATGAGGGTCGTGCCGGCACAGCAGGGGTTTGCCACAGGCAGGTCTGTGCACCTCAAGCTTGGCGATGGGGGCGTCGCGAAAGCCTTCAACCAGCACCAGATCGAGTTGGTCGAGGCTGAGTCGCGAAAGAGATTCATTCAAATCAGGTTCTTCCGGCTTGGTATTTTCCCAGGTGAGAATGCTACGATGGGGTCCGGCCAGCAGGCACTGGCCGGCACCGGCATGACGCAGCTCGAAGCTGTCTTTGCCCGGTTGATCCTGTTCTACATCGTGATGAGTATGTTTGATGATGCCAATACGCAATTGGCGCCGGGTCAGCAGGCCGACCAGTTGTCGCAGCAGCGTGGTTTTTCCGCTGCCACTGAAACCGGCAACACCGAGCAGAGCACAGGCATGATGAGAAGGGGACATGAGGCATCCTGTAAGCGGTTGACAGGCACCCAGTTTGCCACGTCGAGCCGGTATAATACACCAACACAAAATAGACGGGTTGCGCCATGAGCAAAGGAATATGGGGAGTCTTGATCCTGCTGTTGCTCAGCCTGAATGTCAGGGCCGAGGACATCAGCCTTGAATTGAGCGGGCTGAAGGGCAAACTGAAAAGCAATACCCAGGTGTATCTGGATCAGCTGCCGGCCATCGACGCCGAGCAGCTGCCCCGCTTTCGCAACAACATCGAAACGGCGGTCATCAACAGCCTGCAATCGCTGGGCTACTACAACCCGACCATCGACATTATCGCCGATCCGGACAAGCCGGAGCGGGTAGAGGTGCGGGTAACCGCCGGTGAGCCGGTGCGTATTCGCACCCTGGACTTGCTGTTGCAGGGCGACTCGGCCTCGGATCCGCAGTTTGAACAGCTGGTCGGCAACCTGTCACTGAAAGAAGGCGATGTCTTTCGTCACGACCGGTATGAAAAGATCAAGGCGAGCCTGCTCAGTCTGGCGCTGGCACGCGGCTACTTCGACGCCAACTATCAACGCAGTCAGGTACTGGTGTACCCCCAGGACAAAGCCGCCGATGTGGGCCTGACTTTCGACTCCGGCCCCCGTTACCGCTTTGGTGAACTGAGAGTGGACGCCGACCGGCCGGTCGATCGGATACTGACGCCGCTGTTAACGCTGAGCCCCGGCGATCCCTATCAGGCCACGCGTCTGGCCGAGCTGAGTCGCAACCTTTCCGCCTCCGGTTATTTTCGCCAGGTCGAAGTGTTGCCGGTGGTGAGCGAGGCCGATGAAAACAACCGCATTCCGCTGGCGGTGTTGCTGCGGGCCAAGGCCGACAACGAAGTTGAGGTAGGCGCGGGTTTCTCGACCGATGAAGGCCCCAGAGTCTCGACCAGCTGGGACAAACCCTGGATCAACAGCCTGGGGCACAGCCTGAAAACCAGCCTCAAACTGTCGGCCCCCAAGCAGGACATCAGCGTCGTCTACAAGATCCCCCGTGGCGATCCGCTCAACAACTATTACACCATTCAGGGTGGCTATCAGCTGCTGGATCAGGATGACACCGAGAGTGATCGCCTGGTGGCCTCGGTACATCGCTGGGACAAGGATGCCAATGACTGGACCCGGGATGTGTTTATTCGCTCCGAATACGAAGCCTATACCCAGGGTCAGCAGCAGGACACCAGTTTTCTGTTGATCCCCGGCGTATCCTACAGCCGTACCCGATTACGTGGCGGCCTGGACCCGGTGTGGGGCGATGCCCAGCTGGCCACCCTGGAGTTGTCCGAACCCTGGTGGGGCTCGGACACCCGTTTTATTCGCCTGTGGGGACGCAGCAAGTGGTTGCGCACCGTTGCCGACAAGCAACGGCTGATCGCCCGGGCCGAGCAGGGCGCGGTGTGGGTCGAGGATGTACAGGATCTGCCGCCGTCGTTGCGTTTCTTTACCGGTGGTGACATGACGGTACGCGGCTTCGGTTATCAGGACATAGGTCCGATAGATGAAAACGGCGATCGGCTGGGGGCCCAGTATGCCACCGCCCTGAGTCTGGAATATGACTACAAGGTGGCGGAAAAATGGCGAGTGGCTACTTTCGTCGATACCGGTACCGCCACCAATGACTATACCGAAGACTGGAAGGTGGGCAGCGGCGTCGGGGTACGTTGGTTGACGCCGGTGGGGGCGGTGCGCCTCGATCTGGCCTTTGGCGTATCGGAAGAACATATCCCCATGCGGATACATTTTACCCTGGGGCCCGAACTATGAACCTGATGCGACTCTTCAGCGGCCTGGTGGTGGCCCTGTGTTTACTCTTGATGCTGTTGTTCAGCCTGCTGTTTACTCAGCTGGGCAATCAGTGGCTATGGGGACTGGCCAAGCAGCAGGTGCCGGGCCTCGATGGCACCCTGGTGTCCGGCCAGCTCGGTCGAGGCTGGCAGTTTGACGAATTGCGCTACGAGCAGGACTCGCTGGCCTTCTCGGCCCGGCAGGTCACCATCGACTGGCAACTGGGCAAGCTGCTCGAGCGCCGCTTCTGGCTGCGCCAGCTGGTAGCCGAAGACATTGATGTCACCATCAAAACACTGCCGCCGGCCAAAGAAGAGGCGCCGAGCGAGCCACTGGGGCAGATAACGCCGCCGCTGCGACTCGATCTGGATGACATTCGGGCCGATCGGGTGACCATTTCGCTGCCCGGCCAGACCATTGCCTGGCAAAGCCTGCAGCTGGCGGCCCACTGGGATGCCGACGCCATGGTGATCACGGGCCCGAATCTGGACGGTCTGACCCTGACGCGACTTCCTGCTGACGCTGCCGCTTCCACCGATGAAAAGCCCGCCACGGCCGCCAGAGAGCCGCTGATCCTGCCGGAGGTGGTGCTGCCGTTCCCGATCAGGCTGCAAGACGTCAACCTGACCAACAGCCGGCTGGTTCAGGGAGAACAAACCCAGGTTTTGAAGGCGCTGGCGCTGAATGTGGAAGGGCAGAACAGCGAGCTGACCATAGTGACCGCCGAGCTCGACCACGCGCTGGCCACCGTTAGTCTCGACGGCAACATCACCCTGAGCGGAGATTATCCGCTGGCGCTGGCACTGAACGCCACCCTGCACCAGCCGCTGCTGGACGGAGAACTGGCCGGCCAGACCCTGAATCTGGCCCTGTCCGACAGCGTGCAACAGCTCAAGGGCAAGCTGACCCTGGGCGGGGTGGTGGAAGCATTGGCCACCTTGCAACTGCAACCGCTGGATCCCGCACTGCCGTTCGATGTTGCGCTGAACTGGCAACAACTGGGCTGGCCGCTGAAAAAGCCCCAATGGCGACTGGAGCAGGGCAAGCTGACCCTGAACGGCCGGCTGGAAGACTATCAACTGACCCTGAATGCCGAAGGGCAGGGGCCGGAGCTGCCGCCGGTCGGTATCGCGCTGGCGGCGAAGGGGGATCTGCAAGGTGCCCGCCTGAGCCCGCTGACCCTGACGCTGCCCCGGGGCGAAGCGCAGGTAACCGGTGACCTGAGCTGGGCCGATGGCATCGACTGGCAAGGATTGCTGGCACTGAGCGAGGTCGATCCCGGCGCCTTTGTGGCCGGGCTGGATGGTCGCCTCAACGGCGAGCTGGACACCCGTTTCGTGCTGAATGGCAACAAGTGGGAGCTCAATGCCCGGCCCGATATTCAGGGCCAGCTGCGGGATTACCCGTTGCTGCTCAAGGGCGAGGTGGTGCTGGATCAGGCCTTGCAGGGCAACATCAACCAGTTGCAGTTGATCAACGGCAACAATCAGCTGACGGTGAATGGTCGTATCACCGACCGCTGGCAACTGGACGGGGTGCTGAAGGCGCCGGAGCTTGCCGTGTATGCGCCCGGCCTGTTCGGCGATCTGGCCGGCGACATTCGCGTGCGGGGGGCGCTGGCCGCGCCGCAAATCGAGGCCGGCCTCCAGGGCGAGCGAGCCGGCTTCAACGATACCCAGGCGCGCAATATCAAGCTGCAGGCCAAGGCCACCCTGGGCGAGCAGATGAGCGGCGATATTCGGCTGAATATCGACCGCATTCAGGCCGGTGAGCTGACCTTCAATGAGCTGCTGCTGACCGCCAGTGGCGATGAGGCGGCGCACCGGCTCGAGCTGAAGGTAGCGGGTGAGCCGCTGGCGGCCGATGTGCGCCTCGACGGCAGCCTGAACAAGGACGGCTGGCGCGGCCGGCTGAGCCGGGCGGTGCTGGATACCCCGTTTGAACGCTGGGCCCTGCAGCAGGAAATGGCCATGACATGGCGAGAGCAACGTTTTCGGGCCGATCCCCATTGCTGGGGCTCGGGCGAGGCGTCGCTGTGTTTCAACGCTCTCACCGCCAGCGCCGAAGAAGGCCAGGGCGGGGTAAATATTCGTGATCTGAATCTGGCCCGTCTGGAGCCGTTCTTTCCGCGAGATTTTGCCTGGGAGGCGATACTCGGGGGGCGGGTCGATCTGCGCTGGAAGGATGGCGAGCCCCGGCTGAATGCCAACATCAGCACCACGCCGGGCACCTTTGTCAGCGGTGATACCCGACTCGATTACCAGACCCTCTCACTCACCAGCGAGATGGCCGACAACCGGCTGCAGTCGTTGCTGGCCTTTCGCTCGACCCAACTGGGCCAACTGTCACTGGATGCCAATGTGGCGGAGCTCAAGGGACGCCGTGCGCTCAGTGGCAACCTGAGTATTGAACAGCTCAAACTCGACTGGCTGGCGCCGCTGCTGCCGGAAGTGGCCCGCCTGCAGGGCACCCTGGCCGGCAGGGCGCGGCTGGACGGCACCCTGCAGGCCCCCTTGCTGTTTGGCGATATCAGCCTGACCGGCGGCGAGGTGGACACCTATTCCGACATGGTCAAGGTACGCGACTTCAGTACCCGGCTGGATATCAGGGGCACCAACGCCACCATTAACGGTCAGCTCCGGGTAGGCGACGGGCCGCTCAATATCAGCGGTGAGCTGGACTGGCGCCAGTTGCCGGTGAGCGGCGAGATTCGCCTCAAGGGCACCGAGCTGGAAGCCGGTTATCCGGGCATGGGGCGGGTGCGGGTCAGCCCGGACCTGCAAATCGCGTTGGGTGAGCAGGCCACGGTGCGGGGCGAGATCCTGATCCCCTGGGCTCGCATCGAGGTCAAGGAACTGCCCGAAAGCGCCGTGGCCCGGTCAAGTGATGTGGTGATTGTGCAGCCGTCGGGCATCGTGCCCGACAAGGCGCCCAGCCTGCCGCTGGATATTCGTATCAATGTGCGGCTGACAGAAGATGTACGGCTGGAGGCCTTTGGTCTGGACACCCGGCTGGAAGGCAAGCTGCGCATTGTGCAGCGGCCCATGCGCAGTTTGCGTGCCAACGGCGAGATCCGGCTGATTGACGGCAGGTTTCGCGCCTACGGCCAGAACCTGCTGATCCGGGATGGCAGCATTCTGTTCAACGGTCCGCTGGATCAGCCCAATCTGAGGGTGGAGGCGATTCGCAATCCGTCCAGCATGTCCGACAGCAGCATTGTGGTTGGGGTGCGGGTATCGGGCAGCGCCACACAACCCACGCTGGAGGTGTTCTCGGATCCGGCCATGCCGCAGGTGGAGCAGCTGTCTTACCTGTTGCGCGGACGCGGCCTTGAAGGCGGCGGTGAAACCGACGGCAACGCCCTGGTGCAGTCGATGCTGCTGGGTGCCGGGGTCGGCAAAATCGGCGGTCTGGTCACCAACGTGGGCGAGGCGCTGGGGCTGCAGGACGTGTCGCTGGATACCGGCGGCAGCGGTGACAGCACCGAGGTGAATATCAGCGCCTATGTATTGCCGGGGCTGCAAATCGGCTATGGCGTCGGGGTCTTTTCGGCCATCGGCGAGCTGCGGCTGCGTTACGAGCTGTTGCCCCGGCTTTATTTGCAGGCGACCAGTGGTCTGAGTCAGGCGATCGATATCTTCTATCGTTTCGAATTCTGACCGGTCGCGGTGAGACGCTTGCCGTGCTTTGGGCGGCAAACGTCACCGCTGTGGCAGAATTTGCCGGGTCGGCACCGCGCCGCTCATGCTTTTTGGGTCGGCCTTGGGTACAGTAGGGCCTTGTAACCATGCCCGGCCTGCGAGAGTACGCCCCACTATGATGTCTTCGCCTTTGCTGCAACAGGAACGGCTGGCCAAAACCATGCTGGCCTGCATGGCGTTTTACGCCCTGCTGGCGATGCACCTTTATTTACCTCATTTGTTCGGCATTGGGCTGCAACTGCCTTTCAATGTGATCGGCTGGTTTTTTATCGGCCTGATGACCACCCTGGGGCTGTGGCACTGGCATCGCCGCCGGCTGCTGACCAGCCGTTTCTGGCTGGGGCTGGTGGTAGCGAGCAGCCTGCTGTGGCTGCCGTTCTTCTACAGCCATAACAATTCGGTGGCCGGGCATGCCCTGCCACGCATGCTGGGGTTGTGCGGCGGCCTGTTGTTTTATCTTGCCTTGCAGCAATGCCGCCTTAATGGCCGGGGCCGCCGCTACCTGCTGTATTGCCTGCTGGCGGCGGTGAGCGTGGAAATACTACTGGGGCTGGCCCAGTTTTTCGTGCTGGAGCCGGACAACTGGTTTGGCTACAACACCGAGGTGCGCTCGCCCTACGGTATTTTTCAGCACCGTAATGTGATGGCCAGCTTTGTGGCCACCGGCATGGTGCTGGCGTTGTATCTCTGGCTGAACGAAGCCAAGTCCCCCTGGCGCGGCTTTGTGCTGAAATCGGCGTGGTTTGCTGCGGTGCTGGGAGCCGGCGGCATGCTGGTGGTGCTGTTGCAATCCCGGGCCGGTCAGCTGGGCCTGCTGCTGGGGCTGCTGTTGTTGCAGCCGCTGATCTGGCAAACCCTGATCCAGACCCGCTCCAAACGGCTGCTGGCCAGCCTGCTGCTGATCCCGCTCGGTATCGTGCTGGGCGTGTTCGGGCTGGACGCCTTCGACATGAGCAAGCGCAGTCTGAGCATTTATACCCAGGCCGATGGTCGTTTCGATATCTATGCCCACGGCCTGCGTATGTGGCTGGACAAGCCCTGGTTCGGTTTTGGTTACGGCAGTTTCGAGTCGGCTTTTTACAGCAGCTATGCCGACTGGCGCGAGCTGACCCCGGGGGCGCCGCCGCTGTTTACCGAGATGGGCCATCCTCATAACGAGTTTCTGCTCTGGGCCATCGAAGGGGGCGTGGTGCCGCTGCTGGGACTGGTGCTGATGACCGGCCTGGTGTTGCAGTTGCTGTACCGGCTGCCCTTTGCCCGAAGCCTGGCCTGGATTGGCATTCTGGCTCCTATTTTCATTCACAGTCAGACCGAGTTTCCGTTTTATCACTCGCTGCCGCACTGGTTGATGATACTGGTGCTGCTTTATGTGATGGATGCGGAATACGGCCGGCGTCGGCTGTTGGCGGCACCGCCGGGCTGGAGCCGCTGGCCGGTGCGGGCCTGGGGCCTGGGGCTGATGTTGTTTATGGCCACCGGTCTTTATGCGGGCCAGCAGCTGACTCGTTACGAGAAGAACGAAGAGCGCACCGAGGCGCAATTGCAGGCGGTGGTGAACCCCTTGATCTGGTATGACAGGGTGGCATTTTATCGCCATCACTGGCAGCTGAGCCGGGCCCTGCTGGCCGAAGACCGAGCTCAGCTGCTGGATTACGTGAGCTGGGCCCGGCGTTTTCTGACCCACACGCCCCGGGCGGGGGTCTATTACAACGCCTATCTGGCGCTGGCCACGGCGGGGGAAGAAGACGAGGCGCAACAGCTGCTTAACGAAGCCCGGCGCCTCTATCCCAATGTGCAGCTGCTGCGCAGTCACCGCATTTTGCGGGCCCGGGAGCACCTGGCCACGCTGGCACCGGGCAGCTCGGTGGCCGAGCTCAACAAGGCGGTGCCGCTGTACGATCACCTGCGTCCGGCCATCGGCGGGGCTTATTGATTAGCGGGGTGAATCAAACAGCTCCTCCCCCTTGGCAGCGGGAATACAGACATAGATATGTGGTCTGGCCAGGGGGAGGCGGGGTGGGGGCATTACCATAGTGCAGAAACCCCTCCCCAACCCTCCCCTTGCGTTGCACCTCGCCGCCATGCTGCAGAAACTGTGTTCAAGGGGAGGGAGTAAATCGAGCGGCACACCAACTCAGCGGGAGGCGATTAACCGCTGCCGGGCCTCATCGGCGGAGCCGAGTGCTTCAACCAGCACCCTGTCCTGCTGCCAGTCGATGCGCTGACCGGTGCTGGCATAGAGGCTGTCGTTCAGGCTGTCGGGGGTGGCATTCGGTTGCAGCTCGGCTCGACCGCCGCCGGGCAGATAGATGGCACCGGTGGCGAAGTCGACCGCAAAGGCGATAACGCCGGGCACGACGAAGAACAGCAGACCCACGCCGTTGGCGATGGCCACCACAGGATCGATACGGCCGCTGACCTGGCCCTTTCGCTCCGGATAGAAGACGGTGCCGCAGGCGGCCAGCTGGGTGGTGAGTGCGCCAGCCAGCAGCAGTGCCAGCGATTTTCGTTGCAGTATTTTCATGGCAGTTCTCCGAAGCGGTAACATACCCAGACAGTGTATCCGATAATGGTACTGCTTGAATCCGATTTGATGGCGCAGTGACAGAGGCTGCCGCTAGTCTGTCTTTATCGTCACCCTCGCGAAGGCGGGGGTTCAGTGCCTTTGCAGGCAAATCGCAGGCAATAAAAAACCCACCAGAAGGTGGGTTTTTTAAAGGGTAATCTGGTCGGCGTGAGAGGATTCGAACCTCCGACCCCTAACACCCCATGCTAGTGCGCTACCAAGCTGCGCTACACGCCGACAATGTCAACCTTACCTCGGTAAGCGACGGGACGGATAGTAGGTAATGTCCTCGAACCTGTCAATACAGAACCGGGGGCAGTGGGTGTGTTTGCCGCTTATCTGCACAATCGACACGGTATCCCGGGATTGCGGCAGGTAAACGGCGGGCCTTGTCTGCCGGGTGCGGCTGCCCGGGTTATGTTTTTAATCAATCGTTTATTCGCCATGACATCATTCCCTTGACGAACAACAAGGCTATAATGGCGACTCTTGACCGAGGCCGAGCGACACGGTCCGGTGATTTATTTCAAGGAGATCGGCAATGGCAGAAGAAACCATTTTCAGCAAAATCATTCGCAAGGAAATTCCTACCGATATTTTGTATCAGGACGAGCTGGTTACCGCCTTCAGCGACATTTCACCCCAGGCGCCAACCCATATTCTGATTATCCCCAATGTGCTGATCCCGACGGTTAACGATGTAGAAGCGGAGCACGAACTGGCTCTGGGCCGGATGTTTACCGTGGCTCGCAAACTGGCGGCCGAGGCCGGCGTGAGTGAAAGCGGCTATCGACTGATCATGAACTGCAACCGCGACAGCGGGCAGGAAGTTTATCATATTCACATGCACCTGCTGGGTGGCCGTCCACTGGGTCCGCTGCTGGCCAGATAAGGAAAGCCCGATGAACCTGTTTCGCATCACATTACTGCTGGCCGCAGGGGGAGTGCTTACCGCCTGTGCCTTGCCCAACCCCTATTCTTCAGCGCCTGCTCCGGTTCGCCCGGTGGGGCCGGGCTCAACGCAACCGGCGCCGCCACTCACGCTGCCGCCCCCACCGCCACCGGTGATTGAGCTGCCCGAGGCACCGGTGGCGCCGCTGCCGGAGGTACGCAGTGCCAATCTGGAGCGGCTGGTCGACGGGCTGGCAGGCCGCCTTAAAAACAGTGCTGCCATCAATGAAGTGCAGGGCGTGGTGCTGCTGGATGACATCGGCAATCAGGCCGGCAGCCCGGTGGATACCCGGGGCCTGACCGAACGCCTGCGTGCCGGTCTGGGTGGCAGCCTGAACTTTGCCGACGGGGCCACGGTCAGCAGCCTGCGCCAGCAACTGGCCTATCAGGGCGGTCGGGCCGACATGGCGGCGCTGGTGCGGCTGGGCAAGCAGAGCGGCGCCGATTATCTGCTGTCTACCACCCTGACCCGCAACGGCGGCGGCACCAGCCTGCAGGGGCAACTGATGGAGCTGAGCAGTGGTGAGGTACTCTGGTCCGATCGCGTGAGTGAACGCTGATCGGCTGCTGGCGTCGCTGCCCCGCCGGTGGCAGGGGCAGCTGACGCCGCTGGCGGGCGGTTACACCAATCGTTGCTGGCGGCTCGACACGGCCGGGGGCAGTTACTGGCTCCGGCTGGGCTGCGATCATCCGGCCCTGCTGGGCATCGACAGAACGCTGGAACTGCGTGCCCATACTGCCGCCGCCGAGGCGGGGCTGGCGCCGGTAATCCGCTATGCCCGGCCCGAACAGGGGCTGCTGATCCTGAACTGGCTGGACCAGCCCGACTGGTGTGGGCGCAAACCCGACTTGCCGCGGCTGATGAGCCGGGTGGCTCGCCTGCACCGTATCGACATAACGCTGCCGTTGCTGGATCTGGCGGTCCAGGCAAATCATTATCTGCAGCAGTTAACGCCACTGGCGCCCGAGCTTGCGGTATTTGTGCCGCACTTTGCCTCGCCGGTGCTCAATCCGGCCTTTACCCCCGTGTTCTGCCATCACGATCTCAACGCCGCCAACCTGCTGGGCGAGCGGCCCTGGCTGCTGGACTGGGAATATGCGGCCCGGGGCGATGCGGCCTTTGAGCTGGCGGTGATTGCCGACAGCTTCGAGCTGAACCCCGAGCAGGAGCGGGCGCTGCTGGCGGCCTATGCGAATGCCGGTGGCACCCTCGATGAGCGCCGTTTTCAGCTGCGTCGGCCTTGGGTACAATGGTTGACGGCCCTGTGGGCGGCGCTGCAATACCGGCGCGCCCCGGCCCCGCGCTATCTTGAGCTGCAACAGCGGGCGCTGGATCGGTTGCGAATGGCGCTGGTATCTATCGAATCAAACTGACCACTAAAGCGCGGTAATAAAGCGCGGTAACGGAGTAATCATGGGCCCCTTTATTCTTGATGTGCAGGGTTGCGAGCTGGACGCCGAAGAGCGCGAACTGCTGGCGCACCCGACGGTGGGCGGGGTCATTTTTTTCCGTCGTAATTATCACGACCGGGCGCAGCTGAGTGCCCTGGTCAAGGCCATTCGTGCGGTCAAACCCGGCCTGTTGTTGACGGTGGATCACGAAGGGGGCCGGGTGCAGCGCTTTCGCGACGGCTTCTTTCCGCTGCCGGCCCCGGGCACCCTGGCGGCATTGAATCATCCGGACAAACTCACCCTGCTGGAAGATGCCGGCTGGATGATGGCGGCCGAGCTGCTGGCCCACGACATCGATTTGAGCTTTGCGCCCGTGCTCGATCTGGAGCGGGGCAGCGAAGTCATTGGCGATCGCAGTTTCGGCACCGATCCCGAACCGGTGATCGAACATGCCGGCGCCTATATTCGCGGCATGAATACCGCCGGCATGGCGGCGGTGGCCAAGCATTTTCCCGGTCATGGCAGCGTGCGCGCCGACTCCCACAAGGAAAGCCCGGTCGACCCCCGCGACTATGCCGAGATTGAGCAGGCCGACATGGTGCCGTTTCGCGCCCTTATCTCTGCCGGTCTGGTGCAGGGCATGATGCCGGCTCACGTGATTTATTCGGCGGTCGACCCGCATCCGGCCGGGTTTTCCTCCTTCTGGCTGAAACAGATACTGCGGCAACAGCTCGGCTTCAGGGGGCTGATCTTCAGCGACGATCTGACCATGGAAGGCGCCGCCGTGGCCGGGGGCTATGCCGAGCGGGCCCACAGCGCCCTGCAGGCGGGTTGCGATTTGCTGCTGGCGTGTAATCACAGGGCCGGGGCGGTGCAGATTATCGACGCGCTGCCTCACGACCTGCAGCGGGATCTGTCTGCGCTGCGCAAGCGAGATCTGTCTGTTGCGGGCAAACATGATACGGCATCCAGCCAGCTTTATGGCAGCCGTCGCTGGCGCGAGGCAAGCGAGCGGCTGCGTCGGCTCGAAGGCTGAACCATCGAGCGGCGGCCGTTAATTTTATGTGAAAATAACGTTGTGGTTTCGCCGCCGCCTTTTAAAATATGGCCTTTCGCAATAAAGGCCGTTGCAAGAATCTTCGGCTATGGCCGCACACCACGCCGCCATAGCCGCAGGTTTTTTATTACCTTATCAGGGGTCAAACATGACAAAGATTATCGTGGTCGGCGGTGGTGCCGGCGGGCTTGAGCTGGCGACCAAACTGGGCCGCAAGCTGGGCCGCAAGGGCAAGGCGGAAGTCACACTGGTAGACCGTAACCGAACCCATCTGTGGAAACCGCTGCTGCACGAAGTGGCGACCGGTGCCATGGATCCCGGCATCGACGGCCTGAGCTATCGCTCCCACGCCCATAACCACGGTTTTTCCTTTCAGATGGGCTCACTTACCCACATCGACCGGGACGCCAACACCATTACCCTGGCACCGATGCTGGACGATAACGGCAAGCCGATGCTGAGTGAACGCACCTTGCCCTACGACATTCTGGTGCTGGCCATCGGCTCTGTGTCCAACGACTTTGGCACTCAGGGCGTGCGCGACCACTGCATTTTTCTCGACAGCCCGCAACAGGCCGAGCGGTTTCACAACGAGCTGATGAACCGCTTCCTGCAATACGGTGAGAGCGAGTCGACCGACGACAAGGTGAGCATTGCCATCGTGGGCGCCGGCGCCACCGGGGTGGAGTTGTCTGCCGAGCTGTACAATGCGGTAGAGCACCTCGGCGCCTACGGTTTCAAGAAGCTCAGCCCCGAGTGTCTGCGTCTGACCCTGGTGGAAGCGGGCCCCCGCATTCTGCCGGCGCTGCCCGAGCGAATTTCCGGCATGGCGCACAAGGAATTGCGTGAGCTGGGGGTGGACGTACGCACCAACACCATGGTGGTGGAAGCCACCCCGGATGGCCTTAAAACCCGGGATGGTGAGCTGATCCCGGCCACCCTGATGGTATGGGCGGCGGGTATCAAGGCGCCGGACTTCATGAAAGACATTGCCGGATTGGAAACCAACCGCATCAATCAGCTGACGGTCAAGCCGACCCTGCAGACCAGCCGGGACGATCGGATTTTCGTGATTGGCGATTGTGCCCATTGCCTGCAGGAAAACGGCAAACCGGTGCCGCCGCGCGCCCAGTCTGCCCACCAGATGGCCAGCCTGGCCTACGACAACATACTGGCCCGGCTCGACAACAAGCCGCTCAAGCCTTACGTCTACAAGGATCATGGCTCTCTGGTGAGTTTGAGCCGTTATTCCACCGTTGGCTCCCTGATGGGTAACCTGATGCGCGGCTCCATGATGGTAGAAGGGCGCATCGCCCGCACCGTGTATGTGTCTTTGTATCGCATGCACCAGGTGGCGCTGCACGGCTACACCCGCACCGGCCTCATGATGCTGGTAGGGCGTATCAACCGTTTTCTGCGACCACGACTGAAACTGCACTAAACACCGGCCATGCCCAGTGTTAGCCGAAAGCGGGAAGGGAAACCTTTCCGCTTTTTGTGAGCGTGGCTCGTATTCCTGCTGTACAAGGGGCGACTTATTTTATTCGACCTATGGCGTTGTACCAAAGACCGACGGTCCAATAAATTGGACCCTACCGCGTTGTCATTCAATCAGCAGTGTTGCACCAAAGACCGACGGTCCAATGAATTGGACCCTACCACGTTGTTATCCGACTCATGGCTACCGTTGTAGGGTCGAATTTATTCGACCAATGGCGTTGCACATATATCCGGCGGCTAATGAACCAGCCCCTACGGGGGCGGGTCGTTTTCCCGCTTCATCAGCACGAAGGTGAGGTACATCTTGGTCGGCAGCGACAGCACTGTGCCCACGGCCACACAGGCGGCGCTGAGCAGAATGCCTTTTACCCCCAGGGCGGCGGCAAAAGCACTGTTATGCAAATAGACACCCAGCAAAATCAGCATGATGCCAATCACCATCATTATCTTCAGCAGCCGGATTAGCGTGCGGTCGGTCATCTGGCACCTGCCTCCTGAGCTGCGGTGGGGAGTCACCCTTTCAGCCTAGGTCAGGGCGAAGTATGGCGGCTTGATCCGCATCAGCTTTATCGCCGGCGACATCGATATAATCGGTGGCGTATTCACGCCGGGAGTGGTTGTTATGTCGAAAAAACCGGATCGCATCACCGCGATGCAACAGATTATCGAGCAGGCCAAGGCCGAGTTTCCCCTTTATGAAGCCGACACCTTTGTCTGTGGTACCGATAACAACTGTATTGGCTGCCCTAAAAAGCTGATGGAGCTGCTGGATACCGAGCTGAGCTACTGGGAACACAGCATCAAGCGCGGCATAACGCCGCATTTCGATGAAATTCGTCGCTTCGGCAAGCTGTGCAAGAGCGTTAAGCGCGGGCTGGTGCGCAACCACATCGTCAGCAGCTGACGCAGTTAACGGCCTTGGGTTGTCTCGGGCCTTATTTCACGGGGCTGTGCCGAGCCTGTGGCACTTATATTCACGCCTCGGTCTCGGCGGCTCTGCTTGGCGGTTTTGTGCTGGTACATTTTGCGATCGGCGATGGCCAGACATGCCGAGGCATTAGCGCTATCTTCACTGGTGGCCAGCCCGAAACTGATGCCGGACATCGGCCAGTGGGCGTGCAGCGCCGTTTCTATATTCGAGATGGTGCCTTCAAGGTGCCGACGGATCTCGGGTAACTGATCTGTTGTTGTGCCCTGCACCAGCCAGACAAATTCATCGCCCCCGGTTCGGAATATCTCGCCGGTATGACCGATTCGTTCGTGCATTAATCGGGACGCTTCCGACAGAAAGTGATCGCCGGCGTCATGGCCCATTGAGTCGTTAATCGCCTTCATGCCGTCAAAGTCGATAAACATGATGAGGTAGGCGTCGGACAGATCCGAGAGTCGTTCCTGCAGCAACAGCCGGTTTCCTACCTGAGTCAGCGGATCGATGCGGGATTCGTAAAAGACTCGGTTAAAGTCGTTTTGCTTGATTTTCAGCCATTCCGACAGCGAAAACAGAATACAGACGCAGTCGATGGCCAGGGCCATCACCACCGCCAGCTCCGGATAGGCCAAACCGGACACCAGGCTGGAATGGGAAACCATGTAGTACACCAGCGAGGCGCTGTAGAACAGGTTGCCGATCAGATAGTACTTGGCCCTGAAGTCTTCGCTCGAGAGCATGGTCATGCCAATCCAGAGGCTCAGCGGCACCCACAGCAGCGCAATAACATGAGACAGATAAAAGGTGATCTGAAAGGGCAGCCACAGCATCACCATGCCCAGCAGGGATACCATGATCGCCAGCGATTTCAATACCCGGGCCAGTGCGGGATGCTGCTCGGTGCAATTGAACAGGCCAGAGGAAAAGAGGCTGGCGCAGGCAATGGCAAACGGAAACAGATGCATGCCGGCATAGGTCATATTCAGCCCGGCGTGCGCGGTAACGCCGTTAATGGCGCCGGCTGCTGCCGCCCAGCCCAGCGCATGCAGGCCCACATAGCCGGCGTAGGTGAGTGCCAGTGATTGGCGGGTGCGTACATAAATGGCCAGCGCCAGCAATGTCAGGGTCAACATGATGGCAATGGCGCCGATCGTCGTGGAGTTCACCATAAATTGGTGATGATAAAATGCCCGTTGAGAATAAAAGGTGAGGGGGACCGGCGTGGCAAAGTGTTTTGCCTGAACCACTATCCACAGTTGGCCCGCCTCCTGGTCTTGCAGCCACAGCGGCAGCACCTGGGTGTGCATCAGCCGGGGCGTGAGGTCATCGCTCAGCTGAGAAAATTCGGCCAGCATTCGCGGTGGCCCTTCATCGGGCTGCCAGTAGGCGATACCGGTATCGATAAAATTGGCACCTGGCACCACAAACCAGGTTTGCCGCCGGGTATTGGTGATCGGCAGCCGGGTTACAAAGGCCCCGGACTGGCCGAAAAGGCTATCAACGGCGGCTGCTTCACCTGTCAGCTGCTGTTGCAGTTTATGGAGCGGGGCACGCGCCAGAGAAGCATCCAGTGGATACCAGCGTTGATGATCGGCTGACGAATGAACGGTTTCATCGAGTTGCAGGCTATCGCCAACCTCGGCATGAGAGAAGGAGGAAGCGAAACTCGCCAGTAACAACACCCATACTCGAACGATCATTGCGCCAACAATATGCATAATTGGTATACGTCCAAAAGAAACCATCATCGCTGAACCTTCAGCAACTATTTGATTTACATCATATAATGAAGGAAAAGACAAGTAATAAGTAATATCTCATCACTGATGTGGACTCTGTGGCCGGTTTGCCTTTTCGTCACCTTCGCGGGAATGACGACAGAACCATGCCTGTATGGAGTGATACCAAATGTACGGTTTTCTCCATTAACCCGGCTCACTACCGATTGGAAACACCATGAAAAAATAATATTTTGTACATTTACGTACTTTCTCCTGTTGAAACCGCGCCTGAACCGAAAACAAGAAAGTATAAAGGCACTCTTGCCGGTATTCCGTTTTGTATCAAGGTAAAAAGCTCAATTCCTTCGAGATGATGTTGTTACCATAAAAGCGGAAGTTTCTTGCCTTGCGCCGCAACTGTCTGTATTATGCGTGGCCTTTTTGCTTTTGGATGTCAACATGATCGGATTTGACTACGGTACATCAAACTGTGCCGTCGGCGTGATGGAAGGAAATAACCCGAAGATTTTACCCTTGGGTGATCATGGTCGATATATATCGTCAACCTTATATGCGCCAAGCCGAGACGTGATTGTCAACTGGCTGTACAAACACCTGCCACCGGCAGAACAAAAGAACTTTCAGCAGCGACGGCAAAGACAACTGCAAAAAGGGCAGATTGAATTAAAAGAACTGGCGTTAGACGGCTACCCCACCGAATTGTCATTTGGCCAGCAGGCATTGAATAATTACCTGCAAGAGCCAGATGAGGGTTACTACATAAAGTCGCCTAAATCCTTTTTGGGAGCGACGGGCCTGTTGCCGCAACAAGCCGAATTGTTTGAAGACATTGTGGCGGCCATGATGAGCAATGTAAAAACGCTCACCGAAGCCGCACTTGGCAGAAGTGTCAGCCAGACGGTGATTGGCCGCCCGGTTAACTTTCAGGGCCTGCGTGGTGAAGAAAGTAACCGGCAGGCACTGGAAATATTAACCAACGCCGCAAAGCGCGTCGGCTTCAAGGATGTTGAATTTCAGTTTGAACCGGTTGCCGCCGGCTTTGAATATGAAGCCGGCCTGACCAAAGAAACCCGGGTGCTGGTGGTCGATATCGGCGGTGGTACCACCGATTGCTCCATGTTGCTGATGGGACCCAAACAGGCGCTTTTGCCAGACAGAACCGGTGACTTGTTAAGCCACAGCGGTGAGCGAGTCGGTGGTAATGATTTTGACATTACCTTTGCGCTCAAAGGCATAATGCCCAGCTTTGGCCTGGACAGCATGTTGAAAACCGGCAAGCCGGTACCCGCCAACAGTTACGCGCAAGCGGTCTCCATTAACAACATTCATAATCAGACCGAGTTTTACAGTGCCGCCAATGGCCGCTTGCTGGAGCAGCTGATCCGTGATGCCGAACAGCCCGAGCTGTTGTCGCGCCTGTTAACGGTGCAAAAAAACAAACTCAGCTATCGCGTGGTGAATGCGGCGGAGCAAAGCAAAATTGCCCTGACGGACTGCACCGAGCAGCTCGTCGACTTGTCCGACATAGACAAGGGCTTGAGTGTAAATCTGGACAGAGACGGTTTTGCCAGCGCCTGCCATCGTGAACTGAATACCATCGCCGCCCTGATGAACGATGCCATTACCCAGGCCAACTGCCAGCCGGATGTGGTGTTCGTGACCGGCGGTACCGCCAAGTCACCGGTGCTGAATCGGTTTTTGCAGCAGCAGTTTCAGCACACCCCCATCGTGATCGGCGACCACTTCGGCAGCGTCACCGCCGGCCTGACCCGCTGGGCCAACAAAATATATGGCCCCGGCGAGCAAGGGTAAGCCGCGCCTTGCCAGCAGTAAGTTAAGTTCAAACGGATTCGGCGCTGATCTCCTGCAATGCCTGCACCCAGGCATCGGGCTCTTGAGCGCCGGAGATGAGGTACTTGCCGTTGATAATGAAGGCTGGCACGGAAGTCACACCTGCCTGCTGGTAAGTGGCTTCCTCTTCGCGCACCATGGCAGCGTATTGATTCGAGTCCAGTACCTGTTTGGCTGTTGCCGGGTCCAGCCCCAGTGCGGTAACACAACCTAATAGCACAGCGTGATTGGAGATATCCATCGCCTTGCCAAAATACACGTCGAACAGCGCCTGTTTCATGGCGGTTTGTTGACCTTGCTCCCCCGCCCATTTGACCAAACGGTGGGCGTCGAAGGTATTGCAGGTCAGTCGCTGCTGTATTTTTTCGAAGTTGAGGCCAAGATCGTTGGCAATCCTCATCATATTGCTCTGATTTGCCCGCATCTCTTCTTCGCTCCGGCCGTATTTTTTGGCCAGAGCCGGCAAGATGGGTTCCCCTTGACCGATGTGGTCGGGGTTCAGTTCAAAGGCATGCCACTGAATGGTGAACTCATACTCTGGTGCCAGTTGCTCCATGGCCTGTTCCAGCCGGGCATAGCCGATGGCGCACCAGGGGCAGGCGATATCGGAAACAATATCTATCTGTATCTTGTTCATCAAAATGGGTCCTGTTGATTAGAGGCGTTCCTGCGTGACCTTGATTATGCGTGCTTCTACGGTGCGCTGTATCTTGTCTTCTATCTGGCTGCATTGCGATTCAACCTCGCGCCTTGAGGCGGCCACCACCACAAACGACCATTCGCTGGCATCGTGCCTGTTGTGTTCACCATTCTCACAGACCGCCACCGCCGGGTTGCGCCCGAACCGTTCGTGCATACCGCCCATACGCTGGCGTTTTTCTTTTAGCGAGCCACATCCCGGCAGAGAAAAAGTCATGGTCAGAATACCGATATGCATGTCGTTCTCCTTACTGGCGTGCCGAACAGCGTAGTCTTTTCAGGCTATTCAGCAAGAGAACTCAGGCTTTAGCGCTGAACCGGCATGCGCATAAATATGCATGGTTTACTTTGTGTTCATTGATCCGATGGGTTGTGAATGTGCCACGATAGATTGGTTTTGGTAGCAAATGAGGCTGATTTGACTGCCAACTAAATATTTTCAT
Source organism: uncultured Oceanisphaera sp. (assembly GCF_947495715.1). Classification (GTDB taxonomy): domain Bacteria; phylum Pseudomonadota; class Gammaproteobacteria; order Enterobacterales; family Aeromonadaceae; genus Oceanimonas; species Oceanimonas sediminis. The sequence goes on from NZ_CANLZU010000015.1 coordinate 48,900, forward strand.
GTGAGTCTGAAATGGTGTCTTGCATAAACGATCGATTAATGCGGATTTAAATAGTTTGTTTAACTGCTTTTACTGGAGTGAATTGATATTTAATGTTAATTATTAGTTAATTAATGCTATTAAGTTTTGATTTTTTCCTTGTATAGTGAGCCGGTTATCTGCGAGCCGGAAAGGGTTTCCGGCGGGTGTTCGGCACCAATGGAGCAGAGGCACACCTATTCAAGGAGCACGAGATGAAGTTTACCCCTACCGCCCTGGCACTGGCCCTTGCCACCTGTTTGTCCACCTCGGTACAAGCCGCACCGGAACTGCCGGTGACCGGCCTGGATACCGGCAGCAGCCAGTACAATACCGCCAATGCCTGGGTCGAGATCGATCAGGCGGCGTTCGAACACAACATCAGCACCCTGCAGGCCCTGCTGGACGGCAAGTCCCGGATTTGCGCCATCATGAAGGCCGACGCCTATGGTCACGGCATCGCCAACCTGATGCCCTCGGTCATGGCCGCCAATATTCCCTGTGTGGGCATTACCAGCAACGAAGAGGCGCGGGTGGTGCGCGAGAGCGGCTACGAAGGCCGTATCATGCGGGTACGCAGCGCCAGCCCACAAGAGGTGAGTAACGGCCTGCAATACGAGATGGAAGAGCTGTTCGGTGATATCGACGCCGCGCGCGAAGCGGCCGAAATAGCGGCGGTCGCGGGCAAGACCCTGCGCTATCACCTGGGGTTGAACGCCGGTGGCATGAGCCGCAACGGGCTGGAAGTGGCAACGGAAGAGGGCAAGCAGGAAGCACGCGAGCTGCTGGCGCTGAAGAACCTGGAGCTGGTCGGCATCATGACCCACTTCCAGTATGAAGAGGCAGACTTCGTGCGGGCGGGGCTGGCCAAGTTCAACGAGCAGTCGCAGTGGCTGATTGAAGACGGCAAGCTGGATCGCAGCAAGCTGACCCTGCACACCGCCAACTCCTTCACCACCCTGGAAGTGCCGGAAGCGCGCCTCGACATGGTTCGCCCGGGCGGCATCATCTACGGCGACACCCTGCCTTCCTATACCGAATACAAGAAGGTGATGTCGTTCAAGACCCGGGTGGCCTCGGTCAACGACTACCCGGCCGGCAACCTGGTGGGGTATGACGGTACCTACACTCTGAAGCGTGACTCGCTGCTGGCCAATCTGCCGATGGGCTATTCCGACGGCTATCGCCGGGTGTTTACCAACAAGGCTTATGTAGTGGTCAACGGCCACAGAGCGCCGGTGGTGGGCAAGGTGTCGATGAACACCACCATGATCGACGTGACCGATATTCCGGGCGTGAAGCCGGGTGACGAGGTAGTGCTGTTCGGCAAACAGGGTGAAGCCGAAGTAACCCAGGGCGAGCTGGAAGACGCCAACGGCGCCCTGCTGGCCGATCTGTATACCGTATGGGGCAACTCGAATCCCAAGATCCTGAAACGCAACAACTAAGCGGCGCACTTGAGCTGAAAGCCAGAAGCCAGAAGCTGAAAGCGTGAGGCGGGGAGGGTGACCTTCCCGCTTTTTTCGTTGTAGCGACCCTGTAAAAGGTGTCCTGTTCTTTTGTGCTTTCGGTTGAACGCTTGTGTATAAACACCGTTGAGCTGACGCATTCCTCTGGACAGGTTGCCTTCCGGTGTTTTGATCAGCAGATGGTAATGATTTCCCATCAGGCAGTAAGCATGGCAGACCCAGTGAAAGGTCTCACATACATCATCGAACCCGGCAAGGAATCTGTATCGGTCGTCATTACACTCGAAAATTGGCTCGGCCGATTACCCCGAGAGATCACATGATATAAGGCACCAAGGAACTCCAATAGTAACGGCCTCGCCATACTTGGCGCCTTCTTGATGTGACTCATAGTCCGTAGACACATCGTCTACATTACGGAATGATCCCTCTAACTATATGAGGATGATCATGAGCGAAGAGAAAATACTCCAACGATTTGGACTGCATGTCAAAACTTTAAGAACAAAGCTCGATCTTAGCCAAGAGCAATTGGCATCGCTGTGTGATTTGGATCGTACGTATATAAGTGGTATAGAAAGAGGTAAAAGAAATATTAGCCTCTTGAATATCATAAAACTTGCATCTTCTCTTAAGGTATCCTCTTCAGAATTAATGGATTTCCAAAAGGATTTATCTAATGAGTGAAACACCCGCTGCATTCGTACGAGAAGAAGCCGCTAATTACAGCGTGCAACCTGACTCAGTAATATACAAGTATATTGATCGAAAAACGAAGGCTTCTGATAGAGGCAGCAAAGCAAGAAGGTCTTTAGGTAACCTGTATGCTCTTTATGTAATCTGCGAAGACTATGTGAACGAAAGATTTGAAGGCTCTACCTTTACAGAACTAATGCGCAGAATGAAGATCATGCCCTTTGGCGCAAAGTTGCAGAACCACCCTCTTGATAACAGACTTAATGATGAGGTACGTAGACAATATGGGGTGTCTGATGAGATGCTGCCTGTCCAGCCTGCTGACCTAGGTGATGGAAAAAAGGCGAGGAAAATTTCTATCTCACTGCTTTCTGAAAATGGAATGGATCCAAAGGTTGCAGCTCAATTCGTAGTCGCTTCAATTGATCGTTATATAAAAATAATTGATGATAATCAAAACGCGTATCTCAATGAAATAGAAAATTCATCAACTGATTCAGCAATTGTAAGTAAAGTCGAAGAAGCTTTTCACTATAGTTCTGATGCCCGCTTGTTTGAAATTATTTCATATGCACTGCTTCACATTCATTTTGCACAGTATGAAATAGACATCAGTGTTGGTCGTATTAAATATTTAAACCCTATTAACAAAAAAGAAAAGTTGAGTCTTTTTAGAACCGGGCGAACTAATGCGAACGACGGTGGTATTGACTTTGTGCTCAAGCCTCTTGGCAAATTCTTTCAAGTTACTGAAACTTTGGATTTCAGAAAATTCTTTTTGGATTTTGATAAGATCAACCGATTCCCTTTAAGTTTTGTAATAAAAACAGACTTGACTCCAGATGAAGTGAGGGAGCAGTTGCGAAACGCATCAATCTCTCAAATTGGTCAAGTACAATCAAATCAATACTTGAGCTTATTCGATGAAATCTATACGTTAAATGAGCTAAGGGAGATTCTAAGTTGGGTAAGCTCAAATCACCAGTTAATAAGAGAGCTTAAAACAATAATTGTAAACTGCTTCAAGCTCGAATATGGGCTTTTAGATTAATGAGTCTTGGTGGGGAGTTGGCTTTGCATCAGAACCTTTCTCCCTAACCTTTTTCGACAGGTTCTTGGTTTTTCTTTTTTTCTCTTTTGCTAACTCTTCTTCAGAGTAGTCAGATGTTAATTCAAGCTTTCTAATACCAATTTTCACATAATCTTCATTGATCTCAATGCCAACAAATTTTCGGTGAAATTTTTTTGCAACAGCGCCGGTGCTGAAACTGCCTGAAAATGGATCAAGAACTAAATCGCCTTCATTTGAAGACGCCTTAATTACACGTTCAAGTAATGATTCCGGTTTTTGAGTTGGATGGTTTTCGTATTCATCCATCTTAAATCTTACCCTTGGGAACTCCCAAACATTACCAGGAACTTTTTTCGTGTTGTATGGCTGAGGGGGGTTCTTTCGGTAATCTATTAACTGTCTTTTAGCGCCAGTTTTAGCTTCTACTAATATGTCATCATGGTTGAACGTATAATTTTTAGGATGCTTTGTAAGCATTAATATTGGTTCATACATTGAGCCAAAGTAAGTCTTTGCCTGGACTCCAGAGCTATCATAGCTCCAAATAACTCTGCTTTTTATTGTGAATAAATTTCGGCAGTAAATGTCCAAGAATGGCATATTTTCAGTGCTGTTCATTAGATAGAATGTACCGTGTGGCTTGAGCACACGAAAACAATCATTAATCCACTCATAACACCATGCAAGAAAGTCTTTTTCAGTCCATTTTTCTTTAAGACCGTCAAAATCTTTCCCAATATTATACGGCGGATCGGCAAATATTAAGTCCACAGATTCGTCGTGGATTTCCTTTAATCCTAATAGAACATCTCCATGAATAATCTTGTGATTTTCATCGGAAAAAGTTTGATTAATAACACCAAATCGTTCGGCCATTAGAACACCCAAAGCAAACACTAAACGTGACACATAGTCTACATTTTAATACTTCAAAGAACAACCTGAATCAATCGCGGTGCATGAAGGTGGGGAGCGTATAACGCCGCGCACACTGGCGCGAGCTTGCGAGTGTCCGGCAGCCGAAGGCTGCGAAGCACTGCGCTTGGTTATGAGTACTCACTTCCTACCACCAAAATTATGATGCTGGAACTGTGGCACAACAACTTCCTTACCGTTTGCGAGTTTTTGACCGCAATAAGGGCAGAACGCCACCAGAACCCTAATGGTCTCGATTGTCTGCCCCTCATATTCGAGATAATGGTCGTGTTCAAGATCTTCCTCTGTCGCTACCCTATTCAGGTTCAGATAGACATCGTTACCATCTTCTTCAAACCACACTTCAGTGAGCGAGCAAGAAGAACAGTTATGAATCATATCTCGAACCTCATTAAGCACTCATAACATTTTAATACTGCGCATGCGTATATACACTCTTGTGCCAAATCCGGTTATGGAAACAAAACTCCATTACCATCAGCTGTTTACTCGCTTTCCTGATCTGACACTCTTGTGAAAAGTGAGCATGCGCATACTGGTTCCGTGGTGTGCGCAGTATCTACATCGACAGTTTATTAACCAGTTGAATCACAGGCGTTTTCTGTCTTCGGCTGATAATAAACGCGCATCGCTTGTGGTGATATCGCGCACACTTCCAGTGTGGCTCTAAATATACTGTGCATACTTGACCGTCTGGATGGCTTTTTTGCAGGCTTCATCGGTGTTGCTCACCCATGCTACCGCCCCTGCGTTTCAGGCCGCCATTCCCTGCAACCACGGTTTTCAAATGCATCTATTCTGGCTGCTCAGGTGCGGGGAGGCAATTGCAAAAAGGTAAGAGTGAGGTGCAAAACGGGTGGGTGGTTGTTTTGTGTCCACAGATCACGCCGACATTGACGGGAGGATAAAGGGAGCTGCTCGGCCGACCTTCTGTTTCATGGACGAAACAGTGAGCCTCCAGGGAGGGATTTACGGCGAGTCGGCGGAGCGGGCCCTTTGTCCGACGTGTTGCGCCGATACCGTGCAATGATTGTGGTCGATTGAAATCGACCCTACGGATTCGGATCGGGTGTTGTTTTTTCCGCAGGTCACGCCGAATTTGACGGGAGGGCAAAGGGATCTGCTCGGCCGACCATCACATAACAGGGATGTTATGTGCTGAGCGAAACATGGATGTCTTGAGCGAGTCGGCAGGGCGGACCCTTTGTCCGACGTGTTGCCTCGGCTATCGCGAAGTGCTGTCTGTTTCTACGGAGTGGTCTGATCCGCCAGTGGTCGCTTCGGCTACGGCGTGTGGCAAGTCCGAGGCGAGTCGGCGGAGCAGATAGGGGCAGTGTTTGGTGCGGGTAAAGCCCCACTTCGGTGGGGCCTACGCGGTTCAGGTTTTAGTCTTCGCCTACGCCGCGCAGCAGTCGGCGAATATAAAGCCAGAGCACAAGGGCGATAAAGGGCACCGATATGCTCAGGCCCGCTTCCATCAGGTGGCGGTATTCTTCGTTGTCGACCAGGTTGCGCAGTGTGCGGTCAATCAGGTCAAAGGCGTAATAGGTCACCACGATAATGGAAAAGCTCTCCAGCTTGGCCTGCAGCCGCAGCTGCTCGCCGGCCCGCTTGCTGAGGGAGGCGAGCATGTCGCGGTTTTGCTGCTCAACAGACAAGTCCACCTGCGAACGCACCAGCTGGGTGGTGCGCGCCAGCCGGCGAGAAAGCTGCTCGATGCGCAGGCCGGCGGTGCGGCAGGTGCGGGTGGCCGGATCCAGCCGGCGATCCATGAACTGCTCTACGGTCTGGCGGCCTTCTATGCGGGTTTCGCGCAGTTCGCCAATTCGCTTGTTGACCAGGGTGAAATAGGCCTCTGCCGCCGAGAAACGGTTGGAGGTGAGCGCCGACAGCTCTTCCAGTCGCTGCGCCAGGCTCATCAGCTGATGCAAAAGCACCGATGGCTCTTCGGACGCGACCCGGGTAGAGAGCTCGACCAGCTCGGTTTCAAGCTGGTTGATCGCCGGTACCATGTCGTTTGCCAGCGGCAGTGCCAGCAGCGCCACATGGCGATAGGTCTCGATCTCGCAAATGCGTTGCAGCAAGCGTCCGGCCTGCTGCAACTGCAGGCCGCGATCCTCCACCAGCACCCGCACCAGGCCGCTGTCTTCACGGGGGTAAAAGTCGGTCCACATCTGACCGACGCCAGACATGACCATGGAGCTGTTCACCTGATAGTCACCGAAGTGCTTATCCAGCCAGGCATTTTCATCGACATTGGCCCGATGGGCGCGAAACAGGATCTCGGCACCGCACAAAAAGCTGCCCGGCACGGACGCCAGCCATTCGGCCGGCAACTGCGGCAGTTCCAGTGTATTCAGCGCGGTCAGCGTCAGGGTGTAAAACTCGTGGTGGGCTTCAAACCGCAGCGTCAGGCGATCGTTCTCGCCCTGCCAGAAACGCGACTTGCTGATGGTCTCTTGCAGCCCCAGCAGGTCGATGAGTCGAAACACGCTTTGCTGCACGTCCTGCAGCGGGGCGCCGTCATACACTACCGCAATGTGCCGCATTCCGAGCGGCCCCTGCAGCTTTTGAAACGGCCGGGCATGAACCTCTGCGATGATTTGCTCTCGCAACGGGTGACTGAGCATTGCTTCTCCTTTATTGCTGTCAGTCAGAATCCGGATAATTTACCAGATTTTTTCGGCTCGCTATTCGCTATCTGCTCCCGGTTCGTTGGAGATAACCGGGCTACGGCCATTCAACAGCCGATACGCTTCTTTCTCAACCACTGCGGCCTTGTCTCGTCGCTGGGCAAGGTGGGTGGGTGACGGCTGATATAAATGTTCTTATTGCGACATTTTTCAGCTTGTTTGATGGCAAGGCTGGCTTGGTTGTTTTCTGTGCGACCGCGCTGCAACCCCGGCGCAGAGCGGCCAGATGAAGGGGTGGTCAGAAAATAAAGTAGTTGATTTACATCAATGTTCCATCTGAAATGCTTGTTTTACCTGTTCAACTACGTCTATAAGAACTACAGTGGCACTCAGGTTAATAAAGGCTTATGTTTCAATGGCTTTAATTTTATTAAAACGACCATATTCAACAAGGTAGTGAGTATGTCACATTCTCGGATTAACCTTTCAAGACGCCAACTTTTTACTCGTCGAAACGTCTCGGACAAGCCGTCATTACCCTGGGTCAGAGAGGCGCAATTTACCGATTTATGTACCCAATGTGGTGAATGCATCAAGCAGTGCCCCACCAGGATCATTCATCCTGGTGATGGGGGTTTTCCGCGGGTTGATTTTGCACACGGCGAATGTACCTTTTGTTATCAATGTGCCGAGGTCTGCCCCGAGCCGTTATTTGTGCCAAAAACCGAACCGGCCTGGCAAGCCCGGGCGGTGATTGAAGCGGGCTGTCTGGCTAAACAAAACATCGATTGTCGAAGCTGTGGTGACAGCTGCGAACCCTTTGCCATTAGCTTCAAGCTGGCGGTGGGCCGGGTGGCACAGCCGCAAATAGACATGAATAGCTGCACCGGGTGTGGTGCCTGCGTGTCGGTGTGCCCGACCTCGGCCATTACCATCAAGAATATTTTTCAAGAGAGCGCCAATGTCACTGAATGAAGTTCATATCTCAAGTTTGGTGGTTCACGCCGTGCCCCAACATTTAAACGCCATCAAACGCCAGATTGAAGCATTTGACGGCGCAGAAATTTATGGTGAAAGCGAAGCAGGAAAACTGGTGGTGGTGATAGAAACCCGAAACCAGGGCTATATTACCGATACCATTGATGCGATAAATCAGCTCGAACACGTATTAAGTACCGCATTGGTGTTTCATCAAATAGAAAGTGACTTCGATGATGAAGTCAGTACAGCAGAAAAGTCGGATTCAAAGCTTAAGGATGAACTATGAAAATAACCAGACGTGCCTTTGTGAAAGCAAATGCCGCCGCTTCTGCCGCGGCAGTGGCCGGGATCAGCCTTCCTGTTTCTGCCACCAACTTGATCGTCAGCTCGGATGAAACCGCCATTAAATGGGACAAGGCCCCGTGCCGCTTTTGTGGCACCGGTTGTTCCGTGCTGGTGGGTACGCAACAGGGCCGCGTCGTCGCCACCCAGGGCGACCCGGAAGCGCCGGTGAACAAGGGACTCAACTGCATTAAAGGCTATTTTCTGTCGAAAATCATGTACGGCAAAGACCGGTTGACCACGCCCTTGCTGCGCATGAAAAACGGCCAGTATCATAAAGACGGCGACTTCGAACCCGTCTCCTGGGATCAGGCCTTTGATGTGATGGCGGAGAAGTTCAAACAGGCCCTCAAGGAAAAAGGCCCTACCAGTGTGGGCATGTTTGGCTCCGGCCAATGGACCGTGATGGAAGGTTACGCCGCATCCAAACTGATGAAGGCGGGATTTCGTTCCAACAACCTGGATCCCAACGCGCGCCACTGCATGGCCTCGGCCGTGGTCGGCTTTATGCGTACCTTTGGCATCGATGAGCCGATGGGCTGTTATGACGACTTTGAACACGCCGACGCCTTCGTGCTGTGGGGCTCCAACATGGCGGAAATGCACCCGGTGCTATGGACCCGTATCACCGACCGCCGGTTAAGCCATTCCCACGTTAAAGTGAATGTGCTGTCTACCTACTATCACCGCAGCTTTGAGCTGGCCGACCGCGGCATGATCTTTCATCCACAGTCCGATCTGGCCATTGCCAACTTTATTGCCAACTACATCATCGAAAACGAGGCGGTTAACTGGGACTTTGTGGATAAACACACCCACTTCAAGCAGGCCACCACCGATATTGGCTACGGCCTGCGTGATGATGACCCGCTGCAAATCAAGGCCAGGAACGCGAACTCGGGCGAGATGGCCGACATTTCGTTTGAAGAATACAAAGCCTCGGTGGCCCCCTACACGGTAGAAAAAGCGGCGGAAATGTCCGGCGTGCTACCGGAAGACCTGATTGCACTGGCCAAACAGTACGCGGATCCCGATACCAAGGTGATGTCGCTGTGGACCATGGGCATGAACCAGCATACCCGTGGCGTGTGGATGCAAAGTCTGGTGTATAACCTGCACCTGTTGACCGGCAAAATCTCGGAGCCGGGTAACAGTCCCTTCTCGTTGACCGGTCAGCCTTCCGCCTGTGGTACCGCCCGCGAAGTGGGCACCTTTGCCCACCGTTTGCCCGCAGACCTGCTGGTGGCCAATCCGGAACACCGCAAGATTGCCGAGAAAATCTGGAAGCTGCCGGAAGGCACCATACCGCCGAAACCGGGTTTTCATGCGGTGCTGCAAGATCGCATGCTCAACGACGGCAAGCTCAATGCCTACTGGGTGATGTGCAACAACAACATGCAGGCGGGCCCCAACATCAACACCGAACGGTTACCGGGTTACCGCAACCCCGACAACTTCATTGTGTGCTCCGACCCGTATCCAACGGTTACTGCCCAGGCTTCGGATCTGATCCTGCCTACCGCCATGTGGGTCGAAAAAGAAGGCGCCTATGGTAACGCCGAGCGTCGTACCCAGGCCTGGTACCAGCAGGTGTCGCCGGTGGAAGGAGCAAAGTCCGATCTGTGGCAAATCATGGAGTTTGCCAAGCGCTTCAACATTGAAGAGGTGTGGGATGAAGCCTTGATGGCCCAGGTGCCGGAATTACGTGGCAAGACCATGTACGACATTCTGTTTCGTAACGGTAACGTGGACAAATACCCGCTCGATGAAGCACAAGAGCTGAACGACGACGCCCGCTCTGCCGGTTTTTACGTACAAAAGGGGCTGTTTGAAGAATATGCCGAATTTGGTCGCGGACACGGCCACGACCTGGCCCCCTACGATGTGTATCACCAGGTGCGCGGTTTGCGCTGGCCGGTGGTAGACGGCAAGGAAACCCTGTGGCGATTCAACCCGGAATATGACCCCTATGCCAAACGTGAAGGCCGGGATTTCTACGGCAAGCCCGATGGCAAGGCGCTGATCATTTCGGCACCCTATGAAGCGCCGCCGGAAGTGCCTAACGATGAATACGATTTGTGGCTCTGTACCGGCCGGGTGCTGGAACACTGGCACACCGGTACCATGACCCGGCGCGTGCCCGAGCTGTACAAAGCCATTCCCGATGCGCATTGCTACATTCATCCGGATGATGCCGAGGCGCGTAATTTGCGCCGTGGAGACGAAGTGCTCATTCAGTCGCCGCGCGGTGAAGTGCGGGCGCGGGTTGAAACCCGTGGTCGTAACCGGCCGCCAAAAGGTCTGGTGTTTGTGCCCTTCTTTGATGCGCGCATTCTGGTCAACAAGCTGATTCTGGATGCCACCGATCCGCTATCCAAACAGACCGACTACAAAAAATGTCCGGTAAAGATAACCAGAATCGCCAGCGTGTAAGAGTGGCGAGAGGGTAAGTTCTCACTCGGGTAACAGGGCAGTTATATCAAGGCCACCCCATCGCTTAGTGACGCAGGGGTGGTCATAAAAGAATGGAGAGGTTATGCAAAAAATCATGATGGCATTGCTGGCAGCCAGTGCACTGCTGTTCGGTACCGTACAAGCCGAAGAGTCGGCCAAGGCAAACCCGGTGGCGACCGATACCGCCGCTCATACCGTCAACCAGGGCGGCATTGGTGGTGTGGAGTCGTTACGTGGCATGAGTGAACTAGAAACCACGCGCCCGGCGGACGACTTCAAGCGTTTTCCCAAGGATCACCATTTGGACAGTAGCTATGTGTATCAGCCACCCTTGATCCCCCATACCATCCGTAACTATGAAGTGTCGTTAAACGCCAATAAGTGTCTTTCCTGTCACAGCTGGAAAAACGCCAAGGAAATGGGCGCCACCAAGATCAGCGTGACTCACTATGTGAATCGTCAGGAGCAGGTGCTGTCGGATGTGTCACCGCGTCGTTACTTTTGCTTGCAATGTCACGTGCCTCAGGCCGATGCCAAACCGCTGGTTGAGAGCAACTTTCAGAGCGTCGATTCATTGCGGTAATAAAACGCGACTTAAGAGTGAGAGCCATGAAATTATTAAAAAGATTCTGGAAGCGTTTATCCACTCCCAGCAAGGCCGCGGCAGGCGTGGTGCTGCTGATGGGGTTTATCGGTGGCTTGCTGTTTTGGGGAGCTTTTAATACCGGAATGGAAGCCACCAACACCGAGCAGTTCTGTTCCGGCTGCCACGCCCCCATCGTAAAAGAGATCCGTGAAACCATTCACTACGCCAACCGTTCTGGAGTGCGTGCCATCTGTTCCGACTGCCATGTTCCTCATAACTGGACCGATAAAATCGTGCGCAAGGTGCAGGCATCCAAAGAGCTGGCCTTTCACTTTATCGGTACCATCGATACCGACGAGAAGTTCAAGGCGCGTCGTGGGCATCTGGCCCATCGCGAGTGGCAACGGATGAAAGAAAACAACTCGCAAGAGTGCCGTAACTGTCATCAATTCGACTATATGGACTTCTCGGAGCAAGGCCCCCGCGCGGTAAGGCTGCACTCGACCGCCCTGGCCGGTGGCGATAAAACCTGTGTTGATTGCCATAAGGGGATTGCCCATAAACTGCCGGACATGAGCGACGTGGCCGGCTGGCAATAAGCGCCTGGAACGAGAACAAGAGGGGAAACGAATGAGTACCTTAGAATACGTTATCTGGCATATCCTGGGTTACGCCACCATACCGGTGATTATTATCGCCGGTTTTATTGCCGTCGCCGCCGTGTGTATTGGCATTCTGTCGGTGACCAAAGACAGGAAAATTGATTGATACTGCCTGAGAGAACAGGCTGAAAGAAAAAGCGGGGAGGGCGACCTTCCCGCTTTTTGTTGTCGCCGATACCATGCAGTGGTTTTGGTCGATTACTCTTGGCATCAAATATCGACCCTACGGATGTTCGTGCGGGATATGGAATCGGGGGTTTGGTTTGGCTTCCCAGTGCTCTGATCCGCCAACTGAAGTGGCGGCTACAGGTTAAGCGAGGATGTTGTGTTTTTTCTGCAGGCCACGCCGCAATTGACGGGAGGACAAAGGGATTCGCTCGGCCGACCATCCGCGCCATGGATGGCGCGGTTGAGCCCCCAGGGAGGGGTTTACGGCGAGTCGGCGGAGCGGGGCCTTTGCCCTCTTTAAGGACTAGCTCCCAGCCTTCACCTCATGTTCAGTGCCAGTTCGTCCGGGTAGCCGCGTTCGCGGGCCAGGCGAATGGCTTCCCGTTCTACCTCGGTGGCGTTCTGGCCTTTGGTGAGGGCGAGACTCGGTGACAGCGGTTGCCCGTCCATCTCCAGCCAGCCCAGTTCGGCCAGCCTGGCGACGATGCGGTCGGCGGCGGTCAGTGCCGAGCTGGCCTTGACGATTTCTACCCGCGCATAATGATTGCCTTCAAACGACACGTCCGCCGCCCGCAGCGAGGGATCGCTGCCCGGTATTTGCTGGGCGCCGAATAACGGCTTGCCGCCAACCTCGGCCTCGCCAAAGGCGGGCAGTAGGCGGGCCAGATGAGCGATGGCGTCTCGGGTGCGGGCTGTTATGTCCGGTGTTTGCCAGCCGTTGTTCAACTGGGCCACATAGGGGGGCGGCAGCCGGGGCTGGGCGCTGTGCTCGCCGCTGGCAGCCAGGCCACCCTTGAACAGGGTGATGCCGTCGGTCATGCCGTGCAGCTGAAAGATGCCGTTCGGATAGGGCGTCAGCTGGGCCATGCCGTTGGGGGTGCCGCGCTGGCCGTGAAAAATCACCTCCGGCCAGTCGGCCTCGGTCTGCCAGCGGGCCACGTAGGCAGCCTTGTATTCCACCAGCCGCTGGCGGCGGAAGCCCGCCATGTCGTCCACCAGCCCGGTGCGAAAACCGCAGGCATTGACCAGAAAGTCCACCTTGAACGCCTGCGCCTCTCCGTGACCCTGGCTGGCGTGAATGGTCCAGCCGTCGGGCCTTTGCTCCAGTTTTGTGGCACGGGTATGAAAGTGCAGCGCGCAGTGGGGGGCAGCATTCAGCGCCAGGGTGGCGGTGGCCGCCATGCGAAACAGGCTCCAGCCGTATTCCTGCACCAGGATCAGCGGAAACTTCAGCTTGTCCGGATCCAGATGATGGGCCAGGGGGATCAGCCAGTCGTCCTGGCTGTCGGCCTTGAGCGGAATGGGCTGGCGGGCCAGGGCCTCGAACTGCTCGCGGCTGTAGCAGCGATAATATTCCTCCGGCTCGCCCAGTACCCGGTTGGCCGGATCTTCGTCCACCAGCCGCCGATATTCCTGCGCCACCTGTGCCAGCCGGGGCAATAACGCCTCGGCATCGCCCGGATCCGACACCGGGGTGGCGATCACCGTGGGGCGGCGATTGATGCTGTGCGGATAGGCGCGCACCGAGGCGATGGACTGGCGCAGCAGGGTCAGGCATTGCTGGTCGCTGATATCACGATACAGGTTGCCGCCCGCATGCAGATGGCAGATAGGCGGCCCGTTCACCAGGCCGCTGCCGGCCTCGATAAGCAGGGTTTGAATGCCCATGTCCGCCAGCCGCAACGCCACGGTGGCACCGGCGATGCCGCCACCCAGAATACCGACCTTGAGCGGGTGCTGGGCGGGGGCATGGCAAAGATTCGCGTTCATTTGGTCTCGGTCAGGATGTTTTTAACAGCTCATACGGCGAAGAAAAGCGGCCCGTGGGCCGCCTTCGCCACTCTATTATCCCGTCCGTGGGGTTAATCATGATGTCGTGATAACGCCAGGCTCACGCCTGATGGGCATGCAGTTCGTTCAGCATGTCGCCCACCAGCGCCAGTCGGCTCTTGGCATCTTGACTTGGAATGGCGAAACGCAACTTGGTTGGCCCCTCCATTTTGTAGATGCGCGGCTGGCTTTGCAACAGGCTCACCAGATACATGGGATCGACCCTGGCATCCTGGGCAAAGGCGATGCTGCCGCCATTGGGGCCGGCGTCAATCTTGTCGATGCCAAGGGCGCTGGCCTTGAGTTTGAGCCCGGCCAGTGCCACCAGGTTCTTGCTCGGCTCCGGCAGCAGGCCGAAGCGGTCAATCAGCTCTACCTGCAGCTCGCGCAGGGCGGCCTCGTCTTCGGCGGTGGCGATGCGCTTGTACATGGACAAGCGCATGTTCACGTCCGGAATATAGTCGTCCGGCAGCAGCGCCGGCAGGCGCAGTTCAATCTCGGTTTGCGAACGCAGCAGCTGATCCAGCGCCGGCTCCTTGCCCGATTGCAGCGCCTTTACCGCCTGCTCCAGCATCTCCATGTACAGGCTGAAACCGATGGCGGTGATCTGGCCGCTCTGCTCGTCGCCCAACAGCTCGCCGGCACCGCGAATTTCCAGATCGTGGGTGGCGAGGGCAAAACCGGCGCCCAGATCTTCCAGTGCGGCAATGGCTTCCAGCCGTTTTCTGGCGTCGGTGGTCATGCGCTTGGGGTGCGGCGTCATCAGGTAGGCATAGGCCTGATGGTGGGAACGGCCCACCCGGCCGCGCAGCTGGTGCAGCTGGGCCAGACCCAGCTTGTCGGCCCTGTCCATGATGATGGTGTTGGCGCTGGGTACGTCGATGCCGGTTTCGATGATGGTGGAGCACAACAGCACGTTGAAGCGCTGATGGTAGAAATCACTCATCACCTGTTCCAGCTCCCGCTCGCGCATCTGGCCGTGGGCGATGCCGATGCGGGCCTCGGGTACCAGGGTGCGCAGGGCGTCGGCGCTGTTCTCTATGGTCTGCACCTCGTTGTGCAGGTAATAGACCTGGCCGCCGCGCTTGAGCTCCCGCAGTATTGCCTCGCGGATGGTGGCCGGATCCGACTCGCGCACAAAGGTCTTTACCGCCAGTCGCTTGGCCGGTGGGGTGGCGATGATCGACAGGTCGCGCATGCCGCCCATGGCCATGTTGAGGGTACGCGGAATGGGGGTGGCGGTCAGGGTCAGAATGTCCACGTCGGCGCGCAGCGCCTTGATCTGATCTTTCTGGCGCACGCCGAAGCGGTGCTCTTCGTCCACGATCAGCAGGCCCAGATCCTTGAAGCGCACATCCTGGCTCAGCAGTTTATGAGTCCCGATCACAATATCGATGCCGCCATCGGTCAGGCCGGCCAGCACCTTGTCCTGCTCTTTGCCGGTCTTGAAGCGACTGATGATTTCCACCCGCACCGGCCAGTTGGCGAAGCGGTCGCGAAAGTTGTCGTAATGCTGCTGGGCCAGCAGGGTAGTGGGCACCAGCACCGCCACCTGCTTGCCGCCGTGCACCGCCACAAAGGCGGCGCGCATGGCCACTTCGGTTTTGCCGAAACCCACGTCGCCGCACACCAGCCGGTCCATCGCCTTGGGCTGGGTCATGTCGGTGAGCACGGCGTTGATGGAGGTAAGCTGATCGTCGGTTTCTTCAAACGGAAAGGCGTCGGCAAACTGGCGATAGGCCGCCTTGTCGTGGCTGATGGCCTGGCCCGGTTTGGCGGCCCGGCGGGCATATACATCCAGCAGCTCGGCGGCCACGTCGCGCACCTTTTCCGCCGCCTTGCGCTTGGCTCTGGCCCAGGTGTCGTTGCCGAGTTTGTTGAGGTGCGGATCGTCGGCACCGCTGTAGCGGCCCACCAGGTGCAGGGCGGTCACCGGCACATACAGCTTGTCGCCGCCGGCGTATTCCAGGGTCAGGTATTCGGACTTGAGTCCGCCCGCATCCAGGGTTTGCAGCCCGGTGTAACGGCCCACGCCGTGATCCAGGTGCACCACCGGCTGGCCGATGGACAGCTCGGCCAGGTTGCGAATCAGGGTGTCCGGGCTCAGGCCGGTGGACTTTTCCCGGCGGCGGCGTTGTATGACCCGGCCGCCGAGCAGGTCGCCTTCACAAATCAGCGCCAGCGTATCGTCGAGAATAAAGCCCTGCGCCAGCGGCCCGACCAGCAGGCCGATCGGATCCTTTCCGGCCACAAAATGCGAAAAACCATCACAGGGCCAGGGCTTGATGGCGCTGCCCGCCAGCAGCTCCACCAGCGCCTCGCGTCGGCCGGCACTTTCCACCGAGAACAGGATGCGACCTTTGAAGTTTTCGCAGAAGTCGAGCAGTCGGGCCAGGGGCTCGGTTTTCTGGTGCTCGACTTCCAGTGTGGGCAGGGGCTGAATAGGGGCATTCTGCCGATCGCCTTTTTCCAGCACCGGGGTGCTGCTCAGTTGCAGCCGGGGCCACTGGTTCAGCTGTTGCAGCAGGGCGTCGGGCTTGAGGTAAAGCTCGTCCGGCGCCAGCAGCGGGCGTAACTGGTCGTGGCGGCGGTCTTCATAGCGGCTCTGTACATCCTGCCAGAAGCCGTCGGCGGCCTCGTTCAGCTCACCGACACTCAGTACCCGCATCTGCTCGGGCAGCGAGTCGAACAGGGTCTGGGTCTGCTCGAAAAACAGCGGAAAGTAGTGCTCTATGCCGGGAGGAAACTGGCTCTGGCTGACGCGATGATAAAGCGACTCCGGCTCGTTGCGCAGCGCGAAGCGTTCCCGGTACTGGCCACGAAACCGCTCGATGGCGGCGTTGTCGGTAGGGAACTCCCGTGCCGGCAGCAGCCGCACCTGCTTTACCTTGTCGCGCGAGCGCTGGGTGTCCGGGTCGAAGGGACGCAGGGTGTCGATTTCGTCATCGAAGAAGTCGATACGCACCGGCTCACTCGCACCCATGGGGTACAAGTCCAGCAGGGCGCCGCGGGCGGCAAACTCGCCGTGCTCCAGCACCTGCTCCACCGCCCGGTAACCGGCGCGTTCCAGCCGGTTGCGCAGGGCGTGCAAATCCAGCTTGTCGCCGGTGTTCAGCAGCAGGCTGTTCTGCTCCAGCCAGTTGCGTGGCGGGGTGCGCAGCATCAGGGTGGTGATGGGCGCAATCAGCAGGCCGCGTTTGAGCGCCGGCAGCCCGTACAGGGTTTCGAGCCGCTGGGAGATGATGTCCTGATGCGGCGAAAACTGGTCGTAGGGCAGGGTTTCCCAGTCGGGAAACAGCGCCACCGGCAGCTTATTGTCGGCATGAGTACCGTCGGCATCGGTGCCATTGGTCAGCAGGTGGCGCACCTCCTGCTCCAGGCGCAGGGCGGTGGGGGTGTCGGGCACTACCAGCAGCACCAGCTGTTGCTGTTGTTTGACCTGTTCGGCGATGGCCAGCGCCAGGCTGCTGCCAATCAGCTGGCCCAGGCTGGCTCTGGGGCGGGGAGTGGGGCTGGAAATCTGTATCATGGGCGTGATGCGTCGTCCTGTTGGGCGCGGCGTTCGGCTCGGGCCTTGAGTTGTTTGGCCTGCAGTTGCAGGCTGGCGCGGATCAGGGCGTCTCTGTCTTGTTCGCGCAGGGCGATAAAGTCGCAGCGGTAGTGCTCCGTCTCGCCGTGCACCTCACCGTAACCGTATACGGCGACCGAGAGTTCCGGCAGAAAGAGCTTGAAGCGAACCCGGTCGCCCTCGGCCAGCGGCTGTGATGAAGCGAAGGTAAAACCGCCGCCGCCCAGGCTCAGGGTCTGGTGGCGCTGATCGGGATTGTCTTGTCCCGCCAGCACATAACTGAGCACCAGATCGATTTTGCGCGACTGCTGGTTGATGATCTCCACCAGCTCGTTGGCGTGCTCGTCCAGGTTGCGCAGCAGCCGGGCATTATTGGTATCGATGCGGGTCACTTCACTGATAAGCTTGAACGGCGCGGGTATTTCGGCCTCCAGCGAGTCCGCGTCGGGCACTGTTTCGCCATCAGTCAGGGGGATCAGGTTAACCTGCGCCTGGTAGTCGATGCTGAAATAAGGGTCTGCCATCATTCGCTGCTCTTGTTGCGCCATTCACAAGCCTTTATTATTCCGCAACTTGCGGGTGACGTAAAACCCTTTAAAAAACGGATGATTACACCATGTTTCAACCCCTGACGCTGATGTTGGGTTTACGCTATGCCGGGGCCCGGGGCCGACGCAGCTTCGCCTCCTTCGTTTCCGGCTTTTCGACCATCGGTATTCTGCTGGGCGTTGCCGCCCTGATCCTGGTGTCGGCGGTGATGAACGGCTTCGAACAGCAGCTGAAAGACCGCATGCTCGGGGTGATCCCTCATGCGCTGGTCACCAACGACCAGCGGCGGCTGGCCGAGCCGGAGCAGTACCGCGAGCTGTTTGCGCCCGATTCGGTGGTCACCGCCGCCACGCCCTTCATCAGTGCCGAAGCCATGGTGCAGGGCCCGGGTCATCTGACCGGGGTGGAGCTCTATGGCCTGGATCCGGCCAACAATCAGGACAAACTGCTGCAGGGGCTGGATCCGCGCACCCGGGAATATTTCGAATATTTGCCCTATGGCCTGGTCATGGGGGCAGGCGTGGCCCGCAGCCTGGGCGTGGTACCCGGCGATCAGGTGCGGGTAACGGTCACCGAGGGCAGCCGCTTCACCCCGCTGGGCCGGGTGCCGAGCCAGCGGCTCTTTACCCTGGTGGGCACCTTCAGTACCGGTAACGACGTAGACCGACAGCTGGTGCTGGCCCGGCTCGATGATGCCGCCCGCCTGCTGCGCTATGCGCCGGGCCAGGCTTCCGGCCTGCGGCTGTGGCTGACCGACCCTTTCGAACTGTCGCAGTTACCGGCTTTGCCCGCCGGGCTGAAATACGAGACCTGGCAGCAGAGCCGGGGCGAGCTGTTTCAGGCGGTGGCGATGGAAAAACGGCTGATGAGCCTGATGCTGGCGCTGATTGTGCTGGTGGCGGCGTTCAATATTCTGTCGGCCATGGTGATGGTGGTGACCGACAAGGAAGCCGAAATTGCCATGCTGCAAACCCTGGGCCTGAGCCGCAATCGGGTGATGGCGGTGTTCATGATTCAGGGCGGTTTCAGCGGCGTGCTGGGCAGTCTGCTGGGCTTTGCGCTGGGCCTGCTGCTGAGCCTGAATCTGGACGGGGTGCTGAATCTGCTGGGCATCAATTTCTATTCCGCCGCCGGGGGCAGTCAGCTGCCGGTATTGCTGTTGCCGGGGCAACTGATCACCGTGTTATTTTCCACTTTATTACTGTGCGTGCTGGCCAGCCTTTATCCGGCCTGGCGGGCGTCACGAGTTCATCCAGCCGAGGCTTTGCGTTATGAATAACCCCCTGTTAGTGGTCGAGAATCTGGGTAAAACCCATCAGGACGGAGCGCAGCCGGTCACCATACTGGACGGCGTCAGCCTGACGTTGGCCGCCGGTGAAAGCCTGGCGGTGGTGGGCAGCTCCGGCTCGGGCAAGAGTACCCTGCTGCATCTGCTTGGCAGCCTGGATGCCCCCAGCGAGGGTCGGGTGCTGGTAGAAGGGGAAGATCTGCATCATATGTCGGCTCGCAGCCAGGCCCGCTTTCGTAACCAGAAACTGGGCTTCGTGTATCAGTTTCATCACCTGCTGGGCG
The DNA here is from genome assembly GCF_947495715.1 of uncultured Oceanisphaera sp. Lineage (GTDB taxonomy): Bacteria > Pseudomonadota > Gammaproteobacteria > Enterobacterales > Aeromonadaceae > Oceanimonas > Oceanimonas sediminis. The sequence continues at coordinate 68,436 of NZ_CANLZU010000015.1, forward strand.
AATTCAGCGCCCTGGAAAACGCCGCCATGCCGCTGTTGATTGCCGGCCGTCCGGTGAAAGAAGCCCAGGAGCAGGCCGAGGCCCTGCTCACGCGGGTGGGGCTGGGGCACCGGCTGGATCACCGCCCTTCGGCGCTGTCGGGCGGTGAGCGCCAGCGGGTGGCGATCGCCCGGGCGCTGGTCAACAAGCCTCGGCTGGTGCTGGCCGATGAGCCTACCGGCAACCTGGACGCCCACAGCGCCGCCGAGGTGTTTGCGCTGCTGGCCGAATTGCAGAGCGAGCTGGGCACCGGCCTGGTGGTGGTGACCCACGATCTGGCGCTGGCCGCCCGGCTGGATCGGCAGTGTCGGCTGGTCGATGGTCGTCTGCAGGAGCAAGGCTGATGTTTCGTCCGTTAAGTGTCTTTCTGGGCTGGCGCTTCAGCCGGGCCCGGCGGCGCAATCGCTTTATTTCCTTTATCTCGGTGGCCTCGATTCTGGGCATCGCCATCGGGGTCGGTGCACTGATCCTGGGGTTGTCGGCGATGAATGGCTTCGAGCGCGAGCTGGAAAACCGCATCCTGTCGGTATTGCCCCACGGCCAGCTGCATACCGCCGACGGGCCGGTCACAGGCTGGCGCGACATGGCCAGTGACATGGAGGCGGCGCCCGGCATACTGGCGGTGTCGCCCTATGTGCCGTTGGAAGGGCTGCTCAGCAAGGGCGCCAAGCTGAAGGCGGTGCAACTGCAGGGCGTGGTGCCGGAGCTTGAAGGCCGGGTGTCCGAGCTGACCCCCTACCTCGGTGGTGCCAGCCTGACGGTGCTGGTGCCCGGCGAGCGGGGGTTGATCCTCGGCAAGGCCATCGCCGACCAGCTGGAGCTTGAGGTCGGCGACCGGGTGTCCTTGCTGCTGCCGGCACCGGGCAGCCAGGGCTTTGGCTCGCCCCGGCGGCACAGCTTTACTTTGCAGGGAATAGTAAGCATCGGCGGTCAGCTCGACACCGTGCTCGGCTATACCCACCTGCAGGATGCTCAGGAGCTGAAAGCGCTGGGGGATGCCATTGCCGGATTTCATCTGCGGGTGAATGAGGTGCTGGCGGCCGATCGACTGACCATGAATGCGGGCATGGGGCTTCCGGCGCCGTTTTACGTCAGCAGCTGGATGGAAAGCCAGGGCAATGTCTACCGGGACATTCAGCTGGTACGCACCCTGATGATAGTGGTGCTGCTGCTGGTGATGGCGGTGGCCAGCTTCAACATCGTCTCGACCCTGGTGATGGCGGTGAACGAGAAAAAAGGCGACATCGCCATCCTCAAAACCATGGGGGCGGGGCCCTGGCAGATACGCGGTGCCTTTATGGTGCAGGGCCTGCTTAACGGCGTAACCGGCGTGCTGATTGGTGGCGGCCTGGGGCTGCTGCTGGCAACCCGGCTGTCTGAACTGGTGGCGGGTCTGGAGCACCTGACCGGGCATCAGTTCTTGAACCCGGAGGTGTATTTCATCGACTTTATCCCCACCGAGTTTCACTGGGCCGATTTGTGGCTGGTGACCGGCTCGGCGCTGTTGCTTATCTTCATCGCCACCCTTTACCCGGCCTGGCGTGCGGGCAAGTTGCTGCCCAGGCAGTTGCTGGGGGAAGCGTAAAGGTCAGACATGTGAGGGGTGAAGAGTGAGGGGGGAGGAGAAGGGGGCCGCTATTGCCCTCGCCTCAGATTCCCGCTTGCTACGGGTGTTTTCCGTAGGGTCGATTTCAATCGACCGCAGATGTAGTGCTCAGGTTGAGCCGGTCCAATAAATTGGACCCTACAACGCACCAGCTTTCCCATTGTCATCTTCGCGAAGGCGGAGATCCATGACATATTGCCCTGGACTCCCGCCTTCGCGGGAGTGACCACAGAGAAAGTTGAAGGTTTGGCAGCAATTGGTGGCTTGCGGCGCATAAATAGGCGCCTATCATTTTTGCCTCACGCCTCACGCCTCACGCCTCACGCCTCACGCCTCACCGTTGATTGCGTCTTTCCCGCCGCAGTTTCCAGGCCAGTTGTACCTTCCAGCGCCAGCCCAGACGGGTCACTATCCAGCCCAGCAGGGCGCAACTCAGCCCCATCAGCAGGGCGCCGGTCAGCAGGGGCACCGCCATGGCCAGGGCTTCGTGTTCCAGCGAGCTTAGCGAGCCGTTAAATGCCAGTTCGGGGGTATCCAGCAGCCGGGCGCCAAGCCGGTAGGCGAAGTAAAACATCGGGGCTATGGTGAGCGGGTTGTTGACCCACACCATGGCGATGGCCAGCGGCAGATAACCGCGGAACATGACCGCCAGACCGATGGCCACCAGGGTATGCATGGGCAGCGGCATCCAGGCGGCAAACAGGCCGGCGGCCACCGCCACGGCGGCAGAATGACGGTTGCAGTACCAGTAGTCGGGGTCGAGCAGGCGTTCGCCGAACAGCGCCAATATACGATGCTGGCGCAGGGTTTCCTGGCTGGGCATCCGGTGACGCAACCATTGGCGCAGCATCAGCGGTCTCGCCTGCGCAGTTTCCAGCGGCGCGATACCGTCCAGCGCCAGAGACCATGAATTACCATGAAACCGGTGGCCGCACTGACCAGGGCCATGACACCACAGCCCACCAGAAAGGGAGGGCCGGCCGTCGTCATGGCGTTGCCGAGCCAGCTCAGGCTCAGCTCGAAATGCTGGTAATGGGGCGGCGTGTCGAGCAGAAAAGAGCCCAGTCGGTAGGCAAAATAGAACATCGGTGGCATGGTCAGCGGATTGGTTATCCAGACCAGCACCGCGGATAAGGGCAGGTTGACGCGAAAGGTCATGGCCAGCACGGCGGCCAGCATCATCTGAAAGGGGATGGGCAGCCAGGCACAGCAAAGACCAACGGCAAAGGCGCCCGCGGCCGAATGCCGGTTGAGATGCCACAGGTTGTTGTCGTGCAGCCTGCTGCCAAGCAAACTCAGGTACTTGTTATTTTTAATGGTGCCCGGGTCGGGCATCAGGCGTTTTAACGTCTTTTTTGGCATCTGTTCCAAGTCCGCAATACTTATCGGATGGATAAGCGGCTGTTCTTTTTCTGCTTCGGCATCTCAACCATCATGGTCTGGCCCTGGCTCCCCGCCTGGGACTGGTGGTTGCCACTGGCTTGTCTGGGCTGCCTGTGTTGGCGGCCAAGGCCGGCCGTGGCCTGTCTGTTGTTCGGTTTGGTCTGGGCGTTGTGTTACAGCCATTGGCAATTGACCTGGCTGCACTCACCGGACTTGTTTCAGCGTAGCCAGTTGATCGCCGGCACGGTAGAGCGTGTTCAGCACCGGGAGTCTGGTGCAAGCAGGCTGATTGTCAGTCTGAAAAGCCTGAATGGTCAAGTACTTTCCCCCCGGCCAAGGGTGTTGTTGTCCTGGTATGGACAGAGCGAACCTCCGGCCGTCGGCGATAAAATACAGTCTGTCAGTCGGTTACAACCTCCTCATGGTCTGCTTAATCCGGGTAGCTTCAACAGTGCGCGCTGGCTGCTGGGGCAGGGGATAACGGCGCGTGGTTACCTGACCGGTATCCTGGCGCATCGGGCCGCCGATGCCTCTCATCGTACCCGGCTGGTGCAGCATATCGCGGCCATGACCACCGACTTGCCCGCCCGACGCTGGCTGCTGGCCCTGAGTGTAGGGGATCGCAGCGGGCTGACCGATGCAGACTGGGATATGCTGCGTGGTCTGGGGGTAAGTCATCTGTTTGCCATCTCCGGTCTGCATATCGGCCTGGTGGCCGGGCTGGGGCTGCTGGTCGGCCGCCTGAGTGGCCATCGGCTGCCGGCGGCGACAGTGGCGGGAGCGCTGGCGCTGGGGTATGCCTGGCTGGCGGGGTTTTCGGTGCCCACCCAGCGGGCCTTGCTGATGTTGCTGTTGTGGCTGGGCCTGTTTTGCTGGGGGCGTTTCTGGAGCGGCCGCCGTCTGTTGTTGCTGACCATGACGTTGCTGCTGGCGGTCATGCCCTGGCTGGCGCTGGATCTGGGCTTCTGGCTGTCGGTGCTGGCGGTGGCCGCCCTGATGGTGAGTGCCGGCTGGCTGGGAGGGCGAAGCCTGTGGCGCTTGCAACTGGGGTTGAGTCTGCTGTTGCTGCCGTTGATTATGCTGTTTTTCGGCGGCATCAGCTGGCTGTCGTTGCCGATCAATATGCTGTTGATCCCGCTGTTTTCGCTGCTGCTGATCCCCTTGTTGTTGCTGGCCTGTGTGCTGGTGTTGCCGGTGCCGACCTTGGCCATGGTGGTGCTGATGTTGCTGAACGACCTGTTCGAGCCGTTAATGGCCGGCCTGCACTGGCTGAATGACAGCCTGTCGCCCTGGCAGACCCTGTCGGCCCGAGCCCAGGGGGGCTGGCTGTTGCTGTTTTTGTTGTCGTTCGGCCTGTTGCTGCCCAGGGCGCGCTGGCTGCTGGCGTTGGCCATGTATCTCATCTTGCTGCAACCCGATGTCATTGAACAAAAAAAACAGCCTCGCTGGGAGGTACGGATACTGGATGTGGGCCAGGGGCTTTCGGTACTGGTGACCCAGGGGGAGCGGGCATTGCTGTATGACACCGGCAACCGTTTTGACTCGGGTTTCAACATGGCCGATGGGGTGATACTGCCACTGCTGACCCGGCTGGGCATCGACGAGCTCGATTACCTGGTGATCAGCCACGACGACCGGGATCACAGCGGCAACCGTGACTATCTGGCCGCCAGTCTGCCGGTAAAACATCGGCGGGGAGCCTGGCCGGACGGGCAGCATTGTCGCGCCGGGCAGGTGGAGCCGTGGGGAGTATTGACACTGCGGATGCAGTGGCCGCTTACCCCGAGCGGCCATCGCAACAACGACTCCTGCGTGTTGCATATCGGGGATGGCACCCTGTCGTTGCTGCTGACCGGAGACATAGAGGCCCAGGCGGAGCGGGGCTTGCTGGCGACGGGGCAGTCGGTGGCGGCCCAGCTGCTGTTGAGCCCCCATCACGGCAGTCGCAGCTCGTCATCCGCGGCATTCAATCGGGCGGTGGCACCGGATTGGGTGGTGCATACGGCCGGTTTTGCCAACCGTTGGGGCTTTCCGTCTGCCGAGGTGATGGCCCGCTTCGAACAGCAAGGCGTGCCTCAGTTGATTACCGGCGAGCATGGCATGGTGCACCTGGTGGCGGACGGCCAACATTGGCGCCTGACCCGGTCCCGTCGCCCCGGCCCCTGGTATCAACGGCTTAATGGCTGGTTGACGACTGGCGGGAGCTCCGCTAAGTCGTTAGAATAGCGCCTCGTTTTTCAAGGCAGAGACTTTATGTCCCAAGATGACCACTCCTCTTCCTGGCCCGTGCTCAAACGGTTGCTGGGCTATGTGAAGGAGCGCAAGCTCGGTCTGGTGGCCGCCATTATCGGCATGGCGGGCTATGCGGCCGTTGATACCACCTTTGTCTATTCCATCAAACCGCTGATCGATGAGGGACTCACCGGTCAGGATCCCGACGTACTGAAATGGATGCCGTTGTTTGTTATCGGCATCGTGTTTCTGCGCGGCGTCTGTACCTTTTTGTCCGGCTATTGCATGGCCTGGGTCGGCAACCATGTGGTGATGTCGCTGCAGCAGCAGGTATTCAACAAGCTGATGACGATGCCGGTGGCGTTTTTCGATCGTAATAACAGCGGCAACCTGCTGTCCAAGGTGACCTACGATGCCTCTCAGGTGTCGTCGGCGGCCAGCTCGACCCTGGTAACCCTGGTGCGTGAAGGCGCCACCGTCATCGGCCTGCTGGGGCTGATGTTCTATCACTCCTGGCAATTGTCGCTGATTTTCTTCGTGGTCGGCCCCGTGGTCGGGGTCATGATAGCGGTGATCAGTCGTCGCTTCCGTCGCCTCAGTCGCGGCATGCAGGATGCCATGGGCAACATCACCAGCAGCACCGAGCAGATGCTGAAAGGCCATAAGGAAGTGCTGATGTTCAACGGTCAGCAGGTGGAGTCGGGTCGTTTTCAGCGGGTCAGCAATGCGGTACGCCAGCAGAACATGAAGATGGTGGCGGCAGACTCCATCGGCACGCCGCTGGTACAGGTGATTGCCTCCAGCGCCCTGGCCATTCTTTTGTATGTGTCCACCTTCGATAACATTCAGGATCAACTGACGCCGGGTACCTTTACCGTCATCGTCACCTCCATGATGATGCTGATGCGCCCGCTCAAGAGCCTGACCCAGGTCAACGCCGCGTATCAGCGCGGCATCGCCGCCTGTCAGAGCCTGTTCGGCCTGATCGACAGCGACGGTGAGAATGATACCGGTACCCGGTCACTGAAACGGGCCAAGGGTCTTATCGAATTCGATCGGGTCGGCTTTACCTATCCGACCAAGGAAAACCCGGCGCTGAAGGACGTGAGCTTCACGCTTGAACCGGGCAAGACCATCGCCCTGGTGGGGCGTTCCGGCTCCGGCAAGAGCACCATCGCCGGCCTGTTGACCCGCTTCTACGATATCGATGCCGGTGAAATCCGCCTCGACGGCGTGGATCTGCGCGAATACCGCTTGAGCGACCTGCGTCGCCAGTTTGCACTGGTGTCCCAGCAGGTGCATCTGTTCAACGACACCATCGCCAACAACATCGCCTATGCGGCCAAGGGCGAATACAGCCGGGAACAGATTATCGCGGCGGCGAAGGTGGCCTATGCGGATGAATTCATCGACAAGCTGGATCAGGGTTATGACACCATCATCGGTGAAAACGGTGCCAGCCTGTCCGGTGGTCAGCGCCAGCGTATCGCCATCGCCCGGGCTCTGCTGCGCAATGCGCCGCTGTTGATCCTGGACGAGGCGACCTCGGCGCTGGATACCGAGTCGGAACGTCATATTCAGGCGGCGCTGGATGCGCTGCGCAAAGACAGAACCGCGCTGGTGATTGCCCACCGTCTGTCCACCATCGAAAACGCCGACGAGATCCTGGTGATTGACGAAGGCCGGGTGGTGGAGCGGGGCTCTCACCTGGAGCTGCTCGAGCGTCAGGGCGTGTATGCCCAGCTCAGAAGCATTCAGTACGGCGAGGGCTGATGCAGGCCTGGTACCGGCCCCGCACCGGCTGGCTGTGGCTGCTGGCCCCCCTGAGCGCCTTGTTTGCGCTGATAAGCGGCCTGCGCCGCGGCTTGTTTCGGCGCGGGCTCAAGGCGGCGTATCGGGCACCGGTACCGGTAATCGTGGTCGGCAACCTGACCGTGGGCGGCAACGGCAAGACCCCCTTGGTGGTGTGGCTGGTGGAATGGCTGCGCCGGCAGGGCTATACCCCCGGGGTGATCAGCCGCGGTTACGGCGGCAAAGCCGAGCACTACCCCTTGTTGCTGGACGAAAACACCCGGCCCGAGCAGGCCGGCGACGAGCCGGTGCTTATTCATCGGCGCACCGGTTGCCCGGTGGTGGTTGGCCCCAAACGGGGAGAAGCGGCGGCGCTGCTGACCGCTCAGGCAGTGGATATCATCATCAGCGACGACGGTCTGCAGCATTACGCCCTGGCCCGTGATATCGAACTGGTGGTGGTGGATGGCAAGCGGCGCTTCGGTAACGGCCATCTGTTGCCGATGGGCCCATTGCGTGAGGGGGTATGGCGGCTGGACCGGGTAGACGCGATTATCAATAATGGTGGCCCGGTCGGTGCCGGAGAGTATCTGATGACGCTCGAACCCGGCGCCCTGCAACCAGTCAGTGGCCAACAGGGCGCTCCCGAGCCGGGATCGAATGTGCATGCCCTGGCGGGCATCGGTCATCCGCCACGTTTTTTTGCGACCCTGGAGCAGTTGGGCTTTATACTGGAGCAGCGGTTGGCACTGGCCGATCACCAGGCGGTGGTCTCCGAGCAACTTGTCGGCCTGCAGTCGGCACCCTTGCTGATCACCGAAAAAGATGCGGTCAAATGGCCGGGGGGGCATGATAATACCTGGTTTGTACCGGTGGATGCCCGATTGCCCGCCGATTTCGAACAATTGCTTTTAACTCGACTCAAGGAGCTAGCTCATGGCGATTGATGCCAAACTGGTGGAAATCATTGCCTGCCCGGTATGCAAGGGCAAGTTACAGCTGGATCGTCAGCATAACGAACTGGTGTGCCGTTTCGACCGGCTGGCCTATCCCATTACCGAGAACATTCCGGTACTGCTGGAAAGCCGCGCCCGTAAACTGAGCCTGGACGAGTTGCCCGCATGAGCTTCGTCGTGGTGATCCCCGCCCGTTTCAGTTCGACCCGTCTGCCGGGCAAGCCGCTGGCCGATATTCACGGCAAGCCGATGATTTTGCGGGTAGCCGAGCAGGCACAACGCAGTGGCGCCGGCCGGGTGGTGGTGGCCACCGACGATGTTCGCATTCGCGACGCGCTGGCAGCCAGCGGCGTCGAGGTCTGCATGACCGGCGCCCATCACGAGTCCGGCACCGAGCGCCTGGCCGAGGTGGTCGAGCTGCTGGGGCTGGCAGCGGATGATATCGTGGTGAATGTGCAGGGCGACGAGCCGTTGCTGCCGCCGGCGCTGGTGGATCAGGTCGCCGGCCTGCTGGCCGGCAGCGATGCGCCCATGGCGACCCTGGCCACTCCGCTTGAGCATGCGGCTCAGCTCACCGATCCCAATGTGGTCAAGGTGGTACAGAGTGAAGCCGGACGGGCGCTGTATTTCAGCCGTTCCGCCATTCCCTTCGACCGGGACGGCATGGCCGACGGCACGCCGGATGTGGGCCACTGCCGCCGGCATATCGGTATTTATGCCTACAGAGCCGGTTTTATTCGCCGTTATCTGGCCTTGCCGGTCAGCCCGCTGGAGCAGCTGGAAAAGCTGGAGCAGTTGCGGGTGCTCTGGCACGGCGAGTCGATAGCGTTGAGTGACGCCTGTGAAATACCGCCCTCGGGGGTGGATACCCCGGAGGATCTGGAGGAAGTACGTCGGCAACTGGCGGTTCGCTGACGCCGGATTCGGTTAGATCAGCAAAAAATTATGCAATAAAAGCGTTAACGGGGTACATTGCCCCGCAGTTATGGCGGCTAAGCGTCTCAAGAAAACGTTCGAGGAACTATATGATTACCCTGGGTGAATACATCATTAAGAATCAGGCTGAATACCCCAGCGCCAGCGGCGAGCTGTCGTCGCTGTTGTCGTCTATCCGTCGCGCCGCCAAGGTGGTGAACCGGGAAATCAACCGGGCCGGCCTGGTCACCGACATCATCGGTGGCAGCAACGGCAGTGAAAATGTGCAGGGTGAAACACAGCAGAAACTGGATGTGTTCGCCAATGACATATTTAAAGCGGCACTGGAAGCCCGTGGCGAAGTGTGCGGCATCGCGTCCGAAGAAGAAGACCATTATGTGGCCTTCGATGACAAGCGTCAGAGCAATGCCAAATACGTGGTGTTGATGGACCCGCTGGACGGCTCTTCCAACATCGATGTCAATGTGTCCATCGGCACCATTTTCTCCATTTACCGTCGCGTCAGCGCACCCGGTGAGCCGGTAAACATGGAAGACTTTCTGCAGCCGGGCGTGAATCAGGTCGCCGCCGGCTACGTGGTGTACGGCTCTTCCACCATGCTGGTCTACACCACCGGTAATGGCGTGCACGGCTTTACCTATGATCCGACCCTGGGCTCCTTCTGCCTGTCGCACGAAAATATTCGCATTCCCGAGCAGGGCACCATCTACTCCATCAACGAAGGCAACTACATCAAGTTTCCGGAAGGGGTGAAGAAGTACCTGAAGTTCTGTCAGGAAAAGGACGCAGACACCAAACGCCCCTACAGCTCGCGCTATATCGGCTCCCTGGTATCGGATTTCCATCGGAATATGCTCAAGGGCGGCATCTATATCTATCCGTCCGGCACCAGCAACCCCAATGGCAAGCTGCGGTTGCTGTATGAGTGTAACCCGCTGGCATTCATGGCCGAGCAGGCCGGTGGCAAGGCCACCGATGGTTTCCGTCGCATCATGGAAATCAAGCCGACCGAGCTGCACCAGCGCACCCCCTACTTTGTGGGCTCGAGCAAAATGGTCGACAAGGCCGGTGAACTGATGGCGCAATATTCCGCCGAGTAATGTAGGGTCGAATTTATTCGACCGTATCAAGCCGTGCAATAGTATGTGGTCCAATGAATTGGACCCTACAAAACACCGAGCCTGACAGGTTCGGTGTTTTGCTTTGTGCTGTATGAAAATATCGGCGGCGCCGGTACCAACATGCTGCACGGATGTAGGCACTGCTTTAGCTGTGCAATATCGCGCAGCGATATCCCTGGTGCACCAGAACCTGCTGCGCAGGTTTTCGCGGCTAAAGCGCGCGACTACAATAAAAAAAGGCCGGCATTTAATGCCGGCCTTTTGCTCGATTAGCGGTAACGCTTAACGGCGGTTATTTCTCGACCTGGGTCTTGAACTCGCGTTCGGGCGCGCCGGTGTACAGCTGACGCGGACGGCCGATTTTCTGCTTGCTGTCGGACATCATCTCGTTCCAGTGCGACATCCAGCCCACGGTACGTGCCAGGGCGAAGATCACGGTGAACATGGAGGTCGGAATACCGATGGCCTTCAGAATGATACCGGAGTAGAAATCGACGTTCGGGTACAGCTTGCGTTCGACGAAGTAGGGGTCGGACAGCGCGATACGTTCCAGCTCCATGGCCACGTCCAGCAGCGGATCCTCGATTTTGAGATCGTCCAGTACTTCGTGGCAGGTTTCGCGCATGACCTTGGCGCGCGGATCGAAGTTCTTGTACACCCGGTGGCCGAAGCCCATCAGACGGAAGGGGTCATCCTTGTCTTTGGCGCGTTCGATAAACTCGGGAATGCGATCCACGGAGCCGATTTCTTCCAGCATCATCAGACAGGCTTCGTTGGCACCGCCGTGAGCCGGTCCCCACAGCGAGGCAATGCCGGCCGCAATACAGGCGAAGGGGTTGGCACCACTGGAGCCGGACAGACGCACGGTCGAGGTAGAGGCATTCTGCTCGTGATCCGCATGCAGGGTAAAGATACGGTCCATGGCGCGCTCGACGATGGGGTTGACCTTGTAATCTTCACAGGGCACCGCAAACATCATCTGCAGGAAGTTGGCCGAATAACTCAGGTTGTTGCGCGGATACACAAACGGCTGACCGATGGAGTACTTGTACGCCATGGCAGAGATGGTCGGCATCTTGGCAATCAGGCGGTGGGCGGCAATTTCCCGGTGTTCTTGGTTGTTGATGTCCATCGGGTCGTGGTAGAACGCCGACAGACCGGCGATAACACCACAGACAATGGCCATGGGGTGCGCATCGCGGCGGTAGCCCTTGAAGAAGGACGACAACTGCTCGTGTACCATGGTGTGACGCATGATCAGGTGCTGAAACTGGTCAAACTGCTTGGCGGTCGGGGCTTCCCCGTACAGCAGCAGGTAGCAGACTTCGAGGTAGCTGGCGTTTTGTGCCAACTGATCGATGGGGTAACCGCGGTGCAGCAGTATGCCCTTGTCACCGTCGATATAGGTGATTTCGGACTGGCAGGATGCCGTCGCCATAAAACCGGGATCGTAGGTGAAGTATCCATGTGAGCCCAGCGAGCTGATATCGATCACATCGTAACCGGCTGTGCCCGAGGCGATTGGAAGCTCAATGGGTTCCTTGCCTGGCAAGTGTAGAGTGGCCTTTTGGTCAGCCATAGCACGTCTCCTTCGCGTTCTTATAATAGGTCCACGGATAGGCATTTTTACATAGATTAAAAAAATATCTAACTACTATTGCCTTCCATGGTGCGGGCATATTGAAAACAGAACCGGGGGGCAATGTCAATTTTACTCGTGTGGCTGACCACGGGTTGACGTCGTTGTGGGATCAACTTTACATATTTGATCATTGGCTCAGACCCTTCGTTGTAATTATTTTTCTCCTCCATATACTGGATTGCGAGGGTATATGGTGCAGTTTTGGATATTTTGCAAGTGCAATCGCTGGTGTTCTGAACGCCTTCGGGCATCCGGATTTCAGTATGCACTTTCTCTCAGATTTCCATTTCATATATCCGGGCTTTATCTGTTAAAACAATAACTAACGTGCTCAATGGAGCTAGTGGGCAAGACCGTGACTAAAAAACAGAGACCTGTAAACCTCGACCTACGGACTATTCGCCAACCTGTCGCTGCAATCGCATCAATCCTGCACCGGGTTTCCGGTGTCATCACGCTGTTCGCACTCGCCATCCTGCTGTGGCTGCTGAGTTACTCGCTTTCTTCCGAAGCCGGGTTCCAGGCAGTTGTGGATATTCTCGACGGTTTCTTCGTCGGCTTTATCCTCTGGGGTGTCCTGACTGCGCTGGCCTACCACATAGTGGGCGGCATTCGCCACCTCATTATGGACCTGGGCTACTGTGAAGAGCTGGAGTCGGGTGCGCTGAGTGCCAAGGTGGCGTTCGGTGTGACTATCGTGTTGTCATTGCTGGCGGGGGTAATGGTATGGTAACCAATTCTGCAACCTTTGGTCGCAGCGGCGTACATGATTTCATGTTGATGCGCGCCTCGGCCGTTGTTCTGACCTTATACACCCTTTACCTGGTGGGTTTTATCGCCTTTAACGACATCAGCTTTGATGTCTGGGCGGGCTTCTTCGACAAGACCTTTACCAAGGTGTTTACGCTACTGGCGCTGTTCAGCATGTTGATACATGGCTGGATTGGTGCCTGGCAGGTGCTGTCCGACTATGTCAAACCGGCCTTGTGGCGCGGTGTGGCCCAGTTTGGAGTAGTGGTGTTACTGCTGGTTTATGTATTGACCGGTATCGTCGTACTGTGGGGTGTATAAGGTGACTATTACAATTCGCGAATTCGACGCCGTGGTAATCGGCGCCGGCGGTGCAGGCATGCGTGCCGCACTACAAATAGCCGAATCCGGCAAGAGCTGTGCGCTGTTGTCCAAGGTATTTCCGACCCGTTCTCATACCGTATCCGCTCAGGGTGGCATCACGGTAGCGCTGGGCAATGCCCACGACGACAACTGGGAATGGCACATGTACGATACCGTCAAGGGCTCCGATTATATCGGTGATCAGGACGCGATTGAGTTTATGTGTCAGACCGGTCCCGAGGCCATCCTCGAGCTGGAAAAAATGGGTCTGCCCTTTTCTCGTTTCGACAACGGCAAGGTGTATCAGCGCCCCTTCGGTGGCCAGTCCAAGGCCTTCGGTGGCGAGCAGGCGGCGCGTACTGCCGCGGCGTCCGACCGTACCGGTCATGCCCTGCTGCATACCCTCTATCAGCAAAACGTCAAGCACAAGACTACCGTTTTTTCCGAATGGTATGCGCTGGATCTGGTGAAAAACCAGGACGGCGACGTGGTCGGCTGTACTGCCATCGATATCGAAAGCGGTGAGCTGGTGTACTTCAAGGCCAAGGCCACCATTCTGGCCACCGGCGGCGCCGGTCGTATCTTCCAGTCCACCACCAATGCCCATATCAACACCGGTGACGGCGTGGGCATGGCCCTGCGTGCCGGTGTGCCGGTGCAGGACATGGAAATGTGGCAGTTCCACCCCACCGGCATCGCCGGCGCGGGCACCCTGGTGACCGAAGGTTGCCGTGGTGAAGGCGGTTACCTGCTGAACAAGGACGGCGAGCGCTTCATGGAGCGTTATGCGCCCAACGCCAAGGATCTGGCCGGTCGTGACGTGGTTGCCCGTTCCATGATGATCGAGATCCGTGAAGGCCGCGGCTGCGATGGCCCCTGGGGTCCGCACCTGAAGCTGAAGCTGGATCACCTGGGCAAGGACGTACTCGAATCCCGTCTGCCCGGCATCTGCGAGCTGTCTCGTACTTTCGCCCACGTGGATCCGGTCAAAGAGCCGATTCCGGTTATTCCGACCTGTCACTACATGATGGGTGGTGTTCCGACCAATGTGAATGGCCAGGCGATGACCCTCGATGCCGATGGCAAGGACGTGCCGGTGAAAGGCCTGTTTGCGGTCGGCGAAATTGCCTGCGTATCGGTACACGGCGCCAACCGTCTGGGCGGCAACTCGTTGCTGGATCTGGTGGTATTCGGTCGTGCCGTGGGTCGTCACCTGACCGAAGCACTGAACGAGCTGACCGACATCAAAGACGCGACCGAGGCCGACATCGACGCGGCCATGGCCCGTTACAACCGTTGGGAAAACAATCGCGACGGTGAAGACCCGGTACAGATCAAGAAAGATCTGCAACAGTGCATGCAGCACAACTTCTCGGTATTCCGCGAAGGTGACGCCATGGCGTCCGGCCTGGCCGAGCTGAAAAAGATTCGTGAGCGACTCAAGAACGCCCGTCTGGATGACACCAGCAGCGACTTCAATACCCAGCGTATCGAATGTCTGGAGCTGGACAACCTGATGGAAACCGCTTATGCCACCGCGGTGGCCGCGAACTTCCGCACCGAAAGCCGTGGTGCTCACTCTCGTTTCGATTATCCGGAGCGTGATGACGAAAACTGGTTGTGCCATTCCCTGTACAGCCCTGAAACCGAGTCCATGAGCAGACGGTCCGTGAATATGTCACCGAATCATCGTGATGCATTCCCGCCGAAAGCGCGGACCTACTAAGGGGAGGGGGTAAAGATGCAAGTTACTATTTCAGTTTATCGTTATAACCCGGAAACCGATGCCAAGCCGTTCATGAAAGACTATCGGCTGGACGTTGCCGAAGGCTCCGACATGATGGTGCTGGATGCGCTGCTGGCATTGAAAGAGCAGGATCCGAGTTTGTCCTTCCGCCGCTCCTGCCGTGAAGGGGTCTGTGGCTCCGATGGCATGAACATGAATGGCAAGAACGGCCTGGCTTGTATTACGCCGCTGTCCGACTTGCTGGGCAAGGATAACAAGGTGGTGATCAGGCCACTGCCCGGCTTGCCGGTGGTGCGTGATCTGGTGATCGACATGAGCCAGTTCTACACCCAGTGGGAAAAGGTCAAACCGTTCCTGATTGCCGATGAAAAACTGCCACCGGCGCGTGAGCACATGCAATCACCGGAAGAGCGGGCCAAGCTGGACGGACTGTACGAGTGCATTCTGTGCGCCTGTTGTTCGACTTCCTGTCCGTCCTTCTGGTGGAACCCGGACAAGTTTATCGGTCCGGCCGGTTTGCTGGCCGCCTATCGCTGGTTGGCCGACAGCCGCGACACCGCCGCCGACGAACGCCTGTCCGAGCTGGATGACGCCTTCAGCGTGTTCCGTTGTCATGGCATCATGAACTGCGTGAATGTATGTCCCAAGGGCCTGAACCCCACCAAGGCCATTGGTCACATCAAGTCCATGCTGTTGAATCGGGCAGTTTAATCGTCCCCGCTAGATAATCCGCCGCCCGCAAGGGCGGCTTTGACTCGACGATCAGAACGACAGTAGCCCTGTCGAGACATTACAAAGGGATAAAGATGCACAATGGCGTAATGCAAGCCTGGCTGGATTCTTCTTACCTGGCCGGTGCCAATGCGACCTATGTAGAAGACCTTTATGAGGCTTATCTTGCCGATCCTGAGTCCGTTCCCGAGCAGTGGCAGACCGTATTCAACGGCCTGCCGGTGCCTGAAGAAAACGTACAGGATCAACCTCATTCTCAAGTAAGAGATTACTTCCGCCGCCTTGCCAAAGACACCTCCCGCTATGCCACTCCGGTCAGTGATCCCCACACTGACGCCAAGCAGGTCAAGGTGCTGCAGCTGATTAACGCCTATCGTTTTCGTGGCCATCAGAATGCCAACCTGGATCCGCTCGGGCTGTGGGATCGCAAGGTGGTGGCCGAGCTGGACCCGGCCTTTCACAACCTGACCGGTGCCGATCTGGACGCTACCTTCAACGTGGGTTCCTATGCCATCGGCCAGGAAACCATGAAGCTGAAGGATCTGGTGTCAGCATTGAAAAAAACCTACTGCGGCCCGGTCGGTGCCGAGTATATGCACATCACCAGTACCAGAGAGAAGCGCTGGATCCAGAGCCGTTTAGAGCCGATGGTGGGTGATCCCGGATTCAGTCAGGACGACAAGCTGCGCTTTCTGGACAGCCTGAACGCCGCCGAAGGCCTGGAAAAATATCTGGGTGCCAAGTTCCCCGGCGCCAAGCGTTTCTCCCTCGAAGGGGGTGATGCCCTGGTCCCGATGACCAAGGAACTGATCCGCCGTTTCGGTGAGAACGGTGGTCGGGAAGTGGTGATCGGCATGGCCCACCGTGGCCGTCTGAACATGCTGGTCAACGTGCTGGGCAAGCGCCCGCAAGACCTGTTTGATGCCTTTGCCGGCAAGTACGAAGTGCAAAGCTCGGGTGACGTGAAGTACCACATGGGCTTCAGCTCCGACTTCGAGACCCCGGGCGGTAACGTACACCTGGCGCTGGCCTTCAACCCCTCGCATCTGGAAATCGTCAACCCGGTGGTTATCGGTTCGGTGCGCGCGCGCATGGACCGTCTGTCCAACCCGGATGGCCGCAAGGTACTGCCGATTACCATTCACGGCGATTCGGCCTTTGCCGGTCAGGGTGTGGTGGCGGAAACCTTCAACATGTCGCTGACCCGGGGCTACGGCGTGGGCGGCACCGTGCGTATCGTCATCAACAACCAGGTTGGTTTTACCACCTCCAACCCGCGCGATACCCGCTCTACCGAGTACTGTACCGATATCGCCAAGATGGTGCAGGCGCCGATTTTCCACGTTAACGCGGATGATCCGGAAGCCGTGGTGCAGGTGACTCAGCTGGCATTGGATTATCGTAACGAATTTGGTCGCGATGTGGTGATCGATCTGGTGTGCTACCGCCGTCACGGTCACAACGAGGCCGATGAGCCGAGTGCGACCCAGCCGCTGATGTACCAGAAGATCAAGAAACACCCGACGCCGCGCAAGATTTATGCCGATCAATTGATTGGCAAGGGCACCATCTCGGCGGAAGACACCACCGTGATGATCAACGAATATCGTGATGCATTGGACAGCGGCGAGTGTGTGGTCAAGGAATGGCGACCGATGGAAAAACACTCCGTCGACTGGTCTCCCTACCTGGGTCACGAGTGGGATATGGAGTACGACTCCAATTATCCGCTCGATGCGCTGAAAGAGCTGGCCGAGCGGGTGACCGACTACCCCGAGAGCCATACCCTGCAGCGTCAGGTTGGCAAAATCTATGCCGATCGCAAGTTGATGGCCAAGGGCGAAAAGCTGGCCGACTGGGGCTTTGCCGAAGTACTGGCCTACGCCACCCTGTGTGACAACGGTTATGAAGTGCGTCTGACCGGTCAGGATTCCGGCCGCGGTACCTTCTTTCACCGGCATGCGGTGCTGCACAACCAGAACGATGCCAGCACCTATACCCCGCTGTGCCATCTGTCCGACAGTCAGGGCCAGTTTCAGGTGTACGACTCGGTGCTGAGTGAAGAAGCGGTGATGGCGTTTGAATACGGCTATGCCACCGCCGAGCCCGAGGGGCTGAACGTATGGGAAGCCCAGTTTGGTGACTTCGCCAACGGCGCCCAGGTGGTGATCGATCAGTTCCTGAGTTCCGGTGAGCAGAAGTGGGGCCGGATGTGCGGTCTTACCCTGTTGTTGCCCCATGGCTACGAAGGGCAGGGTCCGGAGCACTCCAGTGCGCGTCTGGAGCGTTATCTGCAACTGTGCGCCGAGCACAACATGCAGGTCTGTGTACCGACCACGCCGGCGCAGGTGTTCCACATGCTGCGTCGTCAGGTATTGCGCCCCATGCGTCGTCCGCTGGTGGTGATGACACCCAAGTCGTTGTTGCGTCATCCGCTGGCGGTTTCCGAGCTGGAAACCCTCGCCACCGGCTCTTTCCAGAACGCTATCGGCGAAATTGATGATCTGGATCCCAAAGGCGTCAAGCGTGTTGTTCTTTGTTCGGGCAAGGTGTATTACGATTTGCTTGAAACACGGCGCAAGCATGAACAAACGGATGTGGCCATTATTCGGATCGAGCAATTGTATCCGTTCCCTCAGGAAGAGGTTGCCGCGATTTTTGCCGACTACCAGCACGTAACCGAGTTCGTCTGGTGTCAGGAAGAGCCGCAAAACCAGGGCGCCTGGTATTGCAGCCAGCATCACTTCCGGGCCGCGATTCCGGCGGGCGCGAATCTGCGGTATGCAGGTCGCGAAGCCTCGGCATCGCCGGCAGTGGGCTACACCTCTGTTCACTTACAACAACAAAAAGCGCTGGTCGAAGACGCACTGACGCAGACCGAAGCATAACGCACAAAGGACATATTGATGACCATCGAAATCAAGGTTCCCGACTTACCCGAGTCCGTCGCCGATGCCACTATCGCCACCTGGCACAAACAGCCGGGTGACCGGGTTGAACGCGACGAAGTGATCGTCGACATCGAAACCGACAAGGTGGTACTGGAAGTACCGGCGCCCGAAGCCGGTATTCTGGAAGCCATTATCGAAGACGCCGGTGCCACCGTGCTGGGCCAGCAGTTGATTGGCCAGCTCAAGCAGGGCGCCGTGGCCGGCGAAGCGACCAAAGAAAAGGCCGCTTCTTCTGCCAATGGTGAAGCCAAAGAAGACGCCAAGACCGACAGCAAAGCCGACGCCAAGTCCGACGATGACAGCCTGAGCCCGGCGGTTCGCCGCCTGGTGGCCGAACACGGCATCGACGTGGCCAAGCTGTCCGGCTCCGGCAAGGGTGGTCGCATCACCAAGGAAGATGTGGAAGCCTTCATCAAGGGCGGCAACAAGCCGGCGGCCGCACCTGCTGCAGCCAAGGCAGAGACCCCGGTCGTGCCGCTGGGCGAGCGTACCGAAAAACGGGTGCCCATGACCCGTCTGCGCAAGCGCGTTGCCGAGCGTCTGCTCGAAGCCAAGAACACCACCGCCATGCTGACCACCTTCAACGAGGTCAACATGGGTCCGATCATGAGCCTGCGCAAGCAGTATCAGGAAGTGTTCGAGAAGCGTCATGGCATTCGTCTGGGCTTCATGTCTTTCTATGTGAAAGCCGTGGTCGAGTCGCTCAAGCGCTTCCCGGAAGTGAACGCTTCCATCGACGGTGATGATATCGTCTATCACAACTACTTCGACGTCAGCATCGCCGTTTCTACCCCGCGTGGCCTGGTCACGCCGGTACTGCGCGACTGTGATCGTCTGAGCCTGGCCGATATCGAAAAGAGCATCAAGGAACTGGCCATCAAGGGTCGTGACGGCAAGCTGACCGTGGACGACATGACCGGCGGTAACTTCACCATTACCAACGGTGGTGTGTTCGGCTCCCTGATGTCTACGCCGATCATCAACCCGCCGCAGAGCGCCATTCTGGGTATGCACAAAATCCAGGATCGCCCCATGGCCGTGAACGGCAAGGTAGAAATACAGCCGATGATGTACCTGGCGCTGTCTTACGATCACCGTCTCATCGACGGTCGCGAGTCGGTCAGCTTCCTGGTTTCCATCAAGGAACTGCTGGAAGATCCGACCCGCCTGCTGCTGGACGTATAAACCAATAACAAGAGGTTGGGCTGCGGCCCGGCCTTTTTTATACCCTGCGACAACATAAAAACGGAAATTAAAAAATACTCTGAATCCCTACACAACAACGGAAACACAACATGAATTTGCATGAATATCAGGCAAAAAAATTGTTTGCTGAATACGGTTTGCCCGTGTCGGAAGGCTATGCATGTGACAATCCACAGGAAGCAGTGGAAGCTGCCAGCAAGATCGGCGGTAGTATGTGGGTGGTTAAATGTCAGGTTCACGCCGGAGGCCGCGGTAAGGCCGGTGGCGTCAAGCTGGCTAAAACCAAAGACGAGATAAGAGAATTCGCCGAACACTGGCTGGGCAAGAACCTGGTAACCTATCAGACCGATGCCAATGGTCAGCCGGTTGCCAAGATTCTGGTTGAGTCCTGCACCGATATCGACAAAGAGTTGTATCTGGGTGCGGTGGTCGACCGGGGTACCCGCCGTGTTGTCTTTATGGCATCTACCGAAGGTGGTGTGGAAATCGAGAAGGTGGCCGAAGAGACCCCCGAACTGATCCACAAAGCCGCCATCGATCCCCTGGTGGGCCCGCAGGCTTATCAAGGCCGTGAACTGGCATTCAAACTGGGGCTGAAAGGCGACCAGATCAAACAGTTCACCAAAATTTTCCTTGGTCTGGGACAGATGTTCCTGGACTACGATTTTGCCCTGCTGGAAATCAACCCGCTGGTGATCACCACCGAGGGTAACCTGCATTGCCTGGACGGCAAGATCAACATCGACTCCAACGCCATGTACCGTCAGCCCAAGCTGCGCGATATGCACGATCCCTCACAGGACGATGCCCGCGAAGCCTATGCCGCCAAGTGGGAGCTGAACTACGTGGCACTCGACGGTAACATCGGCTGCATGGTCAATGGTGCCGGTCTGGCCATGGGTACCATGGACATCGTTAACCTGCACGGCGGTTCACCCGCCAACTTCCTGGACGTAGGCGGTGGCGCCACCAAGGAGCGGGTAACCGAAGCATTCAAGATTATTCTCTCCGACAGCAATGTGAAAGCGGTGCTGGTCAATATCTTCGGTGGCATCGTTCGTTGTGACATGATTGCCGAAGGCATTATCGGTGCGGTGAAGGAAGTGGGCGTTAAAGTCCCGGTGGTGGTGCGTCTGGAAGGCAACAATGCCGAAGCCGGTACCGCGAAACTGGCCGAGTCCGGTCTCAACATCATCGCCGCCACCAGCCTGACCGACGCAGCCGTTCAGGTCGTTAACGCCGCACAGGGGAAATAACAGCATGAGCATTCTGATCAACAAAGACACCAAGGTCATTTGTCAGGGTTTCACCGGTGGCCAGGGTACCTTTCATTCCGAACAGGCCATTGAATACGGCACTCAAATGGTGGGTGGCGTATCTCCCGGCAAGGGGGGCACTACCCATCTGGGCCTGCCGGTGTTCAATACAGTGCGTGAAGCGGTTGAAGTGACCGGTGCCACCGCCACCGTGATTTATGTGCCGGCGGCATTCTGTAAAGACGCGATTCTGGAAGCGATTGACGCGGGCATCGAGCTTATCGTGACCATTACCGAAGGCATTCCTACTCTGGACATGCTGGACGTGAAAGTGAAGCTGGAACAAACCGGCGTGCGCATGATAGGCCCCAACTGCCCCGGCGTGATCACCCCGGACGAGTGCAAAATCGGCATCATGCCCGGCCATATCCACAAGAAAGGCAAGGTGGGCATCGTGTCCCGCTCCGGTACCCTGACCTACGAAGCGGTCAAGCAGACCACCGACGAAGGCTTTGGCCAGTCCAGCTGTATCGGTATTGGTGGCGACCCGATTCCGGGCTCCAACTTCATCGATATTCTGGCGTTGTTCGAGAAGGATCCGGAAACCGAGGCCATCGTGATGATCGGTGAAATCGGCGGCACCGCCGAAGAAGAAGCGGCTGCCTATATCAAGGAGCACGTCACCAAGCCGGTGGTCTCTTACATCGCCGGCGTGACCGCCCCTCCGGGCAAGCGCATGGGCCATGCGGGTGCCATCATCTCCGGTGGCAAGGGCACCGCAGACGAGAAGTTTGCCGCCCTGCAGGACGCCGGTGTTAAAACCGTGCGTTCACTGGCCGACATCGGCAAGGCACTGCGTGAAGTGACCGGCTGGTAAAGCCGTAAGCGATAAGCTTTAAGCTGGAAGAAAGAAAAAAGGAGCCGAAAGGCTCCTTTTTTTTATTTTTTGTTACCCCTCACCCCTCACGTTTCGAGTCACATCCGCTCAACCCGGCTCCAGGGATCGGGTTTGATGCTGAACTGGCCGTGTTGCCAGTGGCTGGCCAGACGGCGGAAGTCGTCGCCTTTCATGTGGATCAGATCCCGGTGATCGCCGCTTTCCATATAGACATCGGCCATATGGAGCACTTCATCATCCACCAGCGTGTCCAGCGAGTAGGCTTCACCCAGCGCAGGAATGGCGCCCGGATCGCAGTCATCGAACCACTTCCCGAGGCGGTACTCCGGTGTCAGTTGTACTTCATGGTGAATCAGGTAATTCAGGCGCTGCAGGTCGACCTTGTCGGCGGCAGGCAGTACCGCCATGATCGACTTACCGTCATCCTGCTCCAGAATCACCGCCTTGGCCATCTGGGCCAGCGGAACATGGCTGGCGATGGCGCTTTGAGTCGCACCTTCGGCATAGACATGGCGCACCTTTTCATAGGGAATATGGTGTTGATCCAGATACTGTTTCAGTCTTGTTGACATACCCATAGCTACCTCCCGAAGGCAAGGCCATGTCGGCCGCCTTCTCTAGCTGCCTCTTCAGTATAGTTCGCCCGTTAAAACCTGATTCTGAAATACCTCATATGAAGCCTTGATTCAGATCAAGTATCGCGATGATAGATATTTTTTAAGCAGCCAATTCTCGTAGAATGATTTTCTATAGAGTCAAATGAGATGCTAACGGAATGCGTAACCTTTCTTTAAACTGGAAGATATTTCTGCCGCTGCTGGTGATATTCGCCCTGGTATTTGCCTTGTGTTTTACCGTGTCCACCAAGCTGCAGCGAACGCTGGCTCTGCATCTGGCTGAAGAAAAAATAGAAACCACCGCCAACCTGTATATGGATCAGCTTAATGTGTTGATGGTGAACGGCGTGATTCATCAGCGCCAGCTGGTACAGACCAAGGTGCTGGAAGAGGTGGGCATCGAGCAGGCCAGGGTGATTCGTGCGCCGGCGGTGACCAGGCTGTTTGGCCCCGGCGCGCCGGATCAGGGCATTGAGGACGAGCTGGATCGTCGGGCCATCGAGCAGGGCGAGACGGTGCTCGATTTGCATCTGGACGATGAAATTCCAAGCCTGACGCTGGTCAAGCCTTACAAGGCCTACCAGGAGTATCGCGGCACTTCCTGTCTGCAGTGTCATCAGGTAGACGAAGGCACCGTGATGGGCGCGGTGCGCATCAGTTACGATCTGAGCGATACCTTCGCCCAAATCCACGACAACAACCTGCGCCTGGGCGGCGCCTTGCTGCTGGTCTTCGCCCTGGCCTGCCTGCTGTTGTGGCTGATCCAGAACCATTACCTGAAGCGTCCCATCCTCAATATCAGCAGCCGTTTGCAACAGCTGGCGAAAGATCGCGATTTGACTACGCGGCTGGTGCCGCTGGGCAAAGACGAACTGGGTGGGCTGGTCGGTGCCATCAACGGACTGCTGGCCAGTTTTCAGGGCAGCCTGAAGGAAGTGCAGCAGGTCACCGGGCGGATTTACCGGGAGGCGGATCAGATCCAGCTGGGGGCGCAGCAGACCGATGCCTCGGTGAAGGCGCAGGACGGTGAAACCGCGCTGATTGCCACCGCCGTGAATGAAATGGAGGCCTCGGCCCGGGAAGTGCGGGAAAATGCCCGTCTTACCGCCGAAACCTCGGAGCAGAGTCATGTCTTTGCACTGAGTGCCAGCGATCAGGCCCAGGTGGCGGTGGCCGGTATTCAGGACTTGAGCGGTGAGATTGAACGCATCGATCAGGTCATTCGTACCCTGGACGGCCGTTGTGATCAGGTTGGCAAGGTGCTGGACATGATCAAGGGCATTGCCGAGCAGACCAACTTGCTGGCATTGAATGCGGCCATTGAGGCGGCACGGGCCGGTGAGGCCGGGCGCGGCTTTGCGGTGGTGGCAGACGAGGTACGTACCCTGTCGCTGCGTACGCAACATTCGGCAGAAGAAATCACCGGCATGATTCGGTTGCTGCAAAGTGAGGCGAAAGACGCGGTGCAGGCCATCGAAAAGGCCGAAGGGCAGGCGGTGAGCAGTGTCGCCAGCACCCAGGCGGCCATGGACTCGTTGCAGGCCATTATCGAGCAGGTGGCCCGCATCAACGAGCTGAATTCACTGGTCTCGACCTCGGCCGACGAGCAGAGTGCGGTCTGTGCCGAGGTGAGTTACAACATTACCCGGGTAAGGGACTCGTCGGGCGAGACATTGCAGCAGTCTCATTTCGCCGCCACCGCCAGTTTGCAGTTGGTGGCCGAGTGCAAGGTACTGGAGCAGATGATTGCCCACTATCGCTTGCAGGAGGAGGCGATAGCGGATGAGGCACTGCCGGACGGGGCGCTGCTACCGAGCAGATAAACAGAAAAAGGGCGCTCAGGCGCCCTTTTTCGTGGAGTACGTATCGTAGGCGTTACTTTGCTTCAAGCTTCGCGGCTTTCCAGCACCTGGCTCATTACCTCACCGTTGGCCAGTCGAGTGCGTATGGTGTCTCCTGGCTGAAGTTGGCCGGCATCGGTGATCACCCGTGCGTCTTGCTGGGTGATGCTGTAACCGCGAGCCAACGTGGCCAGCGGGCTGATGGCATTGAGGCGTGAGCCAGCCAGAGCCAGCCGGTGGCTGCTATGCTCGAGGCGGGTTTTCATCAGGCTGTGCAGGCGCAGCTGCAGGCCGTTGAGCAGTGCCTGACGGCTCTGTAGCCGTTGGGCCGGATGCTGGTGTTGCCAACGCAGCAGTACATTGCTCAGGCGCTGTTGTGTTTGTTCCAGCCGCCGGCTCATGGCCCGTTGCAGGCGCAGTTGCAACTGATCCAGCCGCTGAGCCTGTTGTTGCAGCCGTTGATGAGGATGCTGGCGACCCAGGCGGGCCTCCAGTCGTTCCAGCCGGCGCTTGCCCTGCAGCAGGTAGCGCTGTTGGGCCTGCTGCAGCCGTTGCTGCCACTGCTGGTACTGTTGCAGCTGGGCGCCGGCGTCCCGGCTGATCAGCTCGGCGGCAGCGGACGGGGTAGGGGCACGCAGATCGGCCACCAGATCGCTCAGGGTGATATCCACCTCGTGACCCACGGCGCTGACCACCGGCAAGGCAGATGCGGCGATGGCGCGTATCAGCCGCTCGTCGTTGAAACACCACAAGTCTTCCAGCGAGCCGCCCCCCCGGGCCAGAATCAACAGCTCGGTTTCGGCACGGCGGTTGGCAGTGGCCAAAGCCGAGACCAGCTGCATGGCGGCGGGCTCGCCCTGTACCTGACTGGGGTAGAGAACCACCTGCAAATGGGGTGCCCGGCGGGCCAACACGGTCAGAATATCGTGCAATGCCGCCCCGGTAGGGGAGCTGATGATGCCGATGCGGGTCGGATGCTCGGGCAGCGGGCGCTTGCGTGCACTGTCGAACAGGCCTTCATCGCCCAGGCTGCGTTTGAGTGCCTCGAATTGCTGCTTGAGCAGGCCTTCACCGGCGGGGGCCATGGTTTGTGCCACCAGTTGGTAATCGCCTCGCGGCTCGTAAAGCGTGACTTTGCCGAAGATAAGTACCTGATCGCCGTTTTTAGGCTTGAATGCGACGCTGCGATTGTTGCCGCGAAACATGGCGCAGCGCAGCTGGGACTGATTGTCTTTTAGCGAAAAATACCAGTGACCCGAGCCCGGAGTGGCGAGGTTGGATATTTCGCCGCTCAGGGCCACCGCGCCCATTTCGCCTTCCAGCAGCAGGCGTGCATGGCGATTCAGGCGGGTGACCGTGTAAATTTCTGTTGATTTATCCTGATGCAAAATGGCCCCTGATAAGTGTCTTTATATTAAAGTAAGCGGCTTTAACGGCTATTTTGCGCTTAATTTGCCAAAATCACAAAAATCGCTTTACCCAAGGGGGACACATGCCTAAAATTCATCGGCAATATTTTTACCGATTTAACCCCCCAACTGATGGTGAATATTGCGATGCTTAGGATTGCCCAAGACGCCCTGACCTTTGATGATGTACTGCTGGTCCCAGCTCACTCCACCGTATTGCCCAACACCGCGGATCTTCGTACCCGCCTGACAAAAGACATTCACCTCAACATTCCCATTGTTTCTGCCGCCATGGATACCGTGACCGAAGCCGACCTCGCTATTGCGCTCGCTCAGGAAGGGGGAATTGGCTTTATTCACAAAAACATGTCGATTGAAGCCCAGGCTGCTCAGGTACGCAAGGTCAAGAAATTCGAAAGCGGCGTGGTGTCCGACCCGGTCACCGTTCGTCCCGACATGACCATTGCCGAGGTACGTGAACAGACCCTGCTGAACGGGTTTGCCGGTTACCCGGTAGTGACTGCCGAAGGTGAGTTGGTCGGCATTATCACCGGCCGCGATGTTCGCTTTGTGCAGGACATGAGCAAGCTGGTTAACGAGGTGATGACCGATAAGTCGCGCCTGGTGACCGTCAATGCCGGCGCGTCCCGCGATCAGGTTGAAGCCCTGATGCAGCAGCACCGCATCGAAAAAGTGCTGGTGGTGGGTGCCAAAGGCCAGCTGACCGGCATGATCAGCGCCAAGGATTTCCAGAAAGCCGAAAGCAAGCCCAACGCCTGTAAAGACGAACGTGGCCGCCTGCGCGTGGGGGCCGCCGTAGGTGCCGCTCCGGGCAACGAAGAGCGTATTCAGGCGCTGGTTGATGCGGGCCTCGATGTCTTGCTGATCGACTCTTCTCACGGTCATTCCGAAGGCGTGTTGCAGCGTATTCGTGAAACCCGCGCCGCCTTCCCCGATCTGCCGATCATCGGCGGCAACGTCGCCACCGCCGCCGGCGCCCTGGCCCTGGCCGAAGCCGGCGTGAGCGCGGTCAAGGTGGGTATCGGCCCAGGCTCCATCTGTACTACTCGCATCGTGACCGGTTGCGGTGTACCGCAAATCAGTGCCGTGGCCAATGCGGTTGAAGCATTGAAGGCGCTGGATATTCCGGTGATTGCCGATGGTGGCATTCGCTTCTCGGGCGACATCGCCAAGGCACTGGCCGCCGGTGCCAACTGCGTGATGATGGGCTCCATGTTTGCCGGTACCGAAGAGTCGCCGGGCGAAATCGAACTGTTCCAGGGCCGCTCGTTCAAGTCTTATCGCGGCATGGGCTCCCTGGGCGCCATGAGCAAGGGCTCAAGCGACCGTTACTTCCAGAGTGACAACGCCGCCGACAAGATGGTGCCGGAAGGCATCGAAGGTCGGGTGCCCTACAAGGGCATGCTCAAGGCGATTATCCATCAGCAGATGGGCGGCCTGCGCAGTGCCATGGGCCTGACCGGCAGCGCCACCATTGATGACCTGCGCACCAAGGCAGAATTTGTTAAGATATCCGGCGCGGGCATCCAGGAATCACACGTACACGATGTGACCATTACCAAGGAAGCGCCCAACTACCGGTTGGGTTGATCCCGACACGCAGTAAACGGGGGGCTGGTTCCCCCGTTTTTCTATTGCCGTCTGGCCCCCCACAGGCGGTCTTTGTAACGAGTAGGAAGACGATGACCAAAAATATTCATGATAACCGGATCCTGATCCTGGATTTCGGCTCTCAGTACACTCAGCTGATTGCCCGCCGGGTTCGGGAGCTGGGCGTATATTGCGAGCTGTGGGCCTGGGATGTGACCGAAGCCCAGATCCGCGAGTTCAATCCGAATGGCATTATCTTGTCTGGGGGACCCGAGTCGGTCACCGAAGCCGGTAGCCCACGGGCACCGGAATACGTATTTAACGCCGGCGTACCGGTGTTCGGCATTTGCTACGGCATGCAGACCATGGCCCAGCAGCTGGGTGGCTCCGTTGCTGGCTCTACCGAGCGCGAATTCGGTTATGCGCAGGTTCAGCGGGTGACCGACTGTGCCCTGTTCGCCAATATCGAAGACGCAATAGACGCCAATGGCAACGCCCTGCTGGACGTATGGATGAGCCATGGCGACAAGGTTGTGGCGCTGCCCGAAGGTTTCCATAAAGTTGCCCAGACCGGCAGCTGTCCCTTCGCGGCCATGGCCGACGAGAACCGCCATTTCTATGGCGTGCAGTTCCACCCGGAAGTGACCCACACCCGCCAGGGTGCGCGCATGCTGGAGCACTTCATTCGCACCATCTGCGGCTGTGAAGCGCTGTGGACCCCGGCCACCATCATCGACGATGCGGTTGCCCGTATTCGCGAGCAGGTAGGCAGCGACAAGGTACTGCTGGGCCTGTCTGGCGGTGTTGATTCTTCCGTGACCGCCATGCTGCTGCACCAGGCCATTGGTTCACAACTGACCTGCGTATTTGTGGATAACGGCCTGCTGCGTTTGAACGAAGCCGAGCAGGTCATGGAGATGTTTGGCGATCACTTCGGGCTGAACATTGTTCATGTGAATGCCGAGCACCGCTTCCTGGAAGCGATGGCCGGCGAAAACGATCCGGAAGCCAAGCGCAAGATCATCGGTCGCGTATTTATCGAAGTGTTCGATGAAGAAGCGAGCAAGATCAAGGACGTGAAATGGCTGGCTCAGGGCACCATCTATCCGGACGTGATTGAGTCTGCCGGCTCCGCTACCGGCAAGGCCCATGTGATCAAGTCGCACCACAACGTGGGCGGCCTGCCGGACGACATGGAAATGAAGCTGGTTGAACCGCTGAAAGAGCTGTTCAAGGATGAAGTGCGTCGGGTTGGCCTGGAACTGGGTCTGCCTTACGACATGCTTTATCGTCATCCGTTCCCGGGGCCGGGCCTGGGCGTACGTGTGCTGGGCGAAGTGAAGAAGGAATATTGCGACCTGCTGCGCCGGGCCGATGCCATCTTCATTGAAGAACTGCACAATCACGACCTGTACAACAAGGTCAGCCAGGCATTTACCGTGTTCCTGCCGGTACGTTCGGTCGGTGTCATGGGCGATGCCCGCAAGTACGACTGGGTTGTTTCGCTGCGTGCGGTAGAAACCATCGACTTCATGACTGCTCACTGGGCGCACCTGCCTTATGACTTCCTGGGGCATGTGTCCAACCGTATCATCAACGAAATCGACGGCATTTCCCGCGTGGTTTACGATATATCCGGCAAGCCGCCGGCGACCATCGAGTGGGAATAAGCTGCTAGGTATCTGGCGTAAAGCACGATGAAAAAAGGGGCGCTTGCGCCCCTTTTTGTTTGCCTGCGTGTTGGCTAGAATCAGTTCACATCTACTTCTTTTCGGCCTGTTAACATTTGTTTTGCCCGGTGCTGCCGCCAGGAGTGGTTCGATTTATTAAGGAAGCCATCATGAGAACATCAATTTTTAGTCTGATTTTTGCGGTTGCTATTTCTGCCTCGGCACAGACGGCGGATGGCATGATGAATATCGAAAGTACGTTTACCGTGAAGGACACGGCTGATCGAATGGAAAGCATCCTGAAAGAGAATGGGATGACGGTATTCAATCGAATAGATCACGCACAGGGTGCCGATAAGGTCGGCGTCGAGCTGCGAGATACCGAGCTACTTCTGTTCGGTAACCCCAGGGTAGGCAGCCCGTTGATGCAGTGCCGGCAAAGTGTGGCTATCGACCTGCCGCAAAAAGCCCTGATCTGGCAAGACGAAGCAAACAGGGTCTGGATATCCTATAACGAGCCGGGGTATTTAGCGAAAAGACACGATATTATCGGCTGCGAAGAGGTGATATCGAAAATAGAAAAGGCACTGGCCGGCATGGCAACAAAGGCCGCAAAAGAATAAGGCTTTGTCTTATCGATGGTTTTACCGACAGTTTTTATCTGTCGCCAAAAGGCGGACGTCGATAAAAAGGGCGCCGAGAGGCGCCCAACCGGATCGTGCTTGCTATCCATACTACTGTACTTTACTACGTCGGCTCGCAGACACTGGCTCCTGTGCCTGCAAACCGGTTGGCTTTTCGGCCTACGTCGGGATTATTCCTGGTTCTTGCGCTTGTCGCGCTTCTCCTGACGCTTTTCTTTCAGGGATTTTTCCGCTTTCTTTTTTACCTTTTCCTTACTCATGATCAGGCTCCTTGATGACGGGCCGCCGGAAAAGTGCCGCTTTCTTTGTCTCGCCGGCCTGTAAAATCGACGTTGTCACAAGCTCAAGTTGAATAGACTCAAGCTACGCCCATTTAAGAGGGCCACGGCAGATTGAATACTTCAAGGCTGCATCTCCTGTGCTGTACGGGTCAGGCAATACCGAATAAAGAGGGGGCAGGCCGCGATTGTCGGCCGCAGTATTCAAGCCGGATGCTAAAAACAGCATCCGGCTTAAACCGGGCAGAAGGGGGCAGGGCTCGGAAAATTGATCTGATACTTATACATAAAACCCTCTGTCAGTAGCGCAGTTATGTAAGTAGTAACGGTAAGCAGTAAAATCCCAAGTAACTAAAAAATATATAAAAATCAGTATCAATACCCTAGCCCAAGCTTTTGGGGAAAGCAACGCCCGGTCGAAACTTATAAATTGAAATAGCGATTCATGTCCAGTATCCCGGCTTCCAGCGGTGAGGTTTGCTGCAGGTAGCGGTGCATGTCGTGAAAGTAGAACCAGAACCGTGGGTGGGCGCGCCGAATGCCAAACCGGTCTGCCAGGGGATGGATGTCTTCGGCGCGTTTCATGGTGATCAGGGCCGTGACAAATTCGGGCAGCTCCTCCTGCTTTACGTTGAAGATGAAGTTGGGATAACTGCCGACCACACCGGGCAGTATCGTCAGGGTATCGTTTTCCGGCCGCAGGCGCAGATTTTCCCCCAGCATGAAGGCGACGTTAGTGTGGTCCCGGTTATGAATCAGGCTATAGATTTGCCGCTGATCGCCGCTTTCGATGCGTAGCAGAGTGACTTCCGGCAACCATTGAATGGCGGGCAGCCTGGCGGCGGTAACGCCGGTGAGGCGTTTTAACTGGTACTCGATGTCCTGCTGTCGGCCGTTGACTGTACTTGGCTCGTCCGGCTTGACACAGTCTGGTTGCTGGCAGCGATTGAGGCTATCGACGGGGCCGGCGACTGGAGTCAGCGCAGTGAGCACCTGTTGACCAAAGTCGGCCAGTGGCTGCCGGGGGGTCACCTCGATGCGACTGGGAGTCTGTTCGTCCACATCCGCATAGCTGGTGAACAGCTTGATGCGGCCACTGTTGTCATACCAGCGATGCAGCAGCGGGTTTCGCTGCTTGCTCGGTAAAAAGCGCAACAGGTTGGCCTCGGCACCGTTGCGGATAAGATCGAAATACAGCCGGGTCTGCGCCTGATGCGACACGTTGCCATAGACGTTGAAATTGGCGACCAGTGCGTAGTAGGTGCGCTCCAACAGTGGGTAATCCATCACCCACATGGTGGAGGGGGTGTCTCCCTGCCAGCCGGTGACCACACTGGCACTGTTGTGGTGACGAAATACGGTGAGCAGGGCGTCCCGATTCTTGTCATCGCCATTCCATATATGCGCGAGGTCGGGGCCTTGGGGATAGTGCCGGGCGTAAGTCTGCTGGCGGGTGGTTTGATAGTTGTTACGGGCATCGCGATGGGCAATCCAGTCTGCGCCCAGGCTCAACAGATTGGCGTTCAGCCCGGGCAGGGTCAACCATTCTTTGACGCGGGTTCGATAGCTGGCGTCGGTCACAAAGAGATCGTATTCGGGCTCCTGAAAGGCCACCCAGAACTGATCCCGAATCACATCGGTGGCAATTTGCCCACGACAGACGGGTCCTCGAATAAAGGAGCGCACGAAGTATTGCGCATCATCCAGCAAATATTGATAGCGCGAGCGTGCGGGTATGGCGGCATAGGTAAAAAAGGGATTGGCCGCCTGGTCCGGGCCGTAACCGGGCATGGTTTTGACGGTCCATTTGGGCTCCAGAAAAAGCTGCTCCAGTCGCTTCATCTTGTCGTTATTGAGTGGATAGATGATATGGGTTTTGTGTATGCGGCTTTCCAGTCGTGGCCGTAACCGATAGTAAAAGGTGCCCTGCGGGTCGTCCGTTGGCCTGGTGGTGGCAATCACCTCTATGGGCTGGCCTGCGGGAGTACGGGAGCGTACCAGTTCGAAAAAGGTGTGCTGGCCGTCTTTGCCGGCATCACTGAAATAAAGATGAGCCAGAAACCAGTGCTCATAAAGATAACGGGCGACCAGTTGGTGACGAGGGCTGTTACGATTCAGCCAGGTCTCCCATTGAGTGACGGCCTGCTGCAGCTCGGCAGACAAGGCCGGTTGTTGTTCGGGTACGGGGGCACCTTGTGCCAGCCAGGTGGCTATGGTCCGGTATTCTCTATCGGTAAGACCGGTCACGGCAAAAGGCATACCGGCCTGCGGGTGCTGGCGGGCGAAGCTACCGAATTCGTCGGCCTTGCTGCACTGATTGGCGCGGGTAATGGCAATATCCAGCTGTTCCGGCAATCGCTCGTTGTTACTCCAGTCGGACTGTTGACCCAGTGCCAGCATGCGCAGCATCAATGCCGCCTCGCCATTCCGGTTATCAATCACACTGAAAAAGCCTCGTTGGCGCCAGGCCGGCTCGCCCATGGCGTCGGTGTACAGTCGGTTGGGCTCGGCATTTTTGGTGCGGGTGCCGTCGTATACCCGCTGTTTGCTGGCACCGCGTTTTACGCCTTCGTGACTAGTGAGCTTGAGCTGGCAGGGAGCGTCGTAGCAGGCATGGCAGGCGACGCATTTCTGTTCGAAAATGGGCTTGATATCGCGCCGGTAATCGAGCACCTGGTTGCGGCTATCTGACCGCTCCGGGGTCACTGCGGGTGCCGAGTAGGACGGCTTCATCATCGGCAAAAAGGTGGCGAGTATCACCAGTGCCAGCAGTAACCGGGATCCTTGTCTCATGACTAAACCTTGTTTTAGGTATCTGATAGGGTGGTACCATGTGGCTATCTTCGGGTAAAGAGGAAATGCATTATGATGAAAATACCTGGCTGGGCTTTGCTTGTCTTATCGACTTCGCTGTCGGCCAATACCATCAGCACCCGGCCACCGGTGGAGCTGAATATTGCCTCGAGCCTGGAGCCGGTATGTTTTTATGCGGATCAGCGTTATTCGAGAGGGTCGGTGATTGAAATGGGCAAACAGTTGTTTGTTTGCGAGCGGGAGCAGTCATTCGAGCAGAATGGTCGCCTGAGCTGGCACCCGTTTCCGCTGGCGCCGGAACACAAGCCCCAATAAAAGGAGCCAATCATGGATTTTATTCGCATCATCATCGCCATTCTGTTGCCGCCGCTGGGGGTGTTTTTGCAGGTCGGCATCGGTAAACACTTCTGGATCAACATTCTGCTGACCCTGCTGGGCTATATTCCCGGCATCGTACATGCGGTGTGGGTCATTGCCAAAAAATGAGTGATGATTCCACAGATCATGAAGCCACTACCCGGCGGTTGGAACGATTGTCCTGGCTGCTGGACAGTGCCGTTCGGCTGCCCGGTGGCTTCAGGGTGGGGGTCGACGGCATTATCGGGTTGGTACCGGGTATCGGCGATCTGGTCGGCGCCGGCCTGTCGTCTTACATCATACTGGAGGCGGCGCGCATGAAGCTGCCCGCCGGGGTACTGGCCCGTATGGGGCTGAATGTGTTGCTGGAGCTGGGCATCGGCATCATCCCCATCTTCGGCGATCTGTTCGATTTTGCCTTCAAGGCCAACCGACGCAACGTACGTTTGATGACGGATTACCTTCGGCACAAGCGCAACTAACGAGTTGGATGTTGTGTGGGCTGACGATGTCGGCTTTTGGTGTACGGATGAGGGAGACGGTATCGGGTTAAATCGGTGATGCGCGCAGTATGCCGTGTTGACTCAAGCCTGTTTCTTGACCGGCTCGGCGTCCAGATCCAGGATGACCTCGCCTTGTGGGCGACAGCAGCAGGGCAGAATGTCACCGGCGGGTACAAAAGCCAGCGGCTCTTGCTGGTAGCTGACCGCTCCCTCTAGCAGGGTAGTGCGGCAAGAGCCGCAGTAACCACTGCGGCACTGATATTCCACCGCATGACCGGTGCGCTCCAGCCCTTCGAGCAGGGTTTCACCTGCTCGAAGTTCAAAGTTCAGCGCTCGGGTGCAGACACGGCTCACAGCTCGAAGTCACCCAGATCGTCATGATTCATTTGCGAGTCGATCTGGCCCACCAGGTAGGAGCTGACTTCTACCTCTTGCGGGGCCACCTGCACGTTGTCGGATGACAACCAGGCGTTGATCCACGGAATCGGGTTCTGCTTGGCATCGTTAAATGCCGGGGCCAGCCCCACCGTCTGCATACGCAGATTGGTGATGTATTCCACGTACTGGCACAGAATGTCCTTGTTCAGGCCGATCATGGAGCCGTCCTTGAACAGGTATTCGGCCCATTCCTTTTCCTGAATCGCCGCATCACGGAACAGCTCGAAACACTGCTGCTCGCATTCTTTGGCGATTTGCGCCATTTCCGGATCGTCGTCGCCACTGCGCAGAATATTGAGCATGTGCTGGGTGCCCGTCAGGTGCAGGGCTTCGTCGCGGGCAATCAGCTTGATGATTTTGGCGTTGCCTTCCATCAGCTCGCGCTCGGCGAAGGCGAAAGAGCAGGCGAAGCTGACGT
The DNA here is from genome assembly GCF_947495715.1 of uncultured Oceanisphaera sp. GTDB lineage: Bacteria > Pseudomonadota > Gammaproteobacteria > Enterobacterales > Aeromonadaceae > Oceanimonas > Oceanimonas sediminis. Next base: position 102,645 of record NZ_CANLZU010000015.1, read on the forward strand.
AGAAGCGAATGGCTTCCAGTGCATTGACGCTCATCAGGCACAGGTAGAGCTTTTTCTTCAGCTCATAACGGCTGATGCTGATCGGCTGACCTTTGAGCTCATGCTCACCTTCACCAAACAGATGGTAGAGGTTGGTGTATTCGATCAGCTGGTCGTAGTAGCCGGCAATGCTGCCGGCACGCTTGAGGATCTGCTCGTTGGCCACGATATCGTCGAACACGGTCGCCGGGTTGTTGACGATATTGCGGATGATATGGGTGTAGGAGCGCGAGTGAATGGTCTCGGAAAAGGCCCAGGTTTCAATCCAGGTTTCCAGCTCGGGAATGGACACCAGCGGCAACAGGGCCACGTTGGGGCTGCGGCCCTGAATGGAGTCTAGCAGGGTCTGATACTTCAGATTGCTGATGAAAATATGCTTTTCATGGTCCGGCAGCGCCTGGTAGTCGATTCTGTCCTGAGACACGTCCACTTCTTCCGGGCGCCAGAAGAAAGACAGCTGCTTCTCGATCAGCTTTTCGAAGATATCGTATTTTTGCAGATCATAACGGGCCACGTTCACCGGATTACCGAGGAACATGGGCTCTTTCATATGATCGTTCTGAATTTGACTGAAAGTGGTATAGGACATTTCTATTGTTCCGCGCAGAAAGGCGGGGTTTGACCCCGCCAGCATCAATTATATTTTGCAGGCGCCGCCGGCACAGCCGTCATCTTCCTGCATGTCGTTCTGGGCGTCGGCCGCACCGTCACGGGTGTTATGGTAATACAGGGTCTTGAGACCGAATTTATAGGCGGTGAGCAGGTCTTTCAACAGCTGCTTCATCGGCACCCGACCACCGTCGAAGCGGGCAGGATCGTAGTTGGTGTTGGCTGAAATGGCCTGATCGACAAACTTCTGCATCACGCCCACCAGCTGCAGGTAACCGTCGTTGGACGGCATCTGCCACAGCAGCTCGTACTGGTTCTTCAGCTCGGCGTATTCCGGTACCACCTGCTTGAGGATACCGTCTTTAGAGGCCTTGACCGACACCAGACCACGGGGCGGCTCTATGCCGTTGGTGGCGTTGGAAATCTGGCTCGAGGTCTCTGACGGCATCAGCGCGGTCAGGGTACTGTTGCGCAGACCAACGGTCTTTATCTCTTCGCGCAGCGTTTCCCAGTCCAGGTGCAGCGGCTCCTGGCAAAGCTTGTCCAGATCCTTTTTATAGGTATCGATCGGCAGCACGCCCTGGGAATAGGTGGTCTCGTTAAAGGCCGGGCAGGGGCCGAATTCCTTCGCCAGCTTGACCGAAGCCTTCAGCAGGTAGTACTGAATGGCTTCAAAGGTCTTGTGGGTCAGACCGATGGCGCTGCCGTCGGAATACTTGACGCCGTTTTTGGCCAGGTAATAGGCGTAGTTAATGACACCAATACCCAGAGTACGACGGTTCATGGAGCCTTTCTGGGCGGCCAGCAGCGGGTAGTCCTGGTAGTCGAGCAGGGCATCCAGCGCACGTACCGCCAGTTCGGCCAGCTCTTCCAGTTCACTCAGGTCGCTGATGGCGCCCAGGTTGAAGGCCGACAGGGTGCACAGGGCAATTTCGCCGTTCTCGTCGTTGATATCCATCATCGGCTTGGTGGGCAGGGCGATTTCCAGGCACAGGTTGCTCTGGCGTACCGGAGCCACCGCCGGGTCGAACGGGCTGTGGGTGTTGCAGTGATCCACGTTCTGAATGTAGATACGACCGGTGCCGGCACGTTCCTGCATCATCAGCGAGAACAGCTCCAGCGCCTTGAGGGTGCGTTTACGAATGCTGCTGTCCTGCTCGTACTTGACGTACAGCTCTTCAAATTTCGCCTGATCCTCGAAGAAGGCGTCGTACAGGCCGGGCACGTCGGAGGGCGAAAACAGGGTGATGTCGCCGCCCTGGATCAGGCGCTGGTACATCAGGCGGTTTATCTGCACGCCGTAGTCCATGTGACGCACGCGGTTTTCTTCCACGCCGCGGTTGTTCTTCAGTACCAGCAGCGATTCCACTTCCAGGTGCCACATGGGGTAGAACAGGGTGGCGGCACCACCACGCACACCGCCCTGAGAGCAGCATTTAACCGCGGTCTGAAAGTGTTTGTAGAAAGGAATACAGCCGGTGTGAAAGGCCTCACCGCCACGGATGGGGCTGCCCAGGGCGCGAATGCGACCGGCGTTGATGCCGATACCGGCACGCTGGGACACATAACGCACGATGGCGCCGGAGGTGGCGTTGATGGAGTCCAGGCTGTCGCCGCACTCGATCAGTACGCAAGAGCTGAACTGACGGGTCGGGGTGCGCACGCCGGACATGATGGGCGTGGGCAAAGACACCTTGAACTGGGACACCGCATCATAGAAGCGGGTAACAAAGCTCAACCGAGTATCTTTCGGGTACTTGGAGAACAGACAGGCGGCCACCAGCATATAAAGGAACTGCGGGCTTTCGTAAATCTCGCCACTCACCCGGTTCTGCACCAGGTATTTGCCTTCTAGCTGCTTGACCGCCGCATAGGAGAAGGTCAGATCGCGGTCATGATCCAGGTGTGCGTTCAGGGCGTCGAGCTCGTCGCGGCTGTAATCGGCCAGAATATGCTGGTCGTACTTGTCCATCTCGGTGAGGCGGGCAACGTGATCATAAAAATGAGGTGGCTCGAACTGACCATAGGCCTTCTTGCGCAGATGGAACACGGCCAGGCGGGCGGCCAGATACTGGTAGTCAGGGGTCTGCTCGGAGATCAGATCGGCGGCGGCCTTGATGATGGTCTCGTGAATATCTTCGGTGCGGATACCATCGTAGAACTGGATGTGTGACCGCAGCTCCACCTGGGAGACGGAAACATTGTCCAGTCCTTCGGCAGCCCAGGTGATGACTCGATGGATCTTGTCCAGATCGAGGTGCTCCTTGGCGCCAGAACGTTTGGTAACCAGCAGATGTTTATTCATGAAACTGACCTTCTCCCAGTGGTGTTGCGTCTACTTCGGCAAAAAACATCCCGTGTCATCAATACCCTACATAGTGTGGTTGATGGCCGGAAGAAGCACAACATCTAGTTGTCTTGTGTGATGATGGGCACAATATAGTGGGTTAGCTCACAATTCTCAAGCCGGTGGATGCCGGTAAAGCTTGTGGATAATCTGTGATCTCTCGCCAAAGGTTTGTACTTACTAACGTCTATCCCTTTGGGAGTCTGGCGCTGGCAAATGGCTGCTTGTTTTATGCCCGGCGAGAAAGATTTTTAAAAATATTTGGCTTGCAAAAAAGGGGTATTGGAGATCCCGCCGGATCTTTCATCACTTGGCGTCGAATGTGTCTTTCAGCCAGTCGGTCAGCGTAAAAACCGTGCCGTGCTGATGATCCGCCTGCCAGTAGTTCGGGTCTTCGTCGGCGGAAATATAACCCCAGGCGGCCGCCACCGTGGTCATGCCGGCGGCGCGTCCGGCTTCTATATCGCGTTTGTGATCGCCGATGTAAATACAGCGCTGTGGCGCAACCAACAGCTGCTCGGCCGCAAACAGCAAGGGAGCGGGATGCGGTTTCTTGTAGGGCAGGGTATCGGCACTGACGGTCACGCCACAGTGGCGAAACAACGCCAGTCCGGCCAGCAAGGGATCGGTGAGTGCGGCGGGCTTGTTGGTGACCACGCCCCAGGGAATGCGGCTCATGTTCAGCCAGTCCAGCAGGGCCGGCACCCCGTCGTAGGGGCGGGTATGATGACAGAGGTTGTCACCGTAAAAGCGCAGCATCTGCCCCCGCAGCTGCTCCAGGCCATGATGCTCGATCAATGCCGGATGAATGCCGGCCCTGAGCAGGGCATAGGAGCCGTCCGAGGTGGTGCATTGCAATACCGCTTCGGTCAGGGCGGGCAGCCCCAGGCTCTCTATGACATGGTTGGCGGCAGCCCCCATGTCTCCGGCCGTGTCCAGCAGGGTTCCATCCAGATCGAACAGCACAGCGTCAAAGGTCATTGCTTACTCCGGCTTGATGGCATGCACCATGTAGTTGACGTCCGCATCCCGGCTGAGCTTGAAGGTGCCGGTCAGCGGTTGATAGACCACACCGCTGATGTCTTTGACCACCAGACCGGCCTGCTCTATGTAGCTGCACAGTTCGGCGGGAGTAATGAACTTGCGGTGATCGTGGGTACCTTTGGGCACCATTTTAAACAGATGCTCGGCCGCCGCTATCATCATCAGCCAGGCCTTGGGATTGCGGTTGATGGTGGAAAACACCAGGGTGGCACCGGGTTTGGCCAGGTCGGCGCAGGCCTGCACCACGGAGGCGGGCGCGGGCACATGCTCCAGCATTTCCATGCAGGTGACCACATCGAACTGTCCCGTATGCTCTGCGGCCACCTGTTCGGCGGTGCTCTGACGGTAATTGACGCTCACGCCCATTTCCAGTGCGTGCAGCCGGGCCACCGCGAGTGGCTCCTGTCCCATGTCGATACCGGTCACTTCGCCACCTTCCCGGGCCATGCTTTCGCTGAGAATGCCGCCGCCACAGCCAATATCGATGATCTGTTTGCCGAACAGCCCATCGGCCTTGTCGGCAATCCAGTTCAGACGCAGCGGGTTAAGCCGGTGCAGGGGCTTGAAGTCGCCTTCCAGATCCCACCATTGGGAGGCCATGGCTTCGAATTTTTCGATTTCCTGTTGATCTACATTCACGGGCAACGCCTTAAACGATGGTCAGATTAATGTGCAGAGCGGCCATTATAGCCCAGTCGGTTTTCGCTGCCAGCATGACTGCTCCCTGCACGCATTTGTATGGTAGAATGATGCGTTTTTTATTGCGATATCAACAATAAACTGGGGACAAGGCTTTCTATGACCGATCTGGCCCGAGAAATCATGCCGATAAACATCGAGGAAGAGCTGAAACGCTCTTACCTGGATTACGCCATGAGCGTGATCGTGGGGCGGGCGCTTCCCGATGTTCGAGATGGTTTGAAACCGGTACATCGCCGCGTGCTGTTCGCCATGAACGAGCTCGGCAACGACTGGAACAAGCCCTACAAGAAATCGGCCCGTGTGGTAGGTGATGTAATAGGTAAATATCACCCGCACGGCGACAGTGCCGTATACGACACCATAGTGCGCATGGCACAGGATTTTTCCATGCGTTATACCCTGGTCGACGGCCAGGGTAACTTCGGCTCGGTGGATGGCGACTCCGCCGCCGCCATGCGTTATACCGAAGTTCGCATGGACAAGATTGCCCACGAACTGCTGGCCGATCTGGATAAAGAGACCGTCGACTGGGTGCCCAATTACGACGGTACCGAGATGATACCGGCAGTGATGCCGACCAAGGTACCCAACCTGCTGGTAAACGGTTCTTCCGGTATTGCCGTGGGTATGGCCACCAATATTCCGCCGCACAACCTCAACGAGGTGGTGGACGGCTGTCTGGCGCTGATTGACGACGAACACATCAGCATCGATCAGCTGATCGAGCTGATTCCGGGACCGGATTTTCCTACCGGCGGCATCATCAACGGCAAGTCCGGCATCATCGATGCGTACCGTACCGGTCGCGGCAAGATTTATGTGCGTGCCCTGGCCGAGGTGCAGACCGACGAGAAAACCGGTCGCGAAACCATTATCGTGTCCGAGCTGCCGTATCAGGTGAACAAGGCCCGGCTGATCGAGAAAATCGCCGAGCTGGTCAAGGAAAAACGCATCGAGGGCATCAGTGCCCTGCGCGATGAGTCCGACAAGGACGGCATGCGCATCGTGATTGAAGTGCGCCGGGGTGAAGTGGGCGAGGTGATTCTGAACAACCTCTATTCACAGACCCAGATGCAGAACGTGTTCGGCATCAACATGGTAGCGCTGGACAACAACCAGCCGCGCATCTTCAACCTGAAGGACATGCTGGAATGCTTTATTCAGCATCGTCGTGAAGTGGTGACCCGCCGCACCGTGTTCGAATTGCGCAAGGCGCGGGATCGGGCGCACATCCTGGAAGGTCTGGCCATCGCACTGGCCAATATCGACCCGATTATCGAGCTGATCCGCCGCTCGCCGACCCCGGCCGAAGCCAAGGCCGGCCTGGTCGGTCAGGGCTGGGAACTGGGTAATGTGGCCAGCATGCTGGAGCGGGCCGGTGACGATGCGGCACGCCCCGAGTGGCTGGAGCCCGAATTCGGCATTCGCGAAGGTGTCTATTACCTGACCGAGCAACAGGCCCAGGCCATTCTTGAGCTGCGTCTGCACCGCCTGACCGGCCTCGAGCACGAGAAAATTCTCGAGGAATATCAGAATCTGCTCACCCTGATTGCCGAGCTGCTCTATATCCTGAACAGCCCGGAACGATTGATGGAAGTGATTCGGGAAGAGCTGGAAGCGGTCAAGGTACAGTTCGGCGATGCCCGTCGTACCGAAATTACCGCCTCCAGCGCCGAGATCAACATCGAAGATCTGATCACTCAGGAAGACGTGGTGGTGACCCTGTCCCATCAGGGCTACGTGAAATATCAGCCGCTGACCGATTATGAAGCCCAGCGTCGCGGTGGCCGTGGCAAGTCGGCCACCAAGATGAAGCAGGAAGACTTTGTGGAACGCCTGCTGGTGGCCAATACCCACGATACCATTCTGTGCTTCTCGACCGCCGGCAAGGTGTACTGGCTCAAGGTGTATCAGTTGCCGGAGGCCAGTCGTGCCGCCCGTGGCCGACCCATCGTCAACCTGTTGCCGCTGGATGGCGATGAGCGGATCACCGCGATTCTGCCGGTGCAGGAATATGCCGACGACAAGTATGTGTTCTTCGCCACTGCCGACGGCACCGTGAAGAAAACCAGCCTGTCGGCCTTCAGCCGGCCGCTGGCATCCGGTATTCGTGCCATCAACCTGCGCGAAGGCGACGAGTTGATTGGCGTCGATATCACCGATGGCAGCAACGAGATCATGTTGTTCTCCGATGCGGGCAAGGTGGTGCGTTTCGCCGAAGGTAGCGGCCATGCCGACGTGGAAAGCCACGACGAGCAGGGCGAGTCCGGTCCGGAAGAAGGCGAAGGGTCAGACAGCGACGCGGCCGAAAGCAAGGGCACCTTCAAGGGCGTACGGCCCATGGGGCGTACCGCCTCCGGTGTGCGCGGCATTCGCCTGGCGGGGGATGACAAGGTGGTGTCACTGATCATTCCGCGCGGTGAAGGCCCCATTCTGACCGTGACCGCCAATGGTTACGGCAAGCGTACCGCACTGGAAGAGTACCCGACCAAGAGTCGCGGCACCCTGGGCGTGGTGTCGATCAAGGTCAGCGATCGTAACGGTCCGGTTGTCGGCGCCATTCAGGTGGACGACAGCAACGAAATCATGCTGATCACCAACGGCGGCATTCTGGTGCGCACCCGCGTGCTGGAAGTGAGCCTGATCAGCCGTAACACCGCCGGCGTGCGTTTGATCCGTACCGGAGAAGACGAGCAGGTGGTGGGTCTGCAGCGTATCGAAGAACCCGAAGACGATGATGAGCTGATTGACGGTGAGGGCGATGCCCCGACCGGCGAACAGGCCGACGTTGAAGTCGACGGCCAATCTGACGTTGACGGGAACGACGAACTGCAGGACCCGGACAGTGAAGCGTAAATAACGTGCATTGAGAACAAGGGGCCCCAGTGGCCCCTTTTGTTCAACTGTGATTCAATACACGAAATCACTTTGACTTGGCCGTCTGGACGTGTAAAAACGATAGGGTGGTGGTGATAACAACGGGTACCGGCGTGATGCGGCCGTGTTATCGATTATTCAGCGTATAGGTAACTCAGGGAAAATGGAGAAGATGGTTTATAACTTCAGCGCGGGTCCGGCCATGTTGCCGGTTGAGGTCATGCAGCAGGCTCAGGCCGAGTTTCGCGATTTTAACGGTTTGGGTGTGTCGGTGATGGAGCTCAGTCATCGCGGCGCCGACTATATGGCGGTTGCGGCCCAGGCCGAGCAGGATCTGCGTGACTTGATGCAGGTGCCGGACAATTACAAGGTGTTGTTTCTGCAGGGCGGTGGCCGTGGCCAGTTTGCCGCCGTGGCGCTGAACCTGATGGGCAAGAATGCCAAAGCCGATTACATCGTTACCGGTCAGTGGTCGAAATCCGCCGTGGCGGAAGCGGAAAAAGTAGGCAAGGTTCGGGTGCTGGACGGCTTTGCCGCCACCGAAAACGGCCCGCGTGCCTTGGCTGACAGCTGGGATCTGGACCCGACCGCCGCCTACGTACATTACTGCCCGAATGAAACGGTGGAAGGCATCGAGTATCACTTCGTGCCCGACACCGGCAATGTGCCGCTGATCGCGGACATGTCTTCCACCATTCTGTCTCGCCCCATCGATGTCAGCAAATTCGGCCTTATCTACGCCGGTGCCCAGAAAAACATAGGTCCGTCCGGTCTGGCGGTGGTAATCGTACGTGAAGACCTGCTCCAGCAGGCCTGCCCGCATACTCCGGCGATCATGGACTATGCAGCCATGGCCAAGGCCGACTCCATGCTGAACACGCCGCCGACCTACGGCTGGTATCTGGCCGGTCTGGTGTTCCAGTGGCTGAAGCGTCAGGGTGGCCTGGACGCCATGGGCGAGCGCAACAAGGCCAAGGCCGAGCTGCTGTACAACTATGTGGATGCCAGCGATTTCTACAGCAACAATGTAAATCTGCAGGCTCGTTCCTGGATGAATATTCCGTTCCAGCTGAAGGACGACAGCCTGAATGAGGCCTTCCTCAAGGAAGCCAAAGCCGAAGGGCTGCTGGCGCTGAAGGGCCACCGCATCGTGGGTGGCATGCGTGCCAGCCTGTATAACGCCATGCCCATCGAAGGGGTACAGGCGTTGGTGGCCTTCATGGACAAGTTCGCCAAGCAACACGGCTGAACCAATAGCAGTAGGTTGGTGATGAGCGAAGCGAATCCCAATATTACTTACCACTGTGAGTCCGCAATGCGAAGCAGCAGTGCGGTTACGCTCCGCCGACACGCTTCAAGCCTATCCATGGGACGCTCAGCAAATGCCATCCATGGCATTTGACGGTCGGCTACGGCAATCCCCACTACTGCTTCGTGAAGCTTCGGCGCTGCCTGTTTGCCGTAGATTGGGCTGAGCGAAGCGAATCCCAAAACCTGGAAATCGGCAGGTTAGAGAAAACAGCGCTGGATGAAATGGCGGCATCAATTTGTAGCCGCCACTTCAGTTGGCGGGCCTTGCGGAGCAAGGAATTAAAAAACACATACAAGGAGTCACTGTGAGTATTGATTATCTGGCCCTGGCCAATGCCGGGGTAGAGAAGTTACACCCTTATCAGCCGGGCAAGCCGGTGGAAGAGCTGGAGCGCGAGCTCGGCATCAGCAACAGCGTCAAGCTGGCATCCAACGAGAACCCCATGGGACTGGGCGCCAAGGCCAAAGCCGCCATCGAGCGGGCGTTGCCGGAGCTGGCGCGTTACCCGGATGCCAACGGCTTTGCCCTGAAGTCGGCGCTGGCCGACAAGCTGGGGGTCAATACCGACCAGCTGATCCTGGGTAACGGCTCCAACGAGCTGATCGACCTGATTTACCACACCTTCGTCTCGTCCGGTCAGCAGGTGGTGTTTTCCCAGTACACCTTTATCGTGTATGCCATGGCCACTCAGGCTCATGGCGCCGACGCTGTGGTGGTGCCGGCCAAAGACTTCGGTCATGATCTGGATGCCATGGCCGCAGCCATTACCGAACAGACCAAGCTGGTGTGCATCACCAACCCCAATAACCCGACCGGTACCTTTTTGACCAGGACCGAACTGGCCGCCTTTTTGGCTCGGGTGCCCAAGCAAGTGCTGGTGGTACTGGACGAGGCCTATACCGAATATGTGGCCGAGGACGAGCGGCATCCGTCCATCGACTGGCTGGCACAATACCCCAACCTTATCGTGTCGCGTACCTTCTCCAAGGCCTATGGTCTGGCGGGTCTGCGGGTCGGTTACATGGTGGCGCATCCCGAGCTTATCGGTGTACTGAATCGCGTGCGTGAACCCTTCAACTGCAACAGTCTGGCCCTGGCGGCGGCAGAAGCGGCGTTGGGCGATGATGTCTATCTGTCCGAGGCGGTCGAATTGAACCGGCGCGAGATGGCCCGTTACCAAGCCTTCTTCGAGAAGCGTGGTCTGCGCTATGTGCCGTCTCGCGCCAACTTCATTACCCTGGATCTGCAACGTGATGCGGCCCCGGTATATGAAGCGCTGTTGCGTGAGGGGGTCATCGTCCGCCCCATTGCCGGTTATGGTCTGCCGACTTGCCTGCGCATCAGCATCGGGCTGGAGCAGGAAAACCAGCGTTGCATGGACGCACTGGCCAAGGTGCTGGGTTGAGAACAGGCCGGCGCAAGCCGGCCTTTTGTTTACTTGCCCTGATGCATCAGCCCTGTTAACGTCTAGACAGCCTCTGTTTTTGTTTATCCCGTATCTCCAGGAATCATATGGAAAGCCTTAAATTATCTCCTATTGCCCGGGTGGAGGGCAGCGTGAATCTGCCCGGCTCCAAGTCCGTATCCAATCGGGCGCTGCTGCTGGCCGCTCAGGCTCAGGGCACGACCCGCCTGACCAACTTGCTCGACAGTGACGATATTCGTTACATGCTGGATGCGCTCAAGACGCTGGGCGTGCAGTATGAGCTGTCGGAAGACAAAACCGAGTGTGTGGTACACGGCCTGGGTCGCGCCTTCAGTGCCGGTGAGCCGGTGTCATTGTTTCTGGGTAATGCCGGCACCGCCATGCGACCGCTGTGCGCCGCGCTCTGTCTTGGCACCGGTGAATTTACCCTCACCGGCGAGCCACGCATGTGGGAACGGCCCATCGGCCATCTGGTCGAAGCCCTGCGAGAAGCCGGCGCCGATATCAGCTATCTCAAGAATGACGGCTATCCGCCGGTGTTTATCAACGGCAAGGGAATGTGGGGCGGCGACGTTCATATCGACGGCTCGGTATCCAGTCAATTTCTGACCGCGTTTTTGATGGCGGCACCCATGGCATCCGGGGATACCCGTATCCATATCAAGGGTGAGCTGGTGTCAAAGCCGTACATCGATATTACCCTGCATATCATGCGCCAGTTCGGTGTGGAGCTGGAGCACGACAATTACCAGACGTTTTACATCAAGGGCAATCAGACCTATATCGCGCCGGGTGACTTTCTGGTGGAAGGGGATGCGTCATCCGCCTCCTACTTTCTGGCCGCCGGTGCCATCAAGGGCAAGGTGCGGGTAACCGGTATTGGTCGCGACAGCATTCAGGGCGATATTCGTTTTGCCGATGTACTGGAAGCCATGGGTGCCAAAATCACCTGGGGTGATGACTTTATCGAAGCCGAGCATGTGGCGCCGTTGCAGGCGGTGGACATGGACATGAACCATATTCCCGATGCGGCCATGACCATCGCCACCACGGCATTGTTTGCCGAAGGCACCACCCGCATTCGCAATATCTATAACTGGCGGGTGAAGGAAACCGACCGGCTGTATGCCATGGCCACCGAGTTGGCCAAGCTGGGTGTCGAGGTGGAAGAGGGTGAAGACTACCTGGTGATCATTCCGACAGCCAAGCTGCAGGAAGCGGAGATTGCCACCTACAACGATCATCGTATTGCCATGTGTTTCTCGCTGGTAGCCCTGAGTGATACCCCGGTGGTGATCCTGGATCCCAAGTGTACCTCCAAGACTTTTCCCGATTACTTCGACAAGCTGGCCAGTATCAGCCTGAGCGACTAACATCAGAAAGGCCCGCCGAGTGCGGGCCTTTTATTTTTCAGTGATGCTTCATGTTTTCCAGGGTTTCCCGAGCCTTGATGTCGGCGGCGTCCAGCTCGGCGAGCACCCTTTCTATGTCTTCCTGCTGCTGGCGCAGGCTGGCACGTTTTTCGGCGATCATGGCCACCATGGAATGAAGCTGGGGGCGAGAACGGTGATCGGCATCATAGAGTTCAAACAGTTCCCGCATCTCGGCCAGGCTGAAACCCAGTCGTTTACCACGAATGGTCAGTGCCAGTCTGAACCGGTCTTTATGGCTGTAGATACGGGTGTTGCCTCTGCGCCTGGGTGTCAGCAGTCCCAGCTCTTCATAATGGCGCAGGGTACGGGGAGTGATGTCGAACTCATCGGCCAATTCAGAAATACTGTAGGTCACTTCCTTATTGGGCATGACGACGACTCCTTGCTTTACAATGAACGGGATACAACAGAGAAGCAGACCTTACACGCATATGCGGGGGCTGTGAAGCCTGACTTTTGACTGATGGTGGAGATTACGCCAAGATGGTTTTTTGGGGTAACAGTGGAGGCGATGTGTTTATTTTCAAGGTGCAGGATCTAGAGGGCGGTCAGGCTGAAATTCGTATTCAGGCGCTTGACTGGAGTGAGCAGGGAGCCGTCGATTTTAGCTGCAACAGCGATCAACTGGCGGTGTTGCTGTTGTCGGGCTGTCGCTCCGGCAAGGGCTTTTTCGAGCTGTTGGCGGGAACCAAGCCGATGTATGTAGAGCAGTGGCTGGAATACCTGCAAGAAGAAGGGAGCCTTAGCCAGGTGGAGCTGAGCATTCACAGCCCGCTCGAACCCGGCTATGCCGAACTGTGCGGGCTGGACTCGGAACAGGTAAAAACGCTGCTGGATCTGGTTTATCAGGTGGGGGGGTTCAATCGCCTGCAGATCATGCGCTATCTTAAACATCGACACAGCCCGGCGACCATGTCGACACGCTACAACCCGGACGAGCTCAAGCGTTACCGTCACCTGGGAGAGCTTATCAACCAACTGATCCGCTTTAAATCGCCAGCCCCTTGAAGGTGTCGAAGTCTCCGGGTCTCGCCACCAGATAGCCCTGGATACCATCGATATGCATGGACTCCAGCAACTGTTTCTGCTCACCGGTTTCTACGCCTTCGGCAATCACATGGCAGCCCATGCGCTGTGACAGATCGACGATCATGCGCACAAATTGCTGGCTGGTGCTGTCTGCTTCCAGTTGCCTTACCAGCTGACCGTCCAGCTTGATATAGTCGGGCTTTATCTCTCGCAACAGTTGAAAAGAGCCGTAACCCTGGCCGAAGCGGCTGACCGCCGAGCGGGCACCACAACGACGAATCATGTCCAGCAGTCGCTTGCCGGTTACTCGCTGGTGTTGCAGTACCTGTTCATCCAGTTCAAACACCAGGCTGGCGCTCATTTCCTTGTCGCGCAGCAATACCCGTTCCAGCCAGATTAAAAAAGAATTCTGCTGCAGGCTGGCGGGCGTCAGGTTGATGGCCCAGCGCTGCCTGGGCAGTGCCTTGTGCTCTATCTGTTGCAGAATCATGTCGATGATCTTCTGTTCGAACAGCATCGACATGTTCAACCGCTGCAGCATGGCAAACACGGTGGTGGCCGGGTAGGTGCCCCCCTGATCATTAGGAAAACGGGTGAAAATTTCGTTATAGCCGGGCATGGCCTGTTTGCGAATTTGGGCGGGTTGTACCTGCAACAGAATCTTGTCTTCGTTGAGCATGTTCTGCAGCAGCTGACGCCATTCGCTTTCTCCCATTTCTTCATCACTGTTGTGTTTGAGTACCACACTCCAGCTATTGGGCTCTCGACCCTGAGACTGGGCCAGTGCCAGATCGGCTCTGATCAATACCTGCTCCGAGGGTTGCCCCGGCAGCAGTTGAGTGAAGCCGAGATAGGCGGCACAATCCAGTTCGTGTACATGCTGATAATGATACAGTTCCTGGTTCAATAGTGTGCCGAGGCGTTCCGCCAGCGGTTCGCATTGCCCTTTGGCCAACACCGCAATATCGGTACCACTGATACGATAGCCCCTGGCGCCCAGCTCGGGCAGAATGGCTTTACGCACCAGTTTGACGATGTCCCGCAGATACTGATCACCCGCCTGAAATCCGCGTTGAACATTAATACTCTGCAAGGCGCTGGCACGCACTATCATCAGGGTCGCGGTAGCCAGCTTGTTTTCATCGTTAAGCATCAAATCGAGATCACGACGAAAGGCAAAGCGGTTGCCAAGATTGGTCAGGCTGTCCTGATAGCTTTGCTGTTGTGCCACACCCAGTTGCTGTTGCAGATCTTCCAGCTGGTGACGGTAACTCTGGTGCAGGCTGATGATTCCCTGTTCGACCGGGTCGTTACCACCGAGATGGCCCAGGTCGGGATCGAGCAGCAGAGACGTGAAATAGTGCTTTCTGGTTTCCTCATCTTTACGTCTGCGTCGGTGCAGAGCGGCAAAAATAAGCAGGTTGACCAGCGTCAGGGGGATGGACAGCTGTAGCCACTGGGTGGTGGCCGGCCTGGTATCGAGTCGATAAAACACCCGGGTATCGCCGACGATTTCCTGATGAGGGGTTGATATCTGCCCAAACCACCATGCAGAGTGACTGGCCGGTAGCGGTTGCTCTATGGACAACTCGGCGAGGCCGGGTAGCAGGGAAGCCGATAGCTCCGTGGTGGTAACCTGTGTCAGGCGATCATGAGTCTGTTGTTCTTGAAGCTGAAGAGCATGGTAGCTGGCCCACCAGGGCAGCAAAATACTCAGCAAGATAATAATAGAGCCTGACAGTAGCAGAGCCTGACCAAAGGGACGAGTTTCCCGCATAGTCATTATCCTTATGAAAACGGGGCATCAGGGTAGATAGGGAACAGCTTGAAGAGCAATTGCTCAGGGGAGTATCATGAGCGAGCAGCATTGAAATGACAAGGAAAATGGCTCCCCCTGCTGGACTCGAACCAGCGACATACGGATTAACAGTCCGGCGTTCTACCAACTGAACTAAGGGGGAA